>JAGBEG010000012.1 GCA_017937095.1 Roseburia sp. | reverse complement strand
GCAGAGGACTGAAAATCCTCGTGTCTCTGGTTCGATTCCGGAACTGGGCATTGTCTTTTACCTAAAAATAGCATGGGGTATTAGCTCAGTTGGTAGAGCACTTGACTTTTAATCAAGTTGTCGGGGGTTCGAATCCCCCATGCCTCATTTATGAAAGCTACAAGTATTGTAGAAAATGGAAAGGCGTCGATTGCGAACTTATTCGTAAATCGGCGTTTTTCATTTATAGAGAAATGCAGTATATATTACTTAATTATAGAATATTGACAAGCGGTATAGGTTAAAGAGTGAGGGAATTAAGTTGTTGACGGTGTTCTATCTTTTGTGTACGATAATATCAGTATGTAACGGATAATAAGGAGAACACAATGACAATCAACGAATATCAAAAGCTTGCAATGACGACACTGAATCCCGAACTGGATAAAAAGGATGTCCTCATCAACGGAGTGATGGGCTTGTGCGGTGAATCGGGCGAAGCGATCGACATTGTAAAGAAGTGGCTTGCGCAGGGGCATGAGCTGAATAGAGAACATCTTGCAAAGGAACTGGGAGATATCGCATGGTATCTGGCAGAGACGGCGACCGCACTGGATTTAACGCTGGAGGATATTTTCGAGGCAAATATCGAAAAGCTGAGAAAGAGATATCCTGAAGGTTTTGATGCGGAGCGTTCAGTAAACCGTTCGGAAGATAGTCTGTAAGCAACCGCCAGTTTTCGCAGCATAAGGAAGTTACACAGCGTAAGACAGTTATGTAGAGTAAAGCAATTGCGCAGCGCAAGACAGAATCGTAAAGTGAAGCAGTTACGTAGTGTAAGACAGAATTGTAGAGTAAAGCGGCTTGGCAGCGTAAGACAGTTACGTAGAGTAAAGCATTTACGCAGCGCAAGACAGCTTGGTAGTGTAAGACAGAATCGTAGAGTAAAGCAGCTTGGCAGCGTAAGACAGTTATGTAGAGTAAAGCAATTGCGCAGCGCAAGACAGTTACGCAGCGCAAGACAGTTACGCAGTACAAGAAGGTTTTGTAGTGTCAGGTAATGGGACAGGAGGAAAGAAATATGCGCATCGTTTTTGGGGAAAAGAAAATTAGAGGTCTCAGTAAAATATGTTCCACTGTGGGGCTTATATGCGGACTGTTCCTACTTACGGGATGCGGAAATGTCATAGGGGATACGGTTGAATATTATTCGTCCCAATATCCGACCTGCAGCGGAACGGTCACAGAGGTCGGAGAGGATTATTTCATCCTGACGTTGATGGAGGATGAGCCGCTTTTGGAATATGGCGATGAGGTATTGATAAAGGTCACAGACATGAACAATGACAGCGCGGAGGGAACTTATGTTGATATGCAGTATACGGTAGCGTATAGCGGAGTCTATGAAGGCGATCCCACCTATATAAAAGCGAAAGCCTGTTGGTTGTATGGGATGAGCGGCGACTAGACGCACAGTAATGTTCCCGTAGGAGTATGGTATGCTCCCACAGGAGCACAGTAATGTCCCCGCAGGAATATGGTATGCTCCCACAGGAGCACAGTAATGTTCCCGTAGGAGTAAGGTATGGTAAGTTCCCGCAGGAGCACGTACGGTACGCTCCCACAGGAGCACAGTAAGTTCCCGCAGGAATATCCGGATTGTAAGGCTTAAGTCTGCTTTGCTATGGAATGGAGAAACATCATCCAGGTACTGATGAAGTAACAGGCAAGCAGAAGAAAAAGGATGCAGAAAATCGTTCCAATCTGCAGGGCTAAGGTATTCCAGCCAATATAGGCGGTAATCTGCGCGTGGATTGCTTTCAGAAAGCAGAAAGCGATAATCGCCGAGACGAATATGGCTGCCGTGATGGGCAGTCCGAACCATACGGCTAATTGCTTTAAAATAAGGGACTGTATTTCCTTTTGGTCTGCACCGAGTTTGTCGAGCACACCAAAGCGGTATTTATATTGCGGCGCTTCCGAAAGCTGCTGCAAGGAGAGAATGGTAAGACAAATCACCATCAGAACGATTGCGGCGTAGGTCATGCCTGTCTGCAGGATAAAGTTATCGGCTTTTGCGCTGTTGATCTGCAGGGTACTCATTCTGAAATAATATTGGACACCTGTCATTTCATCCGGTTCTTCGGGATATTTCTCCAGAAAAATTTGTTCCAGTGTTTTCGCATCGTCGTAAGAAATCGTTTCTTCCGTCATGATAAAGCGGTTTCGCATCACGGGGAGAAAGTGCTCACAGGCGGCGTCCGGGAATAAATACAGGACATCTGTATAACGGTTATATACCATTTCGCCGATGGGCTCGGTATAGGCGGCGTTCTGTGCGAGAGCAAAGCTTCCCGCGTCGGTGGAAACCGTGCCGTGGCTGTTTAGAAATGAGCGGATATCCTCCTGGGCGGCAACTTTACGCCAATGCGTCGTATATTCGCCCTCGTCCAGGTTGACCGGCGCATAGCCAAGCATTTCCCGGATGGCGTTATAATCGGAAAGCGATATGGCGGCAATGGGGAAATCAAGCTTTATGCGGTTATGAAAATCGTCATGGCGGGGCAGATACAGATTGTAGGTGCAGTCATAAGCTACGGCAATTTTATTTTCGTTTAAGAAGTCCGTTACAAGTTCGTAGTTATCCCGGGGCAGGTTCGCCTCGTCATATACGTTGTTGTAGGTGGTGCTGATTTGTACGTCATACAGTGCTCTGGCGTCGAGATACCCAAGTGCCCAGCCGGTAAGCGCCGGAGCAGCAACGAACAGTACCGCAGAGAGAACCAGAGTAAGGCAAATCAACGTCATGGTTTTCGTGGTCGTGTTCAGTTTGGAAATAATCTGTCCGAAAAAGAACAAATTGCAGCTCTTATATTTATATTCCATATGCCGCTCCTTCCACACGCGAAGCAGATTGCTTGCGAGATAGATCATACAGCATACGAAAAAGATGATATCGAACAGCAGATACATCAAATAGAGCCGCAGCGTGCCATCATTCGCGGCAAGATAGTACATTTCCTGTATGGTGGGAACACATGCGGCAAAGGCAGTATTGATGAGCGCAAGCACCGCGGCAGCCGAAAGATAGTGTTCAAAGCTCCATTTTTTACGACAAAACAGCCACACAATACCGGATAAAAGAAACAGGGCGGGCGCGGCGATATTTCCCCAGTACATAATGCGCGCTGGGAGCGGCAAGCGGGCGTCATAGTACCAGTATAGTTGGGATATGCCGGAGAAAGTCCGAAACAGGACCAGTATTCCGTATAATATGCAAACTACATACATATGTCGGCTCTTCCCGGCGGGCGATTCATTTTGGCGGTCTGCATAAAGCATATCTACAATCTTGATTTTCCTTATGGTGCGGACATTGAAAAGCCCCACGACCAGAAGGCTTATCGAAAAAAAGCAGACGGTAAGCAGTACCGTGTCAGGAAACAGCATCCAGGAAAGCTGATAGGGCTGACCGTAGGACGTTAAGAGCATAGCTGAAATAAATTGTGAAGACAACGCGCCCAGCGCGATGCCCAGTATAAGTGAAACAGCTCCCATGACAAGGGTTTCGGCAAAAAACAGCCAGCCAATGGTCTTGGGTTCCATTCCGATCACTGCGGAAACGGCAAATTCCTTCTGCCTGCGGATCAGCATATAGCGATTGACATATTTGATCAGAAAGAGAAGAAGAAGCGTCACTGCACATATCGCCGCCAGCATTCCATCGCTTAACATAGTCATATCATATTCTGCGCCGATATCGGGCTGATAGTATCTGCTGGATATGGATAAAAAGGCATAAAAAAGCATAATGCAGAGGGTCATTGTGACAATATAGATCAAGTAGTCTTTGACAGAGCGTCTGGCGTTGCGTAAAATGAGTTTAACATACATCTGACTGCCCTCCTCCCATCAGCGTAAGGACGTTTAATATTTTATCAAAGAACTCTTTGCGGGAAGCGTTTCCTTTTCGAAGTTCTGTGAATATCTCTCCGTCCTGCAAGAAAAGAATCCGGTTCGCATAGCTGGCGGAAAATGCGTCGTGCGTCACCATCAGGATGGTCGTACCAAGCAGCCCGTTGATGCGCTGCATCGTACCAAGAAGCAGTTGGGCGGAATGACTGTCTAACGCTCCGGTCGGTTCGTCCGCTAAAAGCAGCTTCGGATTGTTGATGATTGCCCGCGCGCAGGCGCATCTCTGCTTTTGCCCGCCGGACACCTGATAAGGGTATTTCTCTAAAATATCGCGGATGTTCAGGATTTCGGAAATTTCTTCTACACGCCCCGGAATCTGCGCTGCGGCGGTATGATTGATGGTCAGCGCCAGAGCGATGTTTTCTGAAATCGTCAGCGTATCCAGAAGATTGAAGTCCTGAAAAACGAAGCCGAGGTTTTCCCTGCGGAAGTGTGCCAGTTCCTTTTCTTTCATTTCGGTTATGTCGGTCCCGTCCAGATAGATGTGTCCGGCGCTTGCCGTATCAATCGTGGAAATACAGTTGAGAAGCGTTGTTTTCCCGGAACCGGAGGCGCCCATGATGCCCAAGAACTCCCCGGTGTTCACCGAAAAGCTGATGTCATGGATCGCTTTTGTAAGATTTCCCTGATTTCCGTAAAATTTCTGGATATGTTCCAGCCGTAAAATTTCTTTCATGAGTAAGCTCCATTCCTGCCGCAGACAGTGTGATAAATTTACGCGCGTATTTTTCATTTGCTTTTATTGTAGAGGAAACGCAGATTCTTTTGTATGATATTTTCTTACAAAGTTCTAACAAAAATGTAAGAAGTGCAAGGCGTCAGCCCTGCACTTCATGGATGAAATCGTTGATATGAAAAGAAAGCTGTAAGGTTGTTCCTGCCACAGAGGAGCTGGCGGCAATGCCGATTCCCAGCTTATCGCACAGGCGTTTACACAGATACAGCCCGATGCCGGTCGCATTCTGCGAAGCGGTTCGTCCGTTTTTTCCGGTAAATCCCTTTTCGAAAATGCGGGGCAGATCACTCTCGTCGATGCCGATGCCATTGTCTTTTACGCACAGAAGCACTTCGTTACCGCGCTGCTCGGAATAGAAAGATAATACCGGATGCGCAGAGCGGTACTTGACCGCGTTGACAATGAACTGATTTAAGATAAAACACAGCCATTTTTCATCGGAAAAGACGCTGTCTTCAGTCTCTTTTAGATCAATGGCGACATCGTACTGCAGCAGCAGATATTTGTTCTCGGCAATCGCCTGATGCACCACGTCGAATAGCCGGATTTCCCGCACACAATAGTCCTTTTGCGCCTGCTCGCTCCGCGCATAATAGAGTGCCTGTTCTGTAAAACGGTTTGTTTTTTCAAGCTCCGTCAGAATACTTTTTGTAAGGGCAGAACGATGGTTCTCACACAGCAGTTTTATAGCGGTAATCGGGGTTTTTATCTCGTGTACCCACTGTTCTATATATTCTTTGTATTCCATGCGCTCGCGTTCTACGGCGCCGACTTTTTCCAGCATGGATTTGTTCGCCATTTTTAAGATCCGGTAATACACGTAATCGTCAGCTCGCACCGGCTTGTCCATAAGCTCGGAAATCAGATAGCGCTCCTGTAACTGTCCGGTCATATCCAATAGCTTTTTAAGCTGTGCATTCCGGGCAGTGTACGCCAGAAGGAGATACGCCGTCAGAACCAGACACCAGATGAACAGAATGAAAAGAAGGGTATCGATACTGTTTCCGTTTGCAAGCAGAAATAAGCCAAGCAGCGCCATGCAGACAAAATGCAGTATGAGAACCGGAAGCTGTTGTTTTAAATATAATTTTTTACTCATAGTGTGTACCCCTGCCGATGCCTTGTTTTGATGAAATCCGTTAATCCGATCGAGGATAGTTTCTCGCGGATGCGGTTTACATTGACGCTTAATGCGTTATCATCTACATAAAGCTGGTTATCCCAGAGATATTCGATAAGGTCGGCTCTGGTGCAGATGCTTCCGGCGTGTTTGAAGAGATAAAAGAGGATTTTATATTCATTTTTTGTAAGGTCTGCGATATGTCCGTTGTATTGGATTTGACCGCTGTCTAAATGAAGCGTAACGCCCTGATAGGTCAGAACCTCCTGATTGGCCCCGGGGTAAGCCCTTTTGAGCAGGGATGCAATTTTCGCTAAGAGGATCGCAGTATTGTAGGGCTTTGTAATAAACGCATCCCCGCCTAACATGATGCTGCTTAACTCGTTCATATCCGTGCTGCAGCTTGTCACGAAGATAATCGGAACATCAGAAAAACTGCGGATGCCGGAGCAGAGAGAAAAACCGCTTTCCTGCGGCAGTTTTATGTCTAAAAGTATGAGCTGCGGCTTTTCGGTCTTCACTTGCTGGATTGTTTTTGAAAAATTGGTAACGGAAAATACGTCATAGCCGTTTCCGGTCAACAGGGTTTCTAATTCTGTCCGTATGGTATGATCGTCCTCGACGATGAGAATTTTGGGAGTCATGGGCGGGTCTCCTTTTAGCGGTTTTTGATTGCTTTCATTATATATCTTTCTTTGTTCTTAAACAGTGATCTCAATCTGATTTCCTTCAATCCCGAGAATACAGCTCTCATAATAGCCGTCACCTGTAGTCCTTGGACCGCTTACAACCTCATAGCCGTCCGCCTTTAATTCTTCGGTCAGGGCATCGACCCGCTCCCTGCTCCCGACGCTGAACGCAATATGAATATAGCCGGTTCTTGCAAGTGCTTTGGCATCATCCGCAAGCTGCGGCTTATGCATGAGTTCGAGCCGCGCGCCGTCGTCGAAGATCAGGAAATAAGAGCGGAAATCCGTATTGGGATTGTGGTAGCCTTCATTGGAATTAGCCCCAAAGTATTTTATAAAGAAATCTCTTGCCTTTTCCAAATCCGTTACATACATTGCGATATGCTCAATTTTCATTGTATATGCTCCTCTTTTTAGAATCGGTGGTTGCTGCGCATGCCTTTTGCGCATCCAAAGTTTCGCAGAAACTTGAGAATGAACGCTGCTTTTGCGTTCATTTTATCATGTGCAGGGGCTTGGCTTTGAGCTAGCCGAGGAAGATTCCCGAGCACAGATCCATAAATCCGTGAAAAAGCGTATTCCCGTAAATCGAGTTGAATTTCCGGTGCAGGAAGTTAAAAAATATGTGCCAGAAAATCAGAAACGGTGCGTTGGCAAGGAAGCCTGCGAAATTCATCTGGTGTGCTGCCAACTGGAATGGAATGTGCATCAGTGCGAACATGATTGCGCCAACGAAAACGGCAGCAATATCATTTTTGATCAATCCGTAAAGTCGTGTCTGGATAAATCCGCGAAATGCGATTTCCTCCACAAGCCCGATGATAACAAAATAATGGAAGATATTGTAAAGAATTGCTGTCACATCACGAAGCCTGGCGCCCGATGTAATTCCCGGCAGAATGCCGCCTGCCGCAAAGAAAATCAGCCCGAGGATGCCGCCGAAAAGAACCGCCTGCCGGATTTTCCCGCCTGTCAGCCCAAGAGAGGAAAGTTTCTGATGCCTTAGCAGGACGTGGACGATCGAGAGCAGTGCGAGAAGCAGGTTGCAGGGGAGTCCTAGATAGATTCCGGTATTCGTCATAACCAGTCCCATTATGTAATAGACCGCCATAAAAAGCGCGAAATACAGAATGGCGAAGATGCCGTCTGTCTTGTCGTAGGTATTTAACTGCGCTTTGTACTGCGCATCTGTTTTAAAAAACGTTTTGATTTTTTCCATGGCGGATTCCTTTCATTTCCTATAATGGGGTGTCACTTTAACAATTGTAGCACATCACTGGCGGTATTTCAAAAAATTCCCTGCTGCGGAAAGTACTTTGTTTCTTTCCTTTATTGGCGTTTTACAGTTGTTGACGGTGACTTATCTTTTGTGTATGATAATATCAGTATGTAACGGCTAAGGAGGAGAACGCGATCACGATTAACGAATACCGCTGGATTTTATGAGGCAGATAGTATGGATCTTAAAGATTTAAAAATATTTAAAACAGTTTGTGAAAACGGAAGTTTTAGCCGTGCGTCGGAAGAAGGATATATGACGCCGTAAGGCGTCAGCAAGATTATACAGAGACTGGAAAATGAATTTGGTGCAGCGCTTTTTGTACGGACGCCTAAGGGGGTCATTCCTACTGCATGTGGGAATATATTGTACGAAAGATGCCAGGAACTGATAAACCTGTATACCGCCATCCTGGATGATATGCGGATGCAGGAACATGTAAATGAAGTATCAGTGGCATTTTCTTATGGCGTGCTGTCTTATCTGGGAATGGATTTTAAAACAGCCTTTGAAAGTTCTGCCTCAGGGATGATTTTGAATATCACGGAAGAACCGGATAATGAAATAGAGCAGTTGATTCAAAACGGACAGCTCGGTCTTGGGGTGATTGGAATGCCCATGAATCTTTCTTCATATGAGATTGAACCTTTGTTTTCATGCCGGCATGTGGCAGTAGTTAATGATAAAAGTGTTTTAGCGGAAAAAGCGATATTGGATTACTGGGATCTGGACCATCAGGCAATCGCGCTGGTAGGTCATCAATTTAACCCTTATCACCAGAATATTTACCGTTTTAAACGGGCAGGAATAACGCCCGAATCTCTGTATGAAACAAGCGAGATTAATTTTACGCATTCTTATGCGGCGCAGAATAAGGGCATAGGAATTTCAGTTGACTTTGTTGCACAGGATAATCCCTATCCCAATACGCGTGTTTTGCATTTTAAAGATGCCGGTTTCACATGGGATGTATGTCTGGTTCTGCGCAAAGGATATCATCCAACGAAAGCGGAGCAATTTTTTATAACGTTCATCAAGAAATATCTGGAATGCAATAAAAGAAACGGAACATGAAAGTCCGTTTCTTTTGGTTATATCTGATTTCTCAGGAGCATTTCGCGCGCCATTCGGAGTCGGCTGAGAGCGCGGCATACATCTTTGCATAAATTTCCGGTCTGAAATCCGGATGCCCGACTTGCGGATTATGTATATACATTGGAGTTCCATAGACCTCATCCGCGATTGACAAATCCAGATCTGCTGTGTAGACGTCTTCCTTGCAGGAGCCGGCAAAGCCAAATGGAAATCCGGCATAATATGCAGCTTCCTTTATAGTGTTTCTCTTCATGCCAATAATACTGCTTCCGCCGACGAAATGCTGCGAATGGCAATCGCCGCAAAGGTTTGCAGATGCAATAAATATACTGTTTGTAAGGGAATGTTCCTCGAGCTGCATTTGCAGCGGTACCGCGTGAAAAACATCATCATTGCATGCTGTCGGATTTAAAAACAGCCTTGCCCCTTTTGCTTTGGCATAGCGAATCAGTTCTGGAAAAGAATAAGTGTCGTAGCAGATTGATAGACCGATTTTTCCGTATTCGGTATCAAAAACCATTGGTTCATCACCGGCAGCCGCCCAATCACTTTCATCTGCCGGAAGATGGATTTTATGATAGGACATTTTTCTTCCGTCCGGACAGATGACAGCCGCCGCGTTGTAAACAATATCGGGGTACACACTGTCACGCTCTGGAAATCCGTATACAATGTACATATGAAACCGGGAGGATAACTGCGCCATAAGCAATGCTGTTTCATCATTAAGCGTTTCAGCCAGCCGTATCTGCATTTTATCCTTTTTACTGACATCCGGCTCATTCTCATAACCGGTCAGTGCAGTTTCGGGAAAGAGAATAAGCTTACTTCCTTCCTCGGCTGCTTTTTGGACAAACGATATCATTTTGTCACGGTTGCGCTGCTTATCTCCCCAGACAGGATGAAAATTTACAACAGATACTTTCATGTATTTCATACTTATCACCTCAATTTAAATCTTTTATTATAGCGGTTAGGATTGCTGCCGCAATGCTGATCGGGACCATTGCGTAAAATGCGCCGGACCATCCGGTACTGTCAATAAGTTTTCCAAAAACTGTTGAACTGAAAAAGATTCCGATCCACTGCATCGTGTTCATAAATGCCACAGACATACCGGCATGTTCCGGCGCGACAAGCTCTGACGCTGCAGAAATGCACAGACCGACGATTCCCATGACAGCTAATCCATAAAGAATTATAATAAGTATAAATAATTTCGTCGGAAAATGTGGAAAAATATAGTAGACAATCGCTGCGGCAAGCAGGAGTACCACGATAGGTTTCTTTCTGGAGCCGATCTTATCAGAAATCATGCCGACGATAATGGCAGTGAAAATCCCGGTAAATGACGCCGCGCTGACCATGCTGCCTGCAAGAGTGGCGTCTACTCCCCGCACATCCGTCAGGTATGTTGGCAGAAATGCGATAACACCCTGCTGTGCAATCAGATACAGCATAAAAGTAAGACCAAGACACCACATTTTCCAGTTTGCAAAAACCTGCTTTGGAAACAGCTTCGGATGTATATTTTCGTTTTGTGGCGTCTCAGAGGTAAGTTCACGGTCAATATGTCTGAGAGAGATAATCCAAAGAACCAAAAATACAGCCGCATATACGAAGGTCAGCCACCATATAGATTTCCACCCTGCATAAGCTGCCAGCCGGGGCGCCAGATTTAGCATAATAATCTGTCCAAAGGTCATAAAGCACATGAGCAGTCCCATTGCAGCTCCAAGCTTACCGCTGCTTCCATAGGCAGCCGTAACGACAGCAGGTCCTACGTTCGTAAGAATTATCAGACCAATACCTTCGATAACTCTGGAGGCAAGCAGCAGCGGGTAGGATATATCCATTGCTCCGATGCCGGAGCCGATGATGATTGCTGTCAGAGCTATGATCCCCATTTTGTAAAAGCCGGTCTTCTTCATAATAACGCCGATCGGAATTGCGAGGAAGATGCCGGATATAACAAATACGGAAATGAGCAGTCCAGCCTGGGCGCTGCCGCTTAACTCCAGCTCCTTAACGATGAGCGTCATGATCGGCGAAACTTTATTGAGACACATAGCGCCTGCCGTCATGGACATAAGCATCATAAACAGTAAAAAGGCGGGTGATTTCTTTTTAGTCATTTTTTTACGCTCCTTTATTTTGTAAATGTCGGATATTTGCATTGAAACGGTTATTTTATGCTGTCGGCATATTGGATTTCTTCATAAGTGATTACATTTTGTTCATGCTCGCCAATAATGTTAACAGCTTTGTGAACGGATTTATCCAATGTCAGACGCAGAAATCCCGGAGTCGAGTAGGTTCCGGCAGTATCGATAATGTATCTGCCTGCAATATATGCCCCAAGATCGATGTCTGCATAACAGATTCCTTCCTCGTCAGGCTCAAGATGCGTGCCGATATCGCGTCCATTTGGTGCGATAATCTTTGTCATGCCATAGCCGTTTTTCATAGCCGCCCGGTGAGCGTCTGTCTCACAAATGCGGTCTGCTTCCTCATCGGTCCAGATCTGGGAAGCAAGCAGATAATAGACCTGATTTGTGACAGCATAATAGGTGGCGGCTGCATGGGTCTGCATTGTTGCAAACATATTATCCGGATTCCACATAGCAACCGGCCATGAACCACAGTGTATTTGTTCGTTCTGCCCGCCCATCGCGGCTACATTCAGCGGAATAAAATGCTCCCAGCACTGCAGACCGCCCAGACGTCCCAGCTCGGTATCAAAGACTGGCATCAGACTGCCGTCACCGTCTCCCCAGATGGTTTTTTCCTGGCTGGTAGCCTTATTTTTCCGGTGTTTTCCAATAAGATCGCCGTTTGGGGCAAACCATAGCTGCGTTAAATAGAGCGAACCGCCTTCACGTTCTGTAACTGAAACACAAACATACATGCTGTTTCTTCTCGCTGCTTCGCTGAGATCGCGAACCGCTTTGCTTGGAATTTCAACTGCGTTTTTAAAAAACTCAACAAAATATTTCATCCCGTAATCGGGACCGTCCATCCAGATCCAGTACGGATATCCAGGAATCCATGCCTCGGGAAAGGCAATCAGTTTTGCATTGTTTGCTCCGGCTTCATCGATCAGTGTGCAGGTTTTTGCTACGGTTGCATCGAGATCCAGCAGAACCGGCGCTGACTGAACGGCTGCAACCTTGAATTTTGGATATGTGTTCATTTTCTGTTCCTCCTTGCAGATAAAATAAAAAAGAGCGACGGCAAGCCCTTTCAAGCTCCGTTGCTCTGATAGAAATAACCTTATCATTACATGGTGAAAAAAGAAAGAAACAGATGATTGAAACTCATGTAACAGAATGTTGCAGGTCCAAATATTCGTGCCGAAAATTGTTAATTTGTAAAAAATATTCATGTAAAATAGTGCGAAATAATTATGAAAAATCACACTAATTTACACGAATATGTGTTGCACTATAATCAGAACCTTAGGTAATAGAAAGCGAGGAGCTGAACGAGACCTTCGAGGAAAATATCAGTCCCGATTATCTGCTGCCGATTTTATCCCATATTGCGGGTCAGACAATTGTAAAGGAAAAAACGCTGATTGTATTCGATGAGGTGCAGCTTTGCGAAAGAGCGCTGACGGCGCTCAAATATTTTTGTGAGGATGCGCCGGATTATCATATCATTGTGGCGGGCAGCCTGCTCGGTGTTGCGGTAAATAGGGCAAAATTTTCTTTCCCGGTTGGCAAGGTGGATATGAAAACGCTATATCCGATGGATATGGAGGAATTTATGCTTGCAATGGGTGAGGAAGCATTGGTAGAGCAAATCAAGACCTGCTTTGCTTCCGATACGCCGTTGCCGTCCGCTATGCACGATGCGGCAATGATGCTTTACCGCCAGTATCTTGTTGTCGGCGGTATGCCAGAGTGCGTCATGCAGTTTGCACAGACGAAGGATTACATTCTTGTGCGTCATACGCAGGACACCATTCTTGCGAGCTATCTGAATGATATGAGCAAGTACAACAGCCTGAATGAAATCAAGAAAACAAGGCTTGCTTATGATAACATTACGGTTCAGCTCTCGAAGAAAAATACACGCTTTCAATATAAGCTGATCAAGAAGGGCGGAAGGGCTTCTGAATTTGAAAACGCAATCGAATGGCTTTGCCTGTCCGGTATCGTGTCGCAGGTCTATAAGGTGGAGCAAGTCAAAAAGCCGCTTGAAAATTACCGGGATATTGACGCGTTCAAAATCTATGTGTCGGATTTAGGGCTGCTCTGTGCCAAGAAGGATTTAGCGGCAAACGATATCCTTTATATGGTTGACGAAATCAACGATTTTAAGGGAGGCATGGCGGAAAACTATGTCAACGTGCAGCTTTCCATTAACGAATATAAGACCTACTATTGGGAATCTGAGCGCGGAGCGGAAATTGATTTTGTCATACAGCGTGACGGTCAGCTTATTCCGATTGAGGTCAAGTCTGCCGACAACACCAGAGCCAAAAGCTTAAAGGTCTATATGGAAACGTATCAGCCTGCTTATGCAATCAAGCTTTCTGCAAAAAATTTTGGCTTTGAGAACGGAAAAAAGATTGTTCCGCTTTATGCGGCATTTTGTATTTGAAATTTTATGGTAGAGTTTTAATGGGTGGAATGTCAGAGGCGTTTCACCCATTTGGCTATTTCACCAGAGAAAGCAGTTCATTTCTCCAATTCTGAGGAAATCCCATTTCATTTAAAATATCGCTCTCGCTGATAACAGAAAGTCTGGGTCTGGTTGTATTAAGTAAGCGGGAAATTTCTTTTATTAATTTTAAGTAATCCGATTTAGGTAAAACATATTTTAAGGCTATCATGCAGGCAAAGAAATCGCGTTTGCCATAATCAAATTCTTTTCCGTTGGTCAAGGGGATTTTTAAAACTGTGTGCGCGTCAAAATCGATCAAAGGGGTTTTGGTACGATAGCAATATAAGCGATTGCCATGTGCACAGAAATTTCGGATAGAAGACAAGTAATATAAAATACTCTCTAACTGATTATCCTGAATATGAAATGAGTGGGAAACCTGCTGTCTGTCCTTTTGCTTTAATATGCTGTAAAATTTACTAATTTGACCGAAAGTAAGGATGTTGTTTAAAACCCATAGCGGAATGTAACCATAATTCCGCAGGTAATGAGATATAACAGGATCATTTGCCCGGGAGGATATTTGGTGTTGGAAATCTGATATAACAGCAGTTATATTTTTGCTGGCATCCCGTTTGTTTGTGTCGAAGTTATTGTAAAGCATGTAATTATCATGTCCGTATTCTTTTGAAAAAGAGTAAGCCAGGAGATTTTTAATATTTCGCTCGACGATCAGGATATATTTGAATACAATGTCGCGGAGTTTTTTGTCAAAATCATACAGTGTGTAGATTTCTTCAACAGTTGTTCCTGGCTTATATTGATCGTCAGGATATTTGGTGATGAGAAAGAGCTTATTATAGCCGTTGATCAGATTATAGTAGCCTTCATGTTGCAAGACTTTTTTTACAAAGATGTGATGTTCTGGGGTGGATATGTCTACCCCGCGGCTGACAAGTAAAGAGATCAATTCATCATGAGTTTTAAATACTTTGTCCATAATACGCCTTTCGTATAATTAAAAGACCCCGGGCCCGAAGGACACCGGAGTACGTTCCAAATTATTATATGCAAATAACAACATCTAATGCCAGTAAAGCATAACACGCAGGATTTTTGGTGTCAAGAGTCCTTAATAAAAATTCGGCAAATGTAACAATGTGAAAATGTACCAAAAATAATAAAAAAATCCATGACTTCGAATATCGGCATAAAGCGACATTCCTCTTGACACAAGTCTGAAATCGGACTATACTAACCCATGCAAGTCCGAGTTCGGACTAAAAGGAGAAGTGATTTATGGAAGCGATATGGGGAGCAGAATTAAAGAAATATAACCGCTTATACCGGGAGATGGATGAGTTCTATCACAACATTGCCGTAAGGTCCGGGCTTTCGGACAGCGTATTCTGGATTTTTTATGCGATCTGCGAGTACGGAGACGGGTGTCTGCAGAGGGATATCTGCGCTGCGTTCTGCGTCAGTAAGCAGACGATTCACTCTGCGATCCACCGGATGGAGAAGGATGGATATCTGTATCTTACAGAGGGGCATGGGCGGGATAAACATATCTATCTCACTGAGTTGGGACAGCGGATGGTGGAAGAGAACATTGCGCCGGTCATCCGGAGAGAGAATGAGGCGCTTGCCAGGATGGGCAAAGAGGAAAGCCAGGAGATGCTAAGGCTCACGGAACGGTACCTCAGGCTGCTTTCCGCGCCATAGGAAACAGGGCGCGCCTGAGGTGATAACGATTAGGAGAAAAGAACAATGAACATTCAGATATCAGAACACTTTAATTATAGAAAATTAATAAAATTTACCATACCGACGATTACGATGATGATTTTCACGTCGCTTTATGGCGTCGTGGACGGAATCTTTGTGTCAAACTGTGTCGGAAGCGATTCGTTCGCCGCGGTCAATCTGATCATGCCGGTGCTCATGATGCTCGGCTCGGTCGGTTTCATGATCGGCACGGGAGGGAGTGCGCTTGTGTCCATGACGCTCGGTCAGGGAAAGAAGGAGCGCGCCAATGAATATTTTTCCATGCTGATTGCCTTTGTGATCGTGGCGGGACTGGTGCTTATGGGAATCGGTCTTATTTTTATGCGTAAAATTGCGATGCTCTTAGGTGCAGAGGGTGCAATCTTAGAGGACTGCGTTGTGTATGGAAACGTGCTGCTGCTCGCCAATGTTGCGTTTATGCTGCAGAACTGCTTTCAGAGCTTTCTGGTGGTGGCGGAGCGTCCGCAGATGGGACTTAAGATTTCCGTGGCGGCAGGCGTTACCAATATGGTGCTGGATTTTCTGTTCATCTATGTGTTCCGGTGGGGCGTCGCCGGAGCGGCAGCAGCGACCGGAATCAGTCAGGTCGTGGGAGGCGGCATACCGCTTTTTTATTTTGCAGGAAAAAATAAGAGTCCGCTGCATCTGGTGCGTTTTCGTTTTGATGGACGCGCGCTGCTTAAGAGCTGCGCAAACGGTTCATCGGAGATGCTGACGAATCTCTCGATGTCGCTTGTCAATATGCTTTACAATATCCAGCTCATGAAGTTTGCGGGGGCGGACGGCGTCGCGGCATATGGAATCATTATGTATGTTTCTTTTATATTCTCAGGAACGTATTTAGGATATTCGATCGGCATTGCGCCGATCGTGGGCTATCACTATGGCGCCGATAATAGGGAAGAACTCCGCAGCCTGCTAAAAAAGAGTCTGATTCTGATTGGAACGGTAGCGGTTGTGCTCACCATTGCAGCGGAGCTTCTATCCGGTGTGCTTGCGGGAATTTTCGTCTCGTATGATAAAGAACTGCTTGCCATGACAGTCACGGCGATACAGATTTATTCGCTGTCCTATTTTGTGAGCGGGTTTAATGTATTTGGCTCCGCGTTTTTTACGGCACTGAACAACGGTGCGGTGTCCGCTCTGATTTCGTTCCTTCGGACGTTAGTTTTTCAGGTGGTGATGATTCTTCTGCTGCCTGCGCTTTGGGGTCTGAACGGAATCTGGTTTGCGGTGGTAGCGGCGGAATTGCTTGCGCTGATCGTTACCGTAATTTGTTTTGTGGCAAATCAGAAGAAATATCATTACTGGGGAAAGTAAAAAACAATTATAATAGACAGACTGCAGTATTTTGTCCCGTCGATTTTTTCACAATTTTATAGTATAATTTTCAGTAGGCAACGAGCAGTGCTTTGGAATATGCACTGTAGGATTCGTGTACTTGCAGATGACAGAGTGAATAACGAAGGGGAAAAATACAATGCAGAGAGAATGTATCAATGCCGGATGGCTCTTTTCAAAGGAAGCGAAGGAGATACCGGGAGAGCTCCCGAAGGACTGGGAGGCGGCAGACCTGCCGCACACGTGGAACGGCACGGACGGGCAGGATGGCGGCAATGACTATTACCGGGGAACATGTTACTATGCAAAGGAGCTTACGGCTGCACCGCTGCGGGCGGGCGAGCAGATTTATCTGGAATTTTGCGGCGCAAATTCCTCGGCGGTTCTTTATGTGAACGGAACCAGAGCGGGGGCGCATGATGGCGGGTATTCGACCTGGCGGGTCAACATCACAGGACTTTGGCGGGAGAAGAACCTGATTGTCGTTGCGGTGGACAATGCGCCGAACGGGAGGGTCTACCCGCAGATGGCGGATTTTACATTTTACGGCGGACTGTATCGAGATGTGAATCTGATCCGGGTGGGTGAGTCACATTTTGATCTGGACTACTACGGCAGTACGGCAGTCAAGGTGACACCCGTGGTGCAGGGAGAGGACGCCGAAGTGACGGCGGAGGTTTTCCTTACCGGGGAGAAAGCCGGGCAGACATTGCATTTTGCCATTTATGATACGGATGAGACGGGAGAGGAGCAGCTCGTGGCGGAGCAGACGGCTGCGGTAGATACGACACTTGTAAAATTCGTGATTCCTAAGGTGCACCTGTGGAACGGAACAAAAGATGCGCATTTGTACCGGCTTAAGGTGCGTCTTATGGAACAGGAAGCGTGCTTAGACGAGCGGAGTCTGCGCTTTGGCTGCCGGACATTTGAAATCGATCCGCAGAGAGGCTTTGTCTTAAACGGTAAGCCGTATCCGCTGCGCGGCGTTTCCAGACATCAGGACCGCCCCGTCATCGGAAATGCGCTGCTGCCGGAGCATCACAGAGAGGATATGGATCTCATTTGTGAAATGGGAGCGAACACGATTCGTCTGGCGCATTATCAGCACGACCAGTATTTCTATGATCTGTGTGATGAGCGCGGAATGGTGGTCTGGGCGGAGATCCCTTATATTTCCAATCATATGACGGACGGGTATGACAATACCATGTCGCAGATGCGTGAACTGATCGTGCAGAACTATCATCACCCGTCGATTGTAGTATGGGGATTATCAAATGAGATTACAATGCATGGAGCAAAGGACGATTCCATGCTGAAAAATCACAGGGATCTGAATGAGCTGGTGCATCGGCTCGACCCGACGAGACGCACCACGGAAGCGGTCGTTACGATGTGCCCAATTGATGAGGAATACGTTCATATTCCGGATGTGGTGTCGTACAATCATTATTTTGGCTGGTACGGCGGTGACACGTCGATGAACGGTCCGTGGTTCGATAAGTTTCACGAGAAATATCCGAACCGCGCCATCGGTATCAGCGAGTACGGCTGTGAGGCGCTGAACTGGCATACTTCAAAGCCGGAGCAGGGAGATTACACGGAGGAGTATCAGGCAATCTATCATGAGGAGCTGATCCGGCAGATAAGCGAGCGTCCTTATCTGTGGGCGACGCATGTCTGGAACATGTTCGATTTCGCGGCGGATGCAAGGGCAGAGGGCGGCGAGAGCGGTATGAACCATAAGGGACTTGTGACTTTTGACCGGAGATACAAAAAGGATGCGTTCTATGCGTACAAGGCGTGGCTTTCCGATGAGCCGTTCGTACACATCTGCGGCAAGCGCTATGAGCGGCGTGCCGAGGAGGTAACGCGTGTGACGGTGTACACGAATCAGCCGGAAGTGGAACTGTTCGCAAACGGGGAGAGCCTTGGCAGACAGAAGCGCAGAGAGGTTCCGTTTTTCTATTATGACGTACCAAACTGCGGCGAGACGAAGCTGACTGCGGTTGCCGGAGCGTGCAGGGACGAGAGCTGTATTGTGAAGGTTGATGTGTTCCCGGAGGAATACCGCATGAAGGAGGAGGGCGAGGTCATCAACTGGTTTGAGATCGATACGCCGGAGGGCTATTTGTCCATCAACGACACGTTAGGGGAGATTATGAAGCCGTTTCGTGGAAAGCTTGTGCTGCTGCGGCTTATTCTGATGTTAAAATCCCAGAGCAGACAGAACGCAGGAGCAAAGGACGAGGGAAAGAAAAAAGAAGCGGGCGTGATGGGATTTTCCGTCAGCAAAGAGATGATAGAGCTTGCGAAGGGCTTTACGATGCGCCGGGCGCTTGGCATGCTTGGCGGCGGGCTGACAAAGGAACAGTATCTTAAGCTGAATGCGTCCTTAAACAGGATTCGGAAAAAACAGAAGTGACGCCAAACATAGTTATAAAGACGGGAGACAAAAATCCGCAGGAAGCGGGCAGGGGGGGTAAGAGAAAATGACAGAAGCAGCGAGACAGCAGGAGACGGAGGAACGGCAATATAAGAAAATGACAGAAACGCCGGTGGCGAAACTGGTGATTATGCTCAGTATTCCGACGACGATCAGTATGCTTGTGACAAATATTTATAATATGGCGGACACTTACTTCGTCGGAAAGCTTGGCACGAGCGCGTCCGGTGCAGTCGGCATCGTGTTCGGACTTATGGCGATTATTCAGGCGTTCGGCTTCATGTTCGGACATGGCGCGGGAAGCATTATATCCAGGCGGCTTGGCGCAAAGGATGTCGAGAGCGCGACGCGGTTTGCATCGACAAGCTTTGTGAGCGCGCTCGCTGCCGGGGGAATGATTACCCTGTTCGGACTTCTCTTCTTAGAGCCGTTAATGCGGCTGCTCGGCAGTACGGACACAATTCTTCCCTATGCGAAGACATATGCGAGGTTCATTCTGATCGCGGCGCCGTTTATGGCGGCAAGCTGCGTGCTCAACAATATCCTGCGCTATGAAGGGCGGGCGGCGTTTGCCATGGTCGGGCTTACGACAGGAAGCATCTTAAATATATTCGGAGATTGGCTTCTGATGATGCGGCTGGGGCTTGGCGTGGAGGGCGCAGGAATCTCTACGGCAGTGTCGCAGCTTATCAGTTTTTTTATCCTGCTCTTTATGTTTTTAAGCGGAAAAACACAGAGCAGGCTTTCGGTGCGGTGCGTTACAAGGGATATGAACGAGGTGCTTCTCATCTGTAAGACCGGACTGCCGAGCCTGATGCGTCAGGGGCTGTCAAGTATATCGACGATGATCTTAAACGGTCAGGCGGGGATTTACGGCGATGCGGCAGTCGCGGCAATGTCAATCGTCAATCGTATCTGTTTCTTTATTTTCTCTGTCGGGCTTGGCATCGGGCAGGGATTTCAGCCGGTATCCGCCTTTAATTACGGGGCAAAGAAGTACGACCGTGTCCGAAGGGGCTTTTACTTTACGCTTGGGGCAGGCGAGGTACTGCTTGGGGCAGTTGCGGTGATCGGTATGTTTTTCCCGGAAGAGCTTATTGCATTTTTCCGGGACGATCCCGAGGTGATCGCAATTGGAAGCACTGCGCTTAGCGTACAGCTTATTGCTCTGTTTTTCCAGCCGCTTTCTGTTTGCTCGAATATGCTGTTTCAGAGTATCGGCAAGAACGGAAGGGCGACATTTTTATCGATGCTGCGGAGCGGGCTCTGCTTTATACCTGTGATATTGATTCTGTCGCGGACGATGGGGCTTCTCGGTGTAGAGATCGCCCAGACGGTGGCAGATATCATGGCGTTTTTCATTGCACTTCCGTTTGTGATAAATTTTATGAAAAAATTAAAGAAAACGGGCGACCAATCTCAATAAAATGCGTCCTATATATTGGAAACAGGAAAATGATACCAATGCGGGAGGGCAGATATGGAAAGAAGCAGAGAGGAAATGGCGCGTATCCACAAGGAAAGATGCAGAGAGTTAAAGCTTGTCCGGGCAAAAATGGCGGAGGAGCTGGGCGTGGATTTGCATCAGAGAGAATGTACTTACGACGGTTACTGTAGCGGAACATGTCCGAAATGCGCAGCGGAGGAACGGGCGCTGAACGAAGCAATCCTGCGCAGGCAGACGGGAGCTGTGCAGTCCGGCAGGGAGAGCAATGTCTTTAAGAGAGAGGAAAGAACTGCCCGGGGAGCTGCGCGAAGCAGAGTGCTTGCAGCAGGACTTGCGGCAATTGTGTCACTCGGCTTGTCGGGGTGTGCGGGCAGCACCGAAGGAGCGGCACAGTTGGACGGTGATGTCGAACAGATTGACGGAGGCATGGAATATGTGACGGAGCAGACGGAGTGGGAGAACACGGAGCATGAGTTGGAAGGACTGATGCCGGAGAGCGAGCTTACGGAGCGGGAAGAAAAGCCGTCGGAACTGGAAGGTGACGTTGCACCGATGGAAGAGGCGGGGGAATAAGGATGGACAAATTTTCCGTACTGGCAGTCAACCGGCATCGGATGAAAAATGACGGGCGGGGGATTACGTCGCTGGTAGCGCTGGCGGGATGCCCCTTATCGTGCCCGTACTGTATTAACCGGGAACTCCTCGCAGCAAACCGCATTTCGCATATGACGGGTGAGGAGCTCCTCGCACAGCTTGCGATCGACCACTGCTACTTCCTCTACACGGGCGGCGGCGTGACGTTCGGGGGCGGTGAACCTCTTTTGCAGAGCAGGCAGATTGCAGCGTTTGCAGAGCTTTGCCCGCCGGAATGGAATCTCACGATAGAGACGTCTCTTGCTGTGCCGGAGGAGCTTCTTGCCCCGGTTCTTACGCAGCGGTTTTCTTTTATTGTGGATATCAAGGCGATGCAGCCGGAGATTTACCGGAGTTATACCGGGAAAGAGAATACGCAGACGGTAAGGAATGTTAAGACACTTGTAGAGACAATTGCGCCGGAGAATTATGTCATAAAGACGCCGTACATCCCGGATTACACGGGAGAATCCGAGGTCGCGGCGTCTGTGAGGCTGCTGAAGCAGCTTGGTGTGCCGGAGAAGAATATACTTACGTTCTCCTATATAAAATAAAGCAGACTTTATAAAGCAGACTTCCGGGACGAAAACAGATGTTTAGTGTTGTGAAAAATGGGTTGACGTGAAGCGCTAAAAGCGTTATCATAAACGATGGCTTAACACTGCAACGCGTTGCAGTGCGAAAACCATATGTATAAAAAATTTTTCCATGGCGGAATTGGAATGTGAGGTTTATTTTAGTATGGAGATGGAAATGGAATTTTTGCGGAAGCTGCCGACGCCGCAGGAGTTAAAGGAGCAGCACCCGGTCAGCGCACAGATCGTGGCAACAAAGGCGAAGCGTGACGATGAGATTCGGGATATTTTCGAGGGAAAAGAGGATAAGCTGATTCTTATCATCGGTCCGTGTTCTGCGGACAATGAGGATGCGGTGATTGATTATATTTCAAGGCTTCGCAAGGTGCAGGAGAAGGTTTCGGATAAGATTTTTATTATTCCGCGCATCTACACGAACAAGCCGCGCACGATCGGCATCGGCTATAAAGGGATGCTTCATCAGCCGGACCCGGAGAAGGAATCCGATATGTTAAAGGGGATTATTGCGATTCGCCACATGCATATGCGGGCAGTCGGGGAGACCGGATTTACCTGTGCGGACGAGATGCTTTATCCGGAGAATCACAGATATCTTTCGGATCTGCTCTCCTATGTGGCTGTCGGGGCGCGCTCTGTGGAGAACCAGCAGCACAGGCTGACGGCGAGCGGCGTGGGAATCCCGGTCGGGATGAAGAATCCGACCGGAGGCGATATTTCCGTTATGATGAATTCGATTATTGCGGCTCAGCACGGTCATACGTTCCTGTATCGTGGATGGGAGGTCAGGACGACCGGAAATCCATATACACATGCGATTCTAAGAGGTTATGTGGATAAGTTCGGACGCAATATTCCGAATTATCATTATGAGGACTTGCAGAATCTGCTGGAGCACTACGAGGAGGCGCGCACGGCAGGTCATGAACTGGCGCATCCGGCAGTGATCATTGACACGAACCACTCCAATTCGAGCAAGAATTTCATGGAGCAGATTCGTATCAGCAAGGATGTTATGCATAGCTGTAAGGTGTCGCCGGAGATTCGCAGACTGGTGAAGGGCTTAATGATCGAGAGTTATATTGAGGACGGAGCACAGAAGGTCGGCGACGGCTGCTATGGAAAGTCGATTACAGACCCATGTCTGGGCTGGGAGAAGACCGAAAGGCTGATTTACGAGCTGGCAGAGCTGTGGTAAATAATTGGCAGAGTTCCGTCAGAGGGAGAGAAATATGTATCGTATATTCATTGTCGAGGATGACGAGGTCATCGCAAGAAGTATGAAGAGACATCTGGAGAGCTGGGATTATGAGGTGGCATGCGTGGCTGATTTCTCCGATGTTATGGCGGAATTTATGCAGTTTGCGCCGCAGCTCGTACTGATGGATATCAAGCTGCCGTTCTATAACGGCTATCACTGGTGCAGTGAGATACGCAAGGTGTCCAAGGTACCGGTGATTTTTGTCTCGTCGGCATCGGACAATATGAATATTGTCATGGCGGTCAATATGGGCGGTGATGATTTTATCGCAAAGCCGTTCGATCTGGATGTGCTGACGGTAAAGATTCAGGCGCTTTTGCGGCGTACCTATGATTTCACAGGGCAGAGCACGGTCATGGAGCACCGGGGAGCATTTCTTAATCTGGGTGAGGCGACGCTCGTCTATGGCGAGGAGAAGCTGGAGCTCACGAAGAACGAGCTTAAGATTCTTCAGGTGCTGATGGGGAACAAGGAGAAGGTCGTCTCGCGTGATACGCTGATGACAAAGCTCTGGGAGAGCGACAGCTATGTGGATGAGAATACATTGTCAGTCAATGTAGGAAGGCTTAGAAAGAAGCTCGACGGGATTGGTTTGTCTGATTTTATCCTGACAAAGAAGGGGATCGGTTACCGGATCGGATAGCGGCGTGACAAGGAGAGGGGAATGAAGGTACGGGAATTTTTTTCATATATCAGATATCGTGTAAAATGGTTTCTTGCGGTAGCGCTCTGCGGGCTTCTGATGACTGCGATTATGATTTTAAATCATGCGCCAAACCAGGAGATTGGTTATGGCGCATTGTTATGTCTTGGATTTCTGATGATTGTAGTTATAATGGATTTTCTGGATTACCGCAAACGCCTTGAAAGATTGCGGGGGCTGGAGAGCTCCATTGTGTATACTCTGGACGGGCTGCCGCAGGGGAAGGACCCGGTTGAGGAGGAATATCAGCTTTTGTTAGAGCTGCTGCTTGAGGAGAAAATAAATCTGGAAAATGAGTCGATTCACAGGCAGCGGGACCTGACGGAATACTATACCATGTGGGTGCATCAGATTAAGACGCCGATTGCCGCGCTCAAACTGCTGCTTGAGGAGGAAGGGCAGGAGAATGGAGCGGAGCAGTCGGAGGAAGAAAGGCAGTTATATGCGGAGGCGCAGCGAAATGAGAAGCTGCAGCAGTTATTTGCAATTGAGCAGTATACGGAAATGGCGCTGCATTATATGCGCCTTGAATCCGAGACGAACGACTTTGTGATAAGAAAGGTATCGCTTGACGATGTGATTAAGGAAGCGGTGCACAAGTACGCAAGGTGGTTTGTCCGAAAGAAGATTGCGCTCTGCTACGAGGCGGTAGGGACTGCGGTGACAACAGATGAGAAGTGGCTTGAATTTGTGTTAGAGCAGTTGTTGTCCAACGCGCTTAAGTATACGCCAAGCGGCAGCATTGCGATTTTCGTGGAGGACGGGAGGCTTGTCATCACAGATACCGGGATCGGCATAAGGCAGGAGGATTTGCCGAGGGTCTGTGAGAAAGGATATACCGGATATAACGGTCATGCCGATAAGCGGTCGACCGGAATCGGGCTGTATCTGTGCAGCAGTATTTTAAAGAAGCTGGGACACACCTTTTCCATTACTTCGGAGGAGGGGCGCGGAACCAGGGTTGTGATTGGATTTCCACAGGATTAGATTTCTTTAGAAGGGGGATGGCTATGGCGTATAGATATGAAAAGGTAAATCAGAAGTTATTAGTTCCACAGATAGAGGATCAATTGATGATGTATATCAGTCAGGAACAAATTGCTATTGGTTCAAAACTTCCAAGTGAATATAAATTAGCAGAAATATTTGGTGTTGGAAGAAGTACGATTCGGGAAGCGGTAAAGAGTCTTGTGATTAAGGGGATTTTAGAGGTTAAAAGAGGCTCGGGAACGTTTGTTAAAAGTACAGGTATGGTTGTGGATGATCCATTGGGATTGGCGCAATTTGAAGATAAATACAGACTGGCAATGGAACTATTTGATGTTCGTATTCTTTTGGAGCCGGAGGTTGCTGCAGCGGCATGTAAAAATGCAAATGATGAAGAAAAGGAACATATTAAAGAATTATGTGATGAGGTAGAGAGATTATATCTGGAAGGAAAGAACCATATTCAAAAAGATATGGAATTTCATGCAAGTATAGCAAAATGCAGTGGGAATCGGGTTGTTGAAGTGCTTATTCCTGTTATACATACAGCAGTGACTACGTTTGCAAATCTAACAAATAGAAAGCTGATAAAAGAAACAATTGAAACACATAGAGAAATATCTGATGCAATTTTGCGTGGAGACAGTATGGGAGCAAAGTGTGCAATGATTATGCACCTTACTTACAATCGTCAGATGATACTGGAGTTGTCAAAACAAAAACAATAAGTTGTCAGACAAGTTTGGCGGCATCCGGCTATGTATAATTGAATAAAATACACGAAAAACCAGCCTTATTATGAAATAAGACTGGCTTTTTTTGTGGAATACATGGAAAAAAGTTGTAGATTTGAAACAACTTGATACATGAAACATACAAATATATACTTAAATTAAGATACAGAAGACGTCAGATGTATATAGGGTACAGTAAATGATTTAAAATGATTGGAGGAAATAGTATATGAGCGAAGTAACTGCATTAGATCCGACACGGCTTATTATAGCAGCGTTAGTTGGACTGGCTGTTCTTTTGGTTTTGATAATTAAATTCAAAATCCATGCGATGATTTCTATATTGATAGGTGCTATAACGATTGGTATTGGAGCGGGTATGCCGCTTACAGAGATTGTTTTGGCGGTGAATGACGGTATTGGTAATACTTTAAAAGGTATTGCTTTGTTAGTAGGATTAGGATCTATGTTTGGGGCAATACTTGAGGCGTCAGGCGGCGCGCAAACGCTGGCTGTTACTATGGTGAGAAAATTTGGAGATGAAAAAGCAGCGTGGGCGCTTGGGTTAACTGGTCTTGTTGTTGCCATGCCGGTATTCTTTGATGCAGGATTGATTATTTTGATTCCGCTTGCTTTTTCTTTAGCAAAAAGAACAAAACGTTCATCATTATTTTATGTAATTCCGCTTCTGGCTGGTCTTGCGGTTGGACATGCATTTATTCCGCCGACACCAGGACCAGTGCTTGTAGCAACTATGCTTGGTGTAGATCTTGGATGGGTGATTTTGGTAGGCATTGGATGTGGTACGGTTGCAATGATTGTTGCGGGCCCGGTATGGGGAGCAGTTTGCGGGAAAAAATATATGATTCCGGTTCCGGAACATGTTGCGAATCAGGAGGATTTGGACGAATCAAAGCTTCCAAAGTTCAGTACAATTGTACTTATTATTTTGATTCCGCTTGTATTGATTATTCTTAAATCTCTTGCGGGTGTTATTCCGGCAATGTCTGTAATAGAACCTGTGTTAGCTTTCTTAGGAGAGCCATTTGTCGCATTGTTAATTGCGACTGTTGTGGCTATGTTTGTTCTTGGAACAAAGCATGGTTACAGTTTGGAGCAATTAGAGAAAATAATGACGAAATCACTTGAACCGACCGGATTAATTCTTTTAGTTACAGCCTGTGGTGGAGTGCTCCGCTATATACTCCAGTATTCAGGCCTTGGAGATTTAATTGGTAATGCTGTAGCATCTGTAAATATGCCGATAGTAGTAGTTGCATTTATTGTAGCGGCTCTTGTAAGAATATGTGTGGGTTCTGCAACAGTAGCCATGACAATGGCAGCAGGAATAATTGCCGCTATGCCGGGAATATCAGAGCTTTCACCATTATATCTTGCATGTACGGTTGCAGCAGTTGCGGGAGGTTCAACGGTATGTTCTCATTTTAATGATTCTGGTTTCTGGTTAGTAAAATCGTTAGTTGGTGTAGACGAAAAAACAAACTTAAAGACATGGACCATTATGGAAACCTTAGTTGGATTTAGTGGATTTGTTGTAGCGTTTATTATTTCATGTTTTGTATAGATTTGAATAGGAGATTAATATGCTTAGAAGTGAAGAAGTAAGAAAGCTTGCACCCGAGATGGACCCGCTCCGTATGGGTATGGGGTGGAAAGTATGTGATTTATCAAAGCCTCAGATTATGGTTGAAAGTTCCTATGGTGACAGCCATCCGGGGTCGGCACATTTGAATATTTTTGTAGAGGAAGCAGTTAAGGCTGTAGATGATAATGGCGGAAAAGCTGCGAGATATTATGCGACAGATATGTGTGATGGTATCGCACAGGGGCATGATGGGATTAATTATTCCCTTGCACATCGTGATGCGATTGTAAATCTTGTTGAAGCTCAGGCAAATGCCACAGTATTTGATGGGGGAGTATTTGTAGCGAGTTGTGATAAATCAATGCCTGCGATGCTTATGAGCATCGGCCGTTTAAAGGACATGAGTGCAATTGTAGTAGCTGGTGGTGTTATGGAAGCATATGAACTACCTGAAAAATATGTGGTAGATGATCCTGCTTGCAAAATCAATGAGTTATTGACTTTGGAGCAGATTGGAAAATTCGATGCATGGGAGAAGACAGGCGTCATTCCAAATGAGCAGTTAGATTATTATAAGCAGCATGCATGTCCAAGCTGCGGCGCATGCTCGTTTATGGGAACTGCATCTACAATGCAGATCATGGCAGAAGCCCTTGGACTGATGCTTCCAGGAACCGCATTAATGCCATCTACTGCACCTGAGTTAAAAGAAGCTGCATACAATGCAGGAAAACAGTTAATGAAGCTGGTTTCAAAAGGAATAAAGGCATCAGATATTGTAACGAAGGAAAGTTTTGAAAATGCAATTATGGTTCATGCGGCGATTTCCGGTTCAACAAATGCAACTATGCATATTCCTGCAATTGCACATGAATTTGGATTTGAGATTGACGCAGAAACTTTTGATCGGTTACACAGAGGAGCGCATTACTTATTGAATATACGTCCATCAGGAGATTGGCCTGCACAGTATTTCTATTATGCGGGGGGTGTACCGCGGGTAATGGAAGAAATTAAGAGCATGCTTCATCTTGATGTCATGACAGTTACAGGAAAAACACTCGGAGAGAACTTAGAAGACCTCAAGAAAAATGGTTTCTACGATCATTGTGAAGAAATACTCCGTCTAAAATCAAAATTAATTGGAAAAGAAATTGACAGAGAAGATATCATTCATTCCTTCGATAATGCGAAGGGAACGGATGGCAGTATTGCTGTTTTAAAGGGAAATCTTGCTCCGGAAGGCTGTGTAATAAAGCATACTGCATGTCCGAAAAATATGTTTAAGGCAGTTCTCAATGCTAAGCCTTACGACAGTGAAGAGGAATGTATTAATGCGGTACTTCATGGCGAGGTTAAACCGGGAGATGCAATTTTTATCCGTTATGAGGGTCCGCGGGGAAGCGGAATGCCGGAAATGTTTTATACAGGAGAGGCAATTTGTGCAGATCCTACATTGGCATCCAGTGTGGCTCTTATTACAGATGGACGGTTTTCGGGTGCATCCAGGGGACCGGTAATTGGACATGTATCACCGGAAGCTGCAGCAGGAGGTCCAATAGCATTTGTTGAGGAGGGCGATCTCATTGAGCTTGATGTAGAAAAAAGAAGTATATCTATCGTTGGAATAAAGGGAGAGAAGAAAACACCGGCGGAGATAGAGGCGGTTCTGGCCAAACGTAAGGCAGAATGGAAAGGCTTTGAAAGTAAGTATAAGAGCGGACTGTTAAAACTTTATGCACAGCATGCAGTAAGTTCAATGAAAGGTGCCTATATGGACTAAGGTTTTACAACAGGAGGGGAATAAAATAAAGGGTACTATGTTTACTTCTGTTCAGCTCAGAAGGTTGATTTATCCACTTATTATTGAGCAGGTGCTTGCCATTACCGTAGGCATGGTAGATACGGTAATGATATCTTATGCGGGGGAAGCTGCCGTGTCAGGGGTATCACTGGTGGACATGATAAATAATCTGCTTATCAACATCTTTGCAGCAATTGCTACAGGTGGTGCGGTTGTAATATCACAGTATCTCGGCAGCAAGGATACAAATAGGGCGTCGAGAGCTGCAGCACAGCTCATCACTGTAGCAGTTGTAATTGCAATTGTATTAATGTTAATAGCTATTGCAGGAAAAAACGCTATCTTAGGATTGTTGTTTGGTTCTGTTAAAGCAGATGTTATGGAAAGTGCAAGTACATATTTTTTGATTTCATTATGGTCCTATCCATTTTTGGCTTTGTTTAACGCCTGCGCAGCCATATTCCGTTCTATGGGAAATGCAAAGATTTCAATGAAGATCTCTATAGGAATGAATCTGCTTAATGTTGTTGGAAATGCTATATTGATTTTTGGATTATCTATGGGTGTTGCAGGAGATGCTTTATCAACGTTTATATCGAGATTACTTGGAGCAATTGTGATATTGGCTTTGGCAACAAGAAAAGAGAACAAGGTAAGGGTAGATTGCAGAAAAATTCTTTTGTGGGAAAATGATATGGTGCGCAGAATTTTGCATATAGCTATACCAAGTGGAATAGAAAACGGAATTTTCCAATTAGGGAGAGTGCTTGTGGTAAGTATAATTGCAATGTTTGGAACTGCGCAGATTGCAGCGAATGCAGTTGCCAATAATCTGGATTCTATGGGATGTATAGCAGGACAGGCAATGAACCTTGCGATGATTACTGTTATAGGTCAATGTATGGGAGCAGGGGATAAAGAACAGACCATATATTACACGAAAAAATTGTGGCGAATTACATATGTGATTACAATTATCGTAAATGTAATAATTTTGGTGGCTTTACCCTGGCTTTTAAAATTATATTCTCTTTCGACGGAGTCTTACAGGTATGCATACATCTTGGTTATGATACATGACGGAATGGCAATATTCCTTTGGCCGACCTCATTTACTATGCCGAACGCACTTCGCGCCGCGGGAGATGTGAAGTTTTGTATGTATGTTTCCATTTTTTCGATGATCGTTTTCCGTATTTTGTTCAGCGTGATATTTGGAATTCAATTTGGATGGGGAGCAGTTGGAGTATGGATAGCCATGGTGCTCGATTGGATTTTCAGGTGTTTCCTGTTTACATGGAGGTTTGCGCAGGGAAAATGGCTTGAATATAAGGTGATTTAAAATGCGGGGAGAGTTATTTCTAGATTTAAAACCAGAGTCATGATCGGATTTTTGCAGGAATAATTTTTTATTAGGAACAGCTCACAACGGAGAGAACTGCGCAGATTACGAATACGAAGGAATCTGCAGTGAGGAAAACGGGTTGTCTGAAAAGCAGCGCGCAGAGCTGATTCAGTTATTGGGGGAAGCGGACGGAGTAAAGGTGAGCGTCAGATATAGATAGAGGGCTGTGCATGGAAGTGCACAGTTCTTTTTTTGCAAATTCCTGTTGACAATCTACTGATTATACTGTATATATAACATATAAACAGATAAAACAATCAGGACGAGACAGAAGAAATACAAATGACAGCGCAACAGAAAGGAGTGACACACTTGAAGATACTGCAGAACTCGGGCGTACCGATTTATCAGCAGATTTCGGATCAGTTCAAGGCGGATATTCTGGCAGGAAAGCTTCCACAGGGAGAATATTTACCGTCAATCCGCAGTCTGGCAAAGGATTTGAAGATCAGCGTCATCACGACGATGAAAGCGTATGAACAGTTGGAGGAGGAGGGACTTGTGACTGCGGTACAGGGCAAGGGCTTCTACGTCAATGCGCAGGACAGCGAGATGCTAAAGGAGCAGCATCTGCGCAAGGTGGAGGAATGCCTGACACAGGCGATACAGGCTGCACAGATTGCAGGAATGACCGGACAGGAGCTGAGAGAAACGCTTGATACACTGCTTGCGATGCCGGAGGAAGGTTAAGAACCGGAGGCGACGCGGGGCAGAAAGCCGGAAAATACAAGAAAAAGACAGCGCCAAGAAAAAGGCAGCACAAGAAAAAAATAGGAAAGGATGATAAAAGATGAAAATAACACATGCAATCACGGCATCGGACATACGCAAAAAATATAAGGGATTTGAACTCGATATACCGGAACTTCATATCCCCAAGGGTTTTGCCACTGCGCTGATTGGAGAGAACGGCGCCGGGAAGACGACGCTGATCAATATATTGGCGGGAATCCGGTTGGATTATAAGGGGCGGATTTCTTATTTTGACGAGCATGAGACGAATGTAGAGAAAGTGAAGGAGCGGCTGGGCTATACCGGACCGGGTATGTACTTTCTGCCGAACTGGACGATCAAACAGGTAGCAGAGGTCAGCGGACTGCTGTTCGATACCTTTGATCCCGGACGCTATGATGCGATATGCACGGAACTTGGAATCGGGGAGGGTGACAGAAATAAACGTGTGTCTACCCTGTCTGACGGAAACCGGATGAAGCTGACGCTGGCGGCAGTGCTTGCCAGACAGCCGGAATGCCTGCTGATGGATGAGCCGGCGTCCCCGCTCGACCCGCTGATGCGCGATAAGCTGTGCAGTATGATCCGTGAATACTTAGAGGCAGGAAACGGCGAGCGGAGCGTGCTGTTTTCCACGCACAACATTTCCGACATGGAGAATGTGACGGATTACTGTCTGATCATGGAGCATGGAAATATTGTTGAGGAGGGCTTTGTCGAGGATCTGAAGGAAAAATATGTCATGGTAAAAGGCGAGACAAAGGATGCGGCAGCCGCGAAGGAGATTCTCTACAGCTTTACGGAAAGCCCGTATGGATTCGAGGGAATCTGCCTGTCGGAGAATGTAAACCGGCTGGCGGGAATGGATATTCAGATGGAAGTTCCGTCTCTCTTTCAGATCAGCGTTGCCGTTATGAAGGCAAATACGAAGCTTAGCTTCTCATAACAGGGAGGGGTTTCGGATGAAGAATGCAATAAAGAGTTATCTCGTTTTTACAACCGGGCTTTGCCGCATTGTGACATTTATCCTGACGCCGCTTCTGGCAGTTGGCTTACAATGGCTTATGAAACCGCGTGATCTTATGGCGGCTTCTATCTTAAATGCGTGGGTGCTCATTCCGGCAGAAATCATGCTCGATTACTGGGTATTTGGCGGAATTGCAGTCAGAAATGCAAAGCAGATGGAATATTTAAAGACGTCCGGGAAAGGGAGGAGTGTCATGCGAATGGCGTTGATTGCAGATACGGCAAGACAGTTTGTGACGGGTGTGATTTTGTTTGCGTTTGGCATCGCATTCTGTCTGTGCCGGGGCAGCGTTACATCATGGGAAAGCGGCAGGATGGCGGAAGGAATCGCGGTACTTTTTTTCACGTATGCTTTGACCGTCATCGGAATTACAGTCGCACGTCATTTTGACGGAATGGCGGCAAATATGACGATTGCAGCGGTAGCTTTTCTGCTGCTGACCGGCGGGCTTTTTCTGATTGCTGCAAATGCGTATGCGATGCTCACAGTGAGCCTTGTGCTTGCGGCAGTATCGGGAATATTCGGTGTGTGGGAGATTATGAAGAGCGTAGAGGAGGGATATTATGATCAGGCAGTTTAAACTTGGCGTCAGATTGATGCGCTATGCATTTGGGATAAAGCTGTGTGCGGGATTTGCAATTCTTTTTTTCCTGCTGGGTATTTTGTTATCTTTCATTCCGGCGCGGTATGGGGTCATGTCATCTGGAGGAGGGTTGTTCCTGATTATGCCGGGGATGTGGCTGTTGCAGCTCCTTTTCTCACTTGTATCTGCAGGAATGGTACAGGCGTCGCCATGGAACCGGTCATTGCAGACATCTATACAGATACTTGTCGGTTTTGTGGGTTTTGCTGCATCGTATGTGGTAATTATACTTTTGAAACTGCCGCTGCTTCCCGGGGCATCGGAGGAGATGCGGCAGAGCATAGTGGCGGAACTTCTGTTGGATGCATTGCTCGCAGTTGTGGTAATGATATATTTTGGAACGGCAAACAAATTCTTTGTTACATCAACGGTAGTGTTCGTGGTTCTTTTTTTGGGACTGACCAGTGTCTACGCGATACTTCTCTTCCCGGCGGCATCGCGGCTGTCCTTTGGGGCGGCTGCTGCGATTGGCGGGGCATTCCTGATTGTGGGCGCATTCCTGCAGTACGGATTGTCGGTTCTCGTCTACAAGTATCCGCCGTCAAAGAAGGCGCAGCTTCGCAGCCTGCAGAAATATATGTAACATTCTCGCCCGGATAAAGATACGGAAGTGTTATCATTTTGGGGCAGAAATAGTCCAACCTTACAAAACTGTAAGAAATAAAGGGGAAAATGTCAGCTAAATCGATGGCTGGCGTTTTCCCCTTTTGTTATACTGGGTACAGTTCAAAGAACAAAAGGAAGGAGCAAAATTATGAAGGAACAGACAAGAGCTTACTGTGAAGAATTTATTGAAAATAGAGATGCGGTCAAACAGGAATTTTCATTGGAGAACGGGATGACGTATTTAGCCTGCGCAGCCGTATACGCGGCGGAGAATAAGCGCGTCGGGGAAACAGACTTAAAAAATGCCAAAGCATTGTTAAAGAAAAATGTAGGATTATTTTCTAATTTCCGGGGGACGGCGAAAATGCCGATTATTTCCATGCTGGCGGTCAGTGAAAACCCGGAGCAGGTGCTTGAGGACGCACTGATGATTTATGGAATGCTGAAAAAGAAACTCCATGCTTCCGAGTATTTGGCTTATGCGGCAATCACCGTGGCGCGGCTGGCAAAGGCGGAGGAGTATGAGAACATCGTACTTCGCACGGAGAAGATTTACAATGGGCTGAAAGCGGAACACCCGTTTCTGACTTCGAAAGAGGATGACGCAATGTGCGTGCTTATGGCGATGTCTGAGAAAGCGGACGATGCATTGATTGCTGAGACGGAAAATTGTTACTGCAAGCTGAAAGGGCAGATCGCTCCGTCAAATCCCACATTGTCGCTTGCCTGCGTCCTTGCATTATACGACGGACCGTCAGAGCGCAAATGCGAGCGGACGGTAGCATTTTATGAGGCCCTCCGTGATGCGGGATGCAAGTATGGCAAGGGATACGAGCTGCCGACGCTTGGAGTGCTGGCGATGTCCGAAGGAAACGCCGAAGAACTCGTTGCGGATGTAGTGGAAATCGACAAATGGCTTGCCGGACAGAAAGGCTTTGGCGTTTTGGGGAGCGTAAATAAGAAGCAGCGCCTGATGTATGCGGGTCTTCTGGCGCAGAAGGAGGCGCCCGGTGCAAGCACAATGCAGGCGACGGCGGTAAACGGAACGATTTCCATGCTGATAGCGCAGCAGATTGCAATGTGCGCGGCGATTGCAGCGGGAACCGCGGCGGCGGCAAGCGCAGCTTCTAATTAAACGGAGGAACAATATATGAAAAAAAGCATAGCGAGAGGCGTAATCTTTTGTATCTGCGTGATGGCATGGGGATTATATTTTATCAGAAAAGGAAGGAAAGAAAGAAATGGCGATCTTAGAAGTAAATAATTTAAAGAAGATATATACGACACGTTTCGGAGGCAATCAGGTACAGGCGCTCTCCAATCTCAACTTCTCCGTGGAGGAAGGAGAGTACGTCGCAATTATGGGGGAATCCGGTTCCGGCAAGACGACGCTCTTAAACATCTTAGCGGCGCTTGATAAGCCGACTGCCGGAGAGGTGCTCTTAAACGGTAAAAATATCGTGAAAATCCGGGAGAAGGAGATTTCCCAGTTTCGGAGAGAAAACCTCGGGTTTGTATTTCAGGACTTTAATCTGCTGGATAATTTTTCACTGAAGGATAACATTTTTCTTCCGTTAGTACTTTCGGGTGTGCCGGTAGGAGAGATGGAGAAGCGCATTGCACCGATTGCAGAGAAGCTTGGTATTACCGCCCTTCTGGAAAAATATCCGTATGAGGTGTCCGGCGGGCAGAAGCAGCGTGCGGCGGTCGCGCGGGCGCTGATTACAAAACCGCAGTTGATTCTGGCGGATGAGCCGACCGGAGCGCTTGATTCCAAGGCGACAGACAGCCTGCTCCGCCTCTTTAACAGCATCAATGACGACGGGCAGACGATTCTTATGGTAACGCACTCCACGAAGGCGGCGAGCCATGCAAAGCGCGTGCTTTTCATCAAGGACGGTGAGGTATTCCATCAGCTTTACCGCGGAAACATGAGCAACGAGGAGCTGTACGCGAAGATTTCCGACACGCTGACAATCTTAACGACAGGTGGTGAGATATATGCGTAAATTATACCCGAAACTGGCGGCGACAAATATTCGCAATAACAAGCAGTTCTACCTGCCGTATCTTCTGGCGGGAGGTCTTTCGGCGGCAATGCTCTATCTGGTGATGGCGATGGCATACAATCCGGGACTGCAGGAAATGAACGGCGGGGAGACGGTTGCAGCGACACTTTTACTGGGAGTGACGATTGTAAGAGTGTTTGCGGCGATATTTCTCTTCTATACGAACAGCTTCATCATAAAGCGGAGAAAAAAAGAGCTTGGCGTCTACAACATTCTCGGTATGGAGAAGAAGCATATTGCAAAGGTACTTACATTGGAAATGCTTTTTACTGCGGCGGTGACGATTGCGGGAGGACTGGCGTTCGGCATCGTGTTCAACAAGTTTTTTGCGATGCTGCTGTACCGTATGACGGGACTTGACGCGGCGATTCCGTTTATGATCTCGGTAGAGGGAGTGCGCGGCGTAATTATCACATTTGTAATCATCTATGCGGCGGCATTGTGCTATAACCTGATGCAGATCCGGCTTGCAAATCCGATCGAGCTGCTGCATGGCGGGAGTAAAGGAGAGCGTGAGCCAAAGACGAAGATTTTGCTGACGCTCATCGGGCTTGCGGCGCTCGGAGGCGGTTATTATATGGCGCTTGCTGTGGAGGATGCCGTATCGGCGATTACGTTATTCTTTGTTGCGGTGCTTCTTGTCATTGTAGGCACGTATTGTCTGTTCACGGCGGGAAGTATTGCGCTGTTAAAGCTTCTCCGCAAAAATAAGAACTATTATTACCAGCCAAAACATTTTACAACTGTCTCCGGAATGATTTACCGGATGAAGCAGAATGCCGTGGGACTGGCAAATATCTGTATTCTGTCTACGATGGTCTTAGTCACAGTGTCTACGACAGTCTGCATGTATCTTGGCATCGAGGATATGCTAAAGGAGCGTTTCCCAAAGGAAATCATAGCAACTGCCTATTATAATGCCATGCCGGAGCATCCTGAATCACTTGATGTAGCAATGGAGGATTCCATAAAAGCGTCCGGCAGAGTTGTGACCGCGCGGCATGCGTATCTGAATATGTCTATGACGGCAGTGCGCAAAGAGAGCGGATTTTCTGTTACAGGCATCGGGGCGGGAACGGATTACAGCATCCCGGATGTTGCATTGCTGGAAGTCGTGACGAGAGAGGGGTATGAGTCGCTGACGGGAAATACGGTAGCGCCGCTGGAGGAAGGAGAGATTGCAGTTGCGGCGACGCCGTTTTACGAGGGAGAGACGCTGGAGTTTGCCGGAAAGACGTACAACGTAAAGGAAAGCGCCGGTTATCCGGAGGACGAAGACGATTATCTGACGTCGATTGCGGGCGGCGGTGCATATCTGATTGTGCCGGATGAGACAGAATTTGCACAGATTTTTGAGCGGCTGGGGCAGAACTGGGATCAGGAGCGCGTCACACTCCGCATCCAGTATGATGCAGGCTATGAGATTGACGGAACGGCAGAGGAGAAGCTTGCGGCGGAGCGTGCAGTAAGAGATGCGGCAGCAGCCTGGGAGACTGCGACCGCCTCAGAGGATGCATCCTATAGCGGTATCTTTCTGGAGTGCAGGGAAGAAAACAGGAGCGATTATTACTCTTTAAACGGAGGATTTTTGTTCCTTGGATTGTTCCTCGGCGCGATGTTCCTTATGGTAACAGTACTTATCATTTTCTACAAGCAGATTTCAGAGGGGTATGAGGATAAGGAGCGCTACGCGATTATGGAGAAGGTCGGCATGAGCAGCGCGGAGGTCAGACGTGCGATCCGCTCGCAGGTGCTCACGGTATTTTTCCTGCCGATCGTGGTCGCAGTCGTGCACATCATTATTGCATTTCCGATGATAAAGTACATTCTGTCTGCATTTTCACTGACGAACACAACGCTGTTCGCCCTGTGTGTGGCGGGCACGGCGCTTGTATTTTTCATCATCTATCTGCTGGTATTTATTCTGACCTCGCGCAGCTATTATAAGATTGTCGGGAATCAGGTGTAGGATGTCTGATTCTTCAGGATCATAATACAGATTTCAAGGAGAAACAGATCCTCGTGTTTTTTCAGGGAGAGATTGCACAGGGATTCAAGCTTCTCCAGACGATATAGGAGAGACTGCCTGTGAAGATGCATCATGCGGGCGGTCTCGCTTATGTTATAATTCGTATCAATATAGATTTTTAAGGTTTCCAGATAATCGGTATTTTTCTCGGCGTCATAGGCAAGAAGCTCATGGAGTACGCTGTTCGCCATAGCAACGATTTCCTGATTTGCACAGAGCAGCGAGACTGCCTTGGGCAGGATGGAATGCTGGAAGCAACTGCGTGAAATCGTACCGTGCGAATCCCGGCAAAGACGCAGTGCGGTCACAGCATTTTTATACCCCAGATAAAGCGAGTCGATGGAGCGTCCGAGATTGTCATAGCCCCACAGAAAACGAAGCGTCGGGGTGGACTGCCGGATATTTTGCTCAAAAAAGTCGAGATACTTTTCGGCAAGCGTCGAGGAAAGCGTATTTTCAGGCGTCTCAAGAAAAATAATAAGACGCTGTTTGTGCAGAGCGGTCATCACGGCAAAGCCCATCTCATGCGCTGAGAAAATGACCTGCTCCTCAATCATGGTGCTTGACTGAAAGGTAGAGGAACTTGTGTATACATCGGTATTCCGGTCAGAACTGCTCCCGGAAGAGATGTCTGCCACAAGACAGGCGTAGGAGACATCGACCTTAAAACCGAGAAGATCGGCTTTGGAAAGGGCGTCCTGCGGGGAAGTATATTCGTGATGGGCAAGCTTCCAGACGAAATCTTCCTTGGACTTCATCTTAGAGGCAGTGATCGACCATTCGCGATCGAACCAGAGTGTCAAAGGGGTGCTGATACACTGGATGCCGGCGGAGGTGTGCAGGGTCACGGCGCAGGTAGCGGAGTCGATCAGGACATAGCCGTAAAGATGCGCGCTGGAAGCAATTTCAATTCTGCCGAAGTTCTCCATACGGGCGTCTGGCACATTAGCGGAAGAGAGGGTACGAAGGTTACGGTTCTTTCCGAGAATGTGATGGTTCGTATCTAAAATCAGAATATCGCTGGCGAGATATTTATATAAAAGCTCCGCCGCATCATCGAGAGTCTTTCCCTGTATATAATAATTTAACAGTTCCCGCTGCATGGATTCCAGATAAGACTGCGTCTCGTTGTCGACTGCCCAGATTTCTTTCAGGGTGTTCTCCACGACGTCGGAGAAGAGATGATCCCATGACATGGATATAATCGGAAAACGAAGCTTTTCAAATAGAGGAAGCTGGGAATTTAGTTTGGAAAAGTCGTCATTCGGAAATGCAAAGACAATGGCGGCTGCGCCTGCCGCATGAATGCCGTAAATAAAATCATACAGCTCTTCCGGCTTGTCGCGGACGGACAGAGCCGTGGAGAGAATGATTTCATTGTTGCGCACAAAGTTTTCCACCGGCGGTTCCAGAATCGATATGTATTCGACCGGAATACTGCCGATATCCGGGATGTCATTGAGAAGGTGAAAATCACTGGTAAATGGCAGGGAAAGAAAATCCTTTAATGTCATAGAAGCCTCCGATAATCATACAAAATGTAAGTTTTTTAATGGATTATTCATACAAATAGTAAGTTGAAAAACGGTTTTGAATATAATATCATAGCAACAAGTAAAAAACAACAGGCAAAGAATAACAAAGATGTTATGCAGGCGCATAGCATCTTTTTGTTTTTTTGCAGGTTACTGGGACGAAAGGGGATGAAGCTATGAATTGTAAAGTGGTTACCAACGTTATTATTTTTACGGTAAACGCCACGGATGATATCATTAAAAACGGAACGGTCATTATCCGCGATGGAAAAATTGAGCAGGTGGGAAATAAAGAAGAAATACCCATTCCGCAGGATGCAGATCAGATTATTGACGGTGAGAACCGGATGGCGCTGCTGCCGGGACTGATCGATACGCATAATCACTCCAGCCTTATGCGGGGCGTGGTGGAGAATCAGAGAATGGTCGAGTGGCTTCCGGTATATGATTTGGAGCACCGGGCGTGCATCGAGGAAGACGCCTATCACGCTGCGAGATTATGTTATCTGGAATGCTTAAAAAACGGTACGACCACAATTATGGATATGTACCGGTTCATGCACCGGAGCGCGGAGGCGGCGGGAGAACTCGGCATACGGCTGCATATGGCGCCGTACGCTGCAGATGTCGCGCCATATACATTTTTTGATACCACAGAGACAAACGAAGCGCTGATCAAAAGCCATCACATGACAAAGAACGGGCGTATCCGTGTGTGGATGGGGCTGGAGGATTTATTCTACTGCAGTGAACAGATGTATAAAGACGCCGTCCGGTGTCAGAGAGAATATGGAGTCGGCATTCACACGCATGGCTGTGAACAGATGGAGGAAGAGCAGACCATCCGCAAGCGGTTTGGGAAATCGACAATCGAGGTCTTAGAAGAACGCGGCATACTCGGAGAACATACGCTGCTGGCGCACTGCGTATGGATTGGCGACGAGGACATTAAGAAAATGGCGGCGACAGGAACGAGTCTTGCGCATTGCCCGACGTCAGCGGCAAAGCTTGGATGCGGGGTAGCGAGGACGCCGTTGATGAAACAGGAAGGCGTGAATGTCTCCATCGGCTCGGATGGGCCGATTGATAACAACAGCATGGACCTGTTCCAGGAGATGAAATTCGGTTCGCTGATCCAGAAAGCCACGCATTGCGACGCGCTTGTATTTGGCGCAAAAGAAATGCTTCGGATGGCGACCATTAACGGGGCGAGGTCTTTAAATATGGAAGATGAGATTGGCTCGATTGAGCCGGGAAAAAGTGCAGATATGATATTAGTAGACTGTACAAGACCAAATCTTCAGCCCATCTATTGGGACGGCAATGACACGAATCTTCTCTGGAATCTGGTATTTTCTGCAAATGGAAGCAATGTCGATACGGTCATGGTACAGGGGGAAATTCTGGTAAGAAACGGAAAAGCAACCAGAGTAAATGAAAAGGAAATTGTCGAGATGGCGGCACGCCAGGGAAAAGATTGGATGCGTCGAAGAGAGATGCATAGAAAATACATTACAAAACCAATCGAGTAAAGAAACAGGAGGATCATATTATGAAAACAAATTTATTGAGAAAAGCAATGGCATGTGGAACAGCAGTAACCCTTACAGCAGGAATGCTTGCAGGATGCGGGGGAAGCGGGACTGCGGACAGCGGTACGTCGGGCGATACCTTTCAGGTTGCCTACATCTCCGCCTGCCCTTTTGAGGACGGCGGCTGGGGAACCAGTTGTCATGATGGATTTGCGGCAGCGTCGCAGAAATTTGACAGCATTAAGACATTTGAAGTAGAGAATGTGGAATTAGAAAATATGACGTCTACGGTAAAACAGTATTGTGAGGCGGGAGTTGATTTGATCATTTCCCCGGATACAGACCTTTCCGACGCCATTTCCGAGGTGGCGGAAGATTACCCGGATGTGAAATTTGCGGTAATCGACGGAACTTATACAGCGGACAATGCAATGTCCCTGTCGCAGAACAATGCGCAGATCGGATTTGTGGCAGGTGCAATCGCGGCATTGCAGACACAGACAAATTCTATCGGATTTGTAGGCGGTGAGGAATCAGAGGAAATTTTAAAGGCGAGCAAAACGATGCAGGCGGGCGCAGAATACATAAACCCGGATATTACATATACATCCGTTATGTCAGGGTCCTGGACGGACGTTGCAAAGGGCAAGGAAATCGGGCTTTCTATGATTCAGTCGAACAATGCAGACGTGATTTTCAGCTTTGCCAGCGGAGTAGACGCGGGTGTGAGGGAAGCATGTGAGAGCACAGGCGGGGCATATTTTATCGCGCAGCCATCCGAAGCGCTTGAGACGGCGCCGGACATTACCATCACAAGTATTATCCAGAGTAATGAAGCATTGATTTATCATGCAATGCAGACCGCATATGACGGCACTTTTGAAGGCGGCTATTACAAAGCGGGCTTTGAGGAAGGCGGAACCTGCAGTCTGGGGCAGTTTGGCGCATGTTTCGATGAGGAGAAGCAGGCCAGGGTGCAGGAAGTCATTGATAAGATCAAGAGCGGGGAGATCGACTGCGACAGTTATCTGGAATAGAACAGAGAGGATGAGATGACATATGCTGGAACTTATTAAAATAACGAAAAAGTTTGGTGACTTTTGCGCGCTGCGTGATGTTGACCTGAAGGTGGGGTATGGAGAAGTCCATACCCTGCTGGGGGAGAACGGAGCGGGAAAGAGCACGCTGATGAATATTCTATGCGGATTATATGAACCGACTTCCGGAGAAATCGTGTATAAGGATTGTGAATGGCATATGGATTCTCCACAGACGGCAAGAAGCATTGGAATTGCGATGGTACACCAGCATTTCATGCTGGTCGAAGCAATGAGCGTACTGGAAAATATTATGCTGTGCGCGCTGGGAGAAAAAGGCGTGCTTCTGGACGCGGCGGAAGTGACGAAGAAAGTAATGGAAATTGAGGAGATGTACGACCTGAAGGTCGATCTTCATGAAATGGTAAACAACCTGTCTGTCGGACAGCAGCAGAAGGTGGAAATCATAAAGGCGCTTTACAATGATGCCGAGCTTTTAATCCTGGATGAGCCGACGGCAGTACTGACCGATGAGGAGGCGCAGGGACTGTTCCGTATCATAAAAAAGCTGACCGAAAGGAACAAATCCGTCATTTTTATTTCGCATAAGCTAAAAGAAGTCATGCAGATTTCGGACAAAATCACAGTGCTTCGACGGGGACAGACGATTACAACCGTAGACGCAGACGCGTATTCGGCGGAAGAGTTAGCGAATCTTATGGTGGGTGAAAAGGTGGTCTCCCGGGCGTATGAGAAAGTGCCGGGCAAAGGCGGGGTAATCTATGAACTGCAGAATGTATCTTATCATAAGGAGAGCAAACATGGCGGCTTAAATCAGGTAAGCCTGAAGGTGCACAGGGGAGAAATTCTTGGTGTGGCAGGGGTCGACGGAAACGGGCAGAGCCAGTTGGCGGAGATTCTGACCGGAATCAAAAGGCCGGAAGAGGGAAAGCGCATCTATGAAGGAAAAGACGCCGGACAATACCGGATCATTGATTTTATCAGAAACGGTGTGGCGCATATCCCGGAAGACAGAAATAAAATGGGACTGATCGGAGATATGGATATCAAGGACAACATTGTATTAAAGGATATGGAGGACGCCCGTTTTTCAAAGGCGTCAGGAAAATTCTTATTAAAGAAAAATATACGAAAATACGGGGAGGAGATGAAGGAAAAGTATGATATCCGGTGCTCCTCGATCGAGGAGGAAGCGAGAAATCTCTCGGGAGGAAACCAGCAGAAGATTATCCTTGCACGGGAACTGGAGCGGCATCCGAAATTCATTGTCGCAATGCATCCGACGAGAGGGCTTGATATCGGTGCAACGAATTTTATTCATGACAGCTTAATTAAGGCGCGGGATGCGGGGAGCGCGGTCGTGGTAGTGTCGGCAGATATCGACGAGGTGATGAAGGTGGCTGACCGGATTATTGTAATGTTTGAAGGGAAGATCATGGGTGAAGTGCCGGGAGATAATCCGGATATGAATAAAATATCTTCAATGATGGGAGGCAGGGAATATGAAAGATGCGATAGCTAAACCGCTCAAAAAGATTGCCGTACCGGTCATATCTGCGGTCGCGGCGATGATCATCGGAATCTTTGTCATAGAGCTTACCGGAAATAATGCGATGGAAGCGTATTCGTATATGATGCGCGGAGCGTTCGGCTCTATGAATAATATCTGTGAGTTATTCGTGATTGCCGTCCCGCTGATCTTAACGGGACTCGCCGTTACATTTGCATATCGAAGCGGAGTATTTACCATAGGTGTGGACGGACAGCTTATCATGGGCGCAATAGCGGCGGCATGGTTTGTCGACGCTTTTAAGAACATGCCGGGCGTGGTCGTGGCAGTGGGAGACATCCTGACAGGTATGCTTGTCGGCGCTATCTGGGGTGCGATCGCCGGCGCATTAAAAGCGTACCGGAAGGTGAATGAGATCGTTTCCACGCTGCTGATGAATTACATTGCGCTGTATCTGGCGGATTATTTGTATACTGTCCCGCTGGCAGCGGAATCGAGCAAGATTCCCCAGACCGAAAAAGTTGTCGAGACAGCGAGACTTCCGATTCTGGTAGGAGGAACACGGCTTCATGTCGGAATCATCATCGCACTGCTGTGCGCGGCGATCGTATACTATGTTTTGTATAAGACCGCCTGGGGAGCGAAATTCAGGGCGGTCGGAATGAATGCGGTGGCTGCGGAATGCAACGGCATCAATGTTAAGAAATATATGGTCGCATCCATGGCAGTTTCAGGCGCGATCGGCGGTCTTGCCGGTACGATAGAGCTGCTTGGAACACAATACCGGATTCAGAGCGGCTTTTGCGCAGATTACGGATTTGACGGAATCGCAGTTGCGTTGATCGGTCAGTTAAATCCCATCGGTGCGGTACTTGCGGCACTGTTTTTTGCAGCGCTGAACGTAGGGTCAAATTCTATGGAGCTGATGACGAATGTACCGTCTTCCATTGCCGATATCATCCAGAGTATGATTATTTTCTTTGTAGTGGCGGGAAGCGTGTTAGTCGAGCGGAACTTTTTTAAGAAGCTGGCATGGAAAAAGGGAAAGGAGGAAAAGGAATGAGCAGTATATTGTCCGTAGCATTTTTGAGCGGTTTGTTGATTGCGGCGTTGCGAATGCTGCCGCCTTTGCTGCTTGGAGCAACCGGAGAGATGTTTTCCGAGCGGTGCGGTCTTACTAACATCGGTCTGGAAGGTATTATGTCTGTCGGAGCGATCATGGGCTTTGTCGCATCTTATTTTACACAGAATCCGTATCTGGGCATGTTAGCAGGGATAGTATCCGGTCTGCTTGTAAATATGATCTATGCGTTCCTCACGATTCAGTTGAATGCGGATCAGGTCATTGTGGGAAATGCAATGAATATTCTGGGAATGGCGCTTGCGTCTCTTGTCTATACGACGGTTTCCAAATCCCAGTCCGGTCAGATGCAGTCTGTGATTGCAGACAATTATTTTGTGCTGGGGATTTCTCTGGCGGCAGTCGTACTGATATGGTTCTATCTGTACAAGACAAAATCCGGGCTTGCATTCCGGGCAGTCGGTGAATACCCGCGGGCAGCGGAGACGCTTGGCATCAATATTCAGAAAAAGAAATATCTCGCATGCTGTGTGAACGGGATTCTCTGCGGTCTGGCAGGGGCGTATCTGACCAACGTATATATTACTTCTTATGTGGGCGGAATCGTGTCCGGGCGGGGATATATCGCGCTGGCGGCGGTTATTTTCGGAAAATGGAAGCCCAGGGGCGTGTTGCTGGCATGTACCTTTTTCGCGTTCTTAGACGCATTGCAGCTTCGCTTACAGGTGGCGGACGCTTCCATCCCATATCAGTTTTTACAGATGCTTCCGTATTTGTGTACCCTGCTTGCATTGTCATTTTTTATGAAGCCGGGGTCTGAACCGAAAGCGAATGGAAAGCCATATATAAGAGAAGCCAGATAGAGAAAGGAGGAAGCGAAATGTCGTCAATAAGTACCATGTGGATGCTGTTGTGCGGTGCGCTCGTGCTGTTTATGCAGGCGGGGTTCGCGATGTTGGAGACAGGATTTACCAGAGCGAAGAATGCAGGAAATATTGTGATGAAAAATGTGATCGATATCTGCATTGGCGCACCGGTATTCTGGATGATCGGATTTGGTATCATGTACGGAGACGGAAACCCGTTTATCGGCAGTCTGGATCTGTTTATACGGGATACATACAGCGCAGTCCTGCCGGAGGGGATTTCACTGTATGCATTTGTATTCTATCAGATTGCGTTTTGCGCTACGGCGGCAACGATCGTATCGGGGGCCATGGCAGAGCGGACCAAATTTATGGCGTACTGTATTTACAGTATTGTTATCTCAATGCTTATTTACCCGATTATAGGGCATTGGATCTGGGGAAACGGCTGGCTTAAGGCAATGGGCTTTCATGATTTTGCAGGGGGAACGGTAGTCCATACTTTGGGCGGGATGTCTGCTCTGGCAGGGGCTAAGATCTTAGGACCGAGAATCGGAAAGTACGGCAAAGACGGAAAATCCAGAGCGCTGCCGGGGCATAATGTCACGCTTGGGGCGTTGGGAATCCTGATTTTGTGGTTTGGCTGGTACGGATTTAACGGTGGCTCTACTCTGTGTATGGAGGGGGAGGACATCGTAACGAATGCCGGTAAAATCTTTTTAAATACCACGCTGGCAGCCGCTACATCCGCGGTCGCAGCAATGCTTACCAGCAAAATAAAATATAAAAAGCCGGACGTCAGCATGACCTTGAACGGTCTTCTCGCCGGACTTGTGGCGATTACCGCGGGGTGCGATCTTGTGACGCCTGCGGGGGCATTCCTGACCGGGCTTCTGGCAGGAATTGTCGTAGTAAATGCAATAGAATTGGTGGATCGTGTCTTTAAAGTCGACGATCCGGTAGGGGCGGTCGGAGTTCACGGTTTCTGCGGAATTTTAGGAACGCTGCTTACCGGATTGCTTGCGAGTGACAGGGGGCTCTTTTATTGCGGAAAAGCAGATTTTTTCCTGACACAATTACTCGGGTCGGCAGCAGTGGTTGTCTTTACTTTAGTCTGCATGACGGTGGTATTCTGGTGTATCAAAGCGACAGTCGGACTTCGCGTCAGCGAAAAGGAGGAAGTGGAAGGACTTGACCGCAATGAGCATGGCTTGATTAGCGCTTACGGGGATTTCGTTACAAGTGATTACAGGGAGCTGCTTGCCGCCGGTTCGGATTCGGAAGCGGTGTCTGTGGATTCGGCGGTTCCGGTACTGCCTGCGGGCAATATGTTTGGCGCATCAGAGAGCGGTCTGACAAAGGTTGAAATTTTGATGAAGCAGTCCAAATTCGACGCCTTAAAAGAGGCGATGAACGCAATCGGCGTGACGGGAATGACTGTTTCACAGGTGGCAGGCTGCGGTATGCAGAAAGGGCAGACGGAGTATTACAGAGGTTCCAGGGTCGAGGTAAAAATGCTGCCGAAAATCAAAGTCGAAATCGTGCTGGCAAAGGTGCCGGTACAGACTGTGGTAGATACGGCACGCAAGGTTCTTTATACGGGTCATATCGGAGATGGGAAAATATTCATCTATGATGTAAGAAACGTGGTAAAGATAAGAACCGGCGAAGTGGATTACGAGGCGATGCAGGGGACTACGGAATAAAACGTATATTCATTTGGATTTATAACACAAGAGAGCCGGATTGCTCCGGCTCTCTTAAGTATACATCCGCAAATGTATACCCCAATTAGTATTTATACTATACAACAGATATTGAAAAAATGCAAGTTATATACGCTGTTTTTTCAATATGTTCATTCTTGCTGTTAAATCAGGGTGAATTACTATTGCTGCAACAGCAGAATTAACAGCTTGCCTGTAATGATTTGTTATTTTTTCAAATTCCCGGATGAATGAATTTATTTCTGTCTTTGATACCTTAAGAAGCTTCATATAGTAGCACATAAGTACAATATAGTCCCCTATCGTCTTGAAATTTACATACGGCAATCCAATCTCAAGTTTTAAACACTGTTTCATTGCATTGGTCGGATCAATATTCCGAAATCTGGTATCAAAAACTACAGCATTATGTGCAATCGCATTTCGCAAATCTTTTAATGTGTAGATATATTTGTATATTAACTGCCTGTTTGTATCACAGCATACATTTAATCCTAAACGCCTGGAAATGTCATCCCGTACATCATATGTAAGACATGACAGCAAATATCCGAAATCACCCATTGTCATGATTTCAAATAAAGCCCAAACCGGAACATCCGAATACCCTACATTGTTATAAAAGTGTGTTATTTTGGGATTGTTCTTTTTGTAAGAGTATGCAAGATTTGATTGGATTGTATTCTGCAGATTTAATTTATTCTGCTGTAATTTTCTTTTTTGCTCCGGTGTTGCAGTAGCCGGCGCATTATTATATCCGCTCACAACCTTATCATACATGGCTTGTATGGATTCTGAATTTGCATTTACCAAGATACTTTCCAATGCAATATTTTTTACGGCTGTCTCAATAAACATCATTTTTCCATACAGCAAAGCTTTCAAATCAGAGTCATATTGAATCGTAGCGTAAACTTCATCATATGAAGTAAAAGGTAATCGCCTTTGTGCATTTTCGAAAAAACGATATCCCTTATAGCCGTGATAATATCCTGTATTTATCAGTTGCTGTTTCTGTTTCGCACCCTGTATTGCTATTCCGTTATCACGTAAATGCCGTATCAGAGCATCCGTTGTTTTATAGCTCATATACGTCTCCTGTAATTTGTTATAGACCGATTATAATTCATTTAAACGCAAAGAACAAGATATCTCATGGTAAAGATTCGGAGACGTATCAACAGTCACATCATATTTTCGCCGGATGCTGAAAGAACAGTGGGGCAGGATGCCTGGCAGGAGCCCCCGAAAACACTCGTAACAATAAACTCAATAAATTCATCCAGGCGCATCTGCGGATCGGAAATCCATACGTTCACAGACGCCAACAGACCTGACAGATAAAATTCCGCCAGCAGATTCTGCTGATAGGCGGTGTGCCCCTCGGATGAGATAAAGTAACGGTTCAGCAGGGGCAATATGATTTCCTTAAGGCGGCTCACAAAACGCGGGTCGCCCTGATCGCTTAATAATACGGTAGCATAATGAGAATGTGTCTGCATCAGTTCAAAGAGTACGCCCATCTGATCAGAGAGATCAAAAGTATCATTTTTCTGCAAAGACTCGTCCAGAACGGTCTTGATCTTGTCCAGCAATTCATCCTCAATCTGGGAAAATATGTCGTAGACGTCCTTATAGTAGAGATAAAAGGTGCCGCGGTTGTAGCCCGCGAGGTCGGTGATTTCCTTAATGGAAATTCTTTCGATGGGCTTTTCCGTATAAAGTTTCCAGAAAGCATCCTTTAAGTTCGCTTTTGTCTGTTCCGTAATCTGCGGTTGTTTTTTCATAATCAAATGACCTTGGCGCCGGGGACTGGCATACTGCATGGTACGCGGGCGCTGCCTTTCTGACATGCAGAAATGAAAGTGCGGGTATCAATTGCTGCATGACGTTTTTGGTACTGTGTTTATAATAACACGACAGCATGTTGTCTTCAAGTTTTCGACACTTTCGCCAACATTGTTGATTGATAAAAGCAGCAGGAAGGTTTTAAAGTATATGCAAGAACAGTACTTGTATACAAGAGAACATTTTCGCGGGAAAGTGTTGGAAGAAAGGCGGGGCTGGAAATGTCTTACATAGAATTTAATCATGTAACGAAAGAGTATATTACAGGGGAAACCTCCATCAAGGCGTTAAATGATGCGAGCTTTACGGTGGAAAAGGGGGAGCTTGCAGTCATCCTCGGGTCTTCTGGTGCGGGAAAGACGACGGCTCTTAATATTTTGGGCGGTATGGATACGCCGACCTCAGGAGAGATTCTCGTAGACGGCAACGATATTGCAAGGTACGGCAAAAAGCAGCTTGTCGGTTACAGACGGACAGATATCGGTTTTGTATTCCAGTTTTATAATCTTGTGCCGAATCTCACTGCTCTTGAGAATGTGGAGCTTGCGGCGCAGGTGTGCAGAAATTCACTGGACGCGGGGGAGACGCTTGATAAGGTCGGACTTTCTGAGCGCAAGGGCAATTTTCCGGCGCAGCTATCGGGAGGCGAGCAGCAGCGCGTGTCGATTGCGCGTGCACTGGCGAAGAACCCCAAGCTTCTGTTGTGTGACGAGCCGACCGGAGCGCTCGACTACAATACCGGAAAGCAGATTCTGCAGCTTTTGCAGGATACCTGCCGCAAGGACGGGATCACCGTTCTTCTGATTACACACAACTCGGCGCTTGCACCGATGGCGGACCGCCTGATCCGCTTTAAGAGCGGCAGAGTAACGGAGATCGTATGCAATGAGCACCCGACTTCGATTGCAGAGATTGAGTGGTAGAAAGGGCGCGGTAGGGATATGAAGAGAGCATATAATAAGGATATCTGGCGTGCTATCCGAAAAGGAAAGAAACGTTTTTTCTCAATTGTGCTGATTACGACGCTCGGTGTGGGGATGTTTACGGGTTTAAAGGCGGCATGCGAGGATCTGCGCTATTCCGCGGACCGGTTTCTGGACGAACAGAATCTGTATGATATTTGTGTGGTTTCTACACTGGGGCTGACAGATGCGGATGTGGAGGCGCTTGCGGGAATCGAGGGCGTGAAAGCGGCAGAAGGAGGCTACAGCGAGACGGTGCATATCAGAATCGGGGAGACGGAGCAGAGCGCCAATGTAAAAACGCTTTCCAGAAGTGGTATGAACATGCCTTATGTAACGGAGGGCAGGCTTCCCGAGGAACCGGATGAGATTGCTGTCACGGGGAAATTCGCGGAAGATACCGGATATGGGATTGGAGATACGCTTGTGCTAGAGGAGGAGCTTGAATCGGGCGACGGCGACAAGGATGCAGGAGAGGAGACCGGGGAAGATGCCCAAAGCGGGGAAGATGCAGAGCCGGAGACCGGGAAAGATGCAGACCTCGATGTGGATGTAGATTTTGAGGAAGAGGAGAAGCCGAATTTCCGGTATACGGAATACGTAATTACAGGCGTAGCGACAGACCCGCTGGATATCAACAACTCCGAGGGGGCGGTCGTATTCCGCTCTTCATCAACGGAAGAGCATACGCTTTTTGTGCTGCCGGAGGCGGTAGACAGTGATATTTATACACAGGTATATCTGACAGTCGAGGGCGGCAGTGAGCTGTTCTGTTATTCCGAGGCATATGAGAGCCGGGTGGCGGAGGTCGTGGATGCGATTGAGAGTCAGATCAAGGAACAGCGGGAGCAGGCGCGTTATGACGAGATTACAGGGGAGGCATATGAGAAGCTTGCGGATGCCGAGCAGGAAGCAGGGGACGCTTTTGCAGACGCCGAGCAGGAGCTTGATGATGCAAGGCAGGAGCTTGCAGATGGCTGGGAAGAGCTTGCAGACGGAGAGCAGGAGCTTAATGACGCAAAGCAGGAGGCAGAGGACGGCTTCGCGGATGCGCGGGCGCAGCTTGCCGATGGGTATGCGGCGCTTGCAGACGGAAGCGCGCAGCTTGATGCGGCGGAGGGCGAGCTTGGAAGCGGAGAACAGGAGCTTTACGCGGCAAGAGATGAACTGGCGCAGAAGGAGACAGAGGTTTACGCGCAGATAGAGGCTGCGCGGAGCAAACTTACGGAAAGCCAGAGCCAGACTGCGGCGGCGAAGGTGGAGGTAGAAGGTCAGGTACAGACGGTCGCGGGAATGCTTGGGGAGCTGTGGCCGGAAGCGGAGTGGAATGCGTATGTGCAGGCGGCGCAGAATGCATATCTTCCGGTCGCAGGCGCACAGGCGGCAGGCGAAGACGTGACGGCAGCCGAGGCGGCGGTGCCGGGCATGGTCGCCGAGCAGCAGAATACATATCTGGCGGCACTGACACAGGCAGTAGATACCGCAAAGCAGGGAATCGACGGACAGGCGGCGCTGCTTGATCCGGCAGAGCCGGAATATGATACAAGACTGGCAGAACTGGAAGCCGCAAAGCAGCAGCTCGATGCGCTCCCCGCGCAGATGCCGCAGTTGGCGCTGGGGCTTGGCAGACTGCGGGCAACCGAACAGGTGCTGGCAGAAAGCATGGACGCGCTTTTGGCGCAGGAAGAGACGGCAAAGCAGCAGTTTGAGGAAGCGGAAAGGCAGCTTGCGGATGCCGAAGGGCAGTTAGCCTACGGAAAACAGCAGATTGCAGACGGACGGGCGGAAATTGCTTATAATGAGACAAAGCTTGCCGAAGGAGAAGCGGAGCTGGAGGAAAAGGAGCGGGATACGGCAAAGCAGCTCGCGGACGCCGAAGCAGAGCTTGCGGACGGCAGGCAGGAGCTTACCGATGGAGAGCACGAGCTTGCGGACGGCGAGGCGGAATATCAGGACAAAAAAGCCGAGGTAGAGCAGAAGCTTGCAGACGCACGGGAAGAGATTGAAGAGATTGACATGACGCAGTGGTATGTACAGGATCGCACTTCCTTAAGCGGCTATGCGAATGTAAAAAGCGATGCTGCGTCTATCGAGGCGATCGGTACGGTATTTCCGATCGTATTCTTTATCGTGGCAATCCTGATCGGTCTTACGACGATTACCCGTATGGTGGAGGAAGACCGCGGGCTCATTGGAACGTATAAGGCGTTGGGCTTTACCGACAGGGAAATCCGCCGTAAATATCTGCTCTACGCATTGGCGGCAAGTCTGCTTGGCAGTATTTTGGGCGACGTCTGCGGATTTGTGGTATTGCCGGGCATCATTTTTGTCATTTTTGACACGATGTATTTGCTGCCTGCGTATCTGCTGCAGTTTGATATCCTCTATGGAATAGGAGGCGCGCTGCTGTTTGTCGCAGGAATTGCCGCTGCGGCAGTGCTTGCATGCAAGGCGGAGCTTTTGCAGACTCCGGCAGTGCTGATGCGCCCCAAGGCGCCGCGTTCCGGTTCGCGGGTATTTCTGGAGTATGTCACGCCTGTGTGGAGCAGGCTTTCCTTTCTCAATAAGGTGACAGCGCGTAATTTGTTCCGCTACAAGAAAAGGCTTTTTATGACTGTGTCGGGAATCATGGGCTGCATGGCATTGCTGTTGTTTGGATTTGCGGTCAAAGATTCGGTAACAGATCTGATGCCAAGGCAGTATGAGCAGGTGTATCAGTATGATCTGATGGCGGTCTCTTCTGCTAAGGACAACGAACAACTGCTGTCTTATGTCGAGGAAGATGAAAATGTTTCTGATTTTCTGAATGTGCAGATTTCATCAGTGAAGCTTATCAATGCGGCAGGAGACGAGGAAACGGTGCAGTTGATTGTCGTACCGGATGACGGAACATTGAACTCGTATATTCATTTACAGGATCTGGACGGAAATGATATATCGCTTTTGGATGACGATGTGTTTGTCACGCGGAATGCAGCGGATGTGCTGGAATTTGAGGCGGGCGATACCGTTTGGATTCAGGATATTGATTTGAAACGGCAGGAAACACAGGTGTCCGCGCTGGTAAAGAATTATCTGGGAAATAATATTTACATGACGCAGACCGCTTATGAGAAGCTCTTTGGAGCTTACGAGCCGAACGGTGTGTTTGTGAAGCTTTCGGATGCATGCACGGATCAGATCGCCTATGCGGATGAAATGGAGAAGAAAGACGGCGTGCTTTCCGTTGTCAGTACAAAAGAACTCCGGGAGGAATTTACGGATGCGTTTGCGCTGATCAATATGGTGGTATATATTGTGATCGTCATGGCGGCATGTCTCGCGTTTGTGGTGCTGTTTACGCTTTCAACAACCAATATTTCCGAGCGGTGCAGAGAACTTGCGACAATTAAGGTGCTTGGCTTTTTCGACCGCGAGGTGCATTTGTATGTGAATAAGGAGACGCTGATTCTGACGGCAATCGGAATTGTGCTTGGCATACCGCTTGGCTATGCGTTCGCGCAGACACTCACTTATGTGCTGAATATGCCTTCCATCTATCTGGCGGTGTCGCTGCATATGAGAAGCTATCTGATCGCAGCGGGGCTTTCTTTCGTATTTGCACTGATTGTGGATGCAATTACGAATCGTTCGCTGGACCATATCGACCCGGTGGAGGCGCTAAAGAGCGTGGAATAATTGCGTTTTTCGTATAAATTTCGAGGAGTGTTCCATACTATCACAGAGGTGAGAATATGGATAAAAAAGCGCAGGAAAAGATGGAGCGTCAGGAAAACTTAAATGCGTTCAACAGCGTGACACAGAAGGTGAAGCCGGAGAACCAGAACCAGACGCACAATGTAAGAAAAGAGGGCATACAGCCGATTAATCAGAAGAGATGATGGGAAGGAAACCGACGCGGGAAAGATGCGTCGGTTTCGTTTTGTATACTCTGCAAAACAGAGTGTAACTATTCATTATCGCAGGCATCCCTGCGCGCAAGGATGGACGCAAGCATATCCCCAAGCGTCATCAGGTCGGCAGAGAGCACGGCAAGTTCATCTGCGGTCAGGCAGTCTGCAAGCTGGCAGGCAAGGGTTGACAGGAAATAGAGATTTTGGCAGTTATTCATGGCACGCCCGGAAAACATTTTCTATATCATATGCGAAATCTAAATAATGTTGTGTGCACACACTTCAATCAAATCCGCAGAGCATGTCTTATCGAAGTCACCGTTTTCGATGTGCATAAGTTCGTGTCGGTAAGTTTCCAAATTCTGATAATAAGATAAATTCTGGTTTAAGACGATTGTAAAATAATCGTCGGCAGTTGCGACTGTAAATCCGCCCACCGTGTTTGGAAGGTCACAATAAATCGTTCTTACATTATCCACGCGCATTCCTCCTATCTGTGGACAGTATAGCATGGTATGTGTCCAATTCTTTGGACACATACTAACATCCGGTGTCGTCGGAACTTCCGCCTGCCATCCGCTTGATCATCTCTGCGACGAGATTGATATCTTCCGGCTTCACCTTTCTGGAAGCGTCAAAGAGCACCTTGTACTCCGGATTGCTGAATAAAAACTGCGCGGCATCGGAGGAATCCTTGTCAAGATAGTAGGAAGGCTGCTGTTCTGCGTCACTACTCTCGCGTCCCCGCAGCGTATCAAGATCCGTATGGAAAAAATCCGCAATCTTCTCCTCGGTTTCAAAATCCGGTTCCCGTTTCCCTACTTCATACATACTGACAGCCGATGGTGAAATACCAAGCTTTGCTGCCAGCTCGCTCTGGGAAAGATTCTCCTTCATTCGGAAATATTTCAGCATATCTTTAAATTCCGGCATGGTTCTACATCCTTTCTGTCTTTTATTTCCTTATTGTACACGAATTGTGAGAAACAAACAAGATATACACACAAAATGTGTTGACATAAACTCACGAATCGTGTATATTACAGATGAAACGAACAAATGTTCTGATTTTAAAAACATGCATGAAACGGACAGCCCCGGTAGCGTCATGCATGAAAAGCGGCGGAATGGTCGGGTACGCCGATGCACCGCGGCATATTTCTGCCAAAAGAACACACGAAACGTGAGTAGAAAGAGAATGGAGGAAAAATATATGGATAAAAACGCATTGAATGAATACATAGACGCCTGTGTGCTGATTAAGGAAACAGAGGAGGATATTGAAAAGCTGCGCAGAAAGCGCCAGACAATCGTAAAGGACAGCGTGAGCGGTTCCATGAATCAGTTTCCATATGTACAGACGCATTTTACGGTGGAGGGAACGCCGTTTACGACCTCGGACGATATCAGGCTCCGCGCGGAGGAAAAGCTTTTAGAGGACCGGATCGCGAGAGCGGAGGCGTCCAAGCTTCTGGTGGAGGAGTGGATGAACGTAAGTCCTGCGCGTATGCAGCGGATCATCCGGTATCGTTTTTTCGAAGGTTTAAGCTGGGAACAGACGGCGGACCGGATTGGAAGAAACACGACCGGAGAGAGCGTCCGCAAGGAGTTTGAGCGGTTTATGAAAGAAAATTAAGGTTTGTCCGTTCTGTCCGGACTGTCCGATTTTCGGATGCTATAGTGTAAACTGCAAGAAGCAAATCAAAAGAACCGCAGGCGAAAGGAGGTGTGAAATGATCAATGAAGTAATGGGTTCGATAGCGGATGCCATTGGGGGAACGTTTGGAAGCGGCTGTCTGATCTGTAAGGAGGAAGCAGAACAGGGAAGCGGAGCGCCAATCTTTTTCATACGGTGCAGGAATCCGGGAATCGAGAGGCTACCCGGAGAGCGAAAGAAAATGACGCTGTTGTTTTCCATTCAGTATCTTCCGGCATCGCAGACGCCGAATCAGGAAATGAACACGGTGTTTGAAAAGCTTTATGACTGTCTGGAACTGATTGAGGCGGAGGGCAGAAAAATCCGTGGGAACCTGACCTGCGAGGACATTTCCGGAGATGGACTTGTGGTTGTGGCGGAATACGTGATGTTTTTAAACCAGAAGGAAACAGAAAATTACATGGAAAATTATCAAATGAAAGGAGAGGTAAAAAATGGCGACAGGAACTAAGATATACACGAAAGAGCAGCTTATGGAGTCAAAGCGCTATGCGGACAAACGCGATCTGCTGTCAGCGCTCCTTAGCGGCAGCAAAAAGTACTCTTTGAGTGATGTGGACAAAATGATTGAAAAATACATGAAAGGAATGGTGGGAGTATGTTAGGAGGAGGAACATTTACCAGTCAGAACAAGGTTCTGCCCGGTGCATACATTAATTTTATTTCTGCGGCGAGAGCGGCAGCGGCGCTTAGCGGGCGCGGAGCGGCAACGATGCCGCTTGCGTTGGACTGGGGGCCGGATCATGTAATCTTTACCGTGGAGCAGGAGGATTTTCTTAAGGATACGGTTGCCGTCTTTGGATATCCGTATTCCGCAGAGCAGATGCAGCCGCTTAGGGAGCTTTTCCGTCATGCGACAAAGGCATATCTGTACAAGCTGACGTCCGGGGGAGAGAAAGCGTCCAACCTGTTTGCAACGGCAAGGTATTCGGGCATTCGCGGAAATGCACTCCGCGTCGTCGTGGGCGACAGCGTTGATGTGGAAGGCGCGTATGACGTGAAGCTCTACATGGATGCAGCCCTCGTGGACGCGCAGACCGTGAAGAGTGCGGCGGAGCTTTCGGACAACGAATTTGTCATCTGGAAAAAGGATGCGGAGCTTTCGGCAACCGCCGGAACAGCACTTACCGGAGGTACGAACGGGACAATCACAGGGGAGTCGCATCAGGCGTATCTGGACGCGCTCGAGCCGTACAGCTTTAATGCAATGGGAGTCTGCACGGATGACGCCACGACAAAGGCATTATACGCAGCATATGCCAGACGTATGCGTGATCAGGTTGGCACGAAGTTCCAGTGTGTGCTTTACGGCTGCGATGCGGACAGCGAGAGCGTCATCAATGTGAAAAACGGCATGGATATTATCCCGTGGATTACAGGTATGGAAGCAGCGTGCGCGGTGAACGCAACCTGCACGAACGCGGTGTACGACGGCGAGCTTTCTATAGATACCTCCTACACGCAGACACAGCTTGAGAAGGCAATCGCAGCGGGCGAGCTTGTACTTCATTCGGTCGGCACGGAAGTTCGTATTCTGGAGGATATCAATTCGCTTGTGACGTTGACCGAGGATAAGAATGAGCTTTTCCAGAGCAATCAGACCATCCGTGTGCTCGATCAGATCGCGATGGATATCGCAGCGCTGTTCAATGAAAAGTATCACGGGAAGATTCAGAACAACGAGGCAGGGCGTGTGAGCCTCTGGAGCGATATCGTGCGCCATCACAAGGAGCTTGAAAAGCGCGGCGCAATCGAGGGCTTTTCGGAGGAAGATGTTGTCGTGACGGCGGGAAGCGAGAAACGCGGCGTATCCGTGGAGGATAAAGTTACGATCGTAGGCGCAATGTCACAGCTTTATATGACCGTAGTGGTTCAGTAGGAGGTGGAAAAATGTTGAATACATATATGAATGAACAGGACGTGCCAAGCGCAAAAGAGGCGGAGTGCTTTGTCACGATAGGCGGACGGCGCTATGCGGCGCTTCACGCGAAAAATTTTGAGGCGAAGGCAAGTATCAGCACCGAGGAAATTCCGGTGCTCGGCAAAATCATTTCCGGCAGGAAGCCGACAGGCATGGTGATTCAGGGAAAGATGACCGTGTATAAATGCACGGAAATGTTTGACCGCGTGGTGACGGAGTACAAGAACACAGGCAAGCTTCCGGTGTTTGAAATCCAGACCACAAATAACGACGCATCGACCTGTATGGGGCGCAGTACCAAGGTGTACACCGACTGTGTACTTGACGGGGATGTGCTTCTGTCGATGTTCGACGCCGAGGGCGGTTTCATCGAGCAGGAAATCAATTTCTATGCGGCGGATTACACCAGTCCCGAATCCTATACGGAACCGTCTTATCTGTAAACGGCGGGCAAGGCGGCAAGAGCCGCCTGCCGTTTGCGGTGGAATTACCGGAAGGCAGGACAGATAGAAGCTTATAAATATTGTGATTGAAAATGGAGCAAGGCTGAATAAATTCTGATGGTAGTTTATGCTGACAAGGGGATTTGCATAGCCTTGGAATGGAGGAAAAAATGGGAAATTTGAAGGCATTTTTAAAGACAAATAAGAAAGAGAAGAAAACCGTACAGTTTCCGGTGACGAGGTCGCTGTGTGATGAGAAGGGAAATCCGCTGTTGTGGACGATCCGCGCTATCACCACAAAGGAGTCCGAAGCAATCCGCGAGGAGTGCACGACGGAGGTGCAGGTGACCGGGAAACCGGGTATGTACCGTCAGAAGGTAGACAGCCATAAGCTTCTGACAAAGATGATCTGCGCAGCGGTCGTAGAGCCGGACCTCAACAGCAAGGAGCTGCAGGATTCCTACGGAGTCCTCAGCGCGGAGGCATTAATTGCCGAGATGGTGGACAACCCCGAAGAATTTGGCGAGCTGGCGACCTTTGTGCAGCAGTACAGCGGTCTGGATGAGACGATGCCGGAGAAGATTGCCGAAGCAAAAAACTAATCGATGGCGGCGACAGTGAGGCGGCGTATGCGCATTATTGCTTACAGAAGTTTCACTGGCTGCCGTCATTTTTTGCGGGGCTGGATGCGAACGAAAAAGCGTTTGTCATTGCGTCAATCGACCTCCGGGTGGAGGAGGAGAAGCGCAGGGCGAAGAAAATTTCAAAAAGGTAGGAGGTGAGAACTATGTCAAGTATGGAGACAGCGATAGCGCTGACAGATCATGCGTCTGCGCCGCTTTATCAGATCAGTACGGCAGTCCAGACCGTGACAAGGGAACTGGAGCTGCTGCGGGTCGTGTCAGGAAATGCATTTAATACGTCGGTCTTTGAGGCAGCGCGGGTAAAGCTGACTGAGCAGTTGGTGCCGATTGAGCAGATTGCAAGCGCGACCAATGAAGCAGCGGAAAAGCAGGAGGCGCACAATGGCAAAATGGAGAAAGGCACATCCCTTGCCGGGAAGCTGGCTGGCAAAGTCAAGACACTTGTGGGCAAATACGCAAATCTTTCCACGGTAAAGGATGTTCTTGGAATGTCGGATGAACTGACACAGACGATGACGCATCTTGATACGATGGTTGCCCGTTATAATGAAATGAACGGTACCATGCAGACGACAACGGATTTGTCCCGGATGATTTATCAATCGGCGCAGAGCTCCAGAACATCGTATCTGGGCACGGCGGAGGCTGTAGCCGAACTCGGCAATCGCGCGCAGAATGCGTTCTCTTCCACAGAGGAGATGGTCGGTTTTGCGGAGCTTGCCAACAAGCAGTTCGCAATCGCGGGATTATCAGCGAACGAATCGTCCGCCGCATTTTCGCAGTTGTCTGAGGCGATGGGGGATGGCGTCTTAAGCGGGAGCGAGTTAAGCGGTATCTTCAAACAGGCGCCGAATCTCGTGCAGACACTGGCGGACTATATGGGCGTTCCGACAAGCGAAATCAGTGAGTTGGCATCGCAGGGACAGATTACCGCAGACATCATGAAGAATGCAATGTTTGCGGCGCAGGATGAGATTAATGCACGGTTCGAGAGTATGCCTATGACCTGGGGACAGGTGTGGACGATGTTCCAGAATGGGGCGCTTGTGGCGTTTCAGCCTGTGCTGCAGCGGATAAATGAGCTTGCAAATAGCGGAGAACTTCAGACCTGTGTCATGGGCGTCATGAATGCGTTGTCCGGCGTGGCGACGATTGCGCTCGGAGTAGTGGATATGCTGGCAGCAGGCGGAGCATGGATCGTGGATAATTGGTCGATGATTGCGCCGGTTATTGGGGGAGTTGTGGCGGCGATTGCAGCGTATACGCTTATTACGAAAGGGGCGACAATAGTCGCAAAAGCGGCAGAACTGGCGACGAAAGCATGGACGACTGTACAAACAGTATTCAACACAGTTATGTCTATGAATCCAGTCGGAATAATTGTCTTAGCAATTATCGCGTTGATTGCAGTTATATATGTGGTGGTTGCATGGATCAATAAAACACAGAACACAACATACTCTGCGACCGGGATTATTTGCGGATGCATTAATGTTGTAATTCAGTTTTTTAAGAATCTGGGGCTATCCATAGCCAATATTGTTCTTGGAATTATCAGTGCGGTAAAGGCGGTAGGATATAATATCCAGGCGGCATTCCATAACGCAATATTTTCAGTGATTGCGTGGTGGTATGATATGCTGGCTACAGCGCTTGAAGTCGTAGAGAAGATATGCGTGGCATTGAACAAATTACCGTTTGTTGAGATTGATTATTCGGGAATTACGTCAATGGCAGATGATTATGCTGCAAAATCGGCAGAAGCTGCCGGTAATAAAATGGAGTACAAGGATATAGGAGAGGAGTTTGATAAAGGCAGCTCAACATTTGATACTTTTGAGGATGGATGGGTTTCAAACGCCTACAATTCTGGTTATGACTGGGGGCAGGGTGTGGAAGATTCCATATCTAATTTCTTTGGTGGAGAAGATGCATTTGGTGGCATTCAGAATTTAGCAAATAATGCAACCGGATTTTTGGGAACAGATAATGGCGGCTATGGAGCATCCCCGGATGTAGCAGATAATATCGCAGGAATAGCGGGTGATACCGCAAATATATCGGACTCTCTGGATATCTCACAGGAGAATCTTAAGTATTTGCTTGACCTCGCGGAACAGGAAGCCATCAATCGTTTTACAACAGCCGAAATCAAGGTGGATATGTCCGGTATGCAGAATATGGTAAACAACACGAATGACTTGGACGGCATCGTAGATGGTTTGACCATGCGGGTGATTGAATCCATGGAAGTTGTCAAGGAAGGTGTATAACAAATAAAACTGCTGACATTTGGAGTAGAATGTTGTATAATAAGTTTTACAAATATTAAGGAGGAATACTTATTATGGCAAAAGCAAAAAACATGGTTATTGCAGGAGACTATCAGGGAAAAGCAGTGATGAGCGGAGCAAAACCGGCAATCGTAGTGAAGGTTTTTCGTCCATTGTATTTAGATAGCACGACAGTTGAATCTTACGAGGTAATTACAGATGAACATCGCAAGAGTGCGGCATCTGGGGTCGCCAGAGGTTTGGTAGGAGGTGCGTTGCTTGGACCGGTCGGCATGGTGGCAGGTGGTTTATCTGCAAAGGATAAGGGGATTTATCAGATTGCAATCCAGTTCAAGGATGGTAAAAAGTCGTTAATAGAAGTGGATGATGCAACATATAAAGGCATTGTAGCAATGTGTTTTTAAATGGGGCGCTGATGGCAGGGCGTGTGACATAATGCGTTATAGTAACTTCAAGAAGAAATAAGCAATGGGTTTGTTTGCGAAAAAAGAGCCGTGCTGTATATGCGGGAGCACTCAGGTGAAGGAGAAATTGGCTGACGGATGGATTTGCCAGAACTGTATAAACAATAGCGGAGGATTTCTTTCGGGCGGAGAGAAATTTAAAGATGTACCAAAGGCGAGAGTGCTGCAGTGTACGGAAAATCACAAGAAAAATATGGAGTTATTAGCGCAGTTCTCAGCCACAAGGAAGGTAAAGAAATATCTGTACATAGATGAGAACAAAAGACAATGGATAGTGCCCAATGACATTAAAGATCCGATTGTGATGTCTTATGATGATATTGTCAGCGTAGATGTTATACAAAATGGAAACAGTGTCATAAGCGGTGGAACAGCAAGCGCATTGGCGGGCGGAGCATTATTTGGCGCAGCAGGAGCAATTGCAGGAGCCGCTGTCGGGAAAAAGAGCGTGAAGGAGGAGATAACTTCACTTATGATAATGATATCAACGAAGAATCCAAACATGCGCAAAGAGTACATTTTTCTGCTGTCGAACGGAAAAGTGCAGGAAGGGAGTACGACCTATAATTTTTTGAAATTGGATGTGCAGAATATTTTATCTGAGTTTAAGATTATGATGGCAGACGCGGAAGAGAAAAAAGCACAGAACAGATATGGGACAACTTCCGGAGCTGATGAGATCGCAAAGTACAAAAAACTGTGCGATGATGGTGTAATCACAAAGGAAGAGTTTGAAGCAAAAAAGAAACAGTTGTTAGGGATATAAAACCAACCCGCTTACATTATGTAAGCGGGATTTTTATACCCATTTTTAAGGAAAAACAAAATACAAAAGGAGGAAAACATGTCATACAGATTATATCTCGATGGAATTTTATTTCCCGTTGCGCCATCGAAAATCACTGTAAAAGTCAACGGGAACAATGAGAAGGTCACACTGATCGACGAGGGGGAAGCAACGATTTTAAAAAGTCCCGGACTTACGGATATTGAATTTGAATTGCTGCTGCCCCATGCCGAGTATTCCTTTGCGGTATACCCGGATGAATTTCGCGAACCGAAGTTCTATATGGATAAGTTACAGGAACTGATGCTTGCAAAGCAGCCGTTTCAATATGTAGTCACACGGACGGATGCGCAGAACAAGAAGCTGTTCGACAGTAATATGACAGTGTGTCTGGACGATTATTCAATTGTGGAGGACGCGGGCGAAGGATTTGATATCACGGTAAAAGTCAGCCTGAAACAGTACCGGGCATTTACGACAAAGACCTGTACGATTGATATATCACTGCCAAGACCGCAGGCGGAAATGCAGACGACAAGGGAGGTGTCGCAAAATGCACCGTCCGGCGGTACTTACACCGTCAAAAAAGGCGACTGCCTGTGGAATATTGCAAAGCAGTATTACGGAAAAGGCACAGACTGGAATACGATCTATAATGCGAATAAATCGGTGGTCGGCGGCAATCCGAATCTGATTTATCCGGGACAGGTTTTGACAATTCCTGCCGGATAAAAGATAGTCGACATTCGAAAGAAAGTATTATATAATTCTCCTATAACGTTAAGGAGGAAAAAAGTTATGGGATTAGTCCAATGTACTGAATGTGGAAAAGAAATAAGTGACAAGGCTACGGTGTGCCCTAATTGTGGGTGCCCAGTAAATTTAAAAGCGGGAATTACACCACCGCCAATGCCGCAGACAACACCTAACATACAGCCCCAAGTGCCAACTAAACGTAAGAAAGGACATGGCTGTCTTATTACGTTTATTATAATGGTAGTAATCTTTGGTGGGTTTGGTGTTATTATGACTAGGGGAATAAAAGAGATGGAAGAAAATCCACAAAAATATGATGACTCAATAGCTGCTAAGTACATGGACATTAGCAGTGAAGAGAGTTCTAAAATTGACAATGTTCTTAATGATTGTGGGATTACGAAAGTATCTTCATTTGAGCATGATGAACTTTTGGACAATACACATTCTGACGGAGAAACTGGTTATAGATTAGCTGTTAATAATAATGTAGACAATATCATTTTATACATTAACGCGGATAACACAGTGTATTCTTTGAGTTATGATATCTATCCATTATATGAGAATGGTGCTGCGATGGCTACATTGCAGGACTACACATTTACTTCGGACGAGGCATCCGATTTAATGATTAAATGTGAAGATAAGGTAAAAGAAGTATTGAAATCTCCGTCAACAGCCCAATTCCCCAATATTCTTGAGTGGGGATTTGCTAAAGAAAAGAATATTGTAACTGTTCAAGGGTATGTGGATGCACAAAATAGTTTTGGGGCAGAAATAAGAAGCAATTTTCAATTTATAATTGATACAGACACAAACACAATTCAGTCATTTATATTTGATGGACAAGAAATGATACAGTAGAAAATTTGCCCGCCTACATTATGTAGGCGGGTATTATTATGCCGATTTTACAAGTAGATGGAGATAGTTTTAGAAAATTAAAGAAGAAAGGATGAGGATTATGAGAAAAACTGAGAGGAGGAAGCCATGTACGAGTTGCTAATTCAAAATGAGAATACCGCATACATGCCCCCGGTCGAGGAGACGGTCAAAGTCACGACCGAGCGGCAGATTAGCCCGGGAGTTCTGGAATTTAGCTTTGTGGACACAGGCATCCACATTGCAAACGGAAATCCGGTGCGGTTTAAGGACAGCAGCGGTGCAGAGGTGTTTTACGGATTCATTTTCCGCATCAAGCGTGACCGCAGCAGTATTGTGACAGTGACCGCGTATGACCAGATCAGATACCTGAAAAATAAGGATACGCTGGTCTATACAGACAAGACGGCGGCGGGACTTGTGCGGCTGATTGGAAGCAAATACGGCTTTAATCTCGGCACGATCGCAGAAACCGGATGGAAAATTGCTTCCAGAGTGGAGGATAACGTATCGCTGCTTGATATGATTGCAAATGCGCTGAATTTCACACTGCAGAATACCGGAGATTTGTATCTGCTGTACGATGCGTTTGGAAAATTGAACCTGTCCTTTCTCGGCGATATGTATGTGCCGATTGTCATAGACGCGGAGACAGGACAGAACTTTGATTACGAGACGACGATAGATTCTGACACCTACAACTGTGTCAAACTCGTATACGACAACGAGGAGCAGGGAGAAAGAGAGATATACATGGCGAGAGATTCAGGCAACATCAACCGCTGGGGACTTTTGCAGTATTTTGATAAGCTGCAGGAGGGTGAGAACGGAGAGGCAAAAGCGGCGGCATTGCTTTCGCTTTACAACAAGGAAACGAAGTCGCTCACGATCAGGGATGCCTGTGGGGATTCGAGAGTGCGCGGCGGCTCGCTGGTTGTGGTACAGCTTGATCTTGGCGGCACAAAGATACAAAATCTTATGCTTGTGGAAAAATGTGTCCACAAATACGGCGAAAGTGAACACACAATGGATTTAACGGTGTCGGGAGGTGATTTTCGTGTATGACACAAATGATCTGGTGAGAGCAATGCAGCAGATGTCCGTCGGCGCGAGTGAGGCGTCCTATCCGGCGGATGTGATGTCGGGGACAATCCTTTCGGCAAAGCCGCTAAAGGTACAGGTGGAGCAGCGCTTTACGATAAGCGGCGATATGCTGGTCGTGCCCGAGCATCTGACGGAGCATGAAATCAAGGTGACAGTAGAACCTGCGGACACCAAGGAGGCTGGCGAACCTGCGCACCTGCATGAATATGGCGGTGAACTTACCGTAAAAGTGCACAGCCCCTTACAAAAGGGCGATCACGTGCAACTGATCAGGCAGCACGGCGGGCAGAAATTTTTACTGGTGGGAAAGGTGGTGTAGAACATGATACCGGTCAGAAATCAATTAAAAGAAGTGGATATTCTGACGATTCCGTCGAAGGATTTCCGCATGGAAACGGGAGGAGAGCATATAACCGGAACCTGTGAGGAGCTTGAGGAACTTCGGCAGACTATTTTCTGTATCTTAAACACGGAACGCTACAGATATCCGGTCTACTCGTGGAATTACGGGATTGACCTGATGGATCTTTACGGAAAGCCGACGGACTATGTGATGTCGGAATTGAAACGGCGTATTACAGAGGCGTTAAAACAGGATGACCGCATCAAGACGGTGGAAGCATTTGAATTTGAAGTGACGGGAAAGCAAATCCTTGTCACTTTTTTCGTGCGCACGATTTATGGCGGCACGACAGAAGAAATGAGGTGGGACATTAATGTATGAAGAAATGACGTATGAAAACATTATGGATGCAATGTTTCAACGTTTGCCGGAAAATCTGGATAAACGGGAGGGCAGCATCATCTATGACGCGACCGCAGCAGTCGCCTACAACCTTGCAATGGCGTATTTTAAGCTCGGCAATTTCCCGGAGCTTGTGATGCCGGACACGTCTGCGGGGGAGTATTTAAGCAGGCTGGTGAAGGAATTTGGATTAGAGCGCAAGGCTGCCACGAAAGCAATCCGCGAGGGAAGATTTGATAAGGAACTGCCGGAAGGCAGCCGCTTTTCCACGAGCGGGGAAGAGGCGCTATTTTTTGCGGCGGGGGAGCTGCGGCGCAAGGATGGGGAAACATACATCTATGAAATGGAGTGTGAGACGCCGGGAAAAACCGGAAATGAGTATATCGGCACGCTGCTCCCGGTCGAGTACATAAGCGGGCTTGGCACGGCGGAGCTTGTTGGTATTTTGTCGGCAGGCGTGGATGAGGAATCCGACGAAGCATTGCGTGAGCGTTTATTTGCGAAGGTGCAGAGACCTTCAACGAGCGGTAACGTGAGCGATTATTACAACTGGGCGTTAGCCTGTACCGGAAGCGGAGCGGCAAAAATTTTTCCGCTTGCAGACGGCCCGGGAACGGTCAAGGTGGTCGTTGCGAGTGAGAACAAGACTGCCGCAGATGAGACGCTTATCGCAAAGGTCGCAGATTACATTGAGCAGATGCGGCCAATCGGAGCAGCGGTCACAGTTGTTTCCGCGCGTGAGCTGACGGTCAACGTCAGTGCGAAGGTAAAACTGACAGGGGAAACAACCCTGGGTACTGCGCAGAATACATTTCATGAAATGGTCGATGCGTATTTGCAGAGCAATGCATTTGACGCAGAATATATCAGCCTTGCGCGGATGGGCAGTCTGCTGATGGATGTGGCGGGCGTGGAGGATTTTGCGGAAATGAAGCTGAACGGCGAAGCCGCAAATATTTCGCTGGCACAGGAAGAAATCGCAGTGTGCGGAGCGGTGCGTCTGGAGGTGATGTGATGGAAGTAAGCAGATTTTCAGAGAAATTAAATAAAATTGACGGCGTGATCTATGTGATTGAGGAGAAGGTCTCCGTCACGAACGGCGTGTATGAGGCAGAACTTTTGCATGACAACATAGCGGAGGGCACGCTTGCGGTCTGCACGGGTTCCAAGCTTACCGGAGAGCGGATTACAAACTATGCGTTGTCCACACCGAGCAATGCGCCGTGGAAGCGCATCATTCGAATCTATGCGGACGTTCCGACGGTGTATATCACCTACGAGACGCCGGGAGATACGGTCGAGGCGGATGATATCAACCGTGTGCAGGTCTCCATTTTGACGACACAGGAGGCGTTAAATGCCGAGGAAGAACGCGCCCGGGCGGCAGAAACAGAACTGCAAAAGGTTATTGAGGAAAATAAGCCGAACTGGGATAACAAGTATACAAGAAATGAGGTCGATAATAAGTTCTCTGCTTTTGAAACAGCGATTGACTGGAAAGAAGCGGTAGGAACTTATGAGGATCTTGCGGCGGCATACCCGGCGCCGGAAGATGGCTGGACTGTGAATGTCAGGGATACGGATTATACTTACCGCTGGAATGGGAGCGAATGGGTAGCGATCTCTGCGAACGCGATCCCGAAGGCAACGCAGGAGGTTGACGGTCTTCTAAGTCACGAGGACAAAGCGGCATACGATGAGGCGAACCTAAAAAAGCATGTACACGACAATAAAGCGGTGCTTGATGGTATCACACAGGCGCAGCTCGATAAGCTCTCTGGCATTGCACAGGGGGCGGAGGTCAACGTGCAGCCGGACTGGAATGTGACTGACACGGCATCGGACGCCTTTATCCGAAATAAGCCGTCTGCGCTTCCGGCAGACGGCGGAAATGCAGATACCGTAAATGCGCACACGGTTGAGGCAGACGTTCCTTCGGATGCGGTATTTACTGACACGACCTATGCGCCATTTTCCGGTGCGACCGCAGAAAGCGCAGGAGAGGATGGGCTTGTCCCGGCTCCCGCTGCGGGGATGCAGGAAAAATATCTCTGTGCAGACGGTACATGGAAGGAACCGCCGTCTGCGGGCGGCGACTTCGTGAGAAAAGCTCCGACGTGGGATGAACTGATGGGGAGGTGATAGAAATGTATGGACAGAATCCGTACGGAACGAAACGCTATGCGGCGGAAACGTCAGACGGGGAGCGGGAAGAGTACTATGTGAATCTGTTTCCGCTCGTTCCGGTATTCATCTCCGAAAAAAAGGAAATGCACGCCCTGTACGATACACAGGGCTATGAGGTCGGATATCTCGAACACGCATTGGAAGACGTGACAGACCAGTGCTTTCTCACATCGGCGACCTGGGGGTTGGCGAGATGGGAGAAATTTCTAAAAGTAGACACCAATCTCCTGCTGACCTATGAACAGCGGCGGGAATTACTTTTTGCGAAACTCCGGGGACAGGGAACAACGACGGTGGAAATGATAAAGAATACGGCGGAAGCGTTTTCCGGAATCGAGGTCGAGGTAATCGAGGACACCCCTCATTACAGGTTTACGGTGCGGTTTGTCGGGAAGAAAGGAATCCCGCAGAATATGCAGGGGTTTGTCACGATGCTTGAAACCATCAAGCCCGCGCATCTGGCATATGAGTTTGAATACCGCTTTACGACATGGCAGGAAGCACTAAATTACACATGGGAAGAAGCACAGCGTTATAGCTGGGAAGAATTTCGAATTTTAGAGGAGGAAAGAACATGTTATTAACAGGAAATTATGGATTGAGAAAGCCGGAGCTCGGCGAGCCCGTAGATGTGCGGGATTTTAATTACAATGCAGACATCATTGACGCGGAGTTAAAAAGAAGACCGACCGCGGACGGCGGAGCGAGTGGGCTGACCGTTGAATTTGAGGAGGCAGTGCAGCTTACAGAGCTTACAAGCGGAGATTCCCTGCGGGGGCTGTTCGGCAAGCTAAAGCTTGCGGTAAGGAAGCTTTTGGAGCTGATAAAGGAGATGGAAAACGTAAAAAAATCTGTCAGTGATGGCAAAACACTTGTCGCCGGAGCTATCACTGCACAGGGAGTAAACACGGCGGCAGACGCGGCATTTTCCGTGATGGCGGATAATATCACGGCAGCGGGAAATAAGAAATACGGCGAAGGCGTTGCCGCCGCGGACGGCAGGGAGAATCCTTCGTCAGCAAATTATATGGCGGGCTATCATGCCGGGGTTGCCGCCGCAGACGGCAGAGTAAACACTGACAGTGCGAATTATAAAGCAGGTTATGATGCCGGATATAGCAAGGGGCTGGATGATGGCTACTGGAATGGTTATCATGTCGGATTTAATGATGGAACATATCATGGGAGGGATTAAGATGATATTGACAAGTAATTATGGTCTGAAAAAGCCGGAGGGCGCCGACCTTGTAAATGTGGAGGATTTCAACGCAAATGCGGACGTCATCGACGAGAAACTCGGTGCGGTAGAAGCGGAAATGGCAGCCGTAAAAAAATCTGTCAGTGATGGCAAAACACTTGTCGCCGATGCCATCACTGCACAGGGAACGGCGACGGCGGCAGACGCGTCATTTGAAACGATGGCGGAGAATGTGACGGCGGCGGGAACTGCGAGGTACAATGCCGGAACAGCAGACGCTAAGGTGGGAACAGCAACGACGGCGGACGTTCTGGCGGGGAAAACATTTACAAATGCTGCTGGTATAGGATTAAGCGGTACAATGAAAAATCTGTCTGCCAGCGCTGCTGTAACATATACCACGAGTAATAAAACGCCTGTTGTCGCAGGGGATGCCATATTTTTTGAAAAAAACAGCGATGGAGTACAAAGGTGCTGCATAAGGACAGGTGCAAATAATGCAGGGTATACGGACAGCAACACACTGTTTTCCTATCCGATGGCATATCGGGGAAATTGGACGGGTGCCACGACTGGCAGCGGAAATGTGACGATTCCTGCAGGCTACCATAGCGGCGGGGGATATGTTTCCGGTGCGGGGGCATACAATGCAGGGGTGACCGCCGCAGATAACCGGGCAAATGCTAATTCCGTGAATTATAAGACAGGATATAATAACGGCTATAATGCAGGCGTTGCGGCGGCAGATGCCAGAGCGAATACCAGCAGTGCCAATTATAAGGCTGGTTATGATGCCGGATACAGCAAAGGGCTGGACGACGGGTATTGGAATGGCTATCATGCCGGATATAACGATGGAAAGTATGCGTAGGAGGGGATATTTCGTGCCGGATAACTGGTCTATCACAGACTGGTTACCCGGCGCTTTTAATTTTATTCCGGCTAAAAGCCGGGGAAAGAGAGGAAAATATGAAAACAAATTCAGTAAAAGTATTATTCACTGCGATAGGGAGCTTCCTGTCGTCAATCCTGGGAATTATGTACATCCCGGTGCTGCTTATGGTGATTTGTAATATCATTGACTACATAACCGGACTTGCGGCGGCAAAATACCGGACGGACGGCGGTATCAGCTCCTACAAGAGCATGAAGGGCATTACGAAAAAAATCATGATGTGGCTCCTGGTGGTGGTCGGAGCGATTATCGATCAATTGTTAGCGTATGGGGCAGTTACGCTGGGCTTTGCAATGCCGTTTACATTTCTGGTTGCCTGCATCGTGGCGATCTGGATCATTTGCAACGAAATCATCAGTATACTGGAAAATATGATCGATATCGGGGTGGGCGTTCCGGGCTTTTTATTGCCGCTGATAAAAAATATCAAAAAGCAGGCGGAGCGCGTGGCAGGAACGGATCAGGATGTAAGGGAGGAATAAACAATGGCAAGAACAATCGGACAGGAAGGCTTAAAGCTTATCATGCAGTTTGAGGGCTGCCGCCTTAAGGCATACCAGTGCGCGGCGGGCGTCTGGACAATCGGTTACGGACACACCGCAGGCGTAAAACAGGGGCAGACCATTACACAGGCGCAGGCAGAGGAGTACTTGCGGGAGGATTGCCGGAAGTTCGAGCAGTATGTCAACAACGCCGTATACGTGCCAATCACGGCGCAGCTCAACCAGAACCAGTTCGATGCGTTGGTTTCTTTCGCATTTAATTGCGGAGCGGGAAATTTGAAAAAGCTTTGCGCGGGAAGAAGTGCGGCGCAGATTGCGGCGGCAATGCCGCAATACTGCAAGGCGGCGGGCAGGACACTTGCCGGACTTGTGAAAAGAAGAGCGGCGGAAACCGCTCTGTTTCAGACGGCTGTCATTGAGGAGGACAGTGCGCCAAACAGCGAAACGGCAGAGCAGACGAACAGTGGAACGGCAGGGCAGATGAACGGTGGAATGGCAGGGCAGATGAACAGCAAAACGGCAGGGCAGATGAACTGTGGAGAAGAACAGGGAAAATTGCGGGAGGACGATATAGAAGAGAAGGAGGTTTGCAGCATGAATACAATCAGGAGAGGAAGCAGGGGAAAAGCTGTCAGGGTGTGGCAGATTATTGTCGGGACAACGCCGGACGGAATCTTTGGCAGCGGCACGGAGAGCGCAACAAAAAACTGGCAGACAAGCCACGGACTGACAGCAGACGGGATTGTTGGAGCAAAGAGCTGGAAAGCAGGGCTCGAATCATTGTAAAAAAGGAAATAGATTTATCTTCGTTTGTAGGGTATAATAAAAAAGAGGGCAAGAACAAGATAAACGATGGCAGAAAGGAAATTATATGAAAAATGAAAAAGAATATTTAATGTTAAGGGATGAAATTACATGGAGATTGAAATTGGTTGATAGTCTTGCTACATTTGCATATACAGCGGTTGTTACCATTTTAGGTGTCGCCTTGTCAATGGATGTAATTGAATTGTTCTTACTTCCGTATGTTGTCATTGTTCCAGTAGCTTTGAAGGTTGCTAATCATAAATATGCTGTTGCTTATTTGGCGGGGTATATGAACAGAGTGTTAGAGAATGAAAAGGATGTGGAATGTTTTAAATGGGAGCGTTATCATGAAAAATATTACAAATTAAACTCAAGAAATATTCGGGAAAAGATAATTTATTATGGTTCAAGTGTCGAATATATAGTAATGTCGCTATTAAGCTCAATTTTATTTTGGGGAAAATATATCAAGCAAGAGGAAATCCAATTTACAGTTGCTCAAGTATATGGCTACATAGTTTTACAGATTATAGTTGTGATGTTTGTAACTTACATATCCATTAGCTATATGAGCTTCCAAAAAACGAAACCTCGCACATTCAATAATTGGGAAAGAGTTTTGAGGGCAGAAGTGAAAGATGACAAAAAATAATCGCCGAAAACCATTGATTTTTCTAACAAAATCCTGATTTTCGACGATTCTTAATGCAAGCGGACAACGGGAATCGAACCCATCGAAAATCATGAATAAACCGCATAAAATCAAGCAATCCACATAAATGTGTTGCATTTCGTGTTGTATTTATATGACAATATGATTTTCGATACAGAAAGTATCGAATTTCGCCCGACTCTCTTCCGAGTCTTCGCAATCAAATAAAATGAGCCAGCAGTTGTACTTCTTTTCTCTTTTTCGGTCGGATTCTGTTGCGAAGAGAAGTGAAGAGAGGTAATCATCAATCTGCTCATCTATAGCTGCCCGTTCAGAAGAAAAGGTCTGCATGTAAGTGCTTTTCATGATGTGATCGGACTTCCAGCCGCCACGCTCTTGAGCGTATTTGTCAGGTACCCGGAGCAGGGTCATGACGGAGGCGTTGACGTGGCGAAGATCGTGAAAAGTCATGTATGGTATACCAGAGTTCTTCACTATCCGGGCGAATCTTTTAGATAACGCAGTACCAGTCATTGTTACGAGACGATCTGTTTCGACTTGATCTATTAGTCCCTTAATATAGTCCGGGATGCGAAGCGTGCGATCTCTGGAGGGTTGCTTGCCCTTGTTTTTTATTACTGATTTCCCGTGTTCGTCTTTGACAATGACTTCTTTAATAGAGATGTAACAGCCGTCCGCTGATATAGATTTTGATTTTGTAAGCCCCAATATTTCCGATGCCGTAAAGGATAGCCACATGGCGAGAAGCACCGGCAGTTCGATGTCTGTACCCTTTACGAGATTATAAATGGTATCAGGGGTAGACAATTCGTGCTGATTATGTTCTACCTGTGGCAACTTAACAGTACAGTCCAAGTCAGGGGCGTACATATTTAAGACCGCTGATATAAGCCCGTATTCATTAATTACGGTCTTGGACGATATGGGTTTGGGATTGTTTTTTCCAGTAGTACGTTTGCATTCGGCATTTACTGCATTACGCAGCAGCTCATTGGTTATATCATGCAACTTTACCTGCATGATTCCTTTAAATGCGTTACGCTGGATGGTTCTGTAACCCCGTATGGTTGACGGAGAGAGCAGCGCATCCGACGATGCTACGTAGTTATCAATGGCTTCGCTTAAGGTCATATCTACAGGCTTGACATGCTTCTTCTTACCTGCCTGAATCTCAGCCTTGATAAGATTTGCTTCCGCAGCAGTAGGTGCAGTGATGGAGCGGTATATTCTTTTCTTTGCCTGCTTTCCAGTTTTCGGATCGATGACAGGCTGCCCCTGGGAATCATAGAGAAGTTCGGAGTGGTCATAAATCTGTCTTCGAATGTTGCCAGACGGCAGCTCACCTTTCTTTTTACGCGCCATTGCATCATTTCTCCTTAATAATTGTTCTGAATTTCTTATTTACAATGTTAAAAGTGTCTTGGTCTTCAAGGTACGATAAAAAGGCTTCACTATGCGTAGTTTGCGTGCTTTTAGACAAATTATTTTGAAAAGGTTTCTTTTAGACGATTGTATTCATCTGTAATTTCTATAAATACTTCATCATTGCCATTTCCAGAATCAGAATGGTAAATCTTTACCAAATCACGATATCGTTTATTGAGTTTTTCGAGGGTATCACAGCCTTTGAAATAGTTGGAAGAACCAGAATTATGATGGTTTTGTTCTGCATAATCTGTACGGTTATATTGTGAGTGCGCCTGCGTTTGCTCTTCAAATGCACATTCGTTATATTCATCCAACATGGTTTGTAGGGTATCAATGTATTCCTCAAGCATTAGGGAAGTTTCGTCCAATATCACAGTAAGTTGTTGTAAGGAAGCTTCAGTTAGTGTTTTATTATATCTGCTTATGGAACGACCCAGATGATTGTATTGTCTGACAAGCTTTGAGGTATTTCGTTTTACAAATTCCTTTAACGGAAAACTGGCATTACTGTCAGTAAGTGCTTGAACAGAATCAGCTAGTGCGATGGCTGTGCGAAATAGCTTTTCACATTGTCTTAAATCGTCCTGGACTGCCATAGCCGCTGAAGTATTTTGCACATTGGCATTGAAGTCGAAATTAGAATCAGAAAAATCCCTTTTGCGAGAGGGGGACGCCAATGAGAGTATACCAAAGTCTTCCGCAGAGCCGATGTGTATTGCGAGAGCCATTAAAAATAGGAAAATGCCAATTCCATAGCGCCAAGAGGAAGATAAATCAGAGATGTGAAAAAATAAATCTAATGTACCATAAATAAAACATGCCCAAAAAACGGAAAAGGCGACCATGATGATGTTTCGTAAAAAACGTATAGCCATTAGACCAATAAGGAGAAAGCCACCAAGCAGACCAATAAAAAATTGTTGAAAGCCTGTTAGAGGTGTTGAAAACCACTTTGAGGACATTGTGGCTACGATTGCTACAGTGATTATAAAATCCCATACAATCAGGTTGCAGCACGCGCTAAAGTTATCTTTCTTAAATACATAGTAATTATTCATTTGTGTTCTAAACTCCTTTTGAATAATGTATTAGTGTCTGAATGAGAGGAAAAAATCAATCGTAAATTGTACTCCCAGATTTTCGTGTTTAACATATTAAATACAACAATAGGTAGATGACAAAAAACTACACTCGCTATCATAATGGTTATAACATCCAATCTTCCGAAAAAGAGGGTGTTATTCAATGATAAAAAAATACATTAAACTAAATAATCATAAAATTTTTGCTATATACTATTTCTGTAATCACACAATCTACTACAATATAAATTATAATGGTTCTGTTTGTATAATTTACGTTCGTTAAGATAAAAAAAGGAAGATTGGATGTATGATCCGATTCCTGGTGTGGTATTTCAGAAATAGTTTTTTTATGAAATATTCTTTTTTTCATTTGACGCTTCAATAGGAGGGTATAGTGACTCAAGCTCCTCTGGGGTGTCAGGAATAAAAGAAGTAGATTCTTCTGACATTTCATTTTCATTTATCCCTAAAGCATTACGAATGATATTTTGACCGTCTTTTGAAAGTTCACAATATTTGGAGTATATCTCTGATGCATCCGAAGAGATAAGGGACTTTCTGGGAGCATCCGTATAGCCAAATTCAAAGAGAATATCTTGGCAATTGTAATATGAACACAGTTCTAGAAAAATATCTGCATTCGGAGTGCGATGTCCGGATTCATAACCATACAATGTTTTGGGAGCTATGATATATCCGCATTTTTTCAGATGTTCGCACACTTGGTTAGTGCTGAGTCCAGATGCTTTTCGTAATGCCTTTAATTTATTTGAAATTTTTAAATCAGTTTCCATTTTCCCACCTCTCTATGAGTTTAATCAATAAAATTTCCAAAGTCAACAAATAAAATCCTCATAATGAAGAAAAATGTTGACATTCTTCGAAACGAAGGATAATATGTAATAAAAAGAGGAAAAATCCTCGATATGAAGAATAAAGGAAGGTGAAAGCATGATTGCAACTAAAAATGTGGCGGCATATATCAATAAAATGGGAATATCCATAAAGGCGATATCTAATAATACGGGATTGTCTCAGGGTGTCCTGTATTCATCTTTGGGGACTGGAAGAGAAAGAGAATTGAGAGCAGATGAATTTCTGGCGATTTGTATTTTTTTAGACAAAGATCCTATGGGTTTTTATAAAGAGAGCGATAAGGAGAAAAACGCTAAAGTGTAGGGAGGAGGATTGAATCATGCCTAAATCAAATTTATGCGAAGATCGGATTGCAAAGAAGGCGTCTGGCGCCAAAAAGATCATTGCTGGTGGATTATCGGAGAAGAGTTATGAAGAAATCAGTAAGAAGACAGGTATCGCTGAGAGGTCACTTCATAATTACATAGGGATTCACGGGGATTTAAGCAAGGCATCATTTGAGAGAGTTCTTGCTCTGGCGGATGTTGCCGGTGTGAAAGTTACGTTTGAACTGAAGGATTAAAGGAGACACATTGAAAAAATATAAGAGCAGCCGTGAAATTATGCTGGAAATGGAGAAAGTGATTGGTGAATATCAAAAGCAGAACTGTTTTTCGGCAGATTTTAGTATGCATTGTAAAAATGAAATTATGGAACTGAAGGTATTTATAGAGAATTATCAGAAATTGGAAGAGAATGTAGAACGGCTTTTGATTTATATTGGTTCCTACACGGATCAGGATATTTCACAACATGAGGTGAGAGATAAATTCTATGAGCAAGTACTTAGTTGCCAGAGTTATGAGAGGGTATGTACTCATAAACTGTATGTCATTGTGCAACAGATGCAGGAAATAGAAGGGATTACAGCAGAAGATTTACGGATTTTGTCATGGTACGAAAATTACATAGTATCAAAAAGTCGAGAGATACACCAGATGTTGAGATCGGTATGGGAGTTAATAACACTTAATGAAGACAGGGTGGATATTACTTCAAGGTATATGTAAAGAATGCATTTGAACGAGGAGCAGATGGCGTAGGGGTAATGGGGCATATTGGAGAACATGACGGATCCGGCGAATCTCATCCAGTTGGAGGAGCAGATATATGAGAAAAAATCTATACCCTTATGATGGCAAAAATTTTTTATCAATAAGGGAACTGGCGGAATATGTGGGTATTAACGAAAAAACCTTAACAGCTCGGTTAAGGAGAGGAATGTCTGTAGAAGCAGCATGTGATACATCAGATTTCAGATGTTCTTATTATGAGGATAAGGGTACCAGGAAATCCGTAACCCAGATATGCAAAGAGCAGGCAAAAGACGCCGGGCTGATCAGAAACAGGTTGAAATATGGATATTCGTTAAATGATGCGCTTAATAAGCCTAAAAAGGTATCGAGACAGGGCATCCCCATTGTAGTAAATGGACTTTTATACAATTCTATTGCTGCAGCATTGAAACAAATGAATTTATCGGATAAGGAATCGACGGTAAGAAGAAGGTTAAAAATGGGCATGAAGCCGGAAGAAGCTTTCAATTTTGAGGATAGGGGTATGGGGCAAATGTGAGTAGGGGTGTGATAGGCGGGGGAAGGAGAGCAGATGACAGAAAGAGAATATAAGATTGAGGTACTTTATTTAAGCATTGTGGCAGAACGGCTGGTAATTGCAGGAAAAGAAACAAATAAAAAGAAAACAGGAGGAACAGCATGAAAACAGATGAGAGTCTTAAAACACTAAGGGAGGTTGCAGCGGAAGTCAACAAGGCGCTCGCAACGGATGATATGCAGCCAGATGTCCGGGCAGCATATGCAGTGATCGAGAAAGCATTAAAGTATGCAAGGACGGAGGAGGAAGCAGGGGAACTTTTGCAGGAGAGCATCTGGAGCGAAAGGGATGGGCTGGTAAGATTGTCACAGGAGGAGATTAATCTGATCCGGGATTATGTAGCGGTGTACTTCCCGGATTCAATGACGAAGGTTAGCGCTAATGTGAATGAACGGACAAGCATGCTTCCGGAAGGCTGGAAGTGGGATCATGAAAAGGATGGCAGCGGCTGTCTGATCTCACCGCAGAAAGAGCGTTTCTATGAATATGACCTGCAGACAAGGGAATTTCAGCTTTCCATGGACAGTAAGTCGTTGAGTTATTGTGAGGATCTGGGACTGCGTGCATTTGTCCGCTATGCAGAGGAAAATGTGCTGGAGCGGTTAGAACAGGAAGAACTGGAACAGGAGAGAGGGAAGAAGCGGCTTTTTGTTGATATGGATGGCACACTTGCCGAATTTAAGCAGGTCGATACATTAGAGCAGTTATATGAAAAAGGCTACTTCGAGAACTTGCAGCCGCAGATGGCAGTCGTGGAGGCTGTTAAGCTTATCATCAAGGACAATCCGGATATTGAGGTACATATTCTTTCGGCGGTGCTCAGTGACAGCCCATACGCTCTGAAGGAGAAAAACGCGTGGCTGGACCGTTATTTACCGGAGGTTGATATGGCTCACAGACTGTTCCCGCCGTGCGGGAGCGATAAAAAGGATGTGATAAAGGGCGGTGTTACCGAAAGGGATTTTCTTTTGGATGATTACACTTTGAATCTGAACGCATGGGAACCGCCGGCACGTGGTATTAAGCTGTTGAATGGAATAAATCATACAAATGGTTCGTGGCAGAAGGCGATGGTGCCCTGGAATCGGATGCCGGAAATGCTCGCGGCAGATATTGCAGAGATTATCCGTACGTCGGGGAACGAAAGGGAAGAGGAGCGAGATACGGGACATGTGGAAGATGGACACGAACAGGATCAGCAGGAATTTGAATCCAGAAGACATCAAAGAAAGGGAAGATAATGGAATTTTCTCATACTTGGGTTATTATATCACACGTTACTCGTTAAGCGTCAGAACTCGTAGAGGCTGCTGTACGTGCAGCTTCCACGAGAGAAAGGAGTAGGTAGCAAGGACTATGGTGGGATAATAATTATAGATCTGTGGTAATAATTTCTGTTTTTAGCAGTGTCAATAGAGATAGATTGTGTTCATAAAGTAAGCGACCGATTTCGTATATCGTACCTAAAGATTTTGGTTCAGGCGTTTCTATGACAGACCTACAGTTTTGTGACGGAATGACATTCCATCAAAATAGATTTCATCGTAGAAATCATAAAAATCGCAGAAATACTCTGGATAATATATAGCATTTGTATCATATATGCCACAGGCAGAGGAATGATAGCCATTATGTATTTTTGTAAGATTCAATGGTGCATATAGTTCACCGGAAAAGTGATTGTTTTTGTCAAAAATATAGGGATTATCAACGGAAACACCAATACTTCCAAAAGCATTCATTAGTCGAGTCTTGTTCCAGGGGCAGGAAATTGTAGGATGCATAGATATATCAATGGCAATAGGTTTAACGATTTTTTTACGATTTAAGGTGCAGTTATTCAAACGTCCACATTTGGGACAAACTGGACTGTCGAGAAATAGTGTTGAGCTAAATGGATAATCGTGTTCAACACTGATAGTATGCAATAGAATATGATTCTCGATATCAAGTGTCAATACTTTTATTAACTTGTTTAGGGCATTTAGCTTCATTAGTTCATTTTGGGGTTGCATGTAAAATGGAGATGCTAGGATATCCTTGGCAAAATTCAGGTAGTATGTATGGATTTGCAGCAACCTTTGATTTTCGGGGAGTTGGTTTGGTGTCTGGTGAAATATTTTTTTTAAGAGCATAATTTGTCCTTTCATAGGAGGTGATATTGATAATGATTAACTTCATATTATTGCTGTTTTTAATAATTGTAGGAGTATGGTTTTGTAAAGTCAAGAATTCAGAGCGGCAACAAGTGAAAAGAAGAAAAGAATTGCTGCTTTTATCACAGCAGCTCATCTATATTCAAATCTGCTTATTAATGGCTTGCAAGGAAGCCGACAAATTCTTTTTCGAAATAGAGATAGCCCGGTATATGAAAGATTATCTTCTGGAGTGTTTGACAGATAACTGGAGATCAAGGAATGGAACTGCATATGTGCACCCGTATGTTGTTTTGAAGTACCCGGATTTATTCTGCATATTCGAAATGGACGATAAGGAAAAACAATCATTAGAACGCGTGTTATGGCATATGGAGCAAGAGACGGATGATTTTGAAAGACAAAGCGGACAGTATGCGTTAAGAAGAAAGTATTTTGAATGGAGAGAAAAATCAAAACTGGATTAGTCTGGACCGTGGGAAATTGATTGTGCATATGAGGCTGCAAGAATTAAATTTTCAAAAGAATGTGGTTTGAAGGAAACGATACCATACAGTGTGATGTTTATATATGAGAAAAAATATGACGAAGAACAGCGCTATTACGCGGAAAAGAGGAAAAATGGCGACAACGATTAAGATTATTGATGTCATAAACATTATATTGGTATGTGCCATTCTGGGTTTATGTGGCGCAATTCAATATCTGAAATACAAGAGGTTTCGGGAAGAAAAGAAAACAAATAAAAACAAGGAAAGAAAGGAGTAGTCTATGGGGAGCATTGGAAAGGCAGAGATAAGACACAGCTATGATACTACAGAAACACATGAGGCGAGCATTGATTGGAATGGGAACAATTATCTTGTGATTTATGGGCGTCATATTAATGGATGGTATATTGCGATTCCAAACTGGCAGATCAGCACGGAGGCAGGAACACCGACAGATACATTTTATAATACTGAGCGTCTTTCGGCAGTGATGGGAAAGCGGGCAGGCAGAGCGATTGCGGAGGCTGTACGGGAGCATTGGGAGTTCATACAGTGGCAGCGGGAAGAAGAGCAGCGGAAGGAGGAAGAGCAGAAAAAGCAGAATGAGCCGCAGAAGCAGCTAGATCAGGAGAAGCATAACAAGAAAAAAGTGAGGTAGCAGATGGAAGAACAGCAAAGTCGAATTAGTGTGGAGTCACTTGCCTATGATGATGAGAAGATGGAAGCCTGCCTCGCAGAAGTTGGAAGCCGGATACGTGAAGAACGGATAAAGCAGGAGCTATCAATATCAAAGTTAGCAGAGCTGTCGAATCTTTCTGTTAGCTGCATATCAAAGGCAGAGACAGAAAAATGCAGGATAAGCTTAAAAGCGCTGATTAAAATTGCGACGGCACTGAAAGTACCAGTCAGACAGTTCCTGGATATTGACGGGATTGATCTGGCGGACGTATCGGAAACATGCAACAGAGAAGGTGCAAGTGTTACAAATGGTAAGCGGTTTGAGCAGATCATGGAGATAGCAGGTGAAGAAACGGTGACACTTATACTTGACATGGCGGATGAACTTATGAGGGCAATCAATAAAGAATCGAAAGAGAGGTAGGGCATGACATATCGTTTTACAGATGAACAGATTCTTCAGGCAAAAGAGGTAAGCCTGACGGCGCTTGCTGCACATTATGGATATCATCCCAGGCACGTAGGAAATCAGCTTTTTACGCTGACGGAGCATGATTCTGTCCGGATATACAATGACAGGACGTGGTATCGCTGGTCGAAAGCAGGAACGAAAGGGGCAGAAGGCGGTTCGCAGGTTGATTTTCTCATGCAGTTTTGCGGTGTGGAATCTATTTCAGATGCGATTGGCATCCTTCTGGAATTTCAGGGAATTTCGGCGCGGGATACATCGTGGAAGAATCATGTGGAAGAGGGAACGTTAAGAAATCAGGCAGTGAAAATCCCACAGAAAGAGCGTCAGGAATTCATTTTGCCGGAGGCGATGGCAGAAGGGAATTACAGAAGGGCATATGCCTACTTAATGAAGACAAGGGGATTATCGCAGAAGGTCGTCGATTATTTTGTCAAGGATTTGAAAATCTTATACGAAGAAAAGGAACATCACAATCTGGTATTCCTTGGCAAAGACAAGGATGGTGTAGTACGTTATGCCACCAAGCGCGGAACAGCGGACATTTATGGTAAGAAATATCGCGGGGATGTGGCTGGAAATGATAAAAACTACGGAATTAACATCGTGAATGAGGAAAGCGGCGTGTTAAAGGTCTTTGAGGCAAATATTGATCTGATGTCTTATCTGGATATAACAGGAGACTATGAGAGCAACAAGCTTGTGCTTGGCATGGTGGCTGATAATCCGCTCGTGCAATTTCTAAAGGATTATCGGCATATTAAAGAAATTGGCTTTTGCCTGGATAATGACAAGGCGGGCATGGAAGCACTGTATGGAAACGAGCAGAAGGGAACCACGGGCTTATTAGAGAAATATATGCTGGAGGGCTATCAGACTCATACAGATATTGTTCCGAAAGAAACCGGCTGCAAGGATTGGAACGAATATTTGATATACCGGAAGACAGAGGCGGTTCAGAAACAGGAAGGAAAGCCAGATACAGGAAATGTATGGAAGGATTTTATAGAACAGCATCAGAGGTTAATGGGGGAATTGCGGGAAAAGGGAAAGCACCATTCATTGGTCATAAATGCGTTTGGAGGACCAGGCGCAGGGAAGTCAACGGCGTGCTTTCACATTGTAGAGGAATTGAAGAAGCTGGGATATGTGGTGGAATATGTGTCAGAATACGCCAAGGATCTGGTGTGGGAGGAAAACTATGAGTTATTGGATGGAAGTGAAGAACATCAGCTTGAAATATTGAAAGAGCAGCTTCATCGGATTGACCGGTTATATGGAAAAGTAGATTTCATAGTTACAGATGCATCGATTCTTTTAAATGCAGTCTATAACAAGGAACTGACCCCGGAATATGAAGAAATGCTTGAACACTTAAATGCACAGTATGATAATTTCAACTTTCTGGTACAGCGGGACGGAAAATTCGAGGAGGAAGGAAGAATACATTCCTATGAGGAGAGTATTGCCAAGGATAAAGAAGTAGGACAGATGATGCAGCGCTACAATCTGTTTTATGGAGTTTATAATCATGGAACGTTAGATGTAATTGTTCAGAATGTACAGAAAACTCATGAGAGGATATCAGCCTCTGGATCGGAGCGTGTGCAGCGGTTCAGGAACACAAGAAAACGCAGATAAAGGAAAATAAATAAGACGGAGAAAAAGGAGAAAAGCATATGAGCAGAGTAATTGCAGTAGCGAATCAGAAGGGTGGAATTGGGAAAACGACTACAGCGGTGAATATCGCGTTTGATTTGGCAGAACTGGGAAAGAGGGTGTTGTTGATTGATACGGATGGGCAGTGTAATTCCACAGATACCTGCCGGGCACAGGTGGAAGGCGTGGCAACGCTCTATGATCTGCTTTTTGAGCATGAGAGTGCGAAAGAATGTATTCAGCATATGGAGAAGCTGGATGTAATTGCATCGGACAAGCTTCTGAAGAATCCGGAGACGAAGTTTCCGGATGATGCGACAAGGCTGTTTACGTTGCGGGATGCCTGTGAGGATATCAGAGATCAATATGATTTTATTGTTGTAGATACTCCGCCGAGCCTGGGATGCATGTTATCAAATGCGCTTACATTCGCAGATGAAGTAGTAATACCGGTAACATGTGATCGCTACGGGATGGAGGGAATCAACGATTTGTATGTTACCATAAATGCCACGAAAAAATATACAAACCGCAGTTTGCGTGTGACAGGTGTGCTTCTAAATAAGTATAAGGAGCGCACAACTCTTTGCCGGGAAATCAGCAGTGGACTGCCCGAGGTGTTAAAGATGTTTGATACCACTGTATTTGATACGAAAATCCGTGAGTGTGAGGATTGCAAAAAAGCCCAGTCAGCGCGGATGAGCGTGCAGGAATATAATCCTGCCTGCAGCACGGCGAAGGATTACTGGAAGGTATGCGAAGAAATTATCGGGAGGTAGCGGAAATGGCAAAAAATGTGACAAACGCGGATATTTTTGGCGGTATGTTTCAGAATATTCCGGCGTATGAAGCCAGAGAAGAGGAAAAGAAAGCTACAGTGAATGAGCAAAGCAAATCATCGTGGGTCATGGTAAAAAGGAGCGCCCTGCATGCATTTTCTTCTTTTTATGGGCATCCCTTTCGGGTTATGGAGGATGAAAAGATGCTGGAGCTGTCGGATAGTATTCGGGAGCTGGGAATTCTGGAACCATTATTAATACGACCAGACAAGGATAAGCTGGGAGAATATGAGATCATCGCAGGACATCGTCGGAATTATGCTGCAGGACTTGCCGGCTTGACGGAAGTACCCGCTTACATAAAAGAGATTGATGATGACGAAGCTGCTGTCATTATGGTGGACTCTAATAATAGAAGAGAGGTGCTATTACCCAGTGAAAAAGCCTGGGCTTATCGAACGAAGGCAGAAGCATTGCGTCGTCAGGGGAAGCGCACAGACTTGCTTCAAAATGAAGAAATGAAGGACGCAGCAAAGGACAATGGAGGAATGAATGCAATCGGTGAGAAAAATGGAGATGGAGTAAGAACGGTGCAGCGTTATATCAGGCTTACTTATCTTATTTCAGAATTGTTAGATATCGTGGATGAAGAAAAAATGACTGTAGGGATTGGCTACCTTTTATCTTTTTTTGGACACGAGGAACAGGAGTACATTCTTGAATATTACAAGGAACATCATATTTTACCGGATAAAGCGCAGCTCGCAGCCATGGGAGATCTTAGGGAGCAGGGCAAATTGGACGAGGCGGCGGTAGATCGAATCATGTCAAAGCGCGAAAAGGCAGAAAAGCCTGTAAAGAAAAATATAACGCTGAAGGATTCCTGTTTGAGGCAGTATTTCCCGGTTGAGGCGACACCAGATTACATAGAACAGGTTATATTGCAACTGCTCGATGAATGGGCAAAGCGGGAGAATGATGCAGAAAAAGAAGAGCGGCAGTTGAATGGTCAGATGGATATTGGGGATTATCCGGGAATAGTGCCGGAAAATTAATGTAAATGAAAGATGAAAAACGTTATTATTTATCAACTTGAACAGCTATTCAAAAAAGCAGAGTGATGTTTGGACAGGCGGGATTGTAGAAGGAGAAAAGGAAGCTCATTGATTAATAAGTATTTTGAGGTGAGTATTATGCTGAACGTGTGGGTAATAGTATGTTTGCTCTTGGGATTAGGCACAGTATTTGAGGGAATAGTTATTGCAATATTGTTTCGGGAGTATAAACGCAAACTATTAGAATTAGATTTATTAATTAGTGCTTGGAATGCTGAAAGAGGATGGGTAAATAGTGTATGGAATATTAGGAGAAGCAGCGATGGAAATATGTCGATTGAAGAAGGTGAGGAGAAAAATCTATGGCAGAAATAAGAAAATTACCGGAGAGTGAGGAACTGGTGATGATGGTTGTGTGGGATGCGACGGAAGCTCCCGATCTGGAAGAAACAATGACGAAGGTAAATGAGCGTTATGGAAAATCATGGAAACCACAGACAGTATCAACGTTTCTGGGGCGGCTCAGAAAGAAAGGTTTTCTGTCGGCATACAAGAAGGGCAGATACACATACTACGTGCCGGAAGTTCCGAAACAGGAATACCGAAAGATGGTTGCCCGCAAGCTTGTAAGTGGTATATATGCAGGAGACTCCGAGGAGCTTATTGAGGATTTGACGCAGATAATGGCAGAATGAATATATAGGTGGTGTATGGTACACAGCTGCCAGGTTCGATTCCTGGACAAGTATAAAGCTGCTTGTAACCAAGGTGGAAAGTAAGAGGTTGTCGGTTCGAATCCGACCGCCACCATTTAAAAAAAGCAGAGAGGGGAGGGAAATATAGTTGCAGAAAATAAAAAACAGCATAGTTGACCGGATGATTGAACAGAAATGCACAGCAAACGAAATTACTTTTCTGCTTTATATTTCCATGTTTCAGGACCTCACCGGCAGGGTAACAGGAGTGCATTATAAAGATGTTTGTGATGCAACAAATATGAGTATACAGGGATATTATGACGTAAAGGAATCACTGGAAAACAAAGGGTTCATAAGGTGTGAGAAGAATGATTATAGTGATTGCGATATCACAATCGTAGGAAATGCATACAACGGTGAAGAATATAATCGTGCGGGTTATATTAACACAAATCATAATATATTTTTCTGCAAAGAATTTCAGGAGCTCAAAGCAGGAGCGAAGCTTTTGGCGATGAAGCTTATGATCATCACCTTTTCCGGAAAAGGCTACTTTGAAATTGGTGTGAAAAAATTCTATGATAAGGAAAATGGATATCAGAAACGCTTTGACGTCAGTAGCCGGGTGATGCGGTCTTATCTGATGTCGTTAAAACCACTATTTTCTATTGGAATAAAGGATGGAAAGTATTATATAGAGCCTAAGAAAATTATTTACAGGAAGGCAGGAACGAAGGAAGAGGCAGAACGCTTCCGGGAAAAAGCAGTCGAGGTCGTGCTGCGGAGAAGCCGGATCAAGGAACCTGGGGCAGGAGAACAGGAAATCTATAATCTGTTCAGACAGTACGACGCGAAAGCAGAGGTGGAAAAGAAGCAGCTTGTGTCCTTAATAGATCGCGCTGTCAAAAAAAGTCTAGAAATCCTTAATAAGGGAAAGTCATGGATAAAGTATAAGATTATTAATATCAAACTGATACATAAGCTGCTCCGTGAGGAGTGGTCGGGAACTGATAAGCAGCAGAAAGCAAAGGAGAGTCCGAGTGAGGAACGGTCGGAAAACAATAACGAACGGGTAGAAAAGGATCCGGTGATTGAGGAACTGCTGTACCAGGCGCTGCACCCCAAAGCGGCGCAGCGCAAGGGCGACGCCGGAGAGAAGAAATACAAGAATAATAATAAATTTAACAATTTTAATCAAAGGGAATATGATATGGAAGCACTGGAGAAGCTATTGCTTCTTACAAATCCACGGAGTTTACCGACTGACTAAGGAAAATACAGGGACTGTCTGCACAGCAGATAGTCTATTCGGCGTTCCGCAGAATGCCGGATGTATGGACAAAATCGAATAGGAAGTAAATTTTTGCATCTGCAGGAGCACTGGATCGGACTGGTGCGGGCAGATGTTTTTTGTATCTCGGAAAAAGTATTCAAGTTCTGTGACATATTTTGGAAAAAGTATTCAAGTTTCATGACGCACTGAAAAAAGTATTCAAGTCTGATGCATGTTTCGAAAAAAGTATTCAAGTTTCGGGGTAATATCAGCGGGGGAGAGCATTCAAGTTTCTTACATCGGAAAATCGGCGCGAATACAGGAAATAGAGGCATTTGGCGGAAAATAGAAATTGAGTATATTTCTTCTATATTTATTATATATGTGTTTTTCTTTATTTATTCTGATATCCTGTTCCGGTGCAGCGGGGAGTATGAGAAAATTTTCAACAGTTTGGCTTGCGAAGATGTAAAAATGTCAGAGTAATCGCTATCGTACTTGTCATGCGAATGCTGCTCGTAATTGCCAGAAAATCTTGCTGTCTTGTGAGTACAATTAAGCTGACATATGCTGCTATACGAATACCAGACAATTAACAGAAAACAACTGTTTGACAGTCAGGCGGGACGGAACTTCACGACAGCGTGACGCGAAGTTGCGGGAAAGAGAGTAATCAGGAAAGAGAGCCATTAGGAAAATCATGTTGTAAAAGAACTGAAATTTGATATAATCAAGATAGAAAGAGGAAAATGTGCGTGAGAGAGGAAACCAGAACGGACTTATATGCAACGGCAGCAACCAGCCGGGAATATGATGAAGCATGTAAACGGATATTTCGGAATAAAGAGATCATTGCTCCTATTATGCAGATGGTGGTACCGGAATACAAGAATTGTACAGTGGAAGAGGTCATCAGGTGTATTGATTCGGATACGATTGAAGAAATACCGGTAGAGGATGTGCCAATAAAGATTGAAGGACTTCCGACAGAACTTTCGTCTGTCACGGAGAAGCTGATTCGTTATGATGTACATTTTAAGTCAGTGAACCCAGTATTGACGGATTCCAGGATTTGTGTACATTTGCATATTGATCTTGAGGTGCAGAATGATTATAAGCCGAGAAATCCGGCATATCCTGTTATAAAGAGGGCACTTTATTATGCAGTGCGTGAACTAAGTGCACAGTTAGGGGGATTGACAGAGACGACGGATTATTCAGCGTTGGAAAAGGTGTATTCAATCTGGATTTGCAATAAGAATATTCCGCCAGAGCTGCGTGATACGGCGACAGCATACTCTATACAAAAAAGTGATATTATCGGGGTATGTAACGAGGCAGAAGAGGATTTTGATTTATTGAATGTAATCATGATCCGCAGAGGCGGCAACAGCAGAGATAAGATTTTTGATTTCCTCTCGGCAGTATTTGACGGTGAAATCAAAAAGATGGAACAATACACGGATATAGCAGGGAATGAAGCATTGAGACAGGAGGTGGCACATATGTCAGGATTAGGTGCGAGTTTGTTAGAAGAAGGAATCGAGCAGGGAATCGAGCAGGGAATTGAGCAGGGAATCGAGCAGGCAACGGTAAATTTTGTCAAGAGGATGCTGGAAGAGGGAGAGTCTATGGAGAAAATTATGATGTATTCCGGCTGTACGAAAGAGGATGTGCTACAGATAAAGAAACAGGAAGAAGAGGAGATGCAGGCTGAAGAGATGCAGGAGAGAAGAAGACCTGCGAAACGAAGATGATTTCGCAACAGGGATATAAAATGATATTTAAAGAAAATAGAGTGACAGGACTGTGACACAATCGTGATGCAGTCCTGTTTTTTTGAGGGAGTCCGGAACGGTTATTGGAACTTCGCGACAGCGTGTCGTGAAGTTGCAGGATTTTCTTTTTATCCGCAGGGTTTTGTGTGAAACCATTGATTGCCATCAATGGCAAGATACGCATTTGTAATACAAATGCACTTGTTAGGGGACACCCCTAATACCCCGGCGATGCTTACGCTGACAACTTCGCGACAGCGTGTCGTGAAGTTGGATATAAGAGTTTAACTTCGCGTCACGCTGTCGCGAAGTTAATGGGATAGGGTGAACTTTGCGACAGTATGTCGTGAAGTGGCAAAAGTGAGAAAAGCTATGGAATATGGCGTTGAAAAACCCAAGGCGTCTGGTATAATATAAGCAATGAGGTAAAACTTGATACGTAAGGGTTGCAGGGGGAAAACACATGGATGATATTTACAATATGACACAAGAGGAATGCGTGGAACTGGCAAAACGGAATATTGTGGATTGCATTTATTCTTCTGCACGTATCGAGGGAATTGCAGTTACTTTTCCTGACACGCAGCAGATTTATGAGGGAAGAAGTGTTGCAGGACTGTCGGTCGATGATATTAACAAGGTCAATAATCTGAAGCATGCATGGCAGTTCGTGTTTGATAGCCTGGATTATCCATTGGACATCTTATATTTGCGGCAGTTGAATCAGATTATAAATACGGGGCTGATGTCAGATGCCGGAAATTTGCGAAATTATGATGTCAATATTGGGGGAACATCATGGAAACCGGAAATCCCGGAAAAGGAACAAATCATAAACGATTTGAAGCGTATTATGGAAATGGACTGCTGTACGCAGAAGGCGATAAAGATGATGCTGTATATAATGCGTACACAGATGTTCAGCGATGGAAACAAAAGGGTGGCACAGTTAGCAGCGAACCAGATATTGATACAGAGCGGAAAGGGATTGCTGCGGATTCCAGTAGAGAAAAATAACGAGTTCTTTGAACTGCTTGTGAAATATTACGAGACAAATCAGGATGAACGGATTACAGAGTTTCTATATCAGACCTCGATTCTGGGAAAGAAGACAGTAAGAGAAATTGAAAATGAACCAATCAATGAGGAAATGTTTAAAAGAAAAAGACATGGAAGATGATAGGAAGAAGTCTCGCTATGTAACTTCGCGACATTGTGTCGTGAAGTTGATAATCAGAAGGAGAATCGTAGAATGGATGCAGAAAAAATAGACCGTCATGAAAAAGCGCTTGAATATGCGGTCAGGGTAATTCGTACTTCACCTTTGGCAGAGTTCGTAAAAGAACTGTACCTGTATGGAAGTTATGCACGTGGCGATTACAAATATTCGAGCGACATTGATCTGTTTTTGGTTTTGGATGAAAAGGGCAGAGAATATCATTCTGAAATTCTGGAATTAAAAAGCGATGTGACTGATGCGGAAGATTTTAGCGGTGTGGATGTAGATTTAAAGGTTACATTTGGAGATACATGGAAAGAGAGTAATCAGTTTTATCATAGAAATATAAGAAAAGAGGGGAGAAATATATGGAAAAGAAGCAATTAGTAACGTATTTTGATTTTGCAGAAAATGATTATACGTTTTTTAAAGCCGCGTATGAAAATGGATTTGTGGCGAATAGTATGGCAGCCATAGCGCAGGGAATATGTGAGAAGTACTTGAAGTATTTAATTGAGTTAGATTCGGATTGCAGAAAACCGCAATACGAGAGCGTGATGAAGACACACAACATACGGAAATTATTGAAGTATATAAAACAGGAAGTACCGGGATTCTGCTGTGATGAAGGCAGCATAAAAAAAGTGGATGGATATTATTTTAATACAAGATATCCAGGGGATGAAAGTATAACGGTAGATAAAGAGGATTTGGAAGAATGCATGGAGGCGGTTGATGCATGCAGAGAATCAGTATTGACATATTTGAAAGTACGGAAACCAGAATATGTAGGTGAGGAAGAAAATGGTCAACCGAGTGAGGAATTTGTAAGAGAAAACAGAAATAGGAAACGAGGTAGATGAAATTTGCATTTGCTTGCGCGGCGAACTTCGCGACATTGTGTCGCGAAGTCAAAAACAGCTTTACGGCGAATAGTCGTAGAGCTGTTTTTTTTGTGCCCAAATGCAAGAGATTGACCTTTTCCTAAAAGAAAGAAATAGAACGAAAACTTTTCTTTTATTCCGTCGAAATGAGTGTGCGAAATATTCATAATAGAGAGCGGACTGGAGGTGAGAAAAGTGAACGAATTCATTGTCCTATCAAAGAGTCAGAGGGATTGGATGTGCAAGGTAATGAAAAATATGGTGGAGTTGACAGCATATTATAGTTTCGCAAGACAGCCATTAAAGGAGACGGATTATGAGAACGTCGCCGGAGCATTTTCGAATTATACAAGAAAGTCAAAAAATAACGCAATGATTATCAAAAGCGCAGTGGCAATGTCCGCATATCTGGACGGGGTGGCAAGGCAGGGAAAGATACTTAACAAGGAACAGATGCAAATGCTTGAAGCGGTGGTTACGGAGCTGTTTGATGTGACAGATCAATACCAGGAACAGATAGCGGACGAAGCGAAGCAAAAGGAAGCGATTGCAAGGATAGATATGTGCGGACAGACATTGAGTGAACATACGCTGCCTAAAGAGATGAAAGACATTTTTAAGGCATATCTGCTTTTCTGTGGAGAGAATATGAGAAAGCAGACACTATCGGAATCTCAAGTTTTAAGGAAAGAACTGCCTGAGAGAGCGGCGAAAAGAGGCAGATGAATCAAAATGTCGGCGAAGGGATAAAACACAGTGGATAAAAGTATTCATAAAAATGTCCGTATTACGCAGGCACAATGGGAACATACAAAAAGCCGATGCGAAATGTATGGCATTAAATATTCGGAATATATCCGTAGACTGATTGATGAGGACATGGGAAAAACGGTTTCGGTACAGACGCAGGAAGAATTCCTGGCAAAAAAACAGTTGGCTTACGAAATCAATCGAATCGGTAACAATATCAATCAGATTGTAAGAAATGTAAATATGCATTATTACACAGAGTATGAAAAGAAAAAATTGTTTGCCATGATGCAAAAAATCATGGAACTTTGTGCGGATGAGAGAAAGGAAGGAAATAAAAGATGAACGACCGTATGGAAGAACTGTTAGAACAATTAGAGAAATCCGAGAGCATAGAGCGGATGGCAGGTGTGGAAAATGAGATTGCGGCGATGCTTGGAAAGGGATTTTTGGAAGGAAGTCTGGATTACACTTATTTGACACAGATTAAGGAAAGGGTGGAACAGACAGAAAGAGAGTGCAGAACACAGTTTGAGAAGGAAAATCAGGTGCAGGAAAAGCGACCGGCACGATCCAGATAAAGTATGGCAATCGTACATGTTGTAGAGCCACACATCCATCCAGGAACCGGAAGAGGAATTTATGCACATTTAAGACATGCCATTAAATATATTTTGAAACCGGAGAAGACGCTGGGAGGACTTTATACGGCGAGCTTAAACTGCAGATGCGAAACAGCATTAAAAGAGATGATAGAGACGAAACGGCAATATGGTAAGGAGCCGGATCCACAGTCACAAGGCTACGAACATGATCGGCTTGGGTATCACATTGTAATTTCATGGAGTCCAAAGGAGGCGGTATCCCCGGAGACTGCGATGGAGATTACGAGGCAGTTTTGTGAGAAGTATTTGCCGGATTATGAGGCGGTTTACAGCGCACATCTGGATACAGAACATATGCACACGCACATTGTATTTAACAGCGTGAATTATAAGACTGGTCGAAAATATCATTTTCCGGCTGATGAGTGGGAAAGAAATATACAGCCGCTTATGGATCAGCTCTGTAAAGAACAGGGGCTTCATACCTTAGAGGAGGATACAGGCATATCAATCGCGGAATATGCGAAAGAGCGTCAGGAGAAGAAGCGGATGAAGAGTACAGGGCGCGGGCGAAAGGCACACGGTAATTACCATTATCAGAAGGAGGGGAAAGACGGCTATTCCATGTCGGACTATATCCGGGATGATATTGACATGCTCATCGGGAGCAGTGAGAACTTTGCGGAATTTGAAGAGAAATTAAAAGATCTGGGATATGAAATCGGATATGGAAAAAGTGAGAAATACGGTACCTACATGAAACTTAGAACCTATGGCATGAAAAGGTTTCGGAGAACGCATACACTTGGAGCGGATTACACGCTCGATATGATAAAACGGCGTATTAACGCATATCATAAGGAACTCCCGCCAAGAGAAGCACAGACCGGAGAGCAGGATACATTTTATCTGCTTACGGGAAGATTCTATCATGTGCGCATATGTTACAAAACAGATAATGAGTATCTCAGGAAGCAATATGCACGATTGTACCGATTGGGCATCCTTTCGGGACACAGAAAACGTCCTACCTATCGGGAAACGCGAGAGCGGATCAAGAGTATTCGCAAACTGGAATATCAGATAAGCCTGCTTATAGAGCATGATTACCGGACAAAGGCAGGGATAGAAGCGGATATGGCAGAACTGCAGAAAAAGGTGGAAGGACTTAAAGGAGAGCTTAAGGAGCAGGCGAAAGATAGAAAACCATATGAAAATATGGTTGCAGATTATGAGAAACTTGCAGAACTGGAAGGAGCATACCTGTTAGCACAGGAAGGGAAGACAGTATTTGATGAGGAGGCAAAGGCTTATGAGCGGCTGAAGGAAAAAGTTTCGGCGTTTCCATATGGAAAAGAGGAACTGGAAATATATCTGGAAGGGTGTACACAAAAGAAAAGAGACAGTTTAAGGCAGCTTCGGGAGGAGAAAAAGAAGCTGGAAGCACTAAGCGAACTTTGTGAAGAGTACCAGAAAGTAATGGAGGAATATGCTCCGGCGGAGGAAGCGGAGCTAGAGAGCTTGGAACAGCATGGAGCAGAAAGAGAAGAAAATGAGCAAAACAGAAATCGGAAAAGGAATAAAGGAAGGGAGCGATAATACATGCTGCAGGAAGAGAGAATGGAAGTATTGACATTGAAGGAACTTAATTCTGAGGAGTGGAGAGAGCGAGCCAGAAGCTCTGTCGAATGTGCATATGATAAAGCGACGGGAAATTCTACGCCGGCATCAGAAGCGCAGGAAGTGCTGCTGAATTTCGTATTAAATATGGGAGGAATCAGAAAAGACGTATATGAATATTTGTTGTATCCGAGATTTCAGGATTCCGCTTCCGTAGCATCTATGGGTATTCTTTTATGTTATGCAGCGTCTGTTGAATGGGTGCAGCTTGCAGTACAAGCGCTGCAGAAGAACAGGATTTCCGGAACATTGTATGTGAATGAAATTACAGAGGCATACAAGGCGGGGATTCGGGTAGAAGTGATGCGGCAGTTGTTAAAGGAATCGGAAACTGTATTTGAACTTTGTCAGCGCAGAATAGGACTTACACTGAGAGAAGAAGGGTGTATAGGTGAGTTTCGGGAAGAAACACAATCGCAGATAAAGGTGCAGCCGCAGGAGAAAGAAGTTAAGCAGGACAGGCAGAGTGCGCCCGCAGACAGAATGGAAGCTGACATGGCAAAGGCTGTGACGGATGCTGTGCTTACAGCAATGCAGAAATTTATGGGAGGAATGGCAAGTGGCAGGGAACGGATAAAAGAAAATGATAAGGAGTATCTGCCAGAGCAGCCGAAGGATGTTGAATTCAAGGAGAGGCAGGGGGAGCAGAAAGAGAAAGAAGCAAATGTGCAGGAAAAGAAGGGGGACGAGCAGCATGAGGTTCCGGAATTTCCGGACGGAAAAGAATTTCTTGATAACAGAATTCTTGTGACGGAACTGAGAGAGGCGGAGAAAGCGCATGGCGAACGCGTTTCTTTTTTTCAGATTCTATTAAGCAGACATATGAAAAAAGCGTTCGAGAAAATGGATGCGGAGACGCAGGTCGGGAAGATCTTTGAGATCATGGTAGAGAAAAAATACAGAAAAGACAAGATACTTGCAATCCGGCGCTTAATGAATGGCGGTATGACAAATGAGTTCATTTTCTCACTTCTGGAGAAGGATCTCCCGGAGGAGGAGCTGATGGAGCTGTGTGATACGTTGGTCGAGGACATGCCGGGAATGGAGAGGGAGGTCATTGATACAGAGGATGCACGAGAACAGGAAGATGAGAAGGAGGAGAACGAATGACAGGGCAGGGCGGAGATGCCATGCAGGTAATCTACATGGAAGTTGAAGGAATCAAGCTGGCATATCAGTTGTCAAAGGATGCTGTGAAAGTAGCATTGCAACTGCTGAAATTCCTTTTATGTACAATTAAGGATGCGCCATACAAAAAAGCAATGGGGCAGACGAATATGAAAAACTTCAAGGCGCGTGCGGGCGATCAGGCGACGATTCCGGTAACATTAGATGAAAAAACATATCATGAGATGAATTCAATGTTAAAAAAATACGGAATCCTCTATCATGCATTTCGACCGCTAAAATCAGGGAAGAAGGGTTCCGTGGAGATTGTTATCATGGAGAAGGATCTGGCTATGTTTCAGGAGCTTTTAGCAAGACAAAAGAAAAAGCAAATGCAAGAAGATGTGAAGAACGGTATGTCAGAAGAGGAGTCGGAGCGTTCTTTTGATCAGAATAATCATGCTGAAACAATGGAGGAATTTGCGGAAAATGTAGGCGCCACAGTGCCGGAAGAAGCGTTTGAAGCCGATATGAAGGAACGTTTTGGGGAGGATTACGAAGAAAAGATTATCAATTTCTCGGAGTATGTGCAGAAGCATCAGGAGGAAAAGAACCCAAAAGAGCAAACCGCAGGGGTGGATCATGAAAAGGTGGACAACCTTGCGGATATTATCCAATTCAGGGAGCGGTCCGAGCAGTTAAAAGAGAATCATCCCATGCAGTTCCAATTTATTTATGATGCAGAGAACGGGAAGAGCCAGATTACGGAAGAAACGGAAACGCATGTAAAGATTGCCGGAAAGGGCATGAATGCAGATGGCGATCCGAAGAAGTGGGGAAGCATATGGGTGCCTAAGGCTGCAATCGTTCCGCCGCTTGATAAAAAGCCGGAAGAAGGCGGAATGCGAACGGTATATCTGGCGAAGGACACAGAGGTCGTAATGGAGGATCCGACAGGAAAGAAGCAGCCACAAAAGATCAAGGCTTCGGAAATACATAAAACAAAAGGCTGGAATGCAGGCACATTTGAGACGAGTGGCAGGAAATATCAGACTGCAGCGGACCGGAGTACGCAGAATAATCTGGATATTACCATATCCAAGGAAATCATTTGCGAAGAGACAGAGCAGGCGGTGAAAACGCGAGTACCTGGCACATGGGGAAAAGATGTGCGCTATTTGTGGGTAGATAAAGCAGATACCGTGGATGTATACGGCGGAAAGTCAATGCTGACCTCCTTAAATCCGGATAGGTATTACGAGCTTTATGGAGAAGACGGAAAGGTAGCGGAGAAAAAGCGGGGAAACGACCTGTACCGAAACCATTATGACCCGGTAAGCAAGGGCGTGCGCAAAAATGCAGGAAAGGCAGAGCAACCCGTGAAAATGGCAGCGGCGAGAGGAAGGAGGAGCTTATAAGTGCGACCAAGGAAAAGAACATATTCTCCCGTAATGATTGCGATTGGTGCTATATGCACTATTGTTGCTGCCTATTATTGCGCTGCGGCAATGCACCATGGGGAAACGATTTTTCAGTGGCAGGAGCGGTTGCGGAAGGTATTGGAAGAACCATTCCGGAATTACCTGAATGCTTATACGTTAAAAACAGTGTTGGTATTTTTGTTTGCGTATGTGTTATTGGTGCTGATGTATGTCACCAGCAGGAAGAACTATCTGCCGGGACGAGAGATGGGGTCAGCAAAGTATGCGGACGTAAAAAAGGTGAACAAAAAGCTGGCAGATTTAAGTAATGATCCGACAGATCCAGCAAATGTTGTGATTCCGAAAAGAAGTCTATGGTTGGGAATCCGTTGGAAAATCTGGTCCTGGAAACGGAGGAGTAAAGTGGTATGACAGCGAGAGCAATGAGAAATGCATATCTTGTGAATACAAGAAATCGCATATTATCTCAAAACATACAGATGTCTATGAATTCGAGACACACAGATCTCAATAACAACATTCTGGTTATCGGCGGAAGTGGTGCCGGAAAGACGTACCGATTTGTAAAACCGCAGTTGATGCAGATGACGGGTTCTTATATTATCACGGATCCAAAAGGTGAATTGTATCGTGATACTTCCGGATTCCTAAAGCAAAATGGGTATGACATCAAGGTCCTAAATCTTCTGGATGAAGAACAGATGGTAAAATCCTCCCACTTTAATCCGTTCCGATACGTGCGCAGTGAGGTAGATGTCTTAAAGCTGATTACCAATCTGATTAAAAACACGACACCGGAAGGATCTACGACAAACGACCCATTCTGGGAAAAGGCAGAAGGAATAGGCTTGCAGGCTCTTTTCTACTATGTCTGGCTTGAGGGAGTGCCAGAGCATATCTGGGAGTATAAGAAGCCATCCGGAGAGGATGACAGGGAGCGGATTCTTGCGGCGATTCATGATCCGGCAGTTCCGAAGGTACATAATGTGCGTGCAGTCATGGAACTTCTGAAATTTGCAGAATTCAAGGAAGATCCTAAGACAGGTGCAAAGCTGGATTCCACGCTTGATGTCATTATGAAAGATCTCGAGAAGAGAAGTCCGAATCATAAGGCAGTGCTTAATTATAACAAAGTCATGCGCGGCGCAGCAGATACGGTGCGTTCGATCATTATTTCCATGAATGCACGTCTGGCGCCGGTTGAGACGGAGGCAATACTTTCTATTTTAGATGATGATGAGATTGATATTCCGTTGATCGGGACGAGAAAGACAGCAATCTACTGCGTGATTCCAGATAATGATACGACCTACAATTTCCTGATTGGAATGATGTATAACATCATGTTCCAGCAATTTTATTATGAAGCGGACTTTGTACATGGAGGTTCACTGCCTGTATCTGTGACATTTATGCTGGATGAATTTGACAATATTGCACTTCCGGAGAACTTTTTGTCACTGCTGTCTACTATGCGAAGCAGAAATATAAGCTCTATTATTATCATTCAGGACATGAGCCAGATCAAGACGCGTTACAAGGATGGTGCACATCAGAAATTGCTGGCGAATTGTGATACATGGGTATATCTGGGTGGTAATGGTCCTGATACGCAAAAAGAACTGAGTGAATTGATGGGGAAGGCGACCATCGACAAGCGAAGCAATGGTGAGACACTCGGAAAACAAGGCAGCTCGTCCAGAAATTATGATGTGGTCGGAAGAGAACTGATGTTTCCCGATGAACTGCGGAAACTCGAAGGGAAAAAATGCATCATTTTTATCCGGGGATTTGATCCGATATTGGATCAAAAGATTGAAACAAGAAAGCATCCTTGCTGGAATCAGATGTGTGAAGCAGCGAAGGGAGAACTGTTTGATGCAAGAATCGAGCGTTTAAGGAGAAGGAGAGTCGGGAAAATGCGTGCCAGAACAGGATTTGTAGATGAGGCAGAACTGACGCATCTGGAACTTATGGATAAGAAAGAGATGACTCGTTATAAGGACGAGGCGAAGATAGCGGAACTGCTTGGGGAAGATATGCCGGAAAAGCCGGAGCGCCATATTTTTCATATGACTTTCGAGGAACTCGGTAAATTGGTCGAGAAGCTTGACGAAGATCCGGAGAGCATCATGTTTTTGGATGAGGAGCTGCTGAATAAAACCAGAGAGGAACTTGAGGAACAACTGCGAAAGGAAGAACTCGAGAGACAGGAGCAGGAAAAGCTTCATGTGAACATCAGAGATTTAAAGACGCCGGAGCAGGCAATTACCTTCGCAAAATTAAAGAAAGCTGGATTTAAGGAGCCTCAGATGAAGTGCATTCTGCAGTTGGCAGAAAAAATGAGAATGACAACAGAGGAGATACTTGGCACTTTTGATTGTCAGATGGATCTGGAGACGGTAGAACTTTTGGCGGAATATATGCTGTGACCTTTTCCTAAAAGAAAAAAAGCAACGAAAAACTTTTCTTATAAGCTGATGAAATAAAAAACGATTATCTGTATGATAGAAAATCAGGATGATGCAAAGCATCAAGAAGGAGGAAGAAATGATGAAAAAACCAAGGAATAAGAAGGAAAAACTTATGACAGTACTTAGCGGAATGATACTGTTCGTATTTAACGGAACCACGAAAGTGTTGGCAAATGGTACTTCCGGCGGAGGAATGCAGACTTCCACTGGAATACCGGAGCTTGATAATGCATTTGCTATTATCAAGGCGATATTTATTGGTCTGATAGCCGTAATCGGCGTCATTATTTTAGCAAAGGGTATTTCAGATACGGCTGTTGCATATCAGCAGCAGGATTCCCACGGAATGTATGATGGGGCAAAAGGGATTGCGGCAGGCGCTGTTATGGCATTTATCAGTGTGATTCTTGGAGTCCTTGGATTCTAGTTTTTCAGAGGGGACGGAGGAAAAGATGTTTGATGACTGGATTGAAGGGTGGATGTCGAATCTCTATGAATATTTATCGTTTTCTATATCCATCTATAATAAACAGGCGCAGATGGCGGCAGGAATGCTGGGACAGGATCCGACAGCCTTTAACAGCAGCGGATGGCAGCTTGTAACAAATGTGAATACCGTGTTTTTAAGCATCGGAGCAGTGCTGGTATTAATATTTTTCCTGATGGGGTTTTGTGCAGACAGTGTTGACATCAAGCAGGATTTCCGTCTGGAGAATATTCTCAGGATGTTCCTAAAGCTGATGCTGGCAGAGTTTTTCGTAATAAACTCGCTTACGATCGTCCGGCAGCTTTTTGCATTGGGAACAGGGGTTATCAGCAAATTCGCAGGTTTAAATCTTAACGTAAATTGTACGATTCCGCAGGAAGTTGCAGCGATTACGAATGACCCGCTGGGAAATGGGATGAGTGGTCTGGGGGGATTAGGAATTGCTGTCCTTTTGTATATCACAGCATTTGTGTTTATGCTGATTGCGGCAGGCTGCGGGGCAATGATCCTATATGAAGCATATCAGAGATTTTTTAAAATCATGCTGCTGGTTCCATATGGGTCATTGGCAAACAGCACGATTGCAGGAAATCATATGTTAAACCGTTCGGCAGAGGCTTTTTGGAAATATGCGCTTGCAACGATTCTGGAAGCGGTCACGATGTATTTTGCGATGGCTCTGTCAGCGGCGGTGCTTTCCAGTGGAACTCTGGGCTTGAAAGACGGATGGTCAGGGGCATTTTATGTATTGGGATGGATCATTGAGAGCAGCTTTATTTTTATGCTTACACTTGGGCTGGTGAAAGGCTCTGAGATGGTTACACAGAAAGCACTGGGATTATAAGAGGGAGTGAAAAATGTTATCAATAAATATAAATCAAAATGTCGAGCAGTATCGCGAGCCGGTGGCTTTCGGGCTGGATGCGAAGCAGACGCTTGCAGCGTTTTTCGCAATCATGTGCGGGGTAGCGATTACGTGTCTGCTCCACTTTGTCTGTGGTTTGCCGATCGAAATAAGCATCTGGCTTTCGCTTCCGGTGTGTGTGCCAATTATGCTGCCGGTGCTCGGCAAGAAGCATGGACTTACAGTGGTGGAGCAGTTTCGGGGGAGTAATAAAAGAACAAATGTATTAGCATATGAGGCTAAGTTGCCGGGAGAAAGAAAGGACATACAGAAGGATGGCTCAACAGCTAAGACGCAACGGACGAAAAGAGACAAAAGAAGGAAAGAAAAAAAGAAGAACGCCAAGACGCGATCGGTTTCGGCGAACCAGAAATAAGCACGAGCCGGTATACCGGGTACCGGCGTTCCTGAAGAGGACCATCGGCAATACGGAGATATCTGAAAGCGGAGTAGTTATGGGGGAGAACGGCTGCTCGAAGTTATATCCGCTGTCGGATTGCAAGGAGTGTAAGGATATAGGAGCATTTTGCAAAAAATTCAGACGAAGAGAGATAGAGTATGATTTCCTTTTCATGGAAAACGAAAGTTATCTGGTTGTGCACTATGCAGGAAAAAGCATGAATGAGGCAGTTGCCTGGTTCGAAGCATTGGAGCAGGAGTATGCGTTGAAGGGGTGGAATGCAGAACGAAGGTTAGCATATTATCGGGACTTTTTAGGAAAGTTTCTTTCGGAGAAAATCGAACCGGAAAATTGCATCTTGCAGCCAGATCTTTGGAAGAACGCTGCGCTATATAGCGGAATGGAGACTGGTAATGGGGAGATAGAAACACAGGCAGGGATTTATAGAATAGTTGCAGTACGCCGATTCCTGGCGAAACCGGCATGCGGAGCTATAAAAACATTGCTGGATCAGGCGGGAAGTAAAGCGGCATATGTCTCTGTAATACCGGTCAGCGATCAGGCAGTGGCTGATTTTATCCGGTCAGAATATGTCGGTCTTGAGAGTGTGATGCCGCGGCTGAAGAGAAATAATCCGGTACTGCATAGCATTTTAATGCAGGAAGAGCAGGCGGTGAAGGATGGACAAAACTTTCTTTGCTGCGGCGTGTATTTCTTGCTTGCTGCAGCGGATAAAGAGGAAATGGAAAAAATAACCGCAGTGTTTATGGAAGAGAGCAGGCGGTTGGGATTGCTTGCAGAGGTTATGCCGCTTGCCACGTTAAGTACTGTAGTGGAATTGAAGAAAACGTTGGCGGTATTTGGATTGATGGGGGGCAGACAGAAGCGGTATCACAGCATTCTGGCTTCAGAAGAAGTGGCGGTAATGGTTGAGCCTGAGGAAAGCTTCAATGAACAAAACGAAATGCCCTATGATATTGAAGAAATGAGGGAACTATTTTTTAAGAAGGAGGTGGCAGAGGAATGAAAAAGGGCAGGATACCAAAAGCAACGCCCGCTTTAGCGAAACAGAAGATATTCATGGAATTAAAACAGCCGGACAAGCTTATGGCAGAACATCCTAAAAATACGCGCGATACGATTGAATTTGCAAGAATTGCACCTAACGGAATTTTCCAGGTAGGGAAAGAAAAGTGGTCAAAAACCTATCGTCTGTTGGATGTCAACTATACCACGAAAACCTATGATGAGCAGCTATCCTTCTTTTACGATTGGTGCAAAAATATGAATGCTTTTGATATTTCAGTAAAGCTTACCATATTCAATGGAAACCGAAATATGAAGGAAATCAAGGAAAAGATATTTTACCGATATCGCTCAGATGATTATGATTGGCTGAGAGAAGCTTACAATGATATCATGGAGAGCAAGATTACGGAAGGTCGGCAGGGAATTCGTCAGGAAAAGTTTCTGACGATTACGGTAAAGCGTAAAGATTATGAGGCAGCGCGGGCGCATCTGTCCTCGCTTGAGGAAAGCTTTGTCAATAGCTTTGTAGGGCTTTCTTCCGCACTTATTCCAATGGATGGAAGCGAACGTCTTCAGGTATTATGGAACTTCTATCATATGGGACAGGAAGAAGCTGATATAAATATTGAAAAAGAGATTGCAGCCTTACACAGTGTAAAGGACATTCTGGCAGATACAAGAATGGATTTCGATTCTGAGATCGATCAGTTTTCCATGGATGATAAAGTGTGCAAAATGCTTTATCTGGATCCGGAATCATACCCGACCTCAATGCGGGATACCTTCTTAAAAGAATTGACGGAACTTCCGATTCCATCCATTTATACGATCGATTACGAACCAATTCCACAGGACGTTGCAATCAAGACACTGGAAGATAAGCTGATGGGAGTCGAGAACAAGATCACAAAGCAACAGCAAAAGCGCAATAAGAACGGTGCATTCACGAGTGATATTTCGTATAAGGTGCGCCGGGAGAAGAAAGAACTCGAGAATATGCTTGACGAACTGCGTGACAATGACCAGAAGATGTTCTGGGTAGGCGTTACGGTCGGAATCATTGCGGGCGATGAGGAAAAACTGAATGAGGAATTAACGGCAGTGACGCAGGTAGTGGAAAAGGCGACATGCAGGCTTTTCCCGTATTATATGAGACAGCGGGAGGCGCTTGCGACAGCATTGCCGATTGGCGGCAGATATGTGGATATGATGCGTGCTCTCTTTACCAGCGCGGCGGCGTCATTTGTGCCGTTTAATGTGGTGGAGATGCAGATGATGGATCAGCCATTTTATTATGGAATCAATAAGGTGTCCAGGGAACCGATCTGGGCAAACCGTAAGAAGCTGATGAACGGGAATGGATTTGTCTTTGCTGTGCCGGGAGCGGGAAAGAGTTTTACCGGATGTAAGATGGAGGCGGGAAGCGTATTCTTAAATACAGAGGATGACATCATATTTGTAGATCCGACGCTGGAGTATTTTGATGTGGCGGAAGCATACGGCGGAGCTGTCATTAATCTTGCCAGCTATGCAAATCAGTATATGAATCCGCTTGAGGTGGATCTTGAGACACTTGATTTTGATGATAAAAGCGGACAAGTAAGAGAAAAATGCAGTTTTATGCTCGGCATTTGTGAACAGGCAATGGAAGGTGCGTTGCCTCCGGAATACAAATCTATTATTGACCGGTGCACCAGGGATATGTATAAGAAAATTGCGATGCTGCCTGTTGATGAGAGAGAACAGCCCATCATGACAAATTTTATCGAAGAACTGAACAGACAGAAGGAACCGGAAGCGAAACGAATCGCGTTGATTATGGAGATTTTTGTAGATGGTTCTCTAAATATCTTCAATCATCAGACCAACATTGACGTAGATAATCGTGTCCTTGTATATGGAATGCGTGACATGGGGGAAGAGCTTGAAGGGATTGCGATGCTTATTATGCTTGAAAATATCAGGATGCGGATTATCCGAAATTTTTATCTGGGGAGAGCGACATGGTTATATGTAGATGAGTTCCATGTTCTGATAGGGAAGCCGTTTTCAAGAAACTATTTTATATCGCTTTGGGCGCAGGTAAGAAAGCTCGGAGGACTTTGCACTGGGATTACGCAAAATGTCGTTACCGTATTAAAGGATCCAATCACTTCTACCTTGATATCCAACAGTGAATATACAATGCTTCTTCGGCAGGCGGCGCCGGATGCGGCTGCACTTGGAAAAGCACTGGAAGGGCTTAGTGAAGCGCAGATCAAGTACACGATAAATGCAGCGCCGGGGACGGGGCTGATACGTTTTGGCGGGACAATCTTACCGTTTGATAATACAATTCCGAAGGATAATCCTGTCTACGATGTCTACAACACAAATATGCACGAGAAAGCCGCAAAGAAGAAAGCAGAGACAGCAATATTATGAAGCGGGGTATTGTGGATGAGAGAGACAAGCAGATTATAGGGAGAAAGGAACCTATACGATCAGAGCGGTACAGAGTGCAGGATATGGGCAGGCAGCGCCTGGCGGATAAGGTGCTTCGAACAAAAAGTGAAGACGTCAAAGGAAAGAACGCACCGAATGGGGGAATAAATGAGCCAGAGGGGATAAAAGATGAGCCGGAAAATGAGGAAAGAAAAGATGCGGTATATTCTGACTATGCATTTGATCCGACGTATCTGACGACTTCGACAACACTGGTAGCTTCTTCAACATCTAATCAGGTAACCAGGGAGGCGATGATAAAGTGGTGTGGCATCAGGGAGCAAAGCCACATTTCCGGTGTAAAGACCCGGGAACAGAAAATGTCACAGATATTATTTGAAGACGAACAAATCGATGAGCCCCAAATCTGTTCACAAGAGGAACGGGAGTTTTGGGAAGAAAGGCGATATGAAGAGGAGGAACGCAGAAAGGAAAGCTCCGGTGACTTTGGTGCGTCGCAATCATGGTATGAAGAAGGAAATATCTTTTCTAAAGGAAAGGAAGACGAAAATGACGGAGATCAAAAGAAGGAACGTCAAAGAAAGGAGAAAAGTGCAGGCGTAACAAAGAAAGAAAAAGAACAGAAAACCAATGGTTCGAATCATGCAAGAAGAGAATTATTGCGCAAATACATGGTAAACGAGCTGATCCATGAGCCGGGAAAAACGGATCCAAACAGTCATTTTAAATTGGCTGAGAAACTGCTAAAGAACGAGCTGAGGAAACCTCTGTATTATATAGGCATACTGATTCAGAGGGCATTATTAAAGCTGCTGGGAGCAATCATTTCCTTCATTCTTCCGGCTGTGCCGCTGATGCTTGCTGCTTTTGCCCTGATTTATTTTCTGACAAGTCCGATAGCATTTTTCCTAGGATTATTCGATGAGGATGAGGTGACGGAGAATCCGCAGAATATAACGAATGTTGTGCAGGAAATGTATGTGGAGTTTTATGGCGATATCAGTACTTTTGAAGATTTGGATGCGAATAACCAGGTGGAATACATATATGGGAAAAATTCAAAATCCCGGGAGGTGATAGCGGTCTATCTGGCAGAGATCTGTATGTCAAGTGAGTACCGGGAGATGTCGATGGATGATGGCTATCCGGCTTATCTGTTAGTAGATACACCGAAAGAAAGGGAACGTCTTACCGCTGTATTTGAGCAGTTCAATTATACAGAAAAAGAAGAGATTACAGTAAGCGGTACGAACGATGAAGGAGAGGAGTGGGAAGCAGAGGCAGAAAAAATGTCGGTTTATTGTCTGTCTATCGAGCAGTGGAAATCGGAGCATCTGTCGGAGTTGACACGCGGGGAACAGAATTTGTTGAAAACACTGTTAGAACAGGTCGCAAAAGAGAATGAAGCCGGAGGAGACAGCGGATTTACGGGAACAGGTACGTCTGTTCCGATTTCAGATCTTGTAATTCCGGAAGGAGTAGACGAGAACCTTGTCTACATGGCAGGTTTTATCAAAGCAGAAGCCGGAAATCAGCCGTACCAGGGAAAAGTCGCGGTTGCATATGTTATTTTGAATCGAGCAGGCGGAGCATCCGGGAACATTAAAGGCGTATTGACGGCTCCTTATCAATTCTCCTGTTATATACCGTATCACACAGTAGAAAAATACCTGCAGGAATATACGACTATGACGGATGCACAGCGATCACAGGATGCATGTTGGCAGGCAGCGGTGGATGCATATAGCGGAGCGGCAGCGAACCCGATTGGAGGAATGAAATACTATTGCAATCCGGCAGGCTGCAGTGCGGGAGCAACTGAGCAGTGGCGGAGGATCCGGGCAAGGAATTCAGAAAGTGAGATTATCATAATAGGGGATCATGTATTTTGTCAAAATTGCTGGTAAGAACATATGAGGGAAGAGAAGAATTTAAGAAAAAGGTTTGTGGATGAACTGGCGGCAAAGGGTGGCATGTGCCTTCCTGCCGCCTATGCTGTCGGTTATTCGGATGGCAGATATGAATTGCGTTGTGATTATAATGTACCCGGAACATATAGGATGCACCTTTTGGATGGCAGGGAGCATGTGAAAGAATTGCCTTATATAGATGTAGATGATTTATATGAAGCGTGTGGCGGCAGGTTCGTTACTCCGATTGTGTGTGAGTACCTTAAAGATTTTATAGAAAGGTATGAGGAAGCTTTGGAAAATGAAGCCGCGGAGCTGGAGAAGATGCTGCCTTTATTAAAAGATTTTCCTGCCCGGAAAATCTTTATGGCGCTGATTCCGTATCAGAGAGGGGAAATTGAGTGTTTCCCCGGACGAATTTGTGGTAACGCGTACATGATATATGGGATGATGATGGATTACGACAAAAAGCAGGAAGATTATATGCAAAGCATGATCATTACGCAGGAATTGATGAAAAAGTGGCAGAAGAATGAGACAGATCTATTTGAGGCGGCATTGAAGGTTATGCCGGAACTTTTCCCATATAGCATTGAGCGGGTGCAGGGGATATTGGATATGGATGGATATGTCATCAGCACTGAGCTGGGATGCTTTGGCACGGGAACGCTATTTTATGAGGAAGGACCGTTAAAAGACCTCGCATTGGAATTAAGCAGCAATCTTTATGTCATTCCTTTATCTGTGCACGAGGTTGCAGCTTTCCCGGAAACATATTGGGTTCCAGAGAGCGAATGGGAGAGTCTTGTAAAAGAACTATCTTCCTTTGGAGAGGAAGTCTGGTATTACAATAGGTTTTTAAACAATCTTGCGTTTACAAAAAGGGAACGGATTGATCAGGAATTGAAATTAAAAGACGGCATTTTAGATGTGGTGGAAAGAAGGGAATTAGATGCAAATATCAGATGAAGAGGTAAAAGGTATGCTGCAGGAGGTCAGTCAGAATATACGCAGAGAACGGCAAAGGCGTGGCTTGTCTATGGCACGTCTTGCAGAGATTTCCAACTTGTCAGTAAGCCATATATCGAAGGTGGAGGCAGAGCAATGTGAGATTGGACTGAGAGCACTCCTTAAAATTGCGACGGCATTTGGGATGGAGGTAACAGATTTATTGCCAACGGAATTGACAGAAGTTCCTAAAATGTTGACAAACGGAGAAAAATTCGAGGAAATCATGCAGGGGGCGAACCCGCAGACTGTGGAATTTGTTCTCAAAATGTCAGAACATATGGCAAGTGCATTGAATGAAAACGTTTCCTATAAGAAACAAAAGAAATGAAAACTTTTCTTTTAGGCAGATGAAATAAAAAAGCTTTATCTGTATGATAAATGAGACAGTGATTAGGGAAAGGAGGTGAGTCCAATGAAGAAGGTAATGGAACATTATGGCGATTCAATTCTTACAATCGTTGTTTTACTGGCGCTCGGCGCGATCATTCTTTCAGCGCTTTCGGCGGGAGGTTATGTTGACCTCGCATTCAAGGATGCGCTGACCGGATTTTTCGGTGATATGTCCGCAATTGGCAGCACACCGTAAGCATGGCGTCTGCTAGGCAGACGCCATGCAGACGCCAATGCAGTCCATCCGGCCAGACAGGCAGAGCCTGTCCGCCGCATGGGCTGGGCGTTTGCGGTGCGTGAAACAAGTAAAAAGTATGGTAAACACAGAAATCAGTAGGAAAAGCAAGGAAAAACAACAGGGGAAAACCGGCAGAAGAGGAAAAAGAAAGAGGAACTATGAGTGAGATAACATTTGAACCGACTGCAGAGCAGTTCGGCGTTTTCTGGAAATATATTGAAAATCCAGATGTGACGGACATCGACTATAACGGTCGTAAACTGTGGATCACGGATTTGAAAAAGGGAAGATACAGGGCGAATGAGGAAATCACAACAAATTTCCTTATCGCATTTACGCATAATATCGCAAACTGCGTTAATAAGCAGTTCAATAATGCAAATAAAACTTTGGAGGCGGATACAAGAGAACTGCGCATCAGCATTATACATGAATCCGTGACAGGAACGGGGATCAGTATTTGTATCCGGAAATCACCGCCGCTTATCAGAAATACGATCCGGCAGATGTTAGACGACAGATATTGCCATCGGGAAGTCTTAAATTTACTAATCAACTGTGTGCTGGCAAAAATGAATTTTGTTTTTGCCGGGGAACCGGGCGCTGGGAAGACCGAGCTGGCAAAGTTTTATATGCAATTTATTCCGAGAGAGGAGAGGGTCATCACCATTGAAGATTCCTTTGAAATCCATTATCCGGATATCAATCCGGAAGCAGATGCGGTCGAACTTCGGGTAGGGGATGGATTTACTTACACAGATGCAATCAAGACATGTCTCCGGCAGAATCCGAAATGGCTGATGCTCTCGGAGGCAAGGTCGGTCGAAGTGACGTCTCTATTGGAGCAGTGGAGCACCGGCGTGAATGGTTTTACGACGATCCATCTGGACGATCTGAGGAAGCTGCCTGACCGCATCCAGAACATGATGAATGATGTCAACGATGCGACACGCATGGAAAATCGCATCTACCGATATGTGAATATCGGCATCCTGATCCGGCGTGTGGATGAGCCGGGCGGGAAGACCAGACGGTATATCGATCAGCTTTGCTTTTACAGTAGAGAGGGACAGGAGAACCGAATCTACATGGTTGTGGATGACGGAGAACTGGTATCGAAGGAGCTGCCGCCGGATATCAATAAGAAAATGAAGCTGGCAGGAATAGATGATCCATATCAGTGCGATCTGGAGAAATACATCAAGGAGGGCAAATAACACAGATGAAAAGGATAAATAAAAGAAGCGGACAGGGAAGGCTTCAGAAGAATTTAAGCCTGCTTAATCCAAGGAATCTTGAGAAGGAAGTACATATGTATGGCTACAACTTTAGCTGGAAATCGCATGTACTCCTGATTATATGTTCACTCCTTGGCATTGGGGTAATCGGAATCATTTTCAAACTTGCCCCGTTGTACCTTGTAATTGCAATGGCTGCAGTATTTATCATGCTTCCGGTATTGGTATTGGACGGGTACAAAAAAATGTACGAGCAGATGCGCTTTTCGGACGTATGCGAGTATATGGAACAGATGCTCTATGCGTACCAGAAGGACGGAAAGATTCTTTCGGCGTTGAAAGAGACGAGGGAAATATTCGAACCAGGACAGATGCAGGATGCAATCGACGGGGCAATCGCTTATCTGGAAGCAGGCGTAAGCCGGACAGAGCAGGGATTTGTCCGGGAGGGTCTTGAGATGATAGAACAGTTATATGACAACACGAAGCTGCGCACAGTGCATGATACGCTCATCAGCGGTGAACAGTACGGCGGAAACATTGACAAGGCAATCCTGATTCTTCTGGAGGACATTGAGTTGTGGAAGAGGCGGGGCTATAAGCTGCAGGCGCAGAAGAAGCAGGGGCATACGGATAATATCATATCCATTGTGGTAGCAACCATCCTCTGTGCGGTAGCGCTGTATGTCATGGATGGCATGAGCATATTGTTTCCGGCGGCGGCAACGGACGTGGTGATCATGCAGATGCCGATCATTCAACTGTCGTCATTTTTCTTCTTGTTATGCATGCTCTTTGTATTGGCAAAGAGTTTTCGCAGTCTAACGTCGGACTGGCTAAAGGTAGATGGACTACATAGTGAGAAAATGATATTGGACAGCTATGATAACATCAAACATTATGATGAGGCGGCGGAAAAGCGCAAGAGTCTGCTTTATGCAGCACCGTTTCTGATTGCTGCCATACCTGTCTATCTTTTTTATAAGAAATGGCTTGCAGTCGCCTGCCTGGTTATTGGGGCATTTATGCTCGTGCAGCATAAGGTCGGATATAACCTGGCAAAGAAGGATGTGAACGAAGAATTATACGCAACATTGCCGCAATGGATGATTCAGATGGCACTTCTCCTGCAGCATAACAATGTACAGGTATCGATTGCGAAATCAATTGAGAGTGCTCCGGTACTATTGCGTGAGGAATTGCTGCAGCTTAATGATCGGTTGGCGGTGGCGCCGGATTCCCTGGCAGCATATACGGATTTCTGCAGGGATTTTGACGCTCCGGAGACGCAGAGCATCATGAAGATGCTGCACTCTATCGCAGAAGCAGGTACTGGGGACGCAGACGTACAGATATCGAATATGCTGCACCGGGTAAATGAGATGCAGGTCATGGCGGACGAAAAGAGGGATGCAAGCATCGCTTTCCGTATGAAGACCATTTTTTCTTATCCGGTGCTTGCTGCGACAGTCAAGCTGCTCATCGATCTTACGCTCGGTATGGTCTATATGATGAGCATGCTCGGAAATATGGGAGGTGTTTAATATGAAGCATATTGTAGAAGCGTTTTCCATTCTGATTGTAATTGTCCTTAATTTGTTAGGCTGTGCTGCGATGATTTCCGTGACTGGACAGACAGCAGCAGCGAAGGAGTATAAAGCGGATGTGATCGCGGAGATTGAGAACAGCAACTTTAATCCAAATGTGATCAATGCGTGCATTGCGCAGGCATCGGCGAATGGCTATGAGCTTACGGTGAGCGGGTATACATATGATGCGGATCATGATATCCAGACCGCAGAGGTCCTTTTAAAGTATGAGTATAAAATGCCGGTGTTCGGAATCACAGATACTAGGAGCACGCGGGGGATTGCGAGGTAAGAATGCATATAGTCTTAATATTGGCAGGTTTTGTCGGAGCGCCATTGCTCTTTTTGGGTACGTACGTGTTAATGGCGGATCAGGGGAATATTGTAGGGCTGATACTTATTCTTGTTGTGCTGATTGTACTTGTACTAATATTTAGGGATCAGTTGACAGCAATGATAAATGATTGGTGGGTGATGATGGTTGAAAATCGTAGTCGGAGAAATTGGTAATGCGCTGCTCGGCTTATTTGGCGGAGCAGCCGCATGTGTTATGGTCATGGAGATCTTAAACTTCGTGACATCATTTTAGGTTTTGGAGGCTGATATGGAAAAAATCGCAGAACATTTTGGCGTGGGATTCTTAGCTTTGATCGCAGGGGTGCTTGGAATTAATATTTATTTTAGCTACATTGCACCGGGAGGCGTGGTCAATGATATTGTTCGTAGTTATATGGACAGTATATGCGGGGTTATGTAATGCACAGGAGGATGTATGGAAAAGATTATTAATGAATACGGGAAATTTCTTGTGGATGCGCTAGTCCTGGGAATTCTGATAGCCTTTTTATTCGTAAATGTGACGGATGCGGAAGGAAACAAGGGCATTATACAGATTGTCGGAGCACATCTTACGACCTGGGATACGGATTATGAGACATATACGGATTATGAGACATATGCGGTAGAAAGTGACTGTCTGCCACCTGTCATAAGCTATACGGGCGCCGGCACGATGCAGACTGGCACGAATAAGCTTACAGATTATATTAGTGCGAGGGCATGGGACGGCACAGAGCTTGCACTTGACGTGCTTAGTGTAAAAAGGCGGTCCGGCGCGGAGCTGGCGGGCTGTTATAATGCGGATGCGGCGGAAGTCAGCTTTGACCGTCCGGGAATTTACGAAATCCGGGTGGCGGCGACGGATGCGTGGAACCGGAAGGTCGTGTGTGATGTACAGATACCGGTGAGCAGATAGGTGGTGGCAGAAGATGAAAAATGTGGTAATGGTGATTGTGAGTGCGCTTATTGGTGTGCTGACACTGGCAATCGTAATGACAGTAGGAGGGCGGACAAACCGGAGCATGGAGATTAAGAGCAATCTGCCATCGGCTGTTGAGGAGACGGTCGAAAATCTGGCGGAGAAGAATTACACGATCAATGATCGTAATGCGTATATAGCGTATATGGCGGAAGGACTGATGAAAACACTGGATACGGATTCGGACATTCGTATTGAGGTGCTGGCAGCAGATAAAGAGAAAGCGATAATGTCGATACGGGTGACGGAGGAATTTAAGCACCCGAATGGAAGGGAAGGTACGACGGAATGCGAGCGTACCGTCATCTTAAATAAAGTCGATCAACCGGAACCGGAGAGCTATAAGGTAAGGTTTTATGTAGGGAATGTACTGTACAAATCATGTGTGGTGCTCGAGGGGGATCTGATCAGTGCGCCGGTGACTCCGCAGGGCGTAGCCGGATGGACGGATGCAAATGGATATCTCGCAGACTTTTCGCAGCCTGTGACGCAAGAATTAACGTATTATGCAGAGATGAATTAATAGAATGATGAATTGTAGTTCCTGTCGGAAGATGTTATAATGATGGCAGGGAAACCAAAGCGAGGCGGCTTGCCCTCTTTAAGGAGGGGTAAAACCCTCCAGACGAAAGAAAGGAGGGTTGCCAATGGTTACATATGCGGAGTTGATCCAATTTTGTATACTCATTGTTGCCCTTGTCGGTCTGTGTTATCAGATTTTCAGGGACAAAAGAAAGTAGCCGCCACATCTCGCAAATGTGACGGCTTGAAAAATTAAGCTGTAAACATTGTCCGGGCTTACCGCTTCCGGTTTCCCTTCTGTGTCTTTACTATAGCACTTCTGGGAGTATCAGTCAATCTTTTCGTCAGGGGTATACTCTAATAAATCTCCGGGCTGGCAATTTAGCACACCGCAGATTTTATTGATGATTTCCAATGATACATATTCGTTTTTGGAAAATTTAGCAATCGTACTTGGAGAGGCATTGATTCGTTTGCGAAGTTCCTCTTTGCCAATACCTTGTCGGTTCATTAAATCCAGCATTTTATAATATTTGATAGCCATGTTCGTACCTCTTTTTTCTTAGTGTAACATGTATATTTGGAAAAAACAATAATAATCTACAGAATAGCGTAGATTATTATTGAAATATAAATATAATTATGATAATATATAGAAAGGCATAGATTAATACGCAAAACCGAAGGAAGGATATGATATCGGAAAGAGTCAGAAAGAGTTGGAAGTGTATTGTGAATAATTTACGAAAGTAAGCAAAATGGGCTAGATAACAGAGAGAATAAGGTGTATACTACAAAAGAAATTAATACATATTGAAGGAACTGGGAGAAAATGGTATAATTCAACCAGTGCTACCAGAAACGGTAGGCGGTTAGCCCTCGACAGAGGGACTGAACCCTCTGATTACATAAACCGCTCTTTGCAGACGGATAAGTCGGAAGAAATCGTACGTAAGAGGAGGGATGCTGAATGATAACGTTAAGCGAATTGATACAATTCACTGGCTTATTAATAAGCGTTGCCACCTTGTTTTATGCCTTAGGCAGAAACAATGGCAAAAGAAAATAACCGCCCAAGCCTCGCAAACTTAGCGGTTACTTTCAAAGTAACATAAAAAGTTAATCGGGCTAACCGTCTATCGGTAGCACCTCTAAGATGATAATATCATTTCCCACCCATTTCGTCAATATTTCAGACAAAAATTCCGACCTGTCCCAAGAATTGGACACATGATATTGTAAAATAAGGAAAAGAGGACTTTGACAATATAATATGCTTACCAAGGAAGTTGGTGGGCGGTTGTGCCATCTGTTCTGGAACCTTGCAGAAAGGGGATGGTATCATGGTTACATATAGCGACTTGTTTGCTTTCATCATCATGTTATGTGCTGTGATTACGCTCATTAGTAATTTTAAGAGCAAAAAATAACCGCCCGGTCCCTGGCAGAATCGACGGTTATTTGTAACTTGTAAATATTTTTCGTCGGGACGGATAGGCTTCATCTATCTTCCGACTCCCTTGCTAAGTATATTATATGCAATATACCATATTTTTTCAATAACCCAAAATGAAAATACATAAAGGAGAGAAAAGATTATGAAAAAGAGAGAAGTATTAGCAACATTAGCAGTAATGGCAACACTTGGAGTAAGTGCCTGCGGAGCAAAGGAATTGGAGCTTACCGCGAATCAGGTCGAGGCAGAACTTGGCAGTGAGCTGGACACGGCGGTGGCAACTTATGTAGCGGATGCGGATGTAGCCGCAGAAGCAACGGTTGACTTTTCGGCAGTTGACATGACAAAGGTGGGTACGTACAGCGCGACTGTGACGTATAAGGATCAGACGGCAGGCTTTGATGTCGTTGTTGTAGATACGACTGCACCGGAGGTAACGGTTGCAGATCAGATCGTTGCGGCAGCGGGTGAGCCGCTCTATGCAAAGGATGTCATTACAGGAATCACAGAGCTTGGCGGAGAAGTGGAAGTGACATTTTCAGAGCCGGAAACCGTGGATGGTGCAGAGACTGCCGAGGGAACAGAATCGCTGGAAAATACCGAGATAGCGGAGGAGTCAACGGAGGAAGCTGGGAATACCGAAGCAGTAGATGCGACCGAAACAGAGGAAGGGACGGAAAGCGCTGTTGACTCCACAGAATCCACCGAGACAGCAGAGCCGGAGGCGGAATTTGTAATCGGCGATGTCATCTGCAGCAATACATATGTAATCTACCCGGAGACGGGCGAATATGACAATACGCTTACCGTAACGGATGCATCCGGCAACAGCACGGAGGTAAGTGTACATATTGTGGTTGGGGATGCGCCGGAGCTTTCCGGTATCGAAGACATTACCGTGACAGTCGGTACTGAGGCAGATGAGATTGATTACCTTGACGGCGTGACGGCGGCGGACAGCAATGGGAATGATATCACGGCGAATATTGTGTGCGATTCTGCGGCAGTTGACCTTGAGGCGGCGGGCGAGTATGAGATCACTTACATGGTAACGGATGAGAATGGTTTTACCGCAACGGAGACAGCAACTGTGACGGTCGAGGAAAAGAGCGGGAAGAAGTCTGACAGCAAGAAGAGCGATTCTGGCAAGACAGATTCTAAGACGGACTCTTCCAAGAAGGGAAACAGCAGTTCTTCGGGTAATGGTAACGCAGCATCTGCTGGGACTTCCGGAAGCAGTAATGCATCCGATGCATCCAGCGGCAATAACAGCAACAGTAATCAGACATCCAGTGGTAACAATACATCCAGCAATGCCGGAAACACAAGTACCCCAAGTGCAGACAACAGCAGCAATACGAGTACACCAAGCACGGACACAGGAAGCACTACCACACCAAGTGTCCCATCTCCTGCTCCGGAGACACCGAGTACGCCAAGTGCAGATAACAGCAGTAGTGGAGGAGCAATGTCTGAACCCGATAATTTAATTCCGATGGATCCGAGCTTGTTAGATAATAGTAATGCGGATAACAGCAGTGGAGCTGATGGTGGAGATGTAACAGATGTCGGAACAAATTAGAAAAAATAGTTAAGCGAAGAGGAGCTATTAATGAGTGATAGAAATCGTTTAAAAAAGAAAGGTAGATGGAAAAGGGCAATAAGCTGTATTTGTCTGTTTATAATGATGTTTTATGAGGCATTGACTTCGACAGAAGCATATGCACAGGCAGGCACAATAAAAGAAGAAACGATGGAATACCTGCCGTTGGGAAACAATGGTGGAGATGTAAGAATTGGTCGTTATCAGTTCAACTATGTTGGAAATTGGAATTACATATCCCATGTGGATGAGGTCAACCGTGTAGAGTGGGGCAAGGATTCGCAGAATGTACTCTATGATCCGAACGCGCCTTCAAATTTTTTCAACTGTTCCAAGGGAACACTGACGAACAGTTCCGGTGCAAAAGGGATCGTCAAGGCATATCTGATCTGGGAAACCAGAAAGGCGTATGACGCAGGAGATTACAACTCAAATCATGTTAAGTTTGTTATGCGGGATGGAAGAACGGCGGCTGATATTTACCCGGATAACGCCTACTGTGATAACCGTACCTTTGTCAACTGGAGAAATCCGGCAAGGTCATCCTATTGTATGGTTGCAGATGTGACAAGAATTGTGCAGGCATACGGCTATGGTGATTATTATGTAGCGAATATTCCGGTGTATAATCCTGTAACGGATTATAACGATGAAGGTGGTGGAATGAATCCTGCCGCATGGCAGCTCGTGGTTGTTGAGGAAAGCGACAATTTTCCGGTGCGTGCCGTAACCATGAAGATAGGTGCGACATTCCGCTTTGGTGATTGGGATTTTGATGGGTATAATGGCGGCTACGTCTATCCAAATGGAAATACATATAATCAGGATAATTATAAGACATTAAATACAGCAGTTACTTTTAATACTGGCATCCGGACGAAATCAAGCGGAAACGTTACTGGGCAGGTATTAGTGGGTTGTATTGATGATCCAGGAAATCCGAGCCGTCTGGGTAGTGTATTGTATACCCAGCAGTCGGTAGGTGGGGGGAAAACAGTAGCCAGTGCAGGCGCATATCCTAATATGGGCTTATGTAGGAATAATGTTGTATTTCAGGAAGATAAGTGCGTGAGCGTTAATTTAAGTGATATTTCTGGTGGTCTTGGAAATAATGCAACGGTGGTTGGCGCAGAGCTTAATAACCTTTTTTGGAATACACAGTTTTATGTTGGTACGGCGATTGACATCGCTTTCCCCGATTTCATAGCAAACCAGACAACAACAACGAACAGCTCCACGAGCGTTACGGTAACGGGGAATATCCAGAATGTTTCGCAACAGGCGAATACCGGAATCTATGACGGTGAGCTTGTCGTGAACATTGATCCGGCGCTCACCGTGACAAGCGCTACGGCAATCGTGGATGGGAATAAGAGCATTACGGGTATTGTTTCCGGGAATACAGTAAAATTTTCCGGTGAAGCGATTAAGAACATCATGAAGGGCAATACAATCACTTACACAGTGGAGTGTCAGCCGAACCGATCAGGAGTCGGACGCTATGAGAACAGTGATTCTTTTTCCGGCAAACTCCGGGCGGACGGTGTAGATACGCGGTACTGGATTAACAATGCATGTACATCATCTTCCTATGCTCTGGCAAAGTACAAGGTGGCGCTCAATGCAGGAATCGGAATCAAGGACGTTTCCGGCGATGGAGAATATACCTACGGTCAGAAGGTGTCAATCGATGCGGAGCTGCTTCCGGGCTATCATTGGAAGGATTGGACAGGCAGTTATAACACGACGATTCAGAAATATACCTTCGATATGCCTGCACAGAATATCACACTGACAGCTAATGGTGAAGCAAATGAGTATACCATCCACTTCGATCCGAACGACGGAACAGAAGTGACGCCAATCCCGGATATGACGGTTCGCTACGATGAAGAAATCAGCTTGCCGGATGCAACGAACGCATACATTAAGTACACGCTTGATGGTGTGAACGTAACGCAGAACATCTTGGATGGTACGATTGTTCTGGATGAAAATGGAGTAGTCATGATGATGCTTGATGAAGAGACAGGGGCGATGATGACACCGGACGGCGCGACTGTCAGCGCGGATGGTATCATGACGAAGACGAATGAAGACGGCAGTACGACCGTGACTTATCCGGACGGGAATGTAGTAACAGTCAGCCCGGAGGGAATCAGGACAGACATCAGTGCAGACGGAAGTAAGAAAGTCATCTATCCGGATGGAAATGTGGTACGTGTAAACCCGTATGGAACTACCGTGCCATCTGATGATGCGGCAACAGGAACAACAGGGGAAACCGGAGCAGATGAATCGACAGACGGGGAAGCATCAGGAACAACTGGAGCAACCGGAACAGCCGGAGATCGGACAGAAAGTACTGGGGTAACAGAGAGCACAGAAGCGACGGAAGGCACAGAACCGACAGAGAGCACAGAAGCAATAAAGAGCACAGAAGGCACAGAAACCGTAAAGAATACGGAAAAGACCGCATCCGTGGAGCGCAACGCGGTAAGCAGAGTGACAACGGCAGCCGATGGAGCAGACAACGGCACAGATACCGGAACAAATGCTACAGATTTGACAGCGGCACAGGCAGATTTGGCGGATGATCCGGATGCAGAGCCGAAGCCGGATAAGAAAGCTTATGCATCCGTGTTTATGGGCTGGTCGCTGGAAGAGGAAAAGGACACTTTTGTTCCGCAGTGGAAAGCAGGCGAGCCATTGAAGGTTTCTGATCTGGTGGATCTTGCCGGTATGACCGATACGAACGGTGCAACGATAACTCTGTATGCCGTATGGGACGATTGCCCCTGGATTGTGGCGGAGAACCTTTATTATACGCTCGCACAGGCACAGAGCGGCTTTATTACACAGGATGAGATTTTAAGTCACGCGACAGCGTATGACCGTGAGGATGGCAGCCCGATTGCACCGGGGGTGCATGAAGACGGAACATCCTTTACGATACCGGATTATTCTCTAACGGATTTTACCCAGTTCCAGCATGAAGGAAGCTGCACAGAGAATCTGACGGTCGTTGATAGCGTGGGAAATACTTATTGGAAGCAGATCACGGTTTATATCGTCGATACAACGCCGGTGGCAGTGAAGCCGGAGGGGACGACCAGATTTATTGATGAATATTATTACAATCAGCCCTACGAGAACGGAGGACTTGAGGATAATAGTATCTGGAAAACGGATCCTGAATACGCAGCCGTTCTGCAGAGCGCCTTTGACAATTTAAAGAACGATACGCCGGTGGAAACATATTATTTCACGCATGAGGATATTCTTGCGATGAAGCAGTATATAGATGATAATGGATTTGGCAATACGCAGAGCGAGGATGCGCTGAATCGGTTCTATGATCAGTTTATGGCGCTGAACCAGATGGAATAGACGAATAAGAGAAAAACGAATAAAGAAATAACTTTCCGGGAATACTTGATTTGGGTTATTGCATATGTTATAATGGCGGTAGCTAAAAACGAGATAGTACTACATGTACACAAACTGAAAGCCCCAGAGCGTCACCTCTGGGGCTTTCTTTTGGGCTAATTGTCACTGTTGTCTCCGTCTAGCCACTTGCAGATATAGTAGCTAACTATTCCTGCCGCAACGGAAACCAAAAACGAGATAATAATTTCCACACATACACCCCCTCTCTGTTGCCAGATTGGGTAGTGACAACAAATCGATTATAGCATGTTAAGGTGATTACTACAATAACCGGGCGGAAATGACAGGACGCTGAGTTGGTTCTATGATCAGTTTATGGCGCCGAACCGTATGGAATAATATATTAGGTAGAGAAAGATGGCTTATATAGCTGTCTTTCTTTTTTATTTGAATCATTTCAGATTTCTCATGAAACTTTTCATGAAGGAAAAATATGGATATCGAAACTTTTCCTTTAAACGGATGAAATAGAAATCTCTGATTCCTATAATGGATATGTCAAAACGACAGAAAAAGGAGGATATACATATGGACACAGCAGGAAATGTAAATGGAGATACGGTGGAAATGGATTTCGTGGACGCAGCGGGGCGGCTGGTTGCTTATCTAAAAGAGGCGCATCGATCAGAAGATGCAGCTACAGTATTTGTGATGGCAGCGTATATTACGCAGATGGAAGAAAAGATGGAGCAGGCAGTGCAGCAGATTGCAGAGCTGAAGAGCCAGATGAATCTGATGCAGGAGAACCAGACCAAGGAGACAGAGAATCTGTCAGGTTATCTTGAGGAGATAACGGAAGCGCTTCATGTCCAGTACGGCGGGGTGAAAACCGAATTAAAGGACATCGAGCAGAATTTCGCGAATCGGGCACATAAGATCGTGGAAAATACAAGGCAAAAAGGTGTGGAGGCACTGAATGATGTGTCAGAATTTTTTAAGATCAGAGAGAGGATGCAGAGGCTGCAGGGGAAGATAACGACGATGCTGTCCGGAGTAGAGCAGGCAATCACAAGAATAGATGCTTTTGGTCGCGGGATGCAGGAAGCAAAGAGACAGTCCGCCAATGCGCTGCGTGCATTAATGGGAAAACCGGAGAAGGAGAACAAAGAAAAGAAGTTTATTCTGGCAGAGGCTTTGAAAAAGCCTTTTCTGGCGCAGAAAAAACTTCTGGGGGAATCACTTATTTGTGTAAATAAGGTTCTGGAGAAGTGCAGTCAGCTTAATGTAGCGGCGAGAGCAGAGGAAACGGAGGAACTGCCGAAGGAGATGGAGGAGCTGCCGGAGCAGACAGAGAAATCAGAGACGATGGAGATTACGCAGGAAACACCGGCAAAGGAAGAAGTGCAGGCGCAGAGTGAAACACAAATACAGGAGGAAGAGAAGACTGCAGAAGAAATGGATATGGAAGGGATGAGTTCGGTAAGGAAAGCAAAAGCGAGGTAAGGAGAGATCAAAATGTACGGATTTGTATATGAAACGTTGGGTGAGAATGAAGTATTAGTCAAACCGTTCTGGGATGAGGAACTTGTAGCAGTATTCGGAACCGCTGAACAGATTGCGGAAATCCAAACGGCAAAGGAACAGAGCGAGCAGGTGCAGGAGAATGAGCCGACCATCGTATTTTACGATGAGGAAAGCATGATGCTTGAAGAGGAGGACGCTTATGGAGAACTTGCAGGATAAAGAAGGAAGAATCGTAAGCTTGTTTGCACAGGCGGAAGAAATCATTCGGCAGACCTTTGCGGATGAGCAGGGGATGCGCAGATATCTGGATTATAAAAGCCGTATTCCGGGGTACTCGGCAAATAATACAGCGATGCTGCTGGCACAACGTCCACAAGCAAAATATATGGGCAGTTTTCAATTCTGGAAAGGAGAGAGGACATATATTCATGCCGGAGAAAAGGGAACGGCTGTTTTGATGCCGGCTGTGCAGAACGGCAGAAGAACATCGTATAAGCTCGGGTGGCTCTTTGATCTGGATCAGACGAATCTGTCGGAGGAAAAGAAACAGAAACTGTTGCAGAGTAGGAAGAATACTTTGCCGGAGGGCGTTAATACTGCTCAGATATCAGAACTAATAAAAAACGTTATTAAGGTAGATGAAACACCGCCTGAAGATTGGCTTCAAAAGGAAATAGCCCAATACTTGCTGTACTTACAGTATGGGTTACCTGTTGCCGGAATCCGGTTTGAAGGACTGGCTCAGGAAGAGATTCAGAGTATGACCATCACTGATAAAAGGAAAGTACTGGGAGAAGCATTTCGTCTTACAGAATATTATAAGGAAGAAATCAAGCAAAAATTGGATGAAATGCAAAAGAATCCGTTGCCGGAAGAAAAGGAAGTTCCTGGATACACAGAGCAGGCGGAAGCGATTGCTGCAGACGATATGTCAGTACTGCCTGATGAGCAGGAAAGCGAGACAGCAATGAACGAAACGCATCTTCTCCCGCTACAGGCGGAGAAAGGGAAAATCGAGGATTTTGGAAGGAAGATCGGCGGAGCGAGAAAGGACATCTGGAGAGAACGGGGACTGCAGATAGAAGATCTCGCCGGGATGAATGCAGCGGAGACGATAAAATATGTCACGAAAGATAATATCTGGAAGAAGCCGGACTATCTGCAGATGATCCAGGATGGTACACCGATTCGTGTCGCTTATTTTATTAAGGAAGTCAGAAATGCGCTGCCGGCAAAGGTAGCTTATTCAAATCTGTATACGACGCCGGAGCAGATACGGAAACGGCAGGAGGATTACATTTCCCTAATCCGGGATGTCAGGGAAAGGCTTCTGAAGATAAGGGATGACAGCGGCATTCGAAGCTTTTTCGATTCATTTGTGAACGACGAGGTCTATGTAAAACGCACGACATCCTATATGGTGAGCAGAACCGAAAAAGGGATTGATGTTACAAATAAGCTGCTAAAAGCCATGCAGATAACAGACATGCTGACGCTGGACCGGAAAATACAACGGGAGCAGTTCGGTGTCGATGCGGCGCATAAGCTGCCGAGGGGGTATAAAATCCGTTATCTGAAGGAACAGCAGGAGTATGTTGTTATAAAAAATTACCATGTGCTAAGAGATGGGCTGAAAAGCGAAGCAGAGGCAATCGAGGCGGCTAAGGAGCTGCAAAAGACGTCAGTAGCATCAAGAAAACAGAGATTTATTCCGAAACAGTTAGTGCATATAAGACGAGACGGACCGTCAAACGGAATTACACAGGACTCCCCGGTAACTGGCGATATGTATATGCAGAGCTTTGGATTTTCGGGAGGAGAATTTGGAAATTGGCTGAATGAGCAGGAAAGGCAGATGTCTCTTAATATGGGATATGATGCGTTTATGGATCTCGCGGCTGCGCTTTCAATCGCTCCGGAAGAAATTGCTCTGGACAATCGCCTTGCAATTGCATTCGGATCAAGAGGGATAGGCGGAAAAGCAGCAGCGGTCGCACACTATGAGCCAATGCTGGAAGTAATTAATCTGACCAAAATGAGGGGAGCAGGAAGCCTTGCTCACGAATGGGGACATGCGTTTGATGATATTATGGGGAAAAGGCTTGGAATGGGCGGTTTCATGACAAAGAATATTAGGGATAAGCGAGTGCCGGAATCGGTAAGGCAGTTGGTGGAGGCAATGAAAAAGCGTCCTGCGACAGGGGAAGAACGTCAGAAGAGGAATGACAGATTAGTAGGGCGTGCCAAGGAGAATGTAGAGCAGCTTTGTCGGCGGATGCTTCCGGAGGAGCGGATGAATGAGTCAGAGCGGGAATCATGGAGCAGGCTTTTGCAGGAAATTGCCGCAAAAGCGGAAGAACGGGGAAACAGTGGAGAAACAGAAGAAATGAATGGTGCTCATATTAAGTGGATTGATGAGAAAGTGGGCGAACTTGCTGTGTTCCAGAAATCGGTCATCGGGCATACTCCGAATAAGGTGGCGCGTGATCAGATCTATTATGCAATCGCTCAGTTAGAATCTGCATTCATTGCCTGTCAGAGAGAAATGACGGTGCAAACAGAGTTCTATAGTAATTCCGTGAAATTCGACAGTATGTATAGTAAAGAGAGCAAGGGCTACTGGCATAGTGATGAGGAAATGTTTGCCAGGGCATTTGCGTGTTATGTGCATGACAGACTCCCCTGGAGGTCAGACTATCTGTGCGGACATTCAGAATCAGCAGTTGCCTTTGATACATCGAAGGAAGAACCGGTGATAATCAAGGCGATTCCGGAAGGGAAAGAGCGGGAGCGAATCAATCAATGTTTTGATAGAGTTTTTGATGAATTTCGTGAGTTGGGATTGTTGAAGGGAGTAGAGAGCATCGAACATCAGCAGAGAAAGAGCATGGAACAGATGGCAGAATTGCAGGTGGCGGCTGGAATGGAGATGCCATTGAGAAGAAAGGGGAGAGGAAGATGACGCTCCGCAATTTTGTGTTGCATATCGTGTTGCATTTGCACTGAAACGTGTTGCATTTTAATGCATTTTATTGCCGGAAAACGCAGCAGAGAAAATTCAAAACCCCAGTAAAATCTATGATTTGTTGATTTTGCTGGGGTTTTGTAAACAAGCGGACAACGGGAATCGAACCCGCCTCCTCAGCTTGGGAAGCTGATATACTACCGATGTACTATGTCCGCATATAATTTATTATACAACGAATGAAAAAGATTGCAAGAAGTTTTTTTGTGGCATACAATAGACTTTATCATATATTATGAAAACAGACGGAGGTTATGCATGAAATATCCAAAATATCTGTCGGAGAATGGAACAATCGGATTTGTAGCGCCGTCGTTTGGCTGTAATATGGAGCCATACCGATCGGCGTTTGTAAATGCACAAAAGAAGTTGAAGGAACTTGGACATACGTTTGACCTTGGACCGAACTGCTACGAGGGCAGGGGCATCGGAATCAGCAACACGCCGCAGGCGTGCGGGCAGGAGTTGACGGACTACTATTGCAGCGGCAAAAACGATGTGCTCATTTCCTGCGGTGGCGGAGAATTGATGTGTGAAATACTGGAATATGTGGATTTTGATAAAATACGGTCGGCAGAGCCGAAATGGTACATGGGATATTCCGATAACACGAATATGACCGTTCTCCTTGCAACGCTCTGCGATACGGCGTCGATTTACGGACCATGCGCGGGCGCATTTGGCATGGAGCCGTGGCATGAAAGCATTCAGGACGCGTATGATCTGCTGCGCGGGAAGAAAGATACCGTACGCGGATATGATTTGTGGGAGAAGGACAGTGCAAAATCGGAGGAGGACCCCCTTGCTCCTTATCATGTCACGGAGAAGCGCAGACTCCGCATTTTCCTGCCGGACATTTTCCTGCCGGACGGCATGTGCGGAGAGGAAAATGCGGCAGAAGCAGCACAGCCGACAGCAAAGAGGTTGCAGGAAGCGCCGGACATAACGAAAGTACAGCTTCGGATCGAGGGGCGCCTGATCGGCGGTTGTATGGACTGCCTTGTGAATCTTCTTGGAACAAAGTATGATAAAGTAACGGAATTTGCGGAACAATACAAGGAGGACGGGCTCATCTGGTTTCTGGAATCCTGCGATTTGAACGTTATGGCGATCCGGCGTGCAATCTGGCAGATGAAAAATGCGGGATGGTTTTCTTATGTGAAGGGATTTCTGATTGGAAGACCGGCGGTGTTCGGTCAGGAAATGATGGGGCTGGATCAATACCATGCGGTATGCGATCTGCTTGCAGAGCTTGACGTGCCTGTGATCATGGATGCAGATATCGGTCACCTCTCACCGATGATGCCTCTCGTGTGCGGGAGCCATGCAGCGGTGCAGGTGAACGGAAATGACATTTCTATTGAAATGAAATGTCTATAAAACGACATTGACATTTTTTCCGATGCCGTTGTTGAGCAGTGTGTTAAGGTCAGCGGTGTCTGCGGCAGCCAGAGCGGCAGCGGCGGCGCTGACTGACGGATCGGCGGCGGTCGCAGAGGAAGCTTCTTTGCGGTCGGCAAGCTCTTTGAGCTGTTTTTGCGTGGCAGTCGCATCCAAAGCCTCGCTGCGCCGTACAAGGCGCTTGGCATAAGCGGTTGTGCGCTGCATATATTGCGAGTCGCCTGAGAACAGCTTTTCGAACTTTGAGAGATCGGCGCTGCTTAACAGGGTCTCCCTGCCGGTCAGCGTGCCGTCATCGTTTACCGTGATGCCAAGCTTATCCAGTTCCTTGGCATACTCGTTTGTGATATTCTTTAATTGCTTCGCGCTGCGCTCTAACGTGCGGTCAGAAGAACCGGAAGCGGAAGAGAGCATATTATTGTAGGTTTCTATGTAGGCGGAAATACTGTTGCGGATGTTGGTGTCATGATCCTCGTCAAATTTGGAAGAGCCCAGCTTTTTCAGCGCTTTTTGCAGGGCATGGCTGTCGGCGAGCGAAAGCTTTGTGCTGCTCATCTCGTGCCGCTTGGAAGCGGTGCGGGCATTTTGGTTCGATTGATAAAAGCTGCGCAGATAATAGTTGGAACTCAGTGTGGTACCGGTTCCCAGATAAACGTCTTTGGATGCCATAGCCATTCCTCCCCGATAATTTCTCTTATATGTTTCGGCGAGATTGCCCCTATAATTAACCGTAGAAAACAAAAAATACATATGTTATAATGTCCGCGTAGGCAATGAGCAGTGTCGGGGCAGGGAAAGACAAACCGACAGCTTGCTGGTGAGGGTGTCTTTGTCTGTCCTGATAGGGCGAATAGCCCAAGCGTCAGCGAAGCTGCCGCACAAGGAAGCTATGCTCCCGAATGCGCACTGCGGTGCCAATCCGAAAAATTGATATGGCGAATTACTTCATAGATTTAAGGAGGGGAACGAATATGGAAGCGATAGTGTGGATTGCGTTGATTATTATTTTTGCAGTAGTTGAAATCCTGACCGTAGGTCTGACGTCGATCTGGTTTGCTGGCGGCGCGCTGGCAGCGCTGCTCTGCAGTCTGGTTGGAATTGGTCCGGTCGGACAGTTCATCGTGTTCGTGGCGGTGTCGGTGATTCTCGTATGCTTTACGAGACCATGGGCGCTTAAGTATTTTAAACCGCATCTGACGAAGACGAATTACGAGCAGGCGATTGATGAGAATGTATGTCTGACAGAGACGGTCGACAATTTAAAGGGAACAGGAACAGCAGTATATAAGGGACAGGAATGGACGGCAAGGGCTTACGAGGACGGCAAAAGGTTCGAGGCGGGAACGATTGTAAAGGTCAGGGAAATCCGTGGTGTGACTATGTATGTCGTGGAAAGTGAGCTTATGCCGCATATGCAGGGCGAGGCAAAGGAATGAAGTTAGGAATTGTATGTGAAGGAGGAGCGAACCGGACGGTTTTCTCCTGCGGAGTTATGGACGTCCTTCTGGAAGAGGGAATTATGCCGGATTATTTTATCGGCGTATCGGCGGGAATCGCATATGGCGTATCTTATCTGTCGGGACAGAAGGGCAGGAATCTTGAGGTCATCGAGAATTACATCGCGGATAAGCGATATATGGGTGTGCGTCATCTTTTTAATAAGAAGGAGAAAGCATACTACAATACAAAGTTCGTATTTGAACAGGTACCGAACGAACTGATTCCCTTTGACTATGACGCTTTTGAGCGCTATCCGGGAAAAGTCGAGGCTGCCGTGACAAATATCCACACCGGAGCGGCGGAGTACGTCGAAGTGCCGCGCGGCAGGGACATGCGGGATGTTCTTGTGGCGAGCTGCTCGCTCCCGGTGCTGTTTCAGCCGGTGAAGCTTGGCAGACACTATTATCTGGATGGGGGAATCGCGGATTCCATCCCGTATGAACATGCTTTTGGGGAAGGATGCGATAAGCTGCTCGTGGTACTGACAAGAGAGCGCGGTTATGTCAAGACAGCGGAGCGTGCCTTAAAGATTACGAACAGTCTTTACCGGAAATATCCCAAGGTCGTGGAGGCGCTGGAGACACGTCCCGTGCGTTATAACGCCTGCATGGAGCGGCTGAAGGAACTGGAGCGGCAGGGGAAGGTATTCGTCATTGCCCCGGAAGACTTGTTTGGCGTGGGAAGGACGGAGACGGACACGATAAAGCTGCGCAGACTTTACGACGAGGGCTGCCGCATTACCGATGAACAGATGGGCGCACTGCGGAAATATCTGGCAGATTGATGCGGGCAGCGCGTGATCTTCCCGGGCAGGAGCGCACGGGTGGATCAAACGCATCGGAAAGGACGGATGGGATAGATGAAGATTGTATTTTTGGATGCAAAGACCATTGGAGAGGATATTGATCTCTCGGGTTACGAGAAGCTTGGGGAAGTCGTCAAGTACGGTTTTTCAACGCCGCAGGAAGCAAGGGAGCGCACAAGGGACGCGGATGTCGTGATTATCAATAAAGTGGTGATCGACGCGACGTCCATCGGCGAGGCGGAGCATTTAAAGCTTGTGTGCGTGACGGCGACGGGCACGAATAATCTTGATAAGGAATATCTTAAGGAGCGCGGAATTGCGTGGAGAAATGTTGCGGGATATTCCACGGAGACGGTGGCGCAGCACACATTTGCGCTGTTGTTTTATCTGCTTGAGAAGCTTCGCTATTATGACGATTATGTAAAGTCTGAGCGCTATGTCGGAGACGTCACGTTCACGCATTTTGCGGAGGCGTTCCATGAGCTTTCGGGAATGACATGGGGAATTATCGGATTGGGCGCGATTGGACGAAGGGTCGCGGATATTGCCGGAATGTTCGGATGCCGCGTAATTTATTACTCGACCTCGGGTGCGCATGATGAGCCGGGGTATACGCGTGTGGATTTTGACACCCTGCTCGCGGAGTCTGACATTGTGTCGGTGCATGCGCCGCTTGATGAGAATACGAAGGATTTGATGGATGCGAAGGCATTTGCCAAAATGAAATCCACCGCAATCTTTTTGAATCTCGGAAGAGGGCAGATCGTGGTGGAACAGGATCTTGCGGACGCACTCTTAAATCACACGATCGGCGCGGCAGGACTGGATGTGCTTGCGGCAGAGCCGATGAGCGAGGACAATCCTCTGCGGCAGATCAAGGACAGCAAACGCCTGATTATTACGCCGCATATTGCGTGGGCGAGCGTGGAGGCGCGCACCAGACTGATGAAGATTATTGAAGGGCAGATCCGGGAATTTTTTCAGATGTGATAACTGCGGGCGGAAGCCGGAAAGCGGCAGCTTTGGCTGTGGAACTGCGATAACTGCGGCGCGGGACGTCTCAGCTTGGAATGGAGACGTCGAGGCCGCTGTGAAAAGACAGATTCTGATAATCCTTCATAAAATCACGGAGAAGTTTTCGCTGGCGGCTGGTATCCGGCGCAGCGTGCAGCAGTGCATACAGCTTTTTCATCTGTACGAGATAGCGCGCGCGTGCTTTCTCATACAATTCAAAAAAACTCGTTGTTGAGGTGAGCGAGGAATCCCACGGATTTGTCCATGCGGCGTGGCGCAGATTGAACGGGTCCGTCCGGAAGAAGAGCGTGTCGCTCGGAATTAACGGCGAGAACAGAGGATAACCAAGGAAGTGTTTTTCCGCAAAGCGGAAGAGCACTTTTTTTTGTCCGGAATCGTCGTGAAGCATCCACGTGCCCAGACGGATTGAAAAAATACCCGCCCACATGGTACTCTTTCGAATGAGCAGCCCCGGAAAAGCGTAATGATAGGCGTCGTAGAGCAGCCGGGCAATGACCTTTTCCTGACGATGGGTCAGTGCAATGGTATCTGCGGCATGAAACTGACAGGGCTTTTTGTGAAGCTTTAAGTCTAAGAGGGCGGTGTCGATATCCGTTTCCAGATAAGCGTGACGGCAGAAATAGTCCTTTTCCCGTCCGTTGTAGCGGGTTGCCGCATAGATATAAGGGTGGCATGCGGTATCAAGAAGATAGTGTCCGAGAAATCCGGTCAGATAGGCTTCTGCAATGCCCCGGTCGGCGCTGTTTGTAATCCGGTAGTAGCTTTCGATCAGCCCCATGAAAAAGGCGCGTGTTTCACTGGTGTGTGCAATAGAGCCTAAATTCGTCCTGTGCAGGGCATAGGACGGAAGATAGAAGAAAAATAAATCCGGTCCCTGAAGCCCCAGCGCATATGCCGCGCGGTTATAATAAAGATTTTTTTTCTGCGGATTGCATTTGAGTTTACGATAAGTTTCCCTTCCAAAGATATAGTGAGTAACAAAGCCAGGCATGTGGAAGCCCCTCCTTTCGTATAGTTAGAGTATACCCGCTTTTCGAAAAGGTGTTAAGAAGGAGAGGTAAGAATTAAGAAAAAAGTAATAAAACATTTTGTAAATACTTAGAAAAAGGTGTATTATGTTATGGTGTAGTAATGAAAACTATGTAATGTAGCATTAAGATATTCAAAATTCATACAATGTAGCCGGATGATAGACAAATCAACGAAAATGTATATTTGATGGCAACACTCGAATTGCATTGCATATGTAAATAAAGAACATATTTTCCTATACTTTCAGTTAGGAAAAAGCGATTATATGAGGGAAAAACGGAGGATTAAGATTATGGCGAATTTAGCACAGACAGTGGAGAGAAAAGCATTTGGAGCAGCAGTGGACGTAGCGTTAAAGAAACTGAATAAGGACCGTGAGAAGGGACTCTTACAGATTGTTGATCTTGCAGAGAAATTCATGGGAGATAATTTCAACAAGGAGTCTTACGAGGGCGCGAGAAAGATGATTCAGGATCCGGATAACAAGTGGATGCGCTATGTGAACCGTCTTCTCGATGAAACGGATCCGCATGTCGCGAAGATGACAGCGCTGAATCTTGGTTTTCAGGCGGCGTTCTTAGGAACAAAGACGATCCGTAAAATGAGGGAAGTACATAACTGCAATATTCCATGGCTGATTCTGATGGATCCGACGAGCGCCTGCAATCTGCACTGTACCGGATGCTGGGCGGCTGAGTACGGTCACAAGTTAAACCTTACATTTGAAGAGCTTGACAATATCGTTACGCAGGGCAAGGAGCTTGGAATCTATTTCTACATGATGACAGGCGGAGAACCGCTCGTGCGCAAGGCGGACATTATAAAGCTCTGTGAAAAGCACAACGAATGTGCATTTCATTGTTATACCAACGGTACGCTGGTCGATCAGGCGTTCTGCGACGAGATGAAGCGCGTGGGTAATTTGTCCTTATCCATCAGCCTGGAAGGATTTGAGGATGCAAATGATTTCAGACGCGGCGAGGGCGTTTATGAGAAAGTTATTCGTGCAATGGATTTACTGCATGAAAACGGATTGATTTTTGGTAACAGCGTATGCTATACTCGTAAAAACATGGATGCCGTTACATCCGACGAGTTTTTCGATCTTTTAATCGAGCATGGAAGCCGCTTTGCGTGGTATTTCCATCTGATGCCGGTCGGAATGAACGCGTCGCCGGAGCTGATGCCGACCAAAGAGCAGAGAGAATATATTTATCACAGGATTCGCGAGGTGCGCGGATTTACAGGCGGCAAGGAAATCTTCGTCATGGACTTCCAGAACGACGGCGAATATGTCGGAGGCTGTATCGCAGGGGGAAGAAACTACTGCCATATCAACCCGAAGGGCGATGTGGAGCCGTGTGTATTTATCCATTATTCCGGTGCGAATATCCGGGAGAAATCTCTGCTTGAGTGCTTAAAGCAGCCGTTGTTCATGGCGTACAGAGACGGACAGCCGTTTAATGAGAATATGTTAAGACCGTGCCCGATGCTTGAGAATCCTGAGATTTTACAGCGGATGGTGAAGGAGACGGGCGCACACTCTACGGACGTAGAGGAAGAGGAGCCGGTAGAGCATCTGTGCGGCAAGTGCATGGAATATGCATGTGAGTGGAAAGAAACGGCAGATAAGCTCTGGAGTGAGCATCCTTATCATCAGAAGGGTTACACGAACTTTAAAAAGAAATAAGAGGCGATTGTGATTAGCAAAACGAAAAAGCAGATTTTAAGATGGGTCTTTGTGCTTGTAATCGTAGGAGCGATTATTTATACGTTCCGTGATCTGGCGGGACCGATTTTAGAACAATTGAAACAGACGACGCCGGCGGTCATTGCAGGAATCTGTGCAATGACTGTCGTCTATCATGTGATCGAGGGCGTTATCACGACGCTGCTTGCAAAGCAGTATCAGCCGGATTTTACGTATGGAATGGGAATCACGAATGCGTTTTTCTGTTCATTCTATCGCGTGGCGACGCTGGGAAGCGGCTCGGGTATCGCGGCAATTGTATACCTGGGGGAGCATGGCGTGAAGTACTCGGAGAGCTTCGGGCTGTATATGCTGCAATATGCATTTCATAAGATCAGCATTGCGATTTTCTCGATGATTCTGTTTGCGCTGAACTGGAATTATATGTGCGCGCATTTCGGAGAGTATATGTGGCTGCTTGCCGCCGGGTATGCGGTGACGCTCGTGATTACGGCTTTTTTGATCCTGTTTAGCTGCTCGGCGCAGTTTCACAGGATAATCTTTATCATATTGGATTTTGTGAATGGAAAATGCAGGGGACGCTTCGACGCATCAGTTCAGATGCTGCGGGAACAGTGCCGGATGCTGGAGGAAGCATCGAAGCATCTGCTTGGGAAAAAGCGTCTCGTTGCAGGGACCATTGGCTTGAATCTGATAAAATTTGTATTCTGGTATGCAATGCCGTATCTGGTCTTCCGCGGCGCGGCGGACGTGACGGCGCTTCAGACCATGGCGGTCACGTCGCTGTCTGTGATGCTCGCGGCGGTGATTCCGGCGCCTGCGGGAATCGGCTCGACGGAATTTGTATTCACGGCGCTCTTTTCCGGTATTGCGGGAACCGGGCTTGCAGGTTCCGCTTCACTGCTGTACCGTTTCGGAACCTTCGTGTTCCCGTTTGTGGTCGGCGGCGTTGTTGTAATCGGAAGGAGAATCCGAAAGAAGCAGACAGGCTTTGCCAATGCATAAGGAGAATCCGGGGACTGTTGTATGAAGAATCAGCATTAATTGCGGATGATTTTTCATACGGCAGTCCTTTTTTATGCAATAGGAAATTGCGTCCTATTGCATAAAAAGCGCTTCGCGCAATGATGCGTGTCCGGCACAGCTGCGCATGGGCGTTGTTAAGAAAACTTTAATCATTGGAAAATTGACAAAAACGCAAGTAATGATAAAATTAACGTTGGCATGTAAAAAATGTGTAAAATAAAAGGTTTACACCAGCTTTTGGCTTGTGGATAAATGGAGATGGAACGTGAAAGTAAGATTGTATTTTGATAAGGGAAATGTCGGCAGGCTGGCAATCGCGATGATTCTGGCATCCGTTTTGTTCTGGAAAATCGGATTTTCCGCTGCTGCGCTGCTTGGCTTTGGCGTATGCTATTTTTTCGTCAAGAGTCTTGAAATCGAATTGCCCAAGAAGCTCTCCTGGCTGTGGACGGCGCTTATGCTTGGGTCGGGCGGTATTTTTACGGCATATCATGTGCAGTATCTCCTGCTTGACGCAGAGCTTCGGGCGAAGATTTCCGATGAGAAGATGCTTCTTAACGTCATCTGCTGTCTTGTGGTGTTCCTGGTGGTGCAGCTCTGTACGAACAATGCGGGGCTTACCTGCCTGATTTCCCATATTTTTCTGATGAGCGTTGCAGGAATTAACTATTTTGTGTATCTGTTTCGTGGAAATGAATTTATTTTCAGTGATTTAAAGTCGATTCAGACGGGACTTTCCGTCGCGGGAAATTATGAATTTGTCATGGATGACAGGGCGGGCTATGTCATCCTGCTGTCTACGCTTTACGTGGCGCTTGTGCGCAAGCTGCACGTATCGGTGGAGAAGCGGATCTGGATGTCTGCGGTCCTGGTATCGCTTGTGATACTAAGCTGTGTATACATAGGAAATAAGACGGAGTATGTCGTGACAGAGACGTGGGAGCAGAAGGGAAGCTACCGCAACGGATATATCCTGAATTTTGTACTTAGCATCCGGGACAGCTTCATTGGCGAACCGGAGGGCTATTCTGCGGAGGCGGTCGCAGCGTTAGAGGAGCGGTATTCCGGCGGTACGGATGCGAAGACGCCGGAGGCAGACAACGCGGATGCGGCGACGGGAAATGAGGAAGAGACAGCGGCGGAGGACGGCGCGGATGCAGTGTCCCGGACGCCGGATAAGAGACCGACGATTATTGTAGTCATGAGTGAGTCCTACGCTGACCTTAGCGTTGTGGGGGAGCTTGCGACGAATATGGAGGTCGCGCCGTTCTATGAGTCCCTGACAGAAAATACGATTCGCGGCTATGCGCTCTCTTCGGTATTTGGCGCAAAGACACCGAACTCCGAATGGGAGTTTATGACCGGAAATTCGATGGCATTTCTGCCGAGCGGTTCTGTCGTGTACCAGCAGTACATTTCCGATACGCCGACTTCCATCGTGTCGAACCTTAAGAATGAGGGTTATACCTGTGTGGCGATGCACCCCTACTATGAGACAGGGTGGAGCCGGAATGTCGTCTACCCGGATATGGGATTTGACGAGATGCATTTCATCGACGATTTCGATCAGACGAAGATACTGCGCGAATATATCACGGATCAGGAACTGTACGAGAGCATCGTGGAACGTTACGAGAGCCGGGCGGCAAATGAAGACTTATTTATCATGAGTATTTCCATGCAGAACCATGGCGGTTATACAGAGAAATATGAGAACTTCAACGAACAGGTGCGCGCGCTCGGAATCAATTACCCGGACGTAAATCAATATCTTTCTTTAGTGCACGAAAGTGATTCGGCGCTGGAATATCTGATTTCTTATTTTGAAAACGTGGATGAACCGGTGGAAATCGTCTTTTTCGGGGATCACCAGCCAAGCCTTTCCTCAAGCTTCTATCCGTATTTAAACGGCAAGGGGCTTTCCGGTCTGACCGAGGATGAACTGGAAGCGCTTTATACCGTACCGTTTTTCATCTGGACGAATTATGAGAGCGAAGAGGAAGAGGTGGAAATCACCAGCCTTGATTTTCTCTCTACGATGGCGTTGGAGCGCGCGGGAATCGAACTGCCAGCCTACAACCAGTTCCTTGCTGATATGATGGAGGTCGTTCCTGCAATAAACTCCAGAGGCTATTACTCGAAGACAGAGGGATGCTTTATCCACATCGAGGATGCGCAGGGGGAAGAAGCCGAGTGGATACGCGATTATGAGATTTTGCAGTACAATAATATGTTTGACAAGAAGGGAAAGAGTGAAGTATTCTTTCCATATATAGAGTAGGCAGAGCAGATGGAAGGACGAAAGGGAGAACAATGACGGAACGCGGGCCATTTGTGGTAGATATTGACGATGCGGTAAGGCGGTATGCGGACATGGTATATCGCCTTGCCGTGCTTAATACGAGGGATAAATACGAAGCGGAGGATGTGTTTCAGGAGGTTTTTCTGAAACTTTTCCGCCACAAAGAAAGTATTAGTAATGAGGAGCATTTAAAGGCGTGGCTGATCCGTGTGACGGTAAATCAGTGCAGAAGTCTGGCAGTGACGGTCTGGAACAAGCGCAGGGTTTCGCTGGATGCGGTGGAAGAGCAGGGCGAAGAGATGCGGCTGCACGAAGGGGAATCCGAGGTATACGAGGCGGTGAAAAAGCTGCCGCAGAAATACCGGGAGGTCATCCATCTGTTTTATTATGAGGAGCTGCAGATAAAAGAAATAGCGGAGGTGCTGGAACGGAACGAGGCGACGATCAAGACACAGCTTGCAAGGGGAAGGCAGATGCTGAATAAAATGTTGAAAGGAGCGTTCGAGGATGGAAGAATATAAGAAAAGCGTTGATGCGCAGCATGCGCCGGAAGCGTTGATCGAAAAGACCCTGCAGAGAATCCATGAGGAAGAACGCGGCGCGGGAATGCAGGCAGATGCGGCGCAGAACGCGGGACAGGGCGTAGCAATGCAGGCAGATGTGGTGCAGAACGCGGGACAGGGCACAGGAATGCAGGCAGAGAAAGTGCAGGGCGTGGGAATGCAGACCGATGCGGTGCAGAACGCAGTAATGCAGCAGGAGACGGGAAGAGGCGCAGGATGGAGTGTACAGCAGGGCACGGAAAATAAGGCACAGCCGAAGAAAGCGCGGCGCAGGTATGCATGGATTGGAGCGGCAGCAGGCATGGCGGCGGCAGTAGCGCTTGTGGTGGGTGTTACATCGGGAAATCACGGTCTTACCTACAATATGGTACAGGAAAGCCAGATTCGCGGGGAGACAGAGATTTCCATTATGCCGGGAAATGAGATGTCGGTGGAAGCGTACGGCGCATATCTTGGAAGAGATTTTGGTGAACTGCCTAAGGACGTTACATTGCGCAAGGCGGATATTTCCGTGACATACGCGGAGGATGGAACGACAATCATAGAGGACGAAGGAACCTTCTATTACAATGTGGACAGTAATCAGGTCATGGTCAAGGCGTCAAAGACGACTGAGGTCGCTCCGCAGGAGCTTCTTTCGGGCGAAGCGTCCGAGTGGCAGAAGCTGACCGTCTATGCGGGAGAGAACGAATCGGGGGACAAACGGCTGGCGGCGCTGCGGCAGGGAGACGTCAACTACTTTGTGATGAGCTATGGTATGTCGGAAAAAGAATTTGAGACATTTTTGAAAAACTTTTTCTGAAACTGAAACCTCAGGAAGGGGAGCGCGGTATTGTTTGTGAAGAGGCGAACAGCGCTTCAATAATTCCGGAGGAGACAGAAAAACATGAAAAACAAAAAATTCTTAGTGACAATGATGATGACGCTTATGGTGTCCGTGGGTGCAGGCTGCGGCGGAGAGAAAACGGCGGCGGAGCCGCAGACACAGGCGGCGCAGGCAGCACAGCAGGCGGAAACGGAGGAGAACACAGATGAAGCGGGAACAGAAGAGAAGGAAGAACATCCGAATGCGATAAAGCCGGAGATTGACCACGGCGGAGCGGAATCTGATACGGAAGAGACGGAAGAGGAAAACGGCGCGGGAGAAACGGAAGAGGAAAACGACGCGGCAGAGACGGAAAACGGTGCGGGAGAGGCGCAGACGGGAAACAACGCGGGAGAGACGCAGACAGCGTCCGCAGACGGTGAACTGTCGGACGACTGGACGGATATGCAATTTATGCTGGACGGAAATCTATACGAGCTTCCGGTATCCTACCGCGAGTTAGAGGCAGACGGATGGAAGTTTGATCTTGCGGCATACGGCTATTCGGACGGTTACATCATGAACCCCGGGGATAAGACATATGGTACGATTGAGCTTACCAATCCGGATTACGACGAGGATCTGAAGGTGTGGGTCGGTTTTATCAACACAGGCGATAAGGCGCAGGATATTTTAGACTGTGAGATCTGGACATTTCAGATGGACACCTGTGTTGGCTCCAGGCAGCTTGAAAAATATCCAGATATGGAGATTGCAGGAGGAATCGGCTTTGGCAGCACAAGAGAAGAGGTCGAGGCGGCGTTTGGCGAATGCGAAGACGTCTATGAGGCGGATTCCGGCTACAATTATGTGGTGTGCAACTATGAGATGGACTACACCTATCATCTTAAGCTGACGATTTATGAGGATAAGGGCGTGACGGCAATCGATATCAGCACCTATGAATAATTGACAGGAAGGAACTTAGAGCGGCAGGAGTGACGGATATGGGATTGATCGATATCTTTAAGAAAAAGGAAAAACAGCCAAAGGAGAAGAGGCAAAAGACGCAGGCGCAGCAGGAAGCAAATGACACTGTCGCAAATGACGGCAGAGAGTTTACCTATGTGGTGGAGGATGTGTTTGGGCTGCGCAATGATATGGGCGTCGTTGTGGTCGGAAATGTGCACGGATGCATTCGGGAAAAGGATGCCGTTTATATCATACAGCCCGGGGGACAGATTATTCTGGCAGAGGTGAGCGGGCTTGAGTGCCGGGTACAGGAACGGATGCAGCGTGTCGGCAAGGCAGTTGATAGACCGGTCTCTGTTCATTTGGCAGCCATTAAGAACAAACAGGACATAAGCAAATGGGCGGTACTTACCAGCATCCGCCCACAGCCGGTGGTGGATGTCAATACGGCAGTGGAGAACCCGCAGATACTCGCGTTTTTGCGGGAATACAATCACTTTTCCGAAGATACGGAATTTCTTAATATCCTGACCTACGCCGTTGTGCATGCACATTATCTGGTTCCGCTGTATGTGGATAAGGAACCCACGGCAAACGGAGATGGAACATCAACTTTTCAGGAGGGCGCAAATCTGGGATTTTTGTCGATCAAAGACCCGGAAGATTCAACGAAAAATATATTTCCGGTATTTACGGATTGGCGTGCATTGGCGAACTGGAAGAATTTATTTGATGAGAACCATCCGCCGCGCACGATGATCCTTAGCTTTCCGGATTGTGTGACCTTTGTGAAGAAAGGGCATAATAGTCTGGCAATCAATCCGTTCGGCAGCAACACGATGGTCTTATCGGAGGCGTTGGTGGAAAAGATCACGGGACTTTGGGGATATAAGAATGAGTTTGAATCGAAGGATGCAAATCACAATGGGCATGAGCATTGAATCGGGAAGGACACTATATGAGGAAGCTGCTTATGTGCGCAACGTGCCGGAACGAACAGAGCCGGTTTGTCGGGCATAGCAGAGGATGAAAGGACTTGTACTTATATTTTCGGGAAATATGAAAAAAAGAAAAGCAAATGGAATGGATAAAATAGATGAGATCAGTCTGTGTGTGATGGGAATGTTCTGGCTTGTGGGTCTGATCTGGGCTATAAGGCAGGGGGAGGCACGGGTGGCCGCCCTTCTGTCGGCGGTGATACTGCTGGCAGGCTGGCTGGGTATCTCTTGCTTTATAAAAAAGGGGATGCGAAGAGGGTTATGGCTCTGCCTTTTTGCGGCTGCGGCAGTGCTCGCTTTTTGCACGGCAGAGAAATGGAAATCACTGCTGCTGGCAGCGTGGGCGATGGTATTTGTGAGTCTTGTATGGGAACTTGTACCACGCTTCCATCACGGCAGACGATATGATACCAAAGACAGAAGAGAGACGATTCCGTTTTGGGAAGACCTCTGCGCCTTTGCGTGTATCGGTGTGATTACAATGGGAGTGATGCTCCAGCTTTGAGAACGCAGGGAAGCAAGACGGGAAAGGAATCGCAATTGACTGTCGGAGCGGATAAGTATAAAATAGAACAAAAAGATGGAAACTGGCACGCACTCTTCGTTAGAGGGCGTGCCAACTTGACGTACAGGAGGAAGAAATTATGGAGACGGTAACGCTTGGAAAGACCGGGATTACAGTGAACAAGAACGGATTTGGCGCGCTTCCGATTCAGCGCATCAGTACGGAGGACGCGGTACGGCTTGCAAGAAAGGCATATGATGCGGGCATCACTTTTTTTGACACGGCGCGTTTCTACACGGACAGCGAGGAAAAGCTTGGCGAAGCATTTGACGGGATGCGTGAGAAGGTCTATATTGCGACGAAGACAGCGGCGGCGAACGCGAAGGAGTTCTGGGAACAGCTTGAGACTTCTCTTCGCAATCTGCGGACGGACTACATAGATATTTACCAGTTCCATAATCCGTCTTTCTGCCCGAAGCCGGGGGATGGAAGCGGCTTATACGAGGCCATGCTGGAAGCGAAGGCGCAGGGGAAGATACGCCATATCGGAATCACGAATCACAGGCTGGCAGTTGCAGAGGAGGCGATCGCGTCGGGACTGTATGAGACGCTGCAGTTTCCGTTCTGCTATCTGGTGACGGAGCGCGATATTGCACTTGTGGAAAAATGTAAGGCGGCAGGTATGGGATTTATCGCGATGAAGGCGCTCTCGGGCGGGCTCATTACAAATTCGGCGGCGGCGTATGCGTTTGAGGCACAGTACGATAACGTGCTTCCGATCTGGGGCGTACAGCGCGAGCGCGAACTGGATGAATTTATTTCTTATATTGATAATCCGCCGGTGATGACGGAGGAAATCAGGGCAATCATCGAGCACGATACAAAGGAGCTTGCCGGGGAGTTCTGCCGCGGCTGCGGCTATTGTATGCCATGTCCGGCGGGAATCGAGATCAACAACTGCGCGCGTATGTCGTTAATGCTGCGCCGTGCGCCTTCGGATGCGCAGCTTACGCCCGAGATGCAGGAAAAGATGAAAAAGATTGAAAACTGCCTGCACTGTAACCAGTGTAAGAGCAAATGTCCGTATGGACTTGATACGCCGGCGCTGCTCGCAAAGAATTACGAGGATTATAAGCGCGTGCTTGCGGGAGAAGTCAGCGTAAAATAAGCGATTGAGATAGACAGAGAGGAAAAGAAAATGAGAAAATATGACACGGTGATCTTTGATCTGGACGGTACGCTTCTGGATACGCTGGAGGATCTTACAGATGCGGTAAATTATGCGCTTCGTGAATTTGACATGCCAGAGCGCACGATAGACGAGGTGCGCCGCTTCGTGGGAAACGGTGTGAGGCGCCTGATGGAGCTGGCGGTGCCGGAGGGGTTTTCAAATCCGGTGTTTAAAGACGTCTTTGCAAAGTTCAAGGAATATTACGGCGTGCACTGCAACGATAAGACAAAAGCATATGACGGCGTATTGACGCTGCTGAAGGAATTAAAGGGCGAGGGTTTTGCGCTGGCAATCGTGTCGAACAAGCTGGATTCGGCGGTAAAGGAGCTTTCTGAAATCTATTTTGAGGGAGTCGTGAAGGTTGCCATCGGGGAGAAGACCGGGGTTGCCAAGAAACCGGCGCCGGACACCGTATATGAGGCGCTTCGGGAGCTTGGAATGCCAAAGGAGCGCGCGGTCTATGTGGGCGATTCGGAGGTCGATGTCATGACGGCGAAGAATGCAGGACTTCCCTGTATTTCCGTGTTGTGGGGCTTTCGCGATGAGGCGTTCTTAAGACAGCAGGGCGCGGAAAGGTTCGCGCATACGCCTGCTGAGGTCAGAAATTTTTTATAGAGAGTTCTGACTATTGTGGATTGCCTGTGTATGTAGTAAAATAAAGGGCGAGAGAACGCACAGAATTTGTGCAAGGTTACAGAAGGAAGGGGATACCAATGAAAACAAAGAGTGTAAAGAAGACACTGAGGAGGATGTGTCTGCTGCTGGTGTTGTTTGCATCAGTTGTGCTTGGAGCGACATCAATTATCAGTATCAAAAGCACGACGGATATGGCGGTAACGGAATACGAGGACGCCATGGATGCCGGTTATAACAAGGAGATCAAGTCCGAAGTGCAGACGGTCATAGCTGTATTGCAGGCAGAGTATGACAAAGCGCAGGCGGGTGAGCTGACTGAGGAGGAAGCGAAGAACGAGGCGAAGGAAATTGTGCGCTCCATGCGTTACCGGGATGACGGAAGCGGATATTTCTGGATCGACGATACGGATTACAATCTCGTGATGCATCCGATCCTTGCAGATCAGGAAGGAAGCAACCGCTATGAACTGGAGGATCAGAACGGGGTCATGATCATTCAGGAGATCATGAAGGTCTGCACCGGCGCAGAGGGCGGCGGTTATAATGAGTTCTATTTTACGAAGGCGGACGGCGTTACGGTTGCACCCAAGATAGCATATTCCCAGATCTTCGAGCCGTGGGGCTGGGCGGTGTCTACCGGAAACTATGTTGACGATATGCAGATTGAGATGGCGGTTGTGGAGACGCATATTACCCAGAAGTTTATAACGCTTTGCGTTGTGATTATCGTGATGGTGCTCGTGATGCTTGCAATGGCTGTTTTCTGGTCTGGCGTTTACGGAAATAAATTGTGCAGACCGCTTGTGGCAATTCAGAATCTGGCGTCGAGACTGTCAGAGGGAGATCTTACGACTGCGGTGGACGTCGAAGAGAAGAATGAGCTTGGCGTAACTGCGGATGCATTAAATACGGCGCAGGAGCATATGGTAAGCCTGATTTCCAATATCAGCACGGCGTCGGAGGATTTAAAGATCGCGCTGCAGACTTTTACGGGAAATTTCACAGCAATGGAAGAGTCCATCGGCAACGTAGCCGTTGCGGTCAATGAAATTGCAGAGAACAGCACCACGCAGGCAGGCTCTACGACGGAGGCGTCAAGCGGTATCATGACGATCGCGGAGGGTATTGAGCGGATGTCAAATGAGATGCAGGAGCTTGTAGGCAATGCGAACCAGATGCAGGATTATTCGGCGAAGTCGCTTACGACATTGCGTGAACTGATTGAGACGAATCATAAGACGGAGGAGGATATCAGTTCCATGTATGCGCAGACGGAGAGCACGAATGCATCCGTTACCAAGATCAGCAGTGCGGCTACCTTGATCAGTGAGATTGCAGACCAGACCAATCTGCTTTCGTTAAACGCATCGATTGAAGCGGCGAGAGCCGGAGAGGCGGGACGCGGTTTTGCGGTTGTCGCAGAGGAGATTGGAAGTCTTGCAACGCAGTCGGCGGAGACGGCGCGCGAGATTAACAATATCATCGGTGAACTTACCGAAAATTCCGAGAAGTCTATGGGCATCATGGTGCAGATGAATGAGGCGTCCAAGAAGCAGGTGGAGGCGCTTGACCATACGGGCGAGATGTTCCGTGATCTGCAAAAGGCGCTGGAATCCTGTACAAATTCGATACGCATTGTAACAGAAATGATCAATACGGCAAATGAGGAGCGGCGCAAGGTGACAGAGAGCATTGAGGTGCTGACGCATCTTGCGACAGACAATGCGGCGTCTACGCAGGAGACCTCCAGCATGACGACAGAACTGGAAGGAACGGTGGAGAAGTCGAACGGCATCATAAAGAAGCTGGAAGACGATATGCAGGTTCTGTCAGATAATATGCAGAGATTCCGCTTATAATATTTTCGAAAAAAGAAAACCCTTTATTTACAGGTGTACGTGAAATATGTACGGCTGTGAATAAAGGGTTTTTTGCATATTCTAACTTTTTTTACAGATACTAACAGCACAGAAAATAGAGTAATCTACAGACAACAGCGGAATGGAGGAAGATTTGAAAAAATGAAAGCAACAGGAATTGTGAGAAGAATAGATGACCTCGGAAGAATTGTAGTGCCCAAGGAGATACGCCGGACACTGCGGATCAGGGAAGGAGATCCGCTTGAGATATTTACGGACCGCGAGGGAGAGATCATCCTGAAAAAATACTCGCCGATCGGTGAATTGAGCCAGTTCGCGGGAGAATATTCCGAGAGCCTTGCACAGACCACAGGACATCTGGTGCTGATTACAGATTGCGATCATGTGATTGCAGCGTCGGGAAACGGCAAGAAGGATTTCGAGGGGAAGCCCATCAGCAGCCAGCTTGAGGAAGTCATCGGCGCGAGAAAAAATCTGGTCGCATCAAAGGATGACGGCGCGTTTATACGTGTGACCTTAGACGATGCGGGCGATTACAGCCAGCAGGCAGTCGGAACGATCATTTGTGAAGGAGACGCGATAGGCGCAGTCGTTCTGTATTCCAAAGAGGAGAAAGAGAAAATGGGCGAGACGGAGAGTAAGCTTGTCGCGGCGGCAGCCGGATTTCTCGGGCGTCAGATGGAGCAGTAGAAAGAGGACAAGGATAGAAAAAGAAAGCCAAGATGCGTAATTGTGCACAGAGAATCCCTTCCCTTATAATAATGTCAGATAGAAAATATGGGAGGCTTCGCTTGTTGGAGCCTTCCCGTAGCTGGCGGAGGGGAAGAAATGATAAGATACGGCTTTGGCGTGGATATAGGGGGAACGACCTGCAAGCTTGGACTATTTTCCGTGGAGGGAGAGCTTCTCGAGAAATGGGAGATACCGACAGATACGGCAGACGGGGGTATAAAAATACTCTCCAATGTGGCGGAGGCGGTAGAAAATAAGCTGAATGAGCGGCGGATTATGCGGACCGAGGTGCTGGGAATCGGGCTTGACGCACCGGGAGCAATCGGGGAAGACGGAGTGGTGAGCCAGGCGGTCAATCTGGGATGGCGGCAATATCCGGCAAAAGAGGAGCTTGAGCAGCGCACGGGAATGAAGGTGTGCATCTGCAATGATGCAAATGCGGCGGCGCTCGGAGAACAGTGGAAGGGCGGCGGCGCGGGCTGCCGGGATATGGTGATGGTAACGCTTGGCACGGGTGTCGGCGGCGCAGTAATTGCAGGCGGAAGAGTACTTGGCGGAGCGCACGGCATCGCGGGGGAGCTTGGACATATGACGGTTTATCCGGCGGAGACCGAGCGGTGCGCCTGCGGCAGGTACGGCTGTCTGGAGCAGTACGCTTCCGCGACAGGGATTGTCCGGGTGACAAGGCGCTTACTGGAAAAGAAGAACCGCCGCACCATCCTGACAGATACGCCGGAACTTAGCGCGAAGCAGATCGCAGATGCGGCGAAAAGAGGGGATGAGATTGCGCTTGATGCGCTTGAAGTCCTCGGAAAAACGCTCGGCAGTGCGCTTGCGGCGGTGGCGGTGGTGACAGACCCCGGGCGTTTTGTCATCGGCGGCGTAGCCAGGGCGGGAAATATGCTTCTGGATATTACGCGAAAGTATTATGTGCAGGATGTGCTTACAGAGGGCAGGAATACCGAATTTGCGCTGGCCGCGCTTGGAAATGATGCGGGGATGTATGGAAGCATGAGGCTGCTGTTAGATTAAATAGGTAAGAGGATAAGGAGGATGCCGTAAAAGCGCATTCTCCTTTTTGCTTCTCCTTGTGCAATGGGGGAGGAAAGTGTACAATAATTGTATTGTATAGAAGCGACAGCGGGATAAGAGGCAGCGAGACGGCAGAGGCGGCGGAGCGTATCGCATCTGCGAAGCTGTCTCACAGGATGGGGAGAAAATGGTGAAATTTATTCATATAGCGGATGTCCACCTTGGAGTGACGCCGGATACCGGCAAGCCGTGGAGCAAAAGAAGACAGCGGGAAATATGGGATTCGTTCGCGGAGGTGATTGCCGCCGCAAAGAGTGAGTCGCCGGATTTTCTGTTTATTACAGGCGATCTGTTTCACGCGCAGCCGCTTAAGAAGGAGCTTGGGGAGGTGGACGCTCTCTTTCGGGAAATCCCGGATACCAAAGTCCTTCTCGTCGTCGGAAATCACGATTATCTGCGACCGAAATCCTACTACTTGACGTATCCATGGGCGGATAATGTGTACATATTTAAACGGGAAGAAGCGGAATGTTTTGATTTTCCGGAGAAAAATGCGGCAGTGTACGGCGTCAGCTACTGGCGCCGGGAAATCCGTGAGCGGCTCTATGACGGGCTGCATCCGGCGGACAATGGACGGATCAATATTTTACTGGCGCACGGCGGTGATGACGGGCATATCCCTTTTTCGGCGCAGCGGATATTACAGAACGGCTTCGATTATGTGGCGGCGGGACATATTCACCGGGGCGGCTGGCTGGCGGAGGGACGCGCGGTGATGGCGGGAAGTCTCCAGCCTGTTGACTGCAATGACGTCGGGCCGCATGGCTACTGGATGGGAACGCTGACAAAAGCGGGGGCGCAGGTCCATTTTTACCCGATCCGCCATTGCGAATACTGTCATGAGGCTTACGAGGTTCATCCGAAGACGACAGAGCGGGAGCTGGTGGAATGGGCGGGAGAACTGCTTGAAAAGCGACCGGAATACCAGTATTTCCGGCTGTTCCTAAAAGGCAGAAAAGACCCGGATATCGTATATGATCTGAGCGCGATAGAGGAGATGGAGCGGATCGTGGACGTGACAGAGCAGCTTGTGCCCGACTATGATTATGAGAAATTGAGTGAGGAGTATGCGGGTTCCCTTTTAGAGGCTTATATCGGGCGGATGGGGCGAAAGCCGCAGGATGTGCGCACGAAAAAGGCGTTGGAGTACGGTGTCAATGCACTGCTGGGACATAAATTATAGGAAACGAGAAAGCATTTTTACAAAGAGCGGGTGAGAAAACGCAGGGCAAGTATAGAAAATCGGCGGGAGAGGACAGAAATTGCAGATCAGGGAAGCAGATATCTATCATTTTGGGAAATTACAGGAGAAAAAAATCCGTTTTGCGCCGGGAATCAATGTTGTGTATGGGGCGAATGAGGCGGGGAAGACAACACTTCACGCATTTATTACGGCAATGCTCTTCGGGCTGGAGAAGAACCGCGGGCGCGCAAAGAGCACGGACGGTTATCTGCGCTATGAGCCGTGGCATGCGCCGGCATATTACAGCGGTGCGCTGCGTTTTGCCGTGGACGGACGGTATTTTTATCTGGAACGCAGCTTTTATCACAGGGAAAAGCGCGAGATTCTGCGCAATGAGGAGGACGGAGAGGAGCTTTCCGTGGCGTACGGTGATCTTGCGGTGCTTCTCGGGGGTATAGACAAGGAAACATATGGAAACACTTATGATATACCGCAGTCAGGCGCGGCGACAGGGCAGGAGCTTGGGAAATTGCTGGCGGAGTACCTGACGGATGTGTCTGAGGGCGGCAGTGCAAGCATTCATGTGACGCAGGCATTGGAGTTATTAGAAAGAAAAAGAAAAGAATTAAATGCAGATTTAAAAACTATACAGGAAGAGAAGAAGCGGGAGGAACAGGCGCTTGCGACGGAACGGGAGTTATTGGAGCAGGATTGTCTGCGGTTAAGAAGTGAGCTTGCTGCGGAGACGGAGCTTGCGCGCGGTGAGGACAGCGGGCAGCAGTTGGCACAGGCGGAGCTTGCGCGCGGTGAGGACAGCGGGCAGCAGTCGGAACAGACAGAACTTGCGCGTGGTCAGGACAGCGGGCAGCAGTTGGCACAGGCAAGCGAAGCGCGGGAATCTGTCGGGCACTCGAGGAAGGAACGTAAGAGTGGGGCGTCGGATGAGACGTACCGCGTCACCCGCATGGCGGCATATTGGGGAATTGTCCTGCTTCTTGCAGCAATGCTGGTAATCGGGCTGCTCTACGGACAGGCGCTTCTCCCTGCTTTCGGTTTTGGAATCGCGGAGGCGGGGCTTGGCGTTGCAGCAGGCGTCCTGCTTTTTCTTGCCGGGCGCAGACGCGGCAGGGACGAGCGTCAGGAAGCGGCAAAAAAGCAGAGCGAAGAGGCAGAACGCACAGAAAGGCCGGGTGAAGAAGCGCAAAGCGCAGAGAAACAGCGGGAAGAAGCGGAGAATGCAAGGAAACAGAGCGAGCGGCTTCTTCTTCGGATGCAGGATTCCCTCGCAGAGAAGGAAACGCGGCTTTATAATATCACAGAGCGTCTGGAAGCGTTAAAGATACCGGGGGAACGCGAGCGCGAGCTCCTTATGGAGCTTGAAGCGGCGTCAATGGCGAAGGAAGAAATCAAGGCGCTCGCGCAGGAGTTTGGAGAGGAACAAAAGGATGCGTTAAACAGTGAGGTATCGCGTTATGTGTCAGCGGTTACAGGCGGAAGATACGACAGTGTGCGCATCGACGAAAACGGCGGGCTGCGCGTGCTCACCGAAGGAAAAGAAGTTCCGCCGGAAGCGTTAAGCCGCGGTACATTAGAGCAATTTTACCTCGCATTTCGCATTGCGGTGGGAAATATCGTGATGAAGGAAGAGACGATGCCGCTGCTTTTGGATGAGACGTTTTCCATGTACGACGACGAAAGACTGGCGCAGACGCTTCGGATGATTTCCGGGCTGGGAAACCAGGTCATTCTCTTTACCTGCCAGCGCAGGGAAATGGATTTGCTGGAGGAAGCGGGCATACCGTACCACAGAATTGAGATGGAGGTGTGACGGGCGGCGCGGTTGCGGCAGAAATTGAAGAAAGGATGGGATATGATGGCGAAGAAAAAAAAGAAGAAGAAAAAATACCATGCTTTCTGGGTGTTCGTAAGGGTACAGATGGTGCTGCTGCTCGTGGTGCTCGGCGCCTGCGGCTATTACTTTTTCGGCGGATATGCAAAGGAAGTAAAGGAGTTAAAGACCGAAGCGGAGCGGCTTGTGAAAAATTCAACGAAGGAGACTTTCCGCGGGCATCAGACGAGCGTGGTCTATGCGGCGGACGGCAGTGTGATTTCCACGCTCAAGGAGAGCAGGGATGCCTACTATCTTGAGGATGATGCGATTCCGTCGGATGCAAAGGCGGCGATTGTCAGCATCGAGGACAAGAAGTTCTACCGTCACGGCGGAGTCGATTACTGGGCGCTGATGCGCGCCGTAAAAGCGATGATAGAGAACGGGAAGATCACGCAGGGCGGCAGTACGATCACAATGCAGCTTGCGCGCAACGTATTTATCTCGCAGGAGAAGACCTGGCAGCGAAAGGTCGAGGAAATTTTTATTGCGCAGAGCATGGAAAAGAAGTATACAAAGGATGAGATTCTGGAATTTTATCTGAATAATATTTACTTTGGAAATGGTTACTACGGGATTGAATCGGCGAGCCGCGGATATTTCAACCGGGGCGCAGAGGAGCTGAGCCTGTCGCAGATCGCGTTTCTCTGTGCGATTCCGAACAATCCGACGCTCTACGATCCGGTGACAAATATGGACAACACGCTCGCCAGACGCGACCGGATTCTCTCCAACATGCAGGAGGACGGGAAGATTTCCGAGGTGGATTACGCAAATGCCGTCATGGAGCAGATTACATTGGAGCGTCCGGTGTCCGGGCAGAAAAACGATTATATCGAGACCTATGCGTATTACTGTGCGACGCGTGCGCTAATGGAGCAGCAGGGCTTTGTATTCCGGTATGAATTTGATTCCGACGAGGATGAGGCGGAATACGACGCCGCTTATGATGAAATGTATACGGCGTGTCAGAAACAGCTTTATACGGGGGGATTTGAGATATACACCTCGCTTGACCTTGCGCTGCAGGAGGAATTGCAGGCGTCCGTGGACGATACGTTAGCGGGCTTTACCGAGAAAAACGAGGAGGGCGTCTATACGCTTCAGGCGTCGGCGGTCTGCATTGACAATGATAACGGTTATGTAAAGGCGATTGTCGGAGGCAGAGATCAGGATTTTGCGGGCTATACGTTAAACCGCGCCTACCAGAGCTACAGGCAGCCGGGAAGTGCGATAAAGCCGCTTACGGTGTATACGCCGCTTTTCGAGCGGAATTACTCGCCGGAGAGTGTGGTGGCAGACGAGCCGATCGAGGACGGACCGAGGAACTCGAACGGAACATATTTGGGCGAGGTGACGCTTAGGACGGCGGTGGAAAAATCCATCAATACGGTGGCCTGGAGAATGTATGAGGAGCTTACGCCGGAGGTCGGTCTTAGCTATCTTGAAAAGATGCATTTTGCCAGACTGGACCCGGAGGATTACCGGCTTGCCTCGGCGCTTGGAGGCTTTACGAACGGAGTGTCGGCGCTCGAGATGGCGTCCGCCTATGCGGCGCTTGCCAATGACGGCTTGTACCGGCAGCCGACCTGTATCGTGAAGATACTGGATGCGTCGGGAAATGAGGTGTATGCGTCCGCGCAGGAGGAGCAGGAGGTTTATAAGCAGAACGCGGCGCGCATCATGACGGATGTATTAAGGGGCGTGTTTACGAACGGAACGGCGAAAGGGTTAGGGCTTTCCGCCATGCCCTGTGCGGGAAAAACGGGAACGACCAACGATCAGAAGGACGGATGGTTCGTAGGGTATACAAGATATTATACGACAAGCGTCTGGGTGGGCTACGACATGCCCCAGAAGCTGAACGACCTCATGGGAAATACCTACCCGGGAAAAATCTGGCAGAGCTTTATGGAACAGGCACATGAGGGAAAGGAAATCCTTGACTTCCTTCCGTATGCGCAGATTTCGGAGGAATACATGCTGCCGCAGGAAAAGGAAGAAGCCGGGGAAGATTTGCCACAAGACTGGGATGAGGAGACCGTTCCGGAGGAAAATCAAGAGGAAACGCCGGAGAATCCAGAGGGGACGCCGGAGAATCCGAATGTAACGCCGGAGAATCCAGCCGGGACACCGGAAAATCCAGCCGGGACACCGGAAAATCCAGCCGGGACACCGGAAAATCCAGAGGGAACGCCGGAGAATCCAGCCGGAACACCGGAAAATCCAGAAATGACACCAGAAAATCCAGAGGGAACGCCGGAGAATCTGCCGCAGGAAAACGCCGGGGAGGAGCAGCCCGCACCTTGACCGGAGAATCTGCCGCAGGAAAACGCCGGGGAGGAGCAGCCCGCACCTTGACCGGAGAATCCGCCGCAGGAAAACGCCGGGGAGGAGCAGCCCGCATTTTAAAAGGAAATGCGAATCCGGCAGCAGCTAATTGACAGATGCTGCTGGAAACGTTATCATAAGCATAAGAGCGTCCACGCATATTAACGCAAGGATAGCAAAAGGGAACAGGAGAATGGAAGGATGAAGAAGTACGCATTTGGAGTCGACATCGGGGGAACGACCTGCAAGATTGGTTTTTTTGAGACAAGCGGAACGCTTGTAGACAAATGGGAGATCAAGACGGACACGGAGGACAACGGTGAGAATATTCTTTCCGATGTCGCGAAGGCAGTGGACAACAAGCTGGCACAGGAGGGCATCAGCAAGGAGGACGTTCAGGGAATCGGCGTCGGTGTTCCAGGTCCGGTCAGAAGCGACGGCGTCGTGAACCGCTGCGTCAATCTCGGCTGGGGAACGGTGAATGTCGAGGAGGAGCTTGGAACGCTTACCGGGCTGAAGGTAAAAGCCGGAAACGATGCCAATGTTGCCGCGTTGGGAGAAATGTGGCAGGGCGGCGCGAAAGGCTGCAGAGACGTTATCATGGTAACGCTCGGCACAGGCGTTGGCGGCGGTATTATCGTGGACGGCAAGATCGTGGCAGGCTTTAACGGAGCAGGCGGAGAAATCGGTCACATCACTGTGAATAACGATGAGATTGAGGCATGCAACTGCGGACAGTATGGCTGTCTGGAGCAGTACGCATCGGCGACGGGAATTGTCCGGGTAGCTAAGAGAAAGCTTGCGAAGACCTCTGAGGAAACGAGCCTGCGAAAGTATGAGGACTTGACAGCGAAGGACATTTTTGACGAGGCGAAAGCAGGGGATGCAATCGCGCTGGATCTCGTAGACGAGGTCTGTGAAATCTTAGGCGCTGCGCTTTCCAATATGGCGTGTGTTGTCAATCCTGAGGTTATCGTGATCGGCGGCGGCGTATCAAAAGCTGGAAAGATTCTGATTGATAATATCCAGAAGCATTACATAGAGACTTCCTTCCATGCCTGCAGAGATACCAGATTCGAGCTTGCAGGGCTTGGAAACGACGCTGGTATGTACGGATGCGTACAGATGCTGCTCGACTAGGCGGCGTTTCTGAGGTGAAACAGGCGCTGTCTGGCAAAGCAGCCGGTGTGCGGAAAAATAAGACGCTGCCCGGCAAACCAGCCTGTATGAGGTGAAACAGACGCAGCTTTGCGGGAAGAGAACGGCGGTCTGCATTTTCTTATGAAAGTGCAGACCGCCGTTTTTGGGCTTAGATACGCTTCTGATTTTAATGCGGGATATCGAGCGTTTTTGCCATCTGCTTTACGGTCGCGGCGTATGTCAGATAAATAATAAGACCGAGCAGCACAAGAATAGCCAATGACATACCGAGGGAGAGAAATTCGCTGGCAGTCATTTTGCCGTCGTTTCCATAAAGAATCAGAGCGAATAACAGATACATTGCAAGCGATCCGACGAAACCGGGAACCGCGAAGACATTTCTCGACTGGCTTTTTACCTCTGCGAAAAGAAATTTCGGGGAAGCGCCGAGCCGTTCTAAATCATCGAAAACATAGCGGTTATTCAGTGCAATCGTCATACATCTGGTATAGCAGATCACAAGCGCGGCGAGAATGCAGATGATCGAGATGAATAAAAACATCATCAGGAACACGGCGTAGGTGCGCACAAAATCATTTTTATCGAGCAGGGTCATGTGCGGCATATAGAGCCAGTAAGCGCGAAATTCCGTGGAATCCGGCGCATCAAAGCTTAAATGCGTCATGCTTTCGGTATCGCCCCAGTAGACCTGTCCGTGTTCCTCTGCATACATTTTCTCAATACGGTCGTAGTAAGATGGAATTGCGTATTCCGGGTCATAGGAGCCGACCAGCATATAGAAGAATGCCGAGGCAAAATCATAGCTGTCTTCGCCCGTCACATTGAATGCGGCGACGCGTTCCTGCCATTCGGGGCCGAGGCCTTCTGCTATTTTGGCATAATCTGCGTCGTTTAATACATAATAGCCGGTTGCGCCGGATAGAAGGTCGAAGTGGGTATAGCCTGCGAAGGTCACAGGGAGCGTTTCCCGGGTTGTCATATTTGCAAGCTGCGTCGCATTGGAATTTAGCCAGTAGAGACCGGTCTCTTCCTTGTTGGAAACGGCATAATAGGTTCCCGGTTCTACGGAAAGCGTCTCCCCGGTGAGCGCACAAAATGCAGATGAGGGCAGAAAGCGGCCTTCGCCCGCAAGCTCCCGGTGTTCTAAGTGGTAGGTATTTCCTTCGTCTTCGACCTCGACCATATTGTCCATGCCCAGTACCAGATAGCCGCATTCGTGCCAGTCGCAGGGAGTAAGACCGTACCCGGAGGCGAACGCCGTAACTTCATTCTGACCGGGAATATTCTGTGTCACGGGCGAAACATACAGATAGTCGTAAGGACGGTCCGACAGAGCAGCCAATTGGGAGGACATCATTGCAGGAAGATAGAAAAGCGCGAAGGCTGCGCCTGCAATCAGCACCGTGCCGACAAGCAGGTTATTGACGGTCTGTTTTCCCTGAAATTTCATCATGCTGCGGGAAATAAGATTCCGGTAGGGGTGCTTCTTACGGGAACGCCAGCCGTGGACGACTGTGTGCAGCATAATAAGGTACAGCCCCGCAAATGCCGGAGCGTAGAGCAGATTCAGCCATGCGGGAGGGTAATAGGAGTCGAACAGCGCATTGTGGATGTATGGCGCCAGATAGCCCAGAACGGCGCCCGCAAACAGGAGGACGATACCGATTGGACCGCACCAGCGCCCGAGCTGCCGGACGGGTTCATTTTTGTGCTCTTCGTGTACGACGTCCATGATATTGGTGCGTTTTAAATAACGATGCGCGTTGATGCAGGAGCACGCGACGACGATGAGAAAGAACAGCGCGGACAGATACAGAAATTTGAAATCCAGCACCAGTTCCATTTCTTTGCTGTCGACGATCAGCAGACGAAAACCGTTCCAGATCAGCCAGACGAACGGAAGTCCTGCGAGGACGCCAAGCATCGACGAAGCTCCGCTAAGAAGCAGCACCTCTTTGTAAAGCCCCGGAGCCAGCCAACGGCGGGAAGCGCCCAGCGCCATGAGCGTTCCGAGCTGCTTTGCTTTCCCGCGGAAGAACAGGCAGGAGGCGTAGATGGTAAACACAACGCAGCCGAAAAGCGCGAGCACAAAAATGGCGGTCATCTGCTTGCGGCTGTCGCCGCCCTCCGGCAGCACTAAGAGAACCGTAGGCGAGAGCATCATTGCAGAGTATGCAGTGATGAGCAGGAGGGAAATAAAGTTGCAGAAGAGATAAAGCCGCGCCTGTTTGCGGTCAGCCTTTTGCAGTTTTTGAAATAATTCTTTTTTCGTATTCATTCGGTATCACCACTCATTTCTTTGATTTTTGTCAGCAGGCGGTCCTGAAAATCGCTGCGGTTTTCTGCTTTTTCCAAAGTGTCGTAAACGGCGCCGTCCTTTAGAAGGATGACCCGGTCGCAGAAGGAGGCTGCAAAGCTGTCGTGCGTCACCATGAAGATCGTGGCGTTCAGATGCTGTCTTGCATTTTCGAAGGAATCAATGACAGCGCGGCTCGACTTACTGTCCAGATTTCCGGTCGGCTCGTCCGCGAGGATTAAGAGCGGCTGGTTGATTAAGCTTCTGGCAACGGCTGTCCGCTGCCGTTCGCCGCCCGAAATTTCGGCGGGATACTTATCCGCAACATGACTGATTCCAAAGAGCGTCAAAAGCTCATCGGCGAGCGCTTCCGCCTTGCTGTCTACCGTGCCGTGGATGATACGCGGAACCAGGATATTTTCACGGACGGTCAGACCATCCAGAAGCATGAAATCCTGAAAGACGAAGCCGAGCTTTTCGTTGCGCACCTTTGCGAGCGCGTCCTCATGCATGTCTTTTAATCCCTGCCCGCCGAGCGTGATCGTTCCCTCTTCAAAGGGGATGTAGCAGGAAATACAATTCAGGAGAGTACTCTTTCCGGAACCGGAAGGTCCCATGACAGCGACAAATTCGCGCTGTGCAACGGAGAGGCTGATCCCCTTTAATACGGGGTAGCTCTTTTTCCCCGTCTCATAAGATTTGTAAAGATTTTTTACATATAGCATCGGATGTACCTGCACTTTCTGATGGATTCAGACGACGGGGCTGTCTGTGCGCTGCCCGCATCTGTCTGTAACAAGAATATAGCACGGAATTTCGGATGAAAAATCCGCGTTGTCATTTTTGGCACGCCGGATGTCAAATTTGGGAGATCGCTGCAGAAAATGTAAAAAAATGCAGCGCTGATGTAATCTTTGGGAGGCGGGCATAGGAAAAGTATGGTATACTTTCAAAGAATCAGCCGGGCGGATGCCCGCGAACAATACCAGACAAAACGGAGGGACTATGCTTCGGATCGGAATATGTGACGATGAACTGAATGCGAGGGATGCGCTGCGCATTCAGCTTGAGAAAATAATGACAGAGGGCTCGGAAGAGATTGTGTATGAATTTTCTTCCGGCGGCGGGGCAGTGCGCTGGTTTAAGAGCCATCCCGGTGAGATCGACCTTTTGTTTCTCGATGTGGAGATGGAAGGAATGAACGGCTTAGAGGCGGCAAAGCAGATACGGCAGTTTGACGGGGAGCTGATGATCGTATTTGTGACCGGGTACCCGGATTATGTGTTCGACGGCTATCTTGTGAATGCAATGGATTACATTATGAAACCGGCGGAGACGGAGCGGCTTCGCGCGCTTATGAACCGTGTGCGCAGAACGCTCTATGAGAAGCAAGAGAGCAACTACACATTTAAGAACATGGATGGTACATTCCGGTTTCCGTTATCGGATATTTCCTATTTCTACAGTGAGAAGCGGAAGGTATTCTGCGTGTCCAGAGGAAAGGAATATGCATTTTACGGAAAGCTGGACGATGTGGAGAAGGAGCTTTCGGATCGCTTCGTGCGCATTCATAAACGCTATCTTGTCAATCCGCAGAGGGTTGTACAGATGGGAGCGGATTTTGTGACGATCGATGAGAGACAACTGCCAATCAGCCGCGCCATGAAAGAGAGTGCTGCCGCAGGACTGGCAAAATCCATGTTGGGAGGAATGTGAGGTGGAGCAGGAAGTATTCCGGGAAGGAATCTGGATAGTCTGGGGGATGAGCCTGATGGCGCTTGCCTCGTTCCTTATGTATCAGACGGTGCGGTGTCTGGTGCAGGTGAAGAAGAAATGGTGGAGCCTGCCGCTGCTGTTGTTCGGAAGCTGGATGCTTGTCTCCATGATTATCTATATCGGGGATATTGTAAATCTGCCGCCGACTCTTTTTATTTTTGTGGCGTGTGTGTACGCGGCGGCGGAAGGTTCTGCGTTAAAGCGAATTACGGTCGGGCTTATGCTTGCGAGCGCAGTACTTGCATTTAGCGGTCTGCATGATAACGTTCTCATTGCGGTCATCTATGAAAGGTGTGATGGAGCGTGGGTCGGTTTTGAGAATGCCCTGCTTCGGACGCTGTTTGTGCTTGTATTCTATCTTCTGATCAGAAGACGCACGCCTTCGGCGGATTTCGAACTGTCGAAGCCGCTCTGGAGGCTGCTTCTGCTGCTTACGCTGCCGCCGCTTGGCATTGTGTTGTCACTGATCCTGTTCCGCAGCCCGTATTCTTCGGATATGGGAACAATGCTTGCAGACGCCGTGCTTTTTACGATTGCGATTTTGTCCTTTGCGGGCTTATTTCGCGCGATGTTCGTGCTGGAGCGTCAGCAGAAGCTGGAACAGGAAAATGCGCTTGCGCGGTATAATCAGAAGTATTATGAGACGATGGAGCAGCAGCAATTCGAAATCCGCCGTTTAAAGCATGACCTCGCCAACCATTTGCAGGCGCTGCTTGCACTCACCGATGAGAAGCGGACGGCGTATCTTGAAGAATTGATCGACAATCCTGCGTTTGCGCGCGTGATACAGTATTCGAAGGATGCCACGGTAAATGCGGTTCTGACGGCGAAGGAAAGCCGTATGCGCGGACTTGGGATTTCCTTTCATGCCAATGTCCAGATTGCAGAGGAACTTCCCTATGAGAAAGCGGATATCTGCGCGCTGTTTGCAAATGCGCTGGACAATGCGATTGAAGCGTGTGAAATATGGATGAAGGAGACAGGGCAGAAGCCGGAAATCATGCTGACGGCGCGTGCGGCAAAAGGACTGCTTGCAGTCCGTGTGAAAAATCCGCTGTGCACAAGCGGAGGATATACAGGAGAAATGCAGGCAGACCATTTGCCGCACACAACAAAGCAGGATGCCGCCAATCACGGCTACGGACTGAAAAGCATGCGCGAGGTGGTAAAGAAATACGGCGGAAATATGGAGATACGGCGGGAGAATGGGGAATTTGACCTGTTTTTATATATGCCGCTTCTCCCGAATCATACCGATTCCAAGCAGCATCACGACCGGGAATACCATCGCGACGAGCAATCCGGATTTTAAATTGTCGCCGGAAGCGTTTGCAACCATACCGACGACTGTAGGACCGGAAGAACAGCCGAGATCGCCTGCAAGCGCCATCAGGGCGTACATGGCTGTGCCGCCGCCGGGAAGCGCCGAAGCGGCGATACTGAAGGTTCCGGGCCAGAAGATTCCCACTGAGAAGCCGCACAGAGCGCAGCCGATCAGACCGAAGATGGGATTTCCCGCAAAGACGGCGATCAGATAGCAGGCAATGCACAGGATAGCGCTTCCCATCATCATCTTTTTCAGAGGAATATAATCGCTGTATTTCCCATAGAGGGCGCGCGACGTTCCCATGCAGAGCGCGAATGCGCACGGACCGGCGAGATCGCCGATGGTCTTTGAGACGGAGAGCGCGGATTCTGCAAAGGCGGAAGCCCACTGGCTCATTGCCTGTTCGCTTGCTCCCGCGCAGACCATCAGCACGACGATCAGCCAGAAGGTCTTCTGGCGCAGAAGCGCGCCAAACGACAGCTTCTCGTGCTCTGCAGCGATCGGGTAGATGGGAACAAGCATAAAATATACGATGTTAAGAAAGGGGACGATCGCCCAGAGACAGGCGAGAATGCGCCAGTTGCCAATGCCGCACAGCTTAAAAAAGAGCGTGGACAGCAGCACTACCCCCAGATGTCCCCAGCAGTAGAATGAATGCAGAAGGCTCATGGCAGCCTCTTTTTTTTCGGTGGGACATGCCTCTACAATCGGGCTGATCAACACCTCGATGACGCCGCCGCCGATTGCGTAGAGCACGACGGCAGCCATGATTCCGGCATATGCATTTCCGAACAAAGCAGGGAATACAGCCAGTCCGACGAGCCCCATTCCGGCGCAGAAATGTGCGAAGATAATGGACACGCGATAGCCGATGCGGTCGATTACTTTTGCAGACACCAGATCTACGGCGAGCTGAACCAGAAAGTTCACCGTGGTAAGCAGGGTGATCCGGTCAAGGGATAGCTGATAATCGGCCGCGAACGTAAGGAACAGCAGCGGCACGAAATTATTGACGATCGCCTGCGTGATATAACCGATATAACTGGCGTAGATGGTGTGTTCATAGCTTTTGTGGACAGACTGTAACATAAAAAATTCTCCTTTTGCAGAAAAATCTGTATCTTGGGCTATCGGCGGCAGCAGAGGCTTACGCTTCGACAGCCTGTTTTTTTACCCTTGCCATTGCGTTTGCAACAGGAGGTAAACTGATGATAATCAAAGTGATGATTGCCTCAGCGCCAAGGTAGGAAGCCTGATAAGCCGCAGAATATGCGAGCGGGCTCATATTTTCCGGCGCATAGGATGCAAAAAATATAACTCCGGAAATTGTGGAGAAAACAAATCGTCCGGCGACGCCGACGAGGTAGCCGATCTGAAGCCCCCATTTCTTCTTATTGAAGAAGCCTGCAAGTCCGAGCGCGCCGAATGCCAGCGGATAATCCAGAAGCATCTGCGGAATCGTATAGAAGATCGGCTCTGTCACGAACTGGATAAGACCGAAAGCAACTGCTGTCATGATACCGACATATGGTCCATACCAATAGGCAATCAGCACAATAAAAAGCATGGATAAAAGCGTCACGGAACCGCCCATTGGCATTTCAAACGGCTTGATCATCGAGCATACAAAGGCGATTGCGATTGCCATCGCAGAATAGACAAGCTGTTTGGTCGTCAGCGCTGCTTTTTTGGAAGCAGTGCGGCGGCGCAATAGTGCGGCTGCGATAAGCAGAAGCGCGATTACGATCACGACAAGAACGATGCCGATAGTGGTAAGATGAACGGAGCCGTCGCCCCAGGCGCCCTCCGGTGTAGCAAAAAAGTTATTCATAAAAAAATCCTCCTTGGTGAATACGAACTGCCGGGGAGGATTTCATCAACTACAGGAGAAAAGCTTCCTTACGCCGGTATTATCCGGTTCAAGTAATAAGGGTCGATATCTATCTCTCAGCAAACTGCGCGTCTTACGGCACAAACGATGCACCCCTAGCATTTTCATATTCTATATTAACAACGAACTATACTATAGCCGCTCTATTGCGGCTTGTCAAGTATGACGGTTTTTTCCCTGTTGACGGACTGCTGATGGCCGATGGAGAAAATCCCCGGAATAACGTTTGTCAAAAACTTCCTTGACAAACACCGGAACAAGTCATATACTTTGAGAAGCTAATTGTTTGACAATCAAAATATTTGAAGGGCAAATGATTATCGAAACCGAAAAAAATCAGGAAAAGTAAAGGAGAAAAATGATGTTAGAGAAAATGAAGCCGATTATTGCAGAGCAGTTGAACGTTGAGGAGTCTGAGATTAAGGAAGAGTCCAACTTCAAGGAGGATCTGGGCGCAGATTCCCTGGATTTATTCGAGCTTGTGATGGCGCTTGAGGAGGAGTTCGGCGTTGAGATTCCGTCCGAGGATTTAGAGTCCATCGTAACCGTAAAGGATGTTATCGAGTACTTAAAGGGAAAAGGCGTTACAGCATAATGAAAACGAGAGTAAACGAATTACTTGGAATAAAATACCCGATCATACAGGGCGGTATGGCATGGGTCGCTGAGTATCATCTTGCGGCGGCGGTTTCCAATGCGGGCGGTCTGGGAATCATCGGCGCAGGCGGCGCGCCGGCGGAATTTGTCAGAGAGCAGATCCGTAAGGCAAAGGAAGTGACAAATCAGCCCTTTGGCGTGAATATCATGCTGATGAATCCGGAAGCAGACGCAATCGCTAAGGTGATCGTTGACGAGGGTGTTAAGGTTGTCACCACAGGAGCGGGAAATCCTGCGAAATACATGGAAATGTGGAAGGCAGCCGGCGTAAAGGTAATTCCCGTAATTGCAAGCGTGGCGATGGCGAAAATGATGGAACGCGGCGGAGCAGACGCAGTCGTTGCAGAGGGAATGGAGAGCGGCGGACATATCGGTTCGACGACGACGATGGCGCTTGTGCCGCAGGTCGCAGACGCAGTTTCCATTCCGGTCATTGCTGCCGGGGGAATCGCAGACGGAAGAGGCGTTGCTGCGGCGTTCATGCTTGGCGCAGAGGGCGTGCAGATGGGAACGCGTTTTGTGGTCGCAAAGGAGTCGATCGTACACAGCAATTATAAGGAGCGCCTGATTAAGGCGCGCGATATTGACTCTGAGGTTACGGGCATGAGCACCGGACATCCGATCCGCGTGCTGCGCAATCAGATGAGCAGGCAGTATTTAAAGCTCGAGAAGGAGGGCGCAGGTCTTGAGGAGCTGGAGCAGCTTACGCTCGGCAGCCTTAGAAAGGCCGTCATGGAGGGTGATGTGGTGAACGGTTCCGTGATGGCGGGGCAGATTGCCGGGCTGGTCAAAAAAGAGCAGACCTGCCAGGAAATCATCGATGAGCTTGTGAGTGAAACCGAAGAGCTGTTTGGAAGAGATATGCTGGGAAACAGCTAAAACGGCACAGTTGAAAGGTTGGAAAACGATATGGGAAAGATGGCATTCATATTTCCGGGACAGGGTTCGCAGTATGTAGGCATGGCGCAGGAGTTCTATGAGCAGCTTCCGTCATGCCGCAGGGTGTTTGAACTGGCATCAGAGGCGTCCGGACTGGATGTTCCGGCACTTTGTTTCGAGGAAAATGAGAAAATCAACATTACGGAATATACGCAGATCTGTATGTTGACAGCAGAGGCGGCGATCTTAAAGGCGCTGCAGGAAGAGGGAATCACGCCGGATGTGACGGCGGGACTAAGCCTTGGGGAATACGCAGCACTTCTTACCGCGGGCGTGTTGGACTGGAAGGACGCGTTCGCACTTGTCAGAAAGCGCGGTATCTATATGCAGGAAGCCGTACCGACAGGCGGCGCTATGGCAGCGGTATTAGGACTTGCTGAGACGGAAATCGAGAAGGTCTGTGAACAGACCGAAGGAATCGTCTCCATCGCCAATTATAACTGCCCGGGTCAGATCGTTATCACGGGTGAAGAGGCTGCGGTTGCCGCCGCAGGCGAAAAATGCAAGGAAGCGGGCGCAAAGCGCGTCGTACCGCTTAAGGTCAGCGGACCGTTCCATTCGCCGATGTTAGCGGGCGCGGGCGAGAAGCTTGGCGAGGAGCTTGCACATGTAGAGATTCACGATATAGCAATACCGTACATTACAAATGTGACGGCGGACTATGTGAAATCGACCGCTGAGGTCAAGGACCTGTTAAGACGGCAGGTATCTTCCTCCGTGCGCTGGCAGCAGTCTGTGCAGCGGATGCTTGACGACGGCGTGGACACATTCGTGGAAATCGGACCGGGTAAGACGCTCAGTGGATTTATGAAGAAAATCAGCCGCGAAGCGGGAATAGAAGCGGACGCTTTATGCGTAAGCAATATTGACAAGATGGAAGATTTTGAAAAATTCATGCAGGAAAGACGTTAGGAACGGAAGCGGGAAGGGAAAGAGGATGCTTACAGGAAAAGTGGCGCTCGTCACAGGGGCGGGCAGAGGAATCGGAAGAGAAATTGCAAAAACGCTCGCAAGAGAAGGCGCGTTCGTCGTTGTAAATTATAACGGCTCAAAGGAACGCGCAGAGGAAGTAGTCGCAGAGATCGGAGCGGAACACGCGGTGGCAATCGGATGCGACGTATCTGATTTTGCGGCGTGTGAGGCGCTGATTAGCGGAATTGTAAAGGAGTACGGTCATCTCGACATCCTTGTGAACAATGCGGGAATCACGAGGGACGGTCTTATTATGAAAATGAGCGAGAATGATTTCGATGCGGTCGTTGCTACCAATTTAAAGGGCGCGTTCAACACGATCCGTCATGCATCCCGCAGCTTCCTAAAGCAGCGCGCCGGAAGAATTATCAATATTTCTTCCGTGTCCGGCGTGATGGGAAACGCAGGGCAGGCAAATTACAGCGCAAGCAAGGCGGGAATTATCGGACTTACGAAGAGCGTTGCGCGCGAGCTTGCGTCGCGGGGAATTACCTGCAACGCGGTTGCGCCGGGATTCATCGAGACGGAGATGACAGATGCGATGACGGACGCCGCGAAGGAAGCCGTGAAAGCACAGATTCCGCTGCAGAGGACAGGAAAGACGCAGGACATTGCAGAGCTGGTGGCGTTCCTTGCATCGGATAAGGCGTCGTACATCACGGGACAGGTGATTTCCGTGGACGGCGGTATGCATATGTAGGCAGATGGGCGAAGAAATTCATTTTGCAAATAGTGTGCCTGCGCCGCAGCACAACAGTGCAGCCGGATTCGCAGGTACCGGAAAGGCATGGTAATTGAATATGAGCAGACGAGTAGTAGTGACCGGAATGGGAGCGGTGACGCCGATCGGCAATTCCGTAGAGGCATTCTGGAAAGCAGTACGGGAAGAGAAAATTGGATTTGGAGAGATCACGCATTTTGATGCGTCAGAATATAAATGTCATCTTGCAGCCGAGGTAAAGGACTTCGACGGAAAGAATTATATGGATGCAAAGACGGCAAAGCGGATGGAATTGTTTTGCCAGTATGCGGTCGTGGCTGCGAAGGAAGCCATCGAGGACGCAGGGCTTGATATGGAAAAGGAAGACCCCTATATGGTGGGAACGGCGATTGGAAACGGCGTCGGAAGCTTACAGGTGCTGGAGAGAGAGCATAAAAAGCTTCTCGAAAAAGGACCGGGACGCGTCAATCCGCTTCTGGTGCCGATGATGATTTCCAATATGGCGGCAGGAAATGTGTCGATTCAGTTCGGCTTAAAGGGAAAGAGCTTAAATGTTGTGACCGCGTGTGCGAGCGGTACGAACACGATCGGAGAGGCATTCCGCAGCATCCAGTACGGAGAGGCGGACGTGATGGTGGCAGGCGGAACGGAGGGCAGCATCACCCCGATCGGTATTGCGGGATTTACCTCACTGACGGCGTTATCAAGCGAGAGCGATCCGGCGCGCTGCTCGATTCCATTCGATAAGGACCGCAGCGGCTTTGTTATGGGCGAGGGCGCGGGCATCGTCATCCTTGAGGAACTTGAACATGCAAAGAGCCGCGGCGCGAAGATTTATGCCGAGCTGGTCGGTTATGGCTGCTCTTCGGATGCGTTCCACATTACTTCGCCGGCGGAGGACGGCGCAGGCGCAGCGCGCGCGATGACAAACGCGATGCAGGATGCGGGCGTTTCCCCGGAGGAGATTACCTACATCAATGCGCACGGAACGGCAACGCATCTGAACGACCTCTTTGAGACGCGTGCGATCAAGCTTGCGTTCGGAGATCACGCAAAGAATTTGAAGATCAATTCCACAAAGTCGATGGTCGGACATCTGCTCGGTGCAGCAGGCGCGGTAGAATTTGTGACATGCGTTAAGGAAATCGAGGAGAACTATATCCACGCGACCGTTGGCTACCGCACGCCGGATGAGGAGCTGGATCTTGACTACTGCAAGGAAGCAGTTGAGATGGAAGTTCCGTACGCACTCAGCAATTCTTTAGGCTTTGGCGGACATAACGCGAGCCTGTTGCTCAAGAAATACGAGGCGTAGGAAGACGAAGTGCAGCAGATTGATACCGAAAAAGGATGTAGTTTGAATAGGGAGAAGCATATGTCAGTCTTGACGACGAAGGAAATCATGGAGATTATACCGCACCGTCAGCCGTTTCTGCTGATCGATACGGTAGAGGAATTAGAGCCGGGCGTGCGCGCGGTGGCAAAAAAGTGCGTCAGCTACAATGAGCCGTTTTTTGCCGGACATTTTCCGGGCGAGCCTGTGATGCCGGGCGTTCTCATTATCGAGGCATTGGCGCAGACGGGAGCAGTCGCAATCCTTTGTATGGAGGAGAATAAAGGGAAAACAGCGTATTTTGCAGGAATCAGCGCAGCGCGCTTCAAGCAGAAGGTCACACCGGGCGATGTGCTGACGCTTGAGACGGAAATCATAAAACAGAAAGGTCCCATCGGGGTCGGGCGTGCGACGGCGAAGGTAGACGGAAAAATCGCCTGCACGGCGGAACTCACATTTGCAATCGGTGGTTGAAGGAGGCAGAAAAGTGGCAATTTTATTTAAGAAGAAGCCGGAAACGACTGAGGCGGCAGGACAGCCGGAAACGATTGTCTGCCCTGCTTGTGGAAGAGAAATCAACAAAAAGGAAGCTGAGAAAAATAAATATGTCTGCTACGAGTGCGGCAGCTATTTCCGTGTGCGCACGAAGAACAGAATTAAGATGGTGGCGGACAGCGGAACCTTCGAGCCGTGGTTTGAGGATTTAGAGTCGGCAAATCCGCTCGATTTCCCGGGATATGAGGAAAAGGTAGCGGCAGCGAAGGAAAAGACCGGACTGCACGAAGCGGTGACGATCGGGCGCTGCCAGATTTATGGGGAGGAGACAGTGCTCGGTATCTGCGACGCAAGATTTCTGATGAGCAGCATGGGGCATGTCGTTGGCGAGAAGATCGCGCTTGCAGTGGAGCGTGCGACGGAGCGCAAACTTCCGGTCATTTTATTCTGCTGCTCCGGCGGTGCCAGAATGCAGGAGGGAATTGTTTCCCTGATGCAGATGGCGAAGACTTCCGCGGCGTTAAAGCGCCATTCGGACGCCGGGCTTCTCTATGTGCCGGTGCTCACAGACCCGACGACCGGAGGCGTGACGGCAAGCTTTGCAATGCTCGGCGATATCATCTTAGCTGAGCCGGGCGCACTGATCGGATTCGCCGGACCGCGCGTTATCGAGCAGACGATCGGGCAGAAGCTGCCGGAGGGCTTCCAGCGCGCAGAGTTCCAGTTGGAGCACGGTTTTGTGGATGCCATCGTGGAGCGTAAGGATTTAAAGATGACGTTATACCGCATCTTAGAGATGCATCGCACGAGAACGGGATATGCGAACTTTGAGCCGCTTCGCGACGCGGAGTGCCTTGAGCCGACCGAGCTTATGAAGGAGCGCGCCACAAAGGCAAAGCCGCTCTCCGCATGGGAGAAGGTAAAGGCGGCAAGAAAGGTGGACCGCCTCGCGTCCGTAGATTATATGGATCAGATCTTCGATCATTTCATGGAACTGCACGGCGACCGTCAGTTCCGGGATGATCCGGCGATTGTCGGCGGTATCGCTTATCTGGACGGACAGCCGGTGACGGTCATCGGCGTTCATAAGGGCAAGGATTTGAAGGACTGTATGCGTCATAACTATGGAATGCCGTCTCCTGAGGGCTACCGCAAGGCGCTGCGCCTGATGAAGCAGGCGGAGAAATTCCACCGTCCGGTCATTACGTTTGTAAATACATCCGGCGCATTCTGCGGGATGGAAGCGGAGGAGCGCGGACAGGGCGAGGCGATCGCGCGAAATCTCTATGAGATGGCGGCGTTAAAGACTCCGGTACTCTGTCTTATGATCGGAGAGGGCGGAAGCGGCGGTGCGCTTGCGCTTGCAGTCGGAAACGAGGTCTGGATGCTCGAGAACGCGACCTACAGCATTCTCTCTCCCGAGGGCTTCGCGTCGATTCTCTGGAAGGACGGAAAGCGGGCGAAGGAGGCGAGCGGTGTGATGAAGATTACGGCGCACGATCTCAAGGAACTGGGAGTTGTGGAGGAGGTCATTCCGGAGTATGGAATGGCGGACGAACCGGCGCTGGAGTCGATTTCCCGTTACATGAAGGGACACATGAAGGAATTTTTAAAGAAGCAGGATAAAAAGACAGGCGAGCAGCTTGCGGCAGAGCGTTATGCGCGTTTCCGGGCGTTTTAGGCGGATGCTTAAGACGGGCGCGGCAACGCAGCCATGCTGCGTGGAGGATTGGTTATGAATGTAAGGATAGTGGGAACGGGCAGTGCGGTTCCGAAACTGCGTGTGACAAATGATGATTTGAGCAGACTCATGGACACCTCGGACGAGTGGATTAAAAGCCGGACAGGAATCGAGAGCCGTCATCTTGCGGTGGAAGAGACGACTACAGGCATGGCGGCAGAGGCAGCCGGGAAGGCACTGCAGGAGGCGGGGATGACAGCGGAGGAGCTGGAGTTGATTGTCGCGGCGACGGCAACGCCCGACCGCTTTCTGCCGAATCTTGCCTGCGAGGTGCAGAGCGCCCTTGGAGCCAAAAATGCGGTCGCGTTTGATGTAAGCGCCGCGTGTTCGGGATTTTTGTTTTCGATGAATACCGCGGATATGTATTTAAAGAACGGTTTCTGCAAAAACGCGCTGATCATCGGCGCGGAAACGTTGTCTAAGATTATGGACTGGAACGACAGAAGCACCTGCGTGCTGTTCGGGGACGGTGCGGGCGCTGCGGTACTGCGCGCGGAGGAGACAGACAGTACAGAAGCGCAGCCGGAGGGAATCCTTAGCACAGTGCTGGGAACTGACGGTGCGAGGGGGATGGTATTACGCTGCGATAACCGTCCGGTCAACAACCCTTATGTGCAAAATGATACGGCGCTTTCCTATGTGTCGATGAACGGGCAGGAAGTCTATAAATTTGCAGTGAAGACTGTCCCGAAGGTGATTGAGGCGGCGGTCGAAAAAGCAGGACTTGCCGTAGATAAAATCGATTTATTTTTACTGCATCAGGCGAATTACAGAATCATAGAAGCAGTGGCGAAGCGGCTTCATCAGCCAATGGAAAAATTCCCTACGAATTTGCAGGAATATGGAAATATTTCTGCTGCCAGCGTACCGATTTTACTTGATAATGTAAAGAATCATGGTATGATAAAAAAAGGCGGTAAAATAGTGCTGGCTGGTTTCGGAGCAGGACTTACCTGGGGCGCATCGGTGCTTCGGTGGTAAGCGGGGATTATGAGGCAGCCGCGCTAGGATATTGTCATGAACAGGAGTATAATACATGACCACAGATGAGACACTGAATGAATTATTGGTAAGATTGTTCAAAGACATCATGGAGATTGAGGCGCGGTGCCTTGTGACAGACGAGTTTAAGGATATAAGCTACAACGACTTCCACATTATTGAGGCGATCGGTCTGCAGGAGCCAAAGAGTATGACTGCGGTCGCAAAGCTGATGGATGTGACGACGGGAACGCTCACGAAAGCGATGGACGCATTAACGGAGAAAGGTTATGCCGTCAGGGAGCGGAGCAGACAGGATAAGCGTGTCGTATGGGTCTATCTCACCGACAAAGGCAAGGCGGCATATGCGCATCACGAGGAATTTCACCGGAAGATGATTGCGAACATCAAAGGACAGTTGACAGAGCAGGAGACGCCGGTTTTAATCTACGCGCTGGCAAAGCTGGTAGATTATTTTCAATCGGAGTATGGTCTGGATGACGAGGAAGATAATGTGAGGTAGCATATGAGCAGAGGCGTATTGGGAAAGAATAACTGGGCATTGTTTTTGATGCTGTTGGCGGGGATTATGCTGGGAGGCTTTATCGGAAATCTCGCAGCCGGGGTTCCCGGACTTAGCTGGCTGAATTACGGACAGAGTTTTGGATTTGCGAATCCGATTGTGCTCGATCTCGGCATTCTTGTCATTACGTTCGGTTTGTCGATCAAGATTACAATCGCAAGCCTGATCGGCGTGCTGATCGCAATTATCATCTACCGTCTGATTTAGTGGGAGCGGTGTTGTGAAAATTGAATAAATTTCAAGTGAAATCAGCGGCTTTGCCGCTTTTTTTGCTGTGGAACTTTAACAATTTAGCGGAATAAAGAAAAAAATATTGCGTGTAAATTCATTTTATACTAAAATATACCTGTTGATAAGTTTGCAGGAGATACATCCTGCCGTGCGGCGGATCGACGCCGCATGAAATACTAACAGTAAGGAGACATAGCAAATGGGATATGTAGATGAAGTTCTCGCAAAAGTAAAAGAAAAGAATGCTTCTGAACCTGAGTTCTTACAGGCTGCGGAAGAGGTGCTGGAGTCGCTTAGACCGGTAATCGACGCCAATGAAGCCGTGTACAGAAAGGAAGCTTTATTAGAGAGACTGGTAGAGCCGGACAGACAGTTCAAGTTCCGTGTACCATGGGTAGATGACAAGGGTCAGGTACAGGTAAATATCGGTTACAGAGTACAGTACAACAACGCTATCGGACCGTACAAGGGTGGTCTGCGTCTGCATCCGTCCGTAAATATCGGTATCATTAAGTTCCTCGGATTCGAGCAGATTTTCAAGAACTCCTTAACAGGACTGCCGATCGGCGGCGGCAAGGGCGGTTCCGACTTCGACCCGAAGGGCAAGTCAGACCGTGAGGTAATGGCATTCTGCCAGAGCTTTATGACAGAGCTTTGCAAGTACATCGGTGCAGACGTTGACGTTCCGGCAGGAGATATCGGAACCGGCGCAAGAGAAATTGGTTATATGTACGGACAGTATAAGAGAATCCGCGGTACATACGAGGGCGTTCTCACAGGTAAGGGCTTAAGCTACGGCGGTTCTCTGGCACGTACCGAGGCAACCGGCTACGGCTTATTATACATCACAGAAGAGCTTATGAAGTGTCACGGTGAGTCCATGGAGGGCAAGACTGTTGTCGTATCCGGCGCCGGAAACGTTGCAATCTACGCAATCCAGAAGGCACAGCAGATGGGCGCAAAGGTTGTGACCTGCTCTGATTCTACCGGATGGATCTATGATCCGGAAGGCATCGACGTTGAGCTGTTAAAGGAGATCAAGGAAGTAAAACGTGCACGTCTGACCGAGTACGCTGCTGCAAGAAAGAGCGCAGAGTATCATGAGGGACGCGGCGTATGGCAGATCAAGTGCGATATCGCTCTTCCGTGCGCAACACAGAACGAGCTTCTGATCGACGATGCAAAGCAGCTCGTAGCAAACGGCTGTAAGGCAGTCTGCGAGGGCGCGAACATGCCTACGACCTTAGACGCTACCAAGTACTTACAGGAGAACGGCGTATGGTTCATCTGTGGTAAGGCTGCAAATGCAGGCGGCGTTGCTACTTCCGCACTCGAGATGTCCCAGAACAGCGAGCGTTTAAGCTGGACCTTCGAAGAGGTTGACGCAAAGCTTAAGGGTATCATGGTAAATATCTACCACAACATCGATGACGCTGCAAAGCGTTACGGTATGGAGGGCAACTATGTTGCCGGCGCGAACATTGCAGGCTTTGAGAAGGTTGCGGATGCGATGCTGGCGCAGGGTGTATGTTAATCTGCGATTAACAGCTAATCTGTGATTGACAGTTAATCTGTGCTTGACGGCGAATCGCGAATTTATAAGATAAGAGATTATATGGAGAAGTCCCGTAAACAAATCAAATCTTCGGTTTGAATGTTGTTTATGGGACTTTTCTTTATGTATTGATAGCTATATGAATTGTCAGAGTATTCATAAACAGAAGCTAATCTAGGCAATCCAATTTGCATACAGAAAATATGAGGATTTTTTTCATATGAGGAAAATCTGCGCTAAAAATACACTAAAATGAGAAAAAGGCGTAATTGGATGTTGATTTTGAACAAAAACTGTATATAATAAAAAGTAGAAAAGAAGGTGAGGCAGCAATCATGTTAATTCAATTTAATTTTAAAAATTACAAATCATTTAGAGATGAGGCTACTTTGGACTTGTCTGCAGCGAAAATGACAGAGTTTTCGGATAGAGTAGTGACTGTTGGGAGTGAGAAGATTTTGCCGGTTGCTGCTATTTACGGAGCAAACGCAAGCGGAAAGTCTAATATATATAGCGCTTTTGAATATATGTCTGATTATGTTGCAGATTCTTTCAAGTATGGCGATGAAGAGGAAAAGTTTGAGGAATTCAGACCTACTCCATTCTTGTTTGATTCTATAACCGTAGATGCGGAATCCAGCTTTGAAGTATATTTCACCTTGCAGGGCGATAAGGCGGAGAGAACATATAATTATGGTTTCTGCATTAACAAGGAAGGTGTAACGGAAGAGTGGCTCAACTCTAAGGCAAAAACCGCCAGAAAGTACAGTACTGTATTTTATCGTGGAACTTCCGATGAAGAATTGGATTTATCTGGATTCCCTAAGAGTAGCAGGGATAATATTCGGGTCGCCCTTGAAAAGCAGGTACTCATTATTTCGTTGGGAGCGAAGTTGAAAGTCGGTAAGTGCAAGGAGATCAGAGATTGGTTTCTGACAAATGAATTTGCTAATTTTGGTGATCCTTTTACAAACTTTTTTATGTCCCGCAGGTTGCCGAAGGGATTTGTAGAAAATAAAGATGTTCAGCAGAAGGTGGTGGAATATTTTGCGTCTTTTGACGAGCATATCAAGGATTTTAGAATCGAAAAGGTTCCACACGATGGAGAAACAAAAGAGGATACTTACAAGATTAATGCTCTCCATAAAATGATTGATTCGGATGATATGGCAGAAATCCCCTTGGGAATGGAGTCTGCCGGAACATTGAAAATGTTCGCATTATATCCGGAATTACAGGAAGTATTGGAAAAGGGAAGTGTATTCTTTATTGATGAATTAAATGCCCGTCTCCATCCGTTGCTTGTAAGAAACTTTTTGCTTACATTTTTAAATCCGGAAATCAACACAAATCATGCACAACTTGTATTTACAACTCACGATACATGGCAGTTGTCCAATCAGTTGCTGCGTCGTGATGAAATCTGGTTTGTGAAAAAGGATGACAGAGGTGTTTCTACATTATACTCATTAGCTGACTTTGTGGATGAGGATGGTTCCCGTATTCGCAAGGATGAAAACTATGAGAAGAATTATATGATTGGAAAGTATGGAGCAATTCCTGAATTGAAAAAAATTGATATTTTAAAGGAAGAACAGATGAAGAGGATGCTGGCTTATCAATCAAAACTTTCTGAGAGGGTAAGAAATGGCGAAAAAGGATAGAACAGGCAACCGAAAATCGCGAGAGCAGAGAAAGCAATTCAAAGTACCGGAATTAGGTTACTATCTGATTGTTACCGATACAGAAGCTACGGAGCGATGTTTCTTTACAGGGCTTCATCAGGCTTTGCCAGAGAATGTTAGAAATAAGCTCGTTATCAAGGTTGTGGAGACAAAGACACGTACCATGATTGATAAATGTCTGGAACTTACAGCTTATGATGCACAGTATCGCATTCCGTGGATTGTGTTTGACAGAGATCAGGTCCAAGGGTTCGACGGGATTATTGCAGAGGCAGTGAGTAAAGGAATACAGGTGGGCTGGTCCAATCCGTGTTTTGAAATATGGATGTATGCCTATTTCGGTTCCATGCCGGCAATTAAGGATTCGTGGACCTGCTGTTCAGAGTTTGGACGGGTATATGAAACCCAAACCGGGCAGAAGTATTCCAAGGCTGATGAGCAAATGTATGGAAAAATTTGTAAAGCCGGGGACGAGGAAAAGGCAATTCAGATAGCGAAACAGAAGCTGGAGCAGTGTATTAGAGAAGGTAAAACAAAGCCATCAGAGATGTTTCCGTGTACTACAGTGCATGAACTGGTGGGAGAGATTAAGGGGAAACTGCAGCCAGAAACCGCTATAAATTTAGAAGAATAAGGTTAAAAATAATATGGATAAATTGCACCAGAGCAAAAAGGTTATTTGTGGAATCGTCATCGGTTCCTTATGTCTGCTGCTCATAGGAATAAAAGCTTTTTTAATTAAAACTTCAAATGCGGATAACACGAATGATTCTCAAATTATAAATGCAGAAGATATAGACCGAATTTCAGCAATAAATACGGAAGCTTTGAAGCAGACAGGGGTAATAGGCGAAAGTAGTTTGAACGAAGTTCCGGCAGTAGATACAGTCGCTTTGAACCAGACAGGGATGACAGACACAGAGGATCTGAACGAAGTTTTGGCAGCCAATACAGAGGATTTGGACAATTCTCAAACGATAAGTGAAGCAGAACTGCGCGCATGGGTGGGGGAATATACGTTTCTTGAGTTGGACACTACGCCTGCCGGCTCGCCAATGATGATGGATTTCGCAATTAAAATTTATGAAAACGGGTATGCAGATATTTCTGTAAACGGTCAAACGACATACATAAGTGTTAGGGCAGAGGTCTATGGAAATAGAGAAGAGATAAGACTTGTATTTGCGGGATGCCTGCCGGAGGATGTGACGAGCGGGGATTATTGGGACGATTCGGATATTCTGGTATCTTTTCAGAAATCCGGAGACGATATTTACACTTATTGGGGAGAACTGAAATCCGTTGTATTGCTGTATAGCGACCAGGTGTCCGGGAAAATCTATTTTACGAAAAATAATGCAAAAAGCAATCAAGATTCGGAAGAAGCAGAAAAGGAACACGTGGTGTATGCTGCTGAGAAGGAAGAGGATTCTTCAGAAATATTTGAGAAAGAAATGGAGCAGGCTTCATTAAAAAAGGTCGCGGATGGATATGAGCTTACTTTGTATGATAAAGATTATGAAAAAGTTTATTCTGAAATCTATCCAACGCCTGCAGGCTCGATAAAAGTGCCGGAAATGAATGAATTATCCGGAGATTTATTAGAAATCAGCATGAGTGTTGGTTCACCGGCGGTATACATTTATTTTTTTTGATAAGGAAACGGCGGAGATTTCACCGACTTATTTCAATCCGATTGTCCTGGAAAACAAGTATATTGCTTATATGGATGATGACAAAGGCGGCGCTCTTGTTTTTACGGATATATTTCAAAGAGGCGAGGTTTATATAGAGGTGGAAAGAAATTTTGCGCCATATGCGAACCCAATGGATGCGGTCATTGATATAAAAATTATAGATAACTGCCATATAGAACTGCAATATTATGAAGGAGAAGATTTTGCAGAAAAATCGGAAGTTATCCTTGCTGATTTTAAATAAATTTACGGGCAGGCAGATGGCGCAGGATAAGAACAGCATAAGGGATGGAAACTGCCGTATAGAATGGAGTGGTCGCAGAAGCGGTTATTGACAGGGGAAAGTCTGATAATACAAGGAATCCCGAGAATGCTTATTTGGAGCATTCCCGGGATTTTGTGCGTTTTAGACAAAAATATTGCGCGGAAATTGTGCAATAAAACCGCTTATGTTAAAATATTTGTGAGAGTAGTCGTGTACAAGCTTAGCATAGCTGAGTTCGGTGGTAGCCTCCCCAACTAGAGATAGAGGGGAGGTGGTGCGGATGGATACATACGAAGTCTTTAGCCTGTTGTTTTTAGGTGGTTCGTTTCTAATCGCATTGCTTGCCTATATAGATAGGAATAACAAGCGAAAATAAATAAGCCTACCTTTGTACTTGGCCGGTTCAAAGGCAGGCTTAAAAACTTGACTGCGAGAGGCTAACCACTTTGTGGGCGGTTACTCTCTTTCCATGTCTTAATTATAGTATAGTGTATCAATTGTTTCAAGGGGCAATTTGAAATTATCCTTCCCTGAACCTGACAGTGCAGAAGCAGCAGGCTAAAATTGCCCGCTATTCCGTCAGATTCACCAATCCCTGCATCTTTTCGTGAAGAGAAAAACGAAAAGAGCGCTGACAGGGAGAAATTCCGGCTCATCAGCCATTCCGATACCTGTTATGAAGCAGAGATCACGGGCCGCGGCACATATTTCCATGTGATTGCCGGAAAACACCACTATGGAAACTATATCTGCATCCCGAACCATGACGTGGGGAGTGAGCTTTTAGGATTCGGGGGTCTGTTTTGGAATTAGGAACGACTCTCCGGTCTCATGAAAAAGATAGATGCAGCAACCATCGCACATGGGTTGTGTCATTGGAGGACTTAATCCGGTTAGAGAAATCTGCTGGCTACGTCTCCCTCAATTCGCCGTCCAACATTTAAGCTGAAAATGAATTATTAAAAGGAATCCCAGCGATGCTTATTTGGAGCATTCCCGGGATTTTGTGCATTTTATACAAAAATATTGAGCGGAAATTGTGCAATAAAATCACTTATGTTAAAATATTTGTGAGAGTAATTGTGTACAGAGTGGTAGCCTCCCCAAACTAATAATAGAGGGGAGGTGGTGCGGATGGAAATGTTTTCATTTCAGGATTTGATTCTGTTTGCAACATTTTTAATTACACTGCTTGCCTACATAGATAGGGACAACAAGCGAAAATAAATAAGCCACTCTTGTCTTGGCCGGACGAGTGACTTATTTTGTCATATAACGGAGGGCTAACCACTTTGTGGGCGGTTACTCTCTTTCTATGTCTTAATTATAGTATAGTGTATCAATTGTTTCAAGGGGCAATTTGAAATTAGCCTTCCCTGAACCTGACAGTGCAGAAGCAGCGGGCTAAAATTGCCCGCTATTCCGTCAGCTTCACCAATCCCTGCATCTTTCCATGAATCTGTCCGAGCAGTTCCTCATTGCGCTCCTCTGCGGTCATTGTCTCCGCTGCATGGGCGGAAACCTCCTCCGACACGGCGGAAATCGTCTGAGTCGAATCGGCAATAAGATAATTGGCGTTCTTTAGTTCCTCCATATTCCGGGTAAGAAGCTCCACATGATCCCGGATGGAAAGCGTGTTTTCCTGAATGGAATCAAAGCTTGCAGCAGTACGTTCCGTTGAGGTCTTCTCTTCGTTAATTCCGTCAATCATCTGCTGGATGACAGACATTGTTTCATGGAGCCCGGAAGAAATAGTCCCAATCAGCTTATCGATGTGCGTTGTGGCGTCGGCGGTCTGTGCAGCCATATCCGAAAATTCGGAGGCGACAACGGCAAATCCCTTCCCGGATTCACCTGCGCGGGAAGCTTCAATCCGCGCATTTAAAGAGAGGAGGTTGCTCTGCTTTGCGATGCTGCCGATCAGTTCTGTAATGGAGTTCATTTCTTCGATGAGGTGCTCCAGAGTCTCTAATTTTGCTGTAACGGAAATGCCGTTTTCGACAGAGGCGTCCACCTTCTGTACCAGAGAAGAAACATTTTCATTTCCCATATACAGAGCGGCTAAGGTCTGCTGCATGTTCTCAGAAATCTGCTGGATAGACGTATAGACAGCATCCGTCTTCTGCCCAATGGACTGCGTTTGTAATAACTGGTTCTGTACGGCGTCCGCCGTATCGCTTGTGCCGGTAGAAACCTCCTGCATGGCGGCGCGGGTCGATTTGGAGGAGTCGCTTAATTTCGCCAGCTCTGTATTGATGTCGATAATTCCCGATTTCATTTCCTCGGACAGGGAAGAAAGATTCGCGAGCACTTGATTGAAATTCTGATTTATGGTCTGGGTCGTAAACAGTGCATAGATACCGATGAGGATGACAATTACCACCTGGATGATAGCGTAGTCGCTTCCGAGGTAGCCGAATTTTCCGGTTTGTGATCCGGCGATCACAAGAATCAGACTTTCAAGAACGGCGCAGATGTTAAGGAGCAGCGAATATTTTACGTCGTTGAAAACAGATGCGACCAGAATTATCGGAATCGCAAAAACGAACACGAACTGATTGGAAGAGGTAAAAAGCGCGTAGGTGTAAAAAATAAAAAAGCCGATTGCCATCACAGGCTTGATGCTGCGGGTCTCGTGATTGCGCCTCCAGCAAAAATACTCGATGATAACAGGGACAAAACCCAAAAGAGCGATTACAAGTACATAAGACCAGGGCTGCAGACCGCCTGCGGCCTGCAGGAAACAGAACGTTGCCATGACAGCGACGTCGATCAGATGGGCGCGCATGGCGGTTTTGTTGCTCCGCGCAATGTTGGACATGGAATTTGCAGTCTTTTTCATAAGTGATTCCTCCCGTACTTTGCTTATAGCTATAAAGCTGTCGTAATCATCCGAAATGGGTTACTTACACATTACTACGGAAAAGCGGATTTGGCAAGAACTGTAAGCTGTCTTGTAGTCTGTATTTATGTCAGTCTGAAAAATCCTGATAATATTTTCCGGCAAGAATTTTCATCAGCAGATCGGAAAGCTCTGTGAATGGGAGCGGCGTTTCCTGCTTGAACCAGAAAACAAGCGTCTGGGCGAGGGCGCCGCTCAAGAAGGCAACGCCGTAGGGCATGGTATTGTCCGCAGGTCCCTGAATAGAAAAGCGGTTTGCAAAAAGCGTCACACAGTTAGAAATTTCAACGGTTATCACCGATTCCAGATGGTTATCAATCATCAATGCCAGCAGTGTGCGGTTATGTTCGAGCACAGCAGAAAAAGATTCAATGGTATCATACAGTGAAATATGATTTTTCTTAGAAAGTTTGTCAAACTCTTCCAAATAGAGCTGCCGCAGGCAGCAGTGCAAAATCTCTTCCTTATTTTCGAACAGATTATAGAAGGTCTGACGTGACAGGTCTGCACGTTTACAAATCATCCGGATGGTAATGTCCTGGTAAGGCATTTCCTGCATCAGCGCAATCAGGGAGTCGAGAAACCATTGTCTGGACTGCAGAGCGGTGGGATTGTTTCCGGTATACATTTACATCTCTCCATTTTTGTACAAGTTATCGGCAAAACATTGACATATGTCAATATCCTGCTTATGATACTAGCATAAACATTGACACATGTCAATGAAGAGAAAGGAGAGGAAAGGATGCAAATAATCATTTCCCTTTTGATTGTGGCAAGCGGTATATGCTGGTCCGTGGTTTATATCGACAGCATTCGAACCGGATTTCGCCAGAAAACCTATTGTATGCCCTTATTTGCGCTGGGGCTGAATATCGCGTGGGAGGGAATTTATGCGTATACGGACTTGTTTGTGAGAAAGTCCATTGGAGCGCAGGCGATTGCAAATACCTGTTGGTTTCTGCTGGACATTTTTATCGTTGTGACATGGTTTCGGTTCGCACAGGAGGAGTTCGACTCGCCTCTTGCAAAAAAATGGTTTGTTCCGTGGACTGTGCTTGTGCTGTTCATCTGCTTCGTGCTGCAGATTTTGTTCCTTGTACAATTCGGGGATGTGGAAGGTGAAAAATACTCTGCATATCTGCAGAATGTGGCAATGAGCATCGCATATCTGTATATGTTAAACAGCAGAAAGAGCAGCAGAGGGCAGACGATGACGATTGCGGTCTGCAAGTGTATTGGAACGCTGACGCCCACCATTTATGGTGCGATAGAGGGAAATATTTTTATCATTGTGACAGGGATAATCTGTTTTGTCCTTGATGTGATGTACATAGGATTTCTCCGGGAAGTAAAACGCACAGAGCAGGCGAAAGCGGCAGTCTGAACCCAATTCTGCCGCAGCCGTACTTATTTAAACAGCGACAGATATCCCAGGGCACCGGCGGGCACGCCGGTGCCTTTTTCTAACAGCGCGATCAGCCCTTTGATCGTATCCTCTGTCTCTTCCGGCGCAGAGGGGACAAGCGAATTGTCAAGCTTTACCGCAAGCACGATCAGAACAATCTCCGCCAGCGCGGCGGGGCGGTCGAAGCAGATTTCGCCGCAGTCGATTCCCTGCGAGATGATGTCGGTCAGGGCAGGCTTTAGCTCGGAAATCAGATATTTTAAGTATTTCTGATGCAGGAAAGCCTGCTCCTGCACACTTGCCGCGGCGGAAGGCTCCTGCGTGCTTGCCGCCGCGGAATGGTCCTGTTTTAAAAAGGCGGCGGAGGAGGTCCGGCACGCCTGAAACAGCATTGCCATCCGCGTCAGAGAAGAAACGCCGGTCTGCGCGGACAGACTTTTGGCAGTATCGATTGGTTTGGCGTAGCTGCGCTCGACCAACGCGTCTACAATCGCGTCTTTTGAAGGAAAGTAATAGTAAATGCTTCCTTTTCCAATGCCGGCTTTTACGGCAATTTCACTTACAGAAATATGTTGAATACTCTTTTCTTCTAATAATTGCTGGAGCGCGTCCAGTATCTTTTCGGATTTCATTCTGTCCGGCATATGAAAATCTCCTTTTGTTTTCCGATGTATTAGCTAATTGTATCACATCAAAAGATTGCGAACAACAGAAAAAATATAATTGACCAACGGTCGAATGGTGTGCTATTATGTTGAAAAAGGAAATCGACTGACGGTCGAAAATAGGAGGAAAAAATGACGTACGCAGATTTTTTCTATGAAATAAAAGGGAAATTTATGGGAACGGATGTCAGTGACATCAAAGAACATCTGGCATACCAGTTTTCCATCGAGGACGAGGAGGCGGGCGGCTGCTTCTATGTGGAGGTAAAAGACGGACAGCTTTATGTAGAGCCGTATGAGTATTATGACCGGGACGCAAATTTTATTTCCGATCCGGATACCTTCATGAAGATCGCGGAGGGTAAAATCGATCCGGTATGGGCGTTCACGACGCAGAAGCTGAAGGTCGAGGGCGATATTGAAAAAGCGCTCCGCCTAAAGGAAATTATCGATCTGAAGTTAAAGCAGAAGAAAGCGGCAGAGAAGGAACGTGCAGAGAAAGAACGTGCAGAGAAAGACGGCGCGAAGAAACCGGGAAAGAAAAAATAACCGCAACGAAAAAATAGCAGCCAGAAAGACATAGACATAAAAGCAAAAGAGAGATACAGGAAAAACGGCAGCATCGAAAAGCAGCGGCAAAAAAATCATATAGAATTTCAAATGAAGAAGCAGAAAGTCGCGGATTCGAATTATGGGAGAAATAATGAAGAGATTAGGAAAAAAGCTTGCATGCGCCGGGGCGCTTGCGGCAGTGGGAACGGTAGCGGAGACGGTCTATTTCTATGGCAGGACCATGAAAAGAAATGAAGTGGACTTAGAGCGCACCATGAAAATGGCGGGAACGGACTGGTCGCAGTATGCGGACATTTTAGCGGAAAGGAAAGAATATATGCTTGCGCAGCCGCACGAGGATGTGTATGAGACGTCGTTTGACGGTCTGAAGCTGCACGCAGTTTATTTCCCGGCGATTACAGAGAGCAGCAGGAAACGGGTCGTCATCTGTTTTCACGGCTACACGAGCAGGGCGCTGGCTGATTTTACCGGACTGACGGATTATTATTTCAAGCGGGGCTACGCCATGCTTCATCCGGATGCGAGGGCACACGGGGAGAGCGAGGGGGAGTATGTCGGCTTTGGATGTCTCGACCGGAGAGATGCTATGAAGTGGATCAACTGGGTGATTAAGAAGTGCGGGGCGGATGTGGAAATCCTGCTTCACGGAATCTCGATGGGCGGAGCGACCGTGCTTATGGCGGCGGGACTGCCGCTGCCGCCGCAGGTAAAGGGAATCGTGTCGGACTGCGGCTTTACCTCCCCGAAGGAAGTGTTTACCCATGTGTTAAAAAGCATGTACCATCTTCCGGCGTTTCCGGTGATACCGGCAGCGGATTTGCTCAACCGGAGGCTGGCGGGCTACGGCATGGATGAGTGTAATGCGAAGCGGGAGGTCGCAAAGGCGAAAGTACCGATTCTGTTCATTCACGGTTCAAAGGACACTTTCGTTCCGGTTTCGATGTGTCATGAACTGTATGATCGCTGCGCGTCGCCCAAGAGAAAATGGATCGCGGAGGGCGCTGCGCACGGGGAGAGCTACTTTAAGGACATGGAAGCATACGAAAAGGCGTTGGATGAATTTACGGAAACGCTGTAATGAAAGTGTTGAAGCAAAAATGTAGTGCAGACAAAAGAAGCTGTCAGAGACACAGGGCGGAGACTGAGCTCTGTCTGTGAGCGGCTTTGGAACGGAGGATGATATGAAAACAAGAAAAGGCTGTCAGACCTATCCGCTTACGGTGGCGCAGAAATTCCATTTCTTCTATTTGGATTTCTGTCCGAAAAAAGAGGTCGTGAATGTCGGAACAAGTCTTACGATTGAATATGAGCTGGACATCGATGTGCTCAGGGAGGCGATTTATCAGGCATATGAGCGCTGCGAGGCGATGCGCCTGCGGTTCGCGTATGACAGGAAAGAAGAACAATGGTATCAGTACGTGGCGAAGAAGGAAGACCGTGAAATCCCTTACGTGGATTTTACGGGGAAGACCATGGAAGAGGCGGAGGAAATCATGAAGGGGTGGACGAGAGTTCCCTTTAAGCGCGAGGACTCCCCGATGAATAAAATTGTCATCATTAAGACGCCTGACGGCAATCAGGGAATCTATCTTCTGGGAGATCACCTGACGCTGGATGCGCAGTCGCTCATCTGCTTTTTGCGGGACGTCATTGAGATCTACTGCAGCAGGATGTATGAGGGCGTGGAATTTCCGGGGGAGATGCGCTCCTATATTGAGCAGTTGAAAAAGGATCTGGAATATGAGGCTGGCAGCAAGGCGCAGCAGAGAGACCGGGACTATTTTTATAAGCTGATTGAACAGTCTGAGCCGATTTATAACGGCATCGAGGGACCGGCGGCACTGCTGGAAGAAAGAAAAAAGAATCCGAAGGCGCGGTCGGCGCGGTCGGCTACCGGAAATGTGGATTCAGCGCTTGATATTTTTCATCTGGAGGAAGAGCCGACAAGCCGTCTGATGAAATTTTGTGAGGAGCAGCATATTTCCTTACAGTGCCTTCTCATTATGGGAATCCGTACATATTTACAGAAAATGAACGGCAACGACGACGTGTCCATCAACGTCGCGTATGCAAGAAGAGCCACGCTCGCGGAGAAGAAATCCGGCGGTACCAGAATCCATTCGTTCCCGTTCCGGACCATTATCCCGGAGGATCAGACATTTCTTGAGGGGATTCACAGAATCCGGGAAGGACAAAACGAGACATTCCGTCATGCGAATTTCGATCCGGTGGAGTATTTTGCGTACAGAAGTAAAATCTACCCGGTCGAGCAGGGAACGACCTATGAACCGATGTCGCTGACCTACCAGCCGATGACGTTAAAGGAAAAGGGATTGACCCAGCTTGGCGACATTCATTATAAGACGAAGTGGTATCCGAACGGGGCGACGACGCAGGCGATGTATCTTACCGTGATGCACAGACCGGAAGACAACGGGCTGGACTTTAACTTTGAGCATCAGACCGCCGCGATCACAAAGGAGACGCTGGAATATTTCTATTACTATATGTGTAAAATCATGTTCAAGGGGATTGAAAACCCGAATTTGAAAATCGGAGACATCATCAAACTGATATAGGAGGCGCGCTATGTTTGAAAAATTGGCAGATATCATTGTAAATTATGTTGAGGTAGATAAGGCGGACATTAAGCCGGAGTCCCGTTTTATGGAGGATCTTGGCTTTACCTCCTACGACTTTATGAGTATGCTCGGAGAAGTCGAGGACGAGCTTGACGTGGAAATCGTGCAGGAGGATGCGGCGGATATCCGCACGGTGCAGGAAGCCGTTGATTATCTCGAGAAACTTGTAAAGTAGCAGGAGGTAGGTTATGTACGCATTGAGCAGTACCATCCGCAGCCTTTTGGTAAAAGCGGAAGAGACTTATGGCGCGCAGGATGCATTTCGCTATAAGGAAAAGAAGGTTGATGAAAAGGGAGAGAAGAAGCCTGTCATCGAAGGGAAGACCTACACTGAATTGAAGCAGGACAGCGAGCGGTTTTCGGCTGCGTTAGAGCAGCTTGGGGAGACAAAGAGCCATATCGCAGTGCTCGGGGCAACCTCCTACGAATGGGTCGTTTCTTACTTTGGAATCGTAAACGGCGGCAGCGTCGCCGTGCCGCTGGATACGCAGCTTTCCACAGAAGCTTTATGTGAGCTTCTGAACCGGGCAGATGTTACGACGCTTGTCTTTGATGAGGGCAAAGCGCAGGTGGCGGCAGCCGCGAAGGAGGCGTGCCCGGGGTTAAAGCATATGATTTCCATGAAGGACGGGAGCGCCGCAGAGGGAGCGCTTTCCTTCTGGAAGCTGCTGGGAGAACAACAGCCGGGATATGCCTGTGAACCGCTTCCCGAGGACCTTGCCACGATCATGTTCACCTCGGGAACGACCGGGAAGAGTAAGGGCGTTATGCTGACCCACCGCAATCTTGCGGAGAATGCGACCTGCCTTGATATGAGAATCGAGCCGCGCACGGTACTGCTGTCCGTATTGCCGATTCACCATGCATATTGCCTGAGCATGGACATTTTAAAGGCGCTCTCCACAGGGGCGATCATCTGTATCAACGATTCGCTGCTGCGCGTCGCAAAGAACATCAAACTGTTTGAGCCGAATATGATATTGATGGTCCCGCTGATGATAGAGACGCTTGCGAAAAAGCTTGAAGAAGCGGCGTGGATGCCTGCCGCGCTTGTGAAAGCGAAGGTGTTCGGAAAGCAGTTTCACACAGTATGCAGCGGCGGTGCATATCTGAATCCCGCGTACATAGAGACGTTCAAACGCTATGGAATTACAATACTGCAGGGCTATGGAATGACAGAATGTGCGCCTGTTATCAGCACGAACTTAAGCTGGGACAGCAAGATTGGTTCGGTCGGAAAGCTGATGCCAAACTGTGAGGCAAAGACCGTGAATGAGGAGCTCTGGGTGAAAGGATCAAGCGTCATGCAGGGGTATTATCATATGCCGGAAGAGACTGCGGAGGCATTAGAGGACGGCTGGTTAAAGACCGGAGACCTTGGCTATGTAGATGAGGACGGCTTCGTATTTCTGACCGGAAGAAAGAAGAACCTCATTATCACGCCAAATGGTGAGAATGTTTCCCCGGAGGAGATTGAGAACAGGCTTGGCGAGGACAGGCTTGTGCAGGAGGTCATTGTCCGCGAGAGCGAAGGCGTGATCGAGGCTGAGATTTTCCCGGATTACGAATATGCGGGAAAGAAGAAAATCAAGGACGTGCAGGCGAAGCTTCAGGAGCTGATCGACGCTTATAATAAAGAAGCGCCTCTGTACAAGCGGATTTTTAAACTCAAAGTCCGTGAGGTGGAATTTGAGAAGAATACCACGAAAAAGATTATCAGAACAAAATAGAAATAGCGAATAGAAACATAAGCGGCCGCCGTGCGAATGTCTGTCAGAAACAGGCATTCGCGCGGCAGCCGCATTTTGATGTTGCATCGGAAATATTCTGCGTTGGCGGAATACCGCACAGGAGGAGCTAGGCAGCCTCTGTTCCGATCTTAGAAATAATATCCCGATAAATCTTCACCATAAAAATTGCAGTTACAATGGCAGATACCAGCTCTGAAATCGGAAATGCCCACCATACCATATTTACGTCGCCAAGCTGCGCCAGTGCAAAGGCAACCGGCAGCAGGACGACGAGCTGTCTGGCGACGGAGACGAACATACTGTAGACCGCTTTGCCGAGCGCCTGAAACACGCTGCTGCACGAAATGCCGAAGCCCGCAAGAATGAAGCTGAGACTGATGATACGAAGCGCGGGTACACCGAGGGTGAGCATCGTCTCCGAGGCGTTGAACATCATAAGAAGCTGCTTTGCAAAAAGCTGGAATAGCAAAAGCCCGATTGCCATAATTCCGATGGCGTATGCGACACAGTGCTTTAAGGTCTTGGTGACGCGCTCTCTGTTGCCGGCGCCATAGTTGTATGCCATAATCGGAATTACGCCGTTGTTCAGTCCGAACGCAGGCATGAACACGAAGCTCTGGAGCTTAAAGTATACGCCGAATACAGCAGTCGCCGTGGAAGAAAACGCCAGAAGGATGCGGTTCATTCCGTAGTTCATGACGGAGCCGATCGCCTGCATGACGATTGACGGAACGCCGATCGCGTAAATCTGGCGGATGATCGCGCCGTTCGGACGAAAGCCCTTTAGCTGGATGTGTACCTCATGATTCTTGGTCTGGTTGAAGACGACGGCGAGGACGCCTGCAACAATCTGCCCGATAACCGTGGCAACGGCAGCGCCCGTTACGCCCATTGCCGGAAGACCCAAAAGCCCGAAAATCAGAATCGGGTCAAGGATGATATTTACGATCGCACCGATGCCCTGCGTGAACATCGTGAAAATGGTCTTTCCGGTCGCCTGCAGCATTCGTTCGAACATAAGCTGGACAAAGCTGCCGAAAGACAGGCAGCAGCAGACGGTTAAGTATTCCTTCCCGTATACAACGATTTCTTCGATGTCTGTCTGGCTCCGGTAGAACGGCTCGGCGAAGAACAGACCGATGATAAGAAATACAGCGTAGCTTAAGATCGCCAGAAATACGGCGTTTTCGGCAATGGCATTGACCTTATCGAAATCCTTTTCACCAAGAGAACGTGCAAGAAGCGCATTGACGCCGACGGCGGTTCCGACGCCGACCGCAATCATGAGATTCTGGATCGGGAACGCCATAGATACTGCTGTCAGAGCGTTTTCATTGATCATTGCGACAAAAACACTGTCGATAATATTATAGAGTGCCTGTACCAGCATGGATATCATGATTGGCAGAGACATTGACACAATTAATTTATCAATAGGCATAACGCCCATCTTGTTTTCCTGCATAAGGACCTCCTTTGTTTTTCTCATTGTTTTTTCAAGCGTACCTTTCTATACTAACATCCTTATAGCATTAATACAAGCACGAAAACAAATGCCTTGAAGTCTTTTGCCGTTCCTTGAAATCTTTCGCTGTTCTCTTTTCATGTCATTCAACATTCCGGGTAGAATTTGCATCGTATGTCTGATAGAATAGAAGGGAACACAGAAATAAATTTGCAAAATTTTTCTGTTTTTGAAACATTTTGCCGGGATAAGAAGTATTCCTTATGTAACAGGAAACAAATGAGGAGTTGTTATGTGACGGCGTCCGTGAATAAACGGTATGTTGTATACATAAATATGTTTCACAAAGGAAAGGGGAAGTTAATTATGGAAAACTTTACACCACTGATTGTGGCAGTAGCTGTTGTAGTGCTTATCGTGCTCTTACTTGTGATTGGGTATGTGAAAGCGCCGCCGGATATGGCGTACATCATTTCCGGTATCAAGAAGAAGTCCAAGGTCGTCATCGGAAAGGCGAGCATAAGGATTCCGTTCTTTGAGCGTCTGGATAAGCTGAACCTGCGCCTGATCCCGATTGACGTCAAGACGAGCAACGCCGTGCCGACGGCGGACTACATCAACATCAATGTGGATGCGACGGTCAATGTCAAGATCAGCAACGATCCGGAGAAGCTCCGCCTTGCGGCAGAGAATTTCCTCAACAAGAACACAGAGTATATCGCAGGTGTTGCCAGAGAGGTTCTGGAAGGAAATGTCCGTGAGATCGTGGGTAAGATGAAGCTGGAGGAGATGGTTTCCGACCGCCAGAAGTTTGCAAATCTGGTAAAGGAAAATGCGGAGCCGGATCTTGCGGCGATGGGACTCGATATCATCAGTTTTAACGTACAGAATTTCGTTGACGGCAACGAAGTCATCGAGAACCTCGGTATCGACAATATTGTGAAGATCAAGAAGGCGGCGGCGATCGCGAGAGCCGAGAGTGAAAGAGACATCAAGGTGGCGCAGGCTTCCGCTGACAAGGAATCCAACGACGCCGCGGTAGCAGCACAGACAGAGATTGCAAAGAAGCAGAATGAACTGGCGATCAAGAAGTCCGAGCTTCAGATGGAGGCGGACACCAAGAAAGCTATGGCGGACGCCGCTTACGAGATTCAGAAAGAGGAACAGCGTAAGACGATCGAGATTACGACTGCCAATGCGGATATCGCAAAGCAGGAGCGCGAGATCGAGTTAAAGCAGAAGGAGGTTGCTGTCAGGGAGCAGTCTCTTGAGGCTGAGATCAAGAAGCAGGCGGAAGCAGATAAGTACGCAGCGCAGCAGCGCGCCGATGCAGAGCTTTACCAGCGTCAGAAGGATGCGGAAGCGAAGCAGTTCGAGGCACAGCGTGCGGCGGAAGCCAGAAAAGCACAGGCGGAGGCGGACCGTTACGCCAAGGAGCAGGAAGCAGCCGGTATCCGTGCAGTCGGTGAGGCGGAGGCGTCTGCAATTCAGGCAAAGGGTATCGCAGAGGCAGAAGCGATGGAGAAGAAGGCGGAGGCTTATGCGAAGTACAACAAGGCAGCCGTAGCGGAAATGATGATCAAAGTGCTTCCCGATATTGCGGCGAAGGTTGCGGAGCCGCTGGGACAGATCGACAAGATTACAATTATCGGCGGAGGAGAAGGCGGAAACGGAGTAGATCAGGTCGCAGGAAATGTGCCGGTTGTCATGGCGAAGGTATTTGAGAGCATGAAAGAGGCGACAGGCATCGATCTGGCAGACATTATCAATGCGGATTCCTACGATGCGCAGGTCAACCGCAACATCAACGTGTCCGGGCTTGATTCCGTGAATCTGGTCGTAAAGGATGAGAAGAGCGCAGACAATGGCAACGCGGATGTGACAGAGTAGAACCGGATCAGGAAAAGGGTCTGCAGGCAGAAGTGAGGAAACAGTGAGGATCATTCGTAAAGTAACCGGGGGACTTTTTATTGCAGTGGGGAGTTTCTTCCTGTTAATTCTGATATTGATACCAGTTGCGTTTTCGACACCGACCGATTATTCGAAAGAAATCAACTGGAACGCGGTGTTTCTTTTGGCGGCATTGCAGCTTGGCTTTATGACTGCGGGAGTGCTGCTCTTCCGGTGGGAGCGTTACCGGGAGAAGTGGCAGGAGCATAAGCGCAGGCGTAAAGAGGCAGAACAGGAAAGAAAATGGCAGCTTAGGGAAGAAAACACACACCCGGTTCTGGAATGGTACGAAGGGTACAAGGAGAAGTGTCTTAGAAGCAAGCAGACAGCGCTTGCGGCGAAGGCGCGACATCAGGAAGAGCTGCTCCGTAAGAAGCAGGAGGAGAAGGAGCGTAATAAGCAGCTTCTCTCTCTTCCGAGCGGTCAGTTCCCGCAGCAAGTCAGTATACATTACAACCGTCATGCGGGCGTGGATAACTATCTGCTTTTTATTGTTTTCTTTTTGCTGGCGGCAGGCTCGCTGCTTTCCATTCCGGCGATTGTGGGTGAATTCGACCGCACGCAGCTTGGCATTGCAGCATGTATTCTGACGGTCGTATTCTGGATAGGTTTCATCGGTGCGATTTCTGTCCATGGAGATATTGCAAATAGCATGACCAAGGCGTTCTTGACGACGAATGAGCGAATCATCTATTATGTGCAGCTTACGCCGCGCAATTATGGACCGGAACCGATTACGAAAATCGGCGCATTTTTTCATAATATGAAGGTGATAAGAATGGATGCCAAGCTGCGCGAACGGATGGAACAATATCTTCACAGCGATGCATTTCTGGCGATGGCAGAGAGCGTTATCAATGACGGGGCAGACCCGGAGAGAGAATGGATCATCACGCGTCTTAATTTTCCCGGGATTATCAGAAAGGGTATTTTTAGCAGTAAGATAAAGTACTGGGATGAAAAACAAGAGTCCTGGGCGAAGAAGAAGGTCCCTAAGGCAAACGAGGGCTATGGGAGAATCTGCGATATGATAAATGCCGCAAACGGACGGTATACAGAATAATAGGATTTATACATGAAAAAGGATGTTCCCGGGAGTACCGGAGAACATCCTTTTTGGTGGACAAATATTTATTTCAGAAGGCTTTCCGCGTAATCGAGCGCTTCTACAATATTCGAGCGGAAATTTTCCCTGCCGACGTACTCCACGAAGCCGTCCTTTTGCATGACAGACATCGGCTGGTCGTTGACATGCGAGAAAATCAGGGTGATATTCTTCTTTTTCGCGCGGTCGGCAAGCTCGCGCAAGGATTTCATTGCGCTTGCGTCCATTGCGGGTACGCTTCGCATACGGATGATGATTACCCGCGTGTACTGCTTGCTGTTGATCGCCAGAAGCTGGTCGGCAGCGGCAAAGAACAGCGGACCGCTGATTTCAAACACGCGGATGCTGCGGGGGATGGCACGCAGCTTTTCCGCTTCGCCCGGAGTGACGTCCGGCTGTTCCGTATATTTCCATGACTTGACGTCTGCGGTCTCCGCCATGCGCTTCATGAACAGAAGAGAGGCGAGCACAACGCCGACCTCGATTGCAACGACGAGATCGAAGAACACCGTCAGAAAGAACGTGGCAACCAGTACGATAACATCGCTTTTGGGCGCGGTTTTGCACAGGCGCAGAAAGGAAGTCCAGTCTGCCATGTTTGCGGCAACGATTAAGAGTACGGCGGCGAGCGTCGTCATCGGAATCAGTGCGGCGAGAGGCATCAGTACGAGCAGGATAACGGTTAAGGTCAGACAATGCACGATACCTGCAATCGGGGTGCGCCCGCCGTTCCTTACGTTTGCAGCGGTTCTCGCAATCGCGCCGGTGGCAGGGATGCCGCCGAAGAGACCGGAGAAAACATTTCCCAGACCCTGACCGATCAGCTCGGCGTTGGACTTGTGGGTGTCGCCGATCATACCGTCAGATACGACTGCGGAGAGCAGGGACTCGATACCGGCTAAGATGGCGATTGTGAATGCCGGGGAAAGCATTTCCTGCACGAGCTTCATGGAGAGCGAAGGAGCATGAAACGCCGGGAAGGAAGACGACAGTTCGCCGTAGACGCTGCCGATCGTGTTGACCGGAAGCTCTGTAAAATAGACGAATGCTGTCGTTGCGATAATCGCGATTAAAGATCCCGGAATCTTGTCGGTGACCTTCGGCCAGAGCAGCATAATCACGATTGCGGCAAGTCCCACGCCGAGAGCCATCCAGTTGATTGTTGTGATATGTCTTGCATAGGCAATCACCTTATCCAGAAACGCGGACGGTACGCTCTCCATGGAGAGCCCGAGGAAATCTTTGAGCTGTCCGACGAAGAGCGTTACTGCGATACCGCAGGTAAATCCGGTCGTAATCGTATAGGGAATGTACTTGATCAGCGAGCCGAAATGGCAGAAGCCCATAATAATAAGGATAATGCCGGCGAGTATGGTGGCGATAATCAGTCCGTCGGTGCCATGCTCTGTGACGATCCCGTAGATGATGACAACGAATGCAGCAGTCGGACCGCCGATTTGCACACGGCTTCCGCCGAAAAACGAGATAAAGAATCCGGCAATGATCGCGGTATAAAGACCCTGCTCCGGGCTGACGCCGGATGCGATTGCCAGCGCGATAGAGAGCGGCAGGGCAATGATTGCCACGATGATACCGGAAATAATGTCGCGGATGCACTGCGCTTTCGTGTACCCCTTCATGACGTCAAACAATTTTGGCTTTAGTTCATTCATAAAATCCTCCTCACAGAACCAAACGCTTCGAAAACGCTTATATTCTGTATAAAGTATAAAATAATTATTAAAAATTTATAAACACACAAGATAAAATTCTATCACTGCATGGAAATATCTGCAAGGTATGATTGCGCAAAAATACAAAAAAATTGTCAACAAATGTGGTAAAATAGAAAGCGCGAGGGGAGGAGCATCATGAGCCAGAATTCCTATGAGAAAATATATGAGGTCGTAAAACAGATTCCGCGCGGCTGCGTGGCAAGCTACGGACAGGTGGCGGCGCTTGCGGGCAATCCGAGATGGGCGCGGGTGGTCGGGTATGCGCTTCACGTGAACCCCGATCCCGAAGGCATCCCGTGCTACCGTGTGGTAAATAAAGAGGGAAGGCTTTCTGATGCATTTGCGTTCGGCGGTGTGAATCAGCAGAAATTACTGCTTGAGGCGGAGGGCGTGCGCGTGGTGGATAACCATGTGGACATGGAGCGCTACCAGTGGAAGAAGCTGACATTTTGAAGACGCGCGCGGCGGAGCGCAGAGCATGATTCATGACAGAAAATAGCAGACAGAAGACGGCAGACAGAAGACGGCAGACAGAAGATAGCAGACAGAAGACAGCAAGACAGAAGACGGCAGACAGCAGACAGCAGAAAGGCAGGAGCGGAATATGAGAAAAAAGGAGCTTGCATTACAGATCATAGAGCGGTTGAAGACGGCGTACCCGGACACCGGGTGCACATTAGACTACGATGACGCGTGGAAGCTTTTGGTGAGCGTCCGGCTGGCGGCGCAGTGCACCGATGCCAGGGTCAATGTGGTGGTGCAGGATTTATATAAGGAATATCCCGATGTGGCGGCGCTTGCGGCGGCGGATGTGGAGGATATCGAGCGGATCGTTAAGCCGTGCGGATTAGGACACAGCAAGGCGCGGGATATCAGCGCCTGTATGAAGATATTGCAGGAACAGTATCAGGGCAGAGTGCCCGGGGACTTTGACGCGCTCCTCGCGCTTCCGGGCGTCGGAAGGAAGAGCGCGAACCTGATTATGGGAGACGTCTTCGGCAAGCCTGCGATTGTGACGGATACGCACTGCATCCGTCTTGTAAACAGGATGGGGCTTGTCGACGGAATCAAGGAGCCGAAGAAGGTGGAAATGGCGCTCTGGAAGTTGATTCCCCCGGAGGAGAGCAATGATTTCTGCCATAGGCTCGTAGACCACGGACGCGAGGTCTGCACGGCGCGTACTGCGCCGCATTGTGAGGAATGCTGCCTGAATGAGATCTGCAAAAAAGCCGGAGTGGAAAAGAAAGGATAAAATAAATCAATCTATTTGATAAAAACGCACCTTGCATCGGTGCGTTTCGTATGATAGTATATACAAAATAAATAATAGAAATCAACTTTCTTGAATTATTTTCACTGCAGGGGGATATCGCTCCGGCTGTAGGAACATAGAGGGAAGTAACAGGAGGAAAATATGAATATTGCAGCAAAATACGGAAAATCTTACTTCATGCCGCCGGAGGTGACATATGACTGGGTGAAAAAGGACAGCATTGAAAAGCCGCCAATCTGGTGCAGTGTGGACTTAAGAGACGGGAATCAGGCGCTGATTGAGCCGATGGGACTTGACGAGAAGCTGGAGTTTTTCCAGATGCTTGTGGATATCGGCTTTAAGGAGATTGAGGTCGGCTTCCCGGCGGCGTCGGACACAGAATACAATTTTATGCGGGCGTTGATCGAGCAGAACATGATACCGGATGATGTCACCGTTCAGGTTCTGACGCAGGCAAGAGAGCATATTATAAGGAAGACTTTTGAGGCGGTAAAGGGCGCGCCGCATGCTGTGATTCATCTGTACAACTCTACATCTGTCGCACAGCGTGAGCAGGTCTTTAAGAAGAGCAAGGAAGAGGTCAAACAGCTTGCGGTTGACGGAGCGGTCCTGCTTAAGAATCTTGCGGCGGAGACGGACGGCAACTTTACCTTCGAGTACAGCCCGGAGAGCTTCCCGGGAACAGAGGTTGATTATGCCGTTGAGGTCTGCAATGCGGTATTGGACGTATGGCAGCCGGATGCAGAGCACAAGGCGATCATCAACATTCCAACGACGGTACAGATCGCGATGCCGCATGTGTTCGCATGCCAGATCGAGTATATACATAAGCATTTGAAATACCGCGATAACGTCATTCTGAGCGTTCACCCGCACAATGACAGGGGCTGCGGCATCAGCGATGCGGAGTTCGGCATCCTCGCAGGCGCGGACCGCGTGGAGGGAACTCTGTTCGGAAACGGAGAGCGTACCGGAAATGTGGACATTGTGACGGTCGCAATGAACATGGTGTGCCATGGCGTTGACCCGAAGCTTGATTTTTCCAATATCAACCCGATCCGTGAGAAATACGAGCGGTTTACGGGCATGAAGGTATATGAGCGCACGCCTTATGCGGGCGATCTGGTATTTACCGCATTTTCCGGTTCGCATCAGGATGCGATTTCCAAGGGAATGGCATGGAGAGAAGCCGGAAAGAGCGGGGAGCGCTGGGATGTGCCGTATCTGCCGATCGACCCGAAGGATGTCGGAAGAGAGTATGAGTCCGATGTGATCCGCATCAACAGCCAGTCCGGCAAGGGCGGCGTTGCCTTCATCTTAAAGCAGAATTTCGGTATGGCATTGCCGGATAAGATGAAAGAGGAGGTAGGTTATCTGGTGAAGGGCGTATCAGACCGCCGTCATCAGGAGCTTTCACCGGATGCGATTTACCGCATTTTCGAGGAGCACTACATCAATATCAGCGATATTTTCCATATTCCGGAGTGCCACTTCGAGCAGAAGGACGGAATTACCGCGAAGGTGACGATTGAGCAGAACAAAGAAAGACGCACGATCGAGACGACCGGAAACGGACGCCTTGATGCGGTCAGCAATGCCATCAAGATGTATTTTGGCGTGAGCTATGAGCTTGCGACCTATCAGGAGCACGCGATTTCGGAAGGTTCCTCCTCCAAAGCGGCGGCATATGTGGAGATCATCTGCAAGGGCAGAAAATTCTGGGGAGTCGGCATTGACGAGGATATTATCAAGAGCTCCATTGCGGCGCTGGTGTCCGCTGCAAATAAGATGGTAAAGAGCGAGAATATCGTCGAGGGGCGCGAGGAGCGCATCGTCGATATCATGAATTATATCCAGAATCACTATGCGGATGTGACGCTGGATGTGCTGGCGGACAATTTTAATCTGTCGAAGCCGTACCTGTCCAAGTATATCAAAGAAAAGTCGGGCATGACGTTTCAGGATGCAGTGAAAAAGGCGAGGATGAAAAAGGCGCGCACGATGTTAAAGGAGACGAACCAGACCGTGGAGTCGATTGCCGCATATGTGGGCTATGAGAATGTGGAGCATTTCAACCGGCTGTTTAAGAAGGCATATGAGATGACACCGGTGCAGTTCCGCAGAAAGTATCAGTAAACGCCGGATCGCAGGACTGAAAAGTATACAAAAGAAATGCAGAAAATACTGACAGAAAGCCGAAAAAATGATATAATATCGCCAGATATTATGCCATAAACGCAAAGCGTCCGTGGCATTTGCCGTGAGCGCCCATGCGCACACCCATGGCATAGCAGATACAAAAGTGAGGAGGAGCGATATGGAATTAATAACACATCTGAGTATTAATTTATTTCCGATTGCGATACTCCTCACTATTTATGTCAACAATCACAAGCGGGAGGACAGAACCTCAGGAAACCGGCTGTTCAACATGCTGACAATTCTGGCGATCGCGCTGATGGTGGCGGATATTTTGCGTTATGGCTTGCAGAGTCTGCACAGAGTACCGATTTCCGGGCAGTATGTGTTCCACATCATCCATATGCTGCTTGTGGTCGCAGTACCGTTTGTCTGGCTGATGTATGTGTGCCGCAAGCTTGAAGTCAGGAATCCGGGACCGTGGCTGGATGCAGCGCGCTATATGACGTTTGGTGGCGCTGTGCTTACTGCGTTTCTCATACTTATAACGCCGTGGACGCACAGCATATTCTTTATCTCCAGGGCAGGCTATTACAGGAGCGGACAACTGGAAGCACTTCCGAATATGGTGGGAATTTTATTCCTTATCGGAAGCGTGGCTGTTGTGGCGAGTGCTTATTCGCATGAGGTTTCCAAGGAGGGGCGCAGAGAAGTTACCTATATGCTGGGGTTTGGCATAGGCGCGCTCTGCGGCATTACCATTCAGCATTTTGCAAAGGGCTGGTGGACGACGGGACCGTGCTTTGCACTGTCGATTCTTTTTATCTATATCAATACACAGAACCATCAGATTACAACAGACGGACTTACGGGGCTTAACAACCGCAGGGAGTTTGATGCGCAGCTCGCTAAGAAGATTGAGCTGTACCCCGAGCACGAGTGGGGACTTTTGATGATCGACGTGGATGATTTCAAGCGTATTAACGACCAGATGGGACATGCGGTCGGAGATGAGGCGCTCTGGGAGACCGCGGATATACTGCGTCATGTCTTTGGAAGGGACAGGGCGCTTCTTGCGCGTTATGGCGGCGACGAATTTGTGATAATCGGGGACTGGTTTGACGAGAAGGAAGTCGGCGCGGCAATTGAGAAGATTCAGACCGAGGTGGAGAAGTTCAATGCGAACCGCAAGAAGTCTTATGAACTCTCCCTGAGCGTTGGATATGCGTTCTGGCATGAGGCAGGGCGGAGAGCAGAGAATCTGATCAAGGAAGCGGATAAGCGGATGTATGCGGAGAAGGTAAGGAAGAAGAAGACGCGGGGTTAGGAATCGTTCACAGGAGGCAATGCGGGTGGAATCAGTAACATATTTGCAGATGAATCTCATACCGATGATCGCGATTATCATGATGCGGCTGAACACGGAACGCACGCTCTCTTATACGTGGAGAAACAGGGCGCTTCGTTTTATTATGCTGCTGATTGCGATTCTCCTTGGGGCAAATTCGATTGCGTGCATGATACAGGGAAGAAGATCCTTTGGAATGCATTCGCTCCTTTTGATATGTGGTCTGACGACGTTCTTTATCATGGAATTTGCAGCGTTTCTGTGGCTGCTTTATGTTCGCGACGTAGCGACGAACGGCGATGGGCAGTATGGAAAGCGGGTGCTTATCCCGGCGATTCCGCTGCTTTGTGCGCTGGTATTGTATGTATCGAATCCGTTTACGGGCGCAGTGTTTTTTGTGGATGCGAATAACTATATCAGGAAAGGCTTCCTCTTTGAATTGTATGCGGCGGTGGCAGCGGGATATTTGCTTGCGGCGTCCGCTCTGGCGCTTTTGGGCTCTTTCAGACAGCCGGTACAGGAGAAGAAGCGGGAATGCAGATGCCTTGCGGCGACAGTCTGTCTTCCGGCGGGCGCTTTGGTGTTAAAGGTCTTCTGGCCCAAGATAGATCTGTTCTGGGCGGCTGTTGTGGTGGCGCTTCTGACGGTGTACCTCAATATTCAGAAGGATCAGGTGACACAGGACGGTCTTACCGGTCTGAATAACAGAAGACGGCTCGACGAGTACTTAAAGACGCTGCAGGAGCGCGGCATGGAGGGAACGAACTGCCATTTTATCCTGATGGATGTGGATAAGTTTAAGAAAGTGAATGATACATATGGTCATGTCGTCGGCGATATGGTTCTGAAAATGGTCGCGGATCAACTGAAAAAGTCATTTGGCGGCTTGAGCGCATTTTTAGCGCGATATGGCGGCGACGAGTTTGTCGTCATTATAAAAGGAAAAGAGGACGACGAGGTCTGGGCGAGGATCCGGGAGTTCAAAGAGAGCGTAGCATGCATGGACTGGCAGGAAGAGCAGCCATGGAAGCTGGCGGTCAGCGTCGGCTGCGTGCAGTATGGCGAGAACGGAGTCTGCGAGGTTGAGGAACTGATTAAGATTGCGGATGCGCGTATGTACGAACAGAAAAAGGGTATAAAAAAGGCATAATCCGGTCATACTACCACGGACATCGCTGATAGGCGGGTAGTATGGAGGATTCTTATGCGGACAAATAACAATGCGAATGCCCCGTTTGGCATGCGGGACAAGATAGGCTATATGTTTGGGGACTTTGGCAATGATTTTACATTCATCTTTGCGAGTTCCTTTTTGATGGTGTTCTATACCAAGGTGCTTGGAATCAGCGGCGGCATGGTAGGAACACTGTTTTTAGTTGCGCGGTTCGTGGATGCGTTTACGGATGTGACGATGGGGCGTATCGTGGATGCGATGCCGCCCGCGCCGGACGGGAAGTTCCGCTGCTGGTTAAGGCGGATGTGCGGTCCGGTCGCGCTGTCGAGCTTTCTGATGTACCAGACGGCAATGGCGGGGGCGTCAATGACGTGGAAAGTTATCTACATGTACGTCACATATCTTCTGTGGGGCAGTATTTTCTATACGTCGATCAATATTCCTTATGGTTCGATGGCTTCCGCAATCACAGCGGAGACAGACGGCAGGACGGCGCTCTCTACTTTCCGGTCGATCGGCGCGACGCTCGCAGGGCTGGTGATCGGCGTTGTCACGCCGCTTTTTATTTATACCAAAGATGCAGACGGCAATCAGATTGTGCGCGGCGGAGCAACATTTACGATTGTAGCGGGCGTATTTTCTGTATGTGCCGTTGCCTGTTATCTGATCTGCTACCGCCTGACGACAGAGCGCGTGGCAGTGGAAAAGGATGCGGCGGCGAAGGACGTTACCCTGGGGGCAACGCTCGGGACAATATTTAAGAACAGGGCGCTTTTGGGAATCATCGGGGCGGCAATTTTTCTGCTGCTTGCACAGCTTCTTATCACCACGATGAATAACTATATTTACCCGGACTATTTCGGAAACGCAGGGGGAATCTCCATTTTTACGCTTCTGTCCACGGCGGTGATGCTGGTTGTTGTAGCGCCGCTTGGCGTGCCGATTTCCAGACGTTTCGGAAAGAAGGAGGCGTCTGTGGCGGGAATGCTGCTCTCCGGCGCAGTTTTTACTTTGATGTATTTCCTGCATCTTAGTAATATGTGGCTGTTTCTGGGATTATCAATTGTGGGGTATCTTGGTCTGGGATTCTTTAATACGGTAATCTGGGCGAATATCACAGACGTGATTGATGATCAGGAGGTCGCGACCGGGCGCAGGGAGGACGGAACCGTCTATGCAGTGTATTCCTTCGCGAGAAAGGTCGGGCAGGCGCTGGCGGGAGGCGTCGGCGGCTGGGCGCTTGAAATCATCGGATATGAGTCCGCTGCGACTGTGCAGACGGCAAAAGTCCTTGATGGACTGTATGCGACGGCGACGATCGTTCCGGCGGCCGGCTTCTTTGCGGTGGCGTTCATGCTCTGGTTTGTCTATCCGCTGAACAAGGCAAAGGTCGACGAGAATGCGGCGGTGCTTAAGCGGAAGAGAGAACACTGAGAGGAAAAATACCCCCGGGGTGTCAAATGACATCCCCGGGGGTGTTTTCCTCAATGTGAAAGTGCCAGTTTGACCGGCACTTTGTTTTGGGCACAAGCTGTCTACTCCTCTACAACGATTACGCTTACAGGACAGCCGTCCGCTGCTTCACGGACAGCTTCTTCCTGCGTTTCGTCCGGCTGTTTACAGACTTCGGACACATTTTCATCGTTGAACTGGAACACCTCCGGACATACGCTGACACACAGACCACAGCTAATGCAGCCTTCAATTACGTTTACCTTCATATTATGACTCCTTTTCTTCTATTATGATATTTTCTTGTTAGTATTCCCGTAGCGTACAGGAATATACCATAAGGGATGTTAAGAAGACGTTAAAATTTTTGAAAATAGTTGATTTTTTCGGGAAAGATTTGCTATATTAAGAAAAAGGGAGTAGTTGGCATCATTTAGATGTGTACGACGCCGTCAATACGATTTCACAGAATGGAAATCCGGTGCGTAACGAAACGACGAGACTTTTGTTGCAATTTACGATCAGATAATTGCGGCAGGGGTTTCGTTTTTTTATTTCCTATTTTGGAAAATATATGTTAAAATCATACATTATATGGAAAGGATGGTGGGACAAATGAAGAACAGCAGAAAATACAAAAGCTGGCTTTGCCTGATGGCAGCAATTGTCCTGTCGTCTTTTTTCTATATGGCACCGATCATGACAGAAGATGCTGCGTCACAGATACAGACGGCGGAGACTGCCCGCATGGAGCAGACGCTTGCAGATATGCAGGGAATGCCGGAAGGGAACGTGATTCCCGGTACCGTGGTTCTTCACGGGGCAAGCAGCAGACCGGATTCCTATCCGGACACCATTACAGCGGTCCGCAATGTACTGGACGAAGCAGCGACGAAGGAACAACATGCGCCGCGCGTTCTGATAGGACGTTTCCTGACAGCCATGCTGCTGATTCTGTTCGTGCACATGATCTGTGTGATTCTAATGAGACGATATGGCTGCCACATGATCGATCTGTGGGAGAATATCTATTATATACATCTGGTAGACGGAAAGAAGGATGCGCCATTTCTGGAATGTTACATACGAAGATAGTGTAATTAACAGGAGGCGTTTTTAATGGAAAAAAACAGAATAAGTGATAGAGTGAAGGTTTTGCTGATCGATGAGGATGAGAGTATTTTTTATCTGATCCGGAGAGTCTTACAGAGGGAGAATTACAAGGTCTATACCTCAAAGAGCGGACGCCAGGGAATGGAGATGAGCACCAGCATTTGTCCGGACCTGATACTGATGGATGTCCAGCTTTCGGATATGGACGGCGTGGAACTGATCCGGTGGATCAGGGAATGGACGGATTGTCCGATTCTTGTTGTTTCCGGGCAGACCGGATGCACAGATAAGGTCAATGCGCTCTATGCGGGAGCAGACGATTATATCGTTAAGCCGTTCCACGAGCAGGAGCTTGCAGCGCGTATTCATACGGCACTGCGGCGGCGAATCCCGAGCGGGCAGAGCATGTATTATGAAGCGGGAGATTTAAAGATCGATTTCTCCAAGCGTCAGGTGATTCTGGCAGGAGAAGAGATTCATTTTTCTCCGGTAGAGTACAGGATATTAGAGTGTCTTGCCTTAAATTCGGGTGCAGTGGTGACGTACCAGATGCTTCTTGAAAAGATCTGGGGACCATATGCAAGCAGCGGCAGCCGCATCTTAAGGGTAAATATGACGAACATCCGCAAGAAGATCGAGGAGGTTCCGATGAACCCTATGTATATCATCACGATTCCAAGAGTGGGCTACCGCATGTTGGAAAGTCAGACCGCATCTGTGAGTTAGTGCCATTTGTCGTCAGACTCATGCTGTGAGGAATCTTTTTTCTGGAAGTAGGAGTCATAGATGCCGTAGGCGAAACCTCCGATGATGATGAAAATGCCGATGACGGCAAAGATATATTCTGCGGTACTCATTAGATTTATCCCCTTTCTGTATATAATATAACCAGTATAGCAGGCAGTAGGATGGACGCAGATTTGGAGCGGATTTCTTAATTTTTCTGTAGTGTTGACGGAAGAAAATTAGCATTTTTTTAGCAGAGAAGAAATCCGCTCTATTAATATGGAGGTTAAAATGAAATCACAAAGTATACTAAGGAATAAGTACTATCTGTATCTGACAGAATTTTTTTCGGGAATGTCCGTTATGGCGGTCGAGCTTGGCGCGAGCCGTCTGCTGGCGCCGTATTTTTCGTCGTCGCAGATTGTGTGGACGATCATCATCGGAACGATCATGATTGCAATGGCGCTTGGAAATATTTACGGCGGCAGGAGCGCGGACAAGCACCCCAATCCGGATACGCTGTATCGCAGGCTTTTGATTGCGGCAGTCTGGATTGCGGCGATTCCTGTGCTGGGAAAGTATATCATTCTCGGTGTATCGGCGCTTCTGGTATTTACCGTGAGCAATAATTTCCTGATTCTGGCGGCATTTTTTGCCTGTATGCTGATTTTTGTATATCCGCTGTTTCTGCTGGGAACGGTGACGCCGTCGCTGGTGAAGTATACAGTCGACAGTCTGGATGACAGCGGCAAGACGGTGGGGACACTCGGCGCTTTTAATACGATCGGAAGTATTTTAGGAACATTTCTCCCGACGTTTGTGACGATTCCGGCAGTCGGGACGGCGATTACGTTTCTGATCTTTTCCGGGATTCTGCTGCTTCTGGGGCTTGTATATTTTATCAGCAAAAGAAGCGGAAAACGGGCGTGCGCGCTGGCGGTCGTTCTGTTTTTGGTGTGCAGCATTTTCGGACATTCGGGGAGCTTCGCGTTCTGGGAGGATGATCTTGCTTATGAGGGTGAATCCATCTATAACTATCTTCAGGTCAAGGAGACGGCGCACAGCGTGATTCTTTCTACAAATGTCCTGTTCGGTGTGCAGTCGATTATGATGAAGGATGATTCCCTGACCGGCATGTATTACGACTATGCGCTGGCGGCGCCTTTTATGGCGGGCGTACCGGAAAAGGAGGAAGCCGACGTACTGATTCTTGGAATGGGAACCGGGACATATGCCAGGCAATGCATGAAGTATTTTGACAATGTGACGGTGGAGGGCGTTGAGATCGACCAGAAGATTACAGATCTGGCGCATACTTATTTTGAACTGCCGGAGTCCGTGGCGGTGACGACGTATGACGGAAGGGCATACTTACAGGCGGTGGATAAGAAATACGACGTTATTATGGTGGATGCGTATCAGGATATCACGATTCCGTTTCAGATGTCCTCGGTGGAATTTTTTACGCTGGTGAAGGAGCATTTGAAGGATGACGGCGTGATGGTCGTCAATATGAATATGAAGTCGGATATGACGGCTTCGGATGGAAGCGGGGACGGCATCAATACGTATCTGGCGGATACGATTTCCACGGTATTTGACTGTGTGTACACGGTGGATGTGCGTTCGGCAACGAACCGCGAGCTGTTCGCTTCGGACAACCCGGCAATCGCGGAGCGGCTCATGCACCAGGCAAATGCAGCGCAGATAAACGGTGCGGACGCAGAGGAGAAAGAGAAGCTTGCCGGACTGATGCAGACGGTCGGCGGTTCGCTTGCGGCCTATGAGGGCGGCGACCGGATTCTGACAGACGACAAGGCTCCGGTCGAGGTGCTTGGAATGCGCGTCATCGATGAACTGATTGCCGACGAGATCGGTTATTATAAGGAGATTTTTGAGCGGGACGGCATTGAGGGGCTGTTGGGGAATCTGTAAAGAAACTGTAAAGGTTTCAGCCTGATACTTGCGCGCAAAGCAGGATACTGCTATAATTCTGCTCACAAGTATCAGAATACACTGTGGAGGTTCGTCATGGCAGACAGTGCAGACGGGGACACGGGTCCTTATCATAATTTCAGAGTAACAGACAGAGTGAAAGATAGAGAAGAAAGGCATAGCTGCGCTTTGTAAAAGCGCGGCTATGCCTTTTTGCGCCTGCAAAAGAACCGGACGGCTGGCTGTTCTGGTATTGTACAAACAATAAGAAGAAAAGGAAGGTTTTTAAATTTATGGAAAGTGACATGGTATCATTGATCATCGTTGCGGCATGTATTATTATGTCTGCTTATTTTTCGGCGACAGAGACGGCGTTTTCATCGCTCAACCGGATTCGGGTCAAGGGTATGGTGGAAAAGGGAGACAAAAAGGCAGCGTTGGTGCTTAAGATCGCGGACAATTACGACCGTATGCTGTCTACGATTCTGATTGGAAATAATATTGTCAATATCGGCGCATCCTCGCTGATGACGGTTATTTTTGTGAAAATGCTCGGCGAGGACGCGGGGGCAAGTGTGTCGACGATCGTCACGACGATCGTTGTCCTGATTTTCGGTGAAGTTTCGCCAAAGAGCATTGCAAAGGAGTCGCCGGAAGCATTCGCGAAGTTTTCTGCGCCGTTTTTAAATATTCTGATAAAAATACTGACGCCGCTGAATTTCCTGTTCGCACAGTGGAAGAAGCTGTTATCACACATTATTAAGCCGAAAGGCGACGGAGGAATCACGGAAGAAGAACTGCTTACGATTGTAGACGAAGCGGAGGCAGGCGGCGGCATTGACAAGGAGGAAGGAACGCTCATCCGCAGTGCGATTGAGTTCAACGAGCTTTCTGCGGTTGACATCTTTACGCCGCGGGTCGATGTCGTGGCGGTTTCGGCGGACACGTCCAGAGAGGAAGTGGCGGAGCTTTTTGCAGGAACAGGCTATTCCAGAATCCCTGTATATGAAGAAAATATAGATCACATTATCGGAATCCTTTATCAGAAGGACTTTCACAATGAAGTGTGGAAGACGAAGAAATCGATTCGGGATGCGGTGCGCCCGGTGCTTTTTGTCGCAAAGAATAAGAAAATCGACGATCTGATGAAGGAACTGCAGCAGAAGAAGTTACATATTGCTATCGTGATGGATGAGTATGGCGGAACAGCGGGTATCGTGACATTGGAGGATATTTTAGAGGAACTGGTCGGTGAAATCTGGGATGAGCACGATCAGGTCGAGGAAGAGATCAGGCAAACAGCGGAAACGGAATATGTTGTTTCCGGCAAGGCGAATATCGGGAAGGTCTTTGAGGCGCTTGGCAGAGACCGGGAGTTTGACGTGCTTACGGTCAGCGGCTGGGTGATGGAGCAGCTCGGCTGTATTCCGGCGGAGGGAGAAGGCTTCGAGGATGACGGGCTTTGTGTCACAGTGACAAAGATGTGCGGGAAACGAATCGGCGAGGTGAGAATTAAAGTGCTCCCGCCGCAGGAACGGGAGCAGCAGGAATAGAACGTCAGAGGAGTTTCTGGGACTGCAGGGCATATTTCTTCGGGGAGATTCCGACGGCGCCTGTGAATGCGCGCACAAAGTTGCTGTAATCGTGATAGCCGCACTGGCTGCACACGAGGCTTGCATCCATACCGTCCGCAAGGAGGGACTTGGCAATGCTGATGCGCCGTGCGGTGATGTATTTGTGCAGGGTCATGCCTGTGGAGGTCTTAAAAATGCGGCAGATGTAGGAATCGCTCAGATAAAAATGGGAGGCGAGATCGCTGATGGAGAGCGGCTCGCTGATGTTCTGGTTCAGGTAGGCAAGTATTTCATCAATCTGTTTGTTATAGACGGCGTTCTCCGCTTCCGCCGCAGGCTCTCCGAGACGATTCAGGTAGCAGCGGTTGACGAAGAGCAGAAGCTCCGTAAATATGGCGCGCTCATAGAGGTCCTGTCCGTAGACCGGGGCCGCCGGCGTTGCCGTATCGGAAAGCAACTGATTTACATAATACCGGAAGCGCTGCTGCTGATTCTGGTTCAGGGGAAGCCTGTGGGAGAAGGAGCGCGGACGCTTCAGAAAGCAGGCGGAAAGATCCGTCGCATCGGAGGAGAGTTGACGGACGAAATCCGGATGGATGGAGATGACAAGGCGCTCGTGAGAGTCGGAATCGAACTGGGCGATATAGTGGCTTTCATAGGGATTGATGACAAAGATATCCCCCGGTTCGATGGGGTAAAAGTGGTTGTCAATCAGAAACTGCTTCCCGCCGGAAATGGAATAATACAGCTCGTAGCAGTCGTGAATATGCATCTCTAATGCCTTCTCCTCTTTGTACAGATGGGCAATGGAAAAGTAGACCTGATCCATTGCCTCTTTTGTCGCCTGTGTGCAGGAAAAAAGTTCTTTCATAACGACCTCCGAAAGTATGAGGGAATCATACGTGATATATTTATTTTAAAGGATGGAATGCAGAATGCAAGTACAAAAGTTCAAAAAAACCAATATTTTTGCAAATAGATGCAAAGAAATTGTGTATTCATTATGCTATACTAAAGCTACAAAATAAGAAACAGGAGGAGAAGAAAGATGAGTATTTTGAATCAGTTTTCGTTAGAGGGCAAGATCGCACTGGTGACAGGCGCGTCTTATGGAATCGGCTTTGCGATTGCAAGCGCCTACGCGGATGCGGGAGCGACAATTGTATTCAATGATATCAAGCCGGAACTGGTCGAGAAGGGGCTTACCGCTTACGAGGAGAAGGGCATTAAGGCGCACGGCTATGTCTGCGATGTGACGGACGAAGCGCAGGTAGACGAGATGGTCGCTAAGATCGAGAAGGAAGTGGGCGTTATCGACATTCTGGTAAATAACGCGGGAATCATCAAGAGAATCCCGATGTGCGAGATGAAGGCGTCGGAATTCAGACAGGTCATCGACGTAGATCTGAACGCGCCGTTTATCGTATCGAAAGCGGTCATTCCGTCCATGATCAAAAAGGGACACGGAAAGATCGTTAATATCTGCTCGATGATGAGCGAGCTGGGACGCGAGACGGTATCTGCGTACGCAGCGGCGAAGGGCGGACTTAAGATGCTCACAAAGAATATTGCATCAGAATACGGCGAGTGTAATATCCAGTGTAACGGTATCGGACCGGGTTACATTGCAACGCCGCAGACAGCGCCGCTTCGCGAGACACAGCCGGACGGAAGCAGACATCCGTTTGACTCCTTTATTATTTCCAAGACACCGGCTGCGCGCTGGGGAACACCGGAAGATCTGATGGGACCGGCGGTATTCCTTGCATCCGACGCATCCGATTTCGTGAACGGTCACGTGCTGTATGTAGACGGCGGAATTTTGGCGTACATCGGTAAGCAGCCGTAAGAAAAATTGTATTATTTTGGCGTAATTAGCAGGAGATTGTCGACTTCGCCGCATCGCCCCGAAATCTGTAGAAAAATCAGTGATTCACCGCTATAATAAAGGCATCTATTACAGGGGTGGTGAAAACGATGGAGACACAGAAGGGGAAGATGCAGGCGGGGAGAAGAAAGGGCACAAGGACACAGATGTTTAGTATTCGTAACAAGATCATCATCTGTTTTCTTGTGCCGATTTTATTTATGATCCTGCTTGGGGTATTGTCCTACCGGAAAGCGGCGGACGGAATGAATGCTTCGTTTCGCGATTCAACGGAGCAGACGATTTCCATGGCGACGGACTACATTGACATGAGTAATTCTTTTGTCGAAGCAGAGGGGCTTAAGTATGTGGTGGATTCCGATCTTGGAAAGTATTTCACCGGAATTTACGATAACGACCCGACAAAGAAGCGGACGTTGGTCGATCAGGTCAAGACACGTATCTTGGCATCTCAGGTGGGGAATACCTATATCAGCAACATTTATATCATGTCGGACAGCCAGCAGATGATATCGACGAAGAGCAAGGCACAGAAGGGCATTTACGACGAATATCTGGAGGAGATGACAGGTGAGGATGGCACGCTAAAGGAGTGGGACGACCATCACGAACAACTGGATACATATCTTGGTATCGATTCTTCGGAATACATCCTTACCTATCAGGCAGAGGCGCAGTCAGGCAAGGCAGTCATCATCATTGATATCAAGGCGCAGGCAGTGCAGGAATTTCTGCAGGGACTGAATCTTGGCGACGGAAGTATTGTCGGTCTTGTCACAGAGGGCGGCAGAGAGATTGCGGTCCGACGGAACGCGGAGGACGAGCAGGGCAGCCTGATTGAAGGAGAGACGATCTTTGCGGATAAGGACTTTTACCTACAGGCATCGGATGAAGACGGAGTAACCGAAGTGAAATATGACGGCAAAAGATACCTGTTCTTTCACAGCAGAAGTGACAAAACAGGGGCAATGACCTGTGCGCTTGTGCCGATGCAGGTCGTTACCGGACAGGCGGACTCCATCCGGCAGCTCACTGTGATTGGCGTGATTATTTCAAGCGTGATTGCAATTTTTATCGGCATTGCAATCGCGTCCGGCATCCGCAGGAACATGAAGCGTATTTCCGGCAGCCTTGAGATCGTCGCAGAGGGAAATCTTGCGACAACGGTGTCGGTCAGGGGGAAAGACGAGTTCTGCGGCCTTGCAGCGGCGGCAAACGATATGATTGCACACAATAAGACGCTTGTTCAGAAGGTAAGTCAGGCGACAGGCAGGCTGGAGAAATCGGCAGAGGAAGTCGCAGGTGTATCCGGCGTCATACAGGAATATTCCATAGATATTACGCAGGCAATCGGCGAGATCAATGAGGGCATGGAACAGCAGTCCATACATGCACAGGAATGTGTCGCCAAGACAGATACGTTGTCCGGGGAGATACAGGCAGTCAACCGTATTGCACGTGAGGTAGAGTCGCTGGTCGGCGAAGCGGAGGAGATGATCCGCAGAGGGATGGCGCAGATCGAACAGCTTGGGCAGCGTGCGGGCGAGACAACGCAGGTGACGGAGCAGGTAGAGAACAGCATCGAGAATCTGCGGCGGGAATCCGAGACGATCAATCAGTTCGTCGCAATGATCACAGATATCTCAGAGCAGACGAATCTGTTGTCGTTAAACGCCTCAATTGAGGCGGCGAGAGCCGGCGAAGCGGGACGCGGCTTTGCCGTGGTGGCGGAGGAAATCCGCAAGCTTGCAGATAATTCGGCACAGGCGGCGGGAGAAATCCGCAATAATGTGGCGAATATCAGCGCACATACGACCGTCAGTGTGGAGAGTGCGAAGCAGGCGGGGGCGATGGTGGCACTGCAGACTGAGACCGTGCGTGAGGTCACGGGCGTATTCCAGAGCATGAGCGACGCGATGGACAAACTGTTTTCGGGATTAAAGGAAATCCTCACCGGAACGGAGCGCGCGGATCAGGAGCGCGGGGATGCGCTTGAGGCTGTGCGGAATATTTCTTCGATTATCGAGGAGACAGCACATAGCGCAGAGGTAGTAAAGAATGTTGCGGAGAGGCTGCAGCAGAATGTGGAGAACTTAAACGGTACGGCTGAGAATCTTGGGGACAATATGAGCGGACTGAAAGCGGAGATCGCCGTATTTAAGACAGAATAATAAAAGAATAGAATGCATATATGCCGCCTTAAGGTTTTTGGACAGAACCTTAAAGCGGCATATTGTGTCATGGCGTGTTGCGGCGTGCTGCATCAGAGCGCGGCATATTGTGTCATGGCGTTCTGCGGCGTGCTGCATCAGAGCGCGGAGAGATTTTCTGCAAATTGCTTCTTGAGCAGAATCCTTGCGAGCATTGCAGAGTGGAAGGAATCCAGCGCCAACTGATAGACATTAGCGTACTGGACATAGTGCCAGCGCAGCTTCTCCTCCCAGTTAGAAAGCGTAATCAGCCTGTCGTCCTCCAGATGGAAGTCGAAGAGATTGTTGCGCAATTCATATGCGGCGGCGTAGCGGAACAGCCCCGCAAGCATATGGCACGCCTTGCCGGTATCGGTAATGGCAGGAAGCTGTATCGTTCCGCAGCGGTTGATTCCGGCAAAGCGGGAAGAGGCGCCCGGAGTGCACTCCTTTTCCAGAATGGTCCCAAAATCGGTATCGTAATAATGCAGGGTCGCTGTGACAAGCGTATCGATCAGCCGGACAAAGGACGGATGCCTGCGGCAGTTCTTTTCCTCAAAGTATTCGTCCATGAAGTCAAACAGGATGAAATCCTCACAGGTAAAGTGAAATTCCGGGCGGTAAGCTTGCGTGAACCGCGGGAGAATCACGGGGAGGGCAGCTTCCTGGTGCATGAGGCAGAATGCAAGCGCCGCATAGAAAGATGTCCCGTCCGTAAGAAGGGCAGAGAGGTCAAGTCCGCCGTCCGCATAGGGCAGACTGGCGGAAACGGGCGCATACTGCACGATCAATTCGTCCGGCAGCGCGGTATTCCCTGCGGATGCGTCCTGTGCGAGCATGATTGCTGCACACAGATAAAACGGCTCAAAGCTGTCCGGGGTAAAGGACGGGGAGAAGTAATAATCCCCGGCAAGATAATCCTCTATGAGAGAAAAATCAGTCCCGGCAACAGGGCGGGATAGCCGCTCATTTAACAGGGCGGGAAGGGCGGCATCGCCGGCTCCCGCGCAGGAGAGAAAACGAAACATCGCGTATGTGAGCACACGCGTCGCGCCTGCTTCTTCTTTTCTATAGTCCAGAATAAATTCGGACGGAAATAACTGTTCGTTTATGGATTCCATGGTAACTCCTTTTGTGATGTTCTTTGCGTGCGCACGGTATGGTGCGCGCAAATGTATCATATCATATTTTCCGGCAGGATGCAGCCTGTAATTTTGGCGAGCTGTGATTTTACGAAGGAATTATTTTCATTTTGCATATGATTGTGTTACAATAAAAGGTAGACGTAGAAAACAGATAGGGGTTGAAGAGCATATGCCGGAACAGAATCAGGAAGTCGAAGTGGAGAAGAAGAAGGGAACGGCGGAGTCCGTATTGAGAGAGATTCTAAGCTGGGTGATCCCGTTTGCAGCAGCGCTCGTGGTCGCACTGCTGCTTAAGAATTATGTGATTATCAATGCGGATGTGCCGACAGGCTCGATGGAGAATACGATCATGCCGGGGAACCGACTGATCGGGAACCGCCTTTCCTACCTGAAGGATGGACCAAAGCGCGGGGACATCGTGATTTTCCGCTACCCGGACGATGAGGAAGAACTGTATGTCAAGCGTGTCATCGGACTTCCGGGTGAGACGGTCGATATCCGGGACGGACATATTTATATAGACGGAAGCGATGCGCCGCTTACGGAGGATTATCTGAAGGAAGAGTGGACGGTGGCGACGGGCGACTATCATTTCCAGGTTCCCGAAGATTCCTACCTGATGCTTGGAGATAACCGGAATGATTCGTGGGATGCAAGGTATTGGAACAACACCTATGTACAGAGGGAGAAGATACTCGGTAAGGCAGTCGTCATTTACTGGCCATTACAGGATGCAGGAAAGTTGGAATAATGTTTCTTACAGCTTATGATATAAGGGGGATATATTATGGTAACGTTGCTTGCAAAGCTTTTTATAAAGGAGAAGAAGGATCAGGCAAAGATACGGCAGCAATACGGGATTCTCTGCGGCATCGTGGGGATTTTGCTGAACGTGCTGCTGTTCGGGGGCAAATTTATTGCGGGAAGCATCAGTAAATCGATCGCGATTACCGCAGATGCGTTTAATAACCTGTCAGATGCCGGATCTTCTCTTGTGACCTTAATCGGATTTAAGCTGGCGGGGGCGAAGCCTGACCCGGAACACCCATTCGGACACGGCAGGATAGAGTATGTGTCGGGACTTGTCGTAGCGGCGGCAATCCTTTTGATGGCGTATGAGCTGATTCGTGATTCTATTGATAAGATTCTTCATCCCGAGGACACGGAGTTTTCCATATTGATTGTGGGGATCCTCGTGGCGTCTATCCTCGTAAAGCTCTATATGTTCTGGTATAACCGCGGAATCGGTAAAAAGTACGATTCCGCGGCAATGCGGGCGACGGCGATGGACAGTCTGAGCGATACCTGCGCAACAGCGGTCGTTCTTATTGCAACGCTGGTAGGCCACTATACCGGGCTGCACATTGACGGATGGTGCGGTGCGCTGGTGGGCATACTGATTCTGTATGCAGGCATCAGCGCGGCAAAGGAGACGCTTGATCCGCTTTTGGGGCAGGCGCCCGATGAGGACTTTGTGATGGAGATTGACCGGATTGTGATGGCGCATGAAGAAATCTGCGGCATTCATGATCTGATCGTGCACGATTACGGTCCGGGCAGGAAGATGATTTCTTTGCATGCGGAGGTACCGGCGGACGGCGATATCCTGGAGGTTCACGATGTCATTGACAACGTGGAGAATGAGCTGCGCGCGAAGCTGGGCTGTGACGCTACGATACATATGGATCCGATTGTCACGTCGGATGTGCATATCAGTGAGTTAAAGGCGGCGGTCATTTCCATCGTCAAGGGAATTGACGAGGTTATCACGATACATGATTTCCGCGTCGTGACAGGACCGACACACACGAATCTCATTTTTGACGTGCTTGTTCCGTTTAAGTTCTATATCAGCGACGAACAGCTTACGATGATGATTCAGAATAAGGTGACTGAGCGTCTGGGAAGGAATTATTATGTCGTGATGAAGGTCGATAAGGCGTATGTGAAATAATTACAGGTTGACATCTGTGTGAAAAAGCAATATAGTAAGAAAAGAAAATAAAAGAATAATCTTCAGGGCAGGGTGCGATTCCCTACCGGTGGTATAGCCCACGAGCCGCAAGGCATGATTCGGTGAGACTCCGAAGCCGACAGTATAGTCTGGATGAAAGAAGAGTGTGTCAGGATATGTATCATATCGTGGCAATCGACGCGTATCAGCCCTGGAATAGCAATATTCCGGGGCTTTTTGATGCACAGGAGTGTTTCATACACGCGTGCATAAGAGCCCTGCATTTGTGCAGGGTTCTTTTTCTATCATTGCCTTTCATCACCCGGAGGGAAAGGAGAAAAGGTGACAGACGAGGAATACATGCGGGTGGCGCTAAAGCTTGCGGAGCGGGGACGCGGTTTTGTGAACCCGAATCCGATGGTTGGAGCCGTCATTGTAAAGGACGGCAGGATGATTGGGCAGGGCTGGCACAGGAAGTTCGGAGAGCTTCACGCAGAGCGGAACGCGCTCGCGGACTGCACGGAGAATCCGACCGGGGCGACGGTTTACGTGACGCTGGAGCCGTGCTGCCATCAGGGAAAGACGCCGCCCTGTACGGATGCGCTGCTTGCGGCAGGCGTCCGCCGTGTCGTGATCGGTGCAATGGACCCGAATCCGCTTGTCGGCGGCAGGGGAGCGGCGATATTAAGAGAGCACGGCGTGACGGTCGAGACAGGGGTACTGAAAAAGGAGTGCGAGGAACAGAACCGGATTTTCCTTCATTACATACGGTCAGGGATGCCCTATGTTGTCCTCAAATATGCCATGACGCTGGATGGGAAGATCGCGACCGCAACAGGGGCGTCGAAATGGATTACCGGAGAGCCTGCGAGAGCGCAGGTGCACGCGCTGCGGCATGAACTGATGGGAATTATGGTCGGAAGCGGAACCGTGCTTGCGGATGATCCGATGTTAAACTGCAGGCTTCCTGACACAAGAAATCCGGTCCGCATTATCTGTGATACGCGTCTTCGCACGCCGCTTGATGCTGCGGTCGTGAGGACGGCAGGGGAGCAGCGGACGATTATCGCAACAGCGCAGGGGCAGCAGGCGGCAGACATACAGTATAAGGAGCGAGAGGAGAAACTTCGGGCATACCGGAAGATGGGCTGTGAAATCATGGAGCTTCCGGTACAGGACGGGCACATTGAACTTCGCGCGCTTATGCAGGAGCTTGGAGGGCTTGGTATTGACAGCATCCTTCTTGAGGGAGGAAGCAGCTTAAACTGGTCAGCGCTTTCCTGCGGTGTTGTAAATGAAGTACATGCGTATATCGCGCCGAAAATATTCGGCGGCGCTGCGGCAAAATCTCCGGTGGCAGGAATCGGAGCGGCACTGCCGGATGATGCGGTCGGGCTGGAGGATGTGAAAACGGAGATGATTGGCGGAGACTTTCTTGTGAAAGGACGCGTGCGGCAGACAGGAGGGGAAAGATGTTTACCGGAATCATAGAGGAGACAGGCGTTGTGCTTGCTATCACAAAAAATGCCCACTCTGCGGTGCTTCGCATCGGGGCAAAGAAGGTGCTGGACGATGTCAGACTTGGAGACAGCATTGCGGTGAACGGTGTGTGTCTGACAGTCACATCCCATGGAACGAATGAATTTACGGCGGACGTCATGCACGAGACATTAGACCGCTCCTCGCTTGGAGAACTGCGGGCAGGCGGCAAAGTAAATCTGGAACGCGCGCTGCGCTTAGACAGCCGTCTGGGCGGTCACATTGTGACAGGGCATATCGACGGAACAGGGAAAATCAGGCGCGTGCGTGCGGACGCGAACGCCATCTGGTACACGATTGCGGCAGAGCCCGCGCTGCTGTCGGGAATCGTGGAAAAAGGTTCGATTGCGATAGACGGAATCAGCCTTACGGTCGCAAAGGTCACAGAACAGGACTTTGCGGTTTCGGTGATTCCGCACACCGCAGAGCATACGACGCTTTCCGGGAAGAAGGAAGGCGCGGTCGTAAATCTGGAGACGGACTGTATCGGGAAATATGTGGCGAAGGTGCTTGGAGCAGGGCAAAACGGCGCAGGAAGTATCTCGCGCAATTTTCTTGCAGAGCATGGGTTCCTCTGATGGAACAGCGTGTGATGGAACAAAGTGTGATAAAACAGAGTGGAGGAGAAGAATGAAGGAATTTGATTCAGTGGAAGAGGCGCTGGAAGCGTTAAAGCAGGGAAAAATTATTCTCGTCACAGATGACGAGGACAGAGAGAATGAAGGGGATTTTATCTGTGCGGCGGAATATGCGACGACAGAGAATGTGAACTTCATGGCAAAATATGCGCGAGGGCTGATCTGTATGCCGATGTCGGCGGCTTACTGTGAAAGACTTGGGCTTCCGCAGATGGTCAGCCGGAATACGGATAATCATGAGACAGCCTTTACGGTATCAATTGATTATGCGGGGACGACAACAGGGATTTCCGCCGAAGAGCGCAGCATGACGGCGCAGCGCTGCGTGGCGGACGATGCGAAGCCGGAGGACTTCCGCAGACCGGGACATATGTTCCCGCTTCTTGCGAAGAAAAACGGTGTGCTGGAGCGCGCGGGGCATACGGAGGCGACGGTCGATCTGATGAGACTGGCGGGCTTAAAGGAGTGCGGGCTTTGCTGTGAGATTATGCGGGAAGACGGTACGATGATGCGGACGCCGGAGTTGTCTGCGCTTGCCGAAAAGTGGGATTTGAAATTTATCACAATTCAGGCGCTTAAGGATTACAGAAAGCGGACGGAAAAGCTGGTGGAGCGCGTGGCTGACACAAAGCTGCCGACAAAGTATGGGGAGTTTCGTGTATACGGATACCGGAATCTGTTAAACGGGGAGCATCATGTAGCACTTGTCAAGGGTGAGCTTTCGGATGGGGCGGACGTTCTCTGCCGCGTGCATTCGGAGTGCCTGACCGGGGACGTCTTCGGTTCAAAGCGCTGCGACTGCGGGGAGCAGCTTGCAGCGGCGATGGAAGCGATCGAGCAGGAAGGGAGAGGTGTCCTTTTGTATATGCGGCAGGAGGGGCGTGGAATCGGACTTCTCAATAAGCTGCGGGCATATGAGCTGCAGGAGCAGGGAATGGACACCCTGGATGCGAATCTCGCGCTGGGCTTTAGGGGAGACGAGAGGGAATATTACATCGGAGCACAGATTTTAAAAGACCTCGGCGTTAAGACGCTTCGGCTTCTGACGAATAACCCGGATAAGGTATACCAGTTGAAGGACTTCGGGATGGAGATTACGGAGCGCGTACCGATCCAGATTGCCGCGACGCCGTTCGATCTGTACTACCTGAAAACAAAGCAGCAGCGCATGGGACATCTTGTGAGCTATGAGTAAAGAGAGGAGAAAAATCATGAACGTATTTGAAGGAACTTATGTATCAAAGGAAATCAGAGTGGGAATCGTAGCAGCGCGGTTCAACGAGTTTATTGTGGGGAAGCTGTTAGAGGGCGCACTGGACGGCTTAAAGCGCCATGATGTGCCGGAGGAGCAGATCGATGTCGCATGGGTGCCGGGAGCATTTGAGATTCCGTTAATTGCATCGAAGATGGCGCAGAGCGGCAAGTACGATGCAGTCATCTGCCTTGGCGCAGTCATCCGCGGGGCGACCAGCCACTATGATTATGTGTGCAGTGAGGTGTCGAAGGGCATTGCGAACGTATCGCTCGCAAGCGGCATTCCGGTCATGTTCGGCGTGCTCACGACAGACAATATCGAGCAGGCAATCGAGCGCGCGGGAAGCAAGGCTGGAAACAAGGGATTTGAGTGTGCGACCGGAGCGATTGAGATGGTAAATCTGCTTCGTGAGATTGAGAAATAAAAAGAAAATACATACGAAAACGCCCATTCGGGAGAAAACCGAATGGGCGTTTCTTCTATATAAATAGACATTTTAATTTGTTGCGGATGTGCCGGATTTTGCTTTGGCAGAATCTGTCTCCGTGGAAGTTGCTTCGGTGGAAGTCGTCTCTGTGGACTTCATTTCCGTGGAAGTCGCCTCTGTGGATTTCATTTCCGTGGAAGTCGTTTCCGTGGATTTCATTTCGGTGGAAGTGGTCTCAGTCGATTTCATTTCCGTGGAAGTCGTCTCGGTGGACTTCATTTCCGTAGAAGTTGCTTCGGTAGAACTAGCCTCCGTCGATTCCGTACTCATCGGCATTTCGGTGTCCGGGATAACGTCAGGGTCGATGTAAATTACCTCTCCGACGCCTGCGCGCAGCAGGATGCTCTTAGAACCGAGGATATTAACGGTTATCACATCACCATTTTTCACATTATCAAGACTTGTGGTGATAAGACCCGAGGTTAAGTAAGTGGTAGGAACCTTCGTGCCGTTCACAAAAATCTTCGTGTTCTTTGTGAAGTTGGAACCGTATACAGTCAGCGTATTGTTGCTCGTATTCTTGCGGGCGGAGGCAATTGTTACATCCTCTACGTCCATCACAAGCTCGGATGCAGGATAGAGATCCTCGCCGTCGTAGGTGTAGCGCTTGCCGTACAGCAGATCATACTGCAGATTCTCAAGACCGGAGAGATAGGTCTCTGATTCAGACTGTGTCTGATGATAGCGGAAAATCGTTCCCTCATGGATGCCCACCTGATCGGTTACCTGCGCTAATAACTGGTATGCGGCAATGTCCGCATCTTCCTTTGCAAGTCCCATGTTGTTCCATGTGACATATTTCGTCTTAAAGATGTCGCCGGACTTCATATCCTCGTCGGTCAATCCCATGGTTGGAAGGTGATCGCCGAAGAATACGATAATCGTGTCTTCGCCGCGGCGGTCAACTGCGGTGATGAGGTCGCCGATGAAATCATCTACCTCGTGAATCATGTTCACGTAGTATTCCCACTGGTTGTTAGAAGCCTCGTCCGGTGCACCTGTCACGGTAATGGCAGGATTTTCGAGAATTTTCTCGGAAGGATAATCGCCGTGTCCTTCCACCGTAATCGTGTATACAAAATCGGACTGATCTTCTGTCGCGTTCATGGCTTTTACGGTTTCCTGTACTAATACATCGTCGGTCGGCCAGTTGCCGTTCGGGGTGTACTGTGTAATGTTCATCAGCTCCTTGCTTGTGAAGGAGTCAAAGCCCATCATGGAAAAAGCGTTGTTGCGGCTGTAGAAGGTAGCTGTATTGTTGTGTACCACGTGCGTGCCGTAACCAATCTTGTCGAGATCGGATGCAATGCTCTCGCAGTCGGTCTGCTTTAAGATGGTCTTGTATGGATATTCGCCTGTACCGAAATACTGCATGCTCATACCGGACAGTACCTCGAACTCCGTGTTTGCCGTACCTGCGCCGACAACCGGAACTGTGAGATAACCGGTAGAGTAGTTTGCCTCCAGATTATGGAAGTTCGGAATCGGGTCTTCGGACATATTTAAAAAGTTCACCTCGTAAGGATCGCAGAAGGACTCCAGCAGAACACAGATGATGTTCGGCTGCTTTCCGGCAGCGGTGACTGTCGTCTGGCTTGCGGAATCCACAAGTGTGTTGATCGCGTCAATCGTTTCCTCGGAATAATCCTCCGGCTTGTTCATACCGCGACCGACTACACTGGTAGAGAACCCATATACGAAACCATAATCAGAATATCCCTGCGCAATATTTGAAAAATAAGAAGCAAGAATATTAGAACTCTGCGCTGCCTGTGTCGTAATCGGCAGACCAACTAAAAGCAGGGTTGCAATGGAAACCGGAACGAGTACAGTGTGGCGTGTTCCCTGATATTTCGGACCCTTTACGAAAAACAGCGCTAAGAATACGAAAAACGAAACAACAACGCCGACAACGATGGTTGCCTCCTCAGCGGTAAAATAATTTGTATTCTGCATTGCGAACAGATCGGAAATACATTTCAGATCCGTGTAGCTGAACGGGGTCACACGGTTCGAAAGAATCAGACCGTTGATCGTTCCGAGGAACACCCACGCGCCGCTGATTAAGACACGCATCTGTGCGCGGTACTTTGTCAGGTAGACAAGAGACAGCGAAGCAAAAATAATGAATGCATTGTATAAAAATGCAAGCGTGTGATTACTGATAAATGTTACCGCGCTTAAGACGTCGCGTCTGGAAATCATTTCCACAATAAAAATCAGCAGACATGCTAATAAAAAGTGGAAAATCAGGGAATACTTATTCAGAAAAGCAATCCGTTTGTAATATTTTTCACTGTGTGGCTTCTTCTTAGGAAGAAACTCCTTTAGAAGACGCACCTTTTGTGACAAAGGCGCAAGCTTTTGCTTTAGAATGTTAAATTTCTCTTTCATATGACCCTCCTGGTTCTCCTCCCAAAATCAATCGTATGCATAAACATCAGGCGGTACAACCGCCAGAATTTCCTAAGTAAAATTGGTGTAAAAATGTTGTAAAAACACAAAACTCGATACTATGAGAATATATCGCTTATTTCGCGAAAAATCAATCGGGAAGATGTATAAAAAAGTCTTAAGATTTACTGAATTTATGGGAAATGTGAATAAAAAATGAACAAAGTATGTCCAAATGAGAATCTTCTTATTTAATGAATTTGTCTATCGCGTCGTTCAAATCCTTTAAGACCTGGTCGTCCCCGGTTTCAATCGCGTCTACGAGACAGTGATTGATGTGATCCTCAAGGATAATTTTGCCAATGTTGTTGATGGCGGAGCGCACTGCGGCAATCTGGATTAAGACCTCGCTGCAGTCACGGCCATCTTCGACCATGTTACGCACGGCTTCCATGTGTCCGATGGCACGGTTCATGCGGTTGATGACAGCCTTGGTATTCTCGTGATGGTGCGGGTGGGAATGCGTGGTTCCGTCAGCGTGTGTGTGCATGGTACCGTCAGAATGTGCGTGAGAATGCGTGGTGTCGTCAGTGTGTGTGTGCATGGTATCGTTAGAATGTGCGTGGGAATGCGTGATTCCGTCTGCGTGTGTGTTCATGGTATCGTCAATTTCCGCAGATACAGTTGTGTTTTCGGAGATATTTTTATCTGTGCGCTTCATAGGTTCCCTCTTTTTGTAAAATTGTGATGATGCTTTTGTAAAAGTGTACCATAACCGGGGGGAAAAGCCAATTAGAATCTGGCTCACTGCATGAAAAAACGGCAAGTCTGCTGCACGGAAAATCTGCAAAAAAACAGGTTGTATTTTGGGGCAAATGCTTCTATAATATGATTCATGTTGTACAATATTGTGGAGTAATGAGAACAAATCTGACCAACGGGGGTGTATCGGGGATATACCCTCTTTTTTTCGGCATAATAGAGAAGAGGAGATTGCGAAGATGAATTTACTGGATATCATAGGTCCCGTGATGGTAGGACCTTCAAGTTCCCACACGGCGGGAGCGGTGAAAATCGGACGTGTCAGCAGAAAGCTTTTGGCAGAAGAGATTGTGGACGCGAAGATTTATTTTCACGGATCGTTTCTGGCAACCGGAAAAGGGCATGGCACGGATAAGGCGTTGATTGCGGGGCTTTTGGGAATGCAGGTAGATGATTCGAGAATCCCGGAGAGTTTTGCGCTGGCAAAAGAAGCGGGGATGACATTTACGCTGGATGGCATCGATTTAGGCGACGTGCATCCGAACTCTGTGAAGATGAATCTTACCGGAGCGTCCGGCAGAACGCTTGAAATCGTCGCAGCGTCGGTGGGAGGCGGACAGATCCGTATCTGCGAACTGGACGGACTGACGGCAAATTTCAGCGGGGACTATCCGACGCTCATTGTGCACAATCTCGATCAGCCGGGACATGTGACAGAGGTGACTTCCATGCTGGCGCATAAATCGGTCAACATTGCGACAATGCAGCTTTACCGTGCGAGCCGCGGCGGGAATGCGGTCATGGTCATCGAGTGCGATCAGGAGGTCCCCGCGGAGTCGATTGCATGGCTGGAACACCTTGAGGGCATCATGAAGGTGACGTATTTAAGCCTGTCGGAGGAAGGGCAGGCATAAAGCAAAGGCGTAAGCCAGTCGGAGGGGCAGGCATAAAGTAAAGGTGTAGGCCCGCCGGAGGAAAGCAGGCAGGGATATCGGAAATGCAGGAAGGTTAAGAGAGGAGCAGGGAATGTATAAATCTTTGGAAGAATTGTGCCGGATTGAGAAGGAGACGAAGCAGCCGTTCTGGAAAATCGTTCAGGAGGACGACTGCAGGGAGCAGGGAATCGGTGAGGAGGAATCATTTGCGCGGATGCAGGCAATGTATGAGGCGATGCAGTATGCGGATGCGCATTATGATGAGAACCTGAAGTCCGCCAGCGGACTTGTCGGAACGGAAGGAAAGAAGATGCGCAAGGCAAGGGAGGCGGGAACGCTGCTCTGCGGGGATTTCATTGGGAAGGTCATGGAAAAGGCATTAAAGACAAGTGAGTCCAACGCCTGCATGAAGCGGATCGTCGCTGCGCCGACCGCAGGTTCCTGCGGCGTTGTCCCTGCCGTATTCTTAAGCGTGCAGGAGGAGAAGAATTTTTCCACAGAGAAGATGGTCGAGGCGCTTTACGTGGCGGCGGGAATCGGCGGCGTGATCGCCAGCCGTGCATTTCTTGCAGGGGCGGCGGGCGGATGTCAGGCGGAGATCGGTTCTGCATCCGCAATGGCGGCGGGAGGCGTCGCGTATCTGCTAGGCGGGGATGCCGATGCGATTGCAAATGCGGCGGCGCTGGCGCTTAAGAATCTGCTCGGTCTTGCCTGCGACCCGGTTGCGGGGCTGGTCGAAGTGCCCTGCGTCAAGCGCAACGTCATGGGCGCGGTCAATGCGATGACGTCTGCGGATATGACGATGGCGGGGATTTTCAGCAGGATTCCGCCGGATGAGGTCATCGACGCGATGCGAAGCATCGGACGGAGTATGCACGAGGACATTCGGGAGACCGGAAGAGGCGGACTTGCGGGAACGCCGACCGGGGTTGAAATCAGGGAGCGGATGGCGAACCTCACGTAAGGGACAGAGAAAGAGGGAGCGGATGGCGAACCTGACGTAAACTTCAGATCCGCGCATTCCGCTCCCTGTAGGCGCTGGGGGACATTCCGGTCTCCTTCTCAAAGCAGGAGTAGAAATAACTGCGGCTGCTAAAGGACAGTTCGTCACTGATCTGCTGAATCCCCATACGAGAGCCGGAGAGCAGGAGCTTTGCTGTCTCAATCTTTTTCTGCCGGATGTATGCGTTTACGCTTAATCCGGTTTCCTGCTTGAACTTATGTGAAAAGTAGTATTCTGTGTAGCCGAGGCGTGCCGCCAGCTCGGAGAGGGAGAGATTTTCTTTGATGTGTATTGCGATATAGTCAAGGATGCCCTGAATCTGAACGGAAATCTCTTCGTTTTCTCTGGAACTGCGGACACGGTCTACATAATCGGCAAGCATTTCACGGACAAGATTCGTCGCGTCGGCGGCGGTAAGGCATTCTTCCAGCCGTCCGGCGTAAAAGTCATACAGCGTATAGGCGATGGAGGAATTGAGACCGCCCTCTATGCTTGCCCGGGAGCAGAGCGTCAGAAGGACAAGTCCGTTGTTCTTTTGCTCGCGCAGATTATCGGTGCTGTCCGTGCGTATGCCGCTGCTAAGAGAAATACATTTGTCGAGTGCTTTCCTGTAATCGGGGTTTCCCTCGCGTATCATGGCAAGCAGGTTCTGCTCTGCGAGATAAACGCCCCGGTGTTCGCCGGAAATCAGCTCGATTTCATCTGCGTTTTCCTGTGGTCCGCTTGATGAAAAGCAGACACTGCCCGTGTCGATGTAAGTGCCTGTCACACTGTAATGCAGCATGACGGCATGCTGCAGCAGCGCGGAAGAGGGGATGATGGGAACCTCTTCCAACTGACGGAAGATGAGGCTGCGCAGCCGCACGGAAATGTTGTAGGAATCCAGCTTTTTGCGGATGAGAAGCTGCGTATTTCTTCCGGTAAATGCAGGACCGATCAGATGCATTCCGTGCAGGGAGACATCCCGATATTCGAATGCGGCAATCCAGAGAAGCCCGAACTCCGTATCCAGAACCAGCGGATTCCGGTTTCCCTGCCCGACATGCGCAGACAAAAGCTCTGAAAAGCCCAGCACGGCGATCATATCCCCGGAAATCAGCTCTTTGGGGCAATTCGTGGAGAGAAGCTTAAAATCCTTGTCATAGTTCCAGAGAAATAAGTTGTAATTGCAGCGGACGAGTCCGGTAAAAAAGGATAGACGTTCGTTGATATCCATGTGTTATTTCCTTTCGGGAGAAATACCCCGGCGCTGCAGGAATGCAGACCGGGGCGTTGTTGTATCATGTCTGAATGTCAAGAAAAGCGGACAAAAGTTCCTCCTCTGCCGGATTCCCGAAACGGAGCCGGCCGTTATAGAGGATATCCGGCTGGGCGGCAAGGGAGCAGAAAATGTACTGGCAGAGCGCGGAGTGCAGCGCAAGAGAGTCACCGTCGGCAGTCTCGAAATAGACCGGGGAGGCGCACTCCTTGATTCTCCGCAGAAAATCGACCAGATCGGCGTCTTTTGAAAGATGAATGCCTGTATCCATGTCGTTTCTCCTTATGCCTTAAGCTGCGCCCCTAAGAAAGAGAGACTTTCCTTGGGCTGACGTGTCTGGGTACTGCGGTCTACGGCAATCAGACCGAAAGTCATCGAGTAGCCCTTCTGCCATTCGAAGTTGTCTAACAAACTCCAGTGAAAATATCCTCTGACAGGCAGTCCGTCTTCCATACAGCGCCGTACGCCCGCGAGCGCTCGTTGGATGAACTCGATTCTGCGTTTGTCGTCAGCAGTGGCGATTCCGTTTTCGGTGACGATCAGATCGCCCTTAAAATCCTCTGCTACGCGGCGGATAACATGCTCTAACGCTTCCGGGTAAAATTCATAATTCATCTGCGTAGTCTCTGCATCCTCCGGTACGGGAAGCGTGCCGGAAGGTCCGATAACGGAGCGCGTATAATTCTGTATGCCGAGGAAGTCATCCTCTAAGATATAAGGGAGATAGTGCGTAAATTCATCCGCCCATTCCTTCGCAGCGGCTTCTTCGCCGCCTTCCGCCGCCTGAATATCGTGAAGGCTTAAGGTCAGTCCTACCCGGATGTCCGGGTACAGTTCTTTGATGGCACGTCTTGCAGCCTCATGAGCGTGTGCGACGATAAGATCTCCGTCCGGTGTGCGCATGGAGGTAAAATTCTCTACCTTTGCCACGCCGAACACTTTCATATTCTCCTCTGCAGTCACCTTCTGCCCTTCCATCATTTTGGCAAGATTGATGCCTACCTGTACGGTGCCGTCCGCGCTGTCCTTATCACCTGCGCCGTTCTGCGGGTTTGCCGCCTGCGCAGCCATCATTGTCTGCATGTACCGTTTGGCAATAGCGGCAACCTGAATCCCCATATTTGCCTCGTTGATCGTGCAGACATAGTGCAGTTCACTGCCGAGCTCGCCGATGATATAGCGGACATAGCGCTCGAAGTCCGCAACGGTGCTTTCCGCTTCCCAGCCGCCTTTTCCAATCAGCCACTTCGGGCTGGAAAAATGATGCAGCGTTACGACCGGCTCGACGCCGTATTTCTTACAACAGCGGATAACATCCCGGTAGTGCTCTGTCTCCGTTTGATCGAATTGTCCCTCCTGCGGCTCAATTCTCGCCCATTCGATAGAAAAGCGGTAGGCGTTTAAGCCTGCATCGGCAAGAAGCCGGATGTCTTCTTCGTAGCGGTGATAATGGTCCACCGCGTCCAGAGACGGCTCAAGATAGCTGGTGTGCTCCATTTGCTCCATCGCCCAGCAGTCGCTGTTCGTGTTATTGCCCTCTACCTGATGGGCGGCAGTCGCTGCGCCGAGCATAAAATCAGATGAAAATTTCTCCATATTGTAATGCCTCCGTTTCCCTGCACCGGCGCTGATGATATGGTATGCCGGTGTCAGATGTTTTCTGATTCAACTATAGCGCAGGAGACAAGATAATGCGTTTAAAAATTAGTGTTTATGTTTGAAAATAAATGATATATCAAATATATAGATTAATTTTATAACATCAGAACGAAAATGTAAACGCAGAAAAAAGAAATACCGGATAGAATTAGGGCATGTAAAAAACGGTAGAGGAGTACTGCAAGGAACTGGCACACCGCAGTATCTCATAAATATCAGGAGGAGGTTTTTTATGTCAAAGACAAACGTAAATCAAAATGAGAACGACGGCGTATCCTACCGCCGGGCGAAGACATGGCAGATTATTCTGTGTTCGTTTAATGCGGGAATCGGCACGAGTTTTTATATCCTGCTGGGGCTGGCAAGCTATATCGCCAATGCAGGCTATGGAATTGCGACGGCGGTAGTCGGGATCATCTTAACGGCAACAAGAATTTTTGACGGGGTCACGGACCCGATCATTGCCATACTGATTGACAAGACGAATACCAGATTCGGTAAAATACGGATTCTGATGGGAATCGGCTGGGCGATTGAGGCGCTGGCAGTCTATATCATGTATTGCTGGGCGAGCGGAAAAGGCTTTGGAATATTGACGTTCGTAATTCTTTATCTGCTGTATATCATCGGTTATACGCTCTGCAATGTGACCGGGCAGATCATAGCGCCTGTTCTGACAAACGACCCGAAGCAGCGTCCGATGGTCGGAGTGTGGAATACCGTATTCAACTACCTGATTCCGATGATACTTAATATTGCGCTGACGGTCATCCTGCTTCCGCGTTTTGGCAATGAATATAATCTGGGAATGCTGGCGGCGGCATGCAAGGTCTGCTTGAGCGTATCCGCGCTTTCTTATGTCATGTGCTGTATTGGGGTATTCGCTTTTGACAAGCCTGAGAATTTTAACGGCATCAGCGCTGCGAGCAGACAGAAACCTGTGAAGTTTAAGGATATGTGGGCATTGTTAAAATCCAACAAGGCGCTGCAGACCTATATTGTTGCGGCTGCGTCCGACAAGATCGCAAGCCAGACTGCGAGCCAGACCATCATTACTACAATGCTTTTCGGAATCATTATCGGAGATATGCAGCTTGGCACGATCTTAAGTGTAATCGGTATGCTGCCGTCCATTATTTTCGCGGTAATAGGGGGTAAGTATGCCGGAAAGCACGGAAACAGGGAGTCTATGGTGACATGGACCTATGTGGCGATGACGGTTGCCGCAGTGACGGTCGTATTGTTTATCTTCATTGATCCGACGCTGATTGCCACAGCGGTTCCTGCGATGGTCGGCTATGTGATCCTGACGCTGCTGCTGAACGGGTCTAAGATGTGCATTACCATGTCCAGCAACGCAATGATGGCGGATATCATTGATTATGAACTGGACCGGAGCGGCAAATATCTTCCGGCGGCAGTGACAGCGACCTACAGTTTTGTGGACAAGCTGGTATCTTCTCTCAGTGCGCTGATTGCGACCGGAGCGGTGGCGCTGATCGGCTATACCAATACCATGCCGCAGCCTACGGACCCTTCTACGCCGCAGATTTTCTGGCTGACGATGTCGCTTTACTTCGGTCTGCCGATCATCGGCTGGGTATGCACGCTCTGCGCAATGCGGTACAGTCCGTTGTCTAAGGAAAAGATGGTGGAGGTACAAAGGAGCATCAGCGAGAAAAAGAAGCTTGCAAGGGCGGAGTTCTTAAATGATTACAAATAAGATACGAGGGAGAAACTACAATGAATCGAAAAACTACATTGCTTGATGCAGACTGGACATTTGTACGGTCTGCACATAACGCAGACGAAGCGGCGCGTGCAAAAGGAGAGCCGGTCACGCTGCCGCATACATGGAATGCCGTCGACGGTCAGGACGGCGGAAATGATTATTACAGGGGAACCTGCTGGTATGTCCGCAGGCTTTCCTGTCTGGAATTGTCTGACGGGGAAAGGGCATATCTGGAATTTGACGGCGCCGCCATGACGGCGGAGGTCTATCTGAACGGGGAGAAACTGGCGCATCACGAAGGCGGTTACTCTGCGTTTCGTGTGGATATTACGGATCATGTAAAAGAGGAAAATGTACTGGCGGTATCTGTGGACAACTCCGGCAATGACCGCGTTTACCCGCAGTCGGCAGATTTCACTTTTTATGGCGGACTATATCGTGACGTGAAGCTTATCGTTGTGCCGGAGGCGCATTTTGATATGGATTACTGCGGTACAAAGGGGATAAAAGTGACTCCGAAGGTGACGCTTCGGGAAAATACCAAAGAAAAAGCGGCGGGGCATGGCGGAACGGCTGACACAGGGAAAGGTGACGCGGTCGTGACAGTGGAGGTCTGGGTCAGTGGACCGGCGGAGAATGTAAAGCTTACGGTGGCAGGACAGACAAAAAACGCCGTGCTGGAGGATGGTTACGGGAAAGCGGAATTTGCGATAGCGGATGTGCATCTCTGGGACGGTGTGAACGATCCGTATCTCTACACTGCGCGGGCGGAGCTGGAAAGCGGCGATGCCGTTGAGACGCGTTTCGGCTGCCGGAGCTTTGCAGTCGATCCGCAGAAGGGCTTTCTGTTAAACGGACGCCTCTATCCGCTGCGCGGTGTCAGCCGGCATCAGGACCGCAAAGGAGCGGGAAACGCCCTCACTGTGGAAATGCACCGGAAGGATATGGAGCTTGTAAAAGAAATCGGAGCGAATACCCTGCGTCTCGCTCATTATCAGCACGCGCAGGAATTTTATGACCTCTGTGATGAGGAAGGCATCATCGTGTGGGCAGAGATTCCGTATATCACTATGCATATGAAAAACGGAAGGGAAAATACGCTCTCCCAGATGGAAGAACTGGTCGCACAGAACTACAACCATCCAAGTATTGTGGTGTGGGGACTTTCCAATGAGATTACGGCGGCAAGCGCGGTGGATGAGGACTTGCTGGAAAATCACCGTCTGTTAAATGCTTTGTGCCATCGTCTGGATGCGACCCGTCTTACCACGATGGCGAATGTGTTTATGCTCGAAACGGACAGCCCGCTTTTGGAAGTTCCGGATGTAAGCAGTTACAACCTGTATTTCGGATGGTATCTGGGAGAGCTGGAACAAAATGAGCAGTTCTTTGACGAGTATCATGCAAAATACCCCGCACGCTGTATCGGTCTTTCCGAGTACGGCGCGGATGCGAACCCGCAGTATCAGGCGGCAGAGCCGGAGCGGGGAGACTATACCGAGAGCTACCAGACCGTCTATCATGAGCACATGATTGATATGATTGAAAAAAGACCGTGGCTCTGGGCGACCCATGTGTGGAATCTGTTCGATTTTGCCGCTGACGGGCGGGATGAAGGCGGAAAGCACGGCGAGAACCAGAAAGGTCTGGTGACTTTTGACCGGAAGTTAAAGAAAGACGCGTTTTATCTGTATAAGGCGCACTGGAATCAGAAGGATGCCTTCGTACATATCTGCGGAAGCCGGCGTACAGACCGCACGGAGGCGGTCACGGAGATCAAAGTTTACTCCAATCAGCCGGAGGTAACGCTTCTTGTGGACGGAAAGGAATTTGAGACGAAGCAGGGGAATTATGTGTTCCGCTTTATGGTGCCGATTGCGGGAGAGCACCGCATCGAGGCAAGAATCGCCGGGGGAGAAGCTTTGAACAGTCCGGCGTCAAAGCCGAACTGCGGCAGCGGACGGACTGAGACGGAAGGAGAAAGCCGGAAGGACGCGGGAGGCATCACCGCAATCTGTGTGCGGAAGGTACAGGAGGAGAACCCGGACTATATTTATAACAAACAGGGAAATGTAGTTAATTGGTTTGACAAAGAGGAGTTCAACCCGGACTGCTATTCTGTTTCCGATACGATGGCGGAGCTGGCGCAGAACCCGGAGGCGAATGCACTGGTGCAGAAGGTGATGGCTAAGGCGGCATCATCGAGAGGCGATGTGGCGGACAGTGTGAAGGACAATCCCGCGTTGCAGCGGATGATGGGACGCATGACACTGCAAAGCCTCTTAAAACAGGCAGGGGATGCGGTTTCCGCAGAACAGATCCGGGAATTGAACAGTGCATTGCAGAAAATAAAAAGGACAGAAGCGTAACAGGAAATGAGCGGAAGAGAGGTGCGAAAATGCCGATAAAAGCAGTACAGCAGATTATGCTGGGAACCGTGACCGGAACGGAGAAAAGGGCGGCGGAGACGCTGCGCGCAATAAAAAACGCGGGTTACGAAGGAATTGAATTGAACGGGTTTATGATCAAACAGACACCTTTTGTAGTACGTATGCTGACAAAGATGGCAGGAATGCCTGTGGGGAAGGGCGGAAAGCTGGATTGGGCAGCGCTCGTGCGGGATGCCGGACTTTGCGTGGTCAGCGTCCATGAGGATCTCGGCAGCATCCGGCGCGACCCGGACGTTGTCATCGCAGAGGCGCAGATGTATGGCACGGAATATGTTGTAGTTACCGGAATGTACCGCTTTGATTATTCCGACCGGACGGCGGTTGCAGAGCTGGCGCAGAATTTGAATGAAGCCGGCAGGCGTCTTTGGGAAGGGGGAGTAAAGCTGCTCTATCATAATCACAACAGTGAGTTCCGCAAGGTGGAGCCGCAAAAGACGGCATACCGGATGCTTTTGGAAGAGACGGATCCTTCATGTGTGAATTTTGAACTCGATTCCTATTGGCCCACAGAGGCGGGCGTGGATGCACTCGATCTGATGAAGCAGCTCGGGGAGCGTATGAAACTCTATCATATCAATGACCGGGGGACGAGGATTTGCGGCGCGTCTATGACGCCGATCTTACAGTCAGACAGCATGGAGCTTGGCTACGGCAACATGAATCTGACCGCTATGGTGGAGCAGGCGAAAAAGAACGGCGTGGATGCGGTGATTTTAGAGAGCCATAAGAACTGGGTGGAGAAATCCCCGGTGAAGTCATTGGAGCTTTCGGCGGAGTTTATGAACCGATACGTATAGTATGGAAAGGGAAAAACAGTATGCGGGCAATCAATTTGAAAACAGAACATATGAGAAATCCCATTGGAATCGATATTGTAAATCCGTATCTTTCATGGAACTGTACGGACGGAAAAAAGCAGACTGCCTATGAAATCGAGGCGGCAAGCGGCGGGATGGGCTTCTGGAACAGCGGAAAAGTACGGACGGACCGAATGAGCGCCGTTTTGGAAAAGCCTGCGGAAAGTAAGCAGCAGGTCGTATGGAAAGTGCGCCTGTGGGATGAAAATGATATTCCGGGAGAATGGAGCGAGACAGCCGTTTTTGAAATCGGCATCACGGATCGGTCGCTTTTTAAGGCGAAATGGATCAACCCGGAGCTGACCTGCGACCCGCAGGCGCATAGGCCGGCAAGCTATCTTAGGACATCCTTTCAGGCACGGAAGGGAAAATGTGCAAGGCTCTACATTACCTGTCACGGATTATATGAAGCGTATCTCAACGGCAGGAGAGTGGGGAATTTTGTCCTGGCGCCGGGTTCATATGATTATGACAAAAGGCTTGCCTATCAGACTTATGATGTAACGGACCTGTTAGAGGAAGGCTATAACGAGGTTTCCGTTATTCTGGGGGATGGATGGTACAGAAGCGTTTCCGGCGTGGACGGAAACAGAAACCTGTACGGGGAGGATGTGGCGCTTTTCTTTCAATTGGAGGTGGACGGTGCGATCGTCTGTATTTCCGATGAAAACTGGCAGGCGTCACAATCCGGTCCGATTCGTGAAAATGATATGCAGCAGGGAGAGGTCATCGACGCCCGTATGGAAGAAATTGCGGATTACCATGCGGTGAAGATCGAAGACTTTGGCACGGAGAAACTCGTCTGTGCGAACTGCGTGCCGGTTACCGAGGCGGAGCGTTTTCGGGGCAGGATCATAAAAACGCCAAACGGTGAGACGGTCATTGATTACGGACAGAATCTCGCGGGCTATGTGGAGTTCACCGTTTTTGCCCATGCGGGACAGAAATTGATCCTAAGCCACGGGGAAACGCTTGACGAGAACGGAAATTTTACACAGGAGAATTTTCAGGACCGCAAACGTCATAAGGAGGGCGGTACGAACCAGCGGGTGACCTATATTTGTAAGGAAGGGGAAAATCATTATAAGTCCAGATTTACCATCTGGGGTTTCCGCTATGCGAAGGTGGAAGGCGATGTAGATCTGACGGACGCGGAATTTACCTCGATTGCGGTCTATTCGGACATGGAGCAGACGGGAAGTTTTACCTGTTCAAACGAAGATGTCAATAAGCTGGTGCAGAATAGTATCTGGAGCCAGAAATCGAATTTCTGCGATGTGCCGACGGATTGCCCGACGAGGGAGCGGGCGGCATGGACCGGAGACATGGGGGTGTTTGCCGATACCGGAATCTATCTGGCGGACTGCTATCCCGTCATCCGCAAATGGCTGGCGGAATGCCGCCTCGCGCAGTATCCGGACGGAAAGATAGCCAATATCGCGCCGCGCAACAATGAACCGGGCTATTTCTCAAAGCTTCTGGCTGGCTCTGTGGGATGGGGAGATGCGTGTATCATCGTTCCGTATGTGCTGTATAAGAGATATCAGGACAGGCGCATACTGGAAGAAAACTATGAGATGATGCAGAAATGGTACGCCTTTTTGGAGAAACGGGCAAAGCAAAGACCGCTAAATCCCGTCAAACGCCTGAAACGGAATCCGTACCGGAACTACACGATAGAGACGGGAATCGATTACGGCGAGTGGTGCGAGCCGGATGTGGAAAGCACGTCTGCGATGCGCACTCCGCAGGGAAAGGTCGCGACCGCGTATTATGCGCAGTCGGGAAGGATGCTTGCGGAAATTGCAGAGATTCTCGGAAAAACGGAGGATGCGAAGAGGTATGCCGATACCGCCGGAAAAGCGCGGATGGCATATCGGCATATTGCATTGGAAAACGGCAGAATCGTGTCCGACCGACAGGCGGAATATGTCCGCGCGCTTATATTTGACCTTCTGGAGGAGGATGAAAAGAAACAGGCGGCGCAGGATCTGAATCAACTGGTGATAGAAAAAAATTATCATCTGAATACGGGCTTTCTGTCCACGCCGTCGCTCTGTAAGGTTCTGGCTGATTGCGGATATACGGAAACGGCATACAGAGTCCTGCTGCAGGATACGATGCCGGGCTGGCTGTATCAGGTAAAAAAAGGTGCGACCACCATATGGGAGAACTGGGACGGAATCAATGAAAAGGGAGAGCCGTCCGCGTCCCTCAACCATTACTCTAAGGGTGCGGTTACAGGCTGGCTGTTTTCGGGGGTCTGCGGGATTCATGTGGAAAACGGCAGAATCACGATCAGACCGCAGCCGTCCCCCGCGTTGAAATATGCAAGAGCCGTCTATGATTCGCCGCTCGGTGAGATTGTGAGCGGCTGGAAATACGACGGCGATACCGTCACCTATGAGATACAGATTCCGGCGAATACGCAGGCAGATATTATCCTGCCGGATGGAAGGACAGAAAAGGTTTCGGCGGGGCGCTACAATTTTTAGGGAACGGGATGAGCCGGAACATAGAGCAAGACCGGAGAATATATGTGAAACATAGAAAGATTGTTAAAGTAAAAGAACTATGACATAATGTTGTCATAGTTCTTTTGTTATGCTGGAAACCGAAGGGAGGACACATGAAGATTGACCGTCTTATGGCTATCACCATTTATTTACTGAATCATGGGAGAACATCCGCGCAGAAGCTGGCGGAGCACTTTGAGGTCTCGCCGCGAACCATCATGCGCGATATCGACGCTTTAGGGCAGGCGGGAATCCCAATTGTATCGACTTGCGGCGCAGAGGGCGGCTATGAGATTTTAGATACCTATGTCATGGAAAAACAGCCCGCAAGCAGCGAGGATTATGATTTTATCGTGGCTGCCCTAAAAAGTCTCGCGAGTGCGCACGCCAATAAAGGCATAGAGCGCACCCTTGATAAGATGGAATTTCTGGCAGATGCAAAGCCGGGGATTGTGAATGTGGATTTTGGTGTTGCGGGAGAAAATCAGGAAATCAATGGGTGGATTCGGCTGTTGGAGGAGGCAATCAGACAAAAGAAACAGGTACGGTTTACATACACGAATCAGGCAAACGAAGTGAAGGAGCGGCTGGTGGAACCGGCGGGCATCATTTACAAATGGTACGGCTGGTATCTGATCGGATATTATGAAAAGTATCAGGATTACTGTATGTTCAAATTGATCCGCATGGAACATATCGTGATTACGGACAAGGACTGCGTGAAGGAGCATACTTCGTGGGAAGAACACATTGGTGAAAAGAATGCAGAGAAGCTGATTACAGTCAGGCTCCGGGGAAAACAGAAGGTAAAGGCAAAGTGCAAAGAATACTTAAACGGTACGTTTATAAAGGAATACGAAAACGGCGACTTTGAATACTGCTTTACCGTGCCGGAGGGCGAGACGTTCTGGTATGGGTTCCTGTTATCTCTCGGAAGCGATGTAAGAGTGTTAGAACCGATGCGTCTGGTAGAACGTATGTTAGAAACCTGTAATATGGTAATCGAAGAATATGAGGAGAAAGGCTGAAAAATCATATAGCATATTTAGCGAAACTACAAAAGTGTACACATAAGGAGGAAAATATGAGTAACGTATATGAGACATGCCCGACACTGGAAAATGAAAATTATCGGCTGCGGCTGGTGGCGGAGAGCGACGCAGAGGATTTGCGGAAGGTTTACGGCGATAAATTTGCGCTCCCGTTTTTCAACAGCGATAACTGTCACGGAGACAATTTTTATTATCCTACGGCAGAGGGGATGCGGGAGGCAATCCGGTATTGGCTTATGGAGTATGAGAACAGGGGCTTTGTGAGGTTTGCGATTGTTGAGAAAGACAGCGATACGGCAATCGGGACAATCGAATTGTTCCACCGTGTGTCGGAGGATTTCTTTCATGACTGCGGAATTTTAAGACTGGACGTCGGAAGTAAATATGAGTGTGAGGAGGTTCTCTGTGAGATTCTTTCTGTCATCATAGAACCTGCTTATGGGCTTTTTGAATGTAAGATGATCGCAACAAAAGCGCCGATTTATGCGGTGGAAAGAATCACTGCATTGAAGAAGATGGGCTTTGAAAAATCCGCACAGAAGGTCGTGGGACATGACGGAACGGTTTATGGGGATTATTGGTGTATTTGTGCGGGATAGGGGGGAAGCGTTATGAAAAGAATAATTTTGTTCGTTGTTTTAGAACAATACGCAGATTGGGAAGCGGCCTATCTGTCGTCCGCAATTAATATGTTAGGGCAAGATAAGTATGAGGTAAAAACCGTATCTCTCACAAAAGAGATGATTTCATCCATTGGTGGATTTCATATTGTGCCCGATTATGACATTTACTCCATTCCTGCCGATTTCGAAGCCTTGATTTTGATTGGGGGAATGACATGGAGAAATGAAAATGCGAAACAGATAAAAGCTTTGGTAGAAAACTGCGTTGATAAAGGAAAAGTTCTGGGTGGCATCTGCGATGCAGCAGCCTTTTTAGGAACGCTTGGTGTACTAAATCGGGTAAAGCATACTGCTAATGATTTGCATGATATGGAACAATGGGCGGGAACGGCGTATGAGGGAGCAGAAAATTACAGGATGGCACAGGCTGTAAGAGACGGGAAAATGATTACTGCGAACGGAACCGCGGCATTGGAATTTGCAAGGGAAGTATTGCTTGCCTTAAATATTGCATCGGAAGAAAAAATCGTTGAATGGTATAATTTTCATAAACTGGGCTGCTATGATGCGCCAATGCCGAAAATGTAAAGTACGTATGAAATGCCTGATTAGATTAAATTATATCATATCCAAATCGTACGAAAATAGAAATAAAATCGTGCGATAGAAAGCAACAACGTTCTTAATTAAATATGATTAGCCCGAAGCAATAGATTTAGAAATTCCATATGTTAAGAAAAGGTGATATGATAAAATAAATAGTGATATAAAAAGGCAGAGGCGGAAGCGTTGGGAAGAATTACCGCATTGGAGAAAACAGGATATGATAGAAAAAGCAGAATTTAAACATGCATCAGTGATTGCGCAGATGGCAGTAAAAATGTGGAAGAGCCATACGGTAGATGAACTGGTAAAAGATTTTGAGGACACGTTAGCGCGGGAAGAAAGCGCGATATTTCTGCTGTCCATTGACAATCAGGCAGTTGGCTTTGCGCAATGCCAGTTACGGCATGACTATGTCGAGGGTACAGATAGCAGCCCTGTGGGTTATCTGGAAGGGATATTTGTAGAACAGGAATTTCGACACAAGGGCTATGCAAAAGATCTGCTGGCAAAATGCGAAGAATGGGCGAAAGAAAAAGGCTGTGTCGAATTTGCAAGTGATTGTGAATTAGATAACGATGTGAGTCTGGCATTTCACTTAAAAATGGGATTTTCAGAGGCAAACAGAATTATTTGTTTTACAAAACGATTGTAGTCTTAGAAGACATAATTTTGTTATAGAATAAACAGATAGAAAATGCGATTTTGAAAAAAAGAAATATGCGGGGAGGAAGTCGGGATGATAAGAGAAGTCGTTGAAGAGGATTTACATGATTTGTTACAGCTTTACATGCAGTTACACGATAACCCGATGCCGGAATTTACGCAGGAATTATCAGAGCTGTGGCAGAGCATTCTGGTGGATAAGAACCATCATATTATTGTCGCGGAGGAGGACGGGCAGATTGTTTCTTCCTGTGTCTGCGTCATCATTCCGAACCTTACCCGCGGTCAGCGTCCGTATGCGTTTGTGGAAAATGTGATTACAGATGAAGCATATCGCGGCAAGGGACTGGCGACCGCCTGCCTTAATTATGCAAAGGAGCTTGCAGAAAAGGAAAATTGCTATAAGATGATGCTTCTCACCGGCTCGAAGGAGGAGGGCACGCTCCGCTTTTATGAGCAGGCGGGCTATAACAGAAACGATAAGACGGCATTTATTCAGTGGATATAGATTTGAGATATTCTTGAGATCGTGGATAAATGAATGCCATTAACGATATTCCGACGCTTCGGATACTGCTTGACATTTTTACAATATTTGCTTATATTAAAAATAGAAGAAGGGAAACTGGAAGCGGTTTGCCCGAATAATATTACAACTTAATTACTTAAGCCGCCATTATTGGGAGTAATGGCGGCTTATTTTCTACCTTTGAAAATCTGATAACACAGACCAACAAGGGCAACAATGAGTATACAGAATTGGATTAAATCCGCATATGTAACCATTTGCAACCCTTCTTGTAGTTGGAAAATATCTCTTTTTAACGTATAATGTATGAGAAAGGCGTCATAAAATCAGGTAGTAAGATGAAGACAGATTACAAGGATTTTCTGGATAAGAAGCCGAAGAACGCCTGGATGGCGTTGGATAATACTTAGAGAATGCAAAGGAAACGACGGGGGAATTTCCATGGTTTTTGATGTTTGATACGGTAGAACAGGCGTTAGAACATATAACTGCGGAAGCTTTTTAACATTTTGGCAGAGAGGCAGGAGAACAAGGGAGTTATGAAAAAGAAGAGATATGCAGGAATAGCGTTTTTGGTGGCTTTTATGGTGACAGGGACCATGCTGGGAGCCTGTGCGGCGCCGGACGGACCGCTTGCGGAGACGATGGAGGAGGGCGGTTCGGAGCTGTCGGGGGAAGGCAGTACCGAAGGGCAGACAGGCGCGGGAGCGCCGGGCGAAGAAGCATCGGACGAAGGAACGGGGACGTCGGACGAAGGACAAAAGACAGAAGAAACATCGGATGAAGAACGGAAGACGGAAGAAGCATCGGACGAAGAACAGGTGTTGAAGGAAGAAAACGCAGAAGGAGCGCAGGGGCAGGACGCGGAGGAGAAGACATCCGGGAACGATTGGAAGACGAACCATAAAAAGGTCAGAGGAATCTATGTGACCGGACCGATGGCGGGAAGTGCTTCTATGGACAATCTTATCACACTTGTAGATGAGACGGAGCTAAACGCGATGGTCATTGACGTAAAAAACGATGACGGCAATATCACTTACAAAATGAATCTGGACAGCGCGAAAGATATGGGCGCCTGCATCAACTATATTCCCGATATGGAAGGGCTTATGGCGAAGCTAAAGGAACACCATATTTATACCATTGCAAGAGTTGTATGTTTTAAAGACCCTTACCTTGCTACGGCAAAACCGGAGCTGGCGCTAAAGAAACCGGACGGAACTTTGGTAACGGACGCGAATGGACTGGCATTTGTAAACCCTTATCGGCAGGAGACGTGGGAATATATTGTGGATGTGGCGGTTGCCGCCTCCAAATTGGGCTTTGATGAGATTCAATTTGATTATGTACGGTTCCCGATCGGAGCGGATGCCGACGCTGCGGATTATGGCGTAGATTTGAATACATATACAAAGGAACAGGCGATTACAGGATTTCTCTCCTATGCCGCGGAGCGGTTTGCGCAGGAAAATATCCCGTTCGGTGCGGATGTCTTCGGAACAATTATCGGCAGTGAAACGGATGTGGAGCGTGTAGGACAAAATTATCAGACCATAGGCGGGATCGTGGATGTCTTAAGTCCGATGGTGTACCCTTCTCATTACGCAAACGGGGTGTTCGGTCTGGATGTGCCGGATGCGCACCCCTATGAGACGGTGCTGGCGGCATTGCAGGGGTCTGGCAGGGAATTGGCGACTGTGGGAGATGCGGACCGGGCGGTGGTGCGCCCGTGGCTGCAGAGCTTTACGGCAACGTGGGTTCCGGGGCATATTTCTTATGAGGGAGAAGAAATCCGGCAGCAGATACAGGCGGTGTATGACGCAGGCTATGAGGAATGGATTCTGTGGAATGCATCGAACCGTTATTCGGCGGATGGACTGGAAGCGGGAGATTCGGAAACGGAGCAGCAGGGCGCAAATGAGTAAAGCGTTGATTTGCTGTAATGTGTCCAACAACAGAAAGGGGTCAGTATATGGAAAAACTTGCAAATGAAATTGTTGCGTTAAAAGATAAGTATGAAAAAGCACCCGCAGCGAAAGATGCAAAAGCGGTGAGCAGAGAAGAATTTACATTACTGCTTTCGGGGATCTCCGCTTGCAGAAAAGTTCCCGGAATCCCGGTACATATGGGGTATGAAACGTTATATCACTGCGGCAGCGAAGAGGAGAGCGCACAGGTGCGGGAGCATATGATGCGGATGTTCGGAGTCGAAGACAAAGAAACGCTGCTGCGGGCATGTTACCAGGGATATTCGGGAAGCAGGGAGTACGAGCAGTTTATGACTTTTTGGAATCATGTACCTTTGTTTGATGTAAGTGAGCTGAACGAGGAGGGACGGGAGCGTTTTCTTCACTGTAAACAGTTGGCGGAGTACTTTTATCCGATCGTGAAGGAGAAGGGATTCTATGCGTGGGACATTAATGAACGGATCGGACTGTGCAGAAGCGCGGTTGCCTGTGGAATGATTTCCGAGGAAGAATTTTGGGAGATCACGGATATATGGGTGCGGCAGGCACAGGTCTTTTATCATTCCTATGGGGAGTATGCGGTGAGCTGTCTATGCGGGGCGCTGTATCACATGAGAAAATATGAACCGGATGTCAGCGGATTTCTTGAGATCAACCGGAACCTGACAGGCCATCTGCTGGAGGAAGGCGGCGCATGGCAGCGAAATCAATGGTATATTCCGCAGAAAAGAGAAGGGGCGGTTCTGCTGGATAGCAAGCTGGGAAGTATGGGATGCTTTATCACGAGAAAAGCGCTGGATGAGGGGCGGATTGATTATATGTACCTTGACGAACCGTGTCCCGGTCAGCCTGACAGCGGATGGCGCTTCTTTGTCGGGGATGAATCGGACGAATATGTGAATAACCCGGACAATGTCGTCGTATGCACGTTAAACACCGTCTGCAATATCAGCCCGGATACGCTTGTATTTCTCCATGCGCCGGTCAAGGTCGGACAAAAATTCGGACGGCATGAGAATGGCTGGGAAGAGGAGTAGACGGGCTTCCAGTGTCAGTGCGTAAAACGCAGGCGGGAGGGACAGCAGAACAAGAGAATCCCAACAGTGCAACAAGAGAATCCCAATAGCGGAATAAGAGAATCCAGACAGCGGGGCAAGAGAATCTGAACAAGGAAAAAAAGGCGGCCGCGCGGTATGATATGTACCGGTGCGACCGCCTCTTTTTGCAGCTATATAGTTACTGTAACCGCTTATTTGTTGCTTCTTCTCCAGATGTTCATCTTCTCTGCTTCCTTGATAAGCTCATCACGGAAATCCGGGTGCGCAATGGAAATCAGAGACTCTGCTCTCTGCCATGCGGATAAGCCCTTTAAGTTGACCTTGCCGTACTCTGTAACGACATAATGTACGTTTGGACGTGCGTCGGTGACAACGGAGCCGTTGGCGAGCGTCGGACGGATGCGGGACTGTACCGTGCCATCCTTCGACTTGAAGGTGGAGGACAGGCAGATGAAACTCTTGCCGCCGTTGGAAAGGTACGCGCCGAGCACGAAGTCGAGCTGTCCGCCTGCGCCGCTGATCTGCTTCGTGCCTGCAGACTCCGCGTTGACCTGTCCGAAGAGGTCGATGTCCACAGCGTTGTTGATGGAAATAAAGTTATCCAATGCAGAAATCGAGCGGATATCGTTGGTGTAATCGACAGGCGCGCTCATAAGCTCGGGGTTGTCGTCGAGATAATCATACATCTTCTTGGTTCCGGCGCCGAATGCGTAGGTCTGACGATAGCGGTCGATATTCTTCTTAGAACCGTTGATCTTGCCTGCTTTTGCGATGTCAACGAACGCATCTACATACATTTCTGTGTGAACGCCCAGATCCTTTAAGTCGGACTCTGCAATCAGGGAACCGACTGCATTTGGCATACCGCCGATACCGAGCTGCAAACAGGCTCCGTTCGGAATCTCGTCAACGATCAGCTTTGCAACAGCCTTGTCAACGTCGGTGGCAGGACCGCCTGCGCCAAGCTCGCCGATTGGCGGATTCTCGCCCTCTACGATGTAGGTGACGTCGGAAATATGTATGCCGCACTCCGTGCCGCCGAGACAGCGGGGCATATTTTCATTTACTTCTACAATGATGTGCTTTGCGCGCTCGCACATAGCGCCGAGATGGGAGGCACTTGGACCGAAGTTGAAGTAGCCGTGAGCATCCATCGGTGCAACCTGGAACATTGCGACGTCATCCGGGCAGTCGATGTCGCGGTAATAGCGCGGAAGCTCGGAATAACGAATCGGTGCATAGTAAGCACAGCCGCGGCTTGCAAGCTTGCGCTCGATTCCCGACATATGCCAGGAGTTCCAGCAGAAGTGCTCGCCGGCATCTTCACGCTCGAAAACTGCAAGCGGCTTCATCAGGATGCCGCCGCGCAGCTTGACGTCCTTTAACTCGTCGGTGCGCTTCGCCAATGCCTTATCGAGGGCGTCAACCGTGTTCGTACACCAGCCGTAATCAACCCAGTCCCCGGATTTGATGAGCTTTACCGCCTCATCTGCGGAGACGAGCTTTTGTTTGTATTCCTCTTTGAAATCCATCACAAATACCTCCCACGTAAAAAGATTGTTAAATTTTTACCATAGTTTCATCCTATCACGTTATCGCACATTTTACAAGCCCCGGAAGCGGGAAATAGTTGCCCCGACGTAACAGTTCAACCGGAAGGCTGAACTGTTACGCCCCGGTGAAAGCCATGGATGTTACGCGCCTATGGTATACTGCATCATTTCATAATGGAGGGTGCAGCCCTCGGTAATCTCTGCCGGAAGCAGAGCCCTTGCGACGAGCTTTAACTCCTCGTCCGGCATGTCCACACGGCGCAGATGCGCATAGTCGCCGTCAATTTTCTCCACAATGTAATCACAGGTAAGCATGGTGTTCCTCCTTCAAATAGTATCATTAAGAAAATTATACGTTTTTGCTGCTTTTCTGTAAAGGTATCTTGGAAAGTTGCGTGCCTGGGATATTTTTGTTAGAATTTTCCTTAGGAGGACAGTATATGAAAAAGAAATTAGGGATATTTTTATGCACAGTTATGCTTTGTCTGGCGTGGGCGATTCCGGTTCTGGCGGACACCGGCCCCAAGCCGTCGGTCGTGATTGACTTCGAGGGAGTGGAGGATGAGACGTATTATGTAACGCTTCTTGCGAAGGATAAGTATTTAGGTCCATACAGCTTTGCGACAGAAGATGATGTGCCGGCGGGGGATGAACCGGAGAATGTGGCGTTTCGGAAGTTTTATGAGTATGAGGATGCAAACGGCTATCATTTTATGCAATATATGAGGGAGTGTTCCGGGACGAACCAGTTTGAGTGGGGGTACTATCCGCCTTATCAGTTTAAGATTCTTGTCTATTTCCCGGAGGAGGACAGGCTGCTTACGGATGGCAGGACATACAGCCGATATGCCTTTGACAGCTATTACACGGTAAAGATTAACGGGGATGAAATGTCAGTTGAAAAAACGGACACGTCTCAGATGCGGATGGAAAATTATGTGAAAATAGGAATTAAGTTTCTGATTCGCCTTCTGGTGACACTGGCGCTTGAAATGGGAATAGCCGCGGCGTTTAGATTTCGGGAGAAGATGCAGCTTGGCTGTATCGCAATCGTGAATATTCTGACACAGCTTGTGCTTAATTATGTGATCTATTGGATTTTGAAACCGATGGGGCAGTGGGGATATGTCTTTTTTTATATACCGACGGAAATCCTGATTATGGTTTTCGAGACGGTGGTTTACTGCCTGACGCTTAATCGTATTGGGAAAGAGAAGAAGTCGATTGGAAGAATTGTGGGGTATACGATTCTTGCAAATGTGGTATCTTTTGTCATAGGGTCTGTTGTGGCGATTGAAATTGCGTCGTGGCTGCCGACAGAAATCTATTTCTGGGAATTATAAAAAGGGATATCATATGGAATGAGACCTGCGAGGGAAAGTTCCATATGATATCCTTTTCGTTTATTCCTCCGGCATCTTCCAGTCGCGGGACGCCTCACGGTATTTATCGAGCATCATTTCGTACTGGATGATGAGCGCCGTGTTGGACGGCGTCTTTGCCTTTTCGTCAGCAAGCAGCATCTCGTAGCATTCCACAAGCCCGAGCAGCGGCAGATCGCCGCTGGTGTGGATGTCCAAGATGCTTTCCGTCTCATAGGCGGCGTTATAGTACCAGAGCACAGCCTCTGCGTAATCGCGCTGTGATGCAAAATAAGTGCCGAGCTCATAGCAGATTTCTGCGCACGGAGTTGTGAGCATGTCCTTCATCGTCAGCTTGAAAAATTCGTTCTTATTGTCTTCGAGCCGATACACTCTTGCGAGCACGCAGGACGCTTCCTTTCTGGCGTCATCCGAGAGATCGTTGTCTAAGATGATACGGAAAATCGGTTTCGCATCCATGAAGTCTTTCTTGTCCCCGGTCTTTAACAGCTCTTTCGCGTACATTGTACGAATTTTCGGTGAAAACTGTCCGTCATGCTGGAACGCCTTTATGAAAATCGAGAAATCGCGCTTGCTGTGCAGAGACTGCGGGCGGTGTAAAATCTCGATATCGCTGTCAAAAATGACAGGATTTAAGCGGACAGTCTCATGGATCGGGTCGACCCAGGTAAAGGTGCGAAGCCGCTTAAAGAGCTTCGGACGGTATTCCTTTTTGGAATTTAAGACCGTGTCAAATTCTGTTTCTGTGACATACTTCATCTGAACAATCTCAAGTTCCGGGAGCAGCGCTGCCTTCAGGCGGCGGAAACGCTCACGGTTGACTTCATCTAAAACCTCATCTGCGTCTGCCGTATAGATATATTCCATCGTCGCTTTGGAAAAGGAAAAATTCCGCGCGGCGGAAAAATCGCTCGTCCATTTGAAATCGTAAATTTTGGAGGTGTATTTTGCTGCAAGCTCCCTGGTGCGGTCTGTGGAGCCGGTATCGACGATGATGATCTCGTCCATAAGGTCTGCAATGCTGTCAAGGCATCGTTCGAGAACTGCCTCTTCGTTTTTTACAATCATGCACAGGCTGATCGTTGCCATAAGAATCTCCTTTGTATGTGATATGTCGTTCATAAACCCGCAGTGCGGTGTATGACAGGGCTGGCACAAGCCGGTTTTGCGGTAAACAATCGGACTGTTTTCAGGCATTGGGCTGTCTGTCTTTCTCTGTATAGTATACCGCACGAACAGGTGGCTGGCAAATAGGAAATGCCATGCGGCTGCGTCAAAAATATATTTCTCATGGAAAGCAGAGCGCTTCTGTGCTAAAATGTACGCGTTGGCAATGAGCAGTGCCAGTCCGTAAAGAAATAAATATCCGTGCCTGCACGAGGATATTTATTCCGTTGCGGACTGATAGGGCGAAGCCCGCGGATGAGGGAGCTATGCTCCCGAATCTGCACTGTGAGTAAAGGTGTGTGATTCGTGCTGGCGTAATCATAGAATGAATCTGGAGTATGAAAATGAGTGCAAAAGAACAATTTATGCAGAAAACGATTGTAGTATGGCTGGGCGCGCTGCTCTGCTGCGCCCTTTGGGGAAGCGCGTTTCCCTGTATCAAGCTTGGATATAAAATGTTTGCCATTGCATCGGAGGATGTGGCGGCGCAGATTTTGTTTGCAGGCTGTCGTTTTACACTTGCGGGAATCCTTGCGATTTTGATCGGCAGCGTGGCAGGCCGGACGCTGCTTGTTCCAAAGCGTGCGTCATGGGGAAAAATTGTACGGCTTAGTATGCTGCAGACGGTCGCGCAGTATCTCTTTTTCTATGTGGGGCTTGCCCATACGACAGGAGTAAAAGCGTCCATTATCGAGGGCGTCAACGTATTTATTGCAATTCTGGTCGCGAGTCTGCTCTTTCATCAGGAGCCGTTAAATGCAAAGAAAATCATCGGAAGCATCATCGGCTTTGCGGGCGTAGTGCTTGTGAATCTGACGGGGAGCGGCGTGGATCTGGGCTTTTCTTTTTTGGGAGAAGGATTTATTTTTCTCTCGACAATCGCCTATGCATTTTCCTCAGTGTATCTGAAACGATATTCGAAGGAGGAGAATCCGGTCGTACTGAGCGGCTGGCAGTTCTGCATCGGCGGTATCATTATGATTGCCTGCGGATTTGCGGCGGGCGGCAGACTGACTGTGTGGACGGGAAGCGGCGTCCTGATGCTTATTTATCTGGCTTTTTTATCTGCGGTGGCGTATTCCCTGTGGGGGATTTTGCTAAAATATAATCCGATATCGCGTGTTGCGGTATTTGGGTTCATGAACCCGGTGTTCGGCGTTATCTTATCAGCGCTTCTGCTCGGGGAGAATGACAGCCTTGGCGTGATGTGCATTGTGGCGCTGCTTCTGGTGTGCATCGGAATTTATATTGTAAACAGACCCGACCGGGTGTCGTGAGGGGTGTGGAAGCAGGGATATGCTTTGCCAAACGCGGAAGGTGAGAAAAATGCAGGCGTCCGGGCTCTGCCGGAACGTCAGGCGCATATATATGGAGGTTAAATATGAGTGCAGTTGTGACATTGAAAAAGGGAGAGGGCCGTACCATCAAGGCGGGCGGCATGTGGATTTTTGATAACGAGATTGACACGGTCATGGGAGAGTTTGCGGACGGCGATATTGTAATCGTTCGGGATTTCGACGGCTATCCGATGGGAAAAGGCTTTATCAACCGACATTCTAAGATTTGTATCCGGCTGATGACGCGTCATGTGGAACAGGAGGTCGACGATGAATTTCTGCTCGGCAGGGTGCGGGATGCATGGGAGTACCGGAAAAAGACTGTGGATACAAGCAGTTGCCGCGTGATTTTCGGGGAAGCGGATTTTCTTCCGGGAATTGTAGTAGATAAGTTTTCGGATGTGCTGGTCGTGGAGTCGCTGGCGCTTGGAATTGACTGCTTCAAGCTTACGATCATTGAGAGTCTGAAAAAGCTTATGGCGGAGGACGGCATCACGATTCGCGGCGTCTATGAGCGCAGCGATGCGAAGGTGCGCTTAAATGAGGGGATGGAGCGCGTCAAGGGCTTTATCGGCGAGGAGTTCGACACGAAGGTTCCGATTGTGGAGAACGGCGTGAAATATATCGTTGACGTGAAGGACGGACAGAAGACCGGATTTTTCCTTGACCAGAAATATAACCGTCTGGCAATCCAGAAATTATGCAAGGGTGCGCGCGTTTTGGACTGCTTTACGCATACGGGATCGTTCGCGCTCAATGCGGGAATCGCGGGCGCGTCGGAGGTGCTCGGTGTGGACGCGTCTGAGCTTGCGGTGCAGCAGGCGCGGGAGAATGCGGCGTTAAACGGGCTTTCCGATATCGTGCATTTTCAGTGTGAGGATGTTTTTGAACTGCTTCCGAAGCTGGAGCATGAGGGAGAAAAGTTCGACGTGGTAATCTTAGATCCTCCTGCATTTACGAAGTCGCGAAGCTCGATTAAGAATGCGGTGAAGGGCTATCGTGAGATTAACCTTCGCGGGATGAAGCTGGTGAAAAACGGCGGCTATCTGGCGACCTGTTCCTGCTCGCATTTTATGGATTATGAGCTTTTTACCAAGACGATTCATCAGGCGGCGCAGAATGTCCATAAACGGCTCAGACAGGTGGAATACCGCACGCAGGCGGCGGATCATCCGATTCTGTGGTCGGCGGATGAGAGTTATTATTTGAAGTTTTATATTTTTCAGGTGGTAGAGGAGCGGTAAATACTGGATGATATTATATATTTGAAAAAATAATTATTATTGATATAATTTAAGAAATAAAATGCGAGCATAGGAATGACACAAAAAATAGTAGGTCTTAAGCAATAAAGCAATAAAGCAATAAAGCAAAGTAGACCGTATGCTGTCATTGTTTCATACGAGTGGTATAGTCAATCAGTGAATGCATATGAAAAAAGGGAGGAAAGAACGGTGGCAGAACAAAAATTGTTGAGCAGACACGAAAGCTTTTGGTGAACGGCTGCAAATATCCGGACCCGGCGGACTGCCAGACGGCAGATAAAAACGGATTGTGTATGTATGCTCAGGATGATTACAAAAAGAATCCTGAATTAATGGATTTATTAAAGCATTCCAGTAAATGTCATGCCAAGGATAAAAAGGATTTAATCTGGACGGATAGAGCGGACGATGGAAAACCTGAATTTATAATAATAAATAATAACTCAAATTTAGCAATAGTGATTGAATGCAAGCCTGAGAAAAAAACCAGTTTATTAATAAGTTCTTCATTAAGAGATAAAAAATATTTGCAGATTAGAGGCGATATAATTGGAAAATATGCTGTGGATGGAGCAGTTCATTATGCAAAATTTTTATCTAAAAATTATGATGTGATTGCAATCGGTGTATCAGGTTTGCAAAATAGCGATGAATTGAATATTTGTACCTATTTCTGGAAAAAAGGTCAATTATTACAGTTTGGTGAAGATGATAAGGGTAATAGAATTTGTTACGGACCATTTTACGATATGAAATTAGATAAATTGTATCCTTATGAATATTATCTTAATTTCGTACAAAACGAATCAAATAATATAATAAAGGAATTTAACGAAGAAAAGGCGACAATTTCTGCAACAGAATTAAATATTATGTTGGATAGTGCAGGGGTTAATACTATGGTGCGGGCATTGCTTGTATCAGGATTATTATTAGCTTTGCGCGACAAGACATTCCAAACTACATATAAGAATAAGGAAATTACGGCAAAAGCATTGCAGGAAAATTTAAAATCTGCAATTAATCGTATTATTAATGCGGGAGATATACCTGACGAATATAAAAAGCAGGTTTTGAGAGACAAATTCGCTGATACATTTAATCAGCAGGATTTGCTAAATGATAATGCAAAAAAACTTAGAATGGTGTTGGAGAAGTTGCATGAAACGATTTATCCTTGCATGAATGGTGATTTCAGCATAGATATTATCGGAAAATTTTATCATGAGTTTTTGCGGTATACAAAAAATGGAGCGAACAATGGTATTAAATTGACACCTTCAGTAGTTACAGACCTTTTCTGTGAATTGGCTGATTTAAAAGTTGATGATATTGTGTTAGACCCGTGTCTTGGGACAGGCGGATTCTTAATATCTGCAATGAATAAATTATTTAAAATTGCAGATGGAATGAATCAAAAGGACATAGACTTATTTTTTGATAATTTAATTACAGAAGAAAAAATAACAGACAGAGAAATAAGATATATCAAAGTTAATAATAAAGCTTTATATGGAACAGAACAATTTACAAAAAGAGATGTAAAAGAGTATATAAGAAAACATCAGTTAGTAGGATGCGAAAGTGACCCAACAATGTATGTACTAGGATGCTCAAACATGATTTTGAGAGGAGATGGAAAGTCTAACATATTGCATGGTGATTGCATGAAGCTTAAAGATGAGATTATGAATCTTGGCGCAACGGTGGGTATGATGAACCCGCCATATAGCGAGTCATCATATAATATTATGGATTTTGTTTATAATCTTTGCAAATTTGTAAAAAAAGGTAAGAGGGTTGTTGTGATAGTCCCAACTTCATGTGCTCATGCAGATGATTATGCTCCGTATAGAAATATGATATTAAAAGAAAATACGTTATTAGGAGTTATGAGCATGAATATTGATTTATTTAAGGGTATTGCAGGCACAATAACCTGTATAATGGTATTTGAGACAGGAAAACCACATGATTTTAATAAAAAAGTTTATTTTGGAAATTGGAAAGAAGACGGCTATATTTGGCATAAAACTTTAGGTAGAATTGCAGACAAAAAACATAAAAAAAACAAATATCTTCCAAATGAATGTGTCAAATTGTGGTTAGAGTCATTTAATAGTAAACAGGTTGATGACGAATTTGGAATTTGGCGTAAATTAAACTTTGATTCAGAATCTGAAACGTGTAATGATGAATGGTTATGGGAGTATTTTGTTGAGACGGATTATACATTATTGACTCAAGATGATTTTGAAAAAGAAGTAAAAAAGTATATGTTATTTCAGTTAAAACAACTGGAAATCGATGAATTTCAAGAGGAGGATGAAGATAGTGAGTAATGTTCCAGTTACAAAATTATTTAAGATAATCAGTGGAACAGATTTGGAATTGAACAAACTAGAGGAAGCTCCTGATGGAATTAATTTTGTTTCCCGGAATAGAAATAACAATGGAGTTGTAGCCAGAGTTAAAGCGGTTGAGGGAAAGAATCCGTTACCGGCAAATACGATCAGCGTTGCATTGTCGAGCAGTTCTACAATGTATTCATATTACCAAGAAGAACCATATTATACAGCATATCATGTTGCGGCATTAGAGCCCATTAATAGAATGACAAAAAATGAAATGCTATTTTATTGTACATGCTTAATAGCCAATAGATACAAGTACAATTGGGGAAGGCAGGCAGATAAAACATTATGTAAAATATTGATACCTGACATTACGGATATTCCTGATTGGGTTGATAATATTCAAATTAAGGATTTGACATTTTATAAACAACGCAAAATAAATACAAGAGTAGATTTATTTTCTGTCCGCTGGCATGAATTTAATCTTTATCCTGATCTATTTGAAATGGAACCAGGAGATTATGTGCCTTCATCCGATTATGGATTTGGAAACGTACCATATGTATCGTCAAGTGATACGAATAATGGTATAGGAAATATGACGAACTTGAAACCTATGTTTAGCGGTAATAAACTTACGATTGGTAAAGTTAATTGTTCAACATATTATCAGGCAGTTCCTTTTTGTGCTACAAGTGATGTAACAGTATTATCACCTAAATTCGAAATGAATCAATATATTGGATTGTTTATAGCTACTGTTATTAATCAAAATAGTTTTAAGTGGAATTATGGCAGGCAAATTCGTTTAAATAATTGTAAGGATCTGAAAGTATTTTTACCGGCTATACAGATAAGTGAATTGGATTATGTCCCAGATTATCATTTTATGGAATGTTATATAAAGCATATGGCATTTTCCAAAATGTTATAAGAATAGTTTTGGAACTGTAACATAGGCTACCGGTCTGAACTTGAAAAGGTTGAGATTTACAAAAAATGAAGTGTATATTGCAGTAAAGGAAATGTGTGTATGAGAGACGGTATGGATGAGAGAAGAAAGAGACAGCAACAAAACGGAGAAAAGCAAAATCAGAAGAGGAAAGTGGGAGAAGCGCGAAATCAAAATAGAGAAAAGCAAAATTTACAGAAGCGGAGCATGGCAGACCAGAAATCGCAAAGACAGGACAAAAAAGGAAATTCCCCAAAGCTTCCCAAAACGGATGCAACACGGGCGGCGGACGCCTGCCCTTACGCAAAAAAGTGCGGCGGCTGCGATTATCAGGGAATGCCCTACGAGCAGCAGCTTAAGGAAAAGCAGGCGTTTGTCCAGAAGAATGTCGGGCAGTTCTGCAAAGTGCACCCGATCATCGGGATGGACGAGCCGTATCATTACCGGAATAAGGTACATGCGGTGTTTGATATTGACAGAAAACGCGGAGGAAACGGAAAGCGCAGGACAAACGCGGACCGCAGCAGACAGGCGGGGAGTGCGGCGCGCGGAGGAATCATTTCGGGAGTTTATAAGGCGGGAACCCATGAAGTCGTAAATATCGATGCCTGTCAGATTGAGGATGAATTATCGGATGCAATCATCAGGGACATCCGTGGGTTACTGCATTCCTTTAAAATCAAGACCTATGACGAAGATACGGGATATGGTCTGCTTCGCCACGTGCTTGTGCGCCGCGGATTCCACAGCGGGGAAGTCATGGTCGTGCTGGTGCTCGGTTCGCCGATTCTGCCGTCAAAAAATAATTTTGTGAAGGCATTGCGCAAGCTGCATCCGGAAATTACTACAATCATCGTAAACGTGAATGACAAGAAGACGAGCATGGTGCTCGGGGAGAAGGAGACAGTCATTTACGGAAAAGGCTATATCGAGGACACACTCTGCGGCTGTACCTTCCGCATTTCACCGAAGTCTTTTTATCAGGTGAACCCGGTACAGACCGAGGCGCTTTACGGGAAAGCGATTGAATATGCAGGGCTTACCGGAAAAGAGAGGATCGTGGATGCTTATTGCGGAATCGGAACAATCGGTATTATCGCGGCGTCCGGCGCGAAGGAAGTCATCAGCGTGGAACTGAACCGCGATGCGGTGCGCGATGCGGTCACCAACGCGAAGCGCAACCGCATTGAGAACATACAGTTCTATAATGCAGACGCCGGGAAATTCATGGTGGAAATGGCAGAGTACGGGAGGATAGAAGAAACGCGTGGAAATGCCCGGACAAAGGGTGATGGAAAGAGAAACGGTGCGGACGTAGACGTTGTATTTATGGACCCGCCGCGCGCCGGAAGTGACGAGGCGTTTTTATCCTCGGTCGTGAAGCTGTCCCCGAAACGTGTGGTGTACGTTTCCTGCAACCCGGAGACGCTTTCAAGAGATCTTAAATATCTGACGAAGCATGGATATGAGGCGGTGGAGTGCCAGCCGGTGGACATGTTTCCCTGGACAAAACACTGTGAATGTGTGGCTCTGTTGCAGTACAAGCTTAAGCAGGCGTGAATTAGAAGGGAAGAAATAGACGAGTTTAACTACAGGAAAAATGGTATTTGCAGTTTTTAGTCTGCCTTTAGGAAAATGTGGTAAACTATTATAAAAAAAGAGGTGAGACTATGCGGCTTCTTATCGCGGAAGATGACCCGAGATTATTAAAAACACTGGTGCATATTTTTGAGAGCAATAAATTTATTGCGGACGGCGTCTTAAACGGAGAGGATGCGCTTTTCTATGCGAGAACCGAAGAATACGACGGACTTGTACTCGATATCATGATGCCGGGGCTTGACGGCATACAGGTGCTGCAAAAACTGCGGGAAATGAATATAACTACGCCCGCCTTATTCCTGACCGCGCGCACCGAAGTGGAGCAGCGCGTAGAAGGGCTGGACGCCGGAGCGGATGATTATCTGCCGAAACCGTTTGCCACGTCTGAGCTTCTGGCGAGGGTCAGGGCAATGTTGCGGCGTAAAGATAACTATGTGCCGGATCTTCTGACATACAACGATGTCGTGCTGAACCGTTCTACCTATCAGTTGGTCTATAACGGACAAGCCCAGACGCTGAGCGGGAAGGAATTTCAGATTATAGAAATGCTCATGCAAAAACCTGGTATCGTGATTCCGACAGACCAGTTTATGACGCATATCTGGGGATGGGATTCCAATGTAGATACAAGCGTAGTGTGGGTGCATATCTCGAATCTGAGGAAGAAAATCAGCGCCACCAGTGCGCCTGTGGAAATCCGCTTTGTCCGGAATGCGGGCTATGTTCTGGAGGAAATACAATGATTTACAGTCTGCGGAAAAAATTTATCATTGTCAGCGCCGCCTCGAGCGTGATCGTATTTTCTGTTATTTTTGCAATCATATGTGTCATGAGCAATATACAGTTAAATCACACGATGGATGCCTTAACGGATGCGATTGCATCCAATGACGGCGTGTTTCCCGAGTTTGACCCGTCTGTCCGGCCGATGCCGGCGGGCGGATTTCCATATACCGACGTCATTACAGAGGAAACGAGGTTCAGCACCCGATTTTTTACGGTATGGCTCGGCGATGACGACCGGATTGTACACGTAAATGTTGATTCCATCTTCTCAATCTCAGAAACACAGGCACAGGAGTATACGAAAGCTGCGCTGGAGGACGGAACGGAAAAGGGCTGGGTATCTGATTACAGATATAAATTCTTTGAGACAGAGACCGGAACCGCGATTGTTTTTGTAGACGGAACGATGAACCGTATGTTTGCGAATCGTTTTTTGCTTACATCTCTGCTGATTTTGTTTGGAAGCAGTCTGATTATCCTGATTTTATTTGTTTTGATTTCAAAATGGGTGGTTCGCCCTGTGGCGGAAAGCTACGAAAAGCAAAAGCAATTTATCACTGACGCCAACCATGAGCTGAAGACACCGCTGACGTTAATCTTGACAAACCTGGACATTGTGGAAGCGGAGATCGGAAAAAACGAGTGGCTCGATGACATCCGAAGCGAAGGCGAGCGAATGGGAATGCTTGTCAACCAGTTGGTTACATTGTCCAGAATGGATGAAGACCAGTCGAATCTTACCATTTCCCGGTTTGATTTAAGCAGTGTCCTCTCGGACGTCATATCGGAATTTGAGCCGCTGGCTGCGGAGCGCCGGAAAGATCTGTTCTACAAGGTACAACCGTTGATTATCTATCAAGGGGATGAGGGGCTGATCCGGCGGCTTGCGGCGATACTTTTGGACAATGCCGTGAAATATTGTGATACCGGAGGCAGAATACAGGTTTCGGTTTATGAAAGACGTCATCCAGTCATTGTCGTTGAAAATACATACTGTGACGTGAACAATATAGAGCTTCCGAAGCTGTTTGACCGCTTTTACCGTGCGGATAAAGCGAGAACCTTCGACGGCGGATTTGGCGTAGGCTTGTCTATTGCCAGGGCGATTGCCAAAAATCATCACGGAGATATTTCCGTATATAAAAAGGAGGGGCTTATTGGATTTAAAGTAGAATTGAAATAGAGAGCGGCGTTTGCTATTTCACAGTTTGTTCACCGGAAAATTTAGTTTGCCTTAAGCCGCATGGCTTAAAATAACATCATTGCATACCACAGTGACGCAGCGTAAGGCTGCTTTTGTGGGCAATGATGTTTTTTTACTCTATAGGAAATACCTTGTTGCCATAAAGCGTGAAGGCGATGATTCCTATAGAGTAAAAAAAGCCCTGCCGGGCGGGATTCTTTTATATTAAAAATGAGGAGGCAGACGATGATAGCAGTAGAACATCTGACGAAATGCTATGGTGATTTCATGGCTGTCGATGATTTATCCTTTGAGATTGACGAAGGTCATGTATATGGTTTTTTAGGACCGAACGGCGCCGGAAAATCCACCACCATGAATATCATGACCGGATGCTTATCGGCGATGAACGGATGTATCAAAATCGACGGTTACGATATTTTTGAGGAAACGGACAAGGCGAAGAAGCTGATCGGGTATCTTCCCGAACAGCCGCCGCTGTACATGACGGAAACACCTGTGGAGTATTTGAGGTTCGTGGGGGAAGCAAAAGGACTGCACGGAGCAGAGCTTAATGAGCAGATTGGGGAAGTCATCCGGCAGACGAAAATTGAGAGCGTAAAGAACCGCCGTATTTCTGCACTCTCCAAGGGCTATAAACAGAGAGTCGGAATCGCGCAGGCACTTCTTGGAAACCCGAAAATCATTATTCTTGATGAGCCGACGGTCGGACTTGACCCGATACAGATCATTGAAATCCGTGCGCTCATCAAAGAACTGGGACAGACGCATACGGTCATTTTCAGTTCACATATCCTCTCCGAAGTCCAGACCATCTGCGACCGGATATTAATTATTGCAAAGGGAAAGCTGATTGCCTTTGATGAACCGGAGAACCTGGAAAAACGGCTGCTCGCGCCAAATGAGATCAGTATTACCACCGATGCGGCAGCGGAAGAAATCAAACGGATGCTGGCGGGGATCAGTCATATTACGGACATAAGCGCAGAGGAAAAAGAAAACGGATTTGTTGAGGCGCATCTGAAAACAGATCATGACGATATCTATGAAATTTCCCGTGCAGTTTTTCTTGCATTTTCCGGGAGCGGGAAGGCGCTGTTTGAAATGGCGTTAAAGAAAGCGAATCTGGAGGATGTCTTTATCGAGCTTACTGAAAGCAATGATGCGGCAGGGAAGACGACGGAAAGGAAGGTGGCTCATAAATGATAGCAGTATTAAAGCATGAACTCCGGATGTATTTCCATTCTTTGACGGCGTATGTGTTCGGCGCGTTTCTGCTCGCGTTTGTGGGAATTGGTTCGATGCTATACAACATACAGGCGGCGGTCAGTAATTTTGAGTATGTCCTAAGCTTTGGCAGCCTTGTGTTTGTCGTCATTGTGCCCATTCTGACAATGCGTGTCATTGCGGAGGAGAGGAAGCAGAAGACAGACCAGCTTTTGTATTCGCTTCCCATCACCACGACGCAGGTGATTGTCGGGAAATATCTGGCATTGCTTATCGTTTATCTGATTCCGCTTTGCCTGATCTGCCTGTACCCATTGATTTTTTCGCAGTTCGGTGACGTTTATCTGCTGACCTCCTACGGGTCGATTCTGGCATTCTTTATCATGGGCGCCGCCCTGATCGCGCTCGGCGTGTTCATTTCTTCGCTCACGGATAATCAGGGATTTGCTGCGGGCATCGGCATTGCGGTCATTCTGCTGAATTATTACAGTGTCAGCCTTTCGGAATACATCTCGTCCACGGCGTTTGGGTCAGTGGCTGCCATATGCGTGATAATCGTCGCGCTGGGCGCTGTGATACGGCATCTTACAAAGAATGATACGTTAGCATACGGGACAGGTTTTGTATTGTTTGCCGTAATCATGGTTACATACTGGACGGACGCGACAAAATTTGAAGGTCTGCTTCCAAATATCATGACAAAATTGTCGTTATTTGAACGTTTCAGCAGTTTTGTCAACGGAGTTTTCGATATGACTGCCATTGTGTACTACATTACGGTCGCTGCATTTTTCCTGTTCCTTTCGGTGCAGTCTCTGGAAAAAAGGAGGTATAACTGATGAACGTATGGAAATACTTGAAGCCTTCGGAGAAGACGCAGAAAAACAAAATCGCTTTTCGCGGCGGCGCTTATTCACTGGCGATTACAGGCGTCGTACTGGCGCTTTTGATTGTGGTAAATATCTTTGTTTCCGCACTGCCCGCTTCTATGACGAAATATGATATCAGCTCTACAAAGCTTTATTCCATTACCAGCAATACAAAGGTGGTGGTAAACGCGCTGGAGCAGGATGTGACGATTTACTGGATCGTGCAGTCTGGGGAAGAGGACGAGGTCATCGAAAACCTGCTCAGTAAATATGACAGCCTTTCCGATCATATCGAAATTGTCAAAAAGAACCCGGATGTTTTCCCGACGTTTGCGGAGCAGTACACGGATGAAACCGTTCAAAATAACAGCCTTGTTGTGGAATGCGGGGAACGCAGCCGGTTCATAAGCTACAGCGATATTTACATTCAGGAAGCGGATATGTACTCGTACTCTTACAACACGTCCTTTGACGGAGAAGGCGCGATCACTTCTGCGATCGATTATGTTGTCAATGAAGAACTGCCTCAGATCTATGCGTTAGAGGGGCACGGAGAAGCAGAGCTTCCCTCTTCCTTTGCCGAGCAGCTCGAAAAGGAAAATATTGAGGTCAATACACTTTCACTTCTGACGGTGAATTCCATTCCGGAAGAAGCGGACTGTATCATGATCTACGCGCCGACCAGCGACATTTCGGAAGAAGAAAAGGAAATGCTGGCGGATTATGTCACAGACGGCGGGAAGCTTCTTGTCATGGCGGGACCGACGGAGGACGGAACACTGGAAAATCTCTACGGTCTGCTGGAGGACTACGGAGTGACGGCGAACGACGGCATTGTCGTGGAGACGGACAGAGACTATTACGCGTTTCAGGCGCCCTATGTGCTGCTGCCGGATATGGCGGACAGTGAAATTACGGATTCTTTGATAGAAGAAAATTATTATCCGATCATGCCGATTTCCCAGGGACTGACGGTAGACGGAACATCCGCGGCCCAAACGGTGACAGAGCTGCTTACCACATCCGGTTCCTCCTTCAGCAAGATTGCCGGATATGATCTTGCCACCTATGAGAAGGAAGAAGGGGATATCGACGGACCGTTTGCCGTTGCGGTCTCTGTAGAGAATGAAAGCGACGGCAGGATCGTCTGGTTCGCGTCGTCGAGTTTTCTGGAAGATATGTATAACGCGTACTCGTCCGGCGCAAATGTGGATATGGCAATGAACGCCGTGTCGTCCCTGATCGGAGAGAGTGAGGCAATGGCGATTCGCAGCAAGTCGCTGAACTATAACTATCTGACGATCAGCGAGTCCACGTCCTCCCTGTTAAAAGTAATGATGATCGGCGTATTTCCGCTTCTGTATCTGGGCGTTGGAATCTGTGTGATTCTCACAAGAAGGAGGATGCAAAATGAAACGGTATAGAAGGATATATATATTACTTGGAGTTCTGGCTGTAGCCTGCGTTGCAACGTTTGGCGTGATGCGTTTTGAGGAACACAAAGAGCAGATCAAAAACAGCGATGAAATCATTCTTGCATTGTCCGCCGATTCCGTGCAGTCGTTGTCGTGGGAATACGAATCGGAAGAAGGCGAAGAAGAGTCGCTCGCATTTCACCGGGATGAAACATGGCTCTATGATGAGGACGAGGCTTTCCCGGTAGATGAGGAAAAAATCGGTGCGCTTTTGGAGCAGTTTGAGGCGTTCGGCGTATCTTTTATCATTGAAGAAGTAGAAGACTACGGGCAGTATGGACTGGACGATCCGGTTTGTACGATTAACCTTGCAACGGAGGATGCATCCTATGAAATTCTGCTGGGCGATTACAGCAGCATGGATTCCGAGCGCTATGTCTCGATCGGGGATGGAAACGTCTATCTGGTGTCAAACGATCCGCTGGATTCTTTCGCAGTGACGTTAAGCGACATGATCGATCATGATGAAACGCCGTCGTTCGACAGCGGCGCAACGGAGATTACGTTTGCGGGTACGGAAAATTATGACATTGCATACGAGGAGAACAGCACGGACAGCTATTGCGCTGACGATATCTATTTCACACAGCAGGACGGAAGCAATCTGCCGCTCGATACGTCGCTGGTAAACAGCTATCTGGACAACATCAGTAATCTGAATCTCACGGACTACGCGACATACAATGCGACGGAGGAGGAATTAAAGTCGTATGGTCTTGACGAACCCGAATTGACCGTAACTGTGGACTACAGTTTGGAGAATGAGGAAGGGGAAGAAACCTCGGAGACATTTGTCTTAAACGTCAGCCGTGATCCGGAGGAAAAAGCGGCTTCCGAAGAAAAGGAAGCGGAAAGAATGGAAAGTGAAGCAGACGCGGAAGGAGCAGAAGAGGCGGCTGCGACGGAAGAAGCGGCGGGCGAAGCAGCCGTGTCAGGGGCAGCGGAGACGGCAGCGGAAGCGGAACAAAGCACGGAGGAGGAAGAAATTACGGCATATGCGAGGGTCGGCGAATCGCAGATTGTTTACCGGATATCCTCGGAGGAATACAAAAATCTCATGGCGGCATCCTACGACGATCTTCGGCATCCGGAGGTACTTTCTGCAGACTTTGCAGATATTTACCAGATCGATATTTCGCTGGAAGACAACACGTATACGCTCACCTCGGAGGAGACGGATGACGTCCGCACATGGTATTATTCCGAGGAAGAACTGGAAATTTCAGATTTGCAGAATGCCCTGAAAAATCTGAAGGCAAACAGCTTTACGGAAGAGCAGCCCACGGACAAGGAAGAAATCAGTCTGACGGTCTATCTGGAAAATGAAAATCATCCGACGGTTCAGATTGAACTGTACCGCTGCGATGGAGAAAATTGTCTGGCGGTGGTTGACGGGGAACCTGTTTCCTATATCAGCCGTGCAGGCGTGGTTGACTTAATAGAAGCGGTTCATGCGATCGTGCTGAATTAAGAGAACAGAGCAAGCCTGATAAGAGCCTTGTGTTTTCAAATGATGTGAAAACACAGGGCTTTTTATATTGCTCACAGCCCAGAATATGATTAGCGGTTGACATATATATAATCAAGGAAAATGAAGAAAAAATGCCATAAAATTCGTTGAATAGGGCAAAAGTAACAGAAAAAACGCACAAAAACATAAGGCAAAAATTGACTGTTTTGTACAAATAGTATGTCAACCGGTTGACATATGCGAAAGTGGGTGTTAAAGTGTAATTACAACAGAGACAGCATTGACGGACGAACAGGAAACAGGTTGTATGGGTTTGATACGAAAACGGGGTTCGTAACATATTACATTTCATTCAAAGAAAGCGGAGGAGAAAAATGAAAACAAAAAAAGCGATCGCAGTTCTTATGATGGCTGCCATGACAGTGGGGATGCTTGCAGGCTGTGGGGATGAGAGCGCAGCAGGAAACGGAAATGACAAGACAGACGCAGGCAGCGCGGCGTCCGGTGCGGAAGCGGCTGCTACGGCAGACGACGGAGAGGTGGACTTGTCGGGAACGAAGATTACCTTCTTAAACAGCAAGGGCGAAGTACAGACCGCGCTTGAGGAGATGGCGGATGCGTTCTATGAGGAGACAGGAATTGAGGTCGAGATCTTAGCCTGCGGAACCGGAGAGTCGCCATACACCAAAGTGACAAGCGCTTACAATTCCGGCACGGCGCCGACGATGGCGATGCTGGACGGAACAGACGTCATCGCGTTGGCAGAGCAGTACGCAGTGGACTTATCGGATGAGAAATGGATTGCCCAGTGCGAGGGACAGGTCTTAAATATCGGTGGAAAGGCGTACAGCTTCCCGTTCTGCGTGGAGGGAAGAGGGCTGATCTACAATAAGACGGCTATCGAGGAGACACTGGGCGAGGAGTTCGATCCGTCATCCATCAATTCCTATGATGCGTTAAAGGGTCTGCTCGAGTCACTGCGCGCGGCGGGGATGGAGAATCCGGTCGTTGTCTCCAAAGAGGACTGGTCGTTGGGAGCACATCAGCTCGGCTTTATCTATGATGCCTATGACGGAACGACAGAGGGCAGCGAAGAGGTGATCGATCAGTTGAAGAGCGGTTCTTTAAAGGCAGCGGATTACGAGCGCTATAATGAGTTCGTCGATACGATGGATCTGCTGCTGGAGTACAACATCAACGGAGACGATCCGCTTGGCGCACTCTACGATCAGGACCCGATTTTCCTTGTAGACGGGGAAGCGGCGATCTGGGCAAACGGCTGCTGGGCTTGGCCGAATCTTGCTGAGGCAGGTGCAGAGACGGACGATGAGTACGGTTTCCTTCCGTTTGTGCTGGGCAATGATACTTCTGATTTTGCAAACAATGAGATTCAGGCAGCAGCGACCAAACAGGTCATGATTGATGGGGAACAGGCGACCGAGGAAGAGATTGCAGCGGCGAAGGAATTTTTAAATTGGATCGCGTTTTCTGAGACGGGACAGAGAATGTTAGTAGAGGATGCAGCGGTGATTCCTGCATGCTCCAACAACACGAACCAGCCGGTAGATCCGCTGGGCAGGGATATTCAGGCAAAGATGGCAGAAGAGAAGACGTACTCCTCAAGCTTTGTGGCTCCGGCAGATCATTGGAGCGTACTTGGGGCAGCGATGCAGAAGTACATTGCGGGAGAGAGTGACAGGGCTGGTCTGGCAGCAGAGATTGACGCTTACTGGACGGCGCAGAATTAAAGAGATTGCAAAGTGCTTTGGCTGCGGCAGGGGATTCTGCCGCAGCGATTGGAAAGGGTGAAAGCAATGGGTAGAAAAACGGGAGAGAAAATAAAAAATTTATGTATCTTTGCACTGCCGGGCTGTCTGATTTTTGGTGCAGTTGTCATACTGCCGTTTTTGTACGGCTTCTATCTGACACTGACGGACTGGGACGGTGTCAGTAAGGTGAAGCATCTGGTCGGCGCAGCAAATTACATGGCGGCGTTTTCTGACACGGCGTTCTGGTCGTCAATGGGACTGACGTTAAAATATGTGGTGATTTCCGTTGTGCTCGTCAATGCGGTTGCATTCCTGCTGGCATATGCACTGACGAACGGACTTAAGGGACAGAATTTTTTCAGGGCAGGATTTTTTACGCCGAATCTGATCGGCGGCGTGGTGCTTGGTTTTATCTGGCAGTTCGTGTTTTCGAGAGTACTTGTGAATCTGGGGGAGACGACCGGATGGGGACTTTTTTCCACATCATGGCTGTCGGATCCCGATAAGGCGTTCTGGTCTTTGGTTGTAGTTACGGTTTGGCAATTATCCGGTTATATGATGCTGATTTATATTGCCGGTTTTACAGGGCTGTCCACTGACGTTTTGGAGGCGGCCAGTATAGATGGAGCGACGGGTTTTCAGAGGATGCGGCGCGTGATTCTTCCGCTGATGGTTCCCTCGTTTGTTATCTGCCTGTTTTTTACACTCTCAAGAGCGTTTATGGTATACGATGTGAACCTGACATTGACGGGCGGAGAGCCTTATGGCACGACAAAGCTTGTGGCAATGTATGTGTATGACAAGGCGTTTACATCCAGAAATTACGGTGTAGGCCAGGCGGAGGCGCTGTTTTTGTTTGCGGTTGTGGCGTGCATCAGCGGGGTACAGATCTATCTCGGCAAGAAAAAGGAGGTGGAGGCGTAATGATAAAGACCACAAAGGTTGGAGGAACGAGAAAAAAGGTGCTCGACATGACGGGATTTCTTGCGGTCGTGGCAGTATTTTTGCTCTATATGGTTCCGTTTGCGCTGGTGCTTTTGAACTCCTTCAAGAAGAAAAGGGATATCATCAAAAATCCTTTTTCCGTACTGACTGAAAAGGGCTACACACTGGACAATTATGTGAAAGCATTTGACAAGATGGACTTTTTGAAGGCGTTCGGCAATTCCCTGTTCATTACGGGACTTGCAACGATTTTGGTCATCGTCTTTTCGTCCATGACAGCTTATTACTTTACACGGGCGAAAAATACGTTCTCGAAGGTCTTTTTTGCAATGATGGCGGCGTCGATGATTATTCCGTTTCAGGCGATTATGATTCCGCTGGTATCTATCTATGGGGCGGGACTTTCCATTTTGAATCACAGGCTGACATTGGTCTTCATGCACACGGGTTTTGCGATGAGTATGTCCGTGTTCATATATCAGGGCTTTATCAAGAGCGGCATCCCGATTTCTCTGGAAGAGGCGGCTTACTTGGACGGGGCGTCCAAGGTGAAGACATTTTTTGCGGTGGTATTTCCGCTGCTGAAACCGACCACGGCGACACTTGTGATTTTAAATGTGTTAGCCTTCTGGAACGATTATCTGCTGCCGTCTCTGGTGCTCGGCAGGAAGGAACTGTACACGCTTCCGCTGTCGACCTATGCCTTTTACGGTACATATTCGGCGGATTATGGTGTGATTATGGCTGCGCTTGTGCTTACGGTTGCGCCGCTTCTGATTCTGTACCTGTTTCTCCAGAGACATATTATCGACGGCGTTGTGGCAGGCGCGGTAAAGTCTTAAAATGTGCATAAAAGTGAGGTAAGACATGAAGAAGCTGGAAAATAAATGTATGCTGATTACATACGCGGATTCCATGGGGGAGAACTTAAAGGACCTGGAAAAGATGCTGGACACTTATTTTAGCAAGGCGGTCGGCGGGCTTCATATTCTTCCGTTTTTTCCCTCCTCCGGGGACCGGGGGTTCGCGCCGATGAATTATCACAGCGTAGAGCCTGCGTTTGGCGGCTGGGAGGATATCGGACGGCTGGCGGAGCGTTACTATCTGATGTTCGATTATATGATTAACCATATTTCCGCGCAGAGTGAATATTATAGAGACTTTCTGGAAAAAAAGGATGCGTCAGAATACCGAGAGCTATTTATACGCTACAAGGATTTCTGGGAGAACGGCGAGCCTACAGAAGAACAGGTGGATGCAATCTACAAGAGAAAGCCGCGCGCGCCTTATGTGGATGCGAACTTTGCGGACGGTACAACAGAAAAGGTGTGGTGCACCTTTGACGAGGAGCAGATTGATATCAACTGTAAATCGGAGACGGCAAAGAAATTTATCCGGGATAATCTGACCGGGTTGTGCGAACATGGCGCGGCGTTGATTCGTCTTGACGCGTTCGCCTATGCGACGAAGAAGGCGGGCACGAGCTGCTTTTTTATTGAACCGGAGGTGTGGGAGCTTCTGGAGGAATGTGCGGATATTGTAAAGCCCTATGGGGTGGCGCTTCTGCCGGAAATACACGAGCATTATACGATGCAGACGAAGATTGCAGAGAAAGATTATTACGTCTATGATTTTGCACTGCCGATGCTGTTAATACATGCGATTTATTATGGCAGGACGGAGTACTTAAAGCATTGGCTTGCCATCTGTCCGCGAAAGCAGTTTACGACGCTTGACACGCATGACGGAATCGGGGTTGTAGACGTGAAGGATTTGCTGCCGGAGAAGGAGATTGAGCGGACAAGAGAGGATATTTTCCGATATGGCGCGAATGTCAAAAAGATATATAACACGGCGGCGTACAATAACCTCGATATTTATCAGATCAACTGCTCTTATTACTCCGCACTCGGGGATGACGACGACTCGTATCTTCTGGCGCGCGCAGTCCAATTCTTTGCACCGGGAATCCCGCAGGTATATTATGTGGGAATGTTAGCCGGGAAGAATGATTTAAAACTGTTGGAGGAGACAAAAGTAGGACGTAATATCAACCGCCATTATTACACAACGGAGGAGATTGCAGAGGAGGTAGAGCGCCCGGTAGTGCAAAAGCTGCTCGCGCTGATGGAATTTCGAAATACGCATCCGGCGTTTGACGGCGCGTTCGCGCTTGCGGACTGCGGGGGGCATGAGCTTCATATCATAAGAAGTCACGGCGCGGAGCGCGCAGAACTTTTTGCGAATTTTGTGGAAAAGAAATTTAGGATTGTCTATACTGAGAATGGAACAAGTAAGGTATGGACGCAGGACAAAGAAGCATAAAAGGAATGAAGATAATAAGGGATTATAAAGAATTGTAAGAAATGTAAGAGATAGATGGAGGGTCTGACATGGAAAAGAAGCTTCGAATCACAGAGGATTATCTGTATCTGCCGATTGCAAAAGAACAGGAGACAGTTTTACTGGAAATCTATGTTTCCGGCGGGGAGACAGAGAAGCTTTTCGAATTTCAGATTCCGGTGGGAAGCGAGAAAGACGGTTCTTATCCTGCCGATTATTACGCCCGTTTTCCGGTAAAGAAATTTACCGACAAAACCCTGATTCTGAAGGGAGATATGCCGGAGGCGTTTTTTGACGCGGTAGAAAACGCGTCCTGGCGCGAGAGCGCCGGAAGCCTCCGGCACCCTTCGATTCATTTTACGCCGGAGACGGGATGGATGAATGATCCAAATGGGCTTGTATATAAAGATGGTGTCTACCATCTTTATTTTCAATATAATCTGTTCGACATCCGCTGGAAAAATATGTCGTGGGGACATGCGGTAAGCCGGGATTTGCTGCACTGGGAACAGAGAGACGCCGTACTTTTCCCGGATGAGACGGGCACGATATTTTCCGGCAGCGGCATTGTCAATGAGCGCGCATGCTTTTCCTTGCCTGCGGACGCGCTTTTGTTTTTCTACACGGCGGCAGGCGGAACAAATCCGTGGAGTGAGGGAAAGGAATCCGTGCAGCGCGCGGCGTACAGCGTAGACGGCGGCGAGACGCTCGAAAAGCTTGGGGATGCGGGAAGGCTGCCTACCGTGTGCCGGGAGAACCGCGATCCGAAGGTATTCTGGCATCAAGAGAGCGGCGCCTATATCATGGTGCTCTGGCTGGAGGAGAACGACTTTGGTATTTTCCGCTCTGCGGATTTAGAAGAGTGGGAGCAGAGCGACAGGCTGACGCTCGACGGTGCGTTCGAGTGTCCGGATTTAATAGAAGTTTTTGACGGGCATGGGAACGGGCACTGGATGTTCTGGTGTGCGGACGGTTACTATTTCTGGGGAGCGTTCGACGGCTGGCGTTTTTGGACGGACGGTGTGCGCCACCGGGCATATATGAACGGAATCCCTTATGCTGCGCAGACGTATGCGGGAATTGTGGGACGCGTTGTTCAGATTCCATGGCTCAGGCTGCCAAACGGCGGCAGATTATACACCGGGGCGATGGGACTTCCAAGAGAACTTAGTGTGCTGGAAAGAGACGGTGAAAAGCTTTTGGTACAAAAGCCGGTGCGGGAATTTGCACAGTGGAAAAAGGAACATGCCGTGGTGAAAAAGTATGCGGATGAAGCGTTTGAGATAGAATGTGTCTTTGCCGACGGCGGGGAACTGCCGTTTGCTGTGGAGAAGCACGGGGAAGTGTATTATTTCCGGGTGGGAGAGACGAAAGGCTCCTATGACAGAGCGGGCGGAAGATTTACTGTGGGAGAGGAAACGTGCTTGTTGGGAGCAGATATCCGCGATTTCTCTTTTCTGGTGGATGATGTCATCTTTGAAGTGACGGCGGATTGTGATACAATAATAGGAGCGTTTGCACTGGAAAATACCGACGGGAGGTAGAAGCTATGGCAACATTGAAGGATGTGGCGAAGGAGACGGGGCTTACGGTCAGTACCGTGTCGCGCGTGCTCAACAACAGAGGATATATCAGCGAGGAGACGAGGCAGAAGGTATATGACGCGATGAAAAAGCTCAATTACCATCCGAATGAGGTTGCGCGCTCGCTTTCAAAGCAGTCTACGAACACCATCGGCGTGATCGTGCCGCACATCCGCCATCCCTACTTTGCAGAATTGATCAGCAATCTGGAGAGCCAGGCGTATCAGCACAAACACAAGATTCTGCTGTTTAACTCACAGGAGAAGAACGAGAAGGAATGGGAGTATCTGGAGATGTGTTCGAGCAACCGCGTGGCGGGAATTATTCTCTGCAGCGGAACGGTCGGCGTAGAAGAATTTACCGGATTAAATGTTCCGCTTGTGACGATCGAGCGTTACATCGAGAACGGAACAGCGGCGGTGGAGTGCGATAATATGCAGGGCGGACGGCTTGCGGCAAAGCACCTGATTGAGCGCGGATGCTGTCATCTGGTGCACATCAGCGGTGTTCACGGCACTGCCATGCCTGCGGATGACCGCGCCGCGGGGTTTGCGGAGGTGTGCAGTCAGAGCGGCGTGGAGTATCAGGTGGCGGGCACTGAGGCATACCAGTACAACAATCTGGAATATCATGAGGTGCTGGAGAAGCTTCTTAAGGAGAACCCGAAGACGGACGGTATTTTTGCAAGCAGCGATCTGATTGCAGCGCAGCTTTTACAGGTGTGTGCAAAGCTTGGAATTTCCGTGCCTGAGCAGCTTAAAATCGTTGGATTTGACGATGTGAATATCGCTTCGCTTACAACGCCGCCGATTACGACGGTGCGCCAGCCGGTCAAGGAGATGGCGAAGCTGGCAGTCGAGTTTTTGATCAGTGCCGGAGAGGGGGAGGTTGTGCCGAACCGGACGACATTGCCGGTATCGCTGGTAGAGCGCGGAACGACCTGACTGGGCAGGAAACGGTCAGACAGAATGAAAGCAACCTGACAGATGCATCCGGCACAGGGAAGGAAGAGGGGAAGGCAATGGCAGAAAAGAGATATGATGTAGTGGCTCTCGGCGAGCTTTTGATTGATTTTACAGAGAATGGCGTCAGTGCACAGGGGAATCCGCTGCTCGAGGCAAATCCGGGCGGAGCGCCCTGTAATGTGCTTGCGATGCTGCAAAGCCTTGGACATAGGACGGCTTTTATCGGAAAGGTCGGAGACGACATTTTCGGGCGCAGATTAAGCGCCGCGCTGGATGAGGTCGGAATTGACCAGAGCGGACTTGTGACGGATGCGGCGGCGCATACGACGCTTGCGTTTGTGGAGAAAAGGGCGGACGGAGACAGGGATTTTTCCTTTTACCGCGATCCGGGAGCGGATATGTTGCTTCGGGCGGAGGAAGTACAGGAGAAATTGCTGAAAGATACTGTAATCTTTCATTTTGGCACGCTTTCGATGACGCACGAGCCGGCGCGGACTGCGACAAAGAAAGCGATCGCAGTGGCGAAGGAGAATGGAGCGCTGCTCTCTTTTGACCCGAATTTAAGAGAGCCGCTCTGGGAATCGCTCGATGCGGCGAGAGAGCAGGTACATTTTGGAATGCAGCAGTGCGACGTCTTAAAGATTTCGGATAATGAACTGGTGTGGTTTACCGGGGAGGAGGACTATAACGCGGGGATTTGCCTTCTGCAAAAGGAGTACGGGATTCCGTTGATTCTTCTTTCAATGGGATGTGACGGAAGCAGGGCATATTATGGCAAGCGGATGGTGGAGGCGGCGCCGTTCTTACAGGAGACAACGATCGAGACGACGGGAGCCGGGGACACGTTTATGGGAAGTTGTCTTCATTTTTTGCTGAAATGGGGGCTTGAGGAGTTGAGCGACGGACAACTTCGGGAAATGCTTGTGTATGCGAATGCAGCGGCATCCATCATTACCACGAGAAAGGGCGCGCTACGCGTCATGCCAAAGGCGGACGAGATAGAAGCGCTTGCCGGGAAGACAAAAGAATGAAATCCGGTTGACTTTCCCCTTAGGGCATCGTTTATACTGAGCACATCAAGATGCAAAGGAGAGAAGCGATGCTGTCAATCGGAGAATTTTCCAATATATGCAAGGTATCCAAAAAGACACTGCGCTATTACGCAGAAATCGGGCTGCTTTTTCCGAGTGAAATCAATCCGGAGAACGGCTACCGGTATTATTCTATCGACCAGTTAAAGACAATGCTCTTTATTGACCGTCTCAAATCCTATCATTTCTCTTTAGAGGAAATCAAGGAGATTCTCACATCTGAGGAGCCGTGTGATGAGAAAATCTATGCGGGACTTTTAGATAAGCGGAAAGAATTAAAAAGGCAGATGGAGGAAGCGCAAAAGAACATAGAACAGCTCGACGAGGACCTGGAGAACCTAAAACAGGGCAAGTCGATCATGTCTTATCTGGAGAACATTGACGTACAGTTGACAGAGGTGTCTGAAATGAATCTTCTGTCAGTGCGCGAAATGGTGCGCGAGGAGGAGTTTGCGGAGGCATACGGAAAATGCTTTGGCAGATTATTTCAGAAAATTGCAGACGGTAAGCTGACCGTGGCGGCGCCGCCGATGGTGCTGTTCCACAGCGCGGAGTATACGCCGCTTGGTCTGGACACGGAATTTGCCGTTCCGGTGAGGGAGTATGTGACCGGAACAAGGGATTTTACGCCGGGGCTCTGCTTAAAGACCGTGGTGCGCGGCTCTTACAGAAAGCTGCCCTCCGTGTATGCAAAGCAGCGCGAGTGGGCGGAGCGGGAAGGCTATGTGGGAAGCGACGCACTCTATGAGGTGTATGTGACCGACCCCGCGCAGACAGCGGACGAAAGCGGGCTTATAACCGAGGTATACTATCCAATCAAAAAGGAGAGGACGCATGAGTGAATACTGCAAATCTGAAAAACTGGCAGAGCTGGAAGCAGTCATAAGCGCCGGCTATGCAAATATGGCGGGCATAGTGATAGTAAAGGACGGCAGGCTGGTCTATGAAAACTATTTTAACGGGTGCACGGCAGAGAACCAGATACATATTTATTCTGTGACGAAAAGCATTCTGTCTGTACTGGTCGGAATTGCCATCGACAAAGGGTATATTCAAAGCGTGGAGCAGAAGATACTCGATTTCTTCCCGGATTACAGGATAAAAAGAGGAGAAAAGAATATACAAAAGATCACAATCGGGCATCTTCTTACGATGACTGCGCCGTACAAATATCACTTTCCGCCATACCGGAAATATTTTACCAGTGACGACTGGGTGACGTTTTCACTTGATCTGCTGGGCGGTAAGGCGGCGGGGCAAAAATTCCGATACGCGCCTTTGATCGGACCGGATATTTTATCGGGAATCATTGTAAATGCGACCGGGCAGACGGTACTTGATTTCGCGGCGGAGCATTTATTTGAACCGCTCGGAATACATGTGGCGGGAAATATTATTTTTCACAGCAAGGAGGAGCAGCTTGCCTTTTCTAAGGTGAGGGATATCAGCGGCTGGGTCGCGGATTCCAAAGGGGTGAACGCCGGAGGATGGGGGCTTGCGCTCTCCCCGGCGGACATGGCAAAAATCGGACGGCTGTATTTAGACGGCGGCGTGTGGAAGGGCGAACAGCTTGTATCAGAAAAATGGATCAAAGAGAGCACGACAGAGCACAGCCGTTGGGAGAAGCAAAATCTGCCTTACGGATATCTGTGGTGGCTTGGTGAGGACGGGGAGAGCGGTTTTGCCGCGATGGGAGACGGAGGAAATATCCTTTACGTTAATCCGGGGAAAGGACTTGTAGTTGCGAGTACGGCGTTCCTTGTGAAAAAGCCGAAGGACAGGATCGAATTTATCAAGAAGTACATCGAGCCGGTCTTTGCACAGGGCAATTAGCAGAATCATTTGAGGCGATTTTCATAAAATTTTCATAAAATATGTAATTCATGGCAAAAGGAACTATCCGAACCGGCAGTATATGTGATAAAATGAGCGCAAGAGAGTCAAACTGCTTGCAGGATTGATAAACGGCGAATGCCGATCATGTGCTGTTTTTGCACATGATAAAATACAAACGGTACGCAAATGCGTGCGCGTACCAATGTCGAAAGAAGGAGAGGAAAGAATTGCTTGAATTACAACACATCAGTTATCAGACGGAAGACGAGAAAGAACTTCTATATGATATTAATCTTAAAATAGATGACCACTTTGTTGTCATCACAGGCCCCAACGGCAGCGGAAAGTCTACGCTTGCCAAGATCATTGCAGGAATTTTAACGCCGACAGGCGGCAAGATCCTGCTCGACGGAGAGGATATCACCGGACTCAATATCACGGAGCGCGCGAATAAGGGCGTCGGCTATGCATTTCAGCAGCCGGTACGCTTTAAGGGACTTACGGTAAAGGACTTAATGTCGCTTGCGGCGGGAAAGGAAGCGAAGGTTTCCGAGCTGTGCGACGTGCTCTCGGAGGTGGGGCTCTGCGCGAAGGAATATATCAACCGTGATCTGGACGGAAGTCTCTCCGGCGGCGAGTTAAAGCGGATCGAGATTGCCATGACACTCGCACGGGGCGCAAAGCTTAGTATTTTTGACGAGCCGGAGGCGGGAATCGATTTGTGGAGCTTCCAGAAGCTGATTCATGTCTTCGAGAAGATGGTGCAGGCGACCGACGGAAATATCCTTATCATCAGCCATCAGGAGCGCATTTTGGACATTGCGGATAAGATTGTATACTTAAAGGACGGACAGGTAGCGATGTACGACAGCCGGGAGAAGATTCTTCCGAACATTCTTAAGAATACAGGCGGCGGCTCCTGTCAGGTACTGCTTGACAAAGGAAAGGAGGCGTAGAACGATGGATGCGATTCAGAAGAATATATTAAAGGAGGTCGCAGACCTTGACGCGCTTCCGGTAGGCGCGTATAACATCCGAAGCAACGGAGCGACTTCCGCGAGAAATACCACGGCAAATATTGACATTGTGACCAAGGAGGATAAACCGGGCATTGACATTATCATCAAGCCGGGCACGGTGCATGAGAGCGTTCATATTCCGGTCGTCGTCTCACAGGCAGGCCTTAAGGATATGGTGTATAACGATTTCTACGTGGGCGAAGGCAGCGATGTGGTAATCGTTGCAGGCTGCGGTATTCACAACTGCGGCGACGCGGACAGCGCGCACGACGGTATCCACACCTTCTATGTCGGGAAAAATGCGAAGCTGCGCTATATCGAGAAGCATTACGGCGAGGGCGAGGAAGGAACCAGAGGAAAGCGCCTGATGAATCCGACCACGGTTGTCCATCTCGAAGAGGGCGCGCAGATGATTATGGAGACTTCCCAGATTGCAGGAATCGACGATACGACAAGAATCACGACGGCAGACTTGGCGGCGGGCGCAAAGCTTGACATTCACGAGAGCATTATGACGACCGGGGAGCAGAATGCCGTGTCGAATTTTACGGCGGACTTAAACGGCGAGAACTGCAGCTGCAATATCGTAAGCCGTGCAGTCGCAAGAGATAAGAGCAGACAGCATTTTACGAGCCGTCTCAACGGCAATAATGTCTGCAGCGGACATTCGGAGTGCGACTCTATCATGATGGATGAGGCGTATGTGCTTGCAACGCCGGAGCTTGCGGCATCCTGCACCGATGCGAGCCTGATTCACGAGGCTGCAATCGGCAAGATTGCGGGCGAGCAGTTGATGAAGCTGATGACGCTCGGACTTACGGAACAGGAAGCGGAGGAGCAGATCATTTCAGGTTTCTTAAGATAAGGCTTGATTTCGCCGGATATAGTATAAAATGGACTGCAAGTGTAATTGCAGACTGCTTTCCTGCGGATGCAGGCACACATGGAGGGAAGACGATGTCCAACACGACCAAGCTGGCGCTTGAGGCGTCGCTTAAGAAGCAGCTTTTGCACAAACCGCTCGATAAGATTACGATCAATGATCTGACCGAGGACTGCGGAATCAGCCGCATGACATTTTACTATCATTTCAAAGATATTTATGACCTTGTGGAGTGGGCATGTCTGGAGGACGGCAAAAAGGCGCTTCGGGATAAGAAGACCTATGATACCTGGCAGGAGGGACTGGGTCAGATTTTTGAGGCAGTCATGGAGAACAAGCCGTTTATTATGAATGTCTACCGCTCCGTGAGCCGTGAGAAGATAGAACATTATCTGTTCGGGCTTACCTACAGCCTGATTGCCGGCGTGGTGGAGGAGAAATGCGCCGGGGCGAAGGTGACGGAGGAAGATAAGCGTTTTATCGCGGAATTTTATAAATACGGCTTCGTGGGTATTATGCTCGACTGGATCGACCGGGGCATGAAGGACGATTACAAGGTGATTGTGGAGCGCATGAGCGTTATGCTTCATGGAAATGTTACCCATTCGATTCACAATTTTGAACAGCTTAAAAAGGACTGAATTTTGTCAAAACGGGCGGTGTGATAAGTTTTTTATCACGCCGCCCGTTTTGTAAGTTGGCGCGTGAGATTGGAAATACTAAGATAAGGAACAGAGGGGAATGGTTATAGAGCAGTCCAAGAGAAAGGCGGTAATTTGCATGGGAAAGAAACAGAGTATTGCAATCGGAGCGGCAGCGCTTGCAGCAGGCGCCGGGGTAGCGGTGGCAGCGGCAAAGGGTCATAAGAAGTCGCAGAAAAAGGCGGAGAAAAAGGCGGTCGAGGAAGCCGCGAAAAAGGAGTACCGCAACACGGAACGCGGCAAGCAGGAGAAGAACAGCAAGGGAATCTACTACACGAACGGAAATTATGAGGCGTTTGCCCATCCGAAGAAGCCGGAAGGCGTGGACGAGAAGAATGCTTATATTGTAGGAAGCGGTCTTGCGTCACTTGCGGCAGCTTGTTTTCTGGTGCGCGACGGACAGATGCCGGGCGATCACATCCATATTTTAGAGGCGATGGACATTGCAGGCGGCGCGTGCGACGGTATCAACGATCCGACGAGGGGCTACGTGATGCGCGGCGGACGCGAGATGGAGAATCATTTTGAGTGTCTGTGGGATCTGTTCCGCAGCATTCCGTCTATCGAGACGCCGGGCGTATCCGTGCTGGATGAATATTACTGGCTGAACAAGGAGGACCCGAACTACTCCTTATGCCGTGCGACTGTAGAGCGCGGAAAAGATGCGCATACGGACGGCAAGTTCAACTTAAGCCAGAAGGGCTGCATGGAGATCATGAAGCTGTTCATGACAAGGGACGAGGATCTCTACGATAAGACGATTGAGGATGTATTTGACGACGAGGTATTTAACTCGACATTCTGGCTTTACTGGAGAACCATGTTCGCATTTGAGAACTGGCACAGTGCGCTTGAAATGAAGCTCTATTTCCAGAGATTCATCCATCATATTGCGGGGCTGCCGGATTTCTCAGCGCTCAAGTTCACCAAGTACAATCAGTATGATTCGCTGATTCTGCCGATGCAGAGATACTTGGAGGAGGCGGGAGTTGACTTTCAGTTTAACACAGAGGTCACGAACGTTCTCTTTGAGATTACGAACGGACGCAAGGTCGCAAAGGCTATCGAGTGTAAGGTAGGCGGCGTGGAGAACGGAATCGTGCTGACAGAGAACGATCTTGTCTTCGTCACGAACGGAAGCTGTACGGAGGGCACGATTTACGGCGATCAGAATCATGCGCCGAACGGCGACGCAGAGGTGCGCACAAGCGGCTGCTGGAATCTGTGGAAGAACATTGCAAAGCAGGATCCGTCCTTCGGTCATCCTGAGAAGTTCTGCTCCGACGTGGCAAAGACGAACTGGGAGTCCGCGACAGTGACGACCTTAGACGATAAGATCATTCCGTATATCACCAACATCTGCAAGCGTGATCCGAGAAGCGGCAAGGTCGTAACAGGAGGAATCGTAAGCTGCCAGGATTCGAGCTGGCTGCTTAGCTGGACAATCAACCGTCAGGGACAGTTCAAGGATCAGGACAAGGATAAGGTCTGCGTATGGGTATACGGACTGTTTACGGATGTGCCGGGCGATTATGTGAAGAAGCCGATGAAGGAATGTACCGGTAAGGAAATCACGGAAGAGTGGCTGTACCACATAGGCGTTCCGACAGAGCAGATTCCGGAGCTGGCAGAGCACAGCGCTGTCTGCGTGCCGACAATGATGCCGTATATCACAGCATTTTTCATGCCGCGCACCAAGGGCGACCGCCCAGACGTCATCCCGGATGGCTGTGTGAACTTCGCATTCCTCGGACAGTTCGCAGAGACGCCGCGTGATACGGTGTTTACAACGGAGTATTCGGTCAGAACAGCGATGGAAGCCGTATACGGACTGCTCGGCGTGGACAGAGGCGTGCCTGAGGTATGGGGCAGTGTGTATGACATCCGCGAGCTGCTCGACAGCAGTGTAAAGCTGATGGACGGAAAGTCTCCGTTAGAAATCGAGCTTCCGGGTCCGCTCAACGCGTTAAAGAAGCCGCTGCTTCGCGCGATAAAGGGCACAGTCATTGAAAAGGTGCTGCGTGACCACGACGTGATCAAAGAAGGCATGTTGTAATCCGGCTGCAGAAATGAAACACAGGGCTTTCGCCAAATGTAGATACCAAAAGGGAACATTTGGCGGAAGCCTTTTTCTTGCTCAATGGGAAATACCGTGTTACTATAAAGGGTAATAGAGGGAGTTGAGCGGGTCATGGAAAATTATGTGTGGTTCATACTGGGAGGATATCTCTCGGGAAGCGTTCTGTTTGCGTACAGTATTCCAAAGGCAATAAAGCATATTGATGTCCGGACGGTGTCGGAGGATGGAAATCCCGGCACCTATAATGCGTTTAAATACGGAGGCTTCTGGTGCGGCGTGTGTGTTCTGCTTGCTGAGCTGCTCAAGGGCTTTCTTCCGGTGTGGCTGTGTATGCGGACGCTGGGGGCGGGCAGGCTGCCCTTTGCGCTTGTGATGGCTTCCCCGGTGTTCGGACATGCCTACTCCGTTTTTCACCATGGGCGGGGCGGAAAAGCGATCGCGGTGTCGTTCGGCGTGATGATTGCGATTCTGCCGGAGATAAGACCTCTTGTGATCCTGATCGCGTGTTATCTGCTGTTTTCCTTGCTTTTACCGATTAAGGATCACAGGATGCGGAGCGTTGTGACTTATGCATGTTTTGCGGCGGCAAGTATTCTGCTGATTGAGAAGACGCAGATTGTTCTGGGAAATCTGATTGTTGCCGGTATTGTTATTTACAGGCATACGCGCGGCAGACCGGAAGAAGCGATAGGCACATATTCCAGAGATACAAAGAGAATGTTTAAGCTGCGCTGAGTGCAGATGGAGGACTTTGATGAGAGCATTGATATTATCCTGCAACACGGGAGGAGGACATAACGCGGCGGCGCGGGCGATGGCGGAAGCATTCCGGTTAAACGACGATGAGGCGGTCGTACTCGATTACCTTAAGCTTGCGGGCGAGAAGGTGTCCAAACGGGTCGGGGACGTCTACGTGGAGACAGTGAAGAATGTGCCGGGTGTGTTCGGGCTCGTGTACAAGCTTGGGATGCTGGTGAGCAGACTGTTCCGCAGATCTCCGGTCTACTATGTGAATGGCAGGATGGCAAAGTATCTGCGCGCCTACTTAAAGGAGCATCCGGCGGATGTGATCCTGATGCCGCATCTGTACCCGGCGGAGACGATTACCTACATGAAACGGAAGGGGATGAAGCTGCCCCTGACCGTCGCGGTCATGACGGATTATACCTGCATCCCATTTTGGGAAGAGACGGATTGTGATTATTATATGATTCCGCACGAGAGCCTGTCACGGGAGGTCGCGCGGCGCGGCATTCCGGAAGAAAAGCTCTATGCGGCGGGAATCCCGGTTGCGGCGGCATGCGGCAGGACACTTGGAAAGGCGGAAGCGAAGAGGGAGCTTGGACTTGATACAAAGAAGCGCTACATTCTGATGGCGGGCGGCAGTATGGGCGCGGGGGCGATGGGAAAGCTGGTGTCTGTGCTGCTTTCTAAGCTTGAGGAGAAGGAGCATCTGCTTTTGATCTGCGGCAATAACCGGAAGCTGAAGGAGCATTTGCAGGAGCGTTACAGCGGCAGTACGCAGATTACCGTACTTGGAAGTGTGAATAATATGCCGCTGTATTTAAAGGCGTGTGATGTGGTATACACAAAGCCCGGCGGACTTACCTCGACGGAGGCGGCTGTGGCGGGGATTCCGATTGTGCACACGAAGCCCATTCCGGGATGCGAGACGAAGAACCGACGTTTTTTCCGGAAAAACGGAATGAGCGTGACGGCGTACACGGAGCATGGACTTGTGAAGGCGGGACTAAAGCTTCTTAGAGAGCCGGAAAGCAGGAAGCGGCTGCTCGAGGCGCAGAGCCGCGTCATTGAGAAGGACAGTGCGCAGAAAATTTATTTGTTTGTCAAAGAGAAGGTGGAAGAGAATGCATGAGAAGCTGAGAGGAAAAACGATTTACGGCTTTGGCGATTCACTGGTTTGCGGGCATTGTATGAAAATCGGTATGCTGGATTACGTGGCAAAGAGCAATCAGATGAAATTTACCAAATATGCGATTGACGGCGCGACGGTCATTCCGGGGATTGCAAAGAAGATTCCGGGGGTAATTTTTGTGCCGGATATCGCGGCGCAGATCGCTTTGGCGTCGCCGGAGGAACCGGATTTTGTGTGCCTCGACGGGATGACGAACGATGCGTATCCGGTTGTCATGGAGCACTATATCGGGCGGATTTCGGAAGGCTATGACGGCGGATATGATACGACCTGCTTCTGCGGAGCATTTGAGAAGATTTGCTATGATCTGCAGAAAAAGTACCCGTCGAGCCGGAAGTTTTATATTTGTCCGCATAAGATGCCGTCGCGTGATATCGCGATACAGGAAAAGCTGCACGGACTTGTTAAGGAAATGTGCGGCAAATGGCATATCTCCGTGATCGACATGTATGAGGCGGGAATCATTGACACGTGCGAAGAGGAGCTGAGGATGCGGTACTCATATGACAATGAAGGAGAACAGACGGGAGGAGACGGGACGCATCTGAACGAAGAAGGATACCGGCTGTGGTATGCGCCCGCAATCGAGGAGGCGCTCGCAGAAGGCTGTGAATAATACCTGTACCCGATACGAAGGGGAAGCTTTGCATCCGTGTTTTTTGTATGCTACAATGAGAACACAATATTCATAGGAAAGGCGGCGGCAGCGGATGCCTGTCCGCCGTCAGATAAAGGAGCGAGGAACATGAAGGATATCAAATGCCCGGGCATCGTGGAGGAAGCAAGAAGGGCGCAGAAGGGGCGGCACTGGCTGGTAGAATTGCTGGCATTTGTCACGGTCTATATTATTGCTGTATTCGGGGAGATGCTGATTCTGCTGCCGGGAGAGATGGCGCTGCTTTATACGAATGCAGACTATCAGGCTGCGGCGGCAGCGTCAGATATGGAGAAGCTTGCCGATGTCTCAGTGCAGATCGCCGCGTCGGATGGTTACGCGGTCTTAAAGCTTTTTGCAACGGCGGCAATGATACTTCTTGTCATTCTGTTCTGCCGGGGCTTTCAGAAGAGAAGCATGTCCGCAATCGGTTTTGTGCGGGACGGCATACCGAAGGAATGCGGCGTTGGCATTGCGGCAGGAGCGGCGGCTGCGGTACTCGCGTCAGTCGTACAGATTGTCTCGGGCAGTTCGCATATGGACGGTGTTTTTGCCGGAGTGGCACCGGGGATGGCGGTCCTGTTCTTCCTTGGATATCTGGTTCAGGGAATGGCGGAGGAAGTGCTCTGCCGCAGTTACCTGATGGTCTCTCTTGGACGCAGATACCCGATGATTGCAGCGGTGCTTGTAAGCGCTGTTGTCAGCGCGCTGCCGTATGCCTCCGGGATGGGAGAGAATTCGTTTGCGTTCATCAACGCGCTGCTGTTCGGCATTTTTGCCGCACTTTATTTTATCCAGAGAGGAAGCATCTGGGGAATCGCTGCGTTCCACGCCGTATTTGGATATGTGCGTGACATTGTATTTGTGGTACAGAGCGGATGGGGCATGACGGTTGTGCTCCTTGCGGGAATCGTATTTTTCGGGAGGAAGAGCACGTGTTCGACAATGTAACCCTGTTTGTGATTTTTCTGGTGCTGGTCGTGGCGGTCGGAGTTGTCTGTGCAGTACTTGTACATAAAGCGGAACGTGAAAAGGAGGAAGCGAGGCGGCAGCTTTCGGACGCCAAGACTGATTTCCTGTCGCGCATCAGCAATGATATCAAGACGCCGATGAATGTGATCATGGGAATGACGGCGCTTGGGATGGAGGAGACGGACAATCCGGAAAAGATGGCGGAGTGCCTGGGCAAGATCGATACGGCAAGCCGCTTCCTGATGGGGCTGTTAAATGATCTGGTGGACGTGTCCATGATCGAAATGGGGCGGTTCCGTCTTCATCCGCGGGCGTATTCGCTGAGTGATTTTATGGAGTCCATAAGCGACATGATGGAGCCTGTATGCGCTGAGAAGCAAATCAGCTTTCACATGGCCGGCGATGAGATCAACCTTAATATCATGGCAGATCCGATGCGCTTCGAGCAGATGTTCTTTAATCTGCTCAACAATGCCATAAAGTTTACGCCAAAGGGCGGAGAGGTGAGTTTCCGCATCTGCAATTATGCGACGCACGGGGGAATATTTTCGGCGGATTATGTCGTGGAAGATACCGGAATCGGTATGAGCAGCGAGTTCCAGAAGCTGTTGTTCGAACCGTTTACACAGGAAAAGCGCAGCGAAGCGGAGAAACGGCATGGTTCGGGACTGGGACTTGCCATTGTACAGAATATTGTAAGTCAGATGGGCGGCACGATCGCGGTGAAAAGTGCGCTGGGAAGCGGAACAGAGGTCAAGGTACATCTGGATATCCCGCTTGCCGATATACAGCCGGAAAAGGCGAGCGGGCGCGGCGGTAAAACAGATGGTATCGGAGAGACTTTGAATGGAAAACGCGTCCTGTTGGCAGAGGATCATCCGCTGAATGTAGAGATCGCAAAGCGTATTCTGGAAAGCCAGAAAATGGAGGTCTTATGTGCGGAGAACGGGCATGAGGCAGTGGAACTGTTCGAGAAGAAGGGGCTGCACTATTTCGATGTGGTTCTGATGGATCTTCTGATGCCGGAAATGGATGGATTCGAGGCGGCGAGGAGAATCCGTAAGGTACCGCGGGGCGATGCACAGATCATACCGATTATAGCCATGAGCGCGAGAGATACCCAGGAGGATATCGATGCGTGCAGGGAGGCAGGGATGAATGCGTACATTGCAAAGCCGGTGGAACCGCAGAAGCTCTATCAGGTGCTTGTGGAATATCTTGAGAATCCGATTTAGACAAAAGCAGCAAATTGTCTAAGAGAAAACAAAAAATCAGGTTGCGTTTCCTTTTTGACAAAGATATAATATTGTCATAAAGAGAAGATTCAGAAATGTTTTCCGGTTTTCCACAATATAATATATAAGCCGAGAGTATAAGAGCAGGCCGTAAATAACAGAAATGTTAATTTATAGTCGTGCTCTTTTTTTACATACAAGGAGGGAAGAGGGGCACTATGAAGCAGGAATTTTATGATGCAATTATGGAAAACCCGGTGATCGCGGCAGTAAAAGATGATGCGGGCGTGGAAGCCTGCATTCAGAAGGAGGATATTCGGGTCGTGTTCGTATTATACGGGGAGATCGTCACGATTGCGGATATTGTAGAACGTCTGAAGTCTGCGGGAAAGTTTGTGATCGTACATCTGGATCTGATCGGGGGGCTTGCGGTCAGAGAAGAATCCGTCAAGTTCGTAAAACGCTATACAAAGGCGGACGGTATCATTTCAACGAAGCCGGATATGGTGAAATGTGCAAAGGAACTGGGGCTTTGTACCGTATTTCGGATTTTTGTGATCGACTCGAAGGCGCTAGGCAGCATGAGTCATCACGGAACGGATTTCGCAGATCTGGTCGAGGTGCTGCCGGGAATCATGCCGCGGATCATACGGCAGATTTCGCAGAAGACATCAGTTCCGATTATTGCCGGGGGGCTTATTTCGGAAAAAGGAGATGTCATACAGGCATTGGACGCGGGGGCTGTCGCAATTTCGACGACGAACCGGTCCGTATGGGAGATGTAAGTGGTATATGGTATGTGGAGAAGGGGGATATTGCTATGTGCTATGCGACGAAAAGAAAGATTGCTGATTGTGTGAAACAGTTGATGCGTCACAAGGAGATTTCCAAAATTACGATCGGGGATATCATGGAGGCGACGATGATGAGCCGCCAGAGCTTTTACTATCATTTCAAGGACATTTACGACGTGTTGGAGTGGATTGGGAAGAATGATTTTAAAGAGCAACTCACTGGGGAAAATTATGACAGCATGGAGGCATGGGCATGCGATCTGATGCGGGTACTGCAGCGCGAGCACGTCTTTTACGAGAAGCTTGCAAGCGAGCTTGCATGGCCCAGAATCGTAAAATGCGTAAAATCTGCGCTTGAAGTGCAGGTGCGCAGACTGCTTCTGTGTGAGAACGGGCAGATGTTCGCAAAGCATGAGGAGGAGCTGGAGGCGGTTACAGACTTTCTGGCGACTTCTATCGGCTATTATATGATCGATTATGTCTATGGCAGAAAGAAGCTGCCTGAGGAACGTGTGGCGCGTGATGTGAAGTTCATCATACAGATGATCTGCGAGAGAGAAGCGAACCTTCCGGTTGCGCTTTCGAAGGTAGCGGTGATGTAGCAAAATGAATATACATAAGTATGGTACATGAAAAGATCATACATACGAAGCTCCGGGGCATCTGTCCCGGAGCTTTTTAGGGTGTTATGATAGAAAAACAGAATGCAGCTTCTGTTTGAAGCCGGCTACAGTACTTCTTTGGTGGCAATCAGGTTGACGCCGCAGCCTGCGATATCGGAGAGAAGTACGTCGCCGATGTGTACCGGGGCGTCCACGGTGAGTGCGTTGATGCACTTCATGATGTCCATGATCTTCTCCTTTGGGATATCATGTTCTGTCTTTACGGATACCATCGGGATCGCGCCGCCGCGCACGCAGACCGTGCTGGTGACGATTCTGGTTGGGTGGGTGACTTCCTTTGCGGCATAATCTGCGCCGCGCTTACAGGTATTTCCGGTGATGGAGACGACAGTTGTCTGATCCATTGTGACCTCAAGGGCACAGCCCAGCGGGCAGCCGATGCAGGTAAGATTTCTTTTTTCCATGATTCCTTACGCCTCCTCTTCAATCTTGATCGTGATTTCGTTTAAGTCATGCTTTGCTTCCAGAACGGATTTTTTGAGCTTGACTTCTTCCATTTCTCCCGGAGCCATGATTGGGCGCTTGCGGCGGATGATCCGCTCGTCATTTAAGTAAGCGGAGATGTAGCAGTTCTTATAGACGCCGCCGACGCGGAAGCGAACAGTAATCTCGTCGTCCATATTTGCGATATGAATTGTCTTCGGAACTGTATAGCGGACGCCGCCTGTCGCCTGAATCGTGATTTCCTTTCTGGCATCGGCAGTCTTCATGCCGCCCTTAATGTATTTTGCAGCGTTTTTTCCGGCGGATGCCGCTTCCTCAGATACATAATCTACAAGGTCATGCACATGAAGTACGTTGCCGCAGGCGAAGATACCGGGGATGTTCGTCTCAAGACTTTCATTTACGGAAGGTCCGGAGGTAACCGGGTTGATGTCTACGCCGATAGCGCGGGAAATTTCATTTTCCGGAATCAGACCGCAGGAGAGCAGCAGTGTGTCGCACTCGTAATCCTCCTCTGTACCCGGAATCGGTTTGTTGTGTTCATCGACCTGTGCTAATGTAATGCCGGTAAGACGCTCTTTTCCGCGGATATCTACGACCGTGTGGCTGAGCTTTAAAGGAATGCCGAAGTCGTCAAGGCACTGGACGATGTTGCGCTTCAGACCGCCGGAGTATGGCATCAGCTCGGCGACTACCTTTACTTCTGCGCCCTCTAAGGTCATGCGGCGCGCCATGATAAGACCGATATCACCGGAGCCTAAGATGACAACCTTGCGCCCCGGCATAAAGCCCTCGATGTTGACAAGGCGCTGTGCAGTTCCGGCGGAATAGATACCTGCGGGACGGTAGCCCGGGATATTTAATGCGCCGCGGGAACGCTCCCTGCAGCCCATTGCAAGGATGACTGCCTTCGCTTCGATATGGAAAAGCCCGTCCGTGCGGTTCATTGCGGTTACGACCTTTTCCGTGGAAATGTCCATTACCATTGTGTTCAGTTTATATTCGATGCCAAGCTCTGTCACCTGATCGATAAAGCGCTTTGCGTATTCCGGTCCGGTCAGCTCTTCCTTGAAGGTGTGAAGTCCGAAGCCGTTGTGGATGCACTGGTTTAAGATACCGCCGAGCTCACGGTCGCGCTCAAGGATTAAAATGCTGTCGATGCCGTTCTTTTTGGCGGAGACTGCTGCGGCAAGTCCGGCAGGTCCGCCGCCGATGATTACAATATCATAGGAATTCATAATATACCCCTCCTTAGGTTCTATCTTTGCTTAAGCCGACGACCATGTTGGATGCTCCGCCGTTCTTGGTGATTTCAAGCTGCGAGACGCCGAGTTCGCGTGAGAGAATTTCCATGGTACGCGGGGAACAGAAGCCTGCCTGACAGCGTCCCATGCCGGCTCTGGTGCGGCGTTTTACGCCGTCTAAGGATTTTGCACCTAAGGGGCGGCGGATGGCGTCAATGATTTCGCCTTCTGTAATCATTTCGCAGCGGCAGATGATATTGCCGTAAGCCGGCTGCTCTTTGATGAGTGCGGCGTAATCTTCCTCGGAAAGCTCCTTCGGATTCAAGATGCCTTTTCTTGTGCCTTTAAATGCGGGGTTTTTCGCCGCATGGAAAAGATTCGATACGATTTCGGCAACGCGTTCGCCGATTGCCGGGGAGCTGGTAAGTCCCGGGGACTCAATACCCGCGCAGTCTACGAAGAACGGCGCGTCGGAAAGCTCCTCGATGATAAATTCATGGTTGTCCTCATGTGCACGGTTACCGGAGAAGGAGGTAATGACCTGACGCACCGGAACCGACGGAACGGAGCGTTTCGCAGCGGTGCATACGTGGTCGAGTCCTGCGGCGGTCGTGTTGGTCGCTTCCTTGTCGTCGTGATCGTCCGCGGTGGGGCCGATCAAGGTGTTGCCGTGGACGGTCGGTGTGACGAGGATTCCCTTGCCGTATTTGCCCGGAAGCTGGAAAATCGTCTTGTCTACCAGACCTCCTGTCGAGCGGTCGAGCAGGCAGTATTCACCGCGTCGCGGTGTGATATGAATTTTTTTCGCGCTTACCATGTTGTGGAAGACATCAGCGTAAACACCGGCGGCATTTACAACACATTTTGTGAGAATATAGCCCTGATTTGTCGTAAGCTGGTAGCCGTCTTCCCTGCGTGTGATGTCTGTGACTTCCGTGTTGAAAAGAAATTCTACGCCGTTTGTAGCGGCATTCTCTGCGAGTGCGATATTTAAGCCGAACGGACATACGATACCTCCGGTCGGGCAATAAATAGCGGCAACGACTTCATCGGAGACATTTGGCTCCATCTCATGTACTTCATCGGAATTTAAGATACGGATATCCGGGATTTTATTTGCAATGCCCTGATTGTAGAGTTCTTCCAGCTTCGGGCGGTCTTCCTCGGCAAAGCATAAGATTAGGGAACCGTTTCTGCGAAATTCAAAGTCCAGATCCTTCGAAAGCTGTTCCATAAGTTCATTTCCGCGGATATTCATTTCCGCCATTAAGGTACCGGGCTTGCAGTCGATGCCCGAGTGGACGATGGCACTGTTCGCTTTGGAAGTGCCGCAGCAGACATCCTCTTCTTTTTCCACGACGCAGACAGACAGGTTATACCTGGAAAGTTCGCGTGCGCAGGCGCTGCCTGAAACTCCTGCGCCGATGATTACAACATCATACATAATTTTTCCTCCTAAAAGAGCCATGCAGTTAAGACATCATTTCTGATGTATTTGCTGCCTGGCTCTCTTCTCTGACATTCGATATTGAATTTAGATTGTGGATGCAGCAGTCTGCATCACGTTTGCATGATTAGAAAATTGCTCCGTATAAAAGCACGGCTACGATTGCACCGATGATAGGTCCGATGATTGGAACAATAAGACCGTATCCAAAATTGGAGGAGCCTTTTCCATTAATCGGAAGTACGGCATGTGCAAGACGCGGACCCAAGTCTCTCGCCGGGTTGATCGCGTACCCGGTAAGGCCGCCGAGGGACATACCTACCGATACGATGATGGCGAATACCAGGAATTTTCCGGTGCCGTCTGCAAGGTCAGGAACCTGTGCAAGACCTTTGATTGCAAATACGAGTACGAAGGTTCCGACAGCCTCGCTTAAGATGTTAAGCGGCAGATTCGGAACGGAAGGACCGGTGGAGAATACGCCAAGCTTCGTGCCGGCGTCCTCTGTCGCGTCGAACTGCTCCTTGAACAGGATAAATACGAGACATGCACCGAGGAATGCGCCTGCCATCTGTGCAATGATGTATCCCGGAACCATGCTCCATGCAAGACTTCCGTCTACTGCGAGAGCCAGTGTCAGCGCCGGATTAAAGTGTGCGCCGGAAGCCGCGCCGAAGATGAATGCAGGAACGAGTACGGCAAGACCCCATGCAAATGTGATCTGAATGGAGCCGGCACCCTTCATGCCGGATTTGTTTAAGGTCACGTTGGCAACAACGCCGTCACCTAAAAGGATGAGCATCATTGTGCCGACAAATTCTGCGATATATGGTGTCATAATATTTCCCCCTCATATGAAATTAATCTTCTTTTGCCCAGTTGAACGAATAGGTCACAGCCTTCTTCCACATCTTGACCTTCTTCTCGCGCTCCTCGACGGAAATCTCCGGTGTGAAGGTGCGGTCAATCGCCCAGTTCTTGATAACATCCTCTTTGCTCTTCCAGTAACCGACTGCAAGACCTGCGAGATAAGCAGCGCCCATCGCAGTAGTCTCGACGCACATCGGACGGTTGACCGGAGCGCCGCTGATATCCGCCTGCATCTGCATCAACAGGTTGTTGGCGCTTGCGCCGCCGTCTACCTTTAATGCTGCAAGATCAATACCGGAATCTGCTTTCATTGCAGCTAATACGTCATTCACCTGATAAGCGAGAGACTCTAAGGTTGCACGGATAATGTGGTATTTATTAACACCTCTGGTGATGCCGACAATTGTTCCGCGTGCGTATTGATCCCAGTACGGGGCACCTAAGCCGGTGAAAGCAGGCACGACATAGCAGCCGTTGGTGTCTTTGACTTTTCTTGCCATATATTCGGAATCCGGTGAGGAATCGATGAAGCGCATCTCGTCGCGCAGCCACTGGATGGAAGCTCCGGCTACGAAGATGGAACCCTCCAGCGCGTAATTTACTTTTCCGTCAAGTCCCCATGCGATGGTAGTTACCAGTCCGTTGTTGGAGAAAACAGGTTTCTCTCCGGTGTTCATAAGAAGGAAGCAGCCTGTACCGTAAGTGTTCTTCGCCTCTCCTGCGGTGAAGCAGGTCTGACCAAAGAGTGCTGCCTGCTGGTCTCCGGCAGCTCCTGCAATCGGAATCGGTCCGCCGAAGTATACCGGGTTCGCCTCGCCGTATACGCAGCTCGACGGCTTCGGCGTCGGAAGCATGCACTTGGGAATGTTTAATTCCTTTAAGATATCTTCATCCCACTCTAAGGTGTTGATATTGAACATTAAGGTTCTGGATGCGTTGGAGTAATCGGTTACGTGTACCTGTCCCTGTGTCAGCTTCCAGATGAGCCATGTCTCAACCGTACCGAAGAGAAGCTCGCCGTTTTCTGCTCTCTCTCTTGCGCCCGCTACGTTATCCAAGAGCCATTTGAGCTTTGTTCCGGAGAAGTAAGCGTCGATGACAAGTCCGGTTTTCTGACGGAATGTATCAACGAGTCCCTTTTCCTTTAAAGAATCGCAGTACTCAGAGGTACGGCGGCACTGCCATACGATTGCGTGATGAATCGGTTCGCCTGTGTTCTTATCCCATACGATGGTTGTCTCGCGCTGGTTCGTGATACCGATAGCCCCAATATCGGCAGCAGTTGCGCCAACGTTTGCCATTGCTTCTTTTGCAACTTCAAGCTGCGTCGACCAGATCTCATCTGCGTCGTGCTCTACCCAGCCCGGCTTCGGGAAAAACTGTGTAAATTCTTTCTGAGCAACGCTGCACATCTCACCCTTCTCATTGAAAAGAATACAGCGGTTGCTGGTGGTTCCGGCATCGAGTGCCATAATGTACTTTGCCATGTAAAAGTCCCTCCATTTTTCTTGTTGTTCGAAGCGGCGCCTGCCGCTCCCTTTCTTGATAATATTAGTTTAACTTCAAGCAAAAAGAAAGTCTTTAGACAGAATCTTTGGATTGTAAAAGTGATAATGGGGATTTTTACAGATGTGCAGAATTGACAAAAACGGGAGAAAGATTGTCTTTTTATTAACAATAATGGACAAAAATGAAGAAAGAACTGCCTTGATTATCAAATAAAAACAGTTCATTTTATGAGTGGGGTATGGTATAATGTCCGCGTAGGCAATGAGCAGTGCCAGGGCGAGGCAGAGCAAATCTCTGTGCTTGCACGGAGAGATTTGTTCTGGTGAGAACTGATAGGGCGAAGCCCGTGAATGAGGGAGCTATGCTCCCGAATGTGCACTGCTTATTACATGGTATAATGTCGTTAGACATTATACCCGCCCGGAGCGAAGCGGAGTGGCATCGGTCGCCCACGGCGAATGCCATGGACGCTGTGCGTCTATGGTCTAATGTCGTTAGACATTATACCCGCCCGGAGCGAAGCGGAGTGGCATCGGTCGCCCACGGTGAATGCCATGGACGCTGTGCGTCTATGGAATAATGTCGTTAGACATTATACCCGCCGATTATGTGAAAGGATATTTGTAAAATGGATGAGAAAGTGACAATGGAGATTACGAATGATAGATTGGAGGAAGCAATCAGGGAGTACGCCGCAGAGCGCACCAAGGAGAAACTTAGTGCGGTGTTAAATCTGCTGCGCCCGACGAAGCTGTTTGTTCCGGCAATGTTAAAGGCGCCGGATCAGCCGACGCCGTGCTTCCTTAAGAATAATAATGGGGAGCAGTTCTTTGTGGCGTATACCTCCAAGGCGCAGATCCCGCCGGAGCCAAAGAGCCAGGCGCTTCTTGCGATGCCGTTTCCGGCATGCAATAATATTGTGGTGAAGCCGGAGTTAAAACTGAACGGAATGGTCATCAATCCGTTTTCGGACAACCTGGTACTTAAAATAGAGCTGATTGAGAAGCTTCATGAGGCGGATCAGAAAGCGCCTCAGATGAAGCAGATCAAGATGACGCCGCAGCAGTTCGATGTGTTCGTGAAGAAGCAGGTGGAGTTCGGCGTGATGCCGAAGCGTCTTTTCACAGAGGGAGAGACCTTTGTGGAGAAGCTTTGCGATGAGAGAGAGGCTTTCGTGAATGAAATCTTTGCAGCAACTTATAAGGAAGCGAAGCTGAATCCCTATACGGAATCGGATTACTCTGTCATGGCACTTGATATCGCAGAGGATTTGACACTGATTCGTGTGGATTTACCGGAAAAAGGAATGATTCCGACGCTCTGCTACCGCGTGTACATCACCTTTAACCCGCAGACGAAGAAGGCGGGGTATTATACAATCGAGATGACGAAGGAAAAGGATGTACATATGCTTGGACAGATTCTGCCGGGCGGCAAGCGCGAGGAGATTGGTGAGGCGCCGGTCGAGGGGGCAGAACTGCAGAAGATCATGGATCTTGCGCGCTATGAGGAAGGCGAGCTGACAAGTTAATATTTGCGTGTTAATAATAAGAGTAAAAGTACTATGCCAACGATATTGGGTTGGCGTGGTACTTTTTACTTTTCTATAAGAAATACCGTACTGTTGTAAGGCGTGAAAGTGCGGATTACTATAGAGCAAAAAGCCCTGCCGGGAATGCCGCGCAGAGCCGGCGGCTCAGGAAATCAGTTGTCCCCGTGCCGTATGACATCAGCATATTGTCCCCGGGTCACAGTGATCAGTGCATCCGGATTTACTGTGATCGTAGTGCCGATGCGTCCGCCGCTGATATAGATTTTATCAAAGCATCTGGCACTTTCATGTACGATGGTCGGAAATTGCTTTTTCATGCCGAGAGGTGAGCAGCCGCCGCGGACATATCCGGTTACGGCGGTGATGTCTTTGACATGCAGCATTTCGACGGATTTCTCGCCGACGGCGCGTGCGGCAGCTTTTAGATCAACCTCTTCTGCAATCGGAATGACAAACACATAGTACTGTTTGCTTTTTCCCTGCATTACAAGGGTCTTAAAGGACTGCTCGACCGGAGCGCCAGTCAACTCGGCAGTGTGCAGACCATCAATAAATTCGTCGCATTCATAGACGATAATTTCATATGGAATTTTATTTTTATCCAGAATGCGCATGGCATTCGTCTTCACTTCTTTTCCCATGGGGTCCTCGTTTCTTTGAAAAATTTCGCTCTTATTTCCTTATTTTATAAAGTAACATGTACCGTGAAAGGCAGAGGTATGCGCTGTCCGGGAATAGTTTAGTGGATATAGGTGGGAATGTCAAGAAGGGTAGGGAGAGAAACGTAAGTCTTTTGTCCTATTGTAATTACATACATAGAAAACTATAATAAAAACTATATTTACAGTCGTAATAAAAATGAAACAATAAAAATCTGAACACAAAAGGATAAAAGACAATGGCATCCACGAAAGTACATCTCACCCACGACTGCGCCTTCGACACCGCAGACTTACAGGAATTATTGACCGAAGGAACCAGTCTCTTAAACGCAGCGATCAATCTGAGCCGCGACATGGAAACCTCCATGTCAAACATTGCCGCCATCTACGCTGAAATCGACGGACGTGACAAGGACGGCGGGCTTGGCGACGCACTAAGCCGTCTGCAGGGAACGCTTGTCAAGGAACAGTACAGCGAGACAATCAGCCACTTGCAGACCATCATCGGGAAGCTCCAGAGCGATATCCCGGAATACGACAGCCGCCTTGTGGGGCACATGGACAGCCTTGGCGAGACGCTTGGCGCAGTCGAAAAGCGAATCGCCGACTTACAGGGACTGCTGGTTGGCGGGGACATCGGATTAAGCTACGCCGACTTCACTGCCCGTTTAAATGATATTAAAAACTCCTGGGAGGACACCACCGAGGAGCTTGCGGCGCGCCTTGCCGAGATCGAAGCTGAAATGCTCGGTGTTGCTGTCGCAGCAGTAGCCTATAGCAAAGATCCGGTCAACCTAAGCACCGGAAACTTCATCTACGACCATGAAGACCTCGCCATTCGCGGGGAAATACCGCTGTCCTTCCACCGTTACTACAACTCTAAGGATCACACCAGAGGGAGCCTGGGACGCTGTTTCCTGCACAACTATGAAATAAAGCTCACCGCGAAAGAGGGCGGAACGGTGATTGTCCGGATGCAGGACGGGCAGAAAAAGACATTTCACCGGCAGAAGGACGGAACATATTTATGCAGGAATGCTGCGCTTGAGACGCTGGTGGAAGTGGAGGCGGAAACAGGAGCAATGTCCGCGGCAGAGGCAGAAGAAATCATAAGACCTGACATTGCGCCGGAAGATGGGGCAAAGCCTGAGTTTGTGGCGAAAGATGGAGCAAAGTCTGCGGTTGTGGCGGAAGATGGGGCAAAAAGCAAAGCAGGAGAAGCAGATACACGACCAGGAACAGGCATTTCAGAAAAAACAAACAAGCAGTATCTCCTGCGTTCGCTTGGCGGCGATACCCTGCGCTTTGACAGTGACGGAAACCTTCTCCGCAAGCAGGATGCAAACGGCAGAGGCATCACCTTCACCTACGACGCCGAAGGACGGCTTGCGCAGGCGGCAACCGACAACGGGGCTGCGCTCACCTATGCCTATGATGCGAAAGGCTACCTCACCACTGTCACCGACCACACCGGAAGAACCTTAAACCTCACCTACGACAGACACAAAATTGCCACCGTCACTGTTCCATCTGGCGCAGTCTACACCTACGAATACGGAAAGAACGGCAGGATCACAGAGATCACGAACCCGCGCGGCACAAAGACGGTAGAAAACACCTACGACGACAGCTACCGCATCACCCACCAGAGCTTCCCGGACGGCGGGCAGATGCACTACGAATACGACGATGAAGCCCGTACCGTCACCCTCACCGAGCGCAACGGCAGC
>JAGBEG010000011.1 GCA_017937095.1 Roseburia sp. | reverse complement strand
ATTAACTATATCATCTTTGAACTCGTTTGTCAACAACTTTTTTCTAAAACTTTTTGAAGAAATGTTTTAGAACAGCAGCCTGCTTTCGCAGTTCTGCCCGCCGCATCCGCTGTTCTCGCGGTCAGCTTGTTTATATTATCATCATTATTTTGGAATGTCAACACCTATTTTTGACTAAATTTTTACATTTCTTTTTCTATAAATAGATATGGGGGAGCTGACGCATCAGCTCCCCCATATCTATTACTTTCCATCGAAAATTTTTTTAAAAAAGACTCAGTATAATTGTCAGCACCAGATTGTTTTCATATAAGAATATGAGGAACGGACTTTCATATATGTAAGAAACCAAGACTCTGCCCGTGCTGCCCGCACTGCACAGCGCGATGATATAAAATACGATCCAGATGATCAAAAGCGCCTGAATCGCTCCGGCAAATGTTCCAAGAAATCGGTTCACACCCTTTAATACCGGAATCCGTGATACAATACCGAGCAGTTCCTGTATGATGCCAAGCAACAGCCCCGCAAGAATCAGCGCCGCCACAAATGAGATTCCCTGCACAACAAATCCTGCCAGTTCTTGTGCAATCTGCGTATATACCCCTGCCTGTTCCAGCAATTCATCCGCTGTGCCGGCGGTTTTCTCAAGTATACCATCCAGCAGGGCGTCTGGAAGCTTAAGACCGAGATCGGCAAGCTCCTGTTTTCCGCTCTCCGTCTCCGACGTCATCTTCCCTGTTTCCGTTTGTATCTGCTCTGCCGCAGACTGCCTCACCCATTCCTCGCAATGCGCTTCTACTTGCTCATAAATTCCGGTATTCTCCACCAGAAACTGCGAAATGTAGGGCGTTGCCCAGGAAACGAATGCCAGCGCGATCAGCCATGCGACCAGCGAGTAGGCAATTCGCAGAAATCCCCTGCAATAACCATGTATCACACAGAGCGCCAGCGTCAGTAGAACAATTACAAGTACCCAATTCATATGTATCCCCTTATTTCAGTCTCACTTTTTCTGTTGCATCCTTCAGTACAAAGGTATAATTCAGTCCGATTCCCCCCGGAATGACCTGATAGAGCTGCTGGTCAAATTCATGATGGAACTTATAGACGCCGCGGATCGTATAGATATCACAGGTATTTTCGTTTCGAATGCAGATTTCATTATTCGATAGAAATTCAATCTGCGTATATTCCAGTCCAAAGTCCTTCTCCATGATAAGACCGCCTTCCGTATCATATACGGACACGTGATGCGTAACCGCCTCATCCTCGTTGCTGTTCACTACGCCGATGTACTTTTCATTGTAAAAAATACTCTTTGCTTCCTTCTCAAAAGGAATCTCTGCAACCTCCTGCGGCTTTTGTGCGCCCTCGAAAATAATCACCCGGGAATCACCAAAGGCTGCCATCCGGTCATTGGTCATGAACTCCATTTCCGGAATTACCATATCATCATAAGTATTGACGCCGACACAGTTATCGATTTCATTTTGCCCTACAGAACCGTAGTTATAAAATGCGATCGTGGTCTTTACGCTTCCGGAATGAATGTCGATCATAGAAACCGCAAGCTTGACCGCGTCATGCGATAACGCAATCGCAATCGGATATCCTCCGTTTTCTCCATGAATCTCTCCCTCTGCGAGATTATTTCCTTCCCTGTCATAAAGCGCAAGGTATGCCGACGCATCCTTTTTCATAAGAACCGCTACTGTTCCCTGTGAAGCCACGCACACCTGTTCAATCTCCATCGTCGTCTCAATGCTTCCCATTAACTGCGTCCGGGTCAGTATGTAGATTCTCGTGCCGCCCTTATCATAGATTGTAAGATAATCTCCGCAGGTATCGGTTTTGGGATTTGACATCTCATACGTCTGATTCCAGATCAGTTCATTGGATGTATCCGTGTAAAATGCACCGTCGTTACTGTATTTTAAGATGCCTCCATGGAACTCCGCAAAATGAGTCGCTTCCGTGTCAGACCTCTCCACAGACGAAAGGATATCATAATCCTCATAGTGCCGGAACGCCATATACAGACCAAGCCCTGCCACAATAAGCACAATTACAAGCACGATGATAAACGTGCGCCTCCATACCCTGCGGCGATGCTCTCTTAATTTCTGTCTATATTCCTCCATATCGGCGTCTTCCACCGTGTGAAAACCCTTTTTATTCTTTCCAGCCATAGTTCCTCTTTTCGTATATCTTCGCCAAAGCACGTGCTCCGCTTTTGTGATACACACCATTATAGCATGACTGGATTTTCGTTTCACTACTTTTTTGCCGCGCCTCAAACGATTCTCCCCGTCAGTTCGGCAATGTCAGGTATTGTCCGGCATAGATGGAATCCTCGTCCTCGATGCCGTTGACCTCGCACAGTTTATCCATCATTGCCGTTGTCTGATAGATCTTCCGGCAAATTCCCACAAGGCTGTCCCCCTTCTGCACTACATAATATCCCTGATTCAGATAGGTCTGTGCTTCTGTCGTCGCCGCTGTTTCCGACGTATTTCCTGATGCTGCCGCACTTCCTGTTACCGACGCGCCGCCCGATGCCGACGCGCTGTCAGCCGCATCCGTACTTCCTGTTCCTGCCGTACTACCCGTTGTATTCGTAGTGCCCGATGCCGACGCATTCTCTGTTGTTCCTGCTGTATTCGTACTGCCCGATGCCGACGCATTTGCCGATGTCCCCGCTCCATTCGCCGCACTCTCGCCGTCCGATGTTCCCCCGCCGCCTGTTACGGTGGTGCCTGCTGCCGTACTGCCTTCTGCATTTGCGCTTCCTGCTGCCGTACTGCCGCTTCCTGCTGCCGTACTGCCGCTTCCTGCAACGCCTGCCGCATCCGCTGTACTTGCCGGTGTTCCCGCTCCATTCGCCGCATCCGCACCATCTGCGTCTGTATTTGCCGATGCTGCCGCACCGTCCGCTCCGGTTGCCGCATTGTCCTGCTTTTTGACATTTCCTGCAACTGTTTCTACCTCTACCTCAGGCATCCCCGCAAGCTGTGTCCCCTCTGTCTGCTCTGTCGCTTCCTCCGTCGAAATGGTCTGCGTCTGCCGCATCTGTGCCAGAGTCTCCTCCATCGCTTTCATCTTCTCATGATTCATAAACGCCGTCACGCCCAATGCACAGACCACCATCGCGAGTAGAAGCGTAGACGCATAGGAAGGCGTCCGTTTTGCCTCTTCCTCCTCCACGACCCGTTTCCGGTATTCTCCACGCGGTTCTGTTCCTGTGCCCGTGCCGATTCCCTTAAAAATCCTGCTCCATGACGGCTCGTCCCCGGCTTCACGAGCCCTGCGGCGCTCTCGTTCCTTCTCTCCGGAGCTCTCCCCTTCTCCGATCCATCTTCCAGATAGCGCCTGCTTCTCTTTCCCTTCCGGCTCATCCGTGCGCATCCGCTCTTCAAAACTCATGCCGCCGTGCAGCCCGTCCCCGCTCTTTTCCGTTTCCGGCTCATCCGCTCGCATCCTCTCTTCAAAGCTCATGCCATCGCTCTGCGATATCTTCTCCCGTTTTTCTTCCGCAGCCTCCCCGTACATCCCGTTTTCAATACTGATACTGCCTGCAAAGCCCGACTGCACCTTGTAATCGTGCAGTTTTTCATCCGCCTGCTCCGCCGCACGGCGCGCCCCGGCACGCGCTTTCGCGCGCCCCTTGTCATAATAAATATAAAAGCCCTCTCTTCTATATAAGTGTCCGCTGCGGTTGGAATAAAACGCCTCCTCACGCTCAAGACTGTCCATCAAAAGAAGCAGTTGATGCGCACCGCCAAAATGGCTCTGATGAAGATTCTCCAGCCGCACCGTCATATTGGGAAGCTGACCCTTGATATCCATTGCCCAACCGACAATCACCATGCTGTCATATTCACGTTTCAACTGCTTGTATATGTATGCCCATGTATGATCGTTCCACAACGGCAGTTCGCCGTCGAACGCCATTTCGAGCAGCGGAATCACCGCCTCCACAAAAACGCACTGTCTGCCGGAGCAGTTCTCAAATTTCCCCAGAAGCACGTACGCCCTTTTCTCTTCCAGACTGTCATAAGGATGCAGCGCCTGATATGCGCCGTCCTCCACGTAAATTCTGTCTCCGATATCCGGACTTCCGATCTGTTTGATATCTTTTGGCAATTCCCGCGGCGTATAGCTTTCGCCCGCATCTTCCTGTCGGATTATTTCTATCATTTCGTGTCGATCCCCTTTCCGCTGCCGATTCTGCGGCTCGTCCCAGATTGCAGTATTTCTCCGCATAACCGTTTTGTTGGGGAAATCGTAGCACAGTCTGTTCAAATTTTTTGGTGGATTGTGGAATGATTCCCAAAAACATTTCGACAGGATAAGAAGAAAGGCGCAGAAAAGAGCGCCAATAAAACAAAAAAGACGGAATCTCCGCCTTTTCTGTAATATTTCACGCTCTATTATTTCTGTTTTACAAACGCCTTGACCTTCTCATAGATGCCCTGTGCATCAAGCCCGTATTTGTGAATAAGCTCGAGCGCCGGACCGGATTCTCCGAACACGTCGTTTACACCAATCTTTAACACCTTCGTCGGCTGCTTTTCCGATAAGACATCGCAGATCGCACTGCCAAGTCCGCCAATCACGGAATGTTCCTCCACAGTCACGACTTTCCCGGTCTTTGCCGCAGATGCAAGCACAAGCTCCTCATCGAGCGGCTTGATTGTGTGAATGTTGATGATTTCCGCATCGATGCCGTCCGCCGCAAGCAGCTTCTCCGCCTCCCGCGCCTCGTTGACGCAAAGTCCTGTCGCAAATACGGACACGTCCTTCCCTTCTTTTAAGACGATGCCCTTTCCGATCTGGAACTGATAGGTCGCCTCATCGTTGAATACCGGGACTGCAAGACGTCCAAAACGCAGATATACCGGACCAACATGATTGTACGCCGCTTTTACCGCGGCTCTCGCCTCGACGTCATCCGCCGGGTTGAGAACGACCATCCCCGGAATCACACGCATCAGCGCAAGATCTTCAAGACACTGGTGGGTCGCCCCGTCCTCGCCGACGGAAATACCCGCATGGGTCGCTCCAATCTTCACATTCAGATGCGGATAGCCAATCGAATTGCGCACCTGCTCATAATTTCTTCCCGCCGCAAACATGGCAAAGGAGCTGATGAACGGCACCTTCCCGCAGGTCGCAAGCCCTGCCGCGATTCCTGTCATATTCGCCTCGGCAATTCCGATATCCCAATGGCGCTCCGGAAATGCTTTCTTGAAAATACCGGTCTTGGTAGCGCCTGCGAGATCCGCATCCAGCACGATCAAATCTTCATGTTCTTTTCCAAGCTCTACGAGCGCGTTGCCATAGCTCTCGCGGGTTGCAATCTTTTTTATTTCTGGCATAATGCTTCACCTGCTTTCTCCAAGTCTTCCATCGCAATCGCATATTCTTCGTCGTTCGGCGCTTTTCCGTGCCAATCAACGGCATTTTCCATGAAGGAAACGCCTTTTCCCTTCAATGTCTTTGCGATAATTGCGGTCGGCATTCCCTTCGTCTCCCGTGCCTCTTTGAATGCGGCGCGAATCTCATCGAAATCATTTCCGTTGATATTGATTGTGTGGAAATTGAACGCCTCGAACTTCTTGTCGATCGGGTACGGAGAACATACGGTGTCAATCGAGCCGTCGATCTGCAGGTTGTTATTGTCCACGATGACAACAAGGTTGTCAAGCTTCTTAAAGCCTGCCCACATCGCTGCCTCCCAGATCTGCCCCTCCTGAATCTCACCGTCTCCGCAGAGCGTGTATACACGGTAATCCTTCTTGTCAAACTTTCCTGCCGCTGCCATTCCGACTGCCGCAGAAAGTCCCTGTCCCAAAGAACCGCTGGACATGTCAACGCCCGGAATATGCTTCATATCAGGGTGTCCCTGTAAATAAGAGCCTGTGTGGCGCAGTGTCACAAGATCCTCCTTCGGGAAAAATCCGCGCTCTGCAAGCGTCGCGTAAAGCCCCGGCGCTGTATGTCCCTTGGACAGTACAAAGCGGTCGCGGTCCGCCATCTTCGGATTCTTCGGGTCAATGTTCATCTCCTCGAAATACAGATAAGTAAAAATATCCGCCGCAGAGAGAGAACCGCCCGGATGTCCCGCTTTCGCGCTGTGCACGGACGTTACGATGCCCTTGCGAATTTCGTTTGCCGTCTTTTGAAGTTCCAGATTCGTCATGTCGTACCATGTTCCTTTCTGTGTATATATTGTTCTCTGCCCGCGCAATGCGGGGCAGCGCAGTTCCTGTGGCCTGATTCGCCCTCCGACGCCTGCGCACGATGCGAAGCTTACAGTTCCGTCCGCCCCTCCAATGCACGAAGCAGTGTGACCTCGTCGATATATTCCAGATCGCCGCCCACCGGAACGCCGCTTGCAATCCGCGTGACCTTGATTCCGGTCGGCTTGATCAGCTTACTGATATACATTGCGGTCGTCTCTCCCTCAAGGCTCGAGTTCGTCGCAATGATGACCTCGTCCACATCCTGCTGCAATCGCTGCATCAGTTCCTTGAGCTTGATATCTCCCGGTCCGATTCCAAGCATCGGCGAAATCGCCCCGTGGAGCACATGATAAACGCCGTCATATTTCTGCGTCTTCTCATACGCTGCCAAATCCCTTGTATTCTCGACCACCATGATAAGCTTGTGATTTCTCGCGCTGTCTTTACAGATCGGGCAGACCTCCTCATCCGTCAGCGTAAAGCACTCCTTACAGTACCGGACATTCTGCTTCGCATCCAGAATCGCCGAAGAAAGCTCTTTGACCTGGTCCTCCGGCATATTTAAGATATGAAACGCGAGCCGCTGCGCAGACTTCGTACCGATTCCCGGCAGCGCGGACAATTCCTGTATTAACTTACTGATCTGCCTGCTGTAGTAATCCATCTTATCCCTCTGTTTCTGCCCGGCGTTCTTATTCGCCGGACTGTGGCATCCGTTCTCACAGACGCCTTCTATATATTACTTGATAACGCCCGATTTTACAAGGCGGTTTTGATTTTTATTCATGGAAGACAAGTGTAAATGTCATGCCGCACGCTTCCCGCCCGGCATAGATATCGCCGTCCATCTTTCGCATGAGCTGTCTGCAGATATATAGTCCGAGTCCGTTTCCCTGCACGCCGTCTGCATTGCTGCCTCTGAAAAAGCTGTCAAACAGATGCGTCATTTCCTGCTCCTTTACCGGACTTCCCGTATTTGCTACCGTAATCAGCAGGCAGTATTCCTCCTCTGCGGCAGAAATCCTGATTTCTTTTCCGTCTCCGTATTTGAATGCATTTTCCAGCAGATTTTCCAGCACCTCGTATGCCCGGTCAAAGTCTCCGCGAAGCAGCTTGTTCTCATAGGTTCCAATTTCGAAATCAATCAGCTTTAGTCTGCATTTCGGTACATAGTCCCCCCGCAGCTTTTCCAGCAGATCTCTGACATAAAATTCGGAATTTTTTACTTCAAGGGAAAAGATATCCTCGCTCTGGCTCTTTACGATTTCTGTGACAAACGCCTCGATTTCCTTCGCATGCTTCTGTATTCCCTGTGCCGCTCTCCGCCTCTCCTCCTCTGAATCATAAAGCCCTTCCTCGATTGCCTTTGCATAGAGCTTTATCGCATTTAGCGGTGTTCTGATATCGTGAGAAATCGACAGAACCATGAGTTTCTTTTCTTTTTCCAGTGCCAGCTCATGCTCCTTTGTCCGCTCAAGTTCGTCCCGGAGCATGGAAATACCCCAGATAAATCTGCCAAAATAGCGGTTTTTGCTCTCTTCTATTTCTCCTTTAAGACGCCCTTTCGCAAGTTCATAGGGAATCTCGGAAAATGTATGAAACGGCTTTAGAATCTGGACACGGATGAAAAGCAGCACGAGCAGCAATATGACGCCGGGCAGCAGCAGAAATGCGGCAAGTGACAAGCGTTCTTTTGCGCCGTCCTTTTTATCCTTGTAGTCAAACCGCAGATAGCCAAGCAGCTCTCCCTCTACAATCAGCGGTTCTATGTGGGTGTCTGTGCCGTTTTTATTGCGGTAGAATGCAGCCGCTGCCGCCGCGTCCGTCACATACGCTGCGGGAAGAAAGTCTATTTGCTGCACATACAGCATACCGGACATATCTATGCGGGTCATCGCCGTCTCCACGCATTGCTGCATCTGTCCCCAGCCCGTCTGCGCTGTCGCCGTTTTCTCCTCCGGCAATCCCTTGGCAGTTTCCTCCGATTCCCCCGCTTTCTCCGGCAGCCCCCTCGCAGTTTCCTCCGCCTCCAACTCTTCCTCCGGCAACCCCTTGGCAGATTCCTCCGTTTCTCCCGCTTTCTCCGGCAGCCCCCTCGCAGCTTCCTCCGCCTCCACTTCCTCCTGCACCGCCGTCATGATTTCGTGTATCTCTACAAGATACGGTCTGCCCTGCTGCCCCTCTTCCTTTTCCAGATACACGAAAAGAAGCAGGCTCATGCATAGGTAGCCTATGATGATTCCTGCGCAGATTCTGTCATATTTCTTCATACTTATATCCCACTCCCCATACGGTCTGTATACGCCTTGGCCGCTTTGGGTCTTCCTCGATCTTATCCCGCAGCATCTTGATATGAACAGTGAGCGTCTGGTTCTCGCTAAAACTGTCCACACCCCAGATCTGATTGAACAGGTATTCCTTGCGGAGCACCTTCCCCGGATTCTCTGCAAGCAGAAGCAGAAGCTCATACTCTTTGACTGTCAGGGAAAGCTCTCTCCCGCCAAGCGTCACCTGCTTTGCATCCTTGTCGATGACAAGCCCGCCAGAGTGAAGGATGGTATTCTGCTGCTTCAGCTCATAATTGCGACGCATGAGTGCGCCGATCTTTGCGAGCAGCAGATCCATATCCACCGGCTTCTCCACATAATCGTCCGCACCAAGGGAAAAACCGTTCATCTTATCCTCTTTCTCGGAACGGGCGCTTAAAATGATAATCGGAATATTATTTTCTTTCCGCACCTTATCGCAGAGCGCGAAGCCATCCATGCCCGGCAGCATAATATCGAGCAGCATCAGCTTTGCCCGCTCCCGCCCCAGCCAGCCGAGCGCCTCCTCCCCTGAGGAGACGGCAGCCACCGTATAGCCGCCCCGTTCCAGAAAAGCTTTTATCAGATTCCTGAGTTCTTCGTTATCCTCTATAAAGAGAATATCCACCATAATTACCATCCCATTTCCATCAGCCAGTTCGAAAGCTTTCGCTCTCTATCCTTTGTGTCTGTTCCGCTTACAAATTTGCCGAGCGTAAATTCTCCCTTGATGCTGCCATCCTCGATATAGAGTACCCGGTCGCTTTTCGCTGCCACCTTGACGTCATGCGTGACGAGCAGGATGGTCGTCCCTTCCGCATTGATGCGGTTCAGCTCATGCATGACCTCCCGCGAGTTCTGCTGGTTCAGCGCACCCGTCGGCTCATCGGCAAAAAGCATTTTCGGATGATTGATGAGACTGCGGCAGATACACGCCCTCTGGAGCTGTCCGCCGGACACTTCGTTTGTGCCGTTTTCCGCAATCTCACTGATCTGTAATTTGTGCATGAGCGCACGCGCCTGCTCGTTGATTTTCGCCCGGTTACTGCGCCCGCGCCCGCCTGCTGCCTGATATGCCGGCAGGATAATATTATCATAGATCGTGAGATTTTTTAACATGTGCATCTGCTGAAATACAAACCCCATCTCGTTAAGACGCACCTCGCTCATTTCCTTTGCCTTTAAGCGGCTTAAATCTTTTCCGAAAAAATCAATGCTTCCCGCTGTCGCCGTGTCCATGCCGCTCACCGTATAGAGGAGCGTCGATTTGCCGGAACCGCTCGGTCCCATGACTGCCACCATCTCGCCTTCGTGAATTTCCATATTGATATTTTTTAACACGTTGTTCTGTCTCTTATTTACTACATAAGTCTTACACAGATCTTTTACTGTAAGTGTACGCATTTGATTTCCTCCCGTCCGCGTCATTTCATTTTCTGTTTCTATGTTCCCGGCTCTGTATCTTTTATTCCATGTTGTTGATTTCCTTACAATCTACCCTGCGCACCTCTCCGGTCCCAAGATACGCCACAACTCCCGTCGCAAAAAGCAGAAGCGCCGGGTACAGCACATATGCCTGAAGCGGCTCTGTGATAAGCTTCATGTGTGTTCCGCCCATCATCGCAAAAATCGGTGCAATCGCAACCGGGATCAAAAGTCTGGACGCCGCTGCACCGATTGCGATTGCCGCTGCCAGAATCAACAGAATGCGCACAGTCTGCCAGCCCCGGATGGTGCGGTCTGCAAAGCCGATGCTCTTTAGCATCGCGATTTCGCCCCGCTCCTTCGCAGCAAATGTCTTCATCATAAGGGCGGTAATCAGGCTGTTGATGAGAAGCACCAAAACAACAATGAAGAACTGTAAAACATTAAGCTGGTCAGCGATATTTCCCAGCATATCCTTCATAAAATCCTTCGCGCCCCGAATCTTGCTCTCCGGATAAATCTCTTCCAAAACTTCGCAGGTCTCTTCTGCTTCCAGTTCCTCCACCTCAATTTGCGTCGAAAAAATGCCCGACATCGTATTTTCACCCAGATCCGCCTCGCTGCTAAGGCGCAGACCGTCTCCCATATTAATCATGCTCTGATAAATTCCGGTAATCACGAACGCCTCATCGCCTTCCGGCAGCTTATAGTAAACGCAGTCTCCAATCGTAACTCCCATCTCCTCTGCCGTCTTCTCCGTAAGCATCACCTCGTCTGCAAGCTGCGGCGTCCTTCCCTCTATGATCTGGTAATCTTCCTTCGGTGTATCTCCTATCCGGCAAATCGAATAATAGTTATACAGCTCGTCCGGGTCATTCGCATATACCGGAATCGTATAGCCGACTTCTGCCCACGCCGATGCGGTATATCCGCGCGCTCCCAACGCTTCCTTGATTTCCTCTAAGTCGTCCCGAAGCCTGACATCTCCGCCTTTTAGCACATAAAGCTCTTCATTTCCGCTTGTCAGATAGGCATCCGACGGCATCAGAGAAAATGACCATATAAGCTCCTCGCTCTTTAACGTATTGACAGCCGAAAGCGGAAGCAGAATCATCTGTGTTCCGATAAAAAAGATGACAAGCAGCAGCAGAAAACGTCTTAAATTTCCGGTAATGTCATTGCACGCCATGTAGACATATGGTTTCATCTTCTTTCTGCCGTGCAGGGAGATTCTGCTCTTTGCGTGGTAGCGTTCCCCGTTTGAGCCGTTTCGTATCGCCTCCATCACAGAGATTTTTTTCAGGCGGTTCGTGCTCCCATAACAAAAGAGTACCACCACAAGGACAACAACTGCTGCACAGCCTAAGTTGATGACGACATTCTGCTCTGTATACTCTGTTACGATATTTACGACTGTCTGCCGAAGAAGCATATCACCGAACGGGAAGGATAAAAGGAAGCCAATCAATGCCCCCACGACGGAAAGTACCAGATATTTTACAAGGTAAACGCCCTTGATGCCGCCATCGGAAATTCCAATCGCTTTCATGACTCCGATTTCCCGATAGTCCTCCTGCAATGTAAATACGATCATAAACCGCAGCACCAGAAACGCAACGAGAATCAGACAGATGCTTACCACAATCAGTACAACCGTCATCAGCATGTCCATGACGTACGTCATCCTTAGCATTTCCCTGTCCACATTGGAAATCACAGGGAACTGCATCTGCCTGTACGCGCTTCCGAACGCAGCCGCATCGCTGTAGTTGACGCTGTGCAGTCTGGTAATAACGGCGGTCTTCTGCTCTGCAAATTTTAAAAAATCATGCTCTGTGATGTAAAGACGTTTAAATCCCATCATGGTCGTACCGAATGTAGCATCCTTTACAATGGTTTTTACTGTAAATTCCTGTGTGACGTCTCCCACCTGAACGGAGAGCACATCTCCTGCGGCAAGATGATTTCTCTCTGCCTCCACACGTGCAAGTGCAATTTCACCGTCTTTTAACACAAGCGGTTGCTGCTCCTCGTCAAAGACCTTTAAAAATTTTTCCGGAATCGGACAAATTGCCAGTGTAGATGTCTTCTCATATTCATGCTTATCCGCCAGAGCTGCGCGGCTTTTTATTTCAATCTGATCGCTGGTCAGGTTGAACATATCCACCGTCTGGTACTCCGTCACCCACTTGTTTTCATCGAGAAATTCCGCAACCGGATCGTCCCTGCCCTCCGCGAGGCTGATTATGATGTAATCCGGCACGTTGGACAGTTCAAAGAAATGCTCCACGGCTCCGAACACCGTTACCAGATTGCTTGCGCTGCTCGATAAAAACATCGCCGCCATGATGATGAACAGCAGCAGAATCACGTTCATGGCGCGCTTGCGCTGTAAGTCTTTTTTTAGTATTCGAAAAAACATAGGCTTCTCCCTTCGCTTGAATTTAAGTGGAGTATACTATGGGAATTATTAAAGAATCCTTAAATGTTGGAAATATTTTTCATTCATCTGTTCTGTGCTTTGCCTTCCCGCCGCGCACATGTTATACTTGAATTATTCCATTATAATATAATTCACACAGGGCAGTCACCTGCAAACGGAGTACAACTATGAAAGAAAATATCGCAACCATCCCACTGATGAACGCTTTTAACGCCAAGGACGAGTGTCCGTTCTGCTTTTTGGAGCGCGAAGCCGAGCAGCATGCCATCTCCTTTATCTTAGGCTCCGCCTATATGGAGGACGATATCCGCGAGAAGACAGACGCGACCGGCTTCTGCCGCCATCATTTTAAAATGATGTACGACTACGGGAACCGCCTCGGAAACGCGCTGATTCTAAGCACGCATCTGCGAAAACTGAATCAGGAGCTCGGCGAGGAATTGAAGAGCTTTACGCCCGGCAAATCGAGCTTTCTAAAGCGCATGAAGCACACGGACGCGACCGAGAATGCCGAGAAGAAAACGCCGCTTGGCGCGTGGATTGCCAAAAAGACCACCGACTGCTATGTCTGCGACCATTTCCGGCAGATTTATGGGCGCTATCTGGACACGTTTTTTGATCTGTATAAGAAGAATGCGGAATTTCGGACGCTCTTCGGGGAAAGCAAGGGTTTCTGTCTGCCGCATTTCGGAGATTTGATCGAGGTCGCGGAGGACAAGCTCACGGACGAGGAGAAGAAAGAATTTTACCCAAAGGCGTTTTCCATGATGCAGGAAAACCTTGACCGCCTGCAAAAAGAGGTCGCATGGTTCGTAGAGAAAAATGATTACCGGAACAAAGATAAGGACTGGGGCAATTCCGCCGACAGCATCCAGCGCGGGATGCAGAAGTGTGCCGGAGGCTATCCGGCGGATGAAGTGTTTAAGGCGAAGCTGTAATATTCATTCGATATAGAATTGTCGGCATAAGAACTGGTTTTTGCAAAAAGCTCCGCGCAATATTGCTTTGCGCGGAGCTTTCTATCATTCGCTTTTTCAATTTCTTTAGAACGGCATTCCGCCAAGTCCGCCCATACCTCCGGTGATCTTCGCCATGGAGTTCTGCGAGAACTCGTCAAGCTGGCGGTACGCTTCGTTTGTCGCCGCCATAATCAGATCCTCTAACATCTCAATATCATCCGGGTCTACGACCTCGGGAGAAAGCTTTACCTTCGTAATCTCGTGCTTGCCGGAAATCGTGACCTCCACAGCGCCGCCGCCGGCTGTTGCTGTGACTTCCTTCTCCTCAAGCTCCTTCTGTGCCTCTTCCATCTGGCGCTGCATCTTCTGCGCCTGCTTCATAAGGTTATTCATATTTCCCGGCATACCGCCCGGGAATCCGCCTCTCTTTGCCATGTTCTATTCCTCCTATGATCTCTCACATATCTGTGCTTTCCATCATAATATAAATTCCGCGATTCGTCTACTTTTAAATTCGGAATCAGACAGACGCCACATATCGCTTTCTACCCGCAGGAGAATATGCTCTTTCCGCCCGCTCTGCTCTAGAAATCCTCCTCCTCGATATCGATCTGGATCAACTGTCCCAGATCAGGATAAATCTCATCGCTCGGGTGGCCCGAGTCATTTAACTTAATCTGTACCTCAATCTCTTTTCCGATGCGCTCTGCGACCGCTTCCTTTAACGCGCCCTGACAGTCCGAACGGTTCTCCTCAACATAAGTGTACGCGTTCGGGTCTTCAAACACCAAAAGAAGCGTATCGTTGGGACCAAGCGATTTGGTCGCCATCTTAAGATACGTTTTCGTCAGACCTGTGAGCTGCGAAAGAATCCCGCCCCAGTTCGCAATGACCTGCTTAATATCCTCCGGGATTGCCTTGGGCAGCTCCTTTTTCGGAGCGTCGGACGCCCCGGGAGCTGTATTCGCCGTTATGCCCTGCCTGGCACTCCCCGGCGCCGCCATTACGACGCCTTTTTCCAATTTCTTTTCCAGGCTGTCGATACGGTCCACCAGGGAAGTATAATCTTTTTCCATCTCAGGTTTACATAACTTAATTATTGCAATTTCTATCAGAATACGTTTCTGCGCGGCATATTTGATCTGGCTTCCGAGTTCGGAGAAAATGCGGATATAGCGCATCAGGACATCCGCGTCCACCATCTCTGCCTCTTCCTTTAAAAGCGCAAGGTTCTCGGAAGAAATATCAAGCACGTCTTCCATGTCATCCGAGCTTTGTACCAGCATGAGATTTCTCAAATACCATGTAAAATCCGTGACGAACTGTCCGAGCTCTCTGCCCTCTACCACAAGCTCTTCGACCGTCGCGATCGCCCCTGTAATATTTTTGTCCAGAATCTGGCGCAGCAGACGGCTGAACACTTCGGTGTCCACCGCTCCGAGCGTCTCAAGCACCTTGTCATAGGTAAGCTCCTGTCCCAGATAAAACGCGATGCACTGATCCAGAAGACTAAGCGCGTCACGCATGGAGCCGTCCCCCGCTTTCGCGACATAGCGGAGCGCACGCTCTTCAACTGTAATCTGTTCTTCCTCCATCAGTTCCCGAAGCCGCGCAGTAATCGTCTCAATCGATATTCTGCGGAAATCATAGCGCTGACAGCGCGAAAGAATCGTAATCGGAATCTTATGGGCTTCCGTCGTCGCCAGAATAAATATGACATATGACGGCGGTTCCTCCAGCGTCTTTAGCAGCGCATTGAACGCTCCTATGGAAAGCATATGAACCTCGTCGATGATGTAGACTTTGTATTTTCCCTCGGTCGGACGGTACTCTACCTCTTCCCTGATCTGACGGATATTATCGACGCCGTTGTTCGACGCGGCGTCAATTTCTATCACATTCATGGACGTGCCCGCCGCAATCGCTTTGCAGGTCGGGCACTCCCCGCACGGACTCCCGTCCACGGGGTGCTCACAGTTGACGGCTTTCGCAAAAATCTTCGCAATCGTCGTCTTTCCTGTTCCTCTTGTCCCGCAAAATAGATAAGCATGTCCGATTCTGTCCGCCTTTATCTGATTCTTCAGTGTTGTTACTATATGATCCTGTCCCTTTACATCGTCAAATTCCTGCGGACGGAACTTCCGATATAACGCCTGATATGACATGCTCTCACCTCTCTACAAAACTGGGAAGAACGCCGAAACGGCGTTCTTCAGTCTCCAAAGCTGATTCCGATTCTCTTCGCCTCTTTGATCATCTGGCTGCCAGGGTCTACGGTCTTAAGCTTTCCGGCAACTTCACCGAGCGGCACGCGCTTGGTCTTGCCGTTTACCATGGCGATCATATTGCCGTAGTCCTCATCCATAATTGCCTTGGCTGCCGCAGAACCGAGTCTCGTACAGAGCACGCGGTCATACGGACACGGACTTCCGCCGCGCTGTGTATGACCCGGCACGGTCACGCGCACTTCCACGCCTGTCTCCTCGAAAATGCGGTCTGCAATCTCATAAGATACCGACGGATATTTGCGCTTCGCCACCTTATCCTTATACTCCTTCTTGGGCAGCGCTGCGTCCTCCTTGGAAATCGCTCCCTCAGCCACAGCAAGAATCGTAAAGCCCTTTCCTGCCTTGGTGCGCTTGTTGATCGCCTCAACCACCTTATCGATGTCATACGGGATTTCCGGCAGAAGAATGATATCTGCACCGCCTGCAATTCCTGCATACAAGGTCAGCCAGCCGACCTTATGTCCCATGACCTCCACGATGAACACGCGGTTATGGGATGCCGCTGTCGTGTGAATACAGTCAATACAGTCCGTCGCAATGTTGATCGCACTCTGGAAACCAAAGGTCACATCCGTGCCGTAAATGTCGTTATCAATTGTCTTGGGCAGATGAATGATGTTGAGTCCTTCCTCGCGGAGCAGATTTGCCGTCTTCTGCGTTCCGTTGCCGCCTAAAATAACCAGACAGTCCAGATTCAGCTTGTGATAGGTCTGCTTCATCGCCTCGACCTTGTCCAGCCCGTTCGCATCCGGTACGCGCATCTGCTTAAACGGCTGCCTCGAAGAGCCTAAAATCGTGCCGCCCTTCGTCAAAATTCCCGAAAAGTCCGAGGAAGTCAAGAGCCGGTAGTCCCCGTAAATCAAACCCTTGTAACCATTTAAAAAGCCGTACACCTCCAGCTCGTCCACATTTTCACTCAGTCCTTTTACCACACCGCGCATCGCAGCGTTAAGTGCCTGACAGTCGCCGCCGCTTGTCAGCAATCCGATTCTCTTCATCCGCTTATCCTCCTACAATCTATTCTGCACTTCAATGTCCAAACATTTCGTTTGTCACATTTCTATATAAAATATTACCCTCTTCGACCTTATTTTGCAACTGCGATTAATACCGCACCGAGAAATTCCGCTCGTCAAAGACGGTATCTATCCGCGTCCTGCGCACCTCATCCAGATAGATATAACGGTCGTTCCCAAGGCGTCCGATGATTTCGTCGATCTCCGGCGCCGTTCCCTGCAATTCCGCCGATACCGTTCCGTCGTACTCATTGCGTACCCATCCGGTCACTCCATAGCATTCGGCAAGATGCGAAATCCTATACCGGAATCCTACACCCTGCACCTGTCCCGAAAAGGTGATATGTTCCCGCACTCTCTCTTTCATACTATAGCGCTTTCTCCCAATCTGCTTCCTTAAAGCCGGTCAGAACCGTCTCATCCGTCACAAGCAGCGGACGCTTTACAAGCATCCCGTCTGATGCGAGCAGTGCGTATTTCTCCTCTAAGGTCATCCCCGGCAGCTTGTCCTTAAGCTGCATTTCCTTATAGAGCATACCGCTCGTATTGAAAAATTTCTTGATGTCAAGCCCGCTCTTCTCGTGCCACGCCTTAAGCTCCTCCGCGGTCGGGTTCTGCTCCTTGATGTGGCGGTCCTCATAAGCAACGCCCTGCGCATCCAGCCACTTTTTCGCTTTCTGGCAAGTGCTGCACTTCGGATATTCTACAAATAAAACACTCATCTTCGTTTCTCCTTTACTTATATACTTTGTCTTAAATAATTATCTGCTCTCCCCAGTATAGTATTTTTTAAAATGAATCACAATATTTTTGCCGAAGTATCTTGCAAATTGGGCAAAATATGGTATACTAATCGAGTGTCTCACAGTATATTTTCTGTGAGAAGCGCTATTCGGAGACGTATCGAAGTGGTCATAACGGGGCGCACTCGAAATGCGTTAGCCCTCCGGGGCACGCGGGTTCGAATCCCGCCGTCTCCGCTGCAAAGGAATCGCCGGAAATCAAGGTTTTATCAGAAAAATCAATGGTTTCCGGCGATTATTTTTTGTCATGAATTTGTTTTATCGTTTCAGATATTATTGATAAATACTACATTTTTATTTGGATTTCGGGGATTATAAAACAATGGCACCTTCTTTCCGATTCTTTCCTTTCCATTCTTATAAAACGCATCTACCGCCGCTTTCCTTTCCTCGTCAAAATCTCCCCAATGCTCGTATACCCATGTTTCATATACTTTCTTTGAATCGCTGTCTTCAAATTCGATTTTTGTAGATAAACATACATCATCATAACCGCCTGATGCAACATCTACAATTTTCCCATAACAAAATTGCGCATTCTTGAAAAAAATTTTTCTTTTCCATATGTGGATCAGCGGCAATAAAGATATCCACGAAAAGATCATAAACTTTTTGCTGAAGAAGCAAAAGCAAATTTCAAAACATACGAGTATGAGAACCAGAAATAATGATAATTTTGTTGTGGCTTGCATACTTTGTTTTCTTAAAGTCTCTTTTTCCTTATCCATTTAAAAGCTCTCACTTTTTATCTTTATTCACGCTGTACCGCTCAGGTTGATTTTTGCTTTGCGTGGCTTCTCAATGAATTTAAAACTACAGACATCTTAGTCGTCTTCAGAGAAAGTATTTATTCTTTGGCGATACGTTTTATCTGTATCAGCATTCGATTTTAATAAAATCACAAAATCTGAAAGGGCATTCGGACTGATATCTCCATTTTCCAAATATGCCCCCGGTTCCTCATCCCAGCTAAGCAAATATACCGATACACTGTAATATCCCTTCGGCAGGTCAAATATCATTGCCTCGTCTTCTGTAACGCCGGCATCTATATGATCAATTCCAGAAAGGACTGCTTTCCCATTTGAATAAAACAGATATTCTTCTGATCTGACGCAACTATATTTTTGCTCCCTCTCTGTTAATTCACGATTCATTTTCAGCGTAAAGGCACGGCATCCGTCTTCAAATATATAAATCGGAACCAAGCTTTTTTTCTCTATTTGTTTTATTATATCCTCATCTTCGCAAAACAAGGGTTCCCATTTTTCGTAATCATCGACGTCCTTGTATGCTTCATAGTCCCAAAGCGCCCACATACCGCTGCCTGTTGTGAGGTTCTTCTTGTATTCACTGCCTTGAATATTTTTGTCTTCATTGATTTTTTTAAATTTATCCGTCATACTCCCTCCCAGCAGTTATGATTACGCATGTAATTTTGTTTATTCTCTACCGCTTCAAATTAAGGCTTTGTCTTTCTGTTTAAAGTATTGTACATTAGTTCCGTTAGAAAAACAACGCTCCTGCACTGATTGGGAAAAGAAATATTTGATAAAATACTTTAAAAATAAAAAGACATATGATAAAATAAATAAGCTGTCAGAGAATGATTCGCAGCAAACCGCATAAATTAATATTATCGGAGTATGGCGTAGTTTGGTAGCGCGCACGGCTGGGGGCCGTGAGGTCGCAGGTTCAAATCCTGTTACTCCGATTCCTTGGCAGGGGCACGGAGAGCTTGATTGGAAGGTTCTCCGTTCTTTTTGCATAATTTTAAGAGAAAAAGAGAATGCTTGCTAATGCCGGGGGCATATGCTATAATATGTCTAGGCAAAAGAAGTCGGTGTGTTCCAAACAACACCAAATCAAAACCCCAGAGTGTCGGCTCTGGGGTTTTTGTTAGGCTAATTGTCGCAATCTCCACCGTCTAACCATTTGCAAACAAAGTAGGCAACTATGCTTGCCATGACGGAGAGTAAAAAAGAAGTCAGCATTTCCAAACCAACACCCCCTTCCTGTTGCCAGTATAGGGTGCGACAACATATACATGATACCACATTTATAGGAATTATGGTAGATTCACTGGAAGTTATAATAAAGAAGATGTTTATGAGTGAGGCATTCCATTAAACAATGATTGCAAATAAACGCATGATTTCAAACAGAAAAGACAATACTTGCTAATGCCGGAGGCATATGCTATAATATGCCTAGGCAGAAATGATATAAGTGCCACAATGACACAAAAGTAAAAACCCACAGATGGCAGTCTGTGGGTTTTTTATAGGCTAATTGTCGCTATTGTTACTGTCTAGCCATTTGCAGATGAGGTGGCAGACAACACCTGCTGCGACAGAAACAAAAAATGATATAAGTATAGCCACAACGACACCCCCTTCCTGTTGCCAGTATAGGGTGCGACAACATATACATGATACCACATTTATAGGAATTATGGTACACAAATCAAATCACTGAGGAATATATCCGGACATTCTGCACATCCTATTCCCGAAAGGAAGGTGCACGATGGAATCAAAAAACAAAAATACCCCAAACAAACCCACCAATCTCTATGACGACGGCAACATTCCGGACGTTGATCTGCCGCAGGACGGCGTTTCCGTGAAGGACAGCTACAACGTGGAACCTCTGCCGGAGTCATCCAGACCGCGCAAAGACGGTCCGGGTGGAGATTGATTTTCCGGCTCAGGCTATATTGCAGAGATACATTCTCGCTTCATACGGTCTGAAATGGTTTTCATCCGAAATCTCATTGTAATTGCACAAGAGCAGCTCGCTGCCTGCCGGGACAAATGCGCTTATATCCAAATTTCCTGCATCTTCAAAGAAATTACAGATCACGCACAACTGCTGCGCATCCGTTTTCCGAAGATAAGCAAAGAAATGCGGATCGTCTTCCAGAAGAAGCTCATAGTCGCCGCAGGTAATCACAGGCAGGGTTTTCCGAAGCTGTATCAGCTTACGGTAGTAGGAGAAAACGGAATCGGGATCTTTGCGCTCGGCGCTGGCATTAATCTCCCGGTAATTCGGATTCACCGCAATCCACGGAAGCGCCGTTGTAAATCCTGCCTGGCTGCTGTCATCCCACTGCATCGGCGTTCTTGCATTATCCCTGCTTTTCGCATAAATGGACTTCATGACCTCATCCTTCGGAAATCCTGCCGCCAGCCTCTCATGATAGCAGTTTATCGTTTCAATATCCCGGTAATCCTCCAACGTAAATCTTACATTCGTCATTCCAAGTTCTTCGCCCTGATAGATATAAGGCGTTCCCTGCATTCCGTGCAATATGGTGGCTAACATCTTTGCCGACTGCACACGGTATTCCCCATCGTTTCCCCATCTCGAGACAATGCGCGGCAGATCGTGATTATTCCAGAACAGACTGTTCCATCCGCAATTATGCAGTTCCTTCTGCCAATGACTGAGCACCTTCTTTAATTTTACAAAAGGAAGCGGTGCCAAATCCCATTTTTCTTTGCCCGGCTGCTGGTCTAAGCCTATGTGCTCGAACTGGAATACCATGGAAAATTCGCTGCCGTCGGGATTGCTGTATTGCTTCGCCCGTTCGATATCCGCTCCCCACGCTTCGCCGACCGTGACAAGATCGCCCTTCTGGAATGTCTCGCGGCTCAATTCCTGAATAAATTCATGCAGCCGTGGACCGTTTATCGTAATTTTCTGCTCCGGCTCTTTTGCGATCTGGTCGATGACATCGAGACGGAAGCCGCCGACTCCCTTCTCCATCCACCAGAGAATCATATCGTAAATTTCCCGTCTTACCTTCTCATTGTTCCAGTTTAAATCGGGCTGCTTTGCCGCAAACTGATGAAAATAGTACTGCTTTAACTCCGGTACCCACTCCCACGCGCTGCCTCCGAATACAGCCTTCATGTCGTTGGGCAGGACGCCTTCCTCTCCGTCCTCCCATACATAGTAATCATGATACGGATTGTCCTTTCCCTTCTTCGCCTCCAAAAACCAGCGGTGCTCATCCGAGGTATGATTCAGTACGAGGTCCATCACAATCTTAATGTGATGCTCTGCGGCAGCCGCAATCAATTCCTCCATATCCTGCATCGTTCCGAACATTGGATCAATGTCCTGATAATCCGAAATATCATAGCCGTTGTCCGCCTGCGGCGACCGGCACACCGGAGAGAGCCAGATTGCGTCAATCCCCAGTTCCTCCAAATAGTCCAATCTGCTTATAATTCCCCTAAGATCGCCGATTCCGTCCCCATTCGTATCCTGAAAGCTTTTCGGATAAATCTGGTATATTACGGATTTCTTCCACCATTTTTCTGCCATAATCTGTTCTCCTTATTTGCAAATATATTTCCGAAGCCGGATATGTCATTCATATGCTCCCGCTTCCTGCTCCTGCCGAATATGTCATTCATATGCTCCCGCTTCCCGATCCTGCCGGATTCTTTCAGCCACCGTCTCCGCCAGAAGCGCATACCCCGTCTCATTGGGATGCACGCCGTCCTTAAAGTACTCCGGATGATTTTCCGTCACTCCGTAAAGGTCGATAAAACCTGCGCCTGTCTCTTCCGCAACCGCGCGAACCGCCTCCCGGAGCTCCCCCTGTATCACAACATTGTCGATTCCGTAGATGATTTTGCCGTCCTCCAGCGGAAATGCCTCCGGCGGCGCCATGAGATAGACATACGGATGACAGGGGATATCCTGCAGTTCTCTCACCAGCGCCGCATACTGCTCCCTGTACGCATCCGCACTCCAATACGCCGCCTTGGAATCATTTGTTCCGAGCATGACAATTAAAATATCCGGGGACTGCATTTCGGTGATATCAAGATAACCCGTATTGCGGTAACTCTTTTCCGGCGCATCCTGAAGCGTTGCTCCCGGCACGCCGTAGTTGACTACGGTATACCTCGCGCCCAGCAATTGCGCCAGCATTGCCGGATAGGATGCCGTAACGCGCTCCTCCTCCGAAAGCCCGCTGCCGTAAGTGATGCTGTCTCCCAGACAATAAATCTGATAGATACGCTCCTTCGTCCCCGCATCCACTGCCTCCTGCAGCGTCTCCGTATTCCGGAAGAGGATTGCAAAAAGCAGGCATACCGCCAGCACGTTCACCCATTTCTTTGTAATAAAAATCCGGTTTTTTCGTTCTTCCTTCATCTTGCCCCCACGCAGTTTTTCTCCTTCTATCATACCACCTTTTCCATGGTTTCATCCATATTTTTCTAGCCGCATAATTTAGGTATGAAATGCGCAAGCTTTTGAAGGAAAGAATTTTATGAGAAAGGTATGGTATATCGTATGGCATCCTATGTTTCCCCCGCAATCCGGGAAAAATTTGAATCGCTTTCCGTCGATTTGAAAAACTGCATCTTAGAGCGCAATGTGCACCTTGACAACATGTATGATCTGATTCATGTTCTTGAGGACATCGTTGCAGAAGGGGAAGCCGATTAACGACTTCCCCTTCTCTTTAAAACATAGAATACCTGAGTACCTCTCCCGTATCATGATTGAACACCCATACCTGTACGCCGATCAGACCTTGCTGCCCTGCGTCCTCCGCCTCATCGGCGCTCTGATCTTCCTGCACAATCTGCGTCTGAAGCATGGTCGTATCCGTGCTGCCGTTTAACGTGAGCATGGTGTTTCCATCTCCATCCAAAGAATAGCCCAGCGTGCCAAAGCTCGTCGTAAACTCCGCCGCCTCGCCGCTGCCGATATGCTCTGTGACCTGTCCTGCTTTGTTGTCAATAATACAAAAATAGTTCTGTGTGTTATCCCCGGGAACATTCGCTTCGCCGGCACCGGCGCAAGAACCCGCATTTGAGACAAGCGCAGTAAACCAGTCGTCACCGAATTTTTCACATCCTGCCCTCACCGAAATGCAGGCGCTCCACTCCTTGTCATACAAAAGCATCAAAAGCGCATTCAGATCATCCACACTGTTAAGCTCCTGCACCTTATACTCCCGGTATGCCTGATAATCCTCGTTCCAGCTCTGATATGCCGCGTCATTCCGCTTGTCACTGATATCATAATTCGAAGAGATATATTCACCGAGATAGTTCGTCCACTTGCGCGCACCGGAAGAGTTCATATGTCCTCTGTCATAGAGATCGCTCATCGTGTTGAGCATCCCCTGTGCCGCACCGTTTACAAACGGTACATTGTATTCCTCGGCAAGCTGCTCTGCCCCATTTGTCCACTCTGCAAGATATGTCTCATCATTGAACGGAGCCGCCACAAGCAGGATCGGAACCCCCTTCTCCTGACACAGTTCAATCGCTTTGCGCATATACTGCATATTTGTCGTCTCTGTAACCCCGGTATCCGCCACCGCGCTCATATCAATTTCCGGTACCGGCTCAACAAACGGCACACCGACCTCGTTATTCTCATACGCGCCCTTCTGCGGGGACAATTCCCGTTCAAAATAATCCTTTGTCACCGATTCCCAGCGATTGTGATAAATGGAAAACGGCATCAGGAAATCCATCTGGTTCTCCGGCGGGAGAAGATCACGGATTGCCTGCACCTTTGTGGCAGACATCGGCATCGGATCGAACGAGCTGTGCACATATTCTATGACCGAATATTTCTGCTCGTCATACAATGTGTATACATCCATGACCACAAGCGAAGGATTCTTTCGCTCGAGCGCCGCCCGAAGCAGCCAGTAATCCGCCGGTATCGTCTGTCCCTGATTTGCAAGGTTATAAGAAGTAATCCCGTAATTGCGCCATAACTCCATCGGCAGTACGCCCATCGTCACATGGCTGCTGCCGAAAAACAGTACGTCGTACTCCTCGTCCGAGCGGTAGAACTCCTGATTCTTCTCATATCCCGTATTTCTCCGCAGCACATACGCGGTCAGCTCCAACATCAGGCAGGTAACCACAAGGATTACAACGCCCCTTATTATTAGCTTTCTTCTATTCATGTCGTCTCCTTAAAACTGGAAATAAATAAAGCTTGCTTCGTTATATGCCGATCCCCAGATACCGACTGTCACAATAAACCACACTGCCACACAGACCGCCGCGCACCGGAACCAGCCGTCCTGCATCTGCAGCTTCTGACGGACACTGATTCCTTTGGACTTGAACAGATCGACAACCATAAGCAGCAATAAGCCGAGCAGCATTACCGAAAAGCTTCTGCGCCCGATTCCGAGCGTATACAGCGAATCATCCATCAGAATCCACGGATTGAATACCGTAAATATCGACTTGATCGCCATAAGCGCCCGCGACAGGCTCTCTGCCCGGAAAAAGATCCATGCGAAATCCACCAGAACAAAGGTCACGACAATCTTCACAATCCGGTTTGCCGTACTCGACGGATTCAGCCCGAGCAGCTTCGCCGCCTTCCCCCGCAGCCCTTTCGTCATATCGCCGATGATCTGGTATACCGCATGCAGCATACCCCATATCACAAACGTCCAGTTCGCTCCGTGCCAGAGTCCGCTGACCGCAAACACAATCAACTGATTCAGATATTTGCGCGCCTTTCCTTTCCGGTTGCCGCCAAGCGGAATATAGAGATAGTCACGGAACCAGCTCGAGAGGGAAATATGCCATCTGCGCCAGAAATCCGCTACGCTTGTCGCCAGATACGGCGCATTAAAGTTCTCCATCAGTTCAAAGCCCATGACCTTCGCCGCGCCCATCGCGATTGTCGAATAGCCCGCGAAATCACAGTAGATCTGAAAACCGAAAAAGACCGTCGCCACCACCACATACATGCCGCCGTACTGCGGAATATCTCCGTAAACAGTATCTACGACGATAGCAAGCCGGTCCGCCAGAACCATCTTCAGAAAATATCCCCACAGCATCAGATAAATACCGTCGCAGAACTTTCCGGCATCAAAGGAATGCTCCTTTTCAATCTGCTTAAGCAGGTTCTTGGAACGCTCGATCGGTCCTGCCACCAACTGCGGAAAGAACGAAACAAAGAGCGCATATTTGAGGAAATTCTTCTCCGCCTTAATATCCCCGCGGTAAACATCGACCGTATAACTGAGCGCCTGAAATGTGAAAAACGAGATTCCCACCGGCAGGATGATGTCAAAGGAAGGATTTAACAGCGTAATATGAAGCTTCGACAGAATCATGTTCAGATTGTCGATTGCGAAATCAAAATATTTAAACCAGAACAAAACGCCCAGATTGAGCGTGAAGCTCACCGCAACGCAAATCTTCATACCGCGCCTTTTGGCAGGCTCGTCCAGTTCCTTGTTCTTCACATGCTCTAACGCCAGACCGCTCAAATAGGTCACAACCGTCGAGAACAGCAGCAGCAGCGCATATTTGGCGTTCCAGCCCATATAAAAATAATAGCTCGCCAGCAGCAGCCAGATGTAGCGCACCTTTTTCGGTATCAGAAAATAAATCACAACTACAATCGGGAAAAAAATCAGAAATTGTATGGAATTAAATAGCATATCTGTCCCTCTCTATGTCAAATATTCTGCCGTTTCTTTTCAAGGAAACGTCTCTTGTACTTAAGCGCAGCGTAATCGCTGATCTTCTTCTGATAGACCATATCGGACACTCCGCCGACGACGCCCAGCACCGGAACGCCCTGTACGAACTTCAAATACAGCAATTCCCGCGAAAGCGCGTCCGACGTCCGTCTCTCCTGATCGCTGCGGGAAATGTCAAAGGTTCTCCCGCCCTGTATCCACAGATTCAGCTCCGTATTGCGCCCGGCAAGCTCCTCCTCATGGGAGAGTGCCGCCTCAATAAGCTTTAAAATAAAAATCCGCTCCTCTTCCGTATCATAGGAGAAACCATAGCTGAGTGCGATCTCATAGATACTCTTTAAGAGCACCCCCAGAAACACCGGAATATCCGGGATTCCCATTCCGAGAACTCCCATCCCCACGCCTTCGATCGTGGACAGTGCCATATTAAGCCCCTTGCTCGCCCGCGCTTCTCTTCCAAAAGCGCGCAAAGACCAACGGGTATTCCGCACATCCGCGGCATACTCATTGATCTTATAGTTTTGCTCCTTTTTCTGCTTCTGATAAGTCTTCTCTATGACGGGCGTCCCCTTGTCAAAGATCAGCTCAAATGCCTTGAAAAAAGCTGTATTCAATGTTGTCTCAAGCTTCTGCGGCACGAATTTTGCAATCTTCTCCTGCCAATCTGCCGCCCTGACCGGTGTGCTGCGCTCCAGAAAGCGTCTCTCTGCGGCAAGAAGCCCGGACCATTCTTTTTCTAAATGATTTTTCTGCACCTTGTACACCTCGCCGACAATCTTATCAGATTCCCAGTAAGGATGCAATCCCTAATTTCCAAATTTTTTCTTAAGATGAACGCTCACACAGCCGGCGCAATCTGGTGCAAAGACAACATGGCGGTAATCCCCATTCCGGCGGACGCCATGCGGATCAACAGTTCCTTCGCCTCCATGTAGCGGGCAAATGTCTCCTTCGCCTGCTGCACATTTGCATATACCTTCCAATAACCGCTGTAAAGGTAATTCAGCCCGCCGTGCTCCACGAATCCAAGCACATCCTCAACCGGATAGCCTAACAGCAATCCCAGTTCGTGCGGAAACTGCCTGCGGTCTGTCATATAGCGTTCATAACGCGCACAGACGCCATCAAAAATATCGCAAAGCGGCGCCTCCTCATAGCCAAAGCTCTGCATTGCCCGCCGTACCTTCGGCTCATGAAGCCATGCAAGCAACTCCTCCCTCCGGTATAAGAGAAACACTGTCTGCTCTTTTGTGCGGCACAAAAGCTGCACCGCAATATCCGTATCCTGAAATGTCCTGTACACCTCATCTTCGCTATGGCTGCGCAGCGTCAGAAGATTGGACGGCTTAATACCCGCAAGCAGCGGCGCGCACTGCAGTGCCAACTGGTTCTTAAGCTCTGTCTTATCCATTTTTTCTAACAGTTCCAGAACTTCCCGGCTCATATCTGATCCCTTCCTTTATAGTTAGTCTCATCTAACTCTTGTCTTTAAAAATTGGATGATCCCGTGTACGAATCATCCAATCGTTATGATTAGTCTATACTAACTCAATGTTTTTGTCAAGTATGCTCCGGTCACTTTTCTAAGATGCTGTTCATCGTCTCCATCTTCTCCTCCGCTTCGTAGATCAGCCTGCTGCATTCCTTAAGCTCATCGGAGAAATCGGCTGTCACGCCCTGATAGAGCGACTTGTACTTGATGTCGTGCTCAAGGCTTGCCCACAAATCCATCGCCAGTGTGCGTATCTGAAGCTCCACCGGAACCATCTGCTTCTTATTCATAAAGTAAACCGGCACACGGATCACCATATGCAGACTTCGGTAGCCGTTCTCCTTCGGCGTCTGGATATAATCCTTGATCTGCATAATAAAAAGATCGTCCTGCGCCATCAGGCGGTCTCTGATCAGATAGACGTCCTTTATATAGGAACAAACCACACGGATACCCGCGATGTCGTATATATTGTTGCACGCCGCAGAAAGCGTCAGATCCAGATCCTTCTTCTGCAGCTTGCCGAGAATGCTCTGCGCCGACTTAAGCCGCGTATCCATGTGATGAATCGGACAGCGCAGCTTGCGGTATTTGAACTCGTCCTCTATGATCTCAAGCCGAGCCATCGTCGCCGACATCGCCGCATTGTACATTCGAAGAATCGGGTCCATGGTCTGCGAAAACTGATCCGTCATATCCGCAATATGCTCCATATTATCATCCACTGTTCCCCGAAACGGTACCAGCTCATGAACTGCGATAACGCTCTCCTCCACCTCCACTTCTTCAATCAAGACTTCCTGTTCGTTCTTATGCTCCACCAATATGTATGACCCTCTCTCCTGTTGTTATTGGGAATCCCTTATATAACTGCATTATAACAGACAATCGTGAACACCGCGTAAAGTTCCCATAAAATATTTCTTAAAAAAACGGAGGTAGTACAGCAATGCCGTACCGCCCCCGCTTTTCGCCTGTCGCTTATCTCTTATAGCTCTATACCGCAGCCCTTCATCAGCTCTCTCGCCGAATCCAGGGAATCGACGCCGTGCAGATTCTTGATCGGCGCGAACTCTCTGCTGCGGTCCACCTCATACGGTACGCAGTCTGACATCATGTGCACCATATCAAGTACAAGTGTCTCGAACTTATAACCGTTCGGCGCATCCGGCTTCACAAAATTGCCCGTCTCGTCCATGTACGGAATCTTCTTCTCTACCACATGGATCGGCATCCGCGCATCTGCAATCTCCTCGAGCTTCTTCTCGGAAAATACGTAATTCAGGATAACGCCGAACCCATACAAAAGATCCCCGTTCTCCTTACGCGCAGTCGCCATCTCCTCCGTCATCTCGTAGTACTCCGCAATCGACGGTCTTCCGTCCTCCGTGCAGAGCACGCCTACCTTCTCATCCGGCGCAGCTTTTCTGACGACCTTCGCGCCGCTCTCACAGCCATATGCGATTGTCGCTCCGATAAACAGGGGGTCTGCGATACGCTGCAGGCAGTTATCCACAGCAAACACGTTGATCCACTCAATACCGCGCTCCCTGATATCCGAAAGCAGTCCGGCATTCACCATGGAAGAGAACCATCCGCCGTTGCCGTTCGGCGACATCGCCACCTTCGTATCGGACTCCATATAGACCCTGCCCTCATAATCGCAGGCAGGCTCCATCTCCTGTACGAAAAACTTTACATATTCTTTCGGATATCCGAAATACGAATGCTCTTCAAAGAAGTTCTTCGTATCCTCGTTGTTGATGTTGCTCGTCATAATATAAAGCGGCACATAAGCGCCGACTTCATCCGTCACCTCTGTCAGATTGCGGATAAGCTGCTCGAAAAGGTAAAGCTTACGTTCAATTCCGATATTCAACGTTCCCTTCGGCTTGTCCAGGCCAAGGCGCGTTCCCTGTCCGCCCGCAAGCAGAACAGCGCCGACCTTTCCTTCAAAAACAGCCTTTCTTCCAAGCTCATAGAACTCCTCACGGCGCTTCTCAATCTCACTGATCTCAACAGCCTCAAGCGGCGCGAACACGCCGCGTTCATTGACCGTCTCCTTGCGCCTGATATGTTCCAATACAGACCAGTCGATCTTTTCAAGTTCTTCCTTAAGACGCTCGTTCTCCTCCGCGCAATTGCGCTCCATCGCAGCCCTGATATAGCGCTGCTTCTCATCTTCCCAAATCTTCATAAAAACCCTTCCTTTGCCCTCATTCCAATACCTTACAGACAAAAAGCGACACGCTCACGCGAGCCGCCCTCTATATTTATCAGTATACCATGTGCTCCGCACATGCTGTCGCGTGGGCGACCGATGCGCACTTCGGCGCGTATAATGTCTAACGACATTATACCATATCTATATCCTCTTGCAAAGTTTTTCGCCCATTTTTTGACTGATTCCGCCATATTCCGCGCAGAATCCGCTAATTAAAGCCCCGGAAGCCTTTTCCGACAATCTCGCTGCTGTTCGTAATCGCAATAAACGCGGTCGGCTGGTGCATACGGATGAAATTGCGCAGTTCCACCGCCTGACTGCGCTTCATAATCGTGATAATAATTGTCTTCTGATTATGCTGATATGCCCCCTCCGCCTTGTACACCGTAGCACTGCGCTTTAGCTGATGCGTGATAAAATCGCAGATTGGCTGCGGGTCATCACAGATAATCGTAAAGTATTTGCACAGATTGATGCTCTCAATCACATTATCCACAACCAAAGACTTCGCCAGCAGTCCGCAGAGCGAGCACAGACCTGTCTGTGCGTCAAACACGAAACAGGACGCTATGACGATTCCCAAATCGACCAGAAACAATGCCGCGCCGATATTAAGCCGCGTATATTTCTTCAAAATCATCGCAATGATATCCGTACCGCCGCCGGAAGCACCGATGTTAAACATAATCGCGGAACCAAACGCCGGAAGTACAATCGCATATATCAGTTCAAGCACCGGCTCATCGGTAAGCGCGTGCTCCATCGGAAACCAGATTTCCGCCAGGCTTAACCCCGCCGACATCAGTACGCTGACATACACCGTGCGAATGCCGAAGCTCCTTCCCAGAAAGAAAAATCCCACGACCAGCAGCAGCATGTTGATGATAAAGGTGATGTTTCCCGGCGTTGCCGGCATCAATGCACTTAAGACGACCGCAATACCCGTGACGCCGCCAAAAGAAAAATTATTCGGAAACTTGAATACATAGACGCCCACCACCAGAACCAGCGTCGCAACTGTCAGTACGACATATTCCTCTAACGTCCGCTTTACTCTTCCACTGTCCTTAAACATTTTCCCATCCAAACCCTCGCTGTCCTATGATAATATCCTCTGGTATTTTACCTCATTTTTTCTCAAAATAAAACTGCAATCCCACTGTGCCGATCCGTATTTCCGGAATTGTACAACAATTCGGACATGTTTCTTGATATTTACAGTATTTATTCACAGTTTCCACATAGTTATCCACAATCAGATGGCTATACCACGCGTTTTTCCAACCATTTTCCACGTTTATAGCGGATAGAAAAGAGCAGTGCCCGAAAGACCCAGTCCACATACATGCCAATCCAGATACCGAGAACGCCAAGTCCCAACGTTCCTGCAAAAAAGTAACTGCTCGCGACGCGGAACACCCACATGGAGAACACACTGACTTCCATCGTGTATTTCGCATCTCCTGCCGCACGCAGAACGTTCGGCAGCGCAAAGCTTAACGGCCAGATCAAAGCGGCGCAGACCGCAAAGCTGATCAAAAGCTGCGCCGCAATCCCTTCCGCCGCCTCGGATAGCGCAAAACAGGAAACAATCGGCTTCACCAGTAAAAGCAGCGCCGCATTGGTGATAAGCATCCCCGCATATGCCAGCAAAAGCAGCCTTTTGCTGTAATATCTTGCCTGCTCCTTCTCTCCGGCGCCGATGCAGCGCCCGATGACCGTCACCATGGCAAGCCCGATTGCAATTCCCGGGATATTGGCAAAGCCTGCCACGCTGTTCGCCACCGCATTCGCCGCGATTGCCGCCGTGCCGAAGGTCGCTGCCAGACTCGATACCAGAAGCTTTCCGATCTGGAACATACCGTTCTCCACGCCGCTGGGGATGCCGATTTTTAGGATTTTCCCTATGACGTCGCGCTGCGGCTTCATGCAGCCCGGTGTCGTGATACAAAGCGGATTATCCTTCCTGCCGAGCAGCACCACCATAACCAGCGCAGACACAATGCGCGCGACAAGTGTCGCAACCGCCGCACCAAATACGCCGAGCCCGAACCCGAAAATCAGAATTGCATTGCCGCCGATGTTGATCACGTTCATGACAAGGCTTGTATACATACTGATCTTACTGTTTCCGATTGCGCGGAAAAGCGCCGCGCCTGCATTATACACACCGAGAAACGGATAGGAAATTGCCGAGACAATAAAGTATATCTGGGCATTCTCCATAACGTCCGCCTCAATCTGCCCGAAAATCGCCCGCAGAAGAAAGCGATGTGAAAAGAGCACGGCAACCATGACCGTTCCCGCAACGACGAGCATAATGAACATAAGCTGTCCCGCGGAGAGCTTTGCCCTGTCAGGCATCTTTTTGCCGATATACTGGCTGCAGACGACCGCGCCCCCGGTCGCAAGCGCCGACAATATCTGAATCAGCAGAATGCTGATGCTGTCCACAAGCGATACGCCGGACACCGCCGCCTCCCCGCAGGAAGAGACCATAAGCGTATCAAACAGACCGATGCTGATCGCAAGGGTCTGTTCGATGACGAGCGGTATAATGAGTTTTTTCAAATCTTCTCTGGTAAATAACAACTGTTCCATTATTTTCCCTCTAACGTTCTCTCTTTACGTTCTATCTTTCGATTAACATAAAAAAGAATCCGGCTCTGCCGGATTCTCCGCGCCCGAGCGGTGCCGTTTACGGCTATCTACAACTCCGCGAGGTGCGCATCCTGCCCGGCAGGGCTTTTTACTCTATAGGAATCAGCACTTTCACGCTTCACAGCAACGCGGTATTTCCTATAGAGGAACAAAAGTGGCACAGCCTTATATGCCGTGCCACAATGTCTATTGCCTTGTTATGTCTGCTGCGCGCAGTCACCGATGTATTTATGCAAGCGCCGCCGTGATGATTGCCATGGAATATACCTCGGAAGCATTGCATCCGCGGGAAAGATCGTTGATCGGTGCATTCAATCCGAGTAAGATCGGTCCGTATGCCTCGAAATTACCCATACGCTGTGCAATCTTATAACCGATGTTGCCTGCGTTGATATCCGGGAAAATGAATGTGTTCGCATGTCCGGCAACCTCGTTGCCCGGGCACTTGGTACGTGCTACACGCGGAGATACCGCTGCGTCGAACTGAAGCTCTCCGGCAATCGGAAGGTTCGGGTATTTTGCAGTTGCCTTCTCCGCCGCGTTGCGCATCTTGTCTACATCCTCGCCCTTGCCGGAACCGAAGGTAGAATAGCTTAAGAACGCAACCTTCGGGTCAATGCCGAAAATCTTTGCGCACTCTGCAGTCTCTCCGGCAATCTCGACCAGCTCATCCTCATTCGGCTTGATGTTGATCGCGCAGTCGCCCATTGCAAGTACCTCGTTCTCGCCTGTTGCGGAAGGACGTACCAGAATAAAGCAGGAAGATACGATGGAATTGCCCGGCTTTGTCTTAATGAGCTGTAATGCCGGACGTACCGTATCTGCGGTAGAGTAGGTCGCTCCGCCCAGAAGCGCATCCGCAACGCCCATCTTTACGAGCATTGTTCCGAAGTAATTCGCCTGGGAAAGCGTCTTCTTCGCCTGCTCCGGCGTCACACCCTTGCTCTTTCTAAGCTCGCAGAACATCTCTACCATCTCGTCAAATCTATCATAAGCTACCGGATTGATAATCTCCGCACCGCGGATATTAAAACCGCACTCCTCTGCAGCAACAGCGATCTCCTCAGGATCTCCAACCAGAATCGGATGCAGGAACGTACCTGCAAGAAGTCTGGAAGCAGCCTCTAAGATACGCGGATCATTTCCCTCCGTAAATACAATTTTCTTTGGGTTCTTTTTTAAGATGTCAATCAACTGACCAAATCCAAACATAATATACTCTCTCCTTTGATATGATTAATGTAAGCGCTTACTCCCCGCATTCATGCGGTCTAAGCCCCCTTCTATGCTTTTATTATATAGCGGATTTTTCAAAATTCAATGCTTGTATTGAAATAAATGCATAACGGAGCGCGCTTTCTTGTTAGTCGTTCCTAACTCAAATCATACATCCAAAGAGATTCCCCGTCAAGCTTCCTTTTCTTCCTCCTGCTTCTCTTCTGCAAACGGCTCCTGCCCGCTGCGCTCCCCGGCGATCTCCTGCTCCGCCCGGATGACCGCCTCCTGAAATTCTTTGGACTGCGCCACGCGCATCGCCCCGAAAATATTCGGTACACGCTGCTGCTTGTCCGGCTTTGTCATCATCATAAAGCGCCGGAAGAAAAACAGAATGCCGATGCTGAGTACGGAAAGCAGATCCTGCTGCGGTGTCGTCGTCTGGACGATCATATGACGTGCGATCAAAAAGATCAGTACCTCTATAATGTTCGCAGAGTTCGGGCGGCAGAGCATTTTCATGAACTCGATCCCGATGACGACGTTGAATACGGCGTCGAGATATTTTAAGAATGCCCCTTCACTCATACGATTATTCCAGTAATGCAGCAGTTCCGGCCACAATGTAATCACCGCGACCACGATTCCGCAGATCACTGCCGCCACCATCAGAAGCTCCATGATTTCACACGCCTTATATAATACTTTTCTTACCTTATCCCACATGCTTCCTGCCCCTTATAAAAATCCCTGTACTTATTCCTCTGTTACATATCCCGTTATAATGCGATTGGTGCCTTAGAATGCGCTCGGCGCCGGATGATTCTCCAAAAACGCACTCTGCATTTTAAGGGCATAATAAATCCGAGCGCCTCCCTTCGAACCAAAACCATAAACGTTACCACCACAGTTAACTCGGTCCAGGCACCCTTGCGGCACACAAGAGCTTCTGCTTAGGGCTGCTCCATTCCTGACCTGACCCGGTTCACAGATTCCTGTTGCGCAAGACCCAGACGTCAACGCCACTTATGATGGGCTGCTTTACAGCTTAACGATCCTCCGTTCGGCATCACCCCAACTATAGCGGATTGTTGGTGCAGGGTACCGCTACCACCCCGGCTGCTCGGAGATTTAAGTATATCCTAATAAGTATTGTATTGTCAAGCTTTCCGGCTCTTTTTCTTCTCCCGGAGCTCCTTAAAAAAACCGGAGAGCATCGTCTGACATTCTTCCTCGAGCACCCCCCGCTCAATTTCCACCTGATGGTTGAATTGCGTCATTTGTAATAAGTTTAGGACAGACCCGGCGCACCCCGCTTTCGGATTCATGCTTCCGATTACCACCTTTTTCATGCGACTCTGCACAATTGCGCCCGCACACATCTGACACGGCTCTAAGGTGACGTACATCGTACAGTCCTCCAGCCGCCAGTCTCCGGTCTTTTTGCTCGCCTTTTTGATTGCGGAAAGCTCTGCGTGCGCAAGCGTGTTGCCCTCAGTATTTCTTCGGTTATATCCTCTCGCAATGATTTTATCGTTTTGCACAATTACGCAGCCGATCGGAACTTCCTCGAGCGCATATGCTTTTTTTGCTTCGCGGATTGCCGCTCTCATATATTTTTCTTCAGAAGATACATCTCTTGTCATGGACAGTTTCTCCAAAAATGTTATACTATATATTATATTTTAGCTGATTATCTGCTGGTTGTCGATGAGACATTTTTTGCAGGACATCTTATGCGCATATTTTGTAATAAAATTATTTTCTCTTAGAATGGAGCTTATTATGAATACCACCTATGAAACCGACCGTTTGATTTTAAAAATACTGACGCCGGAATACGCGCGCGAAGTGCTGAAATTCCAGATTCGGAACAAGGAAGTCTTCCGTCCCTATGAGCCGCTGCGTCAGGACATCTTTTTTACCCCTTCCCATCAATATGCGATTTTAAAATGTGAATACCGGCTCGCCCTCAAGCTTTCCACCGTCCGGTTTTATGTTTTTCGTAAGGAAGAGCCCAGAAAGATCATCGGAACCGTATGTCTGCATGATATTTTGCGAATGCCGCACTGCTGCTGTGAAATCGGCTATCGGTTCGACCAGTCCTACTGGCATCAGGGCTATGCCAGAGAAGCGGTCGCAAAGGCGCTTGAAATCGCATTTGTCGATCTCGGTCTGCACCGTATCACCGCCCGCGTCATGCCGAAAAACGCCCCTTCCATCCATCTGCTCGAGTCCTTAAACTTTTTCCCGGAGGGTCTGGAGCGCGCCTGCACGGAAATTATGGGAAAGTGGGAAGATCACTTAAGATACGCGCTCCTCTCCCCCGTGGAGGCTCCTCCCGAAATGCCCTCCTCCATGTGACGGCGCCGGCAGCCCAGACGGCTTACCGGTTCACTCCTCGATATAGCGGCGCCGGCAGCCCAGACGGCTTACCGGTTCACTCCTCGATATAACGGCACCAGCAGCCGAAACGGTTGACCGGCTCGCCCTCTTGCGCCTCCGGGTCGTCTCCCTGCACTGCCGCCGCAAGAAATTCCGGGAATCCAAAGATTGCCGCCATAACGCGTTCCTGTCTCTGGTAGATGCCCGGCACGCCGATGAACCACCGCTCTTCTCCTGTTTTTCCGACCACGAGATAGCGGTAATTAAAGAAGCCGTGGAGCAGGAAACTGTTGTTTCCGAGATACCAGTATTTCTTCGGCAGCTCTTTTAAATCCTTCAGTTCTATCTGTATGCATCTTGCTTCCCGATCCGCGAGCGGTGCAAGCAGCGGATGTTCTTTGCACAGTCTATCCCAGATTTCCTCCCAGCTATAGTCAGGGAAGAAATTTCGCATCGGAATTTCCGTTGCCTGTACGTTTTCGTCATCCGTCATTCGCGTTGCTCCCTGTTTCTGCGCATATGCTATGTCCCGTGCGGCGGTTTGCGGTGTTTCCTTCTGTTCCCATCCGCCCGCTATGTCCTGTGCTGTGGTTTGCGGCGCTTCCTTCTGTTCCCGTGTACCCGCTATGTCCCCTGCGGCGGTTTGCGGCGGCACATCAACGCCCGGCTGTACCTTTCGGGTTCGCCCTGCCTCTCCCGACCGGGGCTTCGCATCCGCAGCGGTTTGCCCTGCCTCTCCCGACCGGGGCTTCGCATCTGCGACGGCGCTCTCTTCTGTATTCGGCTGTGTCCGCGCATCCGCAGCAATTTGCCCTGCTTCTTCTGCCCTCGGCGGCGCAGGCTGCCATTCCTTAAAATGAGCCCCATCGACAGTCAGGGGCGCTCCCTCCTTCCAGCGGCTCATGAAAATCCGGTCGTCTCCCGTCCGAAGGAAAATCCCTTCCATATCTCCAATGCCAAACGGCGTATCTTTAATCCGTCCCGCATTCAGAATCACGCCATAGTCGCCTGCTCCGTTTGCAAGGCGCAGCTCTCCGATCTGTACGCCCTCCATATCGCCGGATACTTCCCGGAACAGGTACACCCGGCATTCGGTCTGCGCCGCATACACACCGCGCATATGAATTTCCATTCGAAGCTCCGCTCCTCTGATCTCGACTTTTGCAAAGCCGACGTTGTTCCCTTTCCTTGCCTCCTCATAGGCGTATATATATGTAACGAATCGTTTCATTCCTGCCATAGGCACCCCAAGATTCTGCTTTCCTTATTTCTATTTATATGCGGCAGTTTTCTTTGTATGAATCCTATTCGATACGGATATTCTAATTTCGCAGCGCGAATATCATTAGAAATAAATTTTAGGAATAATTCTCAATTTGTTATTGACAAAAGGATTTTTATCATGTAAGATAATATCAGTAACAATTACTAGTTTTATGAAAGGATGATCCTATGCTGAAATACAGCAGACAGCGGGAATCGATCAAGAATTTTCTTGCAGACCGATACGATCACCCCACTGCCGAAACGGTTTATCTCCACATGAGAGAACAGTTTCCGAACATCAGCCTCGGCACCGTCTACCGCAACCTAAATCTTCTTGCGGAAATTGGCGAAATCCAGAAGCTGTCGCCGGGAATGGGACCTGACCGTTTTGACGGGAACCCCGCGCCACACTACCATTTCGTGTGCAGCCATTGCGGTTCTGTGCTGGATCTTAAGGTTAGCGGGCTCGATCATATCAACATTCTCGCCAGTCAGAATTTTGACGGCGACATCGAAGGACACATTACCTACTTTTACGGAACCTGTCCTTCCTGCAAGGCAGCAAAGCATTCTTCCTGAATCCGCTGCGCAATTTTAAAACAACAGAAAAAGGTATTGACAAATATGTCTTTATCCTTTAAAATCAGTAATGGTTACTGATATTGATTTCAAAAAAATTTTTATAAGAAAAGGAGAATATGATTATGGCAAAATGGGTATGTACAGTATGCGGTTATGTTTACGAGGGAGAGACAGCTCCGGAGGTTTGTCCGGTATGTAAGGTCGGCTCCGACAAGTTCAAAAAGGTAGAGGGCGAGCTTGGTCTTGCTGCAGAGCATGAGTTCGGCGTATACGCTTCTACTGTTAAGAACAATCCGGACATCAGCGACGAAGATAAGAAGTATATCTTCGAGCAGTTAAAGGCTAATTTCGAGGGCGAGTGCTCCGAGGTAGGTATGTATCTTTGCATGGCGCGTATCGCACACCGCGAGGGTTATCCTGAGATCGGTCTTTACTGGGAGAAGGCTGCTTACGAAGAGGCAGAGCACGCTTCCAAGTTCGCAGAGCTTCTTGGTTCTGACTTAGAGCCGAATATGACAGCTTCCACCAAGAAGAATCTGGCTTGGCGTGTTGACTGCGAGTTCGGTGCAACTGCCGGCAAGACAGATCTTGCAAAGTGCGCTAAGAAGAACAACCTCGACGCAATCCATGACACCGTTCATGAGATGGCAAGAGACGAGGCTCGTCACGGCAAGGCATTAAAGGGATTGCTGGATAGATACTTCGGTTAAGAACGACCGGAATCATTATTTTCAAAAATTCAGGGTATGTGGAAATTTTCCACATACCCTTTCTTCATATAAGACTTAATGAAATTCTCTTATTTCTTTTGCAAGACTAAACGGAATAATCGCGCCGGGTGCTGTTTTTGTATAAGCCGTTTCTTCATGCATATATTCCACGATATCCGAAGCCCTGCTTGCTTTGAACTTTGCAATAACCGCATCAAGGACACCTTTCTCATCGTTGCTTAAAATAGAGTAATCCATATTGGGACTTGCGTACACATGAAGCATGGAATCATAATTACAGCTTACTTCCTCTTGAATGTTCAAATTCTCAAGATTCATAAGACTATAATGTCCAATCGGAAGTGCGCCCATAGGCTCATGTCTGTAAACCAGCCCCGTCATTGCTTTTCCGGTCTGCTTATAGTTCAAAGCATCCGCATACCAAAGCATTTTCATAAGCTTCACCTTAAAGAGATTGGAAACCTCTTCAGCAAAATAGGATATCACAGCCTCTAATTTATCTATATTCAAAAGAGTATAACCATTTGAATCGGATGGCTCCTCATAATTGACATATTCTCCCTCAAATGTTTGTCTTGCAAGAAATTCTTTTCCATAGGTATCTAATTTTTCTACTATTTTTTCTCTGATTTCAAAGCGCTTTGAGCCGGAAAATTTATCCGCATTCCTTTTTAAAAACTCCAATGCCTGCAGCGGATTATCCTTAATCAAACGAAGCATTGTATCATATGCCTCATCTTGAATCGCTTTGCTTTCATACCTGGAAATCGTCGCCTCTCCCCATCCTAACAGACGTGCCAGGTCTACCTGAGACAAACCATAGTTCTCTCTGAGTTCTATAATCTCATCAGAAGTGAGCAGCCCATGCTTAATGCGATACGCATTTCTTGCATTAAGTAAATTTGCATTTGTCATCGCTCCGGTTTCAAACTCATTTTCATCTTCATCCGCATTTGCACAAAAATAGAACCGCTCTTCGTAGGTTACTTCTTCCCCCTTAATTATTACCGTTGCAAGACGCTTTCTTTCCTCAATCTCGTGAACCTTATCACACAGCGGACATTCCATGTGAACTTTTCTAATAAATGTGTTAGCCTCCATTATTTCGCTCCTTTCCATTTTCCACCTATGCATAGGGAAATGACATTTTTGCCTCAGCGTAGTGGAAAGACACGCACAAAACATGCCTTAACTTTTCTCCCTTAATCTTTAATTTCACATATACCTGCTTATTATTTATATCCTTTCCAAAAACAAATAATAATGGCGGATTAACATCATCTTTGTCAAACAGCGTTTCTGAATATTCCTGAACTGTCAGCTCGTTTAACCGGTCAACGACATCTGATACATCGTAATCTAAATCCAATAATGTATACGGTGTCGAAAACTTCTCCTTCGCTTTCGTCTTTCCCTTTCTGATTAATGTTACATCTGTATCTATATCAAAATTATTATCCCGTAGGATTGCATGAAGCTGCTCCAGGAAATCGATTACATCCTGTCTCTTCGACTGCGTGCTGAGCTTGATTATTATCACCTCCGAAATATGTCCTATCACTTGATAGTATAACAATCAAATGATAGGACGTCAAGATAACATAGCACCTAAAATTTACTTTTTCTTTATCACGAACCCAACCGTCGTCAGATATGCATCTACGCCCAACTTGAAATATTCCTTATCCCTGACCGTAAGCGGATGTCCCGATAAGAGCCAGTCGTCCCAGGCAAGGCGGAAATTATTCAGATCAAATTCCTGCAAGATCTCAAAGCTTCCGCTTTCTCCGAAATATTCTCTCCACCATTCGCGGCTATGGTAAAGCTCATATTCATTTTCTTCGCCATCCATCCAGTCGAGGATCAATTGCGGCTCCCTGCCGTGAATTTCTTCTTTCAGCCCGGGCATGGCAAGCAGCGCTACGCCGTCCGGTTTTAATAACGGCAGAATCTTTTCTTCCAGAAAACCGGGCTGCTTTGCAAAGTAATGGAAAGAATCAATACTGGCGACCACATCGAAATATTCATTTGCAAACGGCAGTTCATTTGCGTCAGCGTGAATCGGAATCACGGAATCCGTAATCCCCCACTCCTTCCACTGGTTATAGTTATCTGTTGCACTGATCCACAAATCTACCGCAAAGACCTGCGCTTTCGTCTCCTTCGCCAGAAACAGGCTTGTCAGACCGCGTCCGCAGCCCAGATCCAGAACGCGCAGACCGCTTGCAATCGGAAATCTCTCCAGCATTTCATCGAGCAGCCTGACGCTGTTGGGTCCCATTAGAAAATCTTTGTGGAATAAATCTTTATAATTATCTGCTTTACTCACTACAATCTCCCTTCCGCCAAAAACCGATCAAAATCATTACGCCTGCCGCCAAAAATCCTGCCATTCCTATTATTCCTGACGGTTTGGGTCCAAGCAGGGCATTGCACGCCGGAACACAGATATATAACGGCGCTTCGCGGATTGCATTGATCGCTCCATGCGAAATGCAGGCGGGTATGACGCTCTTTGTTTTTATCGTTACGTAGGACAGGAAAATTCCTACAGTCGTCGCAAACACAACCATCATCAATATACCCGTCCACGGCTTCCCGAAATAATCACCGCTATAGTTGACGCCAAAACAGACAAGCGGCGCATGAGCGATTCCCCATAATACACCATCCAGCAAAATACCTTTGATGACGCCAAACTTTTCACACAGCAAGGGCAATAAATATGCCCTCCAGCCGACCTCTTCCCCGAACGCCAGAATGTGATTCACAAAGACGAGCGGCGCCAGCAGGATAAGCCCGCCGGAAATAAGAAGCAGCTCACCTGCCCCAAGCGAGGGCAGCGTCATTTCCTGTCCTGCCAGAGCCAGCAGCTCTTTTACATAACCAAGCGACAAGTCCAGATGTTCCGGGAATATCATAAAGTATAACAGCGCTCCAAGCACAATCAGAATCCCCGGAACATAAACGGCGATCAGATACGTCCGCCAGTTCTCCCTGATACGCGGCTTTACGCGCAAATCGCTTTTGTCCTTTGTAAGCTTTCTTGTCACAAGCGTTGCCAGAGCAGGCAGCCACATGAATATCACCGACAAGACCATCACAAGATTACCGCCGCTCTGCGGCTTGAGAACAAACAGCGGAATACTTAAGAGCGCGACCAACAGAAACTCGATCGAGAGAAACGTTATTATTTTTTTCATATCAATGTGTCAACACCTTTCTGCAATAGTTTGTCTCACCGCAGTACGGGCATTTCAGCTTTCTCTTCTTTATCGTGTGAACCGACCACACGTATTCTTTCATATTGGGCTGGAATCTCCTCTCACACTTCGGACACTCAAATGCCCCTGCGTCCTGATCTAAAACGACTGCCACGCTGATTCCCGAAATAATGACGAGCGCTGCCAATGCAATCAGCACGCCTTTTCCCAACGCAGGGATCGGCTCCACCATTCCGGCGACAATCACAAGCGCACACCCAGATACAATCGTAGTTGCAGAAACAACGACCTCAAGTACAATTTTTTTCTTGCTTTCCTCTCTCTCCCTGATTAAATCCATCATGTTTTCCTCCGCTTTCTTCTGGTAGTCGGAGGCGTTCAGCCGTTCTCCCGAAAGCAGTTCATTCACATTGATATGCAGCGCCTCGCACAGGGGAAGCATCAGGGCGACGTCCGGAAGCCCGTTGCCGCATTCCCACTTTGATACTGTTTTGTCGCTGATGTTTAAAACATCCGCAAGCTCGCGCTGTGTCATTGACTGCTCTTTACGCATCGCAGCGATAAACTTTCCTATCTTGCTTTGCTCCACGGTGACTACCTCCTTTTGACGTTTTCATCTTACCTGAAAGCTGCTCCCATAAACACCCACGAAGCGTAGAATCCTCTGTTTCAGGGAACTCTACGCTTCGTAGACCTTCTGGTTTCTGCTGTATCTGACCTTTTTGTGCTTTTTATATTCCATATTTGCGCTCTGCCAGCTCCCGGATCTTGTCATCCTCCATATCGTCCATGAACTGACGAAGCTGCTCGAAATCCGCCCGGTACTCCCCGGGCAGCTCCTTCTGCAGCGTCTCGCGAATCCGCTTTGTCGCGCTCGCAAAATCATATTCATCCAGACAGCGGAGAATCTCCCTAAGCGTCTGTCTCGCATCCTCCCCGGTAAACTCCCCGCTCTCCTGCTCCGGTTCTTCTGCATCCCACACGCCGTAAGGCTCCAGTGCCTTTGCAAGCTGCGCTAACAGCTTACGATATTCCGCACAGAACACCTCCGTACCGGCGTCGATAGAGGCAAAGTCATTCTCTCTGCCTGCCTTTTCCAACGCTTTTGCCTTCTCGGCAAGCGTCTTTGCGCCGATGCTGCGCATGCTGCCCTTCATGCCGTGTACCTGAATCGTATACTCCTCGTATGCGTGTTCCTTCCACAGCGATTCAAGCTGCTTCAACTGCTCCTCGCCCCTTCGGCAGACAATTCTCAACACCTCGATGTAACGCTCCAGCACCCCTCCGCAGAAAAGGATTCCCTCGTCAATATCCACCTGCGGCAGCATTTTCCCCAGTTCTCTGGTACCGCCCGAATCCGCGCTCTCATCCTTGGCATCTGCTTCTTCATCAACTTCAAATACAATCTGCTCTGCCGGTATATACTTTCTGAACAGGCGCTCAAGCTGCTTGTAATTCATCGGTTTTCCAAGGTACTCGTCGAAGCCTTCTTCTATCATCTGCGTGCGAATGCCAGTGACCGCGTTTGCAGTCAGAACAATGATCTTGCACGCTCCGCCATGGCTGTAATGTGCATCCAGCTTACGGATCTCCCTCATCGCTTCGGTTCCGCTCATCCGCGGCATCATCTGATCCATAAATACAATCGCATAGCGGTTCTTACGGCACAGCTCAATCGCCTCCGCGCCGCTGGACGCTGTGTCCACCTGAAGTCCGTAATACATCAGCGTGCTGCCTGCCACCTTAAGATTGATCTGATTGTCGTCCACAACGAGCACCTTAACACCGGGCATCTTAATCCCTCCCAATGAGAAATCGTTTGCTGAATCCGCCGCCCGCTCCTCCAGCTTTTCGATTGGGTTTGCATCAATTACTTTCTGTTCAATCACCGCAGTAAAGACGGAGCCTTCCCCATAGGTACTCTCAACCGAGATATCTCCGTTCATAAGCTCCACATATCCCTTGACGATCGCAAGTCCAAGTCCGGTACCCTCCACGCCGTAATGCGCCTTGTAATCCACCTGGGAAAAGCTCTCAAAGATTCGTTTCTGCTCGCTCTCGCGGATTCCGATACCGGTATCTGCAATCTTAAATTCCAGCGTAACGACGTCGCCCTCCTGCTTTAGCACCCTTGCCTCCATGGACACAGCACCTTCTTTGGTGTACTTGACTGCATTGTTCAACAAATTGATGAGCACGCCGCGGAGTCTTATCTTATCGCCGTAGAGCTTACACGGAATATCCGGCGCAAGTGTCATATGAAATTCCAGCCCCTTCTTCCTCGCCTGCGAACTGATGATGACATACACATCCCGAAAAACCGTTCCGATGTAATAATCGTTGCACACCAGTTCCATTTTCCCGGATTCGATCTTGGAAATATCCAGAAGGTCATTGATGATCGCAAGAAGATTCTCGGAAGAATCCTTGATATCCTCCACATACTCCTTTACCTGCTGTCCCGGTTCCATCTTCAGGCACAGCTCAGAAAAGCCGATAATCGCATTCATCGGCGTCCGGATTTCATGCGACATATTGGCAAGGAATGTGCTCTTCGCCTGATTTGCGGCGTCCGCCTCCCTGACTGCCTCTTCGAGCTTCTGCATCGTACTGATCCGCTCCGATAAATCCGTCACAATAATAATGTATCCGATAATATCCCCATAGGGATCATGAATCTTGCTGACTGCAAGGCTGCAGTATACATGATTGCCCCGGCATACCCCATCCACATCCCTGCGCTCCTCCTCAAACGCAAAGACCGTCTCCTCGTCCAGCTCGAACAGGTCAGAGATTGCAGTCCCGCCTGCCTCCGGCACACTCTGATTTACCTCAAAAAACACCAACGCCGCATCGTTTAAGATCTGAAGTTCCCGCCCGATGTCATAGACCAGAACCGGTACGGTCAGGGAAGAATAGATAAACTGCGACATGTTCGCAATATTGACTCTGGAGCGGTTGATCTGAACCACCGCGCTGTATACGACTACCATACCGAAGAACTGCGTGATGGAGCTTCCGGGAATCGCCCCGAACCCAAACATCGGAAATACCGTATCAAACAGCATTCCGAGAATAAGCAGTCCTTCCACCAGCAGGAATTTCTTCCCGAATGCCTGCACACGCTTTAAATCCGTGCGGCGCAGCATATACCCGATCACAATGAGGATGTCCACCGCAACAATGATGACATATCCTACATACACGTTGTTGCAGAAGCCCGGCTTAAAATAATACGTCATGCCATCGTCCGTCAGTTGATAAATGACCTCGCTCTTCCTGATGGTGAGAAAGTAAACGATAGCCCCCGTATAGGAAATGCAGTCAAATATCCGTCTCCACAGGACCTTGATTCCCGATATCCGCGACACCACTATCTGTGCTGTAATCAGATACAGAAAAGTTCCCAGCATCCCTACGCAGCGGCAGATATAGGCAATATCCGTGTCCGTCTGTAAAAACAGCGCGGCAAAGCTCCCGCTCCAGAGTGCACTTCCGAAACAGAATACTGATACCGCACGGTTTTCAATATATTTCTTTTCACTTGACAGCGCAAAACGCACGGCGAAATCAAGTGACAAAATACAATTTATAAACATCCATGCCGAGAAAAAGTGATACATGCCTTCCCTCCTCCGGTATAATCTTTATTATTATACCATGCAATAAGCAGCGCGCATTCGGGAGCATAGCTCCCTCATTCGCGGGCTTCGCCCTATCAGGACAGACAAAGACACCCTCGCCAGCAAGCTGTCGGTTTGTCTTTCCCTGTCCTGGCACTGCTCATTGCCTACGCGGACATTATACCATATTTTCCCGGCTCTGTGAAAAAAACAGGACGAAAGTACGATAAATTACCGCAGCTCATCCATTTCCTTTCTGTGATATGCGATTATGCTTGTAGTGAACCCAAGAACACCCGTACAGAGGAACATGACCGCCATACCGCTGCCTGCCCCGCTGCCGACAAACGACTTCAACACATCCACGACCGCATTTTCCGTCCTCATCAACGGCTCGAAGACGTAATCGGCAAGAACGCCGCCGAGCAATATTCCGACCGGAATCGTACCGAACTGTATCGCGTTGCGCACCGCAAACACTTTTCCCTGTATTTCTACAGGTGTCATCTGGTAGAGGATCACATTCTGCCCCGCCATAATAAACGGAATCGGCAGACTTGCCGCAATTCCCGCAAACGACCAGAGTACCGCATTTTGCCCCAGTCCCATAACAAGGTCGCCCGCCAGAAATGAAATTGCCGCCGGCAGATAAATCATTTTGACCGGATCTTTTATGCTCTTTTTCGCAGAAACAAGAAGACCGCCGACAATTCCGCCGATTCCCATTGCAGCATTCACGACGCCGAGCGCCATGCTGTCATTTCCGCTTCTCGCAAGTATCATCGGCGAGAGGATATTCTCATAGGTCAGCCTTGAGAAAAAGTTAATGATCGCCATCGTCACCACGATCATCAAAAGCCCGCGGTGCTCAGTGAGAAAACGCAGACCAATCCGACAGCCCCCAAAAGGCGGCTCCGCCTTATGCTCCGTTCTGCTCTCCGGTATGCTGATAAAAAACAGCAAAAGAAAGAATGCAAATAAAAAGCTTCCCAGATCGATCAGCAGAATTGCACCGATTCCGCCAAACGCAAAGACCGCCGATGCGATGACCGGGGTCAGTACCGTCACAAGATTGCCGGAAAACGACTGCATTCCGCTCACCTGCGCCAGCTTTTCTTTGGGAACAAGCAATCCCGTTGTCACTGACACCGCAGGCGATTGTACTGCGTTCATAAAGCCGATTACAATATTTACAAGGTAAATGTGCCAGATTTGTAAGACGTCTGTCGCATAGCAGGCGAATACAAATACAGAGCCTGCCGCCGCAATCGAATCCACGATAAGGATAATGCGCTTTTTGCTGTGTCCGTCCACAATCGATCCCGCAAAAAGGCTCATCACAATATAGGGGACATAACTGCAGAAGGACATCACCGAGACTGCAAGCGCCGATTCCGTCCTGGTATATGCCCACAGAATCAGCGCAAATCCTGTCATTGCGCTCCCAAGCTCCGAAACAGACTGGCTGAACCAGAATAAAATATATTTCCTGAAATTATTATTTTCAATCGTATTCATTGAATTTCTCCTTTAAGCTTTTTTCGTCTTAAAAGTACAAAATTCAATGCGGACGAATCTATTTTTCTCTCTGTACAGGCTTCGTCCCTTCATTGAACCTTGTACAGAGATTTCCGCTTAAATCGATCACCATATGGCAGATCATGCCAATTCCCCCCATCTATCGTCATATTGTTCTTACAAAACCAGCAGCGTCATGATCATACGTGCCGCCCATGCATCACTGCAGGGTCAATGTGACGACAAGCTTGCCGCCCTCGGCTGACGCCTGAATCAATAATGGCTGTGAAAATGTATTTGTAAACTTAAGATCCATATAGTTGCCCGCAATCGTCGCATCAAGTCCTTCCGGAAGATAATCGACCGGGAGCGAGTGCGGATGACGCTCCGTCGCCGGAAGCCCGGCGTCGACCATCGCCGCGTACAGGGTAGAGGAAACCTGGCAGACGCCGCCGCCGATTCCCATGCTCTTCTCGCCTTTTACAAAGATAGGTCCTTCCACATAACCGTTTGCGGTCGTGCGGTCTAAGATCGTATTGCTGAAAGAAAAATTCTCATCCGGCGCTACAACGATGCCGTTGATGCGCTGCGCCGCAAGCTCCACATTTACCGCACGCGAAACATCCGCTTCATAATAGGTCGTGTAGGTTCCGATAATAGTCTGTGCCGTCTGATTCTGCTCTGATTGCTCTGATTGCGCTGATTCTTCTGTCTTCACCGCCTCTGCCGCGGCATCTCCAGTCTGAACCGACGGTGTATCTGCTTCCTGAACGGAGGCTGTCTGTGTGTCCTCTGGCTTATCTGTCTTTGCCGCCTCGGCTGGCTTACTGTCGCTCTTTGCTGACTCGGCTGACTTGCTGTCGCTCTTTGCTGACTCGGCTGACTTGCTCTCACTCTTCACTGGCTTGCTATCGTCTTTACTCTCTTTTACAGCTTCTTCGGATGTCGACTCCTTTGTTGTTGCTGGCTCGCTCTTTTCTGCTTCGTCTGTCTTGCTCTCGTCTTTACTATCTTCTACAACTTCTTCAGATGTCGACTCCTTTGTTGTTGCTGTCCCGCTCTTCTCTGCTTCCTCTGACTTGCTGTCGTTCTTCTCTGCCTCGTCCGTCTTGCTCTCGTCTTCACTGTCTTCTACAACTTCTTCGGATGTCGACTCCTTTGTTGTTGCTGTCCCGTTCTTCTCTGCTTCCTCTGACTTGCTGTCGTTCTTCTCTGCCTCGTCCGTCTTGCTCTTCTTCGTATCTTCTCTCGCTGACGTCTTATCATCTGCCGCCGGAGCTGCTTTCTTCTGAATTGTCACTTTAATCTGCACCGCCGCCTGTCCGTCCGCCGCTGCGTTCCTGCCCTCGGCTCTGCCGAATGTGACATAATGTCTGCAGTAAGCCGCCATATCATTCCCGAATGCTTCCTGCAAATCTGTGTAACGCTGTCTGTATGCCTGTGGATTAAATGCTGCGCTTGCGCTGCGCCCCTCATAAACACCGAAGGAAACGAAATGATTGAACAATGCCTCTTCGTCCGTGCCGCAAGCCGCCGCGACATCCGGGTATGCATTGTAATAATAGGTGGCGTCAAATACCGCCCGGTATGCATTCCGGTCTGACTGGCTCGCCGCCTGCGTCCTCGATGAATCACCCATGAGGATGATAACGCCAAGCAGTATGCACATGATCCCAAGCACCCATTGTTTTCTTTTCATAACTCTTCCTCCGAATGTAACTCGTTCCCTTCATTTCTTTTTTGCATTGTAACAGAGGTTTTTTGTGAAATCAATGCTTTTTTGTCATAAAACAAGCGGAGTTTTCAGAAAAATCGCTTTTGTCTAAAAACTCCGCTTTTAAATCTATTACGTGGTTATATTTTCATTCTCTTTTTCGGGAAGTCCTCCCAAAACCGCGTCAAATCCAATCACGACCTTGAACAGATCACCGTCCACATACAGTTCAAAGGTTCCGCCCATCAGCTCCATCAGACTTTTTGCAATGGAGATTCCAAGCCCGCTTCCCTCCGTGTTGCGGGAACTGTCACCGCGGACGAACCGCTCCATCAGTTCTTCGCTCGAGATGTTGAGCGGGCAGCGCGACGTGTTGCGGAAGATAAGCATTGCCTTCGTCCCCTCCGTCTCGAGATTAATGTATACGCGCGTTCCCGGCTGCGCATATTTACAGATATTGTTCATCAGATTGTCTATCACGCGCCACAAATGCCTTGCATCCGCCATGATATACACCGGCTCTTCCGGCTTTACGATCTTAAGTTCAAGCTCGTTCGCCTTTAGCTTCTCGTCAAATTCCCCGATGGTCTGCACCATGGACACGCCCGCCTCCAGCTTTTCCAGATGCACGGCGAGATTGCCCGTGGACGCCTTGGACGCCTCGATCAAGTCTTCAATCAGCTTTTTCAGCCGCCCCGACTGCCGCTCTAAGACCTCGAGGTAGCCGACCGCCGTCTCGTTGGATAATTCCACCTTCCCCAGCAGATCCACATAATTGACAATCGAGGTCAACGGCGTTTTGATATCATGCGAGACATTTGTAATCAATTCTGTTTTAAAGCGCTCGCTCTTCATACGCTCATCTACCGCTTTTGCCATACCGTCGCTGATACTGTTCAGATTCTCTGCATGGTTCTTAAATTCCCAATACATTTTCCCCGTGTCTATCCGGTGGTTCATGTCGCCCTCGGCAAGCCGTTCGCCGCCCTCTTTCAGCCGCTGCATCTGTACCACGCCCCAGAAAAGCAGCGCAAACTCTGCTATCTTAAGAAGCATCCAGACGAAAACCCCCGTGTCGCTCCAAAGAATGCCCAGGAAAAACAAATCAATCATTGTAATTACGCCAAAAATCAATATTGACTTGCCAAATAAGCCTATATTTTCCGCTGCTATCTTTAATAAGTTGCAAATTATTCTAATAATCCGATAGCATATTGTGTTTTTCCACCACGTTCCAAGCTTAACCCTCACCGCAAACGTAAGAATGGACAGGAGCAATACCCAGCCCATACAACAGAGCAGAAACAGTATCGCGGCATATCCCGGAATGCTGCCGATCCGATAACTCATATTAGACAACAACAGCACCAGAAAACTTTCTGCCACGACTGCAAAGCCAAGGTACAGATCAAACGGCATACGGTCAAGCCACGTCGCCACAATCTCCTCCGTTCCTCTCCTCTGCCCGGCAGCGCGGATCAGCCACACGAAGCAGAAGATTCCAATCGCAAGCACCGCTGCCAGAATCGGATAAACCGCATAGCGCAGACCATAGGCAATCGTGACGATGGCATTCGCCTGTACGAACAGATCGCTGCTCCACCCAAAAGGAACTTTCTCCGGCAGAATTGAGACAACCCAGTAGCGCTCACTATCATCGTTCCCGGTATGATTGATATTCAGAAATAGTCCGTCGCTGTCAAGTTCGTAGTCTGTTTCCTTCGAAATCTCTCTGCCCTTCATCTCTTCGTTATTCGTCCGGCGAATCTGAATGCCGTCATTTGCGAGCTTTTGATTGTCCAGTACCACATACGCCCAGGTATCCGGTTCCCATCCTGTACCGGCCAGCATATCGAATGTCAGAAAATCTCCCGTCAAAATTTCTTCGCTTTCCGCATTCTCCGTCTGCGCCCCCGCCGATGACCGCATGGCATCCGTTGTCATCTGCGCTTCTTCTGCCGTCTCTTCCCCGGTTATCGCCGCCTCCCCGGCTGCCGTTTCGTCTGCCGCCTGCACTTGTTCCGCAGCACTCTCCGCTGTGAGATTGCGATACATCCCCCGCTCATAATCGTAACAGAAATCATAGGAGAGTGTCTCCCCGGCTGCCTCCTGCATAAAGCTGACATTTTTGACCGGGAAAAATTCGCCGCCCGCCTCATAATAGAAAATTCCGTCGTCCTCATTATAAAACGTCGCATAGAGAAGTTCGCTCGTCGTATAACTTACGTCCTGTTCATATATGCCATACCCGCCCCACAGCGTACCGGAATAAGAAAACTGCGTATTCTCACCGATATCGTAGGATTGCATGTAAAGCTTCCCCGGCGTGACTTCCCCGGTAAAATTACGGGCGACATAAATGCTCTCGTCATTCAGATCAAGGTCGTCAATTTTCTCCGCTTTAATGATTCCATAGCGGTAATTCGTATCATTCCACGTATTTTTATCCGGATTTTTCATATTATCAAGCGCTCTGACTGCGTAATGGCCGGCAACACCCTCAAACACCTGCTCACGGAAGTCCTCCTTCGTCGTCTCATACACTCCCGCGTCCTCCATCACAAATACTCCAAGGACGCCTCCAAGAAAGACCACCGCAGAAGTTGTAATACCAATCCATGCTGCAAGCTTTGCCCCCGCAGAGCCTTTTCGATTCCTCTTCTTTTCTTCCTGTGTTTTCTTCAAGTTCCTCTCCCCTTTCTCCGACGGAGTTCATTTCTTCCGGCTCTTCTCCCGCTCCTTGAAGCACACCGGGCTATGCCTCGATCTTGTAGCCCCGTCCCCACACGACCTTTAAGTAACGCGGCTCCGCCGGGTTGTATTCTACTTTTTCCCTGAGATGTCTGATATGTACCGCGACCGTATTTTCCGTGCCGTAGGGGTTGTCCTGCCAGACGTTCTCATAAATCTGATTCGGTGAGAATACCTGTCCCGGATGCTCCATCAGAAGCTTTAAAATATCGTACTCCGTCCGCGTCAGCGATACGGGTTCTCCGTCCAGTGTGACGCTCTTCGTCCGGTCGCACAGTTCAATGCCGCCGATACAGAGGACATCCTCCTTCTCTTCCTTAATATTGCCGCCGCCAAGCAGCATATACCGCCTGAGCTGGGATTTGACCCGCGCCTGAAGCTCGACCGGATTGAAGGGCTTCGTCACATAGTCATCCGCTCCCATCGTAAGCCCGAGAATCTTATCCGTATCCTCGCTCTTGGCGGTCAGAAGGATAACGGGCACATTGCTCGTCTCGCGGATTTTCACCATCGCAGAGATTCCGTCCATCTCCGGCATCATAATATCCATGAGAACGAGATGGATTTCTTCCTTATTTAATATATCTACGGCTTCCCTTCCGCTATATGCCTCAAATACCTGATAGCCGTCCGCTGTCAGATAGATTTTCAACGCGGCTACAATATCCTTTTCATCGTCACATACCAGTATGTTGTACATTGTTTCCTCTTTTCTGCGCGTCATGGAGATGCGCCGCGCCTATGGATGCGCTGCATCTTTCAAATGCGCTGCTATGATCACGGTCTTATTGTATCGGATTTTTTATGAAGTTAAAAGGCGGGAAATGATTAAGATTTGATGAAGAAAAGGGCTGCCCTTATAGGCAGCCTCATCGTGCAAAAATTAAATCTACTTTTGATTTGCCGGTTCCATACTGACAGAACGCCCTTTGATACGTGCGTTCTTCATACCCTCGAGCACCTCTCTTCCGTACTCCCTCGGAACCTCCACAAACGTATACTTGTCATACATGTCAATCGCGCCCACCAGCTTACCCGGCATACCGGACTCTCCGGCAATGGCGCCCAAAATATCGCCCGGCTTGACACGGTCTTTCTTACCGATATTGATGAAGAGGCGTACCATTCCCTCCTCCGCACCGGTATTGTCAAAGTCATATTCACCGTCGTCATCGCGATCCAGATTGACCTGTCCGAGCGCCTGCTTCAAAAATGCCGCGGCAATATCCATCGCGGTGTAATCTGATGCATTGACCTGACGCTCGATCATGTCGATCATATCCTTGAGATTCTCCTCGTCGATGATTCTTCCGATCTCGTCCATGACCTTCTCTGCCTTGATCTGTGCCACATCGTCAGTGGACGGAATCGGCATTGCTACGATCTTGGTCTTGCAGTAGCGCATGATATCCTTGAGCTTATAGACTTCCTTGCCCTTCACGAACGTAAAGGCACGTCCGGTTCGTCCTGCGCGTCCCGTTCGTCCGATACGGTGCACATAGTACTCGTCATCCTGCGGAATATCATAATTGAACACCGCTTCAACGTCATCCACATCGATCCCGCGCGCCGCAACATCGGTCGCGATCAGAATCTCCGTCTTTCCGGTACGGAAGCCCTTCATCACGCGGTCGCGCTGCGACTGCTTCATATCACCGTGCAGACCCTCCGCAAAATAGCCCCGTCCCTTCAAATCCTCGGCAAGCTCATCCACCATGCGCTTTGTATTGCAGAACACAAGGGAGAGCTTCGGGTTGTAGTAATCCAGAAGCCTTGTCAGAACCTCGACCTTATCGCTGCGCTTCACATCATAGTAATACTGCTCGATGCTCGGCACAGTCAGCTCCTTCTTAACGACCTTGATCGTGACCGCATCATGCTGGTACTTCTTGGTAATCTCCAAAATGGGCTTTGGCATCGTCGCTGAGAAAAGCACCGTCTGACGCCCTTCTGCCGGAATATATTCTAAGATTGTCTCGATGTCCTCGCGGAACCCCATATTGAGCATCTCGTCCGCCTCATCGAGCACGACGGTATGGACCGCCTCACAGCGGATCGTCTTTCTGCGAAGGTGATCCATCACACGCCCCGGCGTTCCCACAATAATCTGTGCCCCGCCTTTGAGCGCCTTAATCTGCCTGCCGATCTCCTGTCCTCCGTACACCGGAAGCACCTTGACCCCATGCAGATATTTCGCCAGCTTACGGATCTCATCCGCCACCTGAATGGCAAGCTCTCGCGTCGGAGAAAGAATAATCACCTGTGTCTTCCTGCTGTTCGGGTCAACCTTGTGCAGAACCGGAATACCAAAGGACGCCGTTTTCCCGGTTCCGGTCTGTGCCTGTCCAATCACATCCACGCCGGACATCACCACCGGAATCGCCTGGCTCTGGATCGGCGTCGCCTCCTCAAACCCCATCTCTGCAATTGCACGCAGCACCTGGGGATATAACTCTAATTCGTCAAATCTAACTGTCTCCATCTGTTTCCTTTCCACCACGCGTGTGCGCAGTATGTTGAATCATAGCACGGCGGCCTTGATTTGTCAAGGAAAATGCATATGATCCATTCCCGAAAGGTCACACTTCCGTCTATGTCTATGTAACCCCAAACCCATGCAGGTTTCGGGCAATACTCATATAAGAAGCAATCGACAGAAACGTACATCACCCATACTGTAACCTTCCGGTATTACTGCGCATTTGTTGAAATGTAAAAATTCGATTGCGGATTTTCCGTTACAGTATATTCTATGCCCTGTTTCAAAAAAGTTTCCTCTAATCCCCGCATTTGATCTCGGAGCCGTCCAGACGGCCCATGGAAATATCGTTGCGGCTGCGTTTTTTCACGCGGTAGAGCATCGCATCCGCCGCATGAAGGAAATCCCAGCTTCGGTTTTCCTTCTCCGGGATCCCCCAGCAGATTCCCTGTGAAATCGTCACCACGGGAAGCGCCTTAGAGTATGCATGTGTGACCCGGCGGGCAAGCACGCGCTCCCGAAGCCGCCCCGCTTCTGCGTACACCTCTTCCTTCGTCATCCGCTCATAAATAATAATGAACTCGTCGCCGCCGTATCTCGCGCAGAAAATGCGATTCCCCTGCATCCGCTGCAGTTCCTGCGCAATCGCCAGAAGACAGCCGTCTCCTGCCTGATGTCCATAATTGTCGTTATATTCCTTGAAATAATCAATATCCAGAATTTCCACCGCAAACGGCGTTCCTGCCGCCAGCGCCTGCTCAAACGCCTGTTCCGTGTGATCATTTAAACGGAAACGGTTCGCCAGATGCGTCAGCGGATCGGTCTCCGACTTTTCAAGAAGCCTTTCATTTGCCTTCTCGACCTCGCGGCGCTTTGCATTTGCCTGCTCCAAAGAGCTTCTGACCGCCAGCATATTCGCTACCATATAACGGTTCTCGCGCTCCATCGCCTCCGACAGCTCGTAATATGTTCCCGCAGCAGCCAGATACTTTTCATTCTCATCATGCCGCCTGTAATATATGATTTTAAGAGAAATAATTCTCCGCTGTAAGTTCACAATATTGGCGTTTTTCGTCAATTTTTCCAGAATATTTATAATGTCCCAGAATACCTCTTCATTGTCAATCTCCAACAGCAGCTCGCACAGCCCATAGATATCGTCGAAAAGATCCATGACTGCCATATCCATGCCCACCATTTGATGAATCTGCCGGATACACTCGTCGCGCAGCGTAATGCGCCCTGCCTGATGGTAAAATTCAGCTTTAAAGCAGAGTACCGCAATCTGCTCCGGTTTTTCCAGATGCTCCATATACCCGTCCAGATGCTCCAGCTCCTGCTGTGCCCGGTTGGGTTGTTCCCTCTGCAAAAAGCACCTGCCAAGGCTGATTTCAATACAGCACATCAAACTGTAATAGTTCTCTGTTTCCTTATCGTCCTGCACATAACGCGCCACTTTTTCAAAATATTTCTGCGCCTCGGTCCACTGTCCGTTCACCAGATAAAGTGTGCCGAAATTTAAGTTGATGATATTTTCTTCCGCAGTAAGGTGATGCTTTCTGCAATACTCCAGTCCGGTAAGGTAATAATCCATGGCAATCGGCGCATTTCCTCTGCTCTGTGAGGTAATCGCCATAATATTATAGGCACGCGCGACCATGTCCCACTGCCCCGCCTGGTCAAGATACGTAATCGCCTTTGTAATACGGCGGAAAAGACCCTCACCGTCGTTTAACAGGTAATAGGTCTCTCCACTGTAGTAATAAGCGAAGCCCAACAGTTTCGCATCGTCTGTCTTTGCCGCGTATTCCTCAATATCGAGGCAATATTTCAGTGTAAGCTGCGCGTTGACGCCGCGGTTGCGCAGCACCTCGCCAACCCAGACGTTGACTGCCTCGTTGTATTCTCCAAATTCCATGTGACGATTCCTCCTTACCGGATTTTACCTTATTATAAAGAAGAATGCCGCCATATTCAAGAAGCATGTGTCTATCCGTGCACATATCTTTTATGACTCAAAAAATTCTACCGGATCAACAGGCTGCCCGTCCTTCTGCAGTGCAAAATAAAGATTGCTTCCCTCCACGGAAAAATATTTTGTCGGCTCTGCAACGTAGCCCAGTACATGACCAGACTCTACATAATCGCCCTCTTTAAAATTCGGCTCCTTGAGCTGCCCGTATACGGCGTGATAGCCGTCACCCAGATCCACTGTCATCGTGCAGCCGGTCACCTCGTTATTGGAAATCTCCAAAACCTGTCCCTTTGCCACAGAATAGACCTTGTCGTTGATCTCTCCTTTGATAATGACTGCCGGATTGTACTTATACTGATCGAGCGTCGCGAAATATACCGTGGAATCCATGCTGTAATTGAGGATGACGTTTCCCTTCATCGGCCACATCATTCCATCCTCCGGTGCAAAATGCAGCGTGCTTCCCGTCGCGCCGGTTGCAACGCTCTCTTCGGCCGCTTCCTCTGCGCCTTCAATCTCCGCGGTCTCGGTACTCTCCGTTCCCTCTGTCTGTCCGGTGCTCTCTGCACTCTGCGCTGTTTCGGTGCTCTTATCCTGCTCCGGCGGAATCACCGCGGACGCCTGCGCTGTCTCGTCCTTTTCCTCTGTCGCAGCGACCGCCTGCGGCTCGGCTTCGTTCTGTTCCTGCGCCAGCTCCGCCTCCATCTGCTTGCGCTCCTGCTCCTGATTGCTGCTGTAGATTACAGTTGTCGCAACCGCCGCAACGACCACGATTGCACCAGCAATGACATATTGTTTCCGCCGTAAGAATGCGGCAAATCCATTCTTTTTCATAATCTTTCACCATCCATATCGTTTATTTTTAACAATAGTGTTTCCCGATTCGGATGGTTTATACAATTTTTACAGCTATTTTATCGTATCTGCGGTTGTAAGCTCCGTCCCCGGATAGAAATAGGCGAGTATCTCCTCATAGGTCTTTCCTTCCCCCGCCATATGCTCCGCCTGATTCTGGCTCAGTCCAAAGCCATGCCCCAGCCCCTTTGTTACGATGCGCACCTCGCTGTCGATCTCCGTGACGGTAAAGCAGGCGGAGTTCCACCCCATACGCGAGCGAAATTCTTCTCCCATACAGGTCAGGCTGCCGACCTTAAGCTCCTTAACATATCCTACGGCGTCCCGGCTTACCACGGTAAGCTGTGAGAGTTCTGTGATTCCCGCCTCCGGAAATGCCTCCTGACATTGCCTGATAAAATCGTCCATCTCACAATATGTAACCGCAAGATACCCTTCCGCCGTAATATCTGCCTGACATTCCTGTTCTGTGAGATACGGAAGCTTCACATCCCCGGAAAATTCCGTCATGTCTCTTGTCTGCCCCGCGCTGAGCGCGTGATATGCGGCATAAATGCACCCGCCGTTCCACACCAGCACTTCATCCTTCGTCCGGGCGGCACAATCCTCGAATTTCTGATAAATTTTCTCGAAATCCTCCCCCCACAGTTCCTTCATTTCATCCACCGTAAGGGCTGCCGGCTCGTCCGTATTCCGTGCAAGCGCGTCGTACAGATTGGTCCGCGCAATCACGCACTGCGCGAGAATCGCCTCCTCTTTGCTTCCTGCCCCGATTTCTTTGGCGGTAATCCCAATCACTTTTTCCTCAATATCCGCTGTTCCGGCGCTCTCCCCCGATACATTCAACTCCCCGTACAACACTTCTTCCAAGTGCATACGTTGACATATTATCGTTATAAAAAGCGGCAAAAGTATGGTAATAATAACGATTGATAGCAAAGTATCTATTTTTTTCTTCATAAAAAAATCTCCCTGTCCATCTATTATATGAACAAGGGAGACTTCTCATTCTACATCATACTCTGTGTCATCTGAAATGCCAGTGAAAACGCCTCATAAAACGTATAAATAAAATATGCGATCATCGCTCCGCCGTAAATCACCGTATAGATAATCGGGAACGTCTTCTTTCTGCCAAGGATATGCGCTCTCCAGAGATAGTACCCCGGATTTAAGAAAATCGCAAACAAAATCAATCCGGTAATCTTATAATTTGCCTTGTGGATTTTCACGATGTCCAGCACGATGAATACAATCGTTGCGACAAACAACAGATTCGCCAGCATAGAAAGTATCTGATAGGATGAACTCGTAAGCGCCGTCAGATATCTGCCGCTCAGAATGCTGTAGTAATCATCCATCGCCGCATAGGTCTGTCTCATAAGGAAAAAAGATATCACCATTCTCACAAAAAAGATCGCAATCAAAATGTTGCAGAATACATCCGGCACAGGCGCGTGCTGCATCTGCGGATAAACATTCCCCTGCCAGTTGCCGTTCTGCTGGTAACCATATGAATTCTGTCCGCCGTAATTCGGCTGGCTGTTTCCATAACCCGGCTGTCCGTTTCCGTAGCCCTGTCCGTTTCCATAACCCGGCTGTCCATTTCCGTAGCCCGGCTGTCCGCTTCCATAACCCTGTCCGTTTCCATAACTTTGCCCGCCTCCCGGCTGGCTGTACGGATTCTGTCCGCCGTAATTCGGCTGGCTGTTTCCATAACCTAACTGTCCGTTTCCGTAGCCCTGTCCGTTTCCATAACCCGGCTGTCCGTTTCCGTAGCCCGGCTGTCCGCTTCCATAACCCTGTCCGTTTCCATAACTTTGCCCGCCTCCCGGCTGGCTGTACGGACTTTTCCCGCTCTCATAGAGCTTGGAATCCTCACCGTAAGTGCGCGGCGTCTCATTCTCATTCCATTCGTTCTGATTATCCCCCATAATCACTGACTCCTTTCTTCTCTCATCTTCCTGCCTACAATATTCGAAAGTTCCGCAAACTGCTCCAGCGTCAAAGCCTCGCCCCGGATTGTCACCGGAACGCCAAGTTCGGTGATACTCTCCTGAATCATTTCCTTGGAAAGTCGAATCTCCGGCGAATTGTTCAGCCCATTTGCAAGCGTCTTGCGCCGCTGGTTAAACGAAGCGCGAATCAACCGGAACATCAGCTTCTCATCGTCCACCGAAACCGGAACTGTCTCATGACGTGTGAGCCGTATCACCGCGCTGCCGACATTCGGGCGCGGCATAAAGCAGTTCGGCGGGACGTTCGCGATAATCTCTGGCTTTGCATAATACTGCACCGCCAGAGACAGCGCGCCGTAATCCTTTGTTCCCGGTCCTACCTGCATCCGGTCTGCGACCTCCTTCTGCACCATGATCGTAATACTGTCAATCGGCACATGACTTTCAAAAAGTCCCATGATAATCGGCGTCGTAATATAATATGGAAGATTCGCGACCACCTTGATCGGTCTGCCGCCGTTCTTCTCCTTCGCAAGACGGACAATGTCCACCTTTAAGATATCGTCGTTCATTACCGTAACATTATCATACGCGCCAAGCGTCTCCGCAAGAATCGGAATCAGATTCTGGTCGATTTCGACCGCGACGACCTCTCTTGCGCTCTCGCAAAGATACTGTGTCATCGTTCCGATACCCGGTCCGATTTCCAGTACAAAATCATCTTTTGTAATTCCTGCAGCCTCGATAATCCGCTCAAGCACACGCGTATCGATCAGAAAATTCTGACCGAATTTCTTCTGGAAATTAAAATGGTATTTCTGCAGAACCGCAATCGTATTCTGCGGGTTTCCAAGCGTCGCCATTATGCCAGCACCTCATCGTACAGGCAGTCCAGAAACTCGGCATACAGCGCCTGAAATGTCTCGTGAAAAATCTGCGCCACAGCGGCATCCCCTTTTCCGGTGAGCTTCGCCTCCTCGTAAAGTGCGAACGCCGCCTCATAAAGCTCCGGATTCTTGTCGTAAAAGACCTCCGTAAGCCCATCCTGAAAGGTAAACTGTGCTTCCTGCGACAAATTTTCCTTAAAATCATCCTTCGAAATCAGTCCCTTTTCCTCGTAATCAGAAATATAGATATGCCCATCCGCAGCCTTCACAAAGTCCATAAACGCCTCGCGCACATCCTCATACACCACCGGCTTATAGTTCTCCGCCCAGTATTTATCAAAGGTTTCCCTGTCGGGAAACTGCTCAAAAATATCTAATTCCATTCCATTCCTCCGATGATTTTCGCCCTATCAATCCGTAAAGAAACTTCTTTCTCGCTTTTCCCCGCCGTGCAGCTTCGCTGACGCTTGGGCTATTCGCCCTATCAATCCGTGAAGAAACTTCTTTCTCGCTTTTCCCCGCAGTGCAACTCGGGAGCATAGCTCCCTCGTTCACGGGCGTTCGCCCTATCAATCCGTAAAGAAACAAATATCCTTGTGCAAGCACGGATATTTGTTTCTTCACGTCTTGGCACTGCTCATTGCCTACGCGCACATTATACCATATTCCCCGGGAATTACAAATAAATACGCGAAGATATTGTGTCGGAAGGCTTGCATGTGCTTTTTATACGCACGCCCGCACAAATGCCCGGAATATTTTCCGCGATGCCTCATCCTTCTGATAGATAAATTCGGGATGCCACTGGATGCCCCAGACAAATTTTCTATCCGGCGCATATATTCCCTCCACAAGTCCATCCTCCGCGGCCGCCATGACTGCAAGTCCACCGCCAAGTTCCTTTACGCCCTGGTGGTGATAGCTGTTCACCGCAAGACGCTCCTGCCCTAACAGGTCATAAAGCGGCGTATTCTTTTCCAATAAAACTTCATGCACCGTCCTGTCATAGGGCGGCGTCATATGATGGTCAAGTGTTCGCTCCGTCCGAAATTCCTCCGGCAGGTCCTGATAGAGCGTTCCGCCATGCAGCACGTTCAAAAGCTGGATTCCCCGGCAGATGCCAAGCACCGGCTTGTCCGTCCCGCCTGCGATACGATACAGCATTGTCTCCAGCAGATCCCGGCTCTCGCATACCGCCCCGCAGGACGGGCTCTTCTCTGCGCCGTAAAGTTCCGGGTTTACATCATGTCCGCCCGTCAGCAGATAACCGTCGATATTCGCATCCAGCCTCCGCAGCTCCGCTTCGCCCGCATGAAGCGGCAATATCATAGGGATTCCGCCCGCCTCATAAATCCCATCCAGATAACCCGGCAGCATCCAGATACTCTCTCTTTTCTCATCATAAAGCGGAACTACGCCGATAATCGCTTTTCTTTCCACATTGATCGCCTCCTGTGCATACTTTTAGCAAACGCCGCGCTCCCTCTCTTCGGCATTTGAACTATGGTTCTGCATTTATCTGCCACTCGCTTACCAATAATATAAAATCCAATGCCCTGTCGGTCAAGCAGTTTTTGCTGCTGTTTACTGCCTCATAGCAACATGCACAAAATTGCAAAAATGATTTGACTATACCGAACATATGTGCTATTGTATCTTTACAGGAACGTATGTTCTTTTTGTAAAATATGATTTGAACGCTATGTTAGAATATTTAACCGCCTTGCCAGAGTCGGCTGCCATTTACCGGAAAGAAGGTGCCACAAAGCCATGAACATCCAGCAGAATATGTCCCTTATGGAAAAGCTTGCAATTCTCACAGACGCGGCAAAGTATGATGTCGCGTGCACCTCGAGCGGTGTAGACCGCAAGGGCAACGGCAGGGACATGGGGAACTGTATCGCTGCCGGAATCTGTCACAGCTTTGCCGCCGACGGACGGTGTATCTCGCTGCTTAAGATTCTCTTTACAAATGAGTGCATCTTCAACTGTGCTTACTGCCAGAACAATTGCAATTCTGACGTTCCCCGCGCCTCCTTCACCCCCGATGAGGTCTGTGAACTGACGATGGAATTTTACCGCAGGAACTACATCGAAGGGCTCTTTTTAAGCTCCGGTATACTGGTAAGCCCCAACTACACGATGGAGCTCATCTATCAGACGCTTTATAAGCTGCGGAACATACACCGCTTTAACGGCTATATCCATGTCAAGGCGATTCCCGGGGCTGATCCCGCCCTTATCGAGAAGGCAGGCTATCTCGCTGACCGTATGAGCATCAACCTCGAGCTTCCCACCGCAGACGGGCTGAAGAAGCTTGCCCCTTATAAGTCGAGGACTACCATTCTAAAGCCGATGCGTCAGATTCAGAACGGCATCACCGAGAATAAGAACGAGCTTATCCTCTACCGCAAAGCACCGAAGTTCGTCCCCGCAGGTCAGAGCACGCAGATGATCATCGGCGCCACACCGGAAAGCGATTTCCAGATCATGCAGGTCTCCGAAGCGCTCTATCGGAACTTTGACTTAAAGCGCGTCTTCTACTCTGCTTTCATCAATGTGAATCAGGACTCCGCTCTTCCCATGCTGCCCGGAGGACCGCCTCTGCTGCGAGAACACCGGCTCTATCAGGCGGACTGGCTGCTGCGCTACTACGATTTTACGGTGAGCGAACTGTTGTCGGATGACCGTCCGAACTTCAATATCTACCTTGACCCGAAATGCGACTGGGCGCTGCGCCATCTCGAATATTTTCCCGTCGAGATCAACCGCGCCAGCTACCACACGCTGCTGCGCGTACCGGGCATCGGATATAAGTCCGCCGAGCGCATCGTAAAAGCGCGGCGGAATACAACGCTCACCTTTTCCGATTTGAAGAAAATCGGCGTCGTCCTAAAACGCGCGCTCTATTTCATTACCTGCTCGGGCAGGATGATGTACAATACAAAGCTTGAGGAAAATTATATCTGTGAGAATCTCATGGCGGACCGCACGCAGATTCCGAAGGACATCCGAAACAGCGGCTACCGGCAGCTTTCCCTGTTTGATTCCGGTATGCTGGATGAGAGTACGATTCCACAATCCCACATTATTGCAAGTGAGATGACCGCTTCGCACTGATTTTTCCCATACTTTAGAGGTTTTACACAGATTTATTCACCATGTTTTTCAGAAAAGAGGTATTACTATGTATGTTTTTGTATGCGAAGACAGTTTAGAGGGGATTTTCACCGGAGTATACGACGCCTGCGCAAGCAGGCTCGGACACCGGAATATCCGGCTGATTACCGGAGAGCCGGAGAACTATGAGCTTTTCTCCGAATATATCCACGTCACCCCCTCCGATGAGAAGACAGGAAAGGTCATTCGGACAATTACCTCCCGCTTTGGAATGCAATTCTACGAATCCATCTATCAGGCGGCATTATCGGGCGAACGCCATTCCGTCAAGAAGATGGACAAAGCAGACGCTATCTACGAGACGATTCTCCTCGCCCTCGCAAGCGGCGACGGACAGAAGGTGCTGCTCTCTCTCGGAGAGCCTTGCGTTTACCGCATCTTCGAGCTGTGCCGCGCAACGAACCGGGAAGCCTGTCATCATCTGGAGTTCCTGCGTTTCAGTGAGCTGGAGAACGGCGTGCTCTTCGCCACGATCCACCCAAAAGATAATGTTCTGCCGTATCTGGCAGAACACTTTACCGACCGTCTCCCGATGGAGAACTTTATGATCTACGATGCAACACATCAGACAGTTGCTGTGCACAAGGCATCGATGCGCTATATTTTAACCGACGCGACGGACCTCGATTTAGAAAAGGTAAACCGCTATTCGGAGAGCGAGCAGGAATTTCGCAGGCTCTGGCTGACGTTTTTCGATCACATTGCCATCGAAGCCAGAAAGAACCCGCATCTACAGATGCAGTTAATCCCCAAACGCTACTGGGCAGACACGCCGGAGCTGTCACGCTTCGCCTGATGCTTCGTTTATGCGTCCGGTACCGCGCTTTGCCTGAGCTTCCTTCACCATAACAGCTTTGCCTGAGCTTCCTTCACCATAACAGCTTTGTCTGGCCTTATTTCATGCCGAATAACCGACAGGCATTCTCCCATGTAACGCGCTCTACCTCTTCTGCCGTCACCCCTTTGAGTTCGGCAATCTTTGCCGCTACATAGGACAAATACGAGGAGTCATTGCGCGTGCCGCGGTGCGGTTCGGGCGCCATATACGGGCAATCCGTTTCAAGAAGAATGCGCTCCAGCGGAATCTGCTGCACCGTCTCCTTCAGCTTTCTTGCATTCTTGAAGGTGACGACTCCCCCGACTCCGATATAATATCCGAGCTTCACATATTCCTTCGCCTGCTCCGGCGAATACGAGTAACAGTGAATCACACCGCAGGCGTTCTCCGTCGCTTCCTCCCGCGTATGCGAGTAACAGTGAATCGCACCGCAGACATTCTCCGTCGCTTCCTCCCGCGTATGGGAAGCGCTTCTTTCTTCTCCGGATATTTGAAAAGACCTTGTCTTCCAGCTTCCCGCCTCTTTTATGATACGCATCGTATCCTCCGCCGCGTCTCTTGAGTGGATGATGACCGGAAGGCTGCATTCCTTCGCAAGCGCAAGCTGACGCCGGAACCATTCCTGCTGTGCCGTCTGTACCTCCGGCTCCTTATCCCAATAGTAATCAAGACCGATTTCCCCGACCGCAACCGCCTTCGGATGCATCGTCTGCTCTTTCAGCCACGCATAAGTCTTTTCATTCAAGCCCGCTATATCGCTCGGATGTACGCCGACTGCAGCATACACGAAATCATATTTCTCCGCAAGTGCAAGTGTGCTTTTCGTCGTCTCTATCGATGCACCGACATTGACGACTCTCGCAATCCCTTTTTCCGGGAGAGAGCAGAGAAGCTGCTCTCTGTCCCCGTCAAACGCCTCATCATCATAATGGGCATGTGTCTCAAATATCACGTTTTGCCTCCATCCGAACCGCCAAAACAGGTTCGTCGATCAAAATTTATTTTTTGCTTTTCTTCCGGCGCCGCAGGAAAATACCGCCTGCAGCAAGAATTGCCGCGCCCACGCCGCCCGCAATATAGTACCTGCTATAGTCCTCCGGTTCTACAACAACCGCAACGTCCGCACCGTATGGCAGTTCCGCCGTAAGATAGCTTCCATCCCCCTGTGCGTCCAGCCTGTTCCAGCGATCGCCCTGCTTTGCATAAACTGCCACATTCTCTTCTCCCTCCGGAATGAGACAATGCGCCGTCACCTGTTTGGTCTCCTTTTCCCTGCCGCTTTCAAGCTTCCAAGTATAAGCATACGCTACCGCGGCGCCCTCTGCAAGGTCTTTCGGTCCGTCAGTCTCCTCCATCACAAGGTTCGTATCCTCATAGAACTCACCGACTACAAGGAACAGTGGTTTGCCGCTCCCGGAAACCTCCTCCCCTGCAACACTCTTTGTCCATGGTACATATTCCCCGGTGACGGTCAGATTCTTTCTGATATCGTGCAGTGTCTCTGCATCCTGCCATTCTACATAATATCCTTCCTTCTCCACGACATTCGGAAAATCTGATTCCGCAATACTTCCTCCATAAGGAATCACTTTCTCCTTCTGCACACCGTCCTCCGTCTCAAAGGTCACAGTCACCTGACGGAAGCCTTCCGGAAGTCCCTCCATCGCCATGACCTCCTCATAGGTCACACAGTCTGCCACGCCTGCATAGCTGATATCATCAATTCCATGAATCGTATCGCTGACAAAATAATTGCCCGTGACCTCTCCTTCTTCCTCTAAATGCCCGGCAATGCTGCCCATCTGCTCACCCGTCGCGTCAATGTCGCTGATACTGATGCAATCCCTGACCGTATAACCGATGCCGCAGATACCTCCGGCAAAATCCTTTCCGGAAATATTGCACAAGCTGTAACTCTTTTCAATCGTCGCCGCGCTGCTGCCGGCAATTCCTCCGAGATAGCTTCCCGCGTCAGATGTGACCGCGCCGTATCCCTCGCAGTCATAGATAAAGCCGAGCGCCTGAAGTCCGACAATTCCTCCGACACAGTTCTTCTTCGCAGTAACGGTTCCGTAATTTGCACTGTGAATAACAACGCCGTTTACCTTAGACCGCAGCCTGACATTGACGGTTCCGGTCATATCAAAATCTTCCTCCGGGTCTCCGTCATACTCGACATTCATCGTTCCGGCAATGCCTCCGACATTCAGATCACCGTTTACCTCACCGTAGTTCACACAGCCCACGACGATACCGTCCATATTTTCCGCCGTCTCAAGAGAAGAAATATCCTCCACCATTTCTTCATCCCCTGTGATAATGGAGAGATCATCACTGACAGAATTTGTGATGGCATTCATCTGTCCGACTGCGCTGTTGACGCTGTTTGCTATGGACTCTACGCCCTTGTCCACACTGTTCGCAATGTTTTTGATATCATCTGTCCTGCTCTGCGCCTGTGACTGGAGCTGTCCCGAAACATGATCTGTCATCTCCTGCACAGTCTGCCCTGCCTGCGTATAAGCACCTTCCAGATTTCCCAGATTGTCATTGATCGTTCCAAGCTGGTTCTTAATCGCATCCACCTGTTCCTGCGACAGTTCACCGCCGTTATCCCGGATAGACGAAATCTCATCCATCGCGCCGTTGATCTTGTCCACATATCCCTGTGCCTGCGGATTGCTCTGTGTTAGCTGGCTGTTGAATGCACTTAAATTTCCGGCAAGCTGATCCATGGACGCCTGATATTGATTATTGATATTTTCCGTATACTGCTTCACCTGATTGCTGGTTGCCGTCATTGTCGAGGATATATTATTCAGCGTATTATTGAGCCGTTTGATATCGTCCTGTGTCTGCCGCACTTTATCCTCGAGATATTCGGACTCAACATACGGCTCTGCCTGACCGACGATTCCCCCGACGTCCTTCCTGCCATAGATCGTTCCCTCATTGGTCGAGGTTAAAATCATACCGTTCTGACTTCCCGCGATTCCCCCGACATTATATCCGGTATGCGCGAATCCGATTGTTCCCTGATTATCGCAGCCGATGATCACTCCGCTGGAAGCGCCCGCAATTCCGCCCATATCGTTTCTTGTCACGACATTCTGCGTCAGGTTTAAGGAACTTAAGTCAACCCCTCCCAGATCGAGCGTCGGCTCCAATTCTTCTATATTAATACTGCTCTGGCTTCTGCAGCCGTCCACAAGCCCCTGATTTAGTCCCACGATACCGCCGGTGCGGTTGGTCGCGAGCACAACAGCGTTGCTTGTGCAGGAAATCAGCTTCCCGCTTCCCGCATTGCGCCCCGCAACTGCGCCGACACAATTCTGTCCGTTTACGCTTCCCTCAAACGATACATTTTCGGCTGTTCCATAGTTTACGCCTACCAGCCCGCCAATATTCTCCTGTGTCCCGGACGGCACAATGCTTCCCGACAGTTTTAAATTCTTTACCGTTCCGCTCTCGCCGATATAACGGAAAAAGCCGTAATCAGAGCCCTTGGGCGTCAGTGCAAATCCCGTAATCTTATGACCGTTTCCCTCGAATGTGCCGTTAAAATACGCCACGCCCTCAAAATCAAGACCTGTAAGGTCAAGATCCGCCGTAAGGCTTACTGTCTTTCCAAGACTGTAGCTGTCATATTTGCAGTTTGCGGCGAACTCAAGAAATTCCGTCTCATTCGCAATCTCTATAAGGTTCTCCTCGGAAATTCCCGCTTCCCCGGAGGCTGCTTTCTCCTCTTCCCCGGAAGCTGCCTTCTCCTCTTCCCCGGAAACTGTCTGCTTCCCGGAAGCTGCCTGCTCCTCTTCCCCGGAAACTGTCTGCTCCCCGGAAGCTGCCTTCTCCTGCTCCTCTTTCCCGGAAGCTGCTTTCTCCTGTGCCTCTGCGCCTGCTTCCGCCGTTCCCTGCCCGGGCGCGGCGTAGCACACTCCTGTAGACGATGACGCAAGCGATACGCCAAGGCATATCACAAGGAAGCAGCGTCTTATCAGTTCTTTTCTCTTCATGCCTGCGTACCTCCTTCCTCTGTCACATCAATAACCTCTTCCTCCGTTTTCTGCTCAATTGCAGGCTCATCCACATGCGTCACCTGTCCCTGACGTCCCGGAATTATCGTATCTACCGCAACCTTCATCTGTCCCTGGAAAACACCCTGTACATCCGCATCGATCTCGCCCTGCACATATCCCCGCACATGTCCGGTGATGCGCACGCGTCCTGCCACATCCTTCTGCTCCCTTGACAGGTTCATCGTAAACGCTGTCTTTTCAATAATCCAGTCACCAAGCAGCAAAATCTGCGGAAGCACAAACAGCACAAGTACAATGGAAGTCAGCGTTCCTCTTCCGAGCGTGATTCCCATTGCAGACACCGTCGCGTCTGTGGAAATATTTCCAATCAGAAAACCCGAACTGGTCATAATAGAGCCGGAGGTAAAAATCGTCGGGAAAGACTGGTTCAGTGCCTCCACAACCGCCTTCTCAATCGGCATCTCAGTTTTCAACTGCATATAACGGCTTGAGATTACGATCGCATAGTCGATCGTCGCGCCCATCTGGATTGCCGACACAATCAGATAAGCAATAAAGTATACGGTCTGTCCCTGAATCGCCGGAATGGTAAAGTTGATCCAGATACTTCCCTCAATCGTCATTACCAAAAGCACCGGAAGTCCCGCCGACTGGAAGGTAAAGAACAGAATGATCATAACAAAAAGCGCCGTCATGACATTGATGATCATATTATCCTGGGAGAATGTGGACTCCAGATCGTGCGCGCTTGTCGAGTTCCCGGCAAGGATGACTTTCCCTTTTCCGTAGACCTGCTCGCCAATGCCGCGGATTTCGTCCATCGCAGCATATGTCTCCTCACCCTCCCCCGGTTTATCGATACTTACGACAAAGCGGCTGTAATTCTCCCCCTGAAGCTGGAGCTGCGCATCGTGGAGCGTATCGTAGAGCGTGGTCAGCATCTCATCCATATCGTCGTCTAAGTTTACATAACCTTCCTGATATTGCTCATACAAAAACAGGAACATATCGATAATCGGTACCTCGTAATCATCGATCCCCGTAATGACCGGACCGTACTGTTCTTCATTGTAGGCGTACGCCGAATACAGTACCTGCACAATCTCCACATCAAGATCCGTCATCTCCGCAAACTGGCGCGGCGAAATCTTATCGGTCAGCGTATAATCATCGTTGATTTCCTGATTTGCCAGCCCAAGCGCGCTCGTCACATATGGAAGCTCCTCCAGTCGTTTCAGGACACGCCCTTCCTTCTCATAGTCTCCCGACGGCACAATCACGACAAGCTGATTGCTTGCGCCGAAAACGCTCTCAATCTTTTCCTGCGAAATTTTTGACTCGCTCTTCTTCGCACTCTCCACCGAGTTGACGTCGAAGACATATGTACAGTTATTCTGTGCGATAAATGCAAGCACCAGCACCACCATAAAAACCGGCGGGACGATATACTTGGTCTTGGTCGCAATCTTGCCGATAAACGTAATCTTCGGTACATAACATTTGTGATGCGTCTTATCAATGCCCTTTGCAAAAATGAGCAGGATACCCGGCATCAGGAAGAATACGGAAATCAGACTGAACAATATCGCCTTCACCAGCACGATACCCATATCATAGCCCAGCTTAAACTGCATCAGCATCAGCGCGACCATACCGGAAATCGTCGTCAGCGAAGATGCACTGATCTCCGGAATCGCCTTTGAGAGTGCGATCTTTACCGCATCCTCCGATTCCAATGTCTCATGCTCCTCCATAAAACGGTCGCAGAGGATAATTGCATAGTCGATCGCAAGCGCAAGCTGAAGCACGACTGCGATGGAGTTCGTGACAAATGAAATCTGTCCGAACCAGTAATTCGTTCCCATATTCAGAATCGCCGCTACGCCAAATGTAATCAGCAGGACGGGAATCTCTAAATATGCCTTTGTGGACAGCAGCAGCACGCCGACGATGATAACGACCGCCAGCACCAGAATGACGCTCATCTCACGGTTTAGCATCTCCGCGCTCTCCTCCACGGATCCGATCGTCGTCGACACATAAACATCGTAGTCAGAAAGCTCCTGCTTGATTCCCTTGATCGCACCGATGCTGACCGGGTCTTCATCCTCACCGTCAACGGTAACATCAAACAATGCATTCGCCCCGGTATAGTGATCTTCGGTATCGTCAAAAACGACCGACTTTACTCCCTCGACGTTCTCAATCCGTTCCACGAGCCCGTCCGCTTCGGACCATGTAATATTGGACACCATGACCCTCGCCGAACCGTAAGTGACAAATTCATCCTCCATGACCGTAAGACCGCGTCTTGTCTCGCTCTCGGCGGGAAGATACGATGTGATATCCTGATTGACCTCCACTTTATTCACCGACAGCACGCTGTAAATAATCGCGACCACAAATAAAATTTCAATCGCTTTGCGCTTATCCACAATAAATGTTGCCAGGCTGAGCCAGAAATTACCTTTCTTCTTTTCCTGCTTCTCTTCCATCCGTTCCCTTCCATTTCTTAACAGTGTGTTGATTTTTTACTTTTTCTTCATTATAATAAACCCAAAAAAAATGCTCAAGCATCACATACCAAACAAACGTCCAGTACTTGACATTTTGTGTCGATTTGTCGATTATTTTATATTTTTTTCACATATTCCAAGAAAAAACTCTGAAAGGAGACCGCTTTATGACCAGAACAACTCACACAGGGAAAACATCTTCCACGCACCAAAACGCTTCTGCACCCAAAACTGCTTCCACAGGGGAAACAACCTCTGCAAGAAAAGCGGCATCGCCGGACCGCCGTGTCCGCCGTACAAAAACATTGCTCACCAATGCGCTGATCTCCCTGCTCGAGACCAAAAATATCAATGACGTCAGCGTGAAAGAGCTGTGCGACGCCGCTGACATCAACCGCGGAACTTTTTACCTGCACTACAAAGATATTTACGACATGGTAGAACAGCTCGAACTGGAAATCATGACCGAATTTGAATCGCTGCTTTCCATACATACGCCGGAGAAATTGCTGGACGATCCCTATCCGTTGGTCTACGATGTTTTCCGCCTTACCGGTGAAAATGCGCCGCTCTGCACTGCTTTGCTCAGTGAAAATGGGGACATCTCCTTCCTTCTGCGCATGAAAGATCTCTTCCGCCAGCCGCTTTTTACGATGTGGACGAAAATGTATCACAGAACAAGCACCGAACAATTCGAATATTTCTACAGCTTTGTCGCCTCCGGCTGCGTCGGTCTGATTGAGAGCTGGCTCTTCTCCTTCCCGCACAAATCCTTTGAAGAAATGGCGAAGGTTGCCAACGAAATCATCACGACAGGCATCCGGTCGCTGACGCAGGGCACGGACGCCGCCGCAACACAGCGATAGGCTTTTGGCTCTATAGCTTACAGTTTAGCGGTTCTTGTAATAAAAGACCGCAAGCTGCGTCCTGTCCCTTAAGCCGAGCTTTTCTAATATAGTACTGATGTAGTTGCGCACTGTTCCCTCGCCGAGAAACAGCTTTCCGGCTATCTCCCGGTTGCTTAAGCCCTCTGCCACCAGCTCAATGATTCTCTGCTCCTTCTCACTGATTTCATAATCACTGTAGGAAAAGGCATTCTTCCCGGAAAGCAGCACCGGAAGCTTCCCTGCGACCTCTCCGCCGAATACGCTCTGCCCTCCGGCAACCGCCTTGACTGCGGGCACGATTCCCTCGAAATCCTGTTTCAGCAGATAGCCCCGCGCTCCGATATGTAACGCCTTTACGATATATTCATCATCGGAAAACGTCGTCAGAAATAGAATTTTTGCCGCTTTATCTTCCTTTAAGATGTATTCTGCTGCTTCAAGCCCGCTCATTTCTCCCATACGGATATCCATCAGCAGGACGTCCGGTGTCAGTTTCCCATAGAGCCGCACCGCATCCTGTCCGTTTTCGCCAAGCCCGACCACCTCAAGCTGCCCGTCCGCTTCCAGAATCGTCTTAAGGGAAATCGCCACTAATTTGTCATCGTCTACTACCAGTACTCTCATATCGTCTCCTCCTGCCGCTTCAAATGCCGCCTTGCGTCTTCGGTACGGAAATAAATATCACGAAGCCCTTTTCCGTGTGAATACGGAAGCTTCCGTGCAGCGCCTCGACCCGCTCCCGCATATTCGAAAGCCCGATTCCCCCGCTGCCTTCCCGCCATGCCGTATTTTCCTGCCATCCCATATCTTTCTGTACACCGGAACCATCCCCACGTATGACGCTGCCGTTGTCCTCGACCACAAGCTGATAGAATGCAGGCTGCTCACGCAGGATCAGCTTAATTCTGCTCGCATCCGAATGCCTGGCGATATTCGCCATCGCCTCCTTAACTACCGCAATAAAGCAGTATTTTACCTCGCCTGGAACGCCGCCGGACATATCATAATCTATCGTAAGTTCGTAGCGCTCCTGCATCTCCCGCGTCGCTTCCGTGATTGCCGAACGCAGATCGACCGAATCGTCGTGAAGGTCATGCACGCTCTCCCTGATGCTGTTCATCGCCTGATTTAACGTATCTCCCACGCTTTTTAACTGTGCGCAGAGCGGCTCTTCCTTATGAATCGTCATAAGCGCGCCCACCTGTAAGATACTTCTTGAGAGCATATGACCGACATTATCATGAATTTCCCTTGCAATCCTGTTTCGCTCCCTTAAAGTCGCAAGATGAATCTCGTAGTCCTGCTTTTCCATCAGAGTCTTATTCTTCTCCCGCAGCACCAGATTCAGCTCCGTGCTGGTATCGCGCAGACGTATCATCTCACGCTGCAGCAATCCCACCTGTCCGCTTCTTCGCCCGAGCGCCGCCGCAAGCATAAGCAGCCCCGCAAGCAGCGCAAGCATAAGCGGCTCCATCACGCCTTTCGTGCCAAAATATACCCCTAACAGCGGAGCCTGCATATACCACAGCCACATCGGGCGGCTCATGGCACAGTCATAGAACACGACCGGAAGAAAATAACACAGCTCGGGCAGTAAAAAGCAGCCAACGAAAAATCCTGCCATATAAATGCATTTATATTTATTTTCTGATACATAACTCCCCAGCGCAGCCGCAATAATTCCCAGCAGCAGCGCTACTACAGGTGCAGTCACGCTTGTGTTTTGTCCCGCAAGAATGATTCCGAACCAAAGCAGCAGTGCTTTCTCTGTCATCTCCGTCATAGTAGCCTCCCTTATAGTTCCACGATAACATTTCCTTTTCCGTCTTTCCACAGTTTTTTTCCCGCAGCACCAAAATACGCGTTTTTCATGACATTTGTCACATCAGAATCTGACGCCGCTCACTTCCTCCCTGCTTCCGTTTTCCTTATACTATATCTATAAAGCCAAACCGCAGCCCGGCTTACCGCATACCTTACGAATGCCGGGCTATGTGCAAAACCTTCGAAAGGAGAATCATCTATGCCAGTACCCGTTATCAAAATAGAAAATCTTGTAAAACGCTATGACAATCTGGTCGCACTCGACCATTTTAATCTGCGGATTGAAGAGGGAGAAATCTTCGGTCTGCTCGGACCGAACGGTTCCGGCAAGACCACGACCATTAACTGTATCTTATCCCTGCTCGCCTTTGACAAGGGCACGATCGAGGTCTTTGGAAAAGAAATGCGCCCGGACAGCTACGACTTAAAACGTCAGATCGGCGTTGTGATGCAGAATGTCGCCGTCTTTGACGAACTGACCGTCTATGAGAATATCGATTATTTCTGCGGTCTCTACATAAAGGACAAAACAGCCCGCAGACAATGTGTGGAGGAAGCGATTGATTTTGTCGGACTTTCCGATTTCCGCAAATTTTATCCCAAAAAGCTTTCCGGCGGTCTTCTGCGGCGTTTGAACATTGCCTGCGGTATCGCGCACAAGCCAAAGCTCATCATCTTAGACGAGCCGACGGTCGCCGTAGACCCGCAGAGCCGCAACCGGATTCTTGAGGGCATTTTAGAACTGAACCGTCAGGGTGCGACGATTATCTACACCTCACACTACATGGAAGAGGTCGAGCAGATCTGTACCCGCGTTGCGATTATGGATAAAGGAAAGAATCTTGCGATTGGTACGACTGCGGAATTAAAACGGATGATCAAAAAGAGTGAAATCATCTCCATCGACATCTTAGACCTCTTACCGGAACAGCTTGACGCTATCCGCGGACTAAAGCATGTCTACGAGGCATCCTTTGAAGAACACTGTCTGAAGGTGCTCTGCAGCGGCGGTACGCACAATCTGCCGCGCGTGCTTTCCTATCTGCAGTCCGAGGATATCTCTTTCGGCAGGGTCTATTCCGAACTGCCGACTTTAAACGATGTTTTTCTGGAAATTACCGGAAAAGAATTGCGCGACTAGGAGGTAATGCTATGTTCTTTCATTCTATGAAATACATGTTTTTGACATTGATGCGCAGTAAGAGCTTTCTGCTCTGGTGCTTTGCCTTCCCGCTGGTACTCGGCACAATGTTCCACTTCGCCTTTGCCGGGCTTGGCAGCGACGAAAGCTTTGAAGCGATTCCGGTCGCTGTTGTCATAGAAGGGACATCGGATGTGCCGCCATCCTCCGCCGCTGCAATTGCCGGACTTCTGAAAACGGAAAACATCGACCTTTCCATGTATTTCCCGGGTATCACGGGTGATGCGGACAGCTTGGCTTTGACCGGTTCTTTCTCTCCGGAAAATCTCGTCCGCGGGCTCTTCGACTCGCTGTCCGAGCCGGGAGACAACCAGTTCTTAGAGGTCACCTATGCCTCCTCCACGGAAGCGTGCGCGCTGCTCGAGGAAAAGAAAGTCTACGGCATTATTACCGCAGATTTTTCTGCGTTGTCCGATCCGGTCAACGCCCGAATCGCCACGGCGTCCGATGGAACCGCAGCGTCCGATGGAACTGTGACGGGTGCGGATTCCACTGCATTTACTGCCCTGCTGCACCTGTCCGTCTCGGCAGAGATGGATTCCGACCCGCTTTATCAGAGCATCTTAAGCGCGTTTGTGGAGCAGTTCAATCTGGAATATAACGCCATTCTCTCGGCTGCAATGACGCACCCCGAGGCGCTCCCAGAACTTCTGAATGCGTTTTCCGACAGTATGAATGCCGGTTATCTGACACAGGAATCCGCCTCTGCTGGTACATTGGACGAGTCGCTGATTTACTTTTTCAATCTGATTGCCATGACCTGCCTGTATGCTGCCATGACCGGAAATAATGTTGCCATCTACAATCAGGCAAATCTTTCCCAGCTTGGCGCGAGAAGAAATATTTCCCCTGTGCCAAGACTTGTGTCGATTCTTGGACAGCTTGCCGCTTCCCTGCTGCTTGAATTTCTGGTGCTGCTTGTCACCCTTGCTTATCTGATTCTTGTGCTTGGCGTGAATTTTGGAAACGAGCTTGGTTATGTCGCTCTGACCGCCCTGTGCGGCTGCTTCGCCGGAATCAGTCTCGGCTTTTTCGTCGGCTCCTTCGGGCAGCTTAATGAAGCAACAAAATTCGCGATTCTGATGTCCGTGATTATGGCAGGCTGCTTTCTAAGCGGTCTGATGGTATCCGATATGCGTATCCGTGTAGAAAATGTCTGCCCGCTTATAAACCGCATCAACCCGTCGGCTCTGATTTCGGACGCACTCTACGCCCTGATTGTCTATCCGTCGCATACGAGGTTCTTTTCGAATATCATAAGCCTGCTGGCGCTCTCTGTACTCTTTTGTCTCGGCGGCTTTGCACTGATAAGGAGGAAGAAATATGCAAGTCTATAAAACCTTTTTTAAGATAGCGAAAAAACGGTGGAAATCCGCTACCATTTACTTTATTATCTATTTTACCTTAACGCTCATGCTTTCGGGAAATGCAAAGGACACCTTCACTGGATATTTCCAGTCCACGCAGCTCTCCGTTTCCCTGACAGACGAGGACAATAGTACTGCGAGCGAGGCACTCTGCGCTTACCTTTCTTCCCTTCACAATGTGACCCGGACAGATAACGAACCGGAAGCGGTACTGGATCAGATATATTACCGTACCTTAGATTATGCCGTAACAATCCCCCGGGGCTTTGAGGAGCGGCTTCTCTCCGGCGAAACAGACGGGCTTCTCTCCTCGCTTGCGATTCCCGCAAGCACCCGAGGGGCTTATGTTGATCAGCAGATTTCCCAGTATCTGCAGGCAATCCAGCTTCACCTTGCAGGCGGCTTTACGCTTGCAGAAGCGATTGAGCAGACAGACGCTGCGCTCGCTTCCCTTCCAGAGACAGAGGTTATTTCCTTCCGGGAAGAAGCTACGCATACCCCTGATGCATTTTTTTACTTTTTTCAGTTTTTTCCATATATTATGATTTTGATTCTGTGCACCGGTATGGCGCCGATTCTGGTCGTACTGAATAAGCGCGATATCCGGGAACGCACCGCCTGCTCTGCGCTCCCCGGTTCGACGCACACGCTGGCGCTTGCCGCAGGCTGTACTTCGTACAGCTTTATCATCTGGATTCTTTTATTACTGCTCGGACTGCCCCGCTACGGAAATGCTATGCTGCAGCCTGATGCGCTCTACGCCGTTGTAAACAGTTTTGCATTCCTTCTTTTTTCTGCGGCGCTGGCGCTGTTTATCAGTTGCTTTGCACCGGATGACAATATTGCAAATATGATCGCAAATGTATTGGGACTTTCCATGTCCTTCCTCTGCGGCTCCTTTGTTCCCCAGTCGATGCTGCCGGATGCCGTTCTCTCCGCCGCCCGCTTCCTGCCCGCATACTGGTACATCCGTGCCAACAATATGCTCGCCGGATTCGGCAGGGAGGTCTTTGACAGCGGCTTCTACTGGCAGTGCATCGGCATCCAGATGTTATTCGCCGCCGCTGTATTTGCGCTTGTTCCGGTGGTAACGAAGCAGAGACGCAGACAGGCTTAGCCTGTTTGCGTCTCCCATGTCTGTTACCGCATATTTCATCACAGCTTAAACGTCTCTATCGCTTCCTCAAGCTGCCGCATATTTTCCTTCATCCTGCCAGTCTCCGCCTTAAGGCTCTCCGCCGACTGCATCTGGCTCTCTAAGAAACGGTTGACCTCGTCCGCGGCTTTTACCGTGTTGCCGGAGGATTCTCCGATACTGTGAATGGATTTTAACGCCAGCTTCCGGTCCTGGTTCATCTCATCCACATCCCTTGTCACCTGCTGCATACTCTCTATGAGTCCCTCCATGATTTCGTTCATCTGATGGAACGCCGAAGTCGTGTGCTTCGCACTCTCCATCTGTCCCTCGGAGATGCCTTCCGCCTCCTCTACCTTCTGGATCGCACTGCGGGAATATACCGAAATTTCCTCGATGATCTTCTGTATCTCCTCCGCAGTCTTTGCCGAATCATCCGCAAGTCCGCGGATTTCCGATGCGACAACGGAAAAGCCTCTTCCGTGCTCTCCGGCACGCGCCGCCTCGATCGATGCATTTAAGGATAACAGATTTGTCTGGGATGCAATATTTTGTATATCGCTTACAAATTCTGCGATTTCCTCAAGCTTGCCCGCGAGCCGCATCACGTGCTCCTGCACCTCCCTTGTTGCGTCAGCCGTCTGTCTCGACTGTCTCGCCATCTCATCGACCGTCTCCATCCCCTCGTCGATCATTTTTCTGGAATTTGTGATATTTTCAATTGTGTTAAAGATGCTGCTGCTCACATTTTTTATCTGTACGGAGAGTTCTTCCATCTGTCCGTTGCATTCCGTGACTTCCCCGTTCTGCAACGCAATGATATCGTTAATCTCCTCCATCTGCATACTCACACGCTCAATCAGCGAGCTCAGTTCATTGCTGGAAACCATGACCGTATCGCCGGATGAGAGCACCTCATCCTTCATATCAGAAACAGCCTGTATCAGTTCCCGCATCCTGACGACCGTATTGCTCATCGCTTCGTGAAGCTTCCCAAACTCATTGTGTGCCGGGCGCTCACGCTTTGCGCTTTCCGTAAGATTTCCCCGCGAAACCTCATCCAGACGCTTTACGCTCTTTTTGATATTTCTGCTGATTCCTGCAATGACATAGGCGCTTATGAACAAAGCGACCGCACAGGCAACCGCCACCATTACCAGCGTAATATTACGGATTTCCTCCGAGCTTTTCGTGATATAGGATTTCGGCACCATCGCAATCATCCTGGCGCCTGTCGCGGAACTTGTTGCCGTCATGTAGAAATACTTCTGTCCCTGATAATCCACATAATCGGCGCCGCCTTCCCAATCTATCTGCGTAAAATCCTTCGCTGAAAAAGACGGGTCTGAACTTACTTCCCTTCCCTCCGCTGTAATAAAGGACACATAGCTTCCCGGTCCGAAATCCGCCTGGGACAAAAGATCCGCAATCGCCCCTTTGCTGATATCTACAAGTACAAGACCTTTTATATCCCCGCCGTTAAAGGCTTTGCTGCAATAGAGTATATAGTCTCCCGTATTCATCTTTTCATCAATAAACTCATGGCTGCTGCCCCAGTGCAGAGATCCATCCGCGAGCAGTTCCCCTTCCTGTGCATCCTGCATCTCCTCAATGAAGCTTTTCATGCCGGTTGCATCCTGTCTCTCCGTCGTGATAATTTCCATCCCGTCTGTTGGGATAATGTGAATACCCTCAATCATCCAGTTTGTCGTCTGTTTGACCGTGATGTTATCGAGAGCTGTTGTTTTCGCCTGCGACTGTTTGGAGGAATCTGACCGATATCCACCCAGAGCATAGGCATTGATCGTCTTATCCTGTGCAAGCTCCAACGTAATTGCCGATACCGTCTTCATCGCATCATCAAAAGAAGTCATTGTCATTTCAAGTGCCGTACAGGCAGATGCCTCATAATTCTGAACCAATCCCTCCGATGCCTTGGAATAGGAAATCCATCCTATTCCGACCACAAACAACACCGGTATCAAAAAACCGATTGTAAGCTGCAAACGGATAGAAACCCCCACCCGGCGCTTTGCTGCTTTTTTCTGCTTCCCTTTTTTCTGCAACATAAAAAGACCCTCCCATTCTTTTTCGTTATCCTTATCATAGAATCCGGAAGGGTCTTTTTAAGTATATTTCATTTTATTTGAGTGTCATTTTTTTAGGATTTCTGTCATTTACAGTTGATACTTACTAATGCAAATACTCCCGTATTAACTCTCCGTCCTGTGCCACAAGCCTCCCTCTCCGGAAAACATACTGACTTGACGCCCTGCTTAAAACAGCCTCCTCCGGCGTCGGCGCATCAATAATAGAAAAGTCGGCATAACTGCCTTCCTCTAAGCCATAATTCTCTGCCAATGCATTTTTTGCCGGATGATATGTAATCATATCCATCACTTCCCGCAGCCATCTGGTCGTACCAAACCTATGCACTCTCGCGGTAAGAAGCGCCTCCTCCAGCAGATTGCAGTTTCCGAACGGTCGAAAGGTGTCACGGATATTATCAGAGGCAACCGAAACATTCAATCCTGCCTCCACCATTTGTCTGACTCTCGCCGGTCCCCGCCTTGTCATATTCATCAGATACATATTACAGGAGGTCAGCGATGTCACATTCATTTTTACCTCTGCTGCTTCCTTTAAGATTTCCGCTAACATTTCCTCTGAAATGTCCGTCGCATTCGAACCGGTCACATGACCGCAGGTGACCTTTCCCTGCATTCCATACTTTTTGGTGCACTCAATAATGTAACGAAAACAGTCAAGATTCGTAACATCCGACTCATCGCAATGCAGATCAACCGGTAACTGAAATCTCTCGGCAAGCGCAAAGCAATCATCTGTTACCGCCCGGTAATCCGGGCACAGATGCGGATATCCTCCGATGACGTCTACCTCTCCCCGGCTTGCTGCCCGGAGCAATTCCTCCCGAAACTCATCCGGGAAGCTGACGCAGGATAGAATCGTAATATACTCTGCATATTTCACTTTTAATTCATTCATTGCCTTTAACACAAGTGTTCCCCATTCCCGATTGAAAAGCACATTCGTCTTTAACAGCGTTGTCCCGTGCACAATGCACATTTCTACGACCTTCCCTGCATGTGCGAGAATTTCTTCGTAAATCTGTGCATCGCTCCATCCGTAATAGGAATCCGTAAGCCGGTCCGAATTTGCACATGCCTCAATCAGACTGACCGTCGCGTCATTTTGCATTGTAAATGCCTTATCAATGTGCATATGTGTGTCCATGAAGCCGGGCACGACCAGCTTTCTCTGCGCATCATAGGAAGCCCCTACCTGCTTTTCATCCAGACCGGAACCGACTTTTGCGATTTTTCCATCCTTTACCGCAATATCTACATCCATCTTTATTTTGCCGTTTCCAAGATAGAGATTTCCGTTTTTTACGATACTGTCATACATTGTCCCTGCCTCCTTACACTATCTTCCCATTCTTTGCCACAATTTTCCCCAGATGCATTACATAACTTTTCTTCGCCTGCGAGCGAAGCGCCTCCGGCACATAGTCCGCATCCAGTATCACAAGATTTGCCGCACATCCCGGCAACAGACCGTATGCCTCCAATTTGCAGGAAGCTGCCGGAAAATAGGTAATCATATTCATTATATCAAGCAGTTCCCGATCCGTTCCAAGCTTATGTACCTGTGCCGTCAATAAGGCTTCCTCCATCAGGTCGTAGTTGCCGAATGGGCAGAACGCATCCCGGACATTATCCGAGGCAATTGCAACACGAACGCCTGCGTCCCTGAGCTGCTTTACCCGCGTTGTTCCTCTGCGGTCTTCCGGCATAAGAAAAAGGTTCTGTCCTGTCAGAGTTGTAACATGCACGCCCGCCTTTGCACACCATGCGATTGCATCTGCCACTGCCTCTTCCTCTGCTCCTCTTGCACCCAATGCCGTAATATGGCTGACGGTAACTTCACCCTCCATCTGTCTTCTCCATGTCTGTTCGCAAATATATCGGAAAAGCGTAAAGTCCGGCTCATCCGACTCATCACAGTGCAGATCGACAGGCAGCTTATATTTTTCTGACAATGCAAAAATGTATTCTGCATTCCGCAGCTTCCGGTCGTCATAACAGATTCTATGCGTTCTTGCATCTTCTTTTAAATTTGGGTATCCTCCGATAAAGTCAATCCATCCATGCCTTAACGCATCCTCCCATTCCTTCTCCATTCCTGTCGGACAATCCGCCGTTACAAGAATATCTATTTTCTCCTTATATTTTTCCCTGATACGGTTTACCGCCTGAAGTCCGGCTGTCCTTACGACCGGGTTGACCGCGACATTGGTTCGCACTGCTGATGTTCCGTTTACGATACACTGCTGCACAACCTTTTCAATATTCTCCATCATATCAGAAATGATATCCTCACTACTCCATCCCTGATAATAGGCGGTAAGCTCCTGTTTTGAATGGTTGCATGCATCCAGCAGTCCGCAGCAGCAATCCGCATCCGCAGAAAATGCCTTATCCATATGTATATGTGAATCTACAAACCCCGGAACAACTACCTTATCTGACGCATTAATGACGATATCCGCATCCGATTTTTCCAGCCTGTCTTCTACAGCCACAATGCGCCCGTCCTTCACGCCAATATCCCTTTTTCCCATTTCCCCATAAGACAGAAAAAGCGTTCCATTTGCAATCACAACATCATACTTCATAGCTCTATCCCTCCATTTATGTCACATGCATATCATGCGATATACGCCGGTTCTCTTATTTCCTCCCCCAACACATACCTCGCAATAATCTGTCTGTCATCCCCACAATAAAGATAACGTTCCATCCGCTCCTTTATCGTATACTGTATCGGAAGCGACAATGAAGAATCATCAATTACAAGCGCATCGAACTGATAACCCGGTTCAAAGCTTCCGACCTTTCCAAAGAAGCTTCCCCCTCCTTTTGTCGCCAGATAAAATACCTCTTCCATCGAAACAGGCAGCTTTCCTGTTCTCACTGCCAGCATTTTGGACGCCTGTACGGCTGCCCGCATACAATCCGTAAGATTCAACGTATGCCCTGCTGAAATATCACTGCCGATTCCGACCCGGATTCCTTCGTCTATGTATCTCCGAAGCTGCATGATTCCGCTCATAATATCCAGATTAGAGTGTATACAGTGTGCAACATACACGCCATTGTCACGCATCATGGCAATTTCCTCTTCCGTTGTATGGATGCAGTGCTCCATTACCGTTTTGACCTCTTTTCCGAAAACACCGCACTTTTCATACGTTTCCGCATAATTTCTGCATTCCGGATGCCGCTCTAAAATCCATTTGATTTCTGTTCGGTTCTCGTCAAGGTGCGCCTGAAAGGGAGCCTGATACATAAGCGCCGCATCGTGAATCTGCCTCATCAGATCATCACTCGCATCTAATGACCAGCCCACAGTAAAAATATACCGGACCCGCCTGGAATCCTTATACTTCCCCGCAAGACGCAGCGCCGCCTGCATGGACTCTTCTGTCGTCTCATCCGCGTTTTCCGCGAACAGTGCCAGATCATCCTGACTTTTTCCCACATAAGCAAACATCCCGCTCTCGTCAAGCATCTGCATGAGCGTATCTACATTATGCTCCGATACCGTCGGAAAATGGACAGAATGCAGTGAACCATATTTCCATAAATCATGGATTACCGCCTGACATACCTTTCTTTCCGTCGCTTCCTCCGCACTCAGCATTTCCGCAGGCGCACAATACCGGTAGCACCACTCTAAAAGCTCCCTGTCATATCCGTTCCCTATTAACGGATACTGGAAGGGATGTAAATGCAGGTCCGTATATGCCGGTATCAACAGCTTGTCCGTATAATCAATTACTTCCTGCTCCATCCCCTGCGGCAGTTCTTTTCTTATCTCCTGTACAAGTCCATCCTCTGATACGAAAATGTATTGATTCTCAAATATCTCAAACGTATCCTTCGTCGGCGTATGTACAATGTTTCCCTTAAATATCTTCACTTAAATCCTCCCCTATATTTCAAATACCGGTTTCTTTAATTCCTTTCCTTCAACAAAGCGCTGCTTAATTTGTCTGTCATCTCCGTTATATATAAACCGTTCGATACGTTCCTCTAAGGTGTGTCCGCCAATAGACGCCACCGCGTCGTCCTCCACCACAAGCGCATTAAATAAATATCCTCTCTCAAAGCTTCCCACCTCGCCGAAAAACGAGCCGCCGCCCTTCGTTGCCAGATAAAACGCTTCACTTGTGGACAACGGCATTTCTCCTTCCTCCACATATAGGACTTTGGACATTTCCATCGCGCTGCGCATGTTATCCATCATATTTAACGTGTGCCCCGCTGAAATATCACTGCCAAGCCCGACCTTGATTCCCATATCCAGATATCGCCGCAGCGGCATGATTCCGCTGCCGAGATTGCAGTTGGAATGCGGGCAATGCGCTACATACACACCCGCATACCGCAGTGCCTGTATCTCATCCTCGGTCGTATACACACAATGCGCCATAACCGTCTTAATATCATTTCCGAACATATGATACTTCTGATACACCTGCGCATAGTTCTTACAGTCTGTGAACCGGTCAAGTACCATTCCCACCTCTTTTTTGTTCTCGTCGAGGTGCGATTGAAGCGGCAGTTTATATTTGCGGGACATCTCCCCGCACCACTTCATCATTTCCTCTGTGCATCCCGGCGCAAAGGATGGTGTCATAATATAATGCACCCGGGGACTTTTGCCTTCCCATTTATCAATCAGGTACTGCGCGCATCTCATCGATTCCTGCGTTGTCTCTACCTCATGCCTGTCCTTTTTGTAATCGGTGTGATTTTTTCCAAGATAACAGTACAAGCCGGAATCTATCATCATTTCAAACAGAATATCATTCGTCCTTAAATCGAGCGCTCCAAACTGCACCGAATGTAAAATTCCATATCTCCATAAATCCTCTATCAGCGCAGAAAAAATTCTCCTTGTAATCTGCTCATTCTTATACAAACCATTGACCGGTGTGGCATAATTTTCAATCCACTCCATCAATTCATAGTTGTAGCCCAACCCGTCATTCGGATACTGATTCGGATGCAGATGTAAATCTGTGAAACCCGGTATTACCATATGATTTTCAAAATCCACAACATGGGCTGTCTCTATCCCCTCCGGCGCTTCCTTACTGACACTGACAATTCTTCCCGTATCGTCCACAGTAACGTAACCCTGTTCTAATATTTCAAAACGCTTTGGTTCTTTCGTATAAATCATATTCCCCTTAAAAACCTTCATTTTATTTTCCTCCCTGCTAAAAGCCCTGCCCCGCTAAAAATTCATGCACAAAATTGCAGCTATCCCAAGCACAAGGCAAACGACCGATCTTCCTGTCAGCTTTTCCTTTAAGACCAACACACCAAAGACAACGGTAAGCATCAGCGTTCCAAGCTGCGAAACCGGATATAATACGATTGCTGGCATCCGCGACGCATTGTATAAATTTCCTACATTTGCAATTCCTTCTGTGACTGCCATACCGGCTGCCGGTCCGAAGAAGCATTTCCATGTAAAGCGATATGGCACAAACCCTGCTTGTTTCTTTTCTCTGTTGTAGAAAAAGCCTGCCAGTATTCCCGCACAAACAATGCCTGCTATATAAGATGAAATCGAATATTCAAATATCTGCTGACCCGGCAAGTGATATTGGTGCACCTTCATAACATAATTGGATAATCCGGTACCAAGGACGCTCCCAATACAAAGAAGCCACCACACCCTGCTTTCCCGCATCTCCTCTTTTCCTTTAACCGGGTTACTGATTACCAGAACAATCAGAATCAATACCATCCCTACAATCTGAAAAACAGTGACCTCTTCCTTTAAAAACAAAATGGACAATATCGCAGGCACGATGACATACATACTGAAAATCAGAATCGTAAAAGACAGCGGACCGACCGCCATTGCCCCAAGCAGGCACATTCCGCCTGCCAGGACAAAGACGCCTGCGAGCATTCCCATGCTTACCGTATATGAGGAAAAATGCAATCCGCCGTTCCCCGCCGCGCCCAACACCAAAAACACTGCTGCCGCCAGAAACATCCACACAACCTGAAACAGATTCGACAGATAAATCCGCCCCTCCAGAGACCCGGATAAACGGTTCTGAAAAATATTTGCTCCAAAAAAACTTATTACAATAAGAAGTAAAACAAAATACGTCATGCAAATTTCCTCTTCTTCATTTCACTAATTGTCAAGACCGACTGTTCCCTGAACAAGAAAATCTATTCCCAGAATTTCTTCTGTTGTCGGGGTGTAGCCTTCCTCATACACAACACTGCCATCCTGCAGGTAGACCGGTCCCGCATACACATTCAGGCTTCCCTCTTCCGCTGCCTTTACCGCCGCATCGACCTGTGCTTTCACTTCATCCGGCACTACGTCAGAACATTCGGCATTCGCCACCATTCCCTCCGGATAACCGCCGCTCACAATGCCTGCCGGGAAATTTCCCTCTATTGTTTCCCGGAATACCTCGGTCTGCCTTTTGCAGATGTCAATGGTTCCTGTAAGGAAGGTATTCGGCGCTATATCAGAAGCATCTACGTGGTAACCGATTACATAAATTCCCGCTGCCTCACACATTTCACAAATTGTCTTCGTATAATCCTGATACTGTGCGATACAGTCGATATTTTGTGATGCCATGGCATTGACCGCATCTGTCTGCAATCCCACATCATCCCATGAGCCTGTAAATACAACATGCACGGTTGCATTGGGATTCACGGACTGTACGCCCAGCGCAAATGCATCGACAGAGTACATAACGACCGGCACCTGAAACGATCCGATGTAACCGATCTCATTTGTCTTCGTCATAAGACCGGCGCAGATTCCGTTTATGTATGCACTGTCCCAGCCATAAGTAACCAACGCACTGACATTATTCATATCCTCGCCTGTTTCGTTGCTGCAGAAGAACGCCACTTCCGGGTGCGCTGCCGCTACCAGCTCCGCATATTCCCTGTGTCCGTAGCTGGACGCATAGATAATCGTACATCCTTCCGCGATCAACTGTTCCATCACTGCCTGTGAAGAACTGTCCTCGGGAACAGACTCCTTGATGAGAACTTCTACACCGAGCTCCTGGCCTGATTCCAGACACCCCTCATACAGCGCCTGATTGTAACCGTAATCATCTCTGGTTCCAACCAGAAGCACCCCTATTTTCGTTGCTCCCTTTCCCGGAGCATCAGCCGACGCCTGCGTTTCCCCGCCGCCTGTCTGCGCCGTGCCGCCCGTTTCCGTACCGCCGCATGCCGCCATACAAACTGCCAGCGCCATCACAAGAAACATTGCCATCCATTTCATCTTAAACTTTTTCATAATATCTACTTCCTTTCCCATTTATTTTTAAGAACCATATGGCTCTTAAACACTAATTTAGTATCTCAAGCGGTCTTCCAATCTTCTTTAGCTCCTCCGGCATAGACGGATTTCTGTTCATGGAAATAAACGCCAACGCTACCAGTGTCACCACATAAGGCGCCATCGTTACAATATTGGTCGGAATCGGAACCGCCAGAAGCTGGAAAAGAATCTGCAATGACTGTGCCGCTCCAAAAAGATACGCTGCCATATATGCGCGCTTGGGCTTCCACGAACACAGGATTACTAACGCCGATGCAATGAAACCTCTTCCTCCTGACATATCCGATGTCCATGTCATCGTATAAGCGCATGCAAGCTGTACCCCTCCGATTGCCGCAAGCACGCCTGCTGCTATGACTGCTCCATATTTCAGCCGCTTGATATTATACCCATATGCCACGCCGACCTGATGCATTTCCCCTGCTGTCCGAAGTGCAACCCCCAGCTTTGTCTTAAAGAGTACGAATCCTACCACAAGCGGCAGCAAATACGAACAATAGGTTAAGATATCCTGATGAAAAACTGCATCCCCGATGACCGGAATCCTTGACAGCCCCGGAATGGCAATGCGGGAAAATCCCCGGATACTTTTACTGACCATGGATGCACCAAAATAATTCGTGATCGCCGAACAAAAATAATTGATTGCCAGCGCCAAGGCAAACATATCCGCCCCACACCGGATGTTGAAGTGAATCTGCAGAAAGCCGACAAACGCACCTGCCAACGCTGCGAATAAAACCGCAAGGAGCAGACTGTCCGTGTAATAACAGGTGGTAAATCCAACCAGACAACCGGTCAGCATAGCACCCTCTACGCTTAAGCTGATATGTCCTGCACGCTGCCCAATCATGTCCCCCATCAGGGCAAACATAATCGGCGTTCCGGAACGAACCGTATTTAATAAAAAATTCTCAATCAAATCCATCATTGTGCTCTCTTCCTCCTTCCCAGTGCAAAAATCGTTAACAGAATAATTGACATCAATATTGTCGATGCCGCTGAACGCAGCCCGGTAGAAATTTCAAGCGACGTTCCGCACACATTGAGCGCCGATAACATAAGGCCTGTCAGAATAGAGATAATGGCGTTTCCACCGGCAATACCTGTCGCAAGAAATCCGAGAAATCCAAGGTCATGCGCTGTCGTTTCCCGCATCTGAAATTCCACGCTGCTCATAATAACGCCTCCCGCAAACCCTGCAATTGCCCCCGCAACCAGAAATGAAATGCATTGCGCCCGTTTCACGTTATATCCGGCAAACAATGCCGCTCTCTCATTTCCTCCTATAATTCTTAATTTGAATCCCAGTTCCGTCTTTGCAAATACGAACCAGACAAGAATTGCGGCGGCAATCGCCACAAAAATCATGAAATTTGCTCTGGTTCCGGTAAAGGATGGTATCCGAAGCTGTTCTGCAATCTTGGCAGACATCGGATAGTTATTTCCCTTGACGTCTTTGATCGGACCAAATACCATATAGGAAACGAACTTATACATGACATAATTGCTAAGAAGTGTTGTCAGTGTTTCGTTCATATTCAGCCTGATCTTGCAGAACAGTGGAATTGCCGCCCATACCATACCGGCAAGTGCTGCGGTAAGCAGCATGATCGGGATTCCGACCGCTCCCGGCATATTGCCGCAGATATAAACACCCACAATATTCGCAGTCAGACATCCGGCAATTAACTGCCCCTCTCCGCCGCAGTTACTAAGCCCGACCTTCGCAGGAATGAGCGCTGCCATACCTGCGAGCAGAACAGGCGTCATCTTCACTGCAATTTCACCGACGTTGTAGCGATTATTTACAAAACACATAATCAGCGTTTTATATACGACAAGCGGATTCTGCTGCTGTGTCAAAAGAAATACGGAAAATATTCCAAAGGATGCAGCAATTCCAATCAACGCCTTTATGACAAAATCTTTTATTTTCATCACTCTTTCACTCCTTTCAGCATAACCTCGCCTATCATCTGCGCATCAAACTCCCTGGGCTTATAAGGGCCAAAAATGCTGTTCTCAGAAAGAACTATCAGACGATCTGACATCGTAAACAATTCATTCAGATCTTCGGATATAAAAATGACTGCTGCGCCTTCCGCTTTCAACCGCTCCAATGTCTCATGCACTGCGGACACTGTCGCAATATCAAGCCCCCTGCTGGGATAGCTTGCGATAAACACCTTCGGATGTGCTATTACCGCCCTTGCAAAGACCATTCTCTGGATGTTTCCGCCGGAAAGTTTTTCCGCCTGCCTTGGCATATCCGGCACATTTAAATCCCTGATTTCCTCACAATCACTTACCCGCTCATCAAGCTCTTCCCAGTCAATCATTGGTCCCTTCTTCTTGTAGGGGAAACCGGAAATTGCCATATGCTCAAGAACCGTGTATTCCGGAACCAGATTATCCCGGATAGGGTCCTCCGAAAGAATCCGCATTCCTAATTCAAGTCTTCTTGCGGTATCACAAGCGCTAATATCCTCGCCATCGAGAGCCAGCTTTCCTGCACTTAACGGACGTATGCCATAAAGCATTTCCGTAAGTTCCCGCTGACCGTTTCCGGAAATTCCGGCAACACCCAGAATCATGCCGGCAGAAACATGAAAATCCGCATTGTAAATAATAGGTCTTCCATAATCATCTTTGATTGTGATTGCTTTCGCCATAAGCAAGGGCTTATCATCAATTCCGTCACCCAGAACATCTTCCTTTCCGGTAAATTGCGCCTGTACATTTGCCAAATCAGAATCGGCACCGTCTGCTTCGTCTCCTATCATCTTTGCAACAATTTCCTTCTCAGAAAACGTCTCCTTGTCGTCAAAGGTATAAACCAGCCTTCCTTTTCTCAAAATGTGCACCACATCTGCAACCTGAACAATTTCATGAATCTTATGCGTAATCAGCAAAATTGCAAAGCCCTTATCCCGAAATACCGTAAGCAGCTTTAAAAATGCATCAATCTCGTTCGGAGAAAGAACACTTGTCGGCTCATCAAAAATCAAAATTCTTGTATTATCATTCATCAGAACCTTTAAAATCTCTATGTGCTGACGCTGTCCCAGATCAAGACGCCATACGACCTCATCCGGATTCACATGCAGGCTGTAACGATCGGACAATTCCTTCATTCTTTTTCGCAATTCGTTTTTGTGAAACATCCATCCGGTATTGTCCGTTGACAGGAAAATATTTTCCAGCGCCGTAAACGCCGGTACGAGTCTGAAATCCTGAAATACCATTCCGATCCCCTTTTCTCTGGCAACAGAAGGACTGTATTTTTCCATCTTTTCTCCGTCAAGATAAAGTTCTCCGCCGTCTATCGGATACACTCCATACAGCATTTTCATCAATGTGCTTTTTCCTGCACCATTCTCTCCCGCAAGTGCATAGATTTTTCCTGCCTCAACCTCAAAGCTGATGCCGTCATTTGCAACGAAATCACCAAACACCTTCCGCAGGTTTTTCACCTTCATTATCACGTCGCTCATGCTGCTTCCTCCTTAAAAGCAAAAGGCATAAGCATCCTCTCGGATTCTTACGCCTTCGTAATCATAAAATTTCTTATTCTATTTTCATTTTCATTCTGACATAGTTCTCAATCGTCAGAATACATTCCTCTATGCCAACGCGGTCGCTGTTGAGCGTCATGTCATAGTTGACCGGGTTTGTCCAGTAATTTCCACCCGTATAATATTTATAATAATCTGCCCTGTATTTATCCGTCTTGCTGATCAGCCGGTGCGCCTCCGCCTCACTTACACCCATTCGCTCTACAATACGGTGCAGGCAAAATTCCCGCGGCGCTTCAATATAAAAGCTGAATACATTTTTCCGATCCTTCAGTACGTGATCGGCGCATTTCCCAACAATCACACAGGACTCTGTATCTGCCAGTTCCCGAATGATGTCTGCCTCGCATTCATACAAATGCATATTCGATACAAACTTCCCTTCCTGCGGTTTTGGCTTCATCGTTCTCGGCAAATTTTTCAGGGAATTGACCAGCGCATTCCCCGTAAGTCTCTCGTCTGCCTCAAGGAACCGTGTCCTGTCATACCCGCTTTTTTCCGCCGCCAGTGTCAGAATCCGGTTTTCATAGCAATGAATTCCAAAATCCTTTGCTACCTGTGAGGCGATTTGTTTTCCGCCGCTGCCAAAACCTCTGGCAATCGTGATTACAAAATGTTCAGCCATATGTATCCCTCGCTTTCTGCAAATTTTCTGCTGTGCTAAAAAAATGCGCAAAAAAAGCCTGTAATAGTTTTACAGGCTTTTTTTACGAACTGGTTAAATCCTCTTCGATTTAATTCTCAATATTCTCTTCTGAAATTGGTTTTATTTTAATCGCTTCAAAAATGATTGTCAATATCGATTTTGTATTATTTTTATCTTTATTTTCTGATTTTTTATGCATTATTGACAATTATACTGATATATTGACGTCTTTTCGGCGTCCTTACTATAAAGCTTTTCCGTCAAATATTCCCTGCACTTCCGCCAATCTGCTTTTCAAGACATCCAGTTCCATATGTTTACCATATGTCTGCTCTATTCTTTTTAAATCTCTTCTTAACCCGGCATAATCTATTTTAAATGCAGGGACGATTGGATATCCGAAAGCAACTACCTGATCACTGAACGATCCACTCAAAGTACATGCTGTTTTATTGTTTTTTCTGTCAGTATTTAATGACATACCATTGTCAAATATTGGCGCCAGTCTGAATGTATCGTCTTCTCTGTTATACAGGATTCCATAATTATGCACATGCCTGTCTGTATTTTCTATTATCCAGTCAATCTGCATCATTATCTGCATGTATGTTTTATATTTCTCCCTGTCTATCCCCGCGCCGTCTGCTATGTCCAGTATATATTCCAATCTTTCTTTTGCATTGGCTAACGCCATTAGTTTATCCGGCAAATCGCATCTGCCCGTCATCTTTTCGTATAAGGTATTCATGGTGACAAATACCTCATTCTCTCCCAAAAAAGATTTTGACCTGCAACCTGATTTCCCGTTTATCTTACAATACTCGTATTTGACATACATATTATCGTCAAGTGTAGATTTGCTTAACACACGATATACGATATATTCTACATATCCTTCGTTACCCGCTTTGTTTATTTTGTAGTAATACCCGTTTTTCTCATATTTTTCCTGCGTTCCTTTGGTGACTGTTCTGCTTTGATAATTATATCTGGAGTCAATGCTGTACTCTCTCATTTCCTTCTCCTTGGATCTACCTCCGCCCACGTTATGCATTCCCCATCAAATCGAAACCATGTGAAATCGTCTACATCTGCACCGTGTGTGTTATGCAGGATATCATATACATTATATTCATAGATTCCGCTCTTTCTCTGCATGATATCGTTCCATCTCTCTTTACATACAACTCTTTCACTTAGTATATGAATGATGTCCATGAGCCTCTTTGACCGCGGAAACGGATGTTCAAATATATTATTTGTGTACACCTCATTTTTCACAAGTTTGGAATCTGTAATTTCAAGTCTGCCTACTTTTTTATCCAGCCACATTACGTCACAACAGAAATTTATTTTTTCAAGCGCCATCCTTTTATTCCCTCTTAAAAAGATATCATATCCGTTCCACGCCCATATTAGCACACATATTTTTTTCTTACAAGCATTGTATCTATACCGACACATCCACGGTCGCCGTCTCGCCGCCTGCCGCCGCGCTGCCGTCTGTCACGGGCGTTCCTCCGCCTGTGCTGCCGGAGACATCCGATGTCTGCCCCGCTTCAAGCGCCATCTCTGCCTCGACCTCCGCCTCGACCTCCTGCTCGATTGCAGATCTCGCCTGCTCCGTCAGCGCAAGCTCGGCAAGTGCCATCGCCGCACTGCTGATGTCAAGTGCGATCCCGGACGCCTCGTCATAGCTGCTGCTTGTATAGCCGCTGTTATTGCCGGACATTGCCTTGATATATTTCATGTCTGCCTCCGCGATTTTTCCGCGCTCCTGATTGCGGTGCATCCGGCGTTTCTGTGCCATTTCGCTGCGCTTTTGCTTTTCCTTTATGACCTCCTGCGTCTCCTCGATGGCGACCTTCTGCTTTAGCTCGCGCTCCTTTGCCGCAACCCGGCGCCTCACCTCGCCCTGCTTCTGCTGCGTCTTTGCGCCGCTCTCCCTCTGGTGCGATTTCTGCTCCCGCTCTTCTTCCTTAAGATTGCGCACCTTAAGCTGTGCACACCGCACCATCCGCTTCGCGTGTGCGATTGCGTTCGCCATTTCTGTCTGATTGTACTGACCTGTTCCCGCCTGCCGCTGCAGCACGGCAAGCTTGCTCTTTGCACGCGTCAGCACAGTCGCCGCACTCTGTGCTTTTTTTGCGCGCACAAGCTGACCGGAGATTTCTCTATGATTATAGTTTAATTGTTTCGTAGATTTTTTCTGTGATTTCCCGAAATTCGCCATCCGCACATAAGGATTGTCCTTCTTCTGAATCGTAAGCGTTCCCATCATAGCGGTACGGGAATTGGCGCTTCCCGCGCCGTTTACCGTCGTACTCATTTTTCATTCCTCCCTGAAGCTCCCCGCAGAGAGTGTCAGTATGCGCTCTCCCTTGACCGGTGCTCTGCGCATCCGCCCTGCCCTCTGCCTGAAAGAAAAAGCGCCCGCCGGACGGATTGAATCCTCCTGCCCAGCGGCGCGCTTTACATGAATCCGTTCATATGTTATACATCGGATGAAACGGTCTTTTTTGTTAGATTTTGTGCGTGAATTTGCCTTTTTTTGTGATAAAGCTTTTGTCACTAGCAGATCTCTGCACCCGCCGGCATCGGTTTCTCCGGCGTCACAAGTGCAAGGTTGCCCTCCGCGTCCTCAGCGCACAGAAGCATTCCCTCAGAAAGTACGCCTGCCAGCTTCGCCGGCTTTAAGTTCACTAGTACCATGACCTTCTTGCCGACCATCTCCTCCGGCGTGTAATACTTGCGGATGCCAGATACGATCTGCTTTACCTGACTGCCGATTTTTACCTTGGAGCAGAGCAGCTTCTTGGACTTCTCCACTGCCTCGCAGGCAATGATCTCACCGACCTGAAACTGCATCTTCATGAAGTCATCGTAGGTGATTTCTTCCTTCGGCTCGATGTCAATGACCGCTTCCCCGGCGGTATCTCCTGCTTCGGTATCCGCTGCCGGAACGTCCTCACCAAGTGCACGCTGCTCCGCCTCGAACTCCTTCTTCTGCGCCTCTTTGATTGCCTCGACCTTCGGCATGACATCCTTTGCGTCAAGACGCGCAAATAAGATTTCCGGCTTATCCGTCACCTTCTTGCCGCTCTCATAGAGTCCGAACTTATCCAGTTCCTCAAAGGTGCGAAGCTCTGTGTTAAGCTGTGCCGCGATCTTTTCCGCGGTCTCCGGCAAAAAGCTCTCTAAAAGGGATGCGCCGATCGTGATGGACTCCACCAGATTGTAGAGCACCTCGCTTAAGCGGTCCGCCTTCGCCTCGTCCTTTGCGAGCACCCACGGAGCCGTCTCGTCGATATACTTATTGCAGCGGCGGAATACCGCGAATACCTCGGAAATAGCATCCGCCACACGCAGATCTTTCATCTTCTGCGCGACCTTATCTCTCGCCCCGGTCACGACAGCCTTTAAGTCGGCGTCCACTTCTTCCGTTACGCCCGTGCTCTTTACCACGCCGTCAAAATATTTATTGCTCATGGAAACGGTGCGGTTCACGAGATTTCCAAGGATATTTGCAAGGTCGGAATTAAAACGCTCGATGACAAGCTCCCATGTGATGATACCGTCGTTCTCGAACGGCATCTCATGCAGCACGAAGTAACGTGTCGCGTCCACGCCAAACAAATCTACCATATCGTCCGCATAGATGACATTTCCCTTGGATTTGCTCATCTTATCGCCGCCCTGTAAGAGCCACGGGTGTCCGAATACCTGCTTTGGCAGCGGCAGATCGAGCGCCATTAAGAAAATCGGCCAGTAAATGGTATGGAAACGGATGATATCCTTACCGATCAGATGCAGATCCGCCGGCCAGTTCTTGTTGAAAAGCTCCGAGGAATTGCCGTCCGCATCGTATCCGATTTTCGTGATATAGTTTGTCAGCGCATCAAGCCACACATAGACAACATGCTTCGGGTCAAAGTCTACCGGAATGCCCCATGAGAAGGAGGTTCTCGACACACAAAGATCCTGTAAGCCCGGCAGCAGGAAGTTATTCATCATCTCGTTCTTTCTGGAAACAGGCTGAATGAACTCCGGGTGCGTGTTGATATGCTCGATCAGGCGGTCGGCATATTTGCTCATCTTAAAGAAGTATGCCTCCTCCTTCGCAGGCTTTACCTCGCGCCCGCAGTCCGGACATTTGCCGTCCACAAGCTGTGACTCCGTCCAGAAGGACTCGCACGGCGTACAGTAAAGTCCCTCGTAAGAGCCTTTGTAAATGTCGCCCTTGTCATAGAGCTTCTTAAAAATCTTCTGTACCTGCTTCTCATGGTCTGCATCGGTCGTGCGGACAAAGTTGTCGTAGGAGGTGTTCATCAAATCCCAGATACGCTTTACGTCTCCGGCTACATTGTCCACATACTGCTTCGGGGTGATTCCGGCTTTCTCCGCCTTCTCCTGAATCTTCTGTCCGTGCTCATCCGTTCCTGTCTGGAAATAAACGTCGTAGCCCTCTAATCTCTTATATCGTGCGATTGCGTCTGCAAGTACGATTTCATAGGTGTTTCCGATGTGCGGCTTGCCTGATGTGTAGGCAATCGCGGTTGTCATATAGAATTTCTCTTTGCTCATTGTATTGCTCCTTTCCTGAATCATCATTGTGCGCATTTATGTGCATCTGGCTCTGCTTTATCACTTATTATGGAACAAAAGTGCGCTTGGCACACTCTCGCGCTTCAATTTTTCTGACAGCGCAGCTTTTGTTCCGCGCCCGAGCGGTGCCGTTTACGGCTATCTTCCATTCCGCGAGGTGCGCATCCCGCCCGGCAGGGCTTTTTGCTCTATAGGAATCAGTACTTTCACGCTTTAAAACAACATGGTATTTCCTATAGAGCAAAAAAGTCCCGTCTTCCTTGCGTCCTGTGCCACCGCACAACACACCCAGAAGACGAGACTTAACATCCCGTGGTACCACTTCTATTCACACAGACCTCACGATCTGTGCCTCTGTCAGATATCTCCCTCTTCCAAGGTTCAATATCCCCCGCTGTAACAGGCGGTCCCGTCAGAGCTTATCCCCTGCCTGATGGCACTTCCTATCGCGCCGCTATAAGGGTTCAGTCCTGCCGCTCCAAAGCCATGTTCCATCTGCCTTTCCCTATTTCCTCGCAGCTACCCGTCCCCGAATGGCGTCTGTCCGTGACATTCTGTAAAAGCCTGCCGTACAATGAAGCGGGTTGGAAATCTCTCTGTAAAGTTCCGACAAATGTACTCTCTTTTTCTTCGCGTTTCGTATATTTGATGATTTCTTAGCTTTCCTAAGATTAGCACGGAAGTACCGGAAAGTCAAGGAGTATTAAAATAGATGCCCATACTTTCCCGCCTGATAGCGCAGCACCTCCTCCACACGTGCGAACTCTTCTTCCGTATATCCGGTCTGTACTCCGCACTCCGCCGCTTCTCCCCGTGCATTTCCATGGCTTTCCTCCGTTCTGCACATCCTCCGCAGCCCGCTTGTCACTTCACAGATGCGGTTCGCCGGAAAATTGAATTTCAGATAACAGCCATACCGCTCGTTCGCCGCATCAAGCTGCTCGTCGAAATCCCTTGAAAACGGCTTCGCACAGATTGCTTCACGGCACGCTGCAAAATCCTTCCCGAACGGATACGCCTCTCTCGTATCCGAAAAGAGCGACAGCCCCATGTCAAAGAACGGGCAGAGCCGGTACTCCCGCTTTGCCGGGTCGTAGAGCAGCGCAATATTGTTCGTGTGGCGATCCTCATTTAAGAAAAAAGCGTCGATTTCAAGCATTTTCGTCAGATATATGCCAAAGTCTTCGATGCCCGTCACGTTGCGCACCAGCTCTTCCATATAGCCGATACGCTCTCCCACATCCGCAATATGCGCCATCTGCTTTGCCAGACCAAAGCCTGTGCAGCTCCTCGCAATCCGCTCGAGCGTCACAAGCTCCTCGCCCTGCGCCCGGAAATTCCTGCTGCGGCATCCGCGGTAAATCTTGTCCTGATAACGGATTGCAACCGGCTCATACCTGACGGCCTCCGAAATATTTGACTGCGCGAGAAGTCCTGAGACGACGACCTCCGCAAGGCTCTCATAGCCGAAAGCATCCGCCTTGTACCACCAGCCGTCCTGTTCCCATTTAAGCTGGTTGCCCTTCGAGGAATGCCCTTCCCCAGTCTCTATATTCTTCCCGGTTATCGTAATTTCCGGTATATGGTTCATTTGAAATTCAATCGTCTCCCGCATTTGCCGCACCTCCTCCGCAGCCTGTTCTGCACCAATGATTCTCTGTTACTGCCCGGACCATCCGCCATGAACCGCCTGCGTCATGGCTCATCGCGCCGCCGTATCCAGATAGGTAATAGCAATCCACTGCATATCTTCCGCCATCCGTCCCTTCGTCCGCTCCACGATGGCAAGCGGATCATAGGAATCCAGTCCGAGATCCTTTAACACAAGCCGCAGATGGTCTCTCGTGCGCGGAAAGCATCTGCTCTCCAGAAACTCTTCAAAGTCCTCCCATGTCGGCTTCGCCTTGATTCCGAACGCCCGGTGAATCAGATCGTCCGTCCGGTTCTCCACAGCAATCCTCTGCCGTGCAAAGTCCACAAGTATCTCCGTGCAGCACTCGTTCCCGCACATAAATTCCATCCGCATCGTATACTCCTGCACATCGATATCACGAAATCTGCGGTTAAGCTCCGCCCATTTGCGTATTGTACGGCAAATCTGTTCCTGTTCGTCTTCTCTGCGGTTGAGATAGCCCGACAATGTCTGGCGGGACACGCCGCACTCCGCCGCAAGCGCCGTAAGCGTCTCTCCCGCCGCGTGCCGCTTTGCGATCTGCGCAATCTCCTCTGCGTTAAGCGCCCGCTTCCTCCCTGCGCCGCGCTCGTTTGTCTTTGCCATATTCCCGCCTCCCCTGCAATTTTATGATGTCCCTTTTATGTTATCTCTCTTTTTTTATCTTATGCCTGCGGATTCGTTTTGTCAATATATTAATTTCTTGACAACCCGGATTGACTCTTTATGATAAATCCTTTCGCACTTTACGGCAACACGGTATTTCCTATCTAGAACAAAGTGTGCTTCGCACAATCTCGCGAATTTGCTTCAACTTACATGCGGAGCACACTTTGCCGCGCCCGCGCGGTGCCGTTTACGGCTATCTTCCATTCCGCGAGGTGCGCATCCCGCCCGGAAGGGCTTTTTGCTCTATAGGAATCAATACTTTTACGCTTCACAGCAACACGGTATTTCCTATCTAGAACAAAGTGTGCTTCGCACACTGTCGCGAATCTACTTCAGCTTACATGTGAAGCACACTTTGCCGCGCCCGAGCGGTGCCGTTTACGGCTATCTTCCATTCCGCGAGGTGCGCATCCTGCCCGGAAGGGCTTTTGCTCTATAGGAATCAATACTTTCACGCTTTACAACAACACGGTATTTCCTATAGGGCAAAAAAACGCTGTCCGCCTAAACGGACAGCGTTATAAACAACACGTTCACAAGACAGCAAAGTACAACCCCTGCCGCCGCGAGCTTCCCGCCCGCAGTCTTTAATTTCTCTGTGACAGCCTCTTTCTGCGCATTCAGAGCAAACAGCGTCACCATCAAAAGGATTCCGTAGAGCGGTGCATACACACGCTCGCCGGAGACATAGATCGTCGCCATAAAGCCGAGAATCATTCCCGCGCCGAATCCACAGCCGAGCAGAACCAGCACACAGATATATGCATACAGATCTTCCCCGAAAAGCTGATACAGCGCGTAGATCATCGACGCGACCGTCACCGCCAGATATACCATGGGAATCCATGTGGACAAATCGTTCCAGCTCCATTCCAGAATCTGCCCCGGCATCACGAAAAGACCGGACAAGCCCGGATACGCCGTCCGAAACACTGTCTGCCCGAACAGGATAAAAAGCGGCAGCGCAGAGATGAGCGTTTTCTTAAAATCCTTCGTCTTCATGCAGACAAGCGCCGTCCACAGCGATATTACCACGCAAAATACAATATCCGCATTTGCTATAAAAACGCGCTCGATACTAAGCAGCCCCAGATAAAGCTTCTCGCCAAACCCGAACTCTGCGTAAATCGGCAGATCCGCGATACTTACCTTATTTCGTTCGGCATTTCCCGGGCAAAAGGCAATCACGGCAAGCGAAATCACATTTACAAGCACAAGCGGCACAAGCACCGGAAGATTTCCCGGCTTTCTCTTCTGCATCCGCAGATATACGCCGTAAAGTACGAAGAACACTGCCATAATCACCGCATACTGCTCATGACTTCCGGTCACCACTGCGACAAGCACGCCAAACACCGCCTCTGCGGGATGAATCCGTTCCTCCGACGCCATCTTCTTAAGCAGCATCGCAATATAGAACATTCCCCAGAACGGCCAGAAATGCGTAACGGTCGTCGTAACCCAGCCTGCGGTTCCCATGTCATGAAACGGAAAAAGCAAAACCGCTGCTGCCGCCGCCAGATTCACAAGCCTTCCGCCGCCTAAAATCCGCGCGATCAGAACCGGAAGCGTCGCAAACATCAGAAAATCAATGATTTGCCAGAGAATCGGGCACTGAATGACATTTACGAGCACAAATTCAGATACGACCCTCGACGTCCAGTTCAGATAACGATGTCCGAGGTATGCCCACAGCGTCGTGCCGTCCGTCGCCTCGCGGAAGAAAACATCATCCCCGCCCATCGGCTTCATCAGCAGATGGTAGATAAATCCAATGACTGCTACCAGAATAAAGGGCGCATATGCTTTCACATATGCGCCTGTCTTTGTCTCCTTCAATGCGCTGCGTCCTTTCTTATTCCTCTTCCTCATACATGTCATCCATCTTCGTGCCGCAACTGCTGCAGAAGGTTGCTCCCTCCGGCATTTTCGCACCGCACTTCGGACATTCCGCAGACCCCTGAATCTTAAGTATCTCCGCTTTCATGCGCTCGATCTCTTCCCTTGCCTCCTCGATCAGGAAAAACTGCTCCGCCTCCTCGATTCCTTCCTCGCCCTTGTGCTTCTCATAGTAAGCAAGCCCAAGCGCCGCATACTGCTTCTGCACATAGTCCTCCTTGGACTTGATATCGAGCTTGAGCTTTGCAATCTCAGACACATCCTTTGCTTTCTGGGTGACATCCTTTCCTGCAGTGACCAGCGATTCCCCCAACTTGTCAAAAAAGTCCATATAGATTCCTCCCTCGTATCTCTTTCTTCCCAGTATAACGCGGTTTCGGGTTTTCGGCAACGGGAAAAACGCGCTTATCTTATGCAAATATATACCAGATATGCCGCGTACATAAGCAGCATGATAATACCTTCCGCCTTGTCCAGCCTTTTCTTTGTCCAGCCGAAAATCCACACAAGCAGACTCATTGCAATCAAAATCACGATATCAATGATATTCTCCGTGATAAACGCAATCGGGCTGATGCTTGCCGCAATGCCGAGTACAAAGAGAATATTGAAAATGTTCGAGCCGATCACATTACCAAGCGCCATATCCAGTTCATTCTTGCGCGCTGCTACGACCGAGGTCACAAGCTCCGGCAGACTTGTCCCGCACGCTACAATTGTAAGCCCGATCAGATTCTGGCTAAGTCCCATCTTTGCGGCAACTGCAGACGCTCCCTCTACGACAAAATCACCGCCAAACTTAATTGCAATAATACCGCCAACGATAAACAAAATACATTTCCACACGGGAAGCGTCTCATACTCTTCATCCGAAGCGTTAGCGCGGGCTTTCATTGCGGAGCGCACCATCCAGACCAGAAAACAGACAAAGACCACGAGCAGAAGCAGTCCGTCCGTCCTGCCAAGCTCCATTCCAAAATAGCCGCAGACCAGGAGCAGAATCGCGCAGACAACCGAAAACGGAAATTCCTTAAGCAGTGTGCTCTTTTCCACCGCAAGCGGGTTGAACAGTGCGCAAAAGCCGCAGACTACCATCAGATTAAAAATATTTGACCCGACCGCATTGCTGACGGCAAGCGCATTGTTGTTCGTCATAGACGCTGTGATGCTGACAGCGCACTCCGGAAGGCTCGTCCCCATCGCCACGATTGTAAGACCGATGATAATAGACGGAACCTTGAGCATCTTAGCCACTGCAGAACTTCCCTCCACAAAGAAATCTGCACCCTTAATCAATAAAACGAAACCAATCACCAGTAAAAACACTGACCAAAGTATTTCTGTCATAATCTTTTCCTCTCTTGTGCTTAAAAATTGTTTGCATCTATTTTCTCACTGCGTGCGCATCGCACACGCGTGTTATATTTATCGCCTGTTCTTTTCTATGCATCTCATATATACGAAATATTTACCGCCGCTCTTCCTATCCGAGAATCCCCAGATGCGACAGCAGGATGCGGACGCCGAGCAGTACGAGAATCAGACCGCCTGCAAACTCCGCCTTATTTTTATATTTATTCCCAAAGAAGTTACCCACGTACACGCCCCCAATGGAAATAAGAAACGTCACGATACCGATAATCGAAATTGCCTCGACAATCGGATAGTCAAGAAATGCAAATGTAATTCCAACCGCAAGCGCATCTATGCTGGTCGCAAGCGCAAGCAAAAACATTTCCTTCATGTCAAGCGGCGGATCCATCTGATCGATTTCTACGTCCTCATTGTCCGGCTTTACCGCCTCGACAATCATTTTACCGCCGATGAAGCCCAGCAGTACAAAGGCGATCCAGTGATCGATGCTGGTAATGTATCTCTCAAACTGGCTTCCTAACACCCATCCAATAAACGGCATCAGCGCCTGAAATCCTCCGAAAAACAGACCGATCACAACCGCCTGCTTTTTGTTGACCTTACGCATGGCAAGCCCTTTACAGATCGACACCGCAAAGGCATCCATCGCCAGCCCGACTCCCATCAGAAACAGCTCAATAAAAATTCCCATAATTCTTTCCCACCTTCCTGGCGCAGAAAAACAACATCCTGATATTGCATCCGTTGTACCTATCCATTCGCACTTTATCTGTCCTTTATCCTGCGCTCCAACCATACACATTGCAAATTCCGGCTTCTCCGTAGGCGCGGCTTCCTGTCCTGTTCCTGTAAATCCGGTTCTGCGGGGTATCTGTGCCATATACAACACAAAAAGACTCAATGTATACTTCGGATTCCCATCAGGGTGTGCTCCTAAAATATACATGAGTCTCATTCTTTAAGATTTGCCAGGTCGTCAGCTCTTGTGCCGCTGTGACCGGGTCTGTTGACAAATCACGCTCCCGCGCGAATTACTCCCTCACGAAGCCTGCGATATTACGGCTTATGCCGATATTGTTTCTTAAATATAAAATACCTCGCATCTTTTGTCAACTATTTTTTGAAATTTTGTTATCCCAGCAGTTCAAGAAGCTCCTCTCTTGTAAAGGAAACGGAATCCATTCCCCCTCCCTCAAGGACCTGCTCGGCAAGCTGCTTCTTTTTTTCCTGAATGGCGATAATCTTCTCTTCGATCGTGCCCTCGGACACAAGCTTATAGACCGTCACCACATGCTTCTGCCCAATCCGGTGCGCGCGGTCAGTCGCCTGATTCTGCACCGCCACATTCCACCACGGGTCATAGTGAATCACGATATCCGCTGCCGTAAGGTTTAGTCCGGTGCCTCCGGCTTTTAAGGAAATGCAGAACACCGGAACGTCATCCCCATTAAAGCTCTCGACCATCTGCATCCGCTTCTCTTTTCCAACGGCTCCCGTCAGCATGTAATAGCGGATTCCCGCTTTCTTAAGACGCTCCGCAAGGCGGTCTAACATCGATGTGAACTGCGAGAACACCAATACCTTATGTCCGCTTGAGACTGCATTTCCAAGCAATTCCATGCACATTTCCGTCTTCGCGGATTCTCCCCGGTAGCCGTCGAACAGCAGCCCCGGATCGCAGCAGATCTGCCGCAGCTTTGTAAGCTCCGCAAGTATCTGAATCTTTTCCGAGCGAAATTCCTTTTCGGACTTCTCCGTAAGGCTCTGTTTCATGCGCTGCACATGCGCGTCGTAAAGCGCAAGCTGCTCGCCGGAGAGCTTCGCGAAGACATTCTCCTCGAGCTTCGCCGGAAGATCGCTTAGCACCTCGCCCTTTAAGCGGCGCAGGATGAACGGCCGGATCATGCGCTGCAAGCGCTCCATCTTATTTTCATCGCCGTTTACAACAACCGGTATCTCGATTTCCTCACGGAACCGCTGATAAGTGTAGAGGAAGCCCGGCATCAGATAATCAAAAATACTCCACAGTTCGCCAAGACGGTTCTCGATCGGCGTTCCCGTCAACGCCAGCTTAAAACCAGCCGTGATTTTCTTGACGCCCTTCGCCGCCTGCGTGCCGGGATTCTTGATGTACTGCGCCTCGTCGATGACCTGGATCGCAAAGATGATATCCCGGTACAGCGCCTCATCCCTCTTTAATAAATCGTAGGATGTGATAAGAATCTCACCGTCTTTTGTATGGCGTACAATGCGCTCACGGTCTGCCGCAAGCCCTGTTACTACAGTCGTCTGCAGTGATGGTGCAAAGCGCTCAATCTCCTTCTGCCAATTGTACACCAGGGATGCCGGACATACGATCAGGGAACGTCTGCTCTCCCGCTCTCCGGCGGCCGCCTCCTCCTGCTCTGCGACAAGAAGACTGATGACCTGCAGAGTCTTTCCAAGCCCCATATCATCTGCTAAAATTCCGCCGAACCCGTTTTCCCGCAGCGTCTTAAGCCACAGAAAGCCGCTTTTCTGATACCCGCGCATGATACTCTTAAGGCTCCCCGGCACCTCATAATCACTGTCCTCGATGGTCTTCATATTGCGGACCATCCCCTTAAACTCCCTGTTTTTCTCCACAGAGAGCACCTGATTGCTCTTTAACGCCGCGTCTAAATACATCGCGCGGTATTTCGGTACATTAATATGCCCTTTTTTAAGGTTCGCTTCGGAAAGACGCATATCCTCGCTGATTTCCGCTAGCAGCCCAAGCCCGTCGTCCCGAATATCCAGAAAATCACCGTTTTTGAGGCGGACATACTTTTTCCTGCGGTCATAGCGGGTCAGAAGGTACGCCAGTTCCTCCTGCGACATCTCATCCGAATGAAGCGTCAGTTCCAAAAGATCGCTCTTTAACGCCACGCCGACGGACACTGCCGGGGAAGACACCACCTTCATCCCGCGGAAATCCTCGGTCGTGTAAATTGACATATATTCACTCAGCCTCTGCAGCCCGCCGCTGATCAGCTGATAAAGCATTTCCTCATTGTGCGACAGAATAAAAATCGTTCCGCCAAGCCCGTACTCGTTGAAATACGGCTCGACCAGACTGCGGACGCGCATTTCCTCCGCCATATCCCGCACTTCTCCGGGCGCTACCGGATGAAGCACATTGTATTTGTCGTCTCCATATGCCGCCACGAGCTTCGCTCCCACGGTCTGATTATCCTGCTTGTCAAGATACAGCTCAAATTCCGGCTTCTTCGGCACATAAAGCGTTTCGTCAAACCCCTCCGCCGTAAGTGCAAAGGTTTCCTTGATAAGCGGAAGCAAATCGCGGCAGAATGCCGGAAGCTCCTCCGATGCAATATAGCATTCTCCGCCTGCCTGACGCTCCAGATATTCAAAAAAATTCCCGGTCTTCTCCTTAAGCGCCGTGCTGCTCCGGTAAATCACGCCGGCTTCATAGAAATAATAGTACCGGCTTCCCTTTATGATATTCAGATCCTCCAAAAGCAGGAAAATTCCAGACGCTCCGGTACGGATTTCAAGCTTCGGCCGACGCTCCGCAGACGCTACGCGCCACGAGGATTCTTCCTCATACCCGATTTCTCCCGAAAACGCGTCCTCACCCACTGCCGCAAAAAAACGGTCGATTCCTACCTCGTCCAGCTCCATCGTGCGCTCGTAGCCCCCGGTGTATGCATAGTAGGCGTGAAATTTACTCTGCCGCTTCTTATCCCGTTCCTGCTGCTGCATGAACTCTATCATACGCCATGCCCGCTCTGTAAACGCCTGCCTGTTGTGATAGAAATCCAGCTTCTTCCCGTAACGCACTTTCTCATTCTGCTCGATTGCATGCAAAAACGCAGAAATATTTTTGAGGACATATTTCTGTTCCGTTCCGATCTTAAATTCCACATTGGCATAACTGTAATCCCGCTTAAAATAAGGCTCGATCTCCACCTTACCGTAGATACTCTCCGGAATGAGATAGCTCACGCCCGCGCGCAGGGAATATTGGTTCAAAAGCGTTTTTAAGGCGGACGGCGTCTGCATGGCAGAAACATGCCCGCTCTTCTTCGTCTCCTCTTTCTTCTCCGAAAGCCTTCCCTGCTTCGCCCGCAGGATATCCGCTGCCGGTCTGCGGTTGACATAGGCGAGCAGCGCCGCTGCACAGTGCTTGCACATGCCTTCGTAGTTGTAGAACGCCTCGCAGGTACAGTTACAGCTTGACACCTCTGCAAACTCTTCATCCACGACCGCTGTCACCTGATAGCTCTTCTCGACCTGTCCGCGCACCTTCGCCCGCACCTCAGCCACCGGAAAGCCGTGTTCTAAATATATGTCATAGGAAAAATCCAGGACCCCGCCCGTCTCGTACAGTTCCTTTCCTCTCCGGTATGTTGCCGGATATGCTTCTTCTTTGATATCAGATACGGAAAACATGTTTTCTCCTCCAGATGGCAGATCACTTATTTTTTGTCATCTTATTATTTTATCACAAATACATGTTTTCTGCGCAACTTTTCGACGATTTTTACAATCCTACAAATAAGTATATTGGGTGCACGGCTCCTTTTGTTTATTTCGACGCCTTACTCCTCGCCGCGGCAAGTTCCGCCTCAAGCTGCGCCAACCGCTCCTGTGCCGCGTACAATTCCGTTTCCTTCCGATCCAGTTCTTCGTCCTTCTGCTGTAACTGCTCCTTATACGAATCAATCTCCTTCTGCTGCTCTTCGATCATATACTTCACCGTATTGCGGTCTAAGATCCGCAGTTCTTCTGAAAACATCCTCATCACCCTCTCCGTATTCCGGCACATCTCATACAGCGTCGCGTACATTTCTTTGAACTTAGGGTATGCCGCAATCAGTTCGATTACCTTCTCCGGCTTATCCTCGCCAAGAAATGTCAGCCACGCCTCCAACGGTGTTTCTATAGGCTTATTGTGCATTTGGGCATGGAAAATGTCAAGAGGTATCATAACGAACTCCTGCAGCAGATTAATTTGTAATCCGCTGTCAAACACCTGTCTCGCATGATGATGGTAGACCTCCGGGAAGTCCTTAAATTCTTTAGGGCTGTTCTCATAAATCACAATTAGATAGACGTTTTTAATATCCCGGTAGGAAAAATCGTCCCCCTGTCTGGAGCGCACTCTCCTATACTGGCGCAGGAGCATATCCGCCGAATAGCAGGCGCTCCGCTCCCCGGGGAATCCATAGCCGATCTTCTGAATCTCGACATTGGCGAGCGCACCGTCCTCATGCCCCACAACGATATCTGTAATAAGAAGTGATCCTTCGTCTGAAATGCGCGTGGAATCATTGGGAAGCACCCGCAGAATCTTTACTTTCCGCTTCAGCACCGCACATAAGAAGCTTTCCAGACGCTCCGGCGCATACTCGGGATTCATGACCTCTTTGAAAAAAGAATCATAAAGAATCTTCATTCCCCGCACGCCCGTACAGAAATCCAGAAATTCCTCCCGCTGCGCGCGGCTCCACTCCTCATACATGGCGTACAGTTCCCTGCTGCCCTTAATCTCTGCAAGCAGCTCCTCCCGCTCCCTTAGCAGCGGAAAATATTCTTTTAGTTTGTTTGTCATAGGCAATGTCCTCCTGTGTAAATGATAAAAATATTGGATATTCCGCCTGAAACAGGCATGAAAAACTAAGACTGGCGGCTTTGCGCCGCCCTATAAGACTTATACATTTTAACATATTATTACTACATTCGCAAACAAAAAAGACTGTCGCATTAACACAAATAGAGTAAAAAAACATTTGCATTAATACAACAGTCCCCGGTTCATTTTACCGGATATTCCTAAAATACCACCTTAACCTCCGTTCCCACGCCCTCTTCGCTCGCAAGCGTAATCTGCGCCTCATGCTGCGCGACGATATGCTTTACGATGGCAAGCCCGAGCCCGGTGCCGCCCGTAGATTTCGAACGGCTCTTATCCACCCGGTAGAACCGCTCAAAGACGCGCTCCTGCTGCTCCTTGGGAATACCGATTCCGGTGTCGCGCACGAGCACCATCGGTCTGGCGTTCTCCGTTCCTGTCACGACCGTGACCGTCCCGCCGCGCTTATTGTAGCGCACCGCATTGCTGCAAAGGTTGTAGAGCAATTCCTCGATCAGCGTCTTATTCGCGTTTACCGTGACAGGTTCCCCCTCTAACAGCAGCGTGACCTCATTTTTCTGCGCGGGAATCTCCATCTGGCTGATACAGTTTCTTGCCAGCTCATGCAGATCGATTGGCTCAAATTCAAGCTTTAAGTCACTGTTGTCAAGCTCCGAGAGCTTGATGATATCGTTGATAAGCGTCTGTAAACGCTCGGCGCTCCGGTGGATTTCATCCGCAAAATGCTCCGTGTCATGCTCGTTTGTCATGCCGCTTGCAATCAGCTCCGCGTAGCCGGAAATCGCTGTCAGCGGCGTTTTTAACTCATGGGAGACGTTCGCTGTGAACTCCTGACGCATGCGCGCATGATTTAAAATATCCATGTGCTGCTGCTTGATCGTCGAGACAAAAGGACGCATCTCCTCATAGACCTCCGCTTCATCGACGAGCACGATGTTTTTCGCCATCTTCTCAATGGGCTCTATGAACCGTCTTGTCATGCGCTTTGCAAATCCGGCGCATATCAGGAATATCCCCACTCCCACGCCCACGATCAGCCCCGCCATATTCCAGACAAGATGATAAATGCTGGCGCTCTCCTTGCCAAGACGCAGGATATTTCCGTCGGGAAGACTCATTGCATAGTAAAAGGTGTGCTGCGCCGAGGTCACAGATCTCCGCATACCGCGTCCTTCACCGACTGCAAGCGCCCGCTGGATTTCCGGACGTCCTTTGTGATTTTCCATTTTCTCCGCATCCTGCATACTGTCATAGATTACGTCGCCGTCTTTATCCACAAGTGTAATTCTGAGTCCATCCCCGGCAAGCTGTGAAGAAATTTCCTCTCCTGCCTCTGTTAAATCCAGTTTGGAAATCACATGTGCATTCGCCTTTAAATCATCAAAAATCTGTTCCATCAGAATGCTGTAAAAAAGGAGAATAGAACATACGGCAGTCACCACAATGGCGATTGCCGCAATTAACATAAACTTCGCATTTAATTTTTTCTTCATTCTATCATATACCCTACGTTGCGCACCGTCTTGATACAACTCCCCGACGCTCCAAGCTTCTGCCGCAGCGTCTTGATGTGCATATCCACCGTGCGGCTCTCTCCCTCGTACTCAAAGCCCCATACCTGATCCATGATCTTATCCCGGGAGAGCACAATTCCCTTGTTAATCATCAGATACTTCAGCAGTTCAAATTCCTTGAAGGTCAGCTCACATGGCTTATCCCCTAAGAATACGGCATGCTTATCGTTATCGATCGTGATATCCCCGTGGCTAAGCCGCGTCTCTAAAGCCGCACTCTGCGTCCGGCGAAGCAGCGCCTTCACGCGGGAGATCAGCTCCATCACGCCAAACGGCTTGGTGATATAATCGTCCGCGCCCAGATCCAGCCCCTTGACCTTATCCAGTTCGCTGGTCTTTGCCGTGACCATAATAATCGGTATCCCCGCCGTATCTTTCTGTGAACGGATCTGGGAAAGAATCTCCAGACCATCCTCGTCCGGCAGCATAATATCCAAAAGAAGCAGGGATGGCAGTGCCTTTTTCATACGCGCGAAAAGCTGCGCGCCGCTCTCAAATTCTTCTACCTCATATCCGCTGTTTTTCAGCGCATAGCGCTCAATCTCGCGGATATTCACATCATCCTCAACAATATAAATCGTCGCCATCATTTCCTCTTTTTCTTCTACAGCGAATATTTTTCTCCAAATTCTTCCAGAAGCCTTGTAAATTCCGCACTCTCCGCCTCATCGAGCTGGTCGGTAAAGCTGTGCTCCTCAAGCTGCGTATCCTTAAGCTGCATCATATATACCGCAATGTTGGAACAGTGATCCGCCACACGCTCATAGTTCATAGCAAGATCGGAAAGTACAAGACCGAGCTCCATCGTACACTTGCCCTTGCGCAGCCGCTTCATGTGATGTTTCTTTACGTCTTTATTTAATTCATCAATGACTTCCTCAAGCGGCTCTACCGTATGCGCCAGCGCCTGATCGTTCTGCACAAACGCCTCCGTAGTACGGCATAAGATATCCTCGATTGCCTTTCCGTAGAGCAGCATCTCCTCTTTTCCCTTTCTGGAAAATTCAAGATCGTCTTTCCTCATCTGCTGCACACTTTCGACCACATTGATCGCATGATCGGAAATACGCTCGAAATCCGTGATACAGTGAAGCAGGGAAGTCACCCGCAGACTGTCGCTGTAGGAAAGATTCTCGCTGCTTAGTCTGGTCAGATACGCGGAAATCTTGTCGTCATAGGTATCCACACGGTTCTCCTTGTCGATGACGTCCGCCACCTTCTCCTCGGAGTAATCCGTGAGTACCGACATCGCCTCTAAGAAGCTGTCTCTTGTCATCTCCGCCATCTGGCTCACCAGAGAACGGCACTGCTCGATTGCAAACGCCGGGGAGCTTAAGAAACGCTCGTCCAGAATCACGAAAACATCGTCTGCCGTCTTCTTCTCGTCCTCGGTCTTTGGAATGGTAAGATATGCCAGTTTCTCAAGACCTTTCGTGAACGGAAGCAGAATGATTGTTGTAAATATATTAAATATACTGTGAACCAGCGCAATATCTGCCGCACCGACTACATTATTCGTAAATGGGAATCTGAAAATTGCATTTCCTGCATAGAACAGCACAAGAAAAATAATCGTTCCAATCAGATTGAAATACAGATGTACAAATGCAGTACGCTTTGCGCCCTTATTCGCTCCAATCGCAGAAATCATCGCTGTCACACAGGTTCCGATGTTCTGTCCCATGATAATTGGAATCGCAGAGCCGAACGTAAATCCCCCTGTCACAGACAACGCCTGCAGGATACCGACCGAAGCGGAGGAACTCTGAATGATCGCCGTCAGCAATGCGCCCGCAACAACGCCTAAAACCGGATTCTGGAACATCGTCAGAAGATTCGTAAACTCCGGTACATCCGCAAGCGGCTTTACCGCACCGCTCATCGTGTCCATACCAAACATAAGAATCGTAAAGCCGAGCAGAATCTCTCCGATATCCTTCTTCTTATCGCTCTTGCCCGACATGATAAAAATAATACCGATCACCGCAAGTATCGGGGAAAAAGACGAAGGCTTCAGCATCTGTACAAAAAAGCTGCCTCCCTCAATTCCGGTTAAGCTGAGCAGCCATGCGGTAATCGTTGTTCCGACATTCGCTCCCATAATAATGCCGATTGCCTGCGACAGCTTCATAATGCCGGAATTTACAAAACCGACTACCATAACCGTCGTTGCAGACGACGACTGAATCACCGCAGTGACTCCTGCGCCAAGCAATACCGCCTTGATCGGGTTCGATGTCAGGCTCTCCAGGATGCGTTCCAGTCTTCCGCCCGACATCTTCTCAAGACCCGCTCCCATGACGTTCATTCCGTACAAAAACAGCGCCAACCCACCGATAAGAGTCAGTACTCCAAAAATATCCATCTCAATCTCCTTTACATACCACTACTTTACCTCAATTGTACAAACGCATACATTATTACTTATAACGTATTTTTTGTCGTTTTGCAATTATAAACCAGCGTATATGTAAAAATTTTCTGAGACGTGTAAATTTGGCGTCAGCTTTTTGTAAAATTTGTGTAAAATTTCCGCTTTATTCTGTTATTTTCCTAATCTCTAGTTCTCGTGCTCGCCGGTGATTGAGTAGATGACCCATTCTGCAATGTTCGTCGCATGATCACCGATCCGCTCAAAATATTTCGCCACCATCAGCATATCCGTCGCCTGCTCGCCGTTCTTTACGTTCTCATTGATTTTGGAAATAAGCTCCTGCTTAAAATCCGCAAACAACTGATCCACAACGTCGTCCTGGGCTATCACGTTCCGCGCAAGCTCAAGATCCTTATTGACAAAGGCGTCGACACTCTTTATCACCATGTCGGTCGTCTCTTTCGCCATGCTCTCCACCAGATTAACGTTAATCTCGCTGCGCTCGTACTCCGAACCCGCCATCAGAATCGTCATCTCGGAAATATCCGCCGCATGGTCGCCGATGCGTTCCATGTCCGTAATCATTTTAAGCGCTGCGGAAATCAGTCTTAGGTCCCTCGCGACCGGCTGCTGCTGCAGAAGCAGCTTCATACACAGCGACTCTACCGTTTTCTCCTGCTCGTCAATTTCCTCGTCGAAGGCAATCGCTTTTCTTGCCTTCTCCGTGTCCTGACGGACCAGCGCGGAAATTCCCATCTCGATCGCCCGCTCAATGAGACTCCCCATCTGAATCAATTCATTATTTAACTGCAATAGCTGTCTGTCAAATCTGTTTCTCATATTTCCCTCCATTCGAACCTATCAACCGAACCGTCCCGTGATATAATCCTCTGTCCGCTTATCCTGCGGCACGGAGAACAGCTTCTCTGTCTCCCCGCTCTCGATGACCTCGCCCAACAGGAAGAATACGGTCTTATCCGAAACACGGACTGCCTGCTGCATATTATGTGTTACCATGATAATCGTATATTTCTTCTTTAACTCGATTGCCAGATCCTCAATCTTCGAGGTAGAGATCGGATCGAGCGCGGAGGTCGGCTCATCCATCAGAATGACCTCGGGATCTACCGCAAGCGCACGCGCGATACAGAGTCTCTGCTGCTGTCCGCCTGACATTCCAAGCGCGCTCTTCTTTAAGCGGTCTTTGACCTCGTCCCAGATTGCAGCGTCCCGCAGAGACTTTTCCACGATCTCATCAAGCTTTGCCTTGGAGCGGATTCCGTGTGTGCGCGGTCCGTAGGCAATGTTGTCATAAATACTCATCGGAAACGGATTCGGCTTCTGGAATACCATACCCACGCGCTTGCGCAGTTGATTCACATCCATTCCCCGATAGATATCCTCACCGTCGAGCAGCACCTCACCGGTAATCTTACAGCCCTCCACCAGATCGTTCATGCGGTTTAAACATTTGATAAATGTGGATTTTCCACAGCCGGACGGTCCGATGAACGCCGTAATTTCCTTTTCCTGAATACTCATGTTGATATTTTTCAATGCCTGAAAGTCTCCATAATAGAGATCCAGATTCGATATCTTAAATTTTTCTCCCATATTCTTTTCCTTCCGTCTCAATCTTGGAAAACGCTCTGCGTTTTTATTTCACTGCCTCAAAGCGCTTTGCGACCAGTGATGACAATCCGTTAATCAGCAGCACGACAAGCAGCAGCACGACTGCCGTCGCATTCGCTTCATTCTTATGCAGACCCTCGTTTGAGAGCACATACATGTGAATTGCAAGCGTTCTTCCCGAATCCATAAGTCCCGCAACACCGGTCACTGTGCCCGCCGTATAGATAAGCGCCGCCGTTTCCCCGACGATACGGCCGATTGAGAGGATGATACCGGATAAAATTCCCGGGATTGCCGCGGGAAGCACGATTTTAAATATCGTGCGCAGCTTTCCTGCCCCCAGTCCGAAGCTTCCCTCACGGAACGAGTCCGGCACGCACAGAAGCGCCTCCTCCGTCGTCCGCATGATGGTGGGCAGCACCATGATGGCAAGCGTCGCCGCACCTGACATCATCGAGTAGCGCCAGTGCAGCGCAATGTTGAAAAAGAGCATACCGAACAATCCATAGATGATCGACGGGATTCCGGTCAGCGTCTCTGCGGTCAGCCGTACGACTTCCACAAGCTTATTGCCCTTCTTCGCATATTCCACCAGATAGATCGCCGCTCCGACGCCAAACGGCACGGAGAGCACAAGCGCGATTACCACCATCTCGACCGTATTGATGATTGCCGGGAGCATGGAAACGTTTTCCGAATTATATTCAATGGAAAACAGGCTCGGCTTTAAGTACGGAACGCCGCTGATTAATATGTAGCCTACTAAAAAGAGCAGCGTGACGACCGTGATCACCGCCGCAAGTATCACCAGAATCAGCAGAATCAGCGAGCCGGGATGCTTTGCGTAGGATCTCATTTTATCCTGAAAAGATACTTTATTGATAGGAGTCATATTCTTATCCATCACGTCTTACTCCTTTCCGCTTCTCTTGATTGCCGAGAAACACAGATTGATAATCAGGATGAACACGAACAACACGACGCCCGTAGCGATCAGCGCCTCTCTGTGAAGGTCCGTGGCGTAGCCCATTTCCATGACGATGTTTGTCGTCAGAGTGCGGACTCCCTGCAGAATGCTGTCCGGGACACGCGGCTGGTTTCCCACGACCATCATGACCGCCATCGTCTCACCGAGCGCACGTCCGACGCCAAGGATGATCGCGGCAAGAATCCCCGATTTCGCCGCCGGAACAACGACTGTGAACACGCTTCTCTCATGTGTCGCGCCAAGTGCAAGCGCACCCTCGTAATAGCTCTGCTCCACCGCGCGGATAGTCGGCTCAGATGCGCCGATGATTGTCGGAAGAATCATGATGCCGAGCAAAATCGCTGCGCAGAGAATACTCTGTCCGTTGCTGTCAAAATGCTCTCTGATAAACGGCACGAGCACGATCAGTCCAAAGAACCCATAGACGATGGACGGTATTCCCGCAAGCAGGTTTACCACCGGCTTTAATATTTTATACAACTTTGCCGGACAGAACCTCGCCATAAAGACCGACATCAGAACGCCTATCGGCACACCGATGACAAGCGCCCCGCCCGTGACATAGATACTTCCCAGAATCATCGGAAAAATTCCGTATTTATCGTTGCCCGGCTTCCAGTCCGTTCCGGTCAGAAAATCTGCAAAGCCAATCTTGTGCATCGCCGGAATGCCGTTCGCAAAAAGGAATACGCAGATCAGCGCGACCGCTACGATGGAGATGACCGCAGCCAGCAGAAATACATATTCCATTATTTTTTCTCTCGTTCTCATAAGAGCCTCCCAAATCTATCTGCCAGAGCAAAACATATATGCTCCACGAAAGGACCGGAGAAACTGATTATCCCCGATCCTTACGTTTCATGTCTGTGCTTCGATTACTGTACTGCGTCCCAGGTCGTTGTCTCACCTGTAAAGATGCTCTTTACTGCCTCAGAAGAAAGATCCTCTGTCGGGTTATCCAGATTTACGATAACTGCGATACCGTCCATTGCAATCTTGGTTGCGGTAAGTCCCGCCTCTGTCTCGGAATCCTTCAATTCACGGGAAGCCATACCGATATCAAGCGTACCGTCTGCCGCGCCTGTCATACCTGTGGTAGAATCGCTTGTCTGAAGCTCGATCTCTACGTTTGCATTGACTGCCTTATATGCCTCGATCAGCTTCTCCATAACCGGAGATACAGAAGAGGAACCGCCGACTACGACTTTGCCCTCTGCACCGTTGGATGTGAAAGCTGCCGCTGCATCATCACCGATGTAACCGTTCTCTGTGATGACTGCCTGACCCTCTGCGCTCATGATGTAGTTGATGAAATCCTGTGCCGCATCACTTACCTCGCCGTTCGTTGCAATGTTGAACGGTCTTGCGATTGTATATGTACCGCTCTTAATGTTTTCCACCGTAGCCTCTGCTCCGTCGATCTTCGCCGCCTTTACGGTGTCATTTAAAGAACCGAGTGATACATAGCCGATTGCGTAGGTATCGCCTGCTACAGAAGTCAGCATGACATCTGTGCTGTTCGTGATAATCGCCTCTACTGTGGTGTTGTCGACCTTCTCGCCGCTTGCGTCCTTCTCCTCGATACCGAACAGCTCAATGAACGCGCCTCTGGTACCCGAGCCATCCTCGCGGGAATATACCGCGATAGAAGAAGCCGTATCAAAATTTCCGTTTTCTGCCGGAGCATCTGCCGTGTCTGCCGCCTCACTGTCTGCCGCCGTGTCCGCTGTATTGTCCGCTGCTGCGTCCGTCGTATTATTTGCTGCGTCCGATGTCTCTGCATCACTTCCGCAGCCTGTGAGCATACCTGCTGCAAGTACACCTGTCAATAACATACACATTACTTTCTTTTTCATTTTACATTCCTCCATGTAATTGCGATTTGCTTCGCCGTCAATCACTGGCGTAAGCATCTTCCGGGGTGTTCCTTTTTTGCCCCGCTTTTCTTCTTATCTTTCTTACAGGGTTTACTTTACGGCGGAAATGTAAAATGCAAAGGAGAGGTTCTGTAAAACCTTTGTAAAATAAAAATAAAGTTTCCGCTAATGTTATTTTACAATTACGCTATTCCTGATACGCCAGCGCGTAGAAATATTCCTGCGAATTAAGCTTCACTTCCATATTCTGCCTGCGGAAATAATTTCCGTCCGCCCCAAGCTCGCGCGCCTTTACATTATCGCGGAGGATGAGATGAAACATTCCCACAATCCTTTCCTTAATATCCGCATCCAGAATCGGCGCTGCGACCTCCACACGCTTTGTCGTGTTGCGTGTCATGAAATCCGCAGATGCAATATAGACCTTGCTGTCCTCTTCCTCCGGCTTTCCGAAGATATAGATTCTGGAATGCTCTAAATATCTTCCCACAATGCTGATGACCCGGACGTTATCCGTATAGCCGGAAACACCCGGTATCAGACAGCAGATTCCGCGAACGATGAGATCAATTTTCACGCCTGCCTGCGACGCTTCTACAAGCTTGTCGATGATGACCTTATCTGTAAGCGCGTTCATTTTCAGACCGATATATGCCTCTTTCCCGGACTTTGCCTTGCCAATCTCTTCCTCAATCATCAGAAGCACCTTATTCTGCAGGCAGTTCGGCGCGACCAGAAGATACTCGGAATGTTCCACAAGCTGCGCCAGACATAATGCGTGAAATACCTCTGCCGCCTCTTCTCCAATATGTTCATTTGCAGTCATCAGCGAAAGATCGGTGTAGAGCTTTGCCGTTTTTTCATTGTAATTTCCCGTACCGACCTGCGTGATATAGTGAATTTTTTCATCCTTTTTATAAGTAATCAGACAGAGCTTCGAGTGTACCTTGATGTGATCAATGCCATAGATAATGCGGCATCCCGCCTCCTCGAGCCTTCTTGACCATTCGATATTGTTCTCCTCGTCGAACCTTGCGCGAAGCTCGACCAACACAACCACTTCCTTGCCGTTTTCCGCCGCTTCGATCAGTGACTCCACAATTTGTGAATTTTTTGCCACGCGATAAAGTGTCATGCGGATAGATACGACATTTTCATCCTTCCCCGCTTCTTTTATCAGACGTAAGAATGGTTTCATGCTCTCAAACGGGAAACTGAGGAATCTGTCTTTCTCCTCAATCTGTGCGATCATCGACCGATCCTCTGCAATATCTGCGGGCTGCTGCGGCACGCGTCTGTCATAGAAGAAATTCCTGTTCTCGCGCAGGGAATCCTGTATCTTTGACAGGAAAGATGTCTCAAGCGGCGTCTCCGAGAAAAAGACCTGCTCAGGGAAAAGCCCCAGCTCCCTGCGCAGCTTCTCGATCACCGTATCGTCAAGCACACGCGAATGCTCCAATTTGACCGGACAGAGCCGCTTGCGGACACGGATCAGCTTCTCCATGGAATCCCGGTAATCAAGATCCTCGTCGTAAAACGCCTCGTCCACATCGATATCCGCATTGCGGATAATACGGATCAATGATTTGCTCTTTATCGTATAGCGCTCAAACACCAACGGCAGGAAATGTAAAATCAGCTCCTCCACAAGGATATAACGCCCTTTGCCAGACGGCACTTTTACAAGGCGTTCAAAAACATTATTGCTGCATGGAATGATTCCAAGCTTATCACTGTTCTTTGTTCCAAGAACTACGACCGCGTATACTTCTTTATTTTTAAGAAACGGAAACGGCTGTTTCTTACCGATGACCTGCGGGGAAAGCAGCGGCAAGATCGATTCCGTAAAATAATTTTTCAGATACTCCTTATCCTCCGGCAGAATCGAGGCGAAGCTCACGCTCTCCACCCCGGTCTGCGCCATAAGCTCTCCGATGCATTCCTTATATATAAGGTCCTTCCTCTGGGAAAGGATACGTACCGCGTCAAAAATTGCCATAAGCTGCTCCCGGCTCGTCATCCCGGTCTTATTATCCTTCGCTGTTTTATTCACCAGCATCTGGTCATAAAGCGAACCGACACGCACCATGAAAAATTCATCCAGATTGCTTTGAAAAATCGACAGAAATGAAAGTCTCTCACAAAGCGGTACGGATTTATCCGCCGCCTCTTCTAAGACGCGCTCGTTGAATTTCAGCCATGACAATTCTCTGTTCGCCAGATAGTTTTGTTTTTTTGCCGTTCTTTTACCGCTTTCTCTTACTGTGCCCATTGTTCTTATTTTCCTCCACGTTCCCGCAGGTCTTCCTTTTCTTCTGCGAAATACTGCTCTTTTCTGATACTTCATATGCTCCTACATCTTCTCAATCCGCTTGCGCAACTCCAGCATCTTATTGTCCACCTTCGCAATCACATCCGAATAATCCTTCGTCTCCCGCTCCACATTTAAGATCTGCCCGGCGTCCTTCTTATAGCACATCTGCGTGTCAAGCTCCGCCCAGTAGTCCATCGCAAACGAGCGTATCTGAATCTCTACCCGCACCTCCTTTGTCGCATCGTTGTATGTAACAGGAACACCCACGATCAGGTGAATGCTCTGGTAGCCGCTTCTCTTTGGATTCTTTACATAGTCTTTCTCTTTTAATATGGTAAAATCCTTCTGCCGTCTCACTGCCTCCGCGACCTGGTAAATATCGTCGCAGAAGTAGCAGATCACCCGGATGCCCGCGATGTCGTTAAGCGTTTCGACGGCTGTCTCAAAGGTGACTTCTCGCTCTTTTTTCTTTAACTTCTTTATAATACTGTCCGCCGTCTTGATGCGGGAGGACATATTGCGAATGACCTGACGGTGATATTTCTCCGTCAGGTCAGCATTGATCAGTCCCAGTCTCGCCTGTACAAGATCCATGGCATATTTATAAGAAAGCTGCACCATGGGCTTTTCGATTTTTTCCCTTAACAGGTTTTCCATCGACAAATTTTTTACTCCGTTTTGGTTTCCTTCTATTTTTATTCGCTCTTTCGTCTTTTTAGAATCTTTCTTTGGCAAAACCCGTTTCACCTCCCAGCGCACTCTCCTCTTTTGCTGCAACGCCGCACTGTACTTTAAAACAGATGAACCCTGCGACGAACATTGCTGCAATTACGACCACGCCCGCTCTTGATGTTCCGAAAAGCTGTGTCGTGATTCCCATGAGCATTGTACCCATAAAGGACGCACCTTTTCCGAAAATGTCAAAGATACCGAAATACTCGGAGGACTTCTCCTTCGGGATGATCTTTGCAAAATAAGAACGGGAAAGCGCCTGAATTGCTCCCTGAAATACGCCTACGAACGTCGCCATCAGCCAGAATTTCCATGCCGCATCCAGCCAGAGCGCATACACAGCTACCAGAAAATACGCCCCGATGCAGACCAAAATAAGCTTCGAAGACTCAAAGCGCTTCGTCAGCTTTCCGAACAGGATCGCACACGGAAACGCCACGACCTGTGTGAAAAGCAGCGCCAGCAGCAGATTCGTATCGCTGATTCCCACATCCTTCCCGTAGGAGGTCGCCATTTCGATGATCGTGTATACCCCGTCGATATAGAAGAAAAATGCGACAAGAAACCACAGGACCTTCTTATTTTCTTTGATTTCAGAAAGCACATGCCAGAGCCGCCCAAACGTCTCTTTGCTGCCGCTGCGCCCTGCTTCCACATAATATTTCTGTTGATAATTCTTAAGCAGCGGAAGCGTTACAACCGCCCACCATGCCGCATTGATGAAAAATGCAAGCATCATCGAGACAGTCGCGGAAATTCCAAGCGTATCCGCGCCAAAAATCAGCCCGAGGCTTACCACAAACGGCACGCAGCTTCCAATATAGCCCCATGCAAAGCCCTGCGAGGAAACCTCGTCCATGCGCTCGTCCGTCGTCACATCCACAAGCATAGCGTCATAGAAAATCAGACTTCCCGAGAATCCGACCTTTGCAATTACAAATATGATAAGAAACAAAAGCCAGCTTCGCGGAATCGCCAGTCCGGCGCAGCCCAGCACGCCCATCATCATAAAAAATGTAAAAAGCGGTTTCTTGTGATTGCGGTTATCCGCCACCGTCCCGAGAATCGGTCCAAGAATCGCCACAAGCAGCGTCGATATCGATATCGCATAGCTTAAGTAGGCGGTGGAATCCGACGCACTGACGCCGCCGGACGCCGCCATATTCTTATAGTAAATCGGGATAATTGTAGAAACTAAAAGTGTAAAAGCCGAGTTTCCGACATCATACAATACCCAGTACTTTTCTATTTTGCTCATTTTCGTCTTCATAGTTTTTTTCCTTTTCTTCATCTAAAAATCGAAATATCTCATCGTAGTATTCTCGGCGGACCGCATCGCCTGCATTGTAAATCTCGTGCTTTGCATCCGGCAGAAGCTTATATCTCGTCTTTCCCGTCCGTTCCGCAAAGCGGCTGATCGCGCCGTTGTCCACCATATGATCCCTTCCCGCCGCAAAGAGAAGCACCGGTACGTCAATCTTCGCAAGCTCCCGCTTTTTCATGAGGCGCTCACACGCCCGGATGCCTGCGTATACCCAGGCGTAACTGCCGCCCCAGGTATGATAGTTTACATCGGCAAGCCTTTTTTCATACACGTACTGATAGCGTTCCTCTGACACGCAACTGCTCCCCGCAAAGTTCGCCTCCTTCCGGAATCCGCCCTGCCCCGCCGCAGCGGCGTATTTCTCGCCTCTTCCGGTGAGACAATAATAGCCTGCCAGAAGCTTTGCGGCAAAATGCGGAAATTTCCCGGTCTGCATCCCGCACATCGGCGAGGAGAGGATTGCTGCCTCAAACAGGTGCGGGTACTGCTCGAGCGTCAGTACGCCGATCGCCCCGCCCATGGAATGCGCGAAGAGAACCCTGTGTTTTTCCTGCGGCATCACAACATTTTCGACAAAACGCACGAAGTCCGAGACATATTCCCCATAATCCCGTACATGCACCATTTCCGGATTATCCACCGTCCGGTCCGAGTACCCATGCCCCCGGTGTTCGGGCAGATACACGGAATAGCCCATCTGCAGCAAATAGTAGATCATTTCGTTATATTTTTCCGCGAACTCACAGAATCCATGGGAAATTACAACACACTTTTGGGCATGTTCCAATTTGTAACGCTTATAATGAATGGAAATTCCGTCCCGGCTCAGAAGATAGCCGTACTGGCAATTTTTTTTCAGAAAAGGCTCGACCTCCTCCTTCATCCATGACAAAAATCCGCGCTCCTCCTTCATCTGCCCTTCTCCTGATTCTGAATCACCCGCACCAGCTCAGGCGTCAGCTTTCCATCGATGTATTCCGCCGCAATCTCTTTCCCGCGATCCGGGTAATTCGTAATCATGGCGTCCGCCTGCAGCTCACATACCATGCGCATGTGCTCTTCCTTATTTACCGTCCAGACATGTACTCTCTTGCCGTGCTTCCTGCACTCCTCCATATAACCCGGGTACTGTAAGTTATAAAGCGCCGGATGCATCGCGTCCGCTCCCACGACATATGCGCCGTAGCTGACCGGATTTATGATCCCGTCACTGTATAACATTCCCGTCTTTGCCGCCCCGTTCTGCTCCTTGATGCGCTGGATCGTGTAGTGATTGAAGGAAGAATACCACACGCGGTCTTCCATTCCCATGCGCGCAGTCAGATCCAGCACGCGCTCCTCGATCTCCGGGTAGAACACGACGCCTGTCTTAAGTTCCACATTCACGGTCAGCCTCGTCGGCTTCATCAGCTCGTATACCTCCTCTAACGTCGGTATCACGGCGCGCCCGCTCTGTGTGTGCGTCTTGTTAAAGTTGTATCTCGCCAGCTTCGCATAGGTAAAATCCTTCACCCAGCCTGTTCCGTCGCTCGTCCGGTCAATCGTCTCATCGTGGATTACGACAAGCTCCCCGTCTCTGGTGAGCTGCACATCCAATTCAATGCCGTCCGCACCCTGCTCGATTGCTTTTTCAAACGCCAAAAGTGTATTTTCCGGCGCATATCCGCTTGCTCCGCGGTGCGCCCATACCAGTGTCCTTTCCATCGTTTCCCTCTTTCTTTCTCTTCCACATCTGATTCTCTTTTTTATCATATGAAACGATTGTAAAATCTCTCTGGTATGTTTTGTAAAATCGGGATGGGCTATGTAAAATGGATGTAAAAAATTTGAGCGCCATTTGTTCGCAGCGGGAAGATATGCTATACTTGGTTCAACAAACGAACCAATAAATCGGGATTTGAAAAAGAGAGATAGAATGGCAAATATCATAGATGATAATATAAATGCTACAAACCAAAGTTTCCTTTACTTTCTTCATGAAGAAAATAAATTTGACCAAAAATCTATTTTGAATTTGTGCAATTATGTTCAGACATTAGATAGTGTAACAATCCGTGAATTAAGGAATTTATATTTTATACAAAATCAAATCATAAAACATATTGCATATCATTTCGATAAAAATGATATGTATGAAATCTCTAATTTGCCATCAGACTATTGGGAATATATTGAACTTTTAGATATTGCAATAGACGGTCTAAAGGATATTACTATATAAAGAGATTTCCATTTATCGGGGAGTTAAACGGAGTAAGAAAGCGGAATTGATAGCGAGGCGATTATCAATAGAAAGCGATATTGAGTATATACCGCTATTTATAGAACCGACATATCCGTACGAAAACTTTTTTAAATAGCTTCCGGTTTATCGGACAAATTCAAAACTCGATATAAGGCAGCGGGAAGGCATTGACTATCCCGCTGCCTTGTCTGTTATGAAGCATTATTGTACAAAGAACGGTTTTATCCTTTATGAATGTTTTATTTTTACAATTTCTGTGACAATCCGGGTCACTGCCGCCACATCCTCATCGCTTAAATCCCTCAGCAAATACTGGATGTGCCGAAGCTCAAGCTCCCGCCCGGAAGTATTCCCATCTTCCATCTCCTTTGGCGTAAACAGCTCCGCAAGCGAGATTTCCAGTGCCCCCGCGATCTTCTGGAGGGTATTTACGGTGGGACTTTTCATTCCACGCTCAATCTGACCTACAAACGCAGGGTTTACCCCTGCTAAAAGGGCAAGGCTCTCCTGACTCATATTTTTCAGCGTACGATAATACTTTATCTGCTCTCCAATCTGAATCCTCTTACTATCACACACGAAAAATATCCCCCTTTTCCCATTACAATAGAACGTACTGGAAAGTACTTATAGTAATATTCCCATGTGGCATCTAAAAAAACAAATCACTATAGTAATTCAATATTAATTACTATAGTGATTGACTTTCCGACATATCATGCTAAAATAAAAACATCTATAATTTCCATCTATCAGGAGGCTACCATTGAAACAGGAAAACGTCGCCGAACTGCTCCGTCAGATTGAACAGCTACAGGAAAAAGTATATAAGGATTCTCTGACTGGTGTCTATAATCGCCGGATTTTTGACGAGCAGCTTTTTCTCTCTTCCGACAACGGCGAACTTCTTAAGAGCATTTCCTTTATCATGGCGGATGTCACCCATTTCAAGCTGCTGAATGACTACTACGGTCATCTCACCGGAGACTGCTGCCTTAAGGAAGTTGCACATGCTCTGAATGAAGGAGTAACGCCCGGCGACTACGTTCTCCGCTATGGAGGCGACGAATTTCTGATTATCTTAAAAAATCGTAGCACTGCCGAGATTTCTGCCCTTATTCCTATTTTACAGGAAAAAGTCAGTAAAATCCGTATTCCCTCCTGTCCCAGTCTTACGCTTCAAATCAACATGGGCTATGCACATACTGATTTTCCGCGGCGGGAGCCGGATCTTTTTCTGCACATGTTAGAGGTCGCTGACAGGCAGATGTATAAGGAAAAACAAACCACCTTTCCTTAAAGGGCAGCTTAGCTACTTCTGAATATGTAACGGTACGAGAGTGTATTTATGTTTTGACGCTTACGATGCAGATGGAACAATAACAGACAAGGCAGCGGGATAGTCAATGCCTGCCCGCTGCCTTATTTATTTTGAGTTTTGAATTTGATTTATAAACTGAAATTTACTTATTTCTTTTCGCAAACTTATCACTAGCATTATCTACCCAAAAAGTAATAAAGAAGTCAGCAATCTCTGCAAACAGATTAACAATAAAATCAACCATATAAGTTTCCTCCAACTTCCGATTTGTCGGTTAACTCGTTGAACCAAGTATAACATATCTTCCCGCCGCGAACAAGCGGCTTCTAACTGTCCACAGGCGCATTTTGATTTTTTGTGAGCCTGTTTTCCCTCTTACCATATAGCTCACAGCAGCTTCTGCCGGAAGATTTCCTTCAGATTATCAACCGCCATCTCCACACTCAGCGTATGAAAACCAAGCCAGCACGCATTCATTGTCTCTGCCCCGGCAATCTTATATATTTCCCTACTGCTTTCTCCTGTATAATAATGCCAATAACGATAGGTGTAACCAGTCCAATACATAACTTCTGTCGAATACGTTTCCCCTGCCTTTTTCAGTCCGCCGACTTCCTCATCAAGTTCTTCTAAAATGTATTCTTCCCCCGCCCATTGCAAGCGGTCATATACATCATCGAGCGCGGCAGCGGCTTTGCTGTTCATAAATACATCTACAAATGAAGGACAATCGTATCCGTTTTTCACTGCCAACTCAAATAGACGTCCCTGTATATCACATAGCTGTCGTTTCTGCAGACCCAGATTTGCCATATCACTCACCCGCCTTTAAAATCTCGTCGAAAAACCGCCCTTCACGACGATATTTCCGGCAGATATCATCTGCCATAGCAATGCCCTTCGAACGGTTAGACTCACTTTCTTCTTTTAACATAACCCGATCTTTCCCGGAAATCTCCTGCTCTTTCAAAATCTGAATGCTTTTACATGCGTTTTCTGTTAATGCCACATATTGTTTTCCAAGCTTGAGTGCCGAAAGACTATTGATAAGTGCTGTGTCTGTGATTTCTCCGTTAAAGAATCGGTCGAGCACAACAAACATCCTGTCATTTGCGATATATCCGACTACCATGTCACAGCCATCCGTCATTTTTTGAAATCTTTCATAAATGGAAGTGCCCTTTACGGATTCCATTTTTCCCCGATTGAAAGCAACAAGCAATGCCCAGTCTAACCCAACTTCTAAATCAAGGATTTTTAGACCCGATAAATCAACGCCCAAGGTGTATAGTTTTGCTTTCGGATAATTGCAGATAAGTGTAAGAGGCTGCATGCGGTCTGTTCCCATATAAAAACCCTTCCCAAAATCACAGCAATCACGGCTGATGGGCGCAATCATACCTGAAATTCCTGCTTTTGAGCCATGATAAAGCGTTACAATCTCATTGGTTTTTACGATACGACTTTCTGCACAATTCTGAAGCATTTCCTCAAACCTTTCTGATAATGTATGCGATGTATAGCATCTGTTATTTTTACTATACCATTTGATAAATAAAATCACAACAAAATCTAAAAGGCTCTGCTTCCCCTACTCCTCCTTCCGGATCAGCTTAAGCACCGCCGTGTCCTCATACGTCATCGGCTCGTCGCGCACAAAGCCGACTGTTCCCGCGACCGGAGCGCGAAGCTCGCTGATGACGCAGCCCATATAGGTATCAGAGATACTCGCTAAAAGCTGTCCTTTACGCACCTTTTCCCCGACCTTTACGAAACTCTCAAAAAAGCCTGCCGCATCGGCGCGAACCGGAATAAAATCGTCGCTCTCGATCACCTGCGACACATAACCGTCATAGCCGTGATAGCGGATCAGCCCCTGCCTTGACATGAAATTTAAGATCGCTTCCACCGCCTGATTCGCGCTCTCCTTGTCCACACGCACCGTATTCGTCGTGTACACGGAAAATGCCTGCGTCTCCCAGACCTGCCAGTTGTAGTTTAATGTTGTCGTATCAAACGGGCGCGGGTCGTGCAGTACGACATACGGAAGCCCGAACTGCTTTGCAAGCTCCACATCCTCATAGCCCGTCTTCATCATCCGCACATGCGGCACAAATGCGCCCGGCATATAAAAGGATGCGAACTGAATCCCATAGGGATAATCCTTTACGACATCAAACACGCCTGCCGCGATACGCTGTGTCGTCTCGCCCAGCGCATAGCCCGGAAACATGCGGTTGATGTCCGTATTGTCGATGCTCCAGAACCGTTTCTTGATATTGACCGAGTAGGGATTTGCGCACGGGATCACAAGAATCTTCTTATTTTCCACAATTCTCCCTTTCTGTTCCAGCTCCATCAGGCGGTTTATCAACGCGGAACACGCGTATAACTGCTGGTTCTCATTTCCGCGCATACTGCCCACGATACAGAGCGCAGGCTCTCCCCCGCCAAAGGAAAAGCCGGTCACACGGAAATCATCACGGTACAGCCCTTTTATCTCAAATAATACTTTCCGCTCCATTATTCTGCCCTCCCGCCGTCTTCTGTCATCTGTGTCAGGATTCGCGCCACAAGAGAACCCTGATCCACGACAGGGTACTCCCGCACGGTAAAAAGCCAGCCCTCCACAGGCGACGTCACTTCGCCAAGCAGCTCGCCAGAGAGAGGATTTACAATTTTTCCGATTCTCATTCCGGGTACAAGCTGCGTTCCGTGGGAAAGCTCCTTGATGAAAATTCCCGAAACCGGCGCATTTAAAAAGGTTACTTCCTCGGGATTTCTGGAAATCACAGGCGTCCGTACCGGAATTTTCTCCCCCTCCCAGATGCCAAGCTCCTGCATCAGCCGGAAAATCCCGTCCGTCAGTTGATCCCCGTATTCTTTTGTAATGCGCATACCGACGCCCATCTCGACAACAAGCGTCGGCACGTTCCGGCTGTTTAAGCTGTAGGCAAGCGTGGATTCCAGAACGGTGCTTGCACCGTGCACCCAGATGAAATCGACATTCGAAAGCTTTGCCAAAGGTACGAGCTGCTTTTCGTGCAGCTCATTGATGCGGATCTGCGGAATCTCGGTCAGATAAATGTTGCTCGCGTGAATATCCAGACAAAGACCGGAGCCTTCCAGATCACGGATAATTTCCGCCGCCACATACTCGTTCATATCACCGTCCCCGCGCCCCGGAAAAATGCGGTTCATATCCAGATCAAACGCCGGAATCCCGCGCATGACCGAATCAATTCCAAGCGGATTTAGCGCCGGATAAATATCCACCGTTCCCTTTAAACACTCCGGGTGCTCGTTTATTCTTCTTATTATTTCATAGCAGACATACTGTCCTTCCAGCTCGTCTCCGTGTATTCCGGTGACAACGCTGATGCGCTTCCCACTGCTCCCGCCCTTCGGCGCGATGCGGTTCTTGCGTATCCGAAGCGTCTCATCTACCGGGAGACTTACCTTTGCTACATCCTGTATCATAATTTCTTTCATCTGTTCAGCACCTCTGGCATTTCCGAACAGCTACTTTCCTCCATATCATAAATTGGGGGCAGAATTGCCCCTTTACGGCTTTTGCCCCTGTTCTTCCCCTCATTCCGGGGAGTATATCTCCTCGACGAGCACTTTCGCCTCCTGCGTCTGCGTCGTCTGACCGACAAAAATCCCCTGATTGATCGTACAATCCCCATAATCTCTTCCGACGGAAATCCGTATGTGCTGGTCGTCCACCACCAGATTGTTTGTCGGGTCGAGCGCGATCCAGCGTCCGCCGCTGTAGACCTCGACCCACGCATGACTTAAGCCCTCGCCCATAAGCATCCCTACAACATAGCGCGCGGGAATATGTTCCATGCGGCAAAGCGACAGCAGGATATGCGAATAGTCCTGACATACGCCCTCGCCCTGCGCCATGGCTTCCTCGGCAGTCGTATGGATGTCCGTCACGCCCTGCACATAGGAAAAGCGCTCATGCAGTTCTCTCATATAGGCAAGCGCCCTGTCATACCCGCTCATATCCGGCGCAAAGGTAAAACGCCCCGCAAACGCCGTGATCGCGGGACCCGGCTTCGTATAGTCCGTCTGATATTTATACATTCCGATACAGTGCTCCTCGCGCGCCGGCTCCCACGCGGCAAGCCCGGTCTTCGCCCTGCCCTCTACACGCACCGAAAAATGGTCATGCATCCCTTCCGAATACCCGTAAATGCAGTAATTTCCAAAAGAATCCTCATCGGTCGATAAGAACTCTTTTGGAAATACCTCCACTGTGAGCTTGGAAATCTCCTGCCTGCTGCTCGAACACGGAACGCATTTTAAGGTAAAGCGGTGCTTTTCCACCGGACGATCAAATGCGAGGTTCATCTCGTATAAAAAATGCAGTTCCTTCATAGCTCCCCCTTAAGTCCTCTTTTTGCGCCGTCTGACACCTCCGCTGATACGGAACAAAGTCCATGAAAGCTCAGCTCTCCTCCAGCAGATGATCCACCTTCATGACCACCGTACAGTAGTCAATCTCAGTATCCTCCACAAGGCGCTCAATCTCCCTTAAATAATCCACCCGGTACTTTAACTGGGTCTGCGTTATCCTGCCCGAGAGGCGGTGCACCTCACGCAGCATTTCCTCGCGCGGCATACGCAGCCTGCCGTACAGATCAAGACGCTCGATCCGCTTTCCAATCTTAATGATATTCCTTACATTCTGGCTGTCGATACAGTCATCCACAATTCCCCAGAATGCAAGAATGTTATCCACAACCTTCTGCAGCTCAATGAGCGGCGCGGTGGAAATCCGCGCGCGCTGCATCTCATATACCGCGAGCTGGATGTAAGAAACTGTCTCGCTTCCAAGCTCTTCCCGCAGCGTCACACAATTATCGTAGGCGCGCATAAGATTTGAATAGATGGAATTGGGGTCCTCCGGATCAAAGCAATAGCGCTCAATAAAATTTTCTTTTGAAGTATAAATATTGGGAATGTCCAGACTTTTACAAAAGTCCGCATAGCTGTCAATATAATTGTCGATCATGTCGTCAAAGCTTACTGCAAACAGGCGTATCGTCGTGTACACCCTCTCGCTGTATCTGCCCAGCCAGTACAGCCGGTCCGTATTTTCTACTGAGATAATACCCATGTGTCTTTAAATCCTCCTCCCTGTGATGAGTTGACGATAAACGAATCGGGATTCCGCGAAAATCTTGTCAGTCCGCTCTTCCACACCATCGGCTCCTCACCCATCAGCACAAACGCCCGAAGATCCGCCTTGCGCGGTACTTCTTTGCCTTCGTCCATAATATCAATGTCCAGAAAATCAATGACCTCCTGCGCAATGAACCGCCTCGGTTCCTTTTTCAGCAGCGCAATGAAATCCTCCTTCTGCTGCTTTGTCATCTTATTTCCGAATACAACGCCGTAGCCGCCTGCCTCCGCGACATCTTTGAGCACCAGATTGTCAAAGTTTTCAAGCACATACCGCATGTCATCCTCATAGAACGGCAGATACGTGGGCGCATTCTGTAAAATCGGCTCCTCGCCCAGATAGTAAGTAACCATCTTCGGCACAAAATAATAGATTCCCTTGTCGTCTGCAACGCCGTTGCCCGGCGCGTTGATAAGCGCGACATTTCCCTTGCGGTAAATGTCATAGATATGCGGAATCCCGATGACCGAATCCCTCCGGAAATTCATCGGATCTAAGTATTCGTCCGAAATTCTGCGGTAGACCGCTCCGACCGGCTCCATCCTGCCGCTGTAATCCTTGAAATATAAGTGGTCATTGTCCACGATCAGCTCGCTGCCCGTCACAAGATGCGCACCCGTCTTTTCCGCAAGGTAAGAATGCTCAAAATACGCGGCATTGTAACGCCCCGGCGTCAGAATGACCGTATGACCGCCCGTGTTGACGTGATCCATGACCTTCCGCAGCATCCTGGCGTAATTCCGGTTATCCTCAATATGGTATTCCTGAAAGGTCCTGGGGCTGCTGCGCCTGCACAGCTCTCTGGCAATCATCGGATAGGACGCGCCTGACGGAACACGCAGATTGTCCTCTAAGATGTACCACTCGCCGTTTTTGCCCTGTACGAGATCAATTCCCGCGATATGCGCGTGGATTCCCTGCGGCGCTGCCACGCCCTCGCACTGCGCCAGATATCCGCTGGAAGCGTACACAAATTCCTCCGGGACGACCTTATCACGGATAATCTTCTTATCGCCGTAAATATCCTGAATGAACAGATTGAGCGCCGTCACGCGCTGCTTTAATCCCTTTTCCAGATATGCAAATTCATGATTCCCAATGATCCGCGGAATCGCATCAAAGGGAAAAAGCTGCTCCTTAAATTCGTTATTCTTATAAATTCCGAATTTCACACCATACCGTGCCAGCAGTTCATTTACAATATCGGTATGTCCATATAGATCCATCTTCTGCATAATAATCCCTCCTCGTTCGCATATCACCTTATAAAATCATCCGCCTGTAAAAAGCGCTTCTGCTTCTATCGATGACTTTCTTTATAGAACGTCAAAAAGGCGCTTTGCTTTCGCAAAACGCCTTCGTTTTAGCTATATTACACTCTTTTTTATCAAAATGTCAATAGTTTTCTCGCAAATTATGCAAATTTTCCGTTAAAATATTCTTATTTTTCAGATTCTTCTGTGTGCATCGACTGTCTGACATTATAAACCGCCGCCGCTCCCACGACAAGCACCGCTCCGATCACCGCCGCCGCTCCGATCTGCTCCCCGTAAAATACTGCGACCAGAACCGGATTTAAGATCGGCTCAATCGTAGACGTTAAAGACGCCGTGACCGGAGACACATAGTCCAGCCCCTTCGAGAGGAAGATATACGAAAAACCGAACTGCACAACCCCAAGCAGCATAAAGAACCACGCTTCTGTCATAGGCGCGGCAGCACTCTCCATAATCTGCGGCATTCCGGCGGCATTTATGCCTGCTGCGCCAAGCTGACCGGATAGAGCGTCCCCGCCTGCCGGGGCAAAATCCCGTATATACATCGGGATTCCGACTACGGCACTGATGACGTTCGAGACGATAAGCGACGATTCGAAGTCCGCCCCTTCAAATTTCTTCATCATCATGACAAGCGCGTAGGTAAAGCCGGAAAGGATCGCAAGCAGATTGCCCGCCATCTGCCCCGCGCCAAGCGACTCGAAGAAAAAGCACAGAATCCCCGCAAACACGACGGCGCAGGCAATGAGCGCATCTTTTCCCGGTTTCTTCTTATATATAAGCCACATCAGAAGAATCACAAAAATCGGCTCCGTAAACTGCAGCACGATCGCATTTGCCGCCGTCGTCAGCTTCGTTGCCGCCACGAAGGAAAACGCCATCACCGTATTGCAGACTGCGCCCCAAAATACGGTCTTATTCCACACAAATTTCTGACGGCGCAAAAGCATATAGCCTCCAACTACAAATATTGAAAAGATGCTTCGAATACCCTGTATCGTCATGGACGACCACGGAATCAGCTTGATCAGCACGCCGCCCGTACTAAAGCAGATTGCCGAGAGCAGCACAAATACCGTTCCCCGCAGACTTTCCCTGTTTAAATTCCACTTACTGGCTTGTTCCATTTTTTATTTCTCTCCCATTCCGAAAGCGCTCGCCCGCTTTACGATGCAAACACATATAAAAGCACGAGCGCTGCAAGAAACAGCAGATTTGCAATCGTAAAGCACAACAGGTAGATGCCCTTTGTCTTATTATAGTTGTGCGCATAAATCTTGTAGGAAATCAGGCTCGCCATCGACGCGATCAACGTTCCAAGGCCACCGAAATTCACGCCGAGTGTCAGGGACTTATAATCTGACGTAAATCCTGACAGCAAAAGCGCCGCCGGGACGTTGCTGACAATCTGGCTTGCGGCGATACCGATTCCAAGCTCCCTGCCGCAGACCAGACTTTGCAGGGTGTCCCGCACTGCGGGCAGATTTCCCATATTTCCGATAAAGATAAAAAACGCAATGAACGTAAGAAGCAGGCAGTAATCGACCTCACCAAACACCGCCCGGTCCACGAAGAATACCGTCACGAGAATCACAGCAAGCACGGCATAGCACGGAATCAGCCTCGCTACCACCAGAAGGCTTAGAACGAACAGCACAAGATAGACCGCATTCTTCTTATAGACCACGTTCTTTTTTCGACTTTCATGCACTTCTTCCTCCGGTGTCTCATATGCGCAGTCTCCCGGTGTCTCATGCACGCAGTCCTCCGGTGTCTCATACGCACAGTCCTCCGGTGTCTCATACGCGCAGTCCTCCGGCGACAATTTCTGCCTTCTCGCGCTTAAGACGAACACGACGACGAGCAGCAGCAGCCCGGAAAATGCTGTATAGGGCAGCATCCAGCTCATAAATTCCCCCGCGTCCACACCTGCAAGACCGTACAGATACAGATTCTGCGGATTTCCGATCGGGGTTAGCATACTGCCGAGGTTCGCCGCAATTGTCTGCAGCACGAACACCAGCACAATCAGACGCTGCTGATTGCATTTCTGCAGGGTCACAAGCGCAAACGGCACAAAGGTCAGAAGCGCCACGTCATTTGTAATGAGCATACTCGAAAAAAAACATAAAAATACGAGCACACCCACGAGCTGCGCCGTATTTCTCGTCCTTGCAAGAAGCTTTCTGCCAATCGCATCAAACAGTCCGTTCCTCTGAAAGCCTGCCACGACAAGCATCAGAGAAAGCAGGATGCAAAGCGTCCGCCAGTCAATATATGTCAGGTACTCCCTGCCCGGCTTCACAAAGAACGCCGATATCACCGCAAGAAGTACGGCAATGGTAAGCACCGTCTCCTTTTTTACGAAATTCTTTATCTTCTGAAGCATATTCCGTCATCCCCCGTAAATTTCCGCCTTTTATTCTACTTCCTTTTTCCGTACTTGTATAGGAATTTTTTTCAAAAAAAAAGCCATACTAGCAGCAGATAAGTTTCCCTATTATGAACAGAATGCGCATTCCTGCGCGGGAAAAGAGGTTTTCTATGAACAAAACAACAATCTTACCAACCACAAATGAGAACGGCTATTTTGAGATACGCTTAGAAAGCATCGGCGGGCTGGGCGCAAATCTCTGCGGCAAAATGTTAGGGGAGCTTGGCGCGCTCTCGCTTGCGCTTAATTCCTTAAGCTTTTCCAGCTACGGCTCGGAGAAACGCGGTTCGCCTGTCAAGGCATATATCCGCTGGTGTGACAGCGAAAAGCCGCTCCGGGTCAACAGTCCGGTCACACACCCGCACATCCTCGGCATTTTCCATGAGGGATTGATTGGCACGCATCCGGTCTTAGACGGCGTGTCTGTCGATACCAAGATTGTGCTGAATACCCCCTTATCAGCAGATGAAGCGGCAGAAAAGTACCATATTTCCATGGGTGAACTGTATTGTCTGGATGCTCTTACAATCGCCATGGAAAGCCGCTCCCGCATCAACATGGTCATGCTCGGAGCAATTGCGAAAGCGTCCGGCTTTATCCCGCTTGACGCGACGGAGCAGCTCTGCCGCGATACCATCGGGAAAAAATATCCGGCTCTAATCGAAGCCAACCTAAACGGCGTGCGGCTCGGCTATGAGAGACTTACCCGAGCGTCGGACGAACGAAATATCGAGCCGATTCCTGCGGGAAATACGGAACATTTTGTCTGGGGCTGGGACAATGCGCCGATTGGAGGCGTTAATCCACGGATCGGAAGCACGGTTTCCAACGATCTCTCTCCTTCGCGCGAGGGCTATATCCCGCTCTTCATTCAGGAAAAGTGCATCAATTGCGGACTCTGTGATTCCACCTGCCCGGATATGGTCTTTCAGTTCGCACCCGGCATCTATAAGGACAAGGAATGCATGGTGAATCAGGGGCTTGACTACTACCACTGCAAGGGCTGCCTGCGCTGCGTCGAGATCTGCCCTACCAATGCGCTTGTCATGGCTTTGGAGAAGGACTACCCCGAAAAGCCATATTTTAGAACGAATCAGCATCTGCTGCCCAATTCGATCCGCTATCAAAAGACCGGTGCAAACTCATGGATTACAAGTGATTCCTATATGGATGAAAAGCGTGTGGACGGCGGAGTCGTATAAAATGCACATGGAGGTAAATAAAAAATGGAAGAACAAAAAATCATGTACGACAGCGGCAACGAGCTTGCCGCCTACGCCGCAAAGCAAATCAATTATCATGTGATGGGCTATTATCCGATCACTCCTTCCACGCAGATTGCAGAAAATCTTGATATCATGCGGGCACAGGGCGAGCACGACATTGCCCTGATCGCCGCAGAGGGCGAACACAGCGCCGCAGGCATCTGCTACGGTGCATCCACAGGCGGCGCGCGCGTCTTTAACGCTACAAGCGCCAACGGTCTGCTCTACGCGCTCGAGCAGTTTCCGGTACAGTCGGGCACGCGGATGCCGATGGTGATGAACGTCGCCTGCCGCACGATTTCCGGTCCGCTCTGCATCAAGGGAGATCACAGCGATATTATGTATATGCTAAATACCGGCTGGATCATCCTGTTCGCGGACGAGCCGCAGAAGGTCTATGACTTTAATCTGCTCGCCCTAAAGCTTGCCGAAGCGGTGCGCCTCCCGGTCGCAGTCGCTTTCGACGGATTTTTCACCAGCCATCAGAAGCGCAAATGTCTTGTCTTCGCGGATGATGATGTTGTAAAGCGCTACATCGGACCGAAGCTCTCCTCCGACAACCCGGGCACCTCCGCCTTTGCGGGAGATTCCACGACCGGAGAGAACCGTTTTTACAGCGTGCTCGATCTAAAGCACCCGGTTTCCATCGGTTCTTATATGAATGAGCCGGACGTCATCAACAACCGCTACCAGCTTCATCTTGCCATGGAGGAGGCGAAAAAGAAGCTCCCGGAGCTGTTCGAGGAGTACCAGACGCTCTCGGGGCGCGCACTCTCCTTCGGCGAGGGCTATCGGCACGAGGATGCGGACATTCTGCTGTTCGTGCTCGGCTCCTCCTACCACACGGCAATGGAGGCGGTCGATCTTCTGCGGAAGGAGGGCATAAAAGCTGGCGTTATCACCCTTTTTGTACTGCGTCCCTTCCCGGTCAGGGAACTTCGCGTGCTCTGCCATAACGCGAAGACCATCATCGTGGCGGACCGTCAGGACAGCTACGGCGCGGGCGGCGGCAATATGACGCTTGAAGTCAAAGCGGCGCTGCAGTCCCTCGCCGCTTCCGTGCGCATCCTAAGCCGCATCTACGGTCTCGGCGGCAAGGATTTCTTTGTGGAGGACGCTGTAGCGCTGTTTCGCGAAGCACTCCTGCCGGACGCAAAGGATTTCGACTACTACGGGGTGACACAGGGCGGCACAGTGCCAGGCGGTTCAACTGCGCAGGCGGATTCCGGCAGGGCGCAGGGCGGCATGTCAGCCTTTGCCGCAAGTGCGCAGAATACCGCAGGCGCGCAGGGTGCCGCAGATTCTCAGAATGCCGCCTGCTTCGACTGCGGAAATGCAGGCACGCAGAATGCTACAGGTGCGCAGAATGCCGCCTGCCCCAACTGCGGAAATGCAGGCGCGCAATCAGCACGCAGCACCGACCCGCATGATCTCTCCGGCATGCAGCCGCAGTATTTTAAGCCGGTCACAGAGGAAGAATCCACGCCCGGCATCACGACCTGCACCTTTGACGAGACGACAGGACAGATGATCGTAAAGGGCGGCTTGCTGAAGGATGCCACGGGAATGCCGATGCGCATTGCGCCCGGTCACGGTGCATGTCCGGGCTGCGGCATTCCTGTCAATCTGAATCTGCTGCTCAAGGGAATTGAAGGAAATGTTGTCATTCTCTTTCAGACCGGCTGCGGCATGGTCGTAACGACAGGCTACCCGAAGACCGCTTTCCGCATCCCGTACCTGCACAACCTCTTCCAGAACGGCGCTGCGACCTTAAGCGGCGTCGTGGAGGCCTTTCATCAGAGGCAGAAGCGCGGGGAATACCCGGAAGGAAAGATCACATTTCTTATGGTCAGCGGAGACGGCGGTATGGACATCGGTATGGGCTCCGCACTCGGCACGGCGCTGCGCGGGCACAATCTGATTCTGTTCGAGTATGACAACGGCGGCTATATGAATACGGGCTATCAGCTTTCCTACTCGACGCCGATGGGCGCGCGAAGCTCGACCTCGCACGTCGGAAAAGCGCAGTACGGCAAGACCTTTTTCCACAAGGACACACCTGAACTGATGGCGGCGACGCACATCCCTTATGTGGCGACCGTCGCGGAATCGAACCCCACCGACTTCATCCGGAAAGCCGCAAAAGCCGCCGCCTATTCCAGAGAGTTTGGAACCGCCTACGTCAAGGCGATTTCCGCGTGTCCGCTCAACTGGAACGACAAGCCAAACACGGAGCGCAGCGTCATCGCCGCTTCCGTAGATTGCTGCTATTTTCCGCTTTATGAAATTGAACGCGGTATAACAACACTGAATTATAACCCGGAAACGGGAAATAAGAAGATTCCGGTAACAGAGTGGTTTGGCATGATGGGACGCACCAAACACCTTGTAAAAGAAGAGTACAAGCCTATTACCGAGGAAATTCAGGCGGAAATCGACCGTCGTTTTTCCCGTCTGAAAGCAAGATCGGAGCACCCGCTCCTGTAATTTCAAATTATGAAAAGGAGAGTTAACTATGTCAGTACCATTTAAGGACAGTGTTACAAGAGAAAATCTCATGCGCGCTTTCGCGGGTGAGAGCCAGGCGAGAAACCGTTATCAGCTCGCCGCAGGCATCGCCAGACGCCAGGAGCTTGCCGTAATCCACGCGGTATTTATGTTCACCGCAGAACAGGAGCGTCAGCATGCTTCCATTTTTTATCACCATCTGGCGGAACTTGCCGGAGAAAATATCCACATCGACGGCTCTTATCCCATTGATTTAAGCGACGATGTTGCAAAGCTTCTGCGCTTTGCGCAGCATAACGAGTATGAGGAGCATGACGACGTGTACCTGCATTTTGCCGAGACTGCAAGGGAGGAGGGCTTCCAGAAGATTGCAGGCTCCTTCCACATGATTGCGGAAATCGAGAAGACGCACGGCGACCGTTTCGCATTGTTCGCAGACCTCTTAGAACAGAATAAGCTGTTCGTATCCGACGTAGAAACCGCGTGGATGTGTCTGGAATGCGGTCATATCTACCGCGGTACGTCTGTTCCAGAGGAATGCCCTGTCTGCCATCACAACCGCGGCTACTTCGTAAGGCTTGAGCTTGCGCCGTACACCGGGGTAAAGCTCGCTTAACGCTCCGCCAAAACAAGTACACTGGCACAAACAGCCCCCGCCGGGGAATCCCCGGCAGAGGCTATTCTTTTAATACATCATCTCATTTCTGCACTGTTCAATCTGATTATTGATTCCGCCCTGATTATAGCGCTCAATTTCCATATCCACGGTAATCTGCATCTTGCGCTCTTTCCCAAGCGACTTATTTCCATCGAGATCCTGCACAATCTCCGGCATTATGATCGTCGTCTCATACGACGCTTTCTGAAGAATCTGATTTTCGTCAATTGTATACGTCGCCGTCACAGTCTCATAGCGCGACTGCCTGTGCTGCTCTACGGAAAGTTCCGCCGTGTCGATCTCACTCTCGCCCACGCCGCTCTTTTCATACATTGCATAGGAGCGTTCCAACTGCGCAAGCTGCGCTTCCTTTGCCTCCTCAAGAAATTCCGGCGCAAACGAACAGATGATTTCCACACTGCCGTCCTGCTCCTGCCGCTTAAGTTCCAGGACATCCCCTCCGTCGTAGCCGAGCGTTGTCATCATTTGAAGCTGCGGTACAGCGGTTCCGCCCTCTCCTGTGGTCTGTATCTTTTCCCAGCCTCCGTTCCAGTCAATGTAGTGGTAAATATCTTTGCCGTCACAGAACTGCCTGAGGTAGAGCCTTGTCCCATCCTCGTCCGTCGTGTAATGCTTGCTCATCCAGCTTCCGGTGAGCAGGTTTGCCCAGACATCCATCGCCTCGCCGCCCTCGCTGGCATTCTGACGTATCGTGTAGACATACGACATCTGCAGATTGTCCACCCGGTTCAAATTCCTCATGGCAATCTGAAGCTCGCCCAGCTCGCCGCGTCCGGTCGTATTGCTCCGCGCCGCCGAAAAAGCCAGCAGGAAGGAAAAAGCAACAACTGCCACTGTCTGTATCTGCGCTCTTTTTTTATCCATGGACTACCTCCTGCCAGAAATCACAACAATCCAAGCTTCTCAAATGCACTGTAAAGTCCGTCCTCATCAATATGCCCGGTCACCATATCCGCCCGCGCTTTCACGTCTTCCCTTGCATTTCCCATCGCAACGCCAATGCCCGCATACTCCATCATCTGCAGGTCATTCGGTCCGTCGCCGACCGCAATCGAGTCCTCTCTTGCAATACCGACATGCTTTAGGTAGCGCTCCATTCCGGTCGCCTTATTGATACCGCCTATTCCAATCTCCCCCGCGTATTCATCCATCCCGTCGAGGCTGATCGCCACCGCATCAAAGTAAGGCGCTAAATCCGCGTGTACCTTTTCCACGGTAAAAGGCGCTCCGTAATAAAGAATCTTCTCGTTGCGCTCATTCTTCCACGGCTCTTCCGTCAGATGCATCCGCCCGGTAAGACGGTATAAACGCTCCTCGCTCATCCCGGTTTCCCGGTACAGCGCAAGGATTCCCTCGCTGCTGCGCTGATTTAAAACAACACCGTCGTCCGCCTGATAACAGAAGAGAAATCTATTTCCTTCCAGATACTCAAAGCTGCTCTTCCGGTGCTCTTCGTCGATATACGCATGGTAAATCTCCTTTCCATCCGCAATCACGAAAGCGCCTGCTGCCCCCACAATTCCCGAAAATCCAAGATCCAGCAGCTCGTCATGTATCTGAAAACGACTTCTGCCGCTGCATACGACAAGCTTATGCCCCTTCTCCTTTGCGCGGCGCACCGCTTCCCTTGTAGAAGCGGGAATATGTCCCTCGCCGTTTACCATTGTCCCGTCTATATCTAAAAAAACTGCCTTCTGTGTCATATTGGTTCATACTTCCTTTGCTCATTACCTTATTGCTATTATTATATCCATGATTTGTAACCTAAACAAGCCCGATTTCTCATATATCCAAAAACAGAAAAAAGAACCGCAGCAGCCTAACCTCATGCTAAAGCCATTACGGTTCTCCGTCAAGAAATTTTTTTGTTACCGGGTGTGCGCTTCCCGAACGGAAAGAAAAACGGTTCGTACATTTTCTTTAACAGCCGCACCACATGATTATAATCGCCCTCCTGAACCAACACATCACAATCGCCGGGGACAGTGCCAATGCGCACGGTTTCCTTTGCGCCGCACATTTCCTTAAGCTGATGCGTCATGTTTTCCTTTGTCGCATTATGGTTGTAAATCTTGATGTAGGCATAACCCGGGTAGTCGTTGGAATCGTACTTTAAGACCTTAAGCTCCTCTGTAATCCCGTGCTCTGTAAGTGTCCGGTAGAACTGCTCGATCACAGGCTTCGGGCAGAGCAGCATAAAATACACCACCTGCTCACCCTCGGGAAGCTCGCGCATCAGATAATTGCGGTACGGCGATCTGCGCAGACACCTCACCATTTCCCGCACCGTCTCATCCTGCGGTTCTTCATAATAGATGAAAAGCACATCATCCACGACCACATTGGAAAAACAGGTAAGCCCCGCTTCCTTTACCAGAGCGCGTACTTCCGCCGCTCTCTGGGGCGAAATGACATAGACCTTGACGTATTCCCTATTGTGGATATCATACAGTGCTGCCCCATCCATGGCGATTACCGGAAGCGTAAGCCGTATATCCCGAAGCGGCTCCATAAGCGACGCCGGAGTACGCATCGTCGCGACCGTAAACTGCGCGCCGTCGTCCAGCATACGGTTCAGCTCGACTTTCCCGTAGTCGCTCAGGCTTCCCTTCTGGTTTAAAAGCGTTCCGTCCAGACCGGAAATAAAGAGCGTATCTCTCCTGTGCCCCCGCGGAAGCGTAAAGCTGTTCACACCGATTCCTACCAGAATGCCGATGACCGTATCGAGGAAACGGTTCCACACAAATACATAAGGATTGAGATCGCCAATGTGATTCACGACAATGCTTAGAAATACCACACACGAAAAATAGGACGCCTGCTTTTTCTTTATGACAACCGTTGTATACAATACTACAATTATCATAATAGACACAAACGCAGCGTGAGCCGCTCTGTTTCCCTGCGCCGTGATGCCAAGTTTTGGCTCCGTCAGCAGGAAAAGCAACCCGTATGCCGCGCCGATCACCGTTCCGATCAGACGCTGCGCCGCATTTTTCTTCGTGTTGGTGGCATACATCTGGATGCACCAGAGCGCCGCGAGCTGGGAGTAGAACACAATCCCGGCGTCTCCCCTCAAAAAAGAAATGAAAAAACACAGCGCCACTGCTGCTGCTGATTTTACAATACGAAGCCCGATTCGCGGCATTTTCTTTACTTTTTCCATCGCTCCATTACAATCTGTGATAGAACTGCGGCAGACCCGTCAATACCGAATTGGCTGCTGTCAATCATAATATGCTTATTGTCAAACACAGATTTTTCCTCCGGACAATATTTTCGCTGATAATTCGTCCGCGCAGCGTCCACTTCCCGAATCATCTTTTTCGCGGTCTTTTCATCCATCATCAGATCGTGTGTGCAGTTGTACAGTCTTGCTTCATAGGGCGCGTAGATATAAATATTGAGACAATTCTTAAAATCCTTTAAGATGCTGTCCGCGCATCTACCCACGATGATGCAGGACTGCTTCGACGCCATATCCCGGATGATGTTCTTCTGCACATAAAATACTTCATCCGATATACTGTAAATTCCCATGTTGAACGGATATTTCTTTTTCAGATAGAAGGTTCCCGTACTCTCCTCCACATCACTGATTGCAGAAATACTCTGCCCCATCCGCGCCGCCGTCGCTTCTACAATATCTCTGTCAAAAAATTCGATTCCCAGCGTCTCCGACATTTTCTGTGCAATCGTCCTTCCCATACTGGCAAATTGTCTGGAAATCGTTACAACATACTGTTCCATATGCTTCCTATCCTTTCCCTATGATGCTTCCAGTTGCAGTTCCTGTTCTACCACCCTCGGTGTCACACGGCGTTTCTTCTGTATTTTACGCACAACACAGGATAAAGTAAAATTAATTATAAAATAAATCATCGCTGCAACTCCAAACAGGACAAAGACATCGCTGACATTAATCTGCCCTGTTCCGTTATACATATTCGCCGAGCTTAGAATCTTCTTCGTCCGTGCCATCAGCTCAATCGTCGCTACATTTGCCAGATATGAGGAGTCCTTGACTGTGGTGATGACCTGCCCTAACAGTGTCGGCACAATACTTCGGAATGCCTGCGGGAGTACAATATAAATCATAATCTGCACAGAGGAAAATCCCTGCGAATGCCCCGCCTCGAACTGCCCCTCTGCAACCGAATTTAATCCGCCGCGGATAATTTCCGCGATAACCGAGGATTCGAACAGTGTCAACGCAACAGCCGCCTTAAAAATAAGCTTTGTTTCTACGGATGTAAGTGTCAGCATCGGTCTGGAAAATAAATCCGGGCAGGGGAAGAATACCAGACAGATAAAGATCCACAGCAGCAACGGCGTATTTCGAAATAATTCAATATATATGGTTGCAATCCAGCGGAAGATGACGCACCAGCCCTTTTTACAGTAATTGCGCACCAGCGCCAGAACCGCGCCCAGCAAAATCGCGATCACAACAGCAATTACGGAAATCACCAGCGTAAATGCCACACCGCGAAGCAAATAAATCCAGATGGATTCATTCTTTAATATGCTAAAACTTGCCATAATATCACTCATGCCGTTACCGCCTTCCCTTCCTTTCTTGTATCAACTGTGCGCGCATCGCGCTTTTTCAAATTCTGCTCCCATACAGTTGCAATCGTAGACAGCGGGAAGCACATAATGAAAAATAAAATTCCGCTGACAACATATGCCGGAGCATATGCACCTCCTGTAGCTTCTCCGGTTACAAAGCTATAGGTCAGGGAAATCAGATCTGTTCCGCCAATGATGTAGAGACAGGAGGTATTCTTGATAAGGTTTACCACCTGATTTACCATTGGCGGAAGAATGATCTTAATGCTCTGCGGCAGGATGATATAATACATCCTGCCAATATAGCCAAAGCCCTGAGAGGCCGCGGCCTCGAACTGCCCCTTCGGGATAGATTCAATACCTGCGCGGAAAACCTCCGCCATATAGGCTCCGTGATAAATTCCAACGGAAAGGATACCCGTCGGTATGATACCAATACTTTTTCCCGAAAATGCAAGCGCATAATACAGAAAACAAATCTGAAGCAGCAGCGGCGTGTTCTGTATCGCTTCCACATAAACGCGGCTGATGCCTTTCAATATCCTTTTTCCGCTTGCCCCCATGAGTCCAAAGATAATTCCCAGTATCAGGGACAACAGCACTCCCACTGCCGCTACCAGCAGCGTATTTAAAAAACCCATTGCAAAGGTGCCCCGGTAAGTCCATACCTTACCCCACGCATCCTGCGAAAGCAATCCAGCCATTCTGCTACCTCCAGTAATTATTCCAAACCATTTTCAGAAATCAACGCATCCACTGTTCCGTCTGCAAGCCATCCTGTAATCAGCTCCTCCACAACACCGGATAACCCGCTGCCCTTTGTGGTCGCAACGCCGTATTCCTGCGGTGCAAATTCCTCTTCCAGATAGTCTCTGTCATCGGTATGGTAAATTGCAAGGATTGATTTGTCTACACAGAATGCATCCACCTCTCCTGCACTGAGTGCGGTAGAGATACTCGGATAGTCCTCATACTGCTGGAAGCTTACACCTTCAGTCCATGTTGCCGGGTCGAATGTTTCCTCGTCAAATCCGTCTCCGCTGATATAGCCCCCTTCAATCATTGCCTTGACCAAAGATTTCGCGGAGGTCGAGCCGGAGGACACGCCTACCTTTTTATCTGTAAGCTCTCCGATGGAAGCAATACCGCTGTCATTCTGTACAAGCACCGCTACATGATCGGTATAATACGGCGTGGAGAAATCCCAGCTCTCCTTGCGCTCATCCGTAATCGTAAAGGTTGCAAGCACACAGTCGATGTCGCCGGAATCAAGAAGCTCGGTTCTTGTCGCTGCCGTTACAGTCGTAAACTCTACATCCACGCCGAGATAATCGGCAATGTCCTTCGCAAGAGAGATTTCCATACCGGAATACTCTTCCGTTATCGGGTCCTGATAGCCAAACCCGACAACCGCATTCTTTACGCCGACACGGAGCACACCGCGGTCTACAATTTCCTGTACATCCTCCGGCAGATCGCCCGCCGAAGACGCATCGCCCGTTTCTGTCGCCTGCACCGCACTATTGTCGGCGGTCGCTGCCGGTTCTGCCGGCGTATCGCTTTCTGCTTCCGCTGCACTGTCACCGCCGCATCCTGCAAATAATACAGCCGTCATCACTGCCGCCATTCCCAATGAGATCCATTTGTTCCATTTTTTCATAATAGTTCCCTCCTGTTTTTTATTTCCAGCACTCCGCCTGCGTCCTGCTGCCCTTTGCGGCTATCCTTTGCCTGCGGAATGCGGGTAACCAAATTATTTTGCCGGACGACTGTTTTCCCTAACGGATAATCTTTCCAAGGAACTGCTTTACGCGCTCATTTTTCGGATTCGTAAAGAAATGCTCCGGCGTTCCCTCCTCAATAATCTGTCCGTCTGCCATGAACACAACGCGGTCTGCTACCTGTCTGGCAAATCCCATCTCATGAGTGACTACAACCATAGTGATATTTTCTTTTGCCAGCTTTATCATAACGTCAAGTACTTCCTGTATCGTCTCCGGATCAAGCGCAGAGGTCGGTTCGTCAAAAAGAATGATTTTGCTCTGCGCACAGAGCGCCCGCGCGATTGCAATTCTCTGCTGCTGTCCGCCTGAGAGCGTTGTCGGATAGACATGTGCCTTGTCTTTTAATCCAACTACCTCCAGATAATGATACGCCAACTCTTCCGCTTCCTTTTTGGACTTGTGATGAAGCTTCATCGGCGCCAGCGTCAGATTCCTAAGTACTGTCATATGGGGATACAGATTAAACTGCTGAAATACCATGGAGGTTGTATCCCGCACAAGCTTTGTCTTGTTTCTGGCGGTAAGCTCCTGTCCGTCTATGTATACCTCGCCGCTGGTCGGTTCTTCCAGATAATTCATGCAGCGCACGGTCGTCGATTTTCCGGAACCGGATGGTCCGATAATGACCAGCTTTTCTCCCTCCTTCACCTCCAGATTCACATCCTTTAGTACATGAAGATCACCAAAATACTTATTGACATGTTCGAGTTTAATCATATGACTTCTCTCCTTCTTATGGATCTGCAAAGCTCACTGCCTTACAGCTTTTCCGAATAAAACAAAAAGATGCCTGACTTTCGTCAGACACCTTTGTCTTGCACTGTAATTTAGCAGAAAATTCTTGCTTTGTCAAGTTAATTTGTACGCTATTTATTGACGAATATCGACATACCCCAATGTAAGAGATGTATCTACAAAAAAAGAATCCGGATTCTATGATAATGCTTCCGGATTCTTTTTCATATGATTTATTTTGTATTCTGTTATGACATGCTGTTTACGGTCTTGTATTTGTAGAGCATCTCCGCATGATTCTGCTCTTCCACCTGAATGTCTGCGAGCAGCTTGCGCACATCCGGGTCACTGAATACGAATACGTCCGAGTTGTACTCGGAGGAAACCAGCTTCTCCGTACCGATACAGTCTGTTGCAAGGAAGCAGTCCAGCTTCTTATCCTCGCTCTCCGCCGCAGACTGATAGGTCGCGGTCGGGCTGTACTCCTTGCCGTGGCTGTCGTTTACGTTGCACTTTGGCACGGTTCCGCTTAACACCTGACCGAGAGAGTCATAATGCTGCTGCTCTTTTTTCTTTAAATCCGTGAAGAGATTTACGAGCACCGGGTCCTTCGCCTCTGTACTGTATCTTCCGTACTTTTCAATACAGGTCTTCTCCTGTGTCTGTAAATCCTTGATGGCTGCAGTTTCTTTTTCACTCAATACCATAATTCTACCTCTTTTCTGATTTGGTTAAAAATAGTATTGGTAAGAAACCATCGATTTATGCGTCTTTCTATTTCTTTCTCTTTTTTACAACCACAAAAATGCCTGCCGCCACAACGACTATGCCTGCCGCTGCACCTGCAATCAGACCTTTGTTGACCGGCTTTACAGTGTCTGTGTCTGGGGCATCAACCGTCGTCTGCGCTTCTCCCTCTCCCTTCACCAGAACCATTGCGGAAATCGGCGCGACAGCCGCCGTGTTGTCTGTAATGGTTTCAAGTACCTCGGTGCCTGCCTTTTCGCCGTTAATATATACATCCCATACGCCGTCGGGAAGCGTTACTTTCGTTTCCTCACCGTTCGGATTGAAGATGATGAACATTCCCTCTGCACTATCGCCGTTGGCGCCGCCTTTGATCTCAAATGCGGTGACGTTGGCATCGAGATTTTCTACGGATGTAATATTTGCTTCCACATCCTCTGCAGTCGTCATGCGAAGCGCCGGATGTGCTTTTCGGAATGCGATCAGACCCTTGTAATAATTGTATGTATTCAGGTATTCTTCTTCATTCAGCGTATCCCATTTCAGGCTGTTGACAGAATCCGGTGAGGAAAAGCTGTTCTCATCGTACTCCCCGCTGGATTTCATTTTCGTGCGGAGCATTTCCTCGCCCGCCTGCATGAACGGAATCCCCTGCGACGTCATGTAGATTGCCGCTGAAAGGTTGTTCATGCGCACGCGGTCCGCCCTCGACTCGTTAATCGTGGAGCGTGTGATGCGGTCCATAAGTGTCAAATTATCATGGCAGGATGCATAATTGACGGTCTGCGACGGTGAAGAACACCAGTCCGCCGCACCGAAAAAGTTCTGGACAATCGTCCCCTCTAAGCCCTCTGCCCCGGAAACATAGCCTGTTTCAGAGGTTTCAAATACGCTTCCCTTCAAGGCGTCGCGCAATGTGTCATTGAAATATGCAAATTCCGGTGTCTCGGCGGAATTGATCTGCGTCGCCATGACATAGCCTTCCTTCGTCAGGGTAGTATCCATGGTCCAGCCTTCCCCATAAAAGATAACGTCGGGATAATCCTTATGTACCTCCTCTACGATTTCATTTACCGTCTGTGTGTCGAGCAGTCCCACAAGGTCAAAGCGGAAGCCGTCAATATGGTACTCCTCTGCCCAGTATTTTACCGATTCTACAATATATTTGCGAACCATTTCCCGCTCGGAAGCCGTGTCATTTCCGCAGCCGGAGCCATTCGAATAGTTTCCCTCCTCGTCGATACGCGAGAAATAACCCGGTACGATCTGATTGAAGCAAAATTCAGATGCATTATATACGTGATTGTATACAACATCCATCACGACGCTGATGCCGTTTTCATGAAGCCCCTGCACCATCTGCTTCATTTCTTTTACACGCACTTCCCCGTTATATGGGTCTGTCGAATAGGAACCCTCCGGCACGTTGTAGTTCACCGGATCATAGCCCCAGTTAAACTGTGCCTGATCCAGCTTCGTCTCATCCACCGAGCCGTAATCGTAAGACGGCAGCAGATGCAAATGTGTAATTCCCAGATCCTTGATATGGTCTAATCCGGTAGGAATCCCGGACTCTGTCGTCGTACCCGTTTCGATGATTCCCAGAAATTTCCCCGTATTGGTAATTCCCGAGCTTTCATCCGAGGATAAATCTCTCACATGCAATTCGTAGATAACGGCATCCGTATAATTTTCTCCCGCATGCGGATTCTTATCATTCTCCCACCCTTCCGGATCGGTGGATGCAAGGTCGATGACCATCGCGCGTTTGCCGTTTACTCCGGTGGTTCTTGCGTATGGATCACATGCTTCTGTCTCTGTTCCGCCCACAGTAACCGCATAGGTATAATAAGTGCCGTTTAAATCGCCCTCTTTTTCTGCCACCCATGTACCGTTTACGTCCGGCTGCATGGAAAGCTGCTCGATCAGATCGTCCGTTCCCTCTGTCCCGGATTCATATAAATTTACCTTTACCGCCTCCGCAGTCGGCGCCCATACACGAAACTGCGTCTTCTCGCTGCTCCACGTTGCCCCAAGATCCGTACCCGTATAGGTGTACTCATTTTCAAACGCTTCCGTGGAGTAAATACTCGGCAAAACAATCGGATATTCGTTTCCGTCAAATGTAATATTATATTCCCCTGTCAGATCAAGCGGGCTTTCCACAGAAATGAGATACTCAAACTGCTCGCCCTCTGTCACCTCCGTAATCGCTACATTGCCTTCCTTACCCGTAATGGAAAATGCGCTTGCCAAATCTCCCTCTGCCTCGCCTGTCAGCTTGACGGCAACCGTCTGCGTCTCATCGTTATATTTTGCCTTTGAAAGCTTTGTTCCTGTCACAGCATCCTCTCCGTATTCCTTGGTGTATCCCTCTACACCGGACTCTACATAAATATGGACTGTACCCGAAACCATTTCCGAAATGTCAATAAACTGGTCTGCGTCGACATCCTTTGTCCAATCGGCGGTTCTGACAATAAATCCGACGGAGGATACGCCCGGTGTAATCGCCTTCGTCGCCACCATCTCTCCGTCTTCTTCTTCGAAAGCATAAGCGGCGCCGTCTCCGCCCTCTTCCCAGAGCCAGACATCCCATCCATCATAATTTCCGTCTTCCCTGTGATAGTGCAGTTTTAAGGTCAACTCTTCTGCCGCCGCAACTGTCACCACGTCCATAAACGATGCTGCAAACGTCGCTGCAAGCATCACCACCGCCATAAGCAGTGCCCTGATTCTCTTTCCCATAATGATACTTCTCCATTTCTTTTATCATTTTCCGGTAAGCGTCCCATTTCACCGCTTATCGGAATTATAGAGATATTGTATCATATTTTCGAAAATAATAAATATTTTTTGTACATTTTCGATACTTTTATTGTTTTCGAAACTTTTTATCATGGTTTCGGTCTGTTTCAAAGGAATCACACGCAGATCAGGAACGGGCTGCCGCAACGAAGGGCGTAAACAAAAAACAGAGAATCAAACACACTTCAAAAAGTGGACCGATACCCATAAATTATATAGGCTTCTTCCCGCTGCAAATACTCATAATGCAAATTAGCGGCTCTCATTTCCTCCAGAAACAAAGAGGTATAATCATAGTATGTATACTCAGGTTCAACCAGACGGCCGTGATACTCACACTCACAGGCAACCGGCTGGATTTTTAACCATTCAATATATTTATACATACTTTCATGTAAATCTTCATCACCTCTGACAGACCAGTAATAAATCGGATTTTCATTGTCAAAAATATACTTATACATGATAGAAATATCCCTGCCGGCTTTTTCTTCGATCGTACGGATGATATTGAAAACTTTATTCCACTTCGTGTTATTCATATAACCGGTCAAGCCTTTTTCCTGAACGAATTTTAAGTGCGACTCACAAGGCGTGAGCTTATTATCATACCGCCCATTGTTAATGTCGTTGATCAGTCTTTGGATATAAATCGGCGTATCTTTTCTTAGTTTCCCAATAAGAAAAGTATGGGAAATTTTCTCATGATTACGCGCAGCATAATAGTATATTCTCCATAAAGTCTGATAAATAATAAAATGGACACCGCTTTTCCATTTGACATCTATAGCCACAACACCGGTATGTTCTTCATTATCAGTAGGAATAAATTTCTGAACTTCCCCATTTAGAAAATCTAATTTATTTATGAGCAACTCTCTGGTATGCATGGCATACGCATTCACTATATTTTCCAAAATCCCAAACCTCACATAAATTTGCGGTGCTGCAGATTATATATCCTATATTTGTAATTTATTTATGCAATACCGTATGACATACTCGTAGATGTCCCCGCCTTTTACACTGGAAAATCCACCGCTGTGTTTGTTTGAAAGTTCTTCCTCCGCTTTAAGCAAAGCACTTTCAAAGTTTCCTACTGCAATATCACAAAGCATGCAGTTCAAATGATTGACCGGATTATGGCTTTGAACTAATTCCTTAAAATCCAAAATAGTTATCAACTGTTTGCAATACAACGCAATTTTCTCGTCTATCTCTGAGAAAGCTTTTTCTAATATAGGTTCTGCTTCGTCTATTCCCGCAATCGGTATCCGCCATTCTTCCAGCCTGAAGCTCCACGGAACAAAAGCCGCATTCACATGGAAACTGAACGGCTTTTTACCGGCTTCTTCTTTCATCTCAAAAACTGTCCAAAATACTTCATCGATTATAACAGGCTTTACATCAATTACTATGTGAATCGAATCATGCGAATTAGATACAAAAATTGTATACAGCCAATCATCATGCACACAATAAGGAATCCCGCCAATCATCTTATATCCATGGCTTTTACAGATTGGTTTCAAAAAATCCTTTTCTATTGCCTTCTGCAATTCACGTTTCATCCGCATTTCTTCACGTGTCATATCGTGTTATTCCTCATTTCTCATCCAATTAGGCGACACATAACACTGGCTATTCAACGGACGCGCTTTTCTATTCCCAATATTCCTCTACATATTCTCTTGCCGCATCGTCGCTGATTGCAAACTTTTCTCTAAGCCTGGAAATCGTTTCATCCTTTGATGCATGAAACTCCTGACAGGTAGTTATCAATGCCTGAATGACTTCCTCGCGTCCCTCTTGCCGCCCTTCTTCTCTTCCTTCTTCCCGATATATTCTTTCAAGCTCCCATGACTTCATATAATTGATTCCAACCTCCTTTCGGCTTTTCACCTTTTTCACTAAGTGGTGAATCGTGTCAATATCCCGGTTTGTCACATTATCGGCAGTTGTCTTCTCTATGTATCTTAACATATCACGTAGCTCCTGACTAGGATTTCCTTCCGTTCCTTTTGTGTACAGAAAAATTTTTTTCGCGCCGTCATCATACGGAATCGATGGGTCTTCCACGCATTGGTTCTGTATTGTATACACCATACGCTTTTTATCAAAGGGGTCGTAGGGAAGAATAATGATAGTGACAACATTTTGCAGTTTATCATAGTCTATACCAGCAGCAAGAAGCTACGTATCAATCAATCCATGATAATAACGTGTTCGCTTCGGCAGCGTCTGCTTTTCATATCGGTTATTTGGCTCCACATCATATATGTCCGGCATGATTTGGGCGTCAATCTGCGTACCCTGCAAATCTTCCCCACCGGATATATCCTCGATATACGCGTCCATGCGGATACCATGTCTGTCCGTATCAATGCCGAGAACATTTTTCTGCGGCATAATCCTGACCTTCCGAATCGGACGGTTTAGAATCGTACTAAGAAGTATACGGCAAAATTCCTCACCGTCGCCCTCCTGCAACAGTATTTCCTGAAACAGGAAATCATCAATAAGGTTCAACTCCTCAAGCGGACGGGGCTGTTGCTGTCTTCCGGTTGTATTTTCGTTTTTTGTCATAAGCAGGTTCTCCTTTTGAAAAATTATAATAAAATAAAGAGATCTCTTTGGCGGAACGCCGGACACGGCCGATGCCGTGGAAGAATAGAATCTGCAAAAAATTCTATTCAGAATATAAGGATTGAATTTCCTATAAGTGTAAATATACTATATCCGTTTTTTAGGAAATCTGCAAGTAGAAAATGCGTTTTCTCCATAAAAAAATTCGTAGTTTCAAAATTCATAGTTGACAAATCTTCCTCCCGATGACTATAATACGTTTAATTGAAACAGAGTACAGGCTTTGACGGGAAGAAGTAAGAATAAGTCGAACAAACAGAAAGTAACCGGTTGATGAGAGGTGCATGAGAAGCTTATTACGAATACATCCCCGAGCTTCACACCGAATCGGGACATTCTTTCAAGGGCGGCGTATATTTCACACCGCAGAAGAATGGCTTGTAGTAGGCTGTGACGGTGTGGCGCGCGTTAGATGCGCCGGAGTGTTGTTGGACACTCGCAGAGGTAAGCGGCGCGAGCTGTTTGCGAAAAAAGGTGGTAACACGAGTTTATACCCTCGTCCTTTTCGAAGGACGGGGGTTTTTTGCGCGATACAGCAGAGCCAGGTAATCGGAGAAGCAATGAGGAAGCTTGCTTACACACTTGCTTCTTCGATTATCTGGCGAGCAACGCGAACCTGAGAAATGTTTTTCATTTCTCAGGTCTGCTGTATCACATCACCCAGCGAATGCCCGCGAACCTGAGCGCTTGTCTCTCGAGTTCCACTGCGCCCTATCTGCTGTATCACATCACCCAGCGAATGCCCGCGAACCTGAGCGCTTGTCTCTCGAGTTCCACTGCGCCGCTGCTGTATCACGCACCCAAAGAAAGGAGACACCCATGATACGACTTGCTACAAATGAAGATTTACCAGCCGTCTGCGCAATCCGAAGACAGGTTCACCTGCTGCACTGCAGCGGTCGCCCGGACATCTTTCGGATGCCGGAGCACCCAGAGGAATTTGATCAGTCTCTATATGAAGCTGTCATGGATGAGAACTACCGGCTTTTTGTGTGCGAAGCCGACCAGTGGATTACCGGCTACATCCTCGTGCGGCTGGTCGATGTAAAGAATCTCTGCATGAAGTGCGACCGCCTCGATTATTTTGTCGAAGAAATCGGCGTAGACAACTCCTGCCAAAGACGCGGCTACGGAAAAGAGCTTATGGAATACGTTGCCGCCGACGCAAAAACCCACGGTGCAGTGTCCGTCTTCCTCGATTACTGGTCCTTCAATGAAACTGCTGCCCGCTTCTACGAAAGCCTTGGTATGACGCAAAAACGCAGTGTCGTTGAGCTGACGCTCTGACGCGGTATTCTGCTGTATAAAACATAATGAAAAGAGAGGTGTTTCCCATGAAAGAATTATCAAATTTAATGAACTACCGTTCCGACATCAAGGTAGTCGATGCAACCCTGCGCGACGGCGGACTGGTCAATGATTTCTATTTCACAGACGAATTTGTCCGTAATCTGTATCTTGCAAACCAGAAAGCCGGCGTTGATTACATGGAGTTCGGCTATAAGGCGTCCCGCGAAATGTTTGACGAGAACAAGTTCGGAAAATGGAAATTCTGCAATGACGACGATATCCGGGCAGTCGTCGGCGACAATGACACTGATTTAAAGATTGCCGTCATGGCTGATGTCGGCCGCTGCGATTACAAAACGGACATTGTAAACCGCGCAGACAGTCCGATTGACCTGATTCGAGTTGCGACCTATCTGAATACGATTCCTGCTGCCGTGGATATGATAGAAGATGCCGCAAAGAAGGGCTATGAAGTGAGCTGCAATATCATGGCAATCTCTAATGCGCAGGAAAGCGATTTAAAGGTTGCTCTCGATATACTCGGACAATCCCCGGTAAATATTTTCTATATCGTTGACAGCTATGGTTCGCTTTATCCGGAGCAGATTGCCCGGATTGCGGATGTTTATCTTGAATTTGCGGCAAAATACGGAAAGAAACTCGGCATTCACGCCCACAATAACCAGCAGCTTGCCTTTGCCAACACCATAGAAGCAGTCGGTGACGGCGTCGACTACCTCGATGCGACTTACGCCTCCATGGGAAGAGGCGCCGGCAATTGTGCGATGGAGCTTCTGCTCGGATTTTTGCGAAATCCGAAATACAATGTCTACCCTGTGATTCAGTTTATCGAGGATCATGTGCGAAAGCTTCAGGAGAATGGCACAGTCTGGGGTTATGATTTACAGTATTTAATGACAGGCCTTTTGAACCAGCATCCGCGGGCTGCCATCCAGTTTACAAAGAATAAGCGAAACGATTATGCCGAATTTTATCGCGAAATTATCGTGCAGGATTAAGCGAAAATGCTTTCCATAAATTCATATTTTATATCATAAAAAGGAGATTTTAGTATGACATTATACGATGAATTAGTTGCCAGAGGCTTAATCGCCCAGGTAACAGACGAAGAAGAAATCAAAGATTTAATCAACAACGGAAAAGCCACCTTCTACATCGGCTTTGACCCGACCGCAGACAGCCTTCATGTCGGACATTTCATGGCACTCTGCCTGATGAAGCGTCTGCAGATGGCAGGAAACAAACCGATTGCCTTAATCGGCGGCGGAACCGCCATGATCGGCGACCCGTCGGGACGTACCGATATGCGCCAGATGATGACGCCGGAGACGATTCAGCACAACTGTGACTGCTTCAAACAGCAGATGAGCCGTTTCATCGATTTTTCTGACGGCAAGGCTCTTATGGTCAACAACGCCGACTGGCTGATGGATTTAAATTACATTGACGTTCTGCGCGAGGTCGGCGCGCATTTCTCCGTCAACCGTATGCTGACCGCAGAGTGCTACAAACAGCGTATGGAAAAGGGCCTAAGTTTCCTTGAGTTCAACTACATGATTATGCAGAGCTACGATTTCTACACCTTATACCAGAAATACGGCTGTAACATGGAGTTCGGCGGCGACGACCAGTGGAGCAACATGTTAGGCGGTACGGAGCTGATCCGCCGTAAGCTCGGCAAGGATGCATACGCTATGACCATCAACCTTCTCTTAAACTCCGAGGGCAAAAAGATGGGAAAGACGCAGTCCGGCGCCGTATGGCTCGATCCGAACAAGACCTCTCCGTTCGATTTCTTCCAGTACTGGAGAAATGTCGCGGATTCCGACGTGTTAAAATGCATCCGTATGCTGACCTTCCTCCCGCTCAAGGAAATCGACGCCATGGAAAGCTGGGAAGGTGCACAGCTCAATGAGGCAAAGGAAATCTTGGCCTTCGAGCTCACCAAGCTGGTACACGGTGAAGAAGAAGCCGCAAAGGCAAAGGAAGCCTCCCACGCGCTTTTTGCAGGCGGCGGTGATTCCGCAAATATGCCGACGATCGAGCTGACCGCAGAGGATTTTGCGGAGCGTGACATGGACATCATGGCAGTCCTTGTCCGCACAGGACTTGACAAGACGCGTTCCGACGCAAGACGTGCCGTTGAGCAGGGCGGCGTCACCGTAGGAGATGAGAAAGTGACCGACGTAAAAACGACCTACGGCGCTGATTTCTTCAAGGGCGACGGCGTTGTCGTAAAGCGCGGTAAGAAGAAATTTGTAAAGGTATTCATGAAATAAGCAGTTTCTTCTATAATTATACAAATTTCAAAAAAGGGATTTCTGTATTGACTACATGTGCCATATATAGAAATCCCTTTTTCTGATTGTGTATTTTTCCGCAATTTCCTATTGTACAGCTTTCAACTACTCTCCCGCGTACAGACTTCTTCTACTCCCATTTGACGAGAATGACTTTATCCGCGCTCCAGTGCGTCTCATCCTGTTTACTTCCATATATAAGCACGGAACTTTCCTTTGTCATTCCGTTTTTATCGGTATCTTTTATTTCAATCAGGGAAAGACTTGCTCTGTCGATTCTCATAATCTGGAAAACAGTATGATCCGAAACGGCAATATCCACGATATTTTCCGCAGCTTCTCCGCCAGCCGTCTGCACCATTGTATTCTCATCAATAAATTGCGCCGGTGCGACTCTAAGCTCTCCATCCGAAATCTCAACAAGCTCCCCATTGATGTCTGCTGTTTGGAACAGGCTTTCTACATCCGGATCCCCGGTTGTCACAGAATAATTTTCCACCGGGGTATCTTTCGTTCCTGCATTTTCCGGCTTCTCGGTATTCAGACCATTTTCCGCCGATGCGCCCATTTCCTGCTGCGCAGTCTCGTCCGGCGCGCCGCAGCCCATAACGCCCGCCGACAACAGCAGACAGCATAGCAACAGCAGCGCCGCGTCTTTTCTCTTATCCATTTTCATGTATCTGTTCTCCTTCCTTGTCTCGCGGCTTTTGCACCGCTAAGTAATCTCAAGTTCAGAGTAACAGATACAGCTTTAAAATTTCTTTATTCCCTCTTAAAATCACAGGAAAATGTTTCGAAGCTCTTTTTCACAAAATATTTTCCGCATTCCTACTTCGTCATCCCAGCAAGCCATGTCTTTACAAGCGGCAGCCAGCTCTGACACTCCTCCTGTACGCCGTACCCCTCCACATTCGCGCTCTGTGCGTCGCAGGTCGATAGTCCGTGTCCTCCCACCGGGTACATGTGGAACTCCACCGGAATCCGGTACTGCCGCATTGCCTGCACCAGAAACAGCGAATTTTCCACCGGAACACAGTCGTCCGTATATGTATGCCAGAGAAATACAGGCGGCATATGCTCTGTCACATGCTTCTCCAGAGAGACACGGTCAAGCATTTCCTCCGTATTCTGCCCCTTGAGCAGTGCGTCAAACGAGCCCCTGTGCGCGTATTCCCCGGAGGTAATGACCGGGTAACACAGAATCAGTCCTGCCGGGCGCAGCTTCTCACTTTCTACACCAAGCTTCCCGGAAATCCACGGTTCATGCCAGAATGTGCCAAGACTTGCCGCGAGATGACCTCCTGCGGAGCAGCCCTGTACATATATCTGATCCCCCTTCACGTTCCATTCCTCTTCATATTCATGAATCAGCTTCATAGCGGATGCGAGCTCTAAGAGCGCTGTCGGGTACACCGCAGGCGCGCAGGAATAGCGCAGAATCGCCACATGATAGCCCATTGCCAGAAAACGCATGGCAAGCGGCTCCGCCTCTCTGTCCGACGTCCACTCGTAGCCGCCTCCCGGACACATCAGAATCAGCGGCCGCTCCTTGATCATCAGCTCTTTGCTCGGCTCTAAAATATAAGTGCAAAGTCTTGCACCGGGCAGTGAGCCCTCCGCCTGAATTGTAAATGTCTCTGTCAACATAATCGTTTGCTCCTTTCGAAATCAACTATAAAACTTCTGGTTCTTGCTTTTTGGCGTTTCCGGCTTTGTCATCTTAAGCTTGCCTGTCTCCAACAGCGGATTGATATAATTCTGCGTCACATAATAAATCGTGGATATTCCCAAAAAGTCTGCAATTTCCTTTCTCGACCGCGGCTCTCTGCAAAATGCCAGCAAATTGCGGCTTTCGTTCTCCTCCACCTCCGACGGCTTCGCTTCCTCATTGTAAAATGTCACCACAAATTCATTTCTGGAATCCGCAAACACCGCCTCCCTAAGACCAGCTTCCCTAAGCTCCCTTTGCATCGTCGGAATACCGGAATAACGGTTTTCTGTGAAACCCAGCGTCTCCATTGCCCGCGCCAATACCGGATTTCTTGTATCAGGCTGCGCTTTTCCCAGTGTGTCTAACGACATTCGTCCGTACAGACCGCCCGGATTGCGTATTTCTATCCTGTCTTTGTATAAGATCATTTCAATCGGCATTGCTTCCGTGTGCATACTATAATCTCTGTGGATGATCGCATTCAGAATCGCTTCTCTTAAGGCAACGACCGGATATTCTGTTTTATCACGCCTTTCTCCGGTCTTTGGATCAATAATTGTCTGAATCTTCATATTCTTGATGAGAAACTTCATTGCCTGCCCCAGCATATCATCAATCGTTCCCTCAATCCTGTCATTGTCAAGAAAGCGCGCGCCGTCCTTCGTGACCTCGCCCTTTTCATATCCCGGTACGACCATGGCATTGATCGTATACTGCGGATAGAACATTTGCGGATAAATGGAAAACAGAAGTGTGCATACCAGTGTCGGCTTCCCATCCACGCACAGATTCAAAAATTTTTTTATCTCTTCATCCGAAAGCTTTGCCAGTTTCGGATTTTTGTCCTTTATGATGTCTACATAGTGCTCCAGCTTAGGCTGTTCGATAGCAGTCATATCCGCCCGCTCATTTAAACGGATATCATCCTGATATTTTTTCCGAAATGCCTCATAGCCCGTGCCCTGATTAGAAAAAGCGGACAGAGTATCATACAGCCGTTTCGGACATCCTTCGTGCGCTGCTTTTAATGTTTCTTTTATGTATCATCTCTAATACACAATCTGGTTTCGTCCTGATTCCTTTCCCCGGTACAGCTTCTTGTCCGCCTCCTGAATCGAACCTTCCACACCGCTTGCCTTATGGTACTCGACAAGCCCGAATGTCATGGTAATGTGGATGCTCTTCCCATCGTGTACGACCTCCATCGAACGAATCTGCTCAAGAATCTCGGTAAGCAGCACAAGCGCCTCATCCCCATTCATATCATAGAATGCAATCAGAAATTCCTCCCCGCCCCACCGGCAGACCTCCCCCTTGCCGTCTATGGCTTTCATGAAAAGCTTCGCAACGCTCTTTAGCACCTGATCGCCTGTCTCATGCCCGTATGAATCATTGACCTTCTTGAAGAAATCAATATCTCCAAGCGCCAGTGAGAGAAACTTCATTCCATTCGGAGAATATTCCGCTTCCACCTGATCCAGATATTGGCGCATCCGTCTCCGATTGTACAATCCTGTGAGCGGATCTAAAGATGCCAGTCTCTCCAGCTTCTCATTGTACTTAATGAGCTTCTGCTCCATTTCCTGGGAATCCTTTGTAAAAATAATCAGAATCGATGTCAGCTCTGCAAATATGAACACTGTGTTGATAATCTGAAACATCACACTGGCGCCGTGCGAAAGGATCGTAAACGGCTCATACCTGCTCGTATAAGCATATAACAAAATACGGTATGCGCAGGCAAGCACCGCCGCAAGAATCTTATACTGCATCGCATTGGTGCTCACGGTAAAATTCAGCACAAGAAGCACGAACACAAAATGCTGTACGCCGCAATCCCATCCGAACTCCCAGATAAACACCATGATCCAGAGCACCATGAGCATTTGCGAGAACGTCGAAGCAAATTTTGTGCGGTTCAGATACGTCGTGTAAAATGATAATCCATAAGAAACACAGCAGAAAATACACATGATCGCCGATTTCACGTCGCCGATAATACAAAACGCCGCAAACAGGGATAAAAAGTATATACAGAGTATCAATGCGCTGACTCGAAGAGTTACCGCAACTTTCTTAGTCTCGTTTTCATTTTTTACATCCTGAAAAATCAAATCGCTTATTTTTCGAAACATAGCCTCTCCACCGATGATTGGAACCTTTTTCCTATATACATCATAATCATTTTATTCTCTTATTTCAAGAAGAACAACAGAAAAAGAGCTGCGCACGAATCTCGTACACAGCTCTTTGTTAAGGCGACTGACGGATTTGAACCGACGATCAGGGAGTTGCAGTCCCACGCCTTACCACTTGGCTAAGTCGCCCTGTTATCTCCTGCTCTGCTACATTATATGTGGGAATCCTGTTTCTGTGACTCCTTTTTGCAAAGCATGTGCACATCTGTGGATTTCTTTCGCCAGATGCGCTACACGAAGATTTTAACAAAACGACTCCGCCCCGTCAAGCATTACTTTATGAAACCGCCTTTTTCCATACCTCAAGCGTTGCCGTATTATCGCCGTTATCCTGTACAATCATGATCGTAAGCGACTTTACCTCTCCCTCGTCGTCAAAATTGTAGTCAACCGCAGCATCAAGCCCGTTGATGAAATTGTCCGGGTAAAAATAATATACCCCGGCACTCTCTATCCCCTCATCCGCTGTCGCATAGGAATACTCATAGTGATCGTCCTTGAGCGTGAGCGTCTCCGTATTAAGCAGCTCTGCATCCTTTGTGGCTTCTTCCTTATTTCCCTGTCGAAGCAGCTCCAGAATCTCACTGCTCTGCTCCTCCGCCGTATCGTTAAGCGCGCTGATTTCTCCAGCATCTTCCTCACTATCTGCATTCTGGCTTTCTTCCAGTGCCTTTAGATACGCCTCCGCTGCCGCCTCATCCGCTTTGGACGGATCGATGGGAAGCGTAAACAGCAGATTCATACCGTCGTAAGTTTCATTTCTTGAAATTGCGCCTGTAGAATCATCGTAGTTATAGGCATTTGTGTCATAAAAAGCAGTATCGGAAACGCACAGGTAGAGCGTGCGGTCTGCAAACATCATCACATCATCACACTCGATGATGCGGTACAAAATACCGTTTTCCACCTTGTCAGAATAGCCCCCGTCCATGGAAGCAATATTGTACTGCCACGGTGCAAGCCCTTCTATCAGCGGCGATATAAAGAAATTCTGCTCCCCATACGCGTCATCGCCTGTAGACGGCATCGGCGTCTGATCCAGCCGTTCGATTGCGACCGCCGCATATGTGCTGCTTAACGTAAGATCCTCCTCTGATAAATCAGCCTGTACAAGCTTTTCCCCGGTCGTGATGCCAAGCAGCGTCACACGGTAATCTCCCCATTCCTGTACCTCGCCGATAGAAACCGCATTCTCCCCGCGGAACGCATCCGCAATTTCTTCATTTCCCATCGCATCGGCTGCCTCCGCCGCATTCATATACCGGACTGTCGCACCGACGGTCACGCCCGTAAGCATCACGCAGGCAACTGCTGCCGCTGCAATCTGTAATGTTTTTCTTCTCTGTTTTCCCATAGCAGGATTCTCCTTCCAATTACGGAGGATTCGCCGGTTTACTTCCTCATCCGGCTCCATCTTTGAAGTGAGGGCTGCCTTCATAAGCTCCTCCAGCCTGTCGTCTGATTTTCTGTTATCTCTCATAGCCATGTTCCTCCAATTTCTTTGCAATCGCGGTTCTGGCCGCATACAGTCTGCTCTTTACCGTACCGCTTGGAATGTGCAGCGTTTTCGCAATTTCCTCAATGCTCAACTCCTGCGAATAATACAGATATACGGGAATCCGGTATTTTTCTTTTAATGACGCTGTTTCCATTCTGACAAGCTCTATCAGCTCCGCGGATATGCAGGCTTCCTCCGGTGACGGCTCCTCTGCCGCTCCAGGGAAGGACCAGTCTTCCTCCATATGCTCCTTCGGTGCGATTCTCTGCCTGCGCGCATATTTTTTCTTCTGATTCTTCCAGTTTCCCACGGCGATGCCAAGCAGATAGCTCTTCGGATTTCCCATGCGCTCGATCTTCCCGCAGCGCTCCATCGCCTTTAGCATCGTCTCCTGATATAATTCCTCCGCATCCTCCCTGTTTCCCGTCAAATGATAACAGAAGGCATAGATATTTCCTCCCTCTTCTTCGATTAATTCTGCAAATTCATGACGTGTCACAACGGTTTCCTCCTGTACGGTTCTCCGGCAGCCTGTTTTTTCTGCCCTTTACTGATATATTGTCCTGATCCCACTTCCGGTTCATTTTTTGAAAAAACTGTTTTTGACCGTGAAAAATCCTGCTATCATATTCTCACTGCTGCAGTTTTAGCTTCTGAATCATCCGGTACTCCATTTCCCTGTCATAGGATATGACACAATCCGGTCCTGCCAGATAAAACCGCTCTCCAACGTAAAGTCCCCTGTAATCTGCAATATCCTCTCCTGCATACAGGACGTCTGCGACTGCATTCTCTACCGTCAGATCCTCCGCATTCGATGTCAGATCGCCCTCATTTACATTTGGCGTTTTATTCTCATCCACACCAATCTTCTCCGTCAGCAGATTCTTAAAATCGCCATCTTCCCACGCAAAAAGAAAATAGCTATCATCTTCCTGCCATTCGCCGCTTCCGCTGTAATCATAAGATTGCCCGGCAAAGCCAAGCAGATTTTCCCCGGCGTCCGCGAGCACACACTTATAATCATAAAGCGCCGGGCTGTAATCAAGATTGTCAATTACGCACGTGCCAAGCGTTTTCAGTTCCGCCGGATCAGAAATATCGAACATCGTGAGCTTGACACCCTCCTGGGCGCCGTTGTCCGGATTTGTCTCATACCCGATGCCAACAAGCTTATCCTCCCCCCAGAAATGCAGATATTCGGAAAATCCCGTAATCTTAAGCTCCGATAAAATTTTCGGATGCTTCGCATCAGACAAATCCACGGCAAACAGCGGATCGGTATTCCGGTAAGTCACAAAGTAGGCGGTATCCCCGAAATATCTCGCCGCATAAATCTGCTCTCCCTCTGCGATACCGGTAAGCTCTCCCACCGGCTTTAAATCCCCGTCAAACACATAGAGCTGGTTTTCATTTTCGCCTCTGCTCCAGTCCGTTGTCAAAAGGCGAAGCGTTCCATCGTACTCATTTATCGCAAAGGTATCTCTTACCTCTCCCGCCGCCTGCGTCGCCCCGACCGCCTGAATTACTCCGTCCTTTAAAGAAAACTTTGCAATCTGCGTCTTTACGCCGCTTTCGGAATAATCCGTTCCATAGAGATAAAGCGCCTCACTGCTCACATAGATATCAACATAGTCATTCATAATCATGGTGTTGTCCACAATCTCACCCGGATTCTTAATATCGGTGGAAGAAATGATCAGTCCGCTCTCCCCGCACTCCGGCACATAGATGCAGTCCGCCGCGATAGCTTCTCCGTTCACGAGCGGAATCCAACCGCCCGCATCCTTTCCGATGACTGCCTCCTCTCTGGTAAGATCCGGCAGATTCATCCATTCCTGCGTAAACAGATACACGATATTCCCCATCTTGCGCGAGGTCTTATAATAGCCGTCCTGTGTAATACTGCCCGATAACACAGGCTTTCTCCGATTCGTGATATCATAGGTGAGAAGCTCCGTCTCCACATGCGTCTCGACATAATATGCCCGCTTCTTCGCGTCCTTCTCCTCCAAATCCGTCTTCTCCTTCTGCACGATCAGATTCAGCATATCGCCATCCACATACATTTCCAGAACCCGATCCGTCGCGCTGTCCATGGAAATCGAAACTTCCCCGGCTATCTTCATCGCCTCTCCCCGCACATCTATAATTTTGACAGCGTCATCACAAACCATATAGATATAAGAACCATCCGTCTTTACAATATCGCTCTCGTCAACGCCCGCCGTCTGCACGTTCGTTCTGGAATAACCGTCTTCCTCCCCTTTATCACTGCTGCTGTGCGATTCCCCACGCTGTTTGCTCTGTGCCTGCAATTCCTGTACCGCATCAGTGCCTGCTGCATCCACCGCGCTCTCCAAAACTGCACCGGCACCCATATCATAGTCTGCTGCCGCGCTGTCTGCTTCGACGATATCGGTAACCGCATCCTCATCCGCTGCCGCACCGCTGGTAATTGCTGCATTGTCCGCAGTATCGTATATCGCCGGAACTCCGGTTTCCTGATAACGCATATTCAGCAAATCATAGACGTCACCGTAATTATCTGCTACCACATACAGCGCGCCCGCATCCTTTTTCGGCTCTGCAGTTGCCGCGCTGCCTGCTCCCCCGGCTCCTGCTTCCGCCATCTCTTGGTCGGCGCCACCCGATGCCTCGTCATCCTGTGCCACCATCGGGACATCCTCTCTCACATGGGAAAGCACAGCGCCGCCGCCAAGTCCCGCAAGCAGCACCGCCACTGCTGCCGCCGCCGCAATTCGCCTGCCCGGCGCTCTCTTCTTCCTCCTGTCAAGCTTGCTCTTCATCTTCTCCGGTCTGATTCCTTCCGGAATGTCTATCTCATCCGCCGACGCTTTAATTTTCTCCAACAATTCCTGCTCTGTCATGCTATTCCTCCATTTCTATATATAAGCCGCAGTTTTCCCCGCTCAGATTTCCAAATCTTTTCCTGCTCAAACTCCCAAATCTTTTCCTGCCTGACCTCACGACCTCTTCCTGCCTCAGACAATGCGATTTCCAAATATCTCAGGCTTTCAGCTTTCCCGCCATCTTCTTCAGCCCCCGGCTCTCCTTAGAGCGCACGGTATTTTCGTTCATATGCAGAATCTCTGCGATCTCTCTGCTCTTATAACCGCAGAACAGATGCATTCCGATGATAAGCCGCTCATCAGCAGGCAGTTCAAAAAACAACCCCCGCACAATTGCTGCCTCCTCCAGACCGCTTTTGGGGCGCTCTGTCTGAATCTCTGCAATTTCTTCCGCTTCCTGCACTGTAACGCGGTAAGATTCTTTTAGCTTGTCCCTGCATTTATTCGCAAGAATCTTAAAGCACCAGCTCTTAAATGCTTCTTCACTGCGCAGCGTATGCAGCGATGCAAACGCATCCATCACCGCGTCACTCACCACATCCTCTGCGTCTGCGGTATTGCGGAGCGTATAAAGCGCAAATCGGTACATATTCTCGTATATCTCTCCATAAAGCGCCGCGAATGCTTCCGTATCTCCCTGCTTCGCCGCCCGGACCAACTGCAAATAATCTTCCATAACACGCCTCCTTTTCTTATAAGACGCAAATAAAATGCTGTTTGTTGCACATAAATGCAAATTTTTTCTACTTTTCCCCATAAATCCCAAAGAAAGCCGCACTCCTGCCTTTGTGCCGCATATATTATACAGAATCCGAAACTATAAAGGTATGTCAACCTATGTCCAATTATGCTATTTCTTCCATAGAGACTCATTTGTTCTTTGCCCGCATCATGCGCGAGCACGCCCTCTTCCTTATGGCGGGATTTCCTTGTAAAGAAGAGACCTGGATCAAACAGGCGGATTTCTTCCGTGCGCAGTTCGAAGCGCTGCTGTGTGACGTCGTTAAAATCAGCGACGGCAGAGTCAGTGATTCCGTGATACGCTCCGGCGAGCTTGTGACAGAGTTTACCATCCCCGCAGAGCGGAGAACCGAAGCCCTGACCGGAATCGCCATCGACAGCCGCATCTCCGAATTAGAGCTTGCCCTTCGCTGCGGCGACGACGCGAGCCTGTCAAATTTCCGTGATAAAGTTTTTTTAAATCAGATACACGAGCTGAACCGCCGCTCTCTCCGCCTTTTAAATGGTCTTATCAATTTTAAGGAAGCCATCCTAAGAGAAGTCGGAAACGGCAACCTGTTCACCTCGAACTACCCTCTGCTCATCCAGCATATCTTAAGAGAGGCGCGCCTCTACCGCGAGACTGTCATGGAATGTATGCGCGGACGCCGTTTCTCGATGCGGCAGCTCTGCGAGACGGAAATGTTCTGGAATCAGATCATGATGGAGCACGCATGGTTCATCCGCGGACTCTTAGACCCCTGCGAGGAGGAGCTGATCGACACCGCTGACAATTTTGGAGATACTTACTGTGAACTTTTAAAAGCGGCGCGCGAACAGGATGCCATCGCAGCGGAATGCAATCCGAGAGACCGCAATGCTGTAGATGCCGTCACACACGATTGTGACGTTCTCCGCCAAAAATCACTTGAGGAGACCTTAAAATATCAGCAGTTCAAGACCGCAGGAACAGAGGGCATCCTAAAGCTTAAGATCGACTCCATCATTCTGCCGCTGCTCGCCGACCATGTGCTGCGTGAAGCGAATCACTACATCCGTCTGTTGAACTGCAAAATATGAAGATCTGACAGTGTTGCCATGCTGTTATCTGTTTTCTGCAAATAGCAAAGTGCTGTCGCACTAACACCTTTTTCATCCCTGTGTTAATGCAACAGCACTCTCCTGATCGTTGTGCCGGCTATCTCTGACGAGCCTGACATTATCCCTGTATTTTCTTACTCTGTATCAAGCACGAAATCCGCATACAGCGTCACCTGATCGTAATTTGCTTCATCCTCCGGCTCAAGAACCGTCTTTGAAATCATATATTCCCCATCGGAAAGCGTACTGTACAGCCATTCCCAGTTGAGATCAACCGTCGCGCTGCTGTACGCGGGAATCGAATAGAATCCCTTGTTGAAACGGTAGCTTGTGATGATCGTCTTCACATCTACCCAATCGTTATTGCTGTATTGCTTCAGCCAGAAATCTGTTCCATACAAAATCTCTTCGTCCGTATTATTTACAATCGTAAGTGTAACGCCGCCCGGCTCGACACTCTCCACCTTCATCGTATATGCCGCGCTGCTTTCCGTATCGCCCGGTTCTATCTGCGCAATACTGGCATTTCCTGTTGTATCGCGTTCCCCGCAGGCCGTAAGTGTACTCATTCCTATCGTCAATATCAGACAGCTTATTCCCATTATCAGATATCCCGGGATACTCGTCCTGTTTTTCATTCTATAGTCCTCCAAATTACTTTTTCTATCCTATTATAACCGATAATCGTTCATTCTGCCTTATAAGTTTTTCTTAATTCATAAGAAAATCATATTTCTTCCCTGTCCTGCCGCAGTGTGACCCTAGTCTCTGTCGATTGCATTTCCAACCGCGCTGATTGCTGCATAGAGCGGCCATGCGATCACCCACACGATCCACGTAAAGCCCCAGTCTCTTGTGATAAAACTCCAGCCCAGATACACCGCTGTTATGATATACCAGTACCCGCTTAAAATTGCATCCAGCACAATCCCGACAGGTCCGCGCTCTTTTTCATTCTCTTCCTCATCCGTCTCTTCACCGAGCAGCACACCCATACAGTTTCTTCGGTTTCTTCGGATAATACCAAGCGCCACGCCTGCCGCCACAAAAATCAGTGTGAGGCAAAGTCCCAACACACCCACAATATCGTCGTCTGATATTGCATCTGCGAAGAAAAGAGGAATCAGACACAGCGCAAACAGAAATACACTGATGATCCGCATTTTTTCTCCTCTTTTTCTCTCCTCATCAGCACGCTCGCAAAGCTCTTTTTCATAGGAAGCGTCAAGCTGTATCTGTTCGCTGCCTACATATCCAAACCGATGCATCATGGTACCGCTGTGAATAAAGCACGCAATCGCGATTCCAATCAGCACGAACAACGGTGCAACACCGAACAATACGATTACTGTTTCACTGTACATCCACGCGCTGTAGCCATTTACAGAATCCTCAAGTGCGCCGCATATAAGCAGCGGTATCGCACATAAGATGCAGAGCACGGTACCGGCTGCATTCCACTTCCCGCTCTTTTTTGCCGTCTCCATATATTCCTCTGCCTCTGCACGGCTCATAGCATGTACCGGCTTTTCCTTCACCGCTGCCCTTCCCGCTCCATCTGCGGCTGTTTCTGCTCCATATGCGGATTCTCCTGCCCCGGATCTGTCTGCGGCTGTCTGTGCCCCGGCTCTGTCTGCGGCTGTTTCTGCTCCATATGCGGATTCTCCTGCCCCGGCTCCATCCGCGGCTGTTTGTGCCCCGGCTCCATATGCGGTGTTCCCGCTCCCCGCATTTTTGCACCCAAGCTCTTCCATCAGCTCACTGATATCACCGAACTCGGAAATGACAATTCCAATCGCCTCATTCTCCTTCTTGCCCTCCGCAATCAGTTCATTGTACTTATCCTCCATCATGGATAAAAGCTCTTCCTTCGCCCGCTGCACCTCCGGTGTCTTTGGCATTGATAAAAACATATTGTCCAGATAAGATAAAATAACGTCCATAACCTCTCCTTTACTCGATAAAATCATCTACAACTTCCTTTACCAGCTTCCATTCCCCGCATTTCTCCCGGTATAGGGCGCGTCCTTCCTCGGTGATCCGATAATATGTCCTCCGCTTCCCATTCGTCTCCGTTCCAAAATATGACGTGATATATCCCAGCTTCTCAAGTCTTGTGAACGCGGAGTAAAGCGTCGTCTCCTTCATCACGTATTTCTCATGGGAAATCTCCCTGATCTGCCTGGAGATCTCATATCCATAGGAATCCTCGTGAAGAAGCAGAAATAAAATCATCAGATCATTATATCCTCTCATGACATCACTGCCAATCAAGTCATTCACCTCCTTCAAAATTACTTCGACAGAAGTACTACGTCTGATGAAGTAGTTATATCATAATTACTACGACAGGTCAAGTAATTTTTTTGTTGACAACTTTTCTTGTCATATATATAATGATATTGACAAGAAAAGTTGTCAAAATTTAAAAAAGGGGATTTGTTATGGACAATCAATTTGCACCAAATGTAACAGACGATACTTTAAAGCAGACAAAGCGTCATTTTTCCAGGCTGGGTCTGATGTTCCTAATCGGAACACTTATTATCTACGGCGTACAGATTGCCGCATCTACAATCGCAGGCATGATCAATCCGGCGCTTCTGGATAGTACTGCCTACTCCCTTCTCATCACGATGATTCCGATGTATGTGATTGCAATGCCTCTGATGGCGCTGCTCATCCATACAGTACCCGCTACATCGCTTGAAAAGAAGAAGATGACTGCAGGGCAGTGGATTCTTGCTTTCCTGATGTGCTATGGAGGCATGTATGTGAGCAACTATATCGGTATTATTCTCACACAGATCATCAGCATCATCAAGGGCAGCGCTGTTTCCAACACGATGTTGGAGGTCGCGACCAGCTCCAGCATCTGGGTCAATTTCTTTATCATGGTAATCTGCGCACCGATTGCAGAGGAATTATTGTTCCGCAAGATGATCATCGACCGCACCGTAAAATACGGCGAGGCAACCGCCGTTCTCTTTTCCGGTCTGATGTTCGGTCTGTTCCACGGCAACTTGAACCAGTTTGTTTATGCTTTCGTGCTCGGCTTATTCTTTGGTTTCATCTATGTAAAGACCGGAAATATCATCTATACGATTCTTCTGCATATGCTGGTGAATTTCCTTGGCTCCGTCGTTGGCGTTATTCTTTTGAACTGGCTTGGTGATGAATTTATGAATGCCTTAAGCGACACCTCGCTGCTCATGACCTACGCAATGGACAATATGCCAAAGATCATGGTGTATTTCGTCTATATGATAATGCTGATTGCCATTGCAATTACAGGAATCATTCTGTTAATCGTCAATGCCAGAAAGATTCACTTCCAGCCGGGAGAAGTCACAATCCCCAAGGGAAAGCGTTTTTCTACCACAGTTTTAAACGTCGGCATGGGAATTTATTTTATTTTCTGGATTGGTATGATTATTTTACAGCTTATTTTATAATTCCTATTGGACATTCCATCATCCTTTGCCGCAGTCAGTACTTAAGAATTTTTATAAGAATTTCACGAACGCTGTCGCAAAAAGATACCCTGCAAGATTTGAAATCCTGCAGGGTATCTTTATTCTACACATCTTTATCCAGACCAAAGTACATCTGCTCCCAGAGACCTGGAGCCTCGATATGCTCGATGACTTCATTGCCTTCAAGCCGTTCCAGAGTAACCGTACCAATCATACGGATATAGCTGGGATCCAGCTTCGCCATTTTTACGATCCAGTTCAGGACGGGATTGGATTTCGCCTGAACACTGGTCTTGCTGTCCGCTACAACAAATGTTTCAATGATTTTCTCTGCCTTATAGATTACCCGGTAATGCTGCGTACCATCATTATAATCGTACTCTAAAGTTTTATGATAATGCTTTTTTGTGACGGAATCAAACTCCGGATCCGACTGCTTATAGGTCAGATATTTCGGATTATCTCCCAGTTTCTCTCCGTTCTTTGAAATGAAAAAAATCGGAAAATGCTCATAACCGTAAGGTTCGTGTGCAGTAATGTAGCTGGAAATAACCTGATAGTTGCCAATTCTGGCTCTGCCCCAATACCAATGGTGCATCACCCAAAACATACCGACATTGCCCCAATTGTGATCGTGGTAACCGGTACCGGTAAAAGTCATGGTTTCCCCGTCAATGGTAACAGTTGCTTCCATTTTGCCTTCCGGCACAGAAGGAAGCCATGCAAAATACTTTTTCTCAGCAAAAAGGAAATATCCTGTTTCGGGACGCCAGGGTGCAGCTCCGGCGTTTAACGTCACATCCGCCTGCACGCGCGCAGATTCATAGTGCAGCTTGTAGTCATGCAGATCACCCTCACAGAAGCTATTGCCGACCTTCACCTTGCATTTGTTCCGGTCAAACAAACAATCCTTTGCCTTTGCAGTAACGCTGTCTTGGATATGCCGTTCCCCTCTGGTCAGAGAAAAAGTGACGCTGGGGGCATAAGCAGGGGCTACCGCTGTTACAGGCTGAGAGTAGTATATAATGACCAGGCTGCTGCCGTCATCCATCCTTCCATCAAAATACCACCATTCGTATTCGCCAAATCTGCCGTTTGTCCGGTGTCCATCCTCCCAGAGGGCAACGGTCTTTTCAATACCAATATTTTTATAATCCGATGGCTTATCCGCCAACCGCGCAGCCTTTTTCCCCATGATTGAAACACTCCTTTCTTTTCTTGTAATGATCCGATTGTGGTGTTATAATTGTAACATCGCATTATTTTGGCGTCAACGATACGGAAACAAACTGTGACAAATGGGAGGATTTTGTTCGTGAATAACGGAGAACAAAAAGTATTTTTTCAGCATTGCCTGTATGATGCTCTTATAAAACTGATGAATGATAAGCCTTTTTCAGATATCAGCATCTCAGATCTCTGTGATGCTGCAGGCGTATCCCGAATGACATATTACCGCAGTTATAAATGCAAAGAAGATATCCTGATGCAGCATTTAGAGGAGTGCTTTTGTACCTATCTTGAGCGTCTGCAAACCTCAGGAAAAATGACCTTCTATGATATTTCAGTCTCATTTTTTGAATTTTGGCAAGGGGAAGAGCAAGTATTTCTTTCTGCAATAATTCGTTCCGGTCTGTCGTCGCAATTAGTGGATTGCTTCTATGCTTACCTCGAACAGATATATATATCTATGGACTTTGAGAAAAAAGTAGATCCCTTTATAAGATCATTTCTTGCAGGAGGACTTTATAAAATGCTGATTGACTGGATGAAAGACGGAGCGGTAACGTCGATCGAAGAAATGGCTTCTTTTCTGGCGAAAGGAAGTCAGGTACTAACAGCCCTGTAAATAAATTTATAAAAGGAGGATTCTCCCGGAATCACCAAATACCGGAGAGCATCCCCTTTCGATTATCTATACAAAATTTTTTATCAGCTCGTCTAATGGCATAGGCTTTCCGAACAGATATCCCTGATACCAGTCACAGCCCATATTCTTTAACATCTCGTACACATCCAGCGTCTCTACATACTCTGCGACTACCCTGACGTCAAGCTTCTTTGCCAGTTCAATCACCGACGCGACTATCTTCTGATTTGTCTCCTTTTCTGTGAGATCGAGCACCAGCGACCCATCCAGCTTTACAACATCGAAATTCTCCGACTGCAGATACATCAGAGACGTATGACCCATTCCGAAATCATCGATCAGTAATTTATGCCCCGCTTTCTTCAGTTGATGAATTTTACTGATTACCAGATTCGAATTTGTCAGCATATCCTGTTCAGTAATTTCCAGCCACAGATGCTTTGCCTCTACCTGATACTCCTTAAGTTTCTCTGCAATGTATGCTTCCATCTCCCAGTTCAGAGAATGCGCCGTAATATTCACGGATATTTTAAATTCCTTTTGACCGCAGTCGGATATCTGCCGGATTGCGCTGATTGCCGTATCAAAAAGCATACGCTCAAGCTCCGGGAGTATACCTCCCTCTCTCGCAAGATAAATAATAAGCGGCGGATAAATAAATCCGTATTCCGGATGATTCCAACGCAAAAGCGCCTCCGCACCGATGCATTTTCCGTCTCCATCCACCTGCGGCTGATAGAGCAGAAATAATTCCTTTTGCCGAATTGCAATCTTTAGATTCTGAAGCAATGTGCGCGTAACCATGCCTGTATCATCCATACGATACAGAAAATCGGGATTTTCTCCGTTATTCTCATATACATGCAGTTCATCTACCAGTCTGCTTATTTTCTCCTGCATTCGCATATCATATATTTTTTCGTACATTTTAAGAAACGGCGTATAAATGAGAACCCCAAGTACAATCACGACTGCCTGCAGAACCGCCCCCGCTATTGAACCGGAAGCGATATACCCGCTCACAAGAACAGGCATTGTCCATGACGTCTCATTGCAGACTGACGGAAGGATTCCGATTACGGCAGCCCCGCATGACAGCGTCAATGCCAGTATCGGCACGCAAATGAACGGAATCGCAAACACCGGATTTAACATAATGGGTATTCCGAAATTCAATATCTCATTCGTATTAAAAATGACTGTAGGAAGCGCGAGCTTTCCCAGATTACGCAGCCGCTTCTTTTTTGCAAACAGAAAAATTGCGATCAATACGCATATTGTCGTTCCGCAGCCGCCCATCATCACATACGCGTCAAACATGCTTTTTGAAAAAGTAACTCTGCCGCCTATCAGCGAGAAATTTTCCAGCGCCACATTTTCCATCATATGACTTCCATGGATTCCCAAAATCCAGAATATATGCACCAGAAACGTATAGAGAAGCGCAGACAGATATCCATTCTCAATCTTTGAAAATCCCCGCTCAAGGACAATCGCCCACAGCGTATAGATGTCTCTTCCGCCGGAGATGTGCGAAAGCCCGCACTGCAAGGCTGCAAATGTCAGGACGGTAATCATTGCCGGTAAAATACTCTGTATTGCATTTGCAAGAACCGCATCCATGCCCACCGTATATTTCCGGAGGGAAATCCGCTCAATCCGGCTCAGTTTAGAAAACAGAGCGCAGGATAACAGTCCCACGATCATTGCGACAATATACCCCGTTTTCCCCAGGATGTTCCACATCGCGTCTTTTTCTATCCCGATCAACTGTGTGGAAAAGCTTGCAAGCGCAGTAATGATATAGAAAATCATTTTATCGACCGGCTCACTCCGTTCCATGGAATAGCTGATTGCAAGCGTCACCACCATTATCATAGAAAGCATCCCAAAAGTCACCTGATATACAATCTCCAGAAACGCAGAAATCCATGTCTGCTCTTCTGTAATCCAATGGGAAAATGCTTCACACGGAAAATGCAGAATTGCATACGCCACGGCCCCCACGAGTATCATCGGTATCAGCATTGTGAGCGCTCTTCTTATCATGGATAAAAAAGAACTGTTTTCGATGTTGAATAACAGCTTCAGCAGCCGATTTTTAAATAGCTTTTCCTTTTTCGTAAAAATCTGTTCTCCGCCCATACATAAAATCCTTTTCGCCTAAAGTAAGATTTCTTCCTCCTGCTCCGGCGTTGTCACCATATAACAGAACAGCTCCGCAGCAAGCTCCGTCGTTTCTCCTGTAACCGGCGTCTGTATCACCGCACCGCGCAGCTTTAAGCCATGCGCTCCCGTTTTCTTATCGGGTTTTAACAGCATTATCATACTGGTAGCGCTTCCCTCGTGTACGGTTGGTACGGAATCAAGATACTCTCTGCTGTAAAATTCCAAAGCGATATCCTCGCTGCACTCGTATTCGATGCCGACATAATACATGCCCCTAGGACATTCCTGCTCCAGCTCTTCACGCGTCTGCCGCTTTAAATCCTCCAATTTCTCTTTACTCATATATTTCCGTATACGCTTGTTCCAATCCGGATCTGCAAATCTTTCCTCCTGATCCTTCCACACATCCATCCGGTAGACACGGTTAATATAGCAGACTGCCTCTGTACCGTCTTCTTTCTTAAATATAATCATATCCGATTTCCCGGATTTCTTCTCTTCACTTCGTCTAAGAACCGTATCGGGTTTCTTCTCTTCTTTTTGTCTAAGAACCGTATCGGTTTCCTTCTCTTCCTTTTGCCTAATGGCTGTATCGGTTTCCTTCTCTTCCTTTTGCCTAATGGCTGTATCGGTTTCCTTCTCCTCACTTTCAATAAAGAGCGTGACTGGCTGCTCTATCTTCACGTTTCTTGTTCCTATATTCTTTACAACTGTAATCTTATTGTCTTCCAGCACCGGAAGCTCTTTCCCTTCCAAATCAATCGTAATCTTTGTAAGTCCGATTTCTTCCCAATCCCGCTGGTAAAATACCGAATCCTCCGGTACGCGCCAGCCCGCTTTCTGCATTTCCGTAAACAGACCCAGTGCTTCCACATCTCCCCACGGATTCAGACAGCCGGAGGACGCGCTTCTCACGGAATACTCTATTCCATTAAAGAGAAATGCTCTTATCCCCATAAAATAATTGTCATCTGCATCTTCATGCTGCTTCATCGTCTCGCGCATGGTAAGTTCACACTCCTCTTCCCACGCAGGATATGAATCAAGAGGTCTGCACATATTTAAAACAGAAAGCTCCGCCCCATCATCAACACGCGTCATTCCGATCAGATGATACGGTTTCCCTTCCTTTTCCAGTGATTTTCCTAACACCATTATCTCATGATACCGTGGAAACAGTTTCTGAAACAATTCGAAATTCATAAGCTCCGCCCCCTTTTTCTTCTGTTCCCCATCTTTTCAAATCATATTGCCCGAACTATACTAACATATATTATATCATAACAAAATTTTTGCCACAATCCGAAAATACAGAGAAATAAAAAGAGAAATAAAATACAGAACGCTGGGATGATAATACAGACAAATTAGAATACAGGCAAAGAAAAAAGCATAGACAAATCTCTATGCTTTAAAAGAGGCGACTGACGGATTTGAACCGACGATCAGGGAGTTGCAGTCCCACGCCTTACCACTTGGCTAAGTCGCCATATTCAATTCTCTTTAACGGATTTTCCGTTAAAAAAACTCCCCGAGTAGGACTCGAACCTACGACAGCGCGGTTAACAGCCGCGTGCTCTACCGACTGAGCTATCGAGGAATATATATTGCAAAAATGACGTATTTGGTACGTCATTTACTATATAACAGATTCATTATATTTGCAATACTTTTATTAATTTATTTGAAGTTGTACCTTCAAAACTTCATACAGATTCCGAAATAACTTTCTCCGAATTAATCTTCTCCGTAAAATGGTCACTTCGAAAACTGCGTTTTCTCAGTGTCATTTGCAGGCAAATGTACGTCCGGATTAATAAGCAGTTCCGTAAGCAAGCTTCCTCCACTGCTTCTTTATCCGTCCTACCATTTTACTCCTTATTTGGTCAAGCCCTCGATCGATTAGTAACAGTCAGCTCCATGTGTTACCACACTTCCACCTCTGCCCTATCTACCTTGTAGTCTTCAAGGGATCTTACTCACTTATGTGAGGGATATCTCATCTTGAGGGGGGCTTCACGCTTAGATGCCTTCAGCGTTTATCCCTTCCGGACTTGGCTACTCTGCCATGCCGTTGGTCGACAGCAGATACACCAGTGGTCCGTCCATCCCGGTCCTCTCGTACTAAGGACAGCTCCT
>JAGBEG010000010.1 GCA_017937095.1 Roseburia sp. | reverse complement strand
ATATCACGTTTTCCTTCGGTCATTTGTACTTTGTGTACGGGTTTCTTTTCTCTTGCCATAATAAAAGGCCTCCTATGATTTAGATTTTATCATAGAAGACCTATTACTAATAACTATTTACAGAAAAAGTTTCATACTCTCCGGGCTTCCTTCTTCGTTATGTGTAATGACATCAACTATTTCATCAGATTCTTATTCGCTGTGGACAGCATCAGCTTGATACGATTTAGCTGATTGACCTCGCTTGCGCCCGGATCGTAGTCGATTGCGACAATATTTGATTCCGGGTAGCGGTGGCGCAACTCCTTGATGACGCCTTTTCCGACGACATGGTTCGGCAGACAGGCAAACGGCTGCGTGCAGACGATGTTCGGGGTACCCGTATGTATCAGTTCAAGCATCTCGCCGGTTAAGAACCAGCCCTCACCGGTCTGGTTGCCCTCGGAGACAATATCTCTTGCGTATTTTGCCAGATCGTCAATGTGTGCAGGCGCATCGAAATACTTGCTCTTCTCGAACTCATCTCTTGCGGCGGAGCGCAGCCATTCAAAGAAATTGATACCGAGGCGTCCTATTTTCTTGGATTTCTGGCTCATGCCAAGCTCATCCGCCTTAAAACCTGTATTATAGAAGCAGTAGAGCAGGAAGTCGGTCAGATCCGGCATCACTGCCTCTGCGCCCTCGGACTCCAAAAGCTCGACCAGATGATTGTTTGCTGCCGGGTGGAACTTCACAAGGATCTCGCCGACAATGCCGACGCGCGGTTTCTTTACATCCACACGCTCTAAATTGTCGAAATCCCGGATGATCTGGCGGCACATTTTTTTGAACTTGCCGTGGGAGAGCATCTTCTTCTGGCTGATGAAGGCGATGACCTCTTTCTTCCACTTCTCATGAAGCGCGTCAGCGGCTCCCGGAACCGCCTCATACGGACGCGTGCGGTAGAGACAGCGCATGAAAATATCGCCGAACTCCAGCGCGTAAAGACCGTGCTGAATGAGCGGAAGCGTCAGCTTAAAGCCCGGATTGCTCTCAAGACCGCTTAAGTTGATCGAGATAACAGGTACATCCGGGTAACCCGCCTTCTCGAGCGCGCGGCGGATAAAGCCCACATAATTGCTCGCGCGGCAGCCGCCGCCGGTCTGGGACATTAAAATGGCGGTTCTTGTCATATCGTATTTGCCGGACATTACGGCAGCCATCATCTGTCCTACGACAATGAGGGACGGATAGCAGGCGTCATTGTTGACATATTTCAGTCCGACGTCCACGCAGGTGCGGCTTGGCACCTCCGGTACGACCAGATTGTAGCCTGCGGTCTGGAACGCCGGTTCCAAAAGCTCAAAGTGAATCGGTGACATCTGCGGACAGAGAATCGTATAGTTCTTTCTCATTTCTTCGGTAAATATCACACGATTATAATTTGCCGGAACGATAGTACGCTTCGTCTGTCTCTTCTCACGCACGCGGATGGCGGAGATGAGAGAGCGGATACGGATTCTCGCCGCACCGAGATTGTTTACCTCGTCAATCTTAAGACAGGTGTATATCTTGCCGGACTTCGTGAGAATATCGTTCACAGCATCCGTTGTGACGGCGTCCAGACCGCAGCCGAACGAATTGAGCTGGATCAGGTCGAGGTCGTCGCGCGTCTTGACGTAGTTTGCCGCCGCATACAGTCTGGAGTGATACATCCACTGGTCCATGACAATGAGCGGGCGCTCCACTGCCTGTAAGTGGGAGATGGAATCCTCGGTCAGCACCGCAATGCCGTAGGAAGTGATCAGCTCCGGAATACCGTGGTTGATCTCCGGGTCTACGTGGTAGGGGCGTCCTGCAAGGACGATGCCGCGCCTGCCGGTTTCTTCCATATATTTCAAGACTTCCTCGCCCTTTTTCTGCATCTCCATGCGGACGACGGCAAGCTCCTTCCAGCCTTCCGACACGGCGTCGCGAATCTCAGCCTCCGTGATGCCGAAATCAGAGCCGCAGAAGGTCTTGATTAACTGGGAGGAGAGTGTCTCCTCACTTGCGAAGGACATGAACGGATTTAAGAACTTTACCTGACCGGATGTGATCTCATCCACGTTGTTCTTGATATTTTCCGCGTACGAGGTGACAATCGGACAGTTGTAGTGGTTGTTGGAATCCGGGAACTCATTTCGCTCATACGGGATACACGGGTAGAAAATGAAATCTACGTTCTGGTGAATCAGCCAGGTCACATGTCCGTGCGCGAGCTTTGCCGGATAGCATTCGGACTCGCTTGGGATGGAATCGATTCCAAGCTCATATATCTTGCGCGTGGACTGCGGAGACAACACAATCTGGAAGCCGAGCTTCGTAAAGAAGGTCGCCCAGAACGGATAATTCTCGTACATATTGAGGACGCGCGGGATGCCGACAGAACCGCGCCATGCCTGCTCTGCGGTGAGCGGAGTGTAGTCAAATAAGCGCTTGTTCTTATATTCATAAAGGTTCGGGATATTGTCGCTGTTCTTCTCCTTCCCGAGCCCGCGTTCGCAGCGGTTGCCGGTGATGTACTGGCGGTTGCCGGAAAAGCGGTTGATCGTGAGAAGACAGTGATTGGTACAGCCCTGACATCTTGCGAGCTTTGTCTCAAAGGTCAGTGCGTTGATCTCTTCGATTGAGAGCATTGTGGTCTGATACCCCGCCTCGTGGCGTTCCCTTGCAATCAGAGCGGCGCCAAACGCGCCCATAATGCCCGCGATATCCGGGCGGACGCACTCTACGCCTGCAATCTTCTCGAAGCTGCGCAGAACGGCGTCATTATAGAACGTACCGCCCTGTACGACGATATTTTTGCCGAGCTGGCTTGCGTCAGAGAGCTTGATGACCTTAAAGAGCGCATTCTTGATGACCGAGTAGGCGAGACCGGAGGAAATATCCGCAACGGATGCGCCTTCCTTCTGCGCCTGTTTTACCTTGGAGTTCATAAATACAGTACAGCGCGTTCCGAGGTCGATCGGATTCTTTGCAAAGAGAGCCTCCTTTGCAAAATCCTGCACCGAATAATTGAGCGATTTTGCAAATGTCTCGATGAAGGAACCGCAGCCGGAGGAGCAGGCTTCGTTGAGCTGTACGGAATCTACGGTCTGATTCTTGATCTTGATGCACTTCATGTCCTGACCGCCGATGTCTAAGATGCAGTCGACTTCCGGGTTAAAGAAAGCTGCGGCATAGTAATGCGCGACCGTCTCGACCTCGCCGTCGTCAAGCATCAGCGCAGCTTTAAGGAGCGCCTCGCCGTAGCCGGTGGAGCAGGAATGCACGATCTTCGCTTTCGGCGGAAGCTTTTCGTAGATTTCCTTGATGGAGCGGATCGCTGTAACCAGCGGGCTTCCGTTGTTGTTGCTGTAGAATGAATAGAGCAGGGAGCCGTCCTCGCCGACCAACGCAACTTTGGTGGTCGTAGAACCGGCGTCGATGCCCAGATAACAGTTCCCCTCGTAGGAGGAGAGATCTGCGGACGCCACGTTATGCCCGTCGTGGCGCGCACGGAATGCGTCGTATTCCGCCTGATCCTTGAACAAAGGTTCCATGCGGGCAACCTCGAACTCCATCTTGATGCCGGAAGAGAGGCGGTCGCGCAGATCGCGCAGCGTTGTGGTCTTATCCGCCTTGTAATTTAAGGCGGAACCGATCGCTGCAAAAAGGTGGGAATTTTCCGGTGTGATCGCGTGCTCGCTGTCCAAGTTCAACGTGCGGATGAACGCCGTCTTAAGCTCAGATAAAAAGTGGAGCGGACCGCCGAGAAAGGCAACATGCCCGCGAATCGGCTTTCCGCAGGCGAGACCGCTGATGGTCTGGTTGACGACCGCCTGAAAAATCGAAGCGGAAAGATCCTCCCTGGTAGCGCCCTCGTTGATGAGCGGCTGGATGTCCGTCTTGGCAAAAACACCGCAGCGCGCGGCAATCGGGTAAATCGCCTTGTAGTTCTTTGCGTATTCATTCAGACCTGTCGCATCGGTCTGGATCAGGGAAGCCATCTGATCGATAAAGGAACCTGTACCGCCGGCACAGATACCGTTCATACGCTGTTCTACGTTGCCGCCCTCGAAATAGATGATCTTAGCGTCCTCGCCGCCAAGCTCGATCGCAACGTCTGTCTGCGGCGCGTAGTGCTGTAAGGCTGTCGAAACGGAAATGACCTCCTGCACGAACGGTACGTTCAAATGGTTTGCCAGAGTCAGACCGCCGGAACCTGTAATCATCGGGGCGACTGTACAGTCGCCGACCGTATCAAGCGCTTTTTCGAGGAGAGAAGATAAGGTCTCCTGAATATTGGCAAAATGACGCTCATAATCCGAGAAGAGCAGATTGTCCGATGCATCTAAGACGGCAATCTTGACGGTCGTAGAACCGATATCAATTCCCAATTTATGAAGAGTATTGTTTTCCATAAAAGATTCCTCCATTCATGGTTCTGTCAGGGTAATGACTTATCAGAAAAAAATATATAAAAAATTCTTTCTTATTATAATGTGCCGGGCGTGCGCCAAGCACTCTACATTATACGACAGGATATGGCAAATGACAATGTGCAAATCGCTGGAAAAATATAAACTTTTTGTAAAGAAGAACCCCTCTGATTGACAAAGATTTCTGGTACGGATATACTGGAAAACGTAATGTTTTGCAGAAAGGGCAGGAAACAGATTGTATGAACTGGTTAAATAAAATGGAACGAAAGTTCGGGCGGTTTGCCGTTCCGAATCTGATCATATGGCTGATTGGAGCATACACCATCGGATTTGTGCTCAATATGATAAATCCGAACATCTTGGGCTATTTGATGTTAAGCCCTTATCATATCCTGCGCGGACAGGTCTGGCGGCTTTTTACATGGATTTTTATGCCCACGGATTCGAATCTGATTTCCCTTGTCATCATGGCGCTTTTTTATTACCAGCTCGGAACGGTGCTTGAGAGGAACTGGGGAACATTCCGGTTCAATGTCTATATTTTCGGAGGTATGCTTTTTACGGTCATCGGCGCGTTCCTTACGTATGGCATCATGTATCTGATGAACGGCGGAGTGACGCTCGAGATGCTCTTGATCGGAATGAGTTATAGCACGAGTTATATCAACATGTCCATCTTTCTGGCATTTGCGGTCACTTATCCGGAGATGGAAGTTCTTTTGATGTTTATTATACCGATCAAGATGAAGTGGATGGCGCTTGTCTACGGTGTGCTGACGGTATTCAGCTTTTTCGAGACGGGCTGGGCAGGCAGAATCGCGATCTTTATGTCGCTGTTCAATTTCATCATTTTCTTTTTCTCGACGCGCAATTATAAGCGCTACGCGCCGCATGAGGTGCACAGGCGCCAGAAGTTCAAAGCCCAGATGCGGCAGCCTGCGGGCTATCCCGGCGGTGCGAGACACAAGTGTGCGGTCTGCGGCAGGACGGAGAAGGATGATCCGACACTGGAATTTCGTTTCTGTTCCAAATGTGAGGGGGATTATGAGTACTGCCAGGATCACCTCTTTACACATCAGCATATGAGGCGGAGTTAGAAACTATGTATGTTTGCATCGCAATGTAGAAAGGAAAGATGCAGTACATCTTTGTAACATGATTTAGAAATACTGGGGCGTGGGATTGCAGATGCCGATCCTGCGCCCTATTTGATTTTGTGGGGCGGGCGGCTTCTGAAAAAAGCAGTGAAAAAGTGCACTGCACGGAGATTTTTGGAAAAATACTTGACTGTAAAGGGACTTTACACCTTAAAACAATGCCATGGAGGTAAGATATGACAATCAGGGAAGTAGAGGAAGCGTTAAATGTTACCCGGGCGAATGTACGATTTTACGAAAAAGAAGGGCTGATCGCTCCAAAGAGGAATCCGCTCAATGATTACCGCGATTATTCCAAAGAGGATGTGGAGGCGTTAAGAAGGATTCTGTATCTGCGCAGTCTGGACGTTCCGATTGAGAAGATACGAAAGCTGATGCGGGGAGAAGAAAAGCTTTGCGAGGTACTAAAAGAGCAAAAGCAGGAGCTGGAAAAGCAAAGCAGACAGACACAGGAGGCGATTCTGCTCTGTGAGAAGCTGCTAAAAGAGCGGGAATGGAGCTTTTACGATTTCCCGGTGGAGGAGGGCGGAGAGCAAAACCAATCCGTGCTTTTAAGGGATACGCTGACAAAACTCTGGATGTTCTGGGATAAGCTTGTGGTGTGGGGCTTTCTGGCATTGCAGGTTCTCTACACGGTCATTGTATTTCCGCTGCTCCCGGAGAGGATTCCGGTGAGCTGGGATGACCTGACGGTCACAGAATACGGAGGAAGGGGCATGTTTCTGGTATACCTTGGGCTTTCTTTGCTTCTGATGCTCGGAGCAAGAAAAATTCTGTACATCTGGCTGGTCGGCGGACTGCGCTGCTATCTGGAGGAGCTTAGTGCGATTCTGACCGTGGGAGTGATTGGCTATGGATTTTCCGTGCAGGTCTACACCGTGCTCTCCCTGCGGGGGATTCCGGTGGGAATCGATGCGTTCCAGCTTGGCTGTATCGCCTGCTATCTGCTGGCTGTTGTCCTGATTGTCCTTATTTACCGCCAATACAAAAAAAACGCCGCATCGTAATCATACGGGCGGCGGGCGTATGGAGGATCATATGGAGACAGGACTATTGGCTGTAGGGCTGCTCGTACTGGCAGCGGGGCTTTTCGTGTGGCAGGAAGCGGAAAAGCGGAGGGACAGAGCGAAACGGAAGGCGGGGAGAAAGGAAGAATTTGGAAAAGACCCGCGGACGTTGCCCCGTGCGGCAAAAAGCAGGGAGCTTTTGGATGAAATTGCAATCTATTATGAGGAGACGAAGGAAGAACCGGTCAAAACAGCGGTCGATGAGGTGACATGGAACGATCTGGAAATGGATGAGGTGTTTTTGCGCATCAATCACACCCAGAGCTATATCGGGGAGCAGGTGCTTTACCGCAGGCTGCATGAGACAGGAGCGCGTGACTGGAAAACATGGGAGGCGCAGCTTTCCTATTTTACTGAACATGAGACGGAGCGCGAGGAATTGCAGGAAGCGCTCTGGCGCATCGGAAAAGAGCGGGAGGCTTATTATCTGCCGATGTTCCTTAAGAATGCGGGAGAGCTTGCAGTTGGGCATCTGTGGGTGTACCGTATACTGCAGTTCCTTCTCTTCGGCGGGGCGGCGGCAGCAATCTTATCCGGCAATCCTGCGTTTTTGTTGCTTTCCGGCGTGACAGCGCTTATCAATGTCAGCGTGTATGCGCTCAGCAGGGAAAAGTATGAGGCGTATCTTTATGCGCTTGGCAGCGTGAAGGAGCTTCTTCTTTTTCACAGAATGCTCTCTAAGCGTGAGGACTGGCGGAAACTGTTTATGACAGAGGAGATGGAGGCGGCAAGAAAGCAGTTGGGCAATCTTTTCAAGTCAATCGGGCGGTATCAGGGGAAGAAAATGGCGTCGTGGAGCGGGGATGCGTTTGCCATTCTCCGCGACTATATCATCGGGGCGACGCTCTGGGATATTACGGCGTTCGGGCATATCGTAAAACAGCTTTCCGGGAAAATGGACGCATTGTTCCTTTTGTATGAGGCTGCGGGAAACATTGATATGGAAATTGCGGCGGCGTCGTTTCGGAAAAGCCTTGCATTTTACTGTATTCCCGAAGGTCTGCAGGCTGTGTCCGTGCCGGAATGCGGGGAGCATGACAAGAAGAGAAAGGGGATGCTGCGGGCGGAAAAGTTATATCATCCGCTGCTGAAGGCGCCTGTATGCAATGATTTCGCGCCAGAGGGCGGCTGCCTGATTACGGGGGCGAATGCGACGGGCAAATCAACATTTAGCAAAGCGGTTGCGGTAAATGCAATTCTTGCACAGACGATCCACACCTGTGCGGCGGCAGTGTTTTCCATGCCCTATATGCAGGTGATAACCTCCATGGCGGTTCGCGACGATCTTGTGGAAGGGCAGAGCTATTATATCCGTGAGATTTCCTACTTAAAGCGTATCGTGGATGCGGCGGGAGACGGGCTTCCGGTTCTTTGCGTGATTGATGAGATCCTGCGCGGAACGAACACGACAGAACGGCTTGCAGCTTCGGAAGTCATTTGTCGTTATCTTGCCGGAAAAAATTGTCTTGCGATTGTTGCGACGCATGATATCGAACTGACGAAGCGGCTTGCCGGGGAGTACCGCTGCTATTATTTTAAGAGTGAACTACAGGGGGAAGAGGTGGTCTTTGACTATAAAATCCGTGAGGGCGTCGGAAATACCCGCAATGCGATCCGGCTGCTTGCTTTGATGGGCTTTCCGGAAGAGATTGTAGCGATGGCGCAGGAAGCAGCGATTGACGATGCAGGGTGAAGTGTTATAATGAACCTTAGTATGGTGAAGAAGACAGTACGAAAGGGAAAGCGATGGATTCGATTTTACTATTGGAGGATGAGGAGAGCGTAAGCCGCGGCATTGCGTTTACCCTGCAAAAGGAAGGGTATGAGGTGTATGCTGCGTCGTCGGTTGCGCAGGCGGAAAAAATATATCAAGAGAAGCAGCCCAAGATGGTGATCGCGGATCTTACGCTCCCGGATGGCAACGGGCTTGATTTTGTAAGGGATATCAGACAGCGCGGGGATCGGGACACCTATGTCCTCTGCCTGACGGCGCTTGATGGCGAGGCGGATTATGTCATGGGATATGATGCGGGAGCAGACGACTATGTGGCGAAGCCGTTTTCCCTGTCGGTGCTTTCCTTAAAGGTACAGGCGCATTTTGGGCGAAGCCGCAGGCAGGAGGCTTCCGTCATCTGTTCCGGGAAGCTGCGGGTGTCCATACGTGAGATGCGCGCGTGGATTGGGGAAGAGGAGATTTTCTTTACGAGAAATGAGTGGAAACTTTTGCAGATGTTCTTGGAGTGCCCGAAACAGATTTTTACAAAAAATCAGATGCTGGAGCGCTTGTTCGATGCGGAGGGCGAATTTGTGGAGGAGAATACGATTGCGGTCAACATCAGACGGCTCCGGGAAAAGCTCCATGAGGATGCGGCGAATCCGTGCTATATCAAAAATGTCCGCGGAATCGGATATGTATGGGCGATGGAGTGTAAGAGGGGATGAACAGGAAGAGGTTTTGCGCTGCATTTGCAGTCAGCTTGTGTGTATTTCTTGCAGTCACAGGTACTTTCTGGTATCTGGAATACCGGAGTTATCAGGAAAAGCAGGAGATTATCTGCGTCATGCTGAGCGGGGAGGCGCAGGGAAGAGACAATCTCTCGACGGCAGCGGCGCTGCTGCGCCATGAGACGCATGAGAGCGTGGCGGGAGCATACGATACGCTGGCGAGATACGGGTTTGACCAATCCTATGCGGACGAGTACAAAAGAAGTATGTACCGCACATGGATGTTTACGGCGGGAGTGCTTGGCGGCGTATGGATGCTGTTCCTTTTTCATATGTGGATTGTAGGAAAACAGGAATGCCGGAAAAGAGAGGATGAATTTGCTGAAATCTGCATGATAATTTCCGGGATGCGGGAGCAGGCGAAGGAGAAGAAAATGCTACAGGCTGACCGGGATGCGCCAAAGGAGACGGCGAGGGCAGGTTTTGCTCAAAAAACGCATGACGAAGCGTGGGAGCGGCTTTTTGGGGAGCTTTCTTCTCTGGAGGAGAATATTGCACTCTGGCGCAGGCAGGCAATGGAGGAAAAGGAAGAGACGAAGGTACTTGTCACGGATATTTCCCATCAGCTAAAAACGCCTGTTGCGGCGCTAAAGACGAGCTTTGAGCTGTGCCAGACGCCGGACATCGGGGAGGAGGCGCGCGCCGAGTTTATGGAGCGCTGCAGGGTGCAGATTGTAAGAATGGAGGAGCTTGTCAGTGCGCTTGTGGGAATCTCCCGCATGGAGACCGGGATGATCCAGATCAGGCCAAAAGAGCAGAAGATTTTTGACACACTGCTGCTTGCGATTAACAGGATTTATCCCGACGCGGCAGGAAAGGATATCGAGCTTGGCTTAGAGGCAGGAGAGGAGCTTAAGGAGCTTACTTTGCCGCACGACGCGAAATGGCTTTCCGAGGCGTTTATCAATGTGCTTGAGAATGCGGTAAAATACAGCCCGGCGCATTCCGGTATCACGATACGGATGATACAGATGAACATGTTTCTGCGCATTGAGATTGAGGATGAGGGAATCGGAATCCCGAAAGAGGAGAGAAATCGGATTTTCAGGCGGTTCTACCGGGGCGCGTCCGAACAGGTACAGCAGACCACAGGCTCGGGCGTCGGGCTTTACATTGCCAGAAGGATTGTGATGGAGCACCACGGAACGCTTACAGTGAAGGACGCACAGAAAGGGAAATGCGGCAGCAGGTTCGTATTTCAGTTGCCCTATGAATAGAAGCGGCAGCCGGTACGGCGTCAACTGCGAAATGAACTACAGAATAAGTCTTACGTTTTTGTAAGACTTATTTTTGTATTCTGAAAGTGAAATGAAAGAGAAGTGTTTTACAATAAAAAAACAGGAGAAAGAAAGGAATAGAAGGATGGAAGAAATTTTAAGAACAGAGCATCTGTGTAAATATTATGGTTCCGGTGAGAACGAGGTAAAGGCAGTCGATGATAACAATATCACGATCGGACAGGGGGAGTTTGTCGCAATCATCGGAAAATCCGGCTCGGGAAAGAGCACGCTGCTTCATATGCTGGGCGGTCTTGATTATCCGACCAGCGGAAAGGTGTATGTGAAAGGCAAGGATATTTTTGCATTGAAGGAGGACGCGCTTGCGGTCTTTCGAAGAAGAAAGATCGGGTTCATATTTCAGGCGTACAATCTGGTGTCCTCTCTCAACGTGTGGGAGAATATCGTACTGCCGGTCGGTCTGGACGGGCAGAAGATAGATGAGGCGTTCGTGCAGGATATCGTTGCGACGCTTGGATTGAAGGAGAAACTTCACAATCTGCCGAATACGCTGTCCGGCGGTCAGCAGCAGAGGGTCGCGATTGCACGTGCGATTGCGTCGCGCCCGGATTTGATATTAGCGGATGAGCCGACCGGGAATCTCGATTCCAGAACAAGTGATGAGGTCGTAGGGCTTTTAAAGCTGTCCGCGCAGAAATATGGACAGACGCTTGTGATGATTACCCATAATGAGGACATTGCGCAGTTGGCGGACCGGGTGATTCAGATTGAGGATGGCAGAGTGAAATTATAAACAAGTTGAACTTGTTTATAATTTCACTCGAAAGTTTGCACCAGAGGGTGCAAACTTCCCGGAATGGTGGAAATATGCACGAGAGGGAGCAAACTTCCCGGGATAGTGAGGATATGCACGAGAGGGAGCAAACTTCCCGGGATGGTGGAAATATGCACGAGAGGGAGCAAACTTTCCGGAATGGTGAAGGCAGGAGGAATGAAGATGAATACAATTACGAGTCTTGCGCGGAGCAATATTAAGAGGGACCGGACGCGGAGCATTCTGGTGGCGTTCTCGATTATTATGACGACGATGCTGCTTACGGCGATTGCGTCGGTGGGATATGGTATCATTCGGATGAACAGGGTCAACGCGGGGGAATGGTATGGAAGCTACTATGGGTATATGCGAAGCGTTTCAGAGGAGCAGATTACGGAAATGAGCCGCCACAGCGAATTTACTGAGATTGGAAAGGCGGCGTTTTTCGGCACTGTGGATATGGACAGGGATTCTTATCTCGTGTGGGCGGATGAGAAAGCGGCGGAAATGAATAACGCAGAGCGTGATGTGGCGGAGGGACGTTATCCGCAGGCGGAAAATGAGATTGCAGCGCAGTACGCCTTTTTTCGGGAGCTTGGAATAGAAAATCCTAAGATCGGGGATACGGTGTCTGTGCACTGGCGCAGGAATCTGAACGAACCGTTTGTGGAAGATACGTTTGTTATCTGCGGGTTGCTAAGAGATCCTGAAAATGGGTATTCCCAGTTGAACGCCAATGTGTCCATGGAATTTTTTGAAAAAAAGATTTCTGCGGAGGAACGCCGTTACAACGCCTATTTCCGGCTTGCCGAAGATTTACCGATTGACAGTGGAAATGCAAAAGAGGTGATGACGGAACTTGCGCAGAAATGTGGAATCGGGGAGGATGCAGTAAGAGAGAATGAATTTTATCTTAACTGGAAGTTGAACCCGGGAACAGAGACGATAATCACGTGCATCGTGATCGCTGCAATTGTCGTGCTGTTTTCCGTGGTTGTGATCTATAACATTTTTCAGGTCGGCATCATGCAGAAAGTACAGGAATACGGAAAATTAAAGGCGATCGGTGCGACAAGGCGGCAGATGAAGCGTGTGCTGTTCTATGAGGGAATGTCGATTGCGGCAGTCGGTGTTCCGGCAGGACTGCTTTTGGGGCTTCTCGCGGCAAAGGCGGTAATGCTGTATTTGTTGTCAGCAGGAATGACAATAAACACGGATGGAATATCGGTTCTTTGCCCGCCGCTTGTTTTACTGGCGGCTCTGCTGGCGTTTTTGACAGTGTGGATTGCGTTAAAAAAGCCGATGCGCGTGGTCGCATCCGTTTCCCCGGTCGAGGCGATGCGTTATCAGGAAGCGGGCGTAAAGGGGAAGGGAATCCGCAGGGGAAGAAAGGAACTTGATGTCTATGGAATGACGTTTGCCAATTTAAGCGCGCATAAAAGACGCACGGTTTCTACGATTGTTTCCATGGGACTTTCCTGCGTATTGTTTCTTGTCATTGCGAGCTGCATCCGCAGTATGGATATTGAGTATGAAGTGCGAAAATTTGTGGAATACGGGCAGTTTGTGGTGTCGCTTGATTATTCGAAGGCGGATATGGCATATCCGGAAAATAATCTGGATTCGGTACTTTCCAATAATCCGATCAATGAGGAATTGAAGAATGAAATTCTTTCGATTTCCGGCGTTACCGCAATTGACGAGGAGTATCTTCTTTATGCCAGAGTACAGAGCGCAGACGGAGCAGAGACGGGAGAACTGTATTCTGTGCGCGTGGTAAACCGTGAGGAGTTTGAACGGCTCAAGGGATATTACGAGGATTCAAACCTCGGAGAACTCGACTACGATGCGGCTTCGGCAGAAAATCAAATATTATATGGACACAGCTATTCACTGCAAAATTATGGAGTATTCGATATCGGTGATGCCATGCAGCTTTCTCTGGGGGATGGGGAGAAAACAGCAGAATTGCAGACAACGCTTGCAGGCTCGTTTGGCATGGCAAATGCAGAGTTCGTGATTACGGAGGATACATACCGTTCGCTCGGATTCTCCGGTGAGCCGGTGGGAACACTATGGGTGTACTGCGGGGAAGCGGACGTAATGGCGGTAGAAGGGGAATTGCGGCAGCTTCTTGCAGGAAGAAATCATGTGGAGATGGATTCTTATCGTGCAAATATGGAAAGCTATGAGAGTGCGCTGCATCTTATGAGGACAGGAGGGTATTTGTTCTGTTTTCTGATCGGAGTCATCAGCTTCTTTAATATGGCGAACACGATTATTACGAGCATGGTCACAAGAAAGCAGGAATTTGGTATTCTTCAGGCGATTGGTCTGACGAACCGCCAGTTAAATATGAGCCTGCAGCTTGAGGGAATCATATTTACGCTCGGCACGGTGCTTGTTGCGGTCATTGCAGGACTTCCGCTTGGTTATGCAGTATTTTGCCTTGCAAAATCCGAGGGCATCATGGGAATGAATGTGTATCATTTTCCGATTTGGGAGATGATTGGAATGCTGGTGCTTCTGGCACTGATGCAGGGAATCCTTTCCTGTTTCCTGAGCAGAAATGTGAAAAAAGAATCGTTGGTGGAACGGATACGCCATCAAGGGTAGAGGAGACACGGAAATAAGGGAAGTGTTAAAGAGGAGAGGAAGGGCAGCAGTGCTACCCTTCCTCTCCTCCGATTCCGTATTCTTCTAATAGCTGATCGCAGTAAGCCGGGTCTGTGGCGAGCTTTTGAATGTCGTCTGTCCGGTCCGCTTCGGTGAGAAGCCGGATAAGCTGACAGATACTGTTGCGCCCCTCGGCTTTTCCTTCAATTTTTCCTTCATTTCGGATATATGCTTCGCGTTCCCAGGATTTCATATAGTTGATGCCCACCTCCTGATTCTGCTTGACCCTGCGGACAAGGCGGTGAATCGCTTCGATGTCCTGATTGGTCACATTGTCGTCTGTCGTTTCCTGCATATATTTTAGCATATCACTCAGGGCTTTACCAGAGCATTTTCCCTTAGTATACAGAAAAATTTTTGTGGTTCCGTCGTTGTAGGCAACGGAGGGGTCCTCCGTGCACTGCATTTTAAACGTATAGAGCATCCGGTTCTGGCCAAACGGATCATAGGGCAGGATGATGATTGTTGTGACATTGGGAAGCATGCCATAATCGAGTCCTTTTTCGAGGAGCTGCGCATCGATCAGAGAGTGATAGTAACGCGTTCGTTTGGGAAGCGTTTCCTTTTCATAGGTGCTGTTCGGCTCGATGTCGTAGATATCCGATACGACGCGGGCGTCGGACATGTGGACGCCGGGCAAGGCATCCTCGGCTGACAAATCCTCTATGTAAGCGTCGAGCCGTATGCCGTGGCGGTCATTGCTGATACCAAGAATACTTTTTTGTGGAATGACTTTGACGCGGCGAAAGGTTCTGCCCAGAATCGTGCTAAGCAGGATGCGGCAAAATTCTTCCCCGGTTTCCTCCTGCATGAGCATTTCCTGAAATAGAAAATCGTCCATCAGATTCAAGTCTTCCAGTCTGCGGGGCGGAAGCCTGCGTGTAGAATTGTCTGGTTGTTTTGTCATAGGCAAAATTCTCCTTTTTGAAAAATGAATGTGAAAAACTGTGGCGAAAAGCCGGATTCTGCAGTCGTAAAAATAACTGTGAAATACAAAACAGTTATGTGCAGAAGCTTGATGCGGCGATAGATGCCGCAAAGATAAATGTAGGGATGAATCCCTACAGATGTATGGTATTACTATACGCCATATGTGGGGAAAATGCAAGCACAAAAACGTGCAAAAGTCAAAGAAACCATGCAAAGGTCAAAGAAAGTCAAAAAACGGGCGGAGAGGAAATACTGATAGAAATCAAAAACTGCATCTGGTAGAATGGGTCTATGCAGTGCGACAGAATCAAAAGAGGGCATATGACCCGGAAGGAGGAAACAGGATGTTCTATCAAAAGGTGTTGGATGCGTTCGTAGCCGCTGCAAAAGAAATCATAGGAGAGCAGCTTACGGGGATATATTTGCACGGTTCGCTGGCGATGGGATGCTTTCATCCGAAGAAGAGCGATATTGACCTCATTGTTGTGATTGGGGAAGATATTTCTGATATGCAGAAAATGGAGTTTATGAAGCGTGTGGTAAGTCTGAATCAGCAGGCGCCTGGGAAAGGCTTGGAAATAAGCATTGTAAAAAGAGAATTTTGTAATCCGTTTACATATCCGACGCCGTATATATTGCATTTTTCGCCGATGCATCTGCAATGGTTTTTGGATGATCCGCAAGCATATGTGGAAAAAATGAACGGCGACGATAAGGATCTGGCGGCGCATTTTACAATGATTAAGAAATATGGAATCGTATTGTATGGGGAAGAAATTGAAAAAGTTTTTTCCGACGTGCCACAGGAGTATTATATTGACAGCATCTGGGCTGATATTGAGGATGCGAAGGAGGAGATTGTCAGGCAGCCGATTTATATGACATTGAATTTATGCAGGGTTTTCGCATTTTTGCGGGACGGCTTATATCTTTCAAAGGAGGAGGGTGGAAAATGGGGGCTTTCACATTTGCCTTTGAAATACCATCCGCTTCTTTCGGATGCGCTTGCATGTTATGCAACTGAGAGGGATATGACAGCAGATGAAGAACTTGCGCGCCTGTTTGCAGAGGAGATGCTAACAAAGATAAAAGGAGAAATGAGCAGAAAAAAGTCCCCCGCTTAGAAGCTCTCCTTGATCTTGATCTCCAGATCCATGTACAAAAGCGGCTGCTCCGGTAATTTGTTCGTGAGCAGATAATCTACGAGCAGCGCCAGGGAACGTGCGCCCTGTTCTTCGGGATGCTGGCAGATCGTTGCGGTGATGACGCCGGCTTTTAACATTTCAACCGTGGAAGGAACAGCGTCAAATGTAATGACAACCGGCGGCTTTGGCAGGGAAGCATTCTGAATCGCGCGGCATCCGCCGAAAACACCTGCGGCGGTAAAGTAGAGAGCGTCAATATCGGGATGCCCGGTGAGCATGGCGGAAACCACGTCGTAGCTTTGATAGTCATCATCCCCATTTTCACGGATATCCACGATCTCAACGGGAAGCCTGTTCTCCCTGATATAATCGGAAAAGCCAAAGATGCGCTCCTCGTGGCAGAGAATGTTGTGAGAACCGGTGATAACGCCAAGACGGATGGCGCCGGAACCTACAAGCCCAAGGAGATTTGCAGCGACCCTGCCGCATTTGTGATAGTCGCTTCCGACATAGGCGATGCGTCTGGAATTTGGAATGTCGGTATTGACCGTGACACAGGGAATCCCTGCGTCCCACAGTTCATCAATCTTAAGCTGAACCTCCGCCGCATTATACGGGGAGAGAAGCAGTCCGTGAATGCCCTCCGCGCGAAGCGCGTCTATGGCGGCAAGCTGTGCCTGCAGGTCAAATGGGATGCGCCGCATAAGCATGGTGCATCCGTAAATAGACAAATCCTCTGATTTCTGCTGTAAGCCTTCGATGACGGCATCAAAAAACGGGTTCCCCTCGCCAAAGAGCAGAACGCCGATCACGAACTTCTTTTTCTGCGCGGCAAGCGCCATGCCTGCCTTGTTCGGTTCATAATGTAAAAGTCCGGCAATTTCTAAGACCTTCTTCTCGGTTTCCGGTTTCACAAACCCCCGATGGTTTAAGACGCGGTCTACCGTGCCGCGGGATACGCCTGCAAGTTCAGCGATTTCCTTAATCGTAGCCATGAAAAATCCTCACCTTATCCATTTTCGTTTCTATCCTTTCTTCATTAAAGCACACCGCTTCTGAAAAGTCAAATGATGTGCCCGGTAAAATATCACAAAAAGAAAAGACAAAAAATGTGAAAAAAGCATATTGCAGAATATGAAATTTGAGTATATGATAAAGAAAACGTGCACGAGCACGGAAAGGGAGAAGAGGACAGATGCTTTATATAGGAATTGATCTGGGAACTTCTGCGGTAAAGCTGCTTTTAATGGAGGCGGACGGAACAGTGAAGAACGTCGTGTCCAGAGAATATCCGCTTTATTTCCCGCATCCGGGGTGGTCGGAGCAGAATCCGGGCGATTGGTATAGAGAGACAATGCAGGGGCTTGTCGAACTGTTAGACGGGTTTGATAAGAGCCGGGTGGCAGGCATCAGCTTTGGCGGACAGATGCATGGACTTGTCATTTTGGATGAAAAGGATGAGGTGATCCGCCCTGCGATCTTGTGGAACGATGGGCGCACGGCAAAAGAATGCGATTACCTGAATAACGAGATCGGAAAGGAGCGGCTTTCCGCTTACACCGCAAATATTTCATTTACCGGATTTACGGCGCCGAAGATTTTGTGGGTGGAGCATAACGAGCCGGAGAATTTTGCACGGATACATAAGATTATGCTGCCGAAAGATTATCTTGCATACCGCCTGACAGGGGTGCACTGTACGGATGTGTCAGACGCGTCGGGCATGCTTCTTTTAGATGTGAAGAACCGCCGCTGGTCGAAGGAAATGTGTGAGATCTGCCATATTTCAGAGGAGATGCTGCCGAAGCTTTACGAGAGCTACGAGTGCGTCGGAACCGTGCTGCCGGAGATTGCGGCAAAGCTTGGAATTTCAGAGCGTGTGAAGGTTGCTGCCGGGGCGGGGGATAATGCCGCGGCTGCGGTGGCGACCGGAACAGTCGGCGACGGAAACTGCAATATTTCACTTGGAACCAGCGGAACGATCTTCATTTCATCGAAGACATTCGGCGTGGATGAAAACAATGCGCTGCATTCATTCTGTGATGCGAACGGTGCGTACCATCTGATGGGCTGTATGCTTTCCGCAGCGTCCTGCAATAAATGGTGGATGGATGAGATTATCGGCACGAAGGATTACGCGAAGGAGCAGGAGAAGATTACAAAGCTTGGCGAGAACCATGTGTATTATCTGCCTTATCTGATGGGAGAGCGCTCCCCTTACAACAATCCCAATGCGAGAGCGACGTTTGTCGGCATGACGATGGATACGACGCGGGCGGATATGACGCAGGCGGTGTTAGAGGGCGTTGCATTTGCACTCAGAGATTCGTTTGAGGTCGCAAAATCACTCGGCATCAGAATCGGGCGAACGAAAATTTGCGGCGGCGGCGCGAAGAGTCCGCTGTGGAAGAAAATCATTGCGAATGTGCTGAATGTAAAGGTGGATGTGTTAGAGACAGAGGAAGGTCCGTCCTTAGGAGGCGCGATGCTTGCGGCAGTCGCATGCGGCGAGTACGCAAACGTGGAAGAGGCAGCGGCAAAGATAGTGAAGGTGGTAGGCACTGTAGAGCCCAAAGAGGAGCTGGCGGAGAAATACGATGCGCGCTACCGGCAGTTTAAGAACATTTATCCGGCGTGCAGGGAATTGTTTGACAAGATCATATAATCAAAATGACAGAATCAGGAGGAAAAATCATGAACAACATTCCAGAAGTAAAAGTAGGTATCGTGGCAGTCAGCCGCGATTGTTTCCCGGAGTCACTTTCCGTCAACCGCAGAAAGGCATTGGTAGAGGCATATGCAAAGAAGTACAATGCCGCAGACATCTATGAATGTCCGGTCTGTATCGTAGAGAGCGAGATACATATGGTGCAGGCATTGGAGGATGTCAAGGCAGCGGGATGCAACGCGCTCTGCGTATATCTGGGCAATTTCGGACCGGAGATTTCCGAGACGCTGCTCGCAAAGCACTTTGAAGGACCGAAGATGTTTGTAGCGGCTGCGGAGGAGACGCAGGATAATCTGATCGGGGGACGCGGCGATGCATACTGCGGTATGCTGAACGCAAGCTACAATCTAAAACTGCGCAATGTGCGCGCATATATTCCGGAGTACCCGGTCGGCGACGCGGAGGACTGCGCAGACATGATTCACGAGTTTTTACCGATTGCCCGTGCAATCGTCGGACTCTCCGGGCTTAAGATTATTTCCTTTGGACCAAGACCGTTAAATTTCCTTGCATGCAACGCACCGATCAAGCAGCTCTATAATCTGGGCGTTGAGATTGAGGAGAACTCGGAGCTTGACCTTTTCGAGGCGTTTCACAGGCATGCCGGCGATGAGAGAATCCCGTCTGTTGTAGCAGATATGGAGGCGGAGCTTGGCGCAGGCAATAAGAAGCCGGAAATCTTAGAGAAACTGGCACAGTATGAGCTTACTTTATTAGATTGGGTGGAGGAGCACAGGGGCTACCGCAAGTATGTTGCCATTGCCGGAAAATGCTGGCCGGCATTCCAGACACAGTTCGGGTTTGTCCCATGCTATGTAAACAGCCGCCTGACCGGAAGAGGAATCCCGGTTTCCTGCGAGGTAGATATCTACGGAGCCTTGAGTGAGTTTATCGGCACCTGCGTGAGTCAGGATGCGGTGACTCTGCTTGACATCAACAACTCTGTGCCGAAGGATATGTACAAAGAGTCCATCGAGGGAAAATTTGACTACAAACACACCGATACATTTATGGGCTTCCACTGTGGAAATACCTGCTCTAAGAAGCTTTCAAGCTGCGAGATGAAGTATCAGATGATTATGGCGAGAAGCCTTCCAATCGAGGTGACGAACGGAACACTCGAGGGCGATATTGCACCGGGCGATATCACATTCTTCCGCCTGCAGTCTACCGCAGACAGCCAGATCCGCGCGTATGTGGCAGAGGGAGAGGTTCTTCCGGTAGCGACGCGTTCCTTTGGGGCTATCGGCGTGTTCGCAATCAGGGAAATGGGCAGATTCTACCGCCACGTATTGATTGAGAAGAATTACCCGCATCACGGCGCAGTGGCGTTCGGACATTTCGGCAAGGCGCTCTTTGAGGTATTTAAGTATCTGGGCGTGCCGATGGAGGATATCAACTACAATCAGCCGGCAGCACTGCCGTATCAGACAGAGAATCCGTTTGCATAAGCAGAGTCGCCGTTATCCGAAAAACAACATTTGCTCATAAAACAAAACTCCGGTTCAGTTTCGAAATCGGAGTTTTGCTGTTTTAACGATAAAATTTTTCCAGTGAATCCATCCGTGCGCTCATATTTGCAAACAGAGCATCCGTGATGGCAATCGCCGCCATGGACTCGACAACGACCACCGCGCGCGGTACGATGACCGGGTCGTGGCGTCCCTTGATGCTCACTTCAATTTGCTCGCCGGATTTATTTACGGTCTGCTGTGTGGCTGCAATCGAGGGCGTCGGCTTGATGGAAGCGCGCAGAATGATATCGCTGCCGTCGCTCATGCCGCCTAAGATACCGCCTGCGTGATTTGTCGCCTTTGTAACGCTGCCGTCTTTTGCGAGGCAGAAAGCGTCGTTGTTGCTCCTTCCGGTCGCCCTTGCCGCGTCAAAGCCGTCGCCGATCTCAAAGCCCTTTACCGCGCCGATGGACATGATTGCTTTGGCGAGGCTGGCGTCCAGCTTTTCAAACACCGGATCGCCGATTCCTGCGGGCATTCCGCTTACGATGCATTCTACCACACCGCCGGAGGAGTTAAGCTCCGCCATGCAGGCGTCCAGATAATTCTGTGCGTTTTCCGCAGCCTCGGCGTCCGGCATGTAAAGCGGGTTCTTTGCAATCTCGGAAGTGTCGAAATTCTGTGAGGAAACCGCAATCGGACCGATGGACTTCGTGTAGGTGGTGAAGGTGATTCCGAGCTGATTTAACAGTTTTACGGCGATTGCCCCCGCAGCCACGCGCCCGATGGTCTCCCTGCCGGAGGAGCGCCCGCCGCCCCGGTAATCCCGGAAACCGTATTTCATATCGAAGGTGTAGTCCGCATGACCGGGGCGGTAGTAGGATGCAATCTCGCTGTAGTCCTTTGACTGCTGATTCCGGTTAAATACGACGAGCGAGATCGGAGTTCCGGTCGTCTTTTTGTCAAACACGCCGGAGAGAATCTCCACAGCGTCATCCTCCTTGCGGGGAGTGGTATACTTCGACTGTCCCGGCTTCCTGCGGTCAAGAAATTTTTGTATATCTTCTTCACAGAGAGAAAGCCCTGCCGGACAGCCGTCCACGACAACGCCGACGCCCTTTCCGTGGGATTCTCCCCAGGTCGTGATCTTAAATATTGTGCCAAAAGTAGAGCCTGCCATAATCTGCCTCCTGTAATCCTTCGTTCAAAAGACTCGAGACCTAGCGGTCCCTCGTTAAAAAAGACTTGAGACCTAGCGGTCCCTCGTTAAAAAAGACTCGAGACCTAGCGGTCCCTCGTTAAAAAGCAACTCCAGCGGAGTTGCTTTTTACATTATAAAAGATTTGACTTTGCGCCGCAATAGAAATGTGATAAAATGAGCAGTGCCAAGCCGGAAAGGAACAAATATCCGTGCTTGCACGTGGATATTTGTTCCTTTTTGGCTTGATAGTGCGAAGCACTCAGCCCGCGAGCTCTGCTTGCGGGCTGGCACTGCGGAGTAAATTATTTTTGGCTTGATAGTGCGAAGCAAAGAGCCCGCGAGCTCTGCTTGCGGGCTGGCACTGCGGAGTAAATTATTTTGAGGCTTGATAGTGCGAAGCAAAGAGCCCGCGAGCTCTGCTTGCGGGCTGGGCACAGCGGAGTAAATAATACAGGAGACAATATGGCAGAACAATACCTTGTAAAAAAAACAGACAAGCCAATCAATTGGACGGTGGAAGTCCCCGGCTCTAAGAGTATGACGAACCGGGCGCTTCTTCTGGCGGCGCTGTCCGAGGGAACGGTCGCGGTGGAAGGCGTGCTCTTTTCCGACGATTCCAGACATTTCCTCGCGTGTCTTACGGCGCTTGGCTTTGCCTTGGAGATAGAGGAAGAGAAGAAAAAGGTCACGGTCACAGGCTGCGGCGGTACGATTCCCGTAAAGGAAGCAAAGATTCATGTGGGGAGCGCCGGAACGGCAGCGCGGTTTCTTACCGCAATGCTGGGCTTTTCGGACGGAACCTATACGATACAGGCGTCGGAGCAGATGAAGCGCCGTCCGATGGCGGAGCTGTTCGAACTGCTTTCGGATGCGGGAGCGGCGATTACATTTCTGGAGAAGGAGGGACATCTTCCGGTGCGTATCCGGGGATGCAGATACCGGACGAAGGAGCAGAGAGAACAGGAAGCGCAGATGGGGCAGGGAGTCCGGTTTCCAATCGATCTTTCGCTCGACATCAGTAAGAGTACCCAGTTCTTAAGCGCGCTGCTTCTGATTGCGCCGATGATACCCCAGGGACTTCACATTCAGATTACCAGTGAGAAGACGGACGGCTCTTACATCCGCATCACGCGCAAAATGATGGAGGAGTTCGGCGTTTTGGTAGCATTTGACGGAAGAAATTATGACGTGCAGAAGAATGCGGTCTACCGCAGAGCTTCTTATGTGGTGGAACCGGATATGTCGGCGGCGTGTTATTTCTACGCCGCAGCGGCGATCACCGGAGGGCGCGCATTGGTAAAGAATATCCGCCGGGACAACACGCAGGGGGATTTGAAATTCCTCGGCGTCATAGAGCAGATGGGCTGTACGGTCGCGGAGCGGGAGGCAGGAATCGAAGTGACGGGACCGTGTGCGGGGGAGCTTTCCGGAATCACGGTGGACATGAACGACTTTTCCGATCAGGCGCTGACGCTGGCTGCAATCGCGCCGTTTGCCAACAGTCCTGTGCGCATGGAGCGCATCGGGCATATCAGAGGGCAGGAATGTGACCGCATTCATGCGATTGTGGCAGAGCTTACGAAGCTTGGAATCCGCTGCAAGGAAGAGGCGGACGCGGTTACCGTTTATCCCGGAACACCGACAGGGGGCGTTGTGGAGACGTATGAGGATCACCGTGTGGCGATGGCATTTTCACTGATCGGACTTCGCACGGACGGCATTTATATCGACAATCCCGGATGCTGCAAAAAGACATTTGAGAATTATTTTACGCTTCTGGACAGTCTGACAGAGCGGGAAGCACAGTCTGACAGAGCGGAAAACACAGTCTGACGGAGCGGGAAGCATAGGACAGGATAAGAAATAGAACAGAAAATAGAAGCGGAAAGAGAGTAACAGAGAAATATGTATGAATTGTTAAAACAGGAAGGACGCGCGAAGAGAGGCGTGTTTCATACGGTGCACGGAGATATCCAGACGCCGGTGTTTATGAATGTAGGAACCGTTGCGGCAATCAAGGGGGCAGTGTCCACGGAGGATTTGGAGCAGATCAAATGTCAGGTGGAGCTGTCGAACACCTATCATCTGCATGTGCGCACAGGTGATAAGCTCATTAAGGAGGTCGGCGGACTGCATAAGTTCATGTCATGGAACCGTCCGATCTTAACGGATTCCGGCGGATTTCAGGTGTTTTCTTTAGCGGGACTCCGCAAGATCAAGGAGGAGGGCGTCTATTTCCACTCCCATATCGACGGGGCAAAGATTTTCATGGGACCGGAGGAGAGTATGCAGATTCAGTCGAATCTCGGTTCTACGATTGCGATGGCGTTCGATGAGTGTCCCCCGGCTCTCGCGGAGCGCAAATATGTGGAGGATTCGGTGGCGCGCACAACGCGCTGGCTGGAACGATGCAAGAAGGAGATGGAGCGCTTAAATGCGCTTCCCGACACGGTAAATCCGCATCAGATGCTCTTTGGCATCAATCAGGGGGCGATTTTAGCGGACGTGCGCATCGACCACGCAAAGCGGATTTCCGAGATGGAACTTGACGGCTATGCCGTCGGAGGACTGGCGGTCGGCGAGACGCATGAGGAGATGTACCATATCCTAGATGAGACAGTACCGCATCTTCCGGTCAATAAGCCGACATACCTGATGGGCGTGGGAACGCCCGCTAATATCTTAGAGGGCGTGGAGCGCGGCATCGACTTTTTTGACTGCGTGTATCCCTCACGGAACGGAAGGCACGGGCATGTCTACACGAATCAGGGCAAGATCAATCTCTTCAATCAGAAATATGAAAAGGATATGCGCCCGATCGAGGAGGGCTGCGGCTGTCCGACGTGCCGCCGTTACAGCCGGGCATACATCCGCCATCTCTTAAAGGCGAAGGAGATGTTAGGAATGCGCCTTTGCGTTCTGCACAATCTCTATTTCTACAACACAATGATGGAGGAGATCAGGGATGCGCTCGATGCCGGAAACTTTAAGTCTTACAAGGAGGAAAAGCTTTACGGCATGGGGCAGATCAACCGCGCAAAGGAAATATAAGAATCCGGGGAAGTCTCGGAGAAATTCCATAACAGTTCAGCCGGAAGGATGAACTGTTACAAATTCTTAAGAAATTCACCGGAAAAGCTTGCCGAATGCGCGGGTTTTGTGTACAATGGTCTATAGCGTCAAATTACGCAGGTATTTGAAGTAATGGTTTAGGAGGAAATACGATGTTATCAATTTTGGCAACAGAGGCTTCTGCGGCAGCGGGCTGGGGAAGCATGATTCTTTGGCTGGTGGTTTTATTTGCATTCATGTACTTTTTCATGGTTCGCCCACAGCAGAAGGAGCAGAAGAAGAAAAATGCGATGCTTTCAGAACTTGCGGTTGGAGATACAGTACTCACCACAAGCGGATTTTACGGAACGGTCATTGACATTGCAGACGACACGGTGATCGTTGAGTTCGGAAGTAATAAGAACTGCCGTATCCCGATGCAGAAGGCGGCGATTTCTGCAGTAGAGAAGCCGGAAGAGGCAGCGGAATAAGCGGATGAAAAGGCTATAGGAATTATAGCCTTTTTTCTATATATACGGAGGAGAAACAGGAGTTTGGAAATGGAAGATGTGAAAATGAAAAAGCGGTGGATTTTTATGGCGCTTCTTGCCGTAGAAGTTCTGCTGCTTATATTCATGGCACACAAATGTCTTTTTGACGAGCGGTATATCGGAACTTATCAGGAGAGCGACGGGCTTCCGGTCGGAGAGACGAAGATTCCGCTGCCCAGAGGCAGTTATCTGATTACGGTGGATTACACGGCGGCGGAGGACTTTGCGTATTGCCAGATGGTGGCGGAGACTTCGCATGGAAGGTATCAGGGAGAAGAAGTGGAGCTCTTAAGGGAGAAGAACCAAAGGACGGTAGAGTTTTATCTGAATGAGCCGACGGAGCAGTTTTCCGTTGAGCCTGCGTCCTACATACAGGAGGTCCCTTCGGTTCATATTTCATCTGTCACGATAGCGGAAACACGCCGTATGGATATGAGGGATGGCTTTTTGCTTTTTTGCCTTTTCCTTCTGCTGGATCTTGTGCTGCTTGCAAGAGAAAAGCGTATTCTGGAACGCTTTGATGCAGAACAAAAGCAGATTGCTTTCGGGCTTTTTCTCATTGTGCTCTTCGCATCGGTTCCGCTGTTCGTCAACTATCTGGCGGGAGAACAGGATCTGGAATTTCATCTGATGCGGATCGAGGGACTTGCCCAGGGGCTTGCGGCGGGTCAGTTTCCGGTGCGGATGCAGCAGAACTGGCTGAACGGCTACGGCTATCCGGTCTCTGTCATGTACGGCGATCTGCTTCTTTATTTTCCTGCGGTTTTGCGGCTGGCGGGCTTTATGCTGCAGGATGCTTACAAGGTCTATGTCTTTTTTATCCAGATGGTGACGGCGGGAACCTCCTATTATGCGGTGTCGCGCATGACGGGAAGCCGGAAAACGGGGCTTTTGGGAGCGGGTCTTTATACGCTGTCGCTGTACCGGATTTTAAATGTGTATTACAGGTGCGCGGTCGGGGAGTATACCGCGATGGCATTTCTGCCGCTCATTTTTGCGGGGCTTTCCTTCCTGGCGGATGAGGAGGCGGCGAAGCGGAGACGTGGCGTGTGCTGTCTGATTGTCGGCTACACGGCAATCCTGCAGTCGCATTGCTTAAGCTTTGAGATGGCGATTCTCTTTTCGGGCGTCTATGTGCTGTTTCATGCAAAGAAGATATGGAAGCATCTGCGCCTTCTGATCGGGACCGCGGTTGTCACGATTCTGCTCAATTTGAACTTTCTTGTGCCGTTGGTGGATTATATGCTGCATCAGGATATGCTTGTGTCGGATGTGGCATATGGAAAGACCATGCAGGAGCAGGGGCTTTTTGTCGCGCAGTTGTTTCAGGGCTTTCATTATGGGGGAACACACTCACAGCCGCTGTATGTGGGAACCGGCGGGGATATGTCGCTTACCATGGGATTGCCGTTAATGCTCGTTTTATTTCTGTTTCTATGGGAAGCGCTGTTTTACAGGACGCGTATTAAGGAGCAGTACGGCACGGCTGACTGGAGGGAGCAGTGCGGGCTTGCGGTCATAATGTGCTTAAGCCTTGTGATGTCCTGCTGGTTCTTCCCGTGGGAGGCGGTCGGAAGGATTCCGGTCATCGGCAGGGCGCTTACGACATTTCAGTTCGCGTGGAGATTTCTGATGATCGGAACGGTATCGGGAGCATTGCTCGGCGGTTACGCAATCCGCAATCTGGGAACTATTTCTTCCGCAGAGTGGAAGCGGATTGCCGCGGTGACGTTTGGCGTGCTCATTCTCGTCGGTTCTTCCCAGATGACAGCGAAGCTGATGTCAACGCTTCCGGCGAAAATAGTGACGGGAACGGACGGCATTCATACGATTGAGGCGGTCATTAACGGGGAATATCTGCCGGAGGCTGCGGATAAAGGGAGAATGGCGGACAACCAGTTCTATCCGGGGGAAGGGGTCAGCCTGCAGAGCGTTACAATGGATGACGGACGTTATATTTTCTATGTAGAGAATCAGTCGGGCGCTGAATCGCAGATTGTAGTTCCGTATCTGGCATATAAGGGCTATGTCGCAATCGACCGAGCCAGCGGCACGGAGCTTGCGACAAAGCAGGGAGATCACGCGATTCTTGCAGTCGTGCTTCCGCCCGGGTATCAGGGGGAAATCGAGGTGTATTTTCGAGAACCTCTGCTCTGGAGACTGGCAGAGATCGTTTCGCTTCTTACCCTGCTGGTATTAATTGGAGTGATAGTTAAGAAACGAAGATATAAGAATAAGTTATAAAGTCTATGAAAAAGAAAAATAGAACCAGAGGTTGCATTGTTTCCCGAGATACATTATTATAGAATTTAAATACTGTCTGTTAGTAATGCACTAAAGTAAATACAAGATAATCCTGTGCAGGCAGACGAAAAGGGAAGAGAGAGGGATTAGAATCATGGAGTACAAAGTTGGCGTGATTTCCGGCGACGGGATTGGTCCTGAGATCGTGGCGGAGGCGAAGAAGGTATTGGATGCTGTCGGCGCGAAATACGGGCATATGTTTCACTACGAAGAGATTTTGATGGGAGGCTGTTCCATCGATGCGACAGGAGTTCCACTGACAGACGAAGCGATTGCAGCGGCAAAGGCTTCCGATGCGGTGCTGATGGGTTCCATCGGAGGAAATACATCGACGTCGCCCTGGTATAAGCTTCCGCCCGAGAAGCGCCCGGAGGCAGGACTTTTAAAGCTTCGCAAGTCCTTGCATCTGTTTGCAAATTTAAGACCGGCTTATTTATATGAAGAGTTAAAGCAGGCGTGTCCGCTCCGTGATGACATTATCGGAGACGGCTTTGATATGATGATCATGCGCGAACTGACAGGCGGACTCTATTTTGGAGAGAGAAAAACGGAAGCGGTTGACGGCGTTATGACGGCGACCGACACGCTTACCTATAATGAGAACGAGATCCGCAGAATTGCAAAGCGCGGCTTTGATATTGCGATGAAGCGGAGAAAGAAGGTCACGAGCGTGGACAAAGCCAACGTGCTGGATTCTTCGAGACTGTGGCGAAAGATTGTCGAGGAGATCGCGGCGGATTATCCGGAAGTGACATATGAGCATATGCTTGTCGATAACTGCGCGATGCAGCTCGTAAAGGACCCCAGGCAGTTCGACGTAATTTTAACAGAGAATATGTTCGGGGACATCCTGTCGGATGAGGCGAGCATGGTGACCGGTTCCATCGGAATGCTCTCAAGCGCCAGCTTAAACGATACAAAATTCGGGCTCTATGAGCCGAGCGGCGGTTCTGCGCCGGATATTGCAGGCAAGGGAATCGCAAATCCAATCGCCACGATCTTGAGTGCGGCGATGATGCTCCGGTACAGCTTCGATCTCGATGAGGAAGCGGACGCGGTAGAGCAGGCGGTAAAGCAGGTATTAAAGGACGGCTACCGCACGATCGACATAATGCCGCAGGAAGAGAATAAGAAGGCGGAAGTCGTGCAGGTGGGCACGGTTCAAATGGGCGATCTGATCTGTGAGAGAATCTGACGGATAAGAAAATCTGACAGACCTAAGAAGCAGATATGTAGTCCGCCTTTTGTGCGGATACAAAGAGAAAGCAGCGGTAACAGTCTGACCGGAAGTGCGGGCTGTTACAGGCGGTGAATATATTTTGCGAAAGGAAATAGGCAGGATGAAAAGTGATAATGTAAAAAAGGGGATGCAGCAGGCGCCCCATAGAAGTCTTTTTAACGCGCTGGGATTTACAGAGGAAGAAATGCATAAGCCGATGGTCGGCATCGTAAGCTCCTACAATGAGATCGTCCCGGGTCATATGAATCTGGATAAGATCGTCAATGCGGTAAAGCTTGGCGTTGCAGAGGCAGGCGGTGTCCCGGTCGTATTTCCGGCGATTGCAGTCTGCGACGGTATTGCAATGGGACATATCGGCATGAAGTATTCGCTCGTGACCCGCGATCTGATCGCGGATTCCACAGAGTGTATGGCGCTTGCGCATCAGTTCGACGCGCTTGTTATGGTTCCGAACTGCGACAAGAACGTGCCGGGGCTTTTGATGGCGGCAGCGCGCATCAATGTGCCGACGGTATTTGTATCGGGCGGCCCGATGCTTGCCGGACATGTGCAGGGGAAGAAGCGCAGTCTTTCCTCGATGTTTGAGGCGGTCGGCTCTTATGCGGCGGGCACGATGACGGAGGATGAAGTGCGGGAATATGAGGAAAAGGTATGTCCGACCTGCGGTTCCTGTTCCGGTATGTATACGGCAAATTCCATGAACTGCCTGACCGAGGCGCTCGGTATGGGACTTAGCGGCAACGGAACGATTCCGGCGGTATACTCCGAGAGAATCAAGCTTGCAAAGCACGCGGGCATGGCTGTCATGGAGATGTACGAGAAGAACATCCGTCCGAGAGATATTATGACGAAGGAAGCTATCTTAAACGCGCTGACCGTAGATATGGCGCTTGGCTGTTCGACGAACAGTATGCTGCACCTTCCGGCAATTGCACATGAAGTCGGCTTTGATTTTGATATAGCTTTTGCAAATCCGATCAGCGAGAAGACGCCGAACCTGTGTCATCTGGCGCCTGCAGGCCCTACCTACATGGAGGATTTGAACGAGGCGGGCGGCGTCTATGCCGTTATGAAGGAGCTGGCAGACATCGGACTGCTCCATACGGACTGCATGACCGTTACCGGAAAGACAGTCGGTGAGAACATTGCGAACGCGGTCAACAAGAATCCGGAGGTCATCCGTCCGGTCGACAACCCATACAGTAAGACGGGCGGACTTGCCGTATTAAAGGGCAACCTTGCACCGGACGGCAGTGTGGTAAAGCGTTCCGCAGTCTGTGACGAGATGATGGTACATGAGGGACCTGCGAGAGTCTTTGACTGTGAGGAGGATGCGATTGCTGCGATTAAAGGCGGCAGGATCGTAGCCGGCGACGTCGTTGTCATCCGCTATGAGGGACCGAAGGGCGGTCCTGGTATGCGTGAGATGTTAAATCCGACCTCCGCAATCGCAGGAATGGGACTCGGTTCTTCCGTTGCCCTGATTACGGACGGAAGATTCTCCGGTGCAAGCCGCGGCGCTTCCATCGGACATGTTTCACCGGAGGCGGCAGTGGGCGGACCGATCGCGCTGGTAGAAGAGGGCGATATCATTAAGATCAATATTCCGGAAATGAAGCTTGAACTTGCGGTTTCGGACGAGGAGCTTGCGGCGAGAAAGGCAAAATGGCAGCCGAGAGAGCCGAAGGTGACGACAGGCTATCTGAAGAGATATGCATCTCTTGTGACCTCGGGCAACCGCGGTGCGATTTTGCAGCTTCCGGAATAGAAGCTAAATGACGTATGTCGCAAAGCAAGGTGTGCACGGCGGCAGAAATATAGAAGAACAGAGTGTACCAGAAAGGAAGGATACGAAATGCAGTTGACAGGTGCGCAGATCGTCATTGAATGCCTGAAAGAGCAGGGCGTGGATACCGTGTTTGGTTATCCGGGCGGCGCCATCTTAAATGTATACGATGAACTATATAAGCATCAGGGAGAAATAAAGCATATCTTGACCTCGCACGAGCAGGGAGCATCCCACGCGGCGGACGGATATGCGAGAAGTACGGGGAAAGTCGGAGTCTGTTTGGCGACTTCGGGTCCCGGGGCGACAAATCTCGTTACCGGAATCGCGACAGCGTATATGGATTCCGTACCCATGGTGGCAATCACCTGTAATGTCACAGTTCCGCTTCTTGGCAAGGACAGCTTTCAGGAAATCGACATTGCGGGAATTACGACGCCGATCACCAAGCACAATTTTATCGTGAAGGACGTCACGAAGTTAGCCGAGACGATTCGCAGAGCGTTTATAATCGCGCAGAAGGGAAGACCCGGACCTGTCCTTGTGGACATTCCAAAGGACATCACAGCGGCGGTGACCGAATATACATATAAGAAGCCGGAGCCGATTCCAAGGGTGACGGATACGATCTGTGATGAGGATATCAGGACGGCGATCGCGATGATCCGCGAGGCGAAAAAGCCATATATTTTTGTCGGGGGCGGTGCGGTGATTTCCGGCTCCAGCGACGAACTGAAGGAATTTGTGCGCAAGGTGGATGCTCCGGTGTGCGATACGCTGATGGGCAAGGGAGCATTTGACGGAACGAACGATCTTTATACCGGAATGCTCGGTATGCACGGCACGAAGACGTCGAATCTCGGCGTCAGCGAATGTGATCTTCTGATTGCGGTCGGCGTGCGTTTCTCAGATCGTGTGCTCGGCAATGCGCAGAAGTTCGCAAAGCAGGCAAAGATTCTGCAGTTTGACGTCGATGCGGCGGAAATCAACAAGAACATTCAGGTGGACGCCTGTGTGATCGGCGACCTGAAAGAGATTTTAAAGCGGATCAACGCAGAGCTTACACAGGAAAATCACAATAAGTGGATTTCTCATATTATGGATTTGAAGGTGAAATATCCTTTGAAATATGACGAGCCGGGGCTGACCGGACCGTATCTTGTGGAAGAGATTTACCGGAAGACAAACGGTGAGGCGATCATCGTCACGGAAGTAGGGCAGCATCAGATGTGGGCGGCGCAGTATTATAAATACAAGAACCCGAGAACCTTCTTATCTTCCGGCGGACTCGGAACGATGGGGTACGGACTTGGCGCAGCGATCGGCGCACAGGTCGCAAACCCACAGCGGCAGGTCATCAATATTGCGGGAGACGGGTGTTTCCGCATGAACATGAATGAAATCGCAACAGCGGTGCGCCAGAAGCTTCCACTGATCGAAGTGATCGTCAACAATCACGTGCTTGGCATGGTACGGCAGTGGCAGGATCTGTTCTATGAGAAGCGCTATTCCGCGACCGTATTGGATGACGGCGTTGATTATGTGAAGCTGGCGGAGGCGCTTGGCGCGGTGGGCTATCGCGCAACAAATCGTGAAGAATTTAACGAGGCGATTGATAAGGCGCTTGCGGCAAAGAAGCCGGTAGTCATTGATTGTGTGATCGGCTGTGACGATAAGGTGTGGCCGATGGTTGCGCCGGGCGCGGACATCAGCACGGCATTTACAGCGGAGGATCTTGCGAGAGAGCAGAATTGATTTATAATGTATATGTTATGTAGTGGGGAGAGGCGTGGGAAGAAGTTCTAAGAACCACAGGAAGGAGTGGTTTCGCAAAGGACTTCCCGTCTCACATGGGCAGCAGGGAACTGCCCCGGAAAAGCAAAAAAGGAAAGGAAGAAACAAAATGAGCAGAGTGTACAATTTTTCAGCAGGACCGGCAGTACTGCCGGAGGAGGTCTTGAAGGAAGCGGCGGAGGAGATGCTTGATTACAAGGGAAGCGGCATGTCCGTTATGGAGATGAGCCACCGCTCCAAGGTGTATGATACCATCATCAAAGAGGCAGAGCAGGATTTAAGAGATCTGATGAATATTCCTGACAATTACAAGGTACTGTTCTTACAGGGCGGCGCTTCCCAGCAGTTTGCAATGATTCCGATGAATCTGATGAAGAACAAAAAAGCAGGCTACATTGTGACAGGACAGTGGGCGAAGAAGGCTTACCAGGAAGCGCAGATTTACGGCGAGGCGGTAAAGCTTGCATCCTCCGAGGATAAGACATTTTCCTATATTCCGGACTGCTCCGATCTGGATATTCCGGACGATCTGGATTATGTGTACATTTGTGAGAATAACACGATCTACGGTACGAAGTACAAGAAACTCCCGAATACCAAGGGTCACACGCTTGTTGCGGACGTTTCCTCGTGCTTCCTTTCCGAGCCGGTGGATGTGACGAAATACGGCGTCATCTACGGCGGCGTACAGAAGAATATCGGACCGGCAGGCGTTGTCATCGTCATCATCCGCGAGGATCTGATCACCGAGGATGTGCTTCCGGGAACGCCGACCATGTTAAAATACAAGATACATGCGGATGCAGATTCCCTGTACAATACGCCGCCATGCTACGGTATCTATATCTGCGGCAAGGTATTCAAATGGTTAAAGAAGATGGGCGGACTTTCCGTGATGAAGGAGCGCAATGAGGAAAAGGCGAAGATCCTTTACGATTTCCTCGACCAGAGCAAGATGTTTCAGGGAACGGTCGTACCGGAGGACCGCTCTTTGATGAATGTACCGTTTGTGACAGGAAATGAGGAGCTGGACGCGAAGTTCGTAAAAGAGGCGACGGCGGCGGGCTTTGTGAACTTAAAGGGTCACCGTACGGTCGGCGGTATGCGCGCTTCCATCTACAATGCAATGCCGAAGGAAGGCGTTGAGAAGCTCGTTGCATTTATGAAGAAATTCGAGGAGGAGAACGCAAATGCATAAGTATCATTGCTTAAATCCAATCGCTGCGGTTGGTCTGGATCTGTTTTCAGAGGATTACCAGAAGGTTGAGGACTTAAAGGATGCGGAGGCTGTGCTCGTCCGCAGCGCGGCAATGCATGATCTGGAGCTGCCGGAGAATCTGGTTGCGGTAGCGAGAGCCGGAGCAGGCGTCAACAACATCCCGCTCGACAAATGCGCAGAGCAGGGAATCGTCGTATTCAATACGCCGGGAGCGAATGCGAACGGTGTAAAGGAGCTCGTCTTTGCAGGAATGCTCTATGCATCCCGCGATATTGTGGGCGGTATCGACTGGTGCCTTGAGAATCAGAACGACGAGAATATAGCGAAAACTGCCGAGAAGCAGAAGAAGAACTTTGCCGGAACAGAGATTTCCGGGAAGAAGCTTGGCGTTATCGGTCTTGGCGCAATCGGCGTGCTTGTTGCAAATGCGGCGACGCATCTTGGCATGGAGGTATATGGTTACGATCCGTATATTTCCGTCAATGCGGCGTGGAGCTTATCCAGAAGCGTAAAGCATATCAGCAATGTCGAGGATATCTACCGCGAGTGCGATTATATCACGATCCATGTACCGCTTTTGGACTCTACAAAGAAGATGATCAATGCGGACGCAATCGCGCTGATGAAGCCGACGGCAATTGTCCTTAACTTTGCAAGGGATCTTCTGGTAGACGAAGAGGCAATGGTAGATGCGCTTGCGGCAGGCAAGGTGAAGAAATATGTCTCCGATTTCCCGAATACAACGACGGTCGGCGCGAAGGGCTGTATCGTAACGCCGCATCTGGGAGCTTCCACAGCGGAGTCCGAGGATAACTGCGCGCTGATGGCAGTGCGCGAGATCCGTGATTATCTTGAGAACGGTAATATCGTACATTCCGTGAACTTCCCGGACTGCAGCATGGGTGCATGTCTGACAGCCGGAAGAATCGGCGTTCTGCATAAGAATGTAAGCGGTATGTTAAGCCATCTGACCACAACGCTTGGGGACGCAGGCATCAACATTGACGGAATGGCTAATAAGTCTAAGGGCGATTATGCATATGCCTTAATCGATGTGGATACGAACGCGTCAGAGGAAGTGTTGGAGAAGCTTAGAAATATCGAGGGTGTACTTAAGGTACGTAAAGTGAAATAAGCTGGCATGCAGATTATGGAAAGGTATCAGTGTTAATATGGCAAATATCAGACCATTTGTAAGCATCAGACCACAGAGGGGGAAGGCGGCGTCCATCGCTGCCCTCCCTTATGATGTTTACAACAGAGAAGAAGCGACGAGAGCAGTAGAAAAGAATCCCGAATCCTTCCTTAGAATTGACCGGGCGGAAACACAGTTCCCGATTTCGGTGGATATGTATGATGACAGAGTTTACCAGAGAGCGCACGATACGCTCTGGGAAATGGTAGAGGACGGCACATTCATAAGAGAGGACAAGAAGTGTTATTATATCTATGAGCTGACGATGAAGGAACGGGTGCAGACGGGAATTGTCGCCTGCGCCGCGATTGATGATTATCTCAACAATACGATTAAGAAGCATGAGAATACGCGTGCCGAAAAGGAAGCAGACCGCATTCGTCATGTGGATGCGTGCAATGCGCAGACCGGACCGATTTTTCTGGCATACCGTTCAAATGAGACGGTAAACCGGATTGTGGCGAAGACGAAGGAACATGAGCCGGAATATGACTTTGTGTCGGAGGACGGAATCAGACATCGTGTATTTGTCATCCGGGAGGATGCAGATATCGCAGAGCTTGAAAAGGCGTTTGCGGGAATCGACAGCATCTATATTGCGGACGGACATCACAGGGCAGCTTCGGCGGTCAAGGTGGGATTAAAGCGCAGAGAAGCGCATCCGGGTTACACAGGCGAAGAGGAGTTCAACTATTTCCTCTCGGTATTATTCCCCGACGACCAGCTTATGATTATGGACTATAACCGTGTGATCCGCGATATGAACGGCTATTCGTTCCAGGGCTTTTACCGCGAGGTCACAAAGCGGTTCGACGTGGAGGAGATCACCGGAGCGGCAGATACCAGACCGAAGGAGCGCGGAAGCTTTTGCATCTATATGGAAGGGCATTGGTTTGCCTGTCATATCAGACCGGAGGACCGCAGGGAAGACGACCCGGTGGCGGATCTTGACGTTTCTATTTTACAGGAGAAGCTTTTAAATCCGGTGCTCGGCATCGGCGACCCGAAGACGGACGGAAGAATCGATTTTGTCGGCGGAATCCGGGGCATGGAGGAGCTGGTACGGCGCTGCGGGGAGGATTGCGCTGTGACGTTTGCAATGTACCCGACGTCCATTGCGGAGTTATTTGCAGTGGCGGATGCGGGGCTTTTGATGCCGCCGAAGTCCACCTGGTTTGAACCGAAGCTGCGCAGCGGCTTGTTCATTCATGAAATATGATCAGCAATGAGCAGTGCCGGAACAGAAACGGACAGGGCTTTGTGCTTGCACGAAGAGCACTGTCCGATTTTGTTCCGATAGGGCGAATGCCCTCGGCGAGATGAAGCAAGGAGAACGAAGTTCGACTGCGGAATCGAGCTGGGCACTGCGGAGAAGAGAAGAAGGGAATGACAGAGGATGAATCAATTTTTGGATAGCTTTCGGCTTATGCCTGCCGCGGCGCAGACGGATGCATTTCCCGACACGACGGAGACGGTGGAAGTGCTGAATCACGCACAGGAGGGCTTGCAGGAAGTGACGAAGAACCCGGGCGTAATCCGCACCTGGCTGGAAGGGCTGGTGCCGGATCTTTTGAATTTTGCATTTCAGGTCATCATTGCAATTGCAATTTATGTCATCGGCGGCAAGATCATCAAGGGAATCACGAAGATGGTGCGCCGTTCCATGGATAAGGCTGGAACGGATGAAGGCGTGAAGCAGTTCGTGATACCGCTGATAAAATATGCGCTGTATGTGATTCTGATTTTCATTATTATGGGGCTTTTTGGAATCGCGACGACCTCCGCTGTGGCGGTACTCGGTTCTGCGGGTGTTGCAGTTGGTCTTGCCTTACAGGGAAGTCTCTCGAACTTTGCGGGCGGTGTGCTGATTCTGCTCTTAAAGCCGTTCCGCGTGGGCGATTATATCATAGAGGATTCCCACAAGAATGAGGGGACCGTGTCGGAGATTTCTATTTTCTACACGAAACTGCTCACTCCGGACAATAAGACGATTGTAATTCCGAATGGTACGCTCTCGAACAGCAGTCTTACCAATGTGACGAACATGGACAGAAGGCGTATCGATCTTGTAGTTGGGATTGCCTATGAGGCGGATATCCGCACGGCGAAGGAAGCGCTGCTCGCGGTGGCTGACGCAGAGCCCGCAAAGCTCGCAGATGAGGAGACGCTGGTGTTCGTGGACAGTCTTGGCGATTCCTCGGTAAATATCGGCGTTCGTCTGTGGGTAGGGGCAGCGGATTACTGGCAGGCGCGCTGGCGTATGACCGAGAACATCAAGTATGCGCTGGATGAGAAGGGAATCTCCATCCCGTACCAGCAGATTGATGTACAAATTAAACAATAGTTGACAAAAAAGGTAAAATGTGCTAATTTGAGTACGTTAGCTTGTACAGATGCAGGATGTATCTGTAAGATGTAAGATCTGTATTAGGAGGGTTTTAAGAAAATGCAGCAGGGTACTGTAAAGTGGTTTAACGCCAAAAAAGGTTATGGATTTATTTCCGATGCAGAGGGCAACGATGTATTCGTACATTTTTCCGCTCTGAACATGGATGGATTCAAGGAGTTAAAAGACGGTGAGCAGGTTGAGTTCGAGGTGACAGAGGGCGCTAAGGGTCCGCAGGCAGCGAACGTAACACGCATCGCTTAATTTATCTTAGAATGAATAACCTTAAGAGGGTGTCTGTTTGCGGGACATCCTCTTTTTTTTATGATAACCTTTTGCAGAATGGGAAAAGCTGTTATAATAGAACACAGTTTGAGCAATAGCATCTGGTAAGATCAGGTGCAAAGAAAGGAAGAGTGTATGAAGCTTTCAGAATTGAGTGCATATGAATTGTTGGAGGAGCGCGAGCTTTCGGATATTCATTCGATGGGATATATTCTGCGCCATAAGAAGAGCGGCGCGCGAGTGACGGCGATTTCCAACGATGATGAGAATAAGGTGTTTTATATCGGATTCCGCACGCCGGCGCCGGATTCCACGGGCGTACCGCATATCATCGAGCACACGGTGCTCTGCGGTTCGGACAAATACCCGGTGAAGGACCCGTTCGTGGAATTGGTCAAAGGTTCTTTGAATACGTTCCTGAATGCGATCACTTACCCGGAGAAGACCATTTATCCGATCGCGAGCTGCAACGACGCGGATTTCCAGAACCTGATGAGCGTCTATATGGATGCGGTCTTCCATCCGAATATTTATAAGCACGAAGAGATTTTCAAGCAGGAGGGATGGCATTACGAACTGGAGGATGAGGATGCGCCGGTTACGATCAATGGTGTTGTATACAATGAGATGAAGGGGGCGTTTTCTTCCCCGGATGATGTGCTGGAGCGGTTGATTTTAAATTCATTGTTCCCGGACACGAATTACGGAAATGAGTCCGGCGGTGACCCGGAGTGCATCCCGGACCTGACCTACGAGCAGTATCTTGATTTCCACCGGAAATATTATCATCCGTGCAACTCCTATATTTATCTCTACGGAGATATGGACATCGCAAAGAAGCTCCAGTGGATGGATGAGGAATATCTTGGAAAATATGAGAAGATCGAACTGGATTCCGCCATTAAGGAGCAGCCCGCGTTTGCGCAGCCTGTTGAGATGAAGGTTGCTTACCCGATTGCTTCCGGGGAATCCGCAGAAGACCAGACCTATCTGTCCTACAATGTGGTCGTCGGCACGATTCTCGACAAGAAGCTCTATCAGGCGTTCGACGTGCTCGACTATGCGCTGCTCTCTGCGCCGGGCGCACCGCTTAAGCAGGCGCTGATCGATGCGGGAATCGGCAAGGATATTGTAGGAGGCTACGACAGCAGTACGATGCAGCCTGTATTTTCCGTGATCGCAAAGAATGCGAATCTCTCGGACAAGGAACGTTTCCTTGCGGTGATCCGCGACACATTAAAGCAGCAGGTCAAAGAGGGCATTGACAAGAAAGCGCTTCTTGCGGGAATTAACAGCGAAGAATTTAAGTTCCGCGAGGCGGATTTCGGACAGTTCCCCAAGGGACTTTTATACGGCATCCAGTGTCTGGACAGCTGGCTGTTCGACGATATGCAGCCGTTCATGCATCTGGAGGCGCTTGAGACATACCGCTTTCTGCGGGAGCAGGTAGATACCGGATATTTTGAGAAGCTGATTGAAGAATATCTGCTCGACAATCCGCACGCGTCAATTGTCATTGCAGAACCGGAGCAGGGACTCGGCGCGAAGCGCGAGGCAGAGCTTGCAAAGAAGCTCGCCGATTATAAGGCAGGTCTTTCCAAGGAGGAGATTGCCGCGCTTATTGAGGATACCAGACACCTTAAGGAATATCAGGAGGAGCCTTCGCCGAAGGAGGACCTTGCGAAGATTCCGCATCTTAAGAGAAGCGATTTAAAGAAGGAGGCGGCGCCGCTTATCAATCATGTGATGGAGGAGAACGGAACGAAGATTGTCGCGCATGAGATGTATGCGGGCGGAATTGATTATCTGACGCTTCTGTTTGACATCCGTGACATCGCGCCGGAGGAGCTTCCTTATATCGGGATGCTAAAAGCGGTGCTCGGCTATGTGGACACAAAACAATACAGCTATGCCGAGCTTTCCAATGAGATCAATATCCATACAGGAGGGATCAGCAGCAGCATCGGCATTTACCCGAATGTGAAAAGGACGGAGGAGCTTGCGCTTTTCTATGAAGTGCGCACAAAGGTACTCGCTGAAAAGCTTCCGGATGCGATGAATCTGATTCGTGAAATCCTTCTGACCTCCCGCATTTCCGATGAGAAGCGCCTGCATGAAATCCTGTCGCAGTTAAAGTCCAGATTACAGGCAGGCTTAAGCTCTGCGGGACATTCCGTCTCTTATACGAGGGCGCTCTCTTATTTTTCACGCGCGGCTTACGCCCAGGATGCGACGGCGGGAATCACCTGCTACCGCGTGATCGCCGATTACGAGGAGCATTTTGAAGAGAAAAAGCAGGAACTGATCGAGACGCTGACAGGGCTTGTGAAAAAGATTTTTACCGCGGAGCGCATGACGGTGAGCATCACGTGTGAGGAGGCACATCTTGCCGCGGTAAAGGAAGCGGTTGCAGGGTTAAAGAAGGAGCTCTACCGCACAGAAGAAGCGTGCGGCGGGGCGGGGCAGGAAAAACCGGGAGTGCGCCCGCTTGCCGCGATGACCTTTGAGAAGAAGAATGAGGGCTTTATGGACGCGTCGCAGGTACAATATGTAGCGCGCGCCGGAAATTTTGTGAAGCATGGGTTCGCTTATCACGGAGCGCTTAAGATTCTTAAGGTCATTCTGGGGTACGATTATCTGTGGATCAATGTCCGCGTCAAGGGAGGCGCTTACGGCTGCATGAACGGCTATATGCGCAACGGCGATACGTATTTTGTTTCCTACCGCGACCCGAACCTCGCCGCGACCAACGAGATATATGACGGCATTCCGGCATATCTGGAGAGCTTTGACGCAGATGAGAGCGAGATGACCGGGTATATCATCGGAACGATCAGCGATCTGGATACGCCGCTGAATCCGAGTGCGAAGGGGATGCGGTCGATGACCGCTTATCTGCAGGAACTGACCTATGAGGACATTCAAAAGGAGCGCGATCAGGTGCTTGGTGCAGACGCGCAGGACATCCGGAATTTAAAGGAGCTTATCGCATCGGTGCTTTCGGATGGAAATTTGTGTGTCATCGGAAACGAGGAAGCGCTTATGGCGGAGAAGGAAATGTTTTTGCATTTACAGAACCTCTGTTAGAAAGGTATGAAGGCATATGAAGGAAAATTTTAAATCGGGATTTGTCACGATCATCGGGCGGCCGAACGTGGGCAAATCCACGCTGATGAATCATCTGATCGGGCAGAAGATCGCAATTACATCAAATAAGCCGCAGACGACGCGAAACCGCATCCAGACGGTCTACACAGATATGGAGCGCGGGCAGATCGTGTTCCTTGACACGCCGGGCATCCATCAGGCGAAGAATAAGCTTGGCGAGTATATGGTGAACGTGGCGGAGCACACGCTCTCGGAGGTCGATGTGATTCTCTGGCTCGTGGAGCCGTCCACCTTTATCGGGGCGGGCGAGCAGCATATCCTAAAGCAGCTTAAGAAGACGAAGACCCCGGTGATTCTCATTATCAACAAGGTAGATACGGTAGAGCGCGAGAAGATTCTTTCGTATATCGACGCTTACCGGAAGGAGTATGATTTTGCGGAGATCATTCCGGCGTCTGCATTGCGGGAGCAGAATCTTGATACCGTGGTGGATATGATTTTTAAATATCTGCCGTACGGTCCGATGTTCTATGACGAGGACACGGTGACGGATCAGCCGGAGCGCGCGATTGTCGCGGAAATCGTAAGGGAGAAGGCGCTTCATGCGTTAGATGACGAGATCCCGCACGGCATTGCGGTGTATATCGACCGGATGAAGGAACGCAAGGGAGCGGATATCATTGATATTGATGCGACAATTGTCTGCGAACGGGAGTCCCACAAGGGAATCATCATCGGAAAGGGCGGCGCGATGCTAAAGAAGATCGGCTCGAATGCGCGCTATGAGATCGAGCGTCTTCTGGACGCAAAGGTGAACTTAAAGCTGTGGGTAAAGGTGAAGAAGGACTGGCGGGACAGCGAGTTTTTGATGAAGAATTTCGGCTACAATAAGGATGAGCTTTAATACCAATTTTTTGCTGGTATAAAGTCGCGTCCATCGGAGAACCTAATCTTAGAAACAAGGTGCAAAAAGCGCTTTGGAAACGGAGGATGAGCCGATGGATGAAGCCTGGAAGGAATTTTTGATGTCAGGAAAAGTAACTGATTATCTGCGCTATAAGGGAGCGGAGTCAGAGCGGGCGCAAGGAAGGATGTGTCTGCGGGAAGAGAGACCGGATGGGACAGAATATCACAGTGACCGGGATGGTCTTACAGGTAATGCCGATTGGCGAATATGACAAAAGAATCACGCTTTTGACCAAAGAAAGAGGAAAGATTACAGCGTTTGCAAGAGGAGCGAGACGACCGAACAGCCAGCTTCTCGCTGCAACCAATCCTTTTTCCTTTGGGGAGTTTGAACTGTTCGAGGGGAGGAGCGCCTACACCCTCGCGCGGGCTTCCATCCAGAACTATTTCAGGGAGCTTGCAGCGGATTATCAGGCTACATATTATGGGTTCTATTTTCTGGAATTTGCGGACTATTATTGTCAGGAGAATAATGATGAGCGCGATATGCTAAAGCTTCTCTACCAGTCGCTGCGCGCCTTAGAGAGCCCGGCATACGACAACCGGCTGGTACGCCTTATCTTTGAACTGAAGGCGCTTGCGGTAAACGGAGAGGCGCCGAATGTCTTTTCCTGCTTAAAATGCGGCGGCAGAGAGGAACTTCACTGGTTTTCCGTGAAGCGGGGCGGGGCGTTCTGCGCGGAGTGCAGGGGAGAGATATCGGACGCCATACAGCTTACGGAATCGACGATGTACACGATGCAGTATGTGATTTCGGCGAAGGTGGAGAAGTTATACACGTTTACGGTAAGCGAACAGGTGCTCGGTGAGCTGCAGCGTGTGATGGAGTCTTATCTGGAGCATTATGTGGCGCATACATTCAAGTCGCTTAAGATTCTTGTTGAAATCGCATCCTTAAAATAGTATAATATCACCGATACTTTTCAGAGAGAATGGAGACTTAATTATGAAGAAATGGATAAGCACCATCCTCCTCGCAGCGCTCTGTGCCGTATTGCTTTGCGGCTGCGGTGTTTCGCTGGATGGGGATGAGAGTGTCGTATATGTGGATAAAAAGGGAATCGTGTATTCGCTGGATGTGGAGGAGCTGGATCAGGATTTCTATGATGAGACAGAGCTTAAGTCCTTTGTGGACGAGGCGGTAGAGACCTATGTGAGCGAGCACGAGAAGGGTTCTGTAAAGGTGGAGGAGCTGACCACGGAGGACGGCGTGGCAAAGCTTAAGATGCGCTATAAGACGTCGGACGACTACACGGATTTCAACGGAATCGAGCTGTACCAGGGCGAGGTCGTTGCTTCTCTTGCAGCGGGCTACGTGTATGACGGAGAGTTTGCGAGAGTGGAGGAAGGCAGGGTGACAGGCTCTGCGACAAAGCAGGAGATTTATGCCGACGAGGATTTAAAGGTCGTGATTATCCGTGCGAATACGGATGTGAAGGTCGAGGGAGAGATCCGCTATGTTTCCTGTGAGAATGTGAAGCTGACCGGAGCGGACAGCGTGTCGATCAGGAACGGCTACTATCTTGACACCGGGTCGACGACGCCGGCAGAGAATGTGACACCGGGAACGGAGAGCATGGAAATGGAAGCGGACATTTCCGGCACAGAACTGGCAGAGGATTTCACCGACGGGCAGGCGGAGAATGCGGCGGACGACGGTTCGTTTGAGACGGATGTATATACATTTATTGTTTATAAATAAACAGCAATCAATAGGAAAGGCGAGGAATTAGTGATGGAAAAGTCAATGGAAAAAATCGTAGCGCTGGCAAAATCAAGAGGATTTGTATATCCGGGGTCTGAGATTTACGGCGGTCTTGCCAATACATGGGACTACGGCAATCTCGGCGTGGAGCTTAAGAACAATGTAAAGCGCGCATGGTGGCAGAAGTTTATTCAGGAGAATCCTTACAATGTCGGCGTGGACTGTGCGATTCTGATGAATCCGCAGACATGGGTGGCTTCGGGACATCTTGGCGGATTTTCCGATCCTCTGATGGATTGTAAGGAGTGCCACGAGCGTTTCCGTGCGGATAAGATCATCGAGGACTTTGCAGAGGAGAAGGGGATTGCCCTGTCAGGCTCTGTTGACGGCTGGACACAGGAGGAGATGAAGAATTTCATCGAGGAGCAGCAGATTCCGTGTCCGACCTGCGGCAAGCACAATTTTACCGATATCCGTCAGTTCAATCTGATGTTCAAGACGTTTCAGGGCGTGACCGAGGATGCGAAGAACACCGTATATTTAAGACCGGAGACGGCACAGGGTATCTTCGTTAATTTCAAGAATGTACAGAGAACCTCCCGCAAGAAGATTCCGTTCGGTATCGGACAGATCGGCAAGTCCTTCCGAAATGAGATCACACCGGGCAACTTTACTTTCCGTACACGCGAGTTCGAGCAGATGGAACTTGAGTTCTTCTGCGAGCCGGGAACCGATCTGGAGTGGTTCCAGTACTGGAGAGGCTTCTGCCGTGACTGGCTGATTTCTCTGGGCATCAAGGAGGATGAGATGCGTCTGCGCGACCATGATCCGGAGGAGCTTTCCTTCTACAGCAAGGGTACGACCGATATCGAGTTCTTATTCCCGTTCGGCTGGGGCGAGCTTTGGGGTATCGCAGACCGTACCGACTATGACCTTGGACGTCATCAGGAGACTTCCGGACAGGATCTTACATACTTCGATGATGAGAAGAATGAGAGATACCTTCCGTATGTCATCGAGCCGTCCCTTGGCGCAGACCGTGTGGTACTGGCATTCCTCTGCGCGGCATACGACGAGGAGAATATCGGAACGGAGGAGAAGCCGGATGTGAGAACCGTGCTTCATTTCCACCCGGCGCTCGCGCCTGTTAAGATCGGCGTCCTGCCTCTTTCCAAGAAGCTCTCCGAGGGCGCGGAGAAGGTCTTTGCACAGCTTTCGAAGAAATATAACTGCGAGTTCGACGACAGAGGAAATATCGGTAAGCGCTACCGCAGACAGGACGAGATCGGTACGCCGTTCTGCGTGACCTATGATTTCGAGTCTGAGACAGACGGCGCAGTGACCGTCCGTGACCGCGATACAATGGAGCAGGAGCGTGTGAAGATCGAGGAGCTTGAGGCTTACTTTGCAGCGAAATTTGAGTGGTAAGACAAATGTCTGAAACTTGTATGGCAGATTATAATTAGGATATAAGCAAGGCGATGAGAGGCTGTTCAGAAACGGAACGGCCTCTTTTTGTACGATTTTTAGGATTTGCATAATTTTTGGAATTTGTAAAATTTTAGGAGAATTTCAAATTCGCTTTATGAAAAATATCCCAATTGATATAATGGAGAAAAATATAGGAAAATCAGGGAAACGTTATGATTCGGGTATTGATCGTAGATGATGAATTTATTATGCGGCAGGGACTGCGCTATATGATGAACTGGGAACAGGAAGGGTATGAGATTGTCGGGGAGGCAGCAAACGGCAAGGATGCTCTGCGCCTGATTGAGGAATTAGAGCCGCATATCATTATCAGCGACGTCGTCATGCCTTTACTGGATGGCGTTGATTTCTCGGAGGCAGTCCACAACCTGTATCCGAAGATACAGATGATTATTTTAAGCGGATACGACAATTTCGAATATGTGAAACACACGCTGCTCAACGGAGTGGTGGACTATATTTTAAAACCGACACTGAATCCGAAGGAATTGAAGGAGGTCTTAAGAAAGGCGACGGAACGGATTCCCGAATACCGCATGGAACAGAACACCGGAAGGGTCAGTTATGCGAGCATGATGGAGCGCTATCTCCTTGGGATGGACAGGGAACTGGATTTTGCACAGTTTGCACCTATTCTGTCTGCATCTTATTTCTGCCTGTATGCGGTCAATGTAAATCAGGAGAACGGCAGCGGACAGAGCCTTTCCGAGACGCTGATCAAGAAAATCGAGAGAGAGCTGCAGGGCTTTTCCAATATCGAAACGTTAATGCTGATGTTCCGGGAAGAGATTGTCTGTGTGATTTTCGGCTATGAGATGTCGCAGAGGGGGAATCTGCGGATCAAGCTGGAAAAGTTAAACGGACAGCTTGCCGTGCTGTGCGACAGCGTATTCGGTGTTGTGAGTCATTCCTTTTCCCGGCTGCCCGAGGTTCTGGATGTTTTCGGGCAGGATATCATGAAGTATGTGGACAAGGGCTTTTATTATCCGGGGAAAAGCCTTCTGATACTGGAGGGAAAGAAGACAGAAGAGGAGGAGGCGCAGGCGCCGAGATTCGATTTCTTCCGGTACAACCGTCTGCTCAGTGCAAGGCAATTTGCGGAGGCTCTTGATATGCTCAAAAAATATAACGAAGAGGTGCTTGCCTGCCGGATGGACGTCTACCGGATGAAAAACCAGATGAAAAATATGATTTTTCAATTTCTCGATCTGCTTTCCATGGAGAATGACAGGAAAGAAAACTGCCGTTATGAGTTCTTCAAGCGCATCGACCAGTCGCGGTATCAGGCGGATTATGAACAGGCAATGGAAGAGATCATGGAACAGCTTCGCCTTTGCTTCGAGCAGAGCGTGTTGTCCAGGGATGACCGGATGGACAAGATTTTAGAGTATATTCAGCAGAACTATCAGGAGAACTTAAAGCTGGAGGATCTTGTGACGGAATTTAATTTTAATTATCACTATTTATCCGCATACTTTAACCAGCAGATGAAGGAAGGGTTCAGCGAATATCTAAACCGCATCCGTATTGAGAAAGCATGTCAGATGCTGGAAAATGAGGATATCGCGATTGCGGAGGTCAGCAGCAGGGTGGGCTACTCCGAGCAGAGCTATTTCTGCCGGGTATTTAAGAAAATTACGGGAAAAACACCGTCGGTGTGGAGAAGAGAAAAGTTAAATGAATAAGACACGAACAAGCCAGTGGAACAGCTTTTCCGGGCGGATCACCATACTGGTGATGCTGGGAATCAGCATCATGGCGTTTACGGTCAGCGGCGTTGTCTTAGCGATGTCGCAGGCGGTATTTACGGATACCTATGGAAAATCGCAGGAACAGGTATTTCATCAGATTGACAATGAACTGAATGATTTTCACACGAGCCTGCTTGGCGTAGTGAGCGCCATTGACACGAGCTGGGCGTTTCGCCTGTATCTAAGCGACGACAGCAGGCTGGATAACGTACAGAATTTCCAGAATATCTATCAGATGGAATACGATTTGAATAAGAGTAAGACCTCGGACATGGAGCGCATGAATATTCTTGTTCTGGGAAGGAACGGAAAGCATTACCTGTCCAGAACGGAAGTAATTTCCATGACCGACGAAAAGATATGGGAAAGCGAAGCGGTGCAGAAAGCGGTTTTGGAGCCCGAGGCGATTCAGTATACCTATGCGAAGGGAGCATATACGGCGACCAGCAGCAACAACGACGTTATCATTGCATCCAAGGCGCTGTACTACAGGGAAAGCGGGGAAATTTACGCCGTCGTGCTTGTGACCTTAAGCCGGGATGACATGAAGCGTTATTACGACTATTTCGTGTCTGAAAATACCGACTGGTATCTGGTAGACCAAAACGGAACGGTGGTATGCTCCAACCAGACGGCTGCGGTCGGAGAACCGCTGACAGAGGAGTGGTATCTGCACGCCGGGAAGCAGGAAGCGGAGCGCATGGTCGTAAAGGAAAACGGCGCAAATCTCACCGTCTTAAAAAAGGAAATGTCCTATTACGGCTGCACGATGTACGGGGTGATCGATAATGATGTGGCGTTGGATGAGCTCTACAACATGCCGCTTCTGATCTTCATATGCGCGGGGATTGGAATCGCAGTTCTTGCAAGCTGCCTTCTATTTGCGCGAAAGACTGTAAGACCGCTTTCCGAGCTGGTCTTAAAAATGTCGGACAGCCGGAAGGAGAACTTCCGCAGCTATGTTCCGGTGCAGGGAACCATCGAGGTTCAGAAACTTGCCACTACCTACAACGATATGCTAAACGATATCCAAAGCTACGTAAAAGAGCTGATGGAGACACAGAAAGCACAGCGCAAGGCGGAGATCAAGGCGCTGCAGATGCAGATCAGCCCTCATTATATTTACAACACGCTGGCAAGTATCAAATGGCTGGTATACAAAAATGATGTGGAGGAAACGACAAAGACCATCGATGCGTTTATCAGTCTGCTTCGGAATACGATCAGCAATACGGACGAGTTCATCACGGTGGAGCAGGAACTGGTGAACCTTGAAAATTATGTCTTAATCAATCATACGAGATACGGGGACGCTATTCAGGTGGAATATTATGTGGCGCACGACTGTTACGACTGTCTTTTGCCGAAGCTGGTATTGCAGCCGTTTATTGAAAATGCATTTTTCCATGCGTTTCCGTCGGGGCAGAGCGGCGTCATTCAGATTTTTATCAGTGAAACAGATCAGACGCTGGATATCCGGATTATGGATGACGGCATCGGAATGGATGAAGAACAGGCAAAGGACGTGATCCGGCAGAAGAAGGAGCATTTTTCGGGAATCGGCATTCACAATGTACAGGATCGTCTTCAGCTTCTGTATGGGGCGGATTACGGAATCACCATTGAAAGCCAGAAGGAGAGAGGAACTTCCGTGAAAATCAGGCTTCCGGTTCACCGGAAACCAGAAGGGGAGAACGACAATCAGGAGAGCAAATGAGAAGAAAACAGGCATTGTCCATCTTTTTGGTCATAGTTATGCTCTTATGCGGCTGCGCACCGGGAAAAGATACGGCAGACGGCGGGCAGAGGCAGCAGATCATTATCTGGGCATGGGATGAGACGTTTAATATAAAGGCCGCGCGCATGGCGGCGGAAGAATATAAGAAAATCAATGAAAATGTGGAAGTGATCATCGAGACGAAGGAACGGGAAGAGATTCTGACCGATACGAAAATGATCTTATCCTCCAAGGTATACGAGAACCTGCCCGATGTCATCATGATAGAAGACTATGACGTGCAGGACGTTTTGGAATCCTATGAGTCGGAGTTTGTAGAACTGACAGAGCTGGTGGATTACAGTAAGTATGTCGACTTTAAAACCCGGCTCTGCTCGAAGGACGGGCGCGGCTACGGCATCCCCTTTGACTGCGGGACGGCGGCGCTTTTTTACCGGATTGATATTTTAGAGCAGGCGGGGTACTCCGAGGAGGACATGATGAATCTGACGTGGGATCGTTATATCGAAATCGGGAAGGATGTATATGAGAAAACCGGGATTCCGATGCTGACCTTGGACCCGACGGATCTGCCGCTGGTGCGCCTCATCATGCAGAGCACCGGAAGCTGGTATGTGAAGGAGGACGGCACGACGGCTTATATTGAGGACAACGAGGCGCTAAGGCAGGCGCTTGCCATCTATCAGGAATTGCTTGAGAGCAATGTCGGAATGAGTGTGAACGGATGGAATGAGTTCATTTCCGCGTTTCAGCAGGGGGAGGTCGCCTCGGTATTAAGCGGCGGCTGGATTATCTCAAGCATCATGGAGGCGGAGGATCAGGCGGGATTGTGGCGGATCGCTCCGATCCCTCTGGTAGAGGAAAATGAAAGTGCGGTGGAAGCGTCAAATGTAGGCGGAAGTGCATGGTATGTATTGAAAAATTCAAAAAATTCCGAAGTGGCGACGGAATTTATGATTACCATGTTCTCGGAAAATACAGAGTTTACAGACGCTCTGATTTCGGAAATCGGAATCGTTCCCTCCCTGAAGAATCCGAAGATTCTGTCCAATTATGAGGCAGAGGAGGCGTTCTTCGGCGGGCAGCAGGCGACAAAAATCCTGACGGATATGGCGGATGAGATTCCGGTTGTGAACTATGGGAGCAAGACCTATGAGATTGAGGATATTCTGGAATCAGAGTTTCAAAACGTGCTGGTGGATGGAAGAATGGAGGAGTGCTTAAAAAGAGTTCAGGTAAAAGCGGAAGCGGTGGCCAGGGAATAGTCACCGCTTCTTTTTTTGCAAAAAATACAAATTTCCAAAGATTTTTCAAATGCAGGGAGACGCTCCCTAAAATATTGAAAATTCGGGCAAACAAAGTTCTAAAGAAATGCAGGGTGTCACTGCTACAATAAGTACATCAAGAAAAGAACATTGGGAGGATAAAAACATGAAGAAAAAACTGATTTCCGTATTACTTGCAGCAGCAATGGCCGTTTCCGTTACTGCCTGCGGAGGTGATGCAAACGGCACGACAGCCACAGAACCGGCGGGAGAAACTGCCGGCAGCACAGAGAGCGCGGATGCGGCAGGCGATGCAGGCAGCGCGGACGGACAGACCTTAACTGTCTGGTGCTGGGACGCATTTAACATGGATGCAATGAAGGAAGCGGCACGTATTTATCAGCAGGATCACCCGGATGTAACCATTGACGTGCAGGAGACGCTTTCCGCAGATATTCAGACATTGGTACAGACCTATGCAATGAGCGGCGAGCTGGACGCGCTGCCGGATATCTTTCTGATGGATGATCAGGTATTTGCAAAATATTTACAGAACTATCCGGAAGTATTTGCAGATCTGACCGATTCCGGAATCAACTTCGGTGATTTCGCACCGTCGAAGGTCGCAAATTCCGTGGCGGACGGAAAGAACTATGGGATTCCATACGACAGCAACACAGTCATTGCCTGCTACCGCACCGATTACTTAGAGCAGGCAGGCTATACCATCGAGGATATGACGGACATTACATGGGATGAGTTCATCACCATCGGTGAGGATGTCAAGGAGAAGACAGGTATGCCGATGCTGACGAACGTACAGGGTGAGCCGGACTTATTGAATATGATTTTACAGTCTGCAGGAATCTCCGTATTTGACGAGGAAGGCAAGATCAGTCTTGTCGGAAATGACGGTTTGAAAGAGGCAATGAATGTTTATATGGAGCTGGTAGAAAAAGGACTCCTTCAGGAGCAGACCGACTGGTCGGGATATCAGGGCTCTATCAACAACGGTACGGTAGTCGGAACGATCAACGGTTCCTGGATCTGCTCCACCATCATGTCTACCGATCAGGGAGAGCAGGCTGGAAACTGGGCGGTCACCAATATGCCGAAGTTAAACGACTATGCGGGCGCGACCAATTATTCCGCACAGGGCGGCTCTACATGGGCAATCTCCTCCACCTGCAGCAATTATGACCTTGCAGTAGATTTCTTCAACACGACCTGGGCAGGCAGCACAGAGTTTTATGACAACATACTGGTGGGCTTAGGAGCAATCGGAACGTATCTTCCGGCAGCGGATTCCGAGGCATACAATGAGGCGTCCGACTACTTTGGCGGCGAGGCGATCTACGCAAAAATCGTATCCTACGGCAGCAATATCCCTACCATCAACAAGGGTATCTACTGGACAGAGGAGAAGAATGCGTTAGGCGTTGCATTATCCAATGTATTGTCCGGGGCTGCGGATCTGGATGCTGCGATTGAAGAGGCACAGTCTACGGTCGAGTTTACCGTCGGACAGTAAGCAGACGAAAATGTGATGACCGGGGGATTCGCCTTTGGGTGAATCCCCCGGATTCAAAAGAGCAGAAGGAGAGAAGATGATGAAAAGCAAATTTACAGGCGTACAGAGAAGAAATCTCACAGGCTGGCTTTTTTTACTTCCGGCAACGATTCTGATTTTTGCAATGAGCTTTTACCCGATGGTGCAGGCGCTGCTTCTGTCATTTCAGACGGGAGTCGGCAACAACCTGCAGTGGGGCGGACTGAGCAATTATAAAAGACTTTTGGAAGATACGGTATTTACCACTTCCATCAAAAACAATTTTTTCTACCTGATTATTCAGGTTCCGGTCATGCTGGTACTGGCGCTGATCCTTGCGTCTTTGTTAAATAAAAAAGATCTGAAATGTAAAGGGCTGTTTCGGACGGCGATCTTTTTGCCCTGCTGTACGGCATTGGTATCATATTCCATTATTTTTAAGACGTTATTTTCCTATGACGGCTATGTAAACACGGTTTTATTGAATCTTGGACTGATTGACTCAAGAATCAACTGGCTCGGACAAACAGGTACTGCAAAGATCATTATTATCATAGCGCTGATCTGGAGATGGACCGGATACAATATGGTATTTTATCTTGCAGGACTTCAGAATATAGATGACTCCCTCTATGAGGCTGCCCGCATTGACGGAGCAGGACCGATTAAGACGTTTTTCAGCATTACGGTGCCTCTGCTGCGCCCGACGATTCTGCTGACAACGATCATGTCTATTAACGGTACATTACAGTTATTTGATGAATCTGTAAACCTCACAAACGGAGGACCGGCAAATTCGACGCTCACCATGTCGCATTATATCTTTAAGACGTCCTTTGAATATAATTCGCAGTTCGGTTATGCGGCGGCAATGTCCTATGTCATCTTCATACTCGTTGCGATATTGTCATTCATTCAGATGAAAGTGGGGGATAAGAGATGAGAAAATTAAGAAGCTTTGGAATCTATTTCTTTTTGACGATTGTTTCACTTATTTCCGTGTTCCCTCTGTACTGGATGATTGCGGCGGCGACTAATAACAGCACGGATGTATTGGCGGGAAAGCTGACGATCGGAATGAACCTGATGCAGAATCTGCAAAGTCTTCTGGAACGGCAGAATGTGGGAAGAGCCTTTGGTAATTCCCTGCTTTTCTCAAGTATTTTAAGCCTCCTGTCCCTGCTGGTATGTTCCATCGCGGGATATGGCTTTGAGATTTATCACGATAAGGCAAAAGACACCCTGATGTCGATTCTGCTGCTTGCAATGATGGTTCCCTTTGCAGCAACATTGATTCCGCTGTTCAAGCTGTTCACGGGAATGCATTTACAGAGTACATGGATTGCCTACATCCTGCCTACGATATCGACGCCTTTCCTCATTATGCTGTTCCGCCAGAGCGCCCGGTCGTTCCCGACGGAGATTATCGAGGCAGCGCGGATCGACGGTCTGGGCGAGCTGCAGATTTTCCTTCGGATCTTCATGCCGACGATGCGTTCCACCTATGCGGCTGCGCTTACGGTGACGTTCATGAACGCATGGAACAACTATCTGTGGCCGAAGGTAATTATGATGTCGGAGACGTCCCAGACGATGCCGATGTTAGTGGCGAATCTTGCATCCGGCTACAGCATTGATTACGGCGTGCTGATGCTCGGCGTTTTGATCTGCTCCCTGCCTACGGGAATCTTGTTCCTGGTATTGCAGAAGAGCTTTGCAAATGGAATTGTCGGCGCTGTAAAGGGCTGATGATTTATAAATGACTCCCTTTTTGAATTGCAGGAATCTGCAATCACCGAAAAAGCGGGGCTGCTCACTGGAAAGTCAGTGAACAGCCCCGCTTTGGTTTTATGGGGGTTCTTACTGGAAGAAACCGTATTTAATGAAATTGTAGAGCATCTGTGCTTCATCCTGAAACGGATTGCGCGCGCCGAAGCTCTCAAAGGTTGCGATCCAGACAAGCGTTAAGATAAAATACCATGGATGCGCCTTGATACGACCCTTCATTTTCTCATATGCGTAAAGCATGGATTCGTCCTTTTTCGCGAGGAAATAAAGGAAGATAAAGGTCGGCATCGCAAAGAGCGGTGCGAAATGTCTGCCCCAGTCCGTGTGGATTAAGAACATCGGTAAAAACAAAAGCTGCGATAACGCCACATACAGGTACGGAGACTGCAGTACCTTTACATGGTTGGAACGCTGATGTACAAAGACATCCTTCCATACCAGAAGATACAGAAGAAGAATCGGCGCTAACAATAATACGATGACAAGACCGTGCGTCCAAGGCGCTTCATCACGGAAAAATGCAGGCGTGATGTTCTCAAGCTGATAGCTTAAGCCGCCGAAATATTCGATCTCAAGCGCCCACTCTGCAACAGGAACATTGGTGTGTGCGGTAATGGCAGCCGCCATATCCGCTGCGCTGTCGAAATTGATGCTCGAGAAGAACTGGAAATAAACGGCGACGCCGACTTCGATGATTCCCGAAATAAATGCCGCAATCAATGTCTTTACGTGGACGCGGTTTCCTTCAAAGGTATCGTGGCACAGCACGATGAGCACCATCGGATAATACAGGAAAGCGAAGCCCTGATGAATCGCAAGTCCGATGACGCCGAGTACGGTGATGACAAGGAACTTCACATATACATTGCGGATCAAAAGTCCTGCAAGGAGTGCGAGCAGTCCGACCAGAAGCATATAGCCGTCGAATCTGCCGAGGTTCTGCCAGTTCCATACATAGGCGATGGAGAAGGGCGCTGCGACGTAAGCTGCCACAGTTCCGAAAACCGCGTGCTTTAAATCCGGTCTTGCGGCAATCGACATGCGGATCATCCGTCCGAGTACGATAGAGAGTACGGCGATCGTGAGCGCAATCCCTGCCATGGTGTATTTGTACGCTACCGTATAATCAAGAAAATCTCCGTAAAAAAGACGGTAGATACTTCCGATCAGAAGTCTCGAACCGCTTCCCATCGAGTAGTCCATCGCAGACCATGCGGATGACCAGCCCTGCAATTCTGTGGCGCGGGTCATCAGAAGCGAAAGCATCAGCGCAACAAAGATGATCGCTTCATAGGATAGCCTGTCCCATATTTTTTTGATTTTTTCCATTGTGATATCCTTTCGTGTCCGGTGATTGATTTTGGTGCCACCGGTCTATCTTTTTTAATATAACATATTTTGCAGTATTTTCAAAGTCCGTAATTGCTGGAAAAGTATCGTTTCACATCATGAAACAATGTTTTGAATTGTGAAATTATGACAAAAAATGGCAAATAATAACGAAAATAATTGTTGCTATTTGGTAAAAGTATGATATTATAAATGTGTGCGTTTTGGGAGATGCACATAATTCGCAGCAGTCAATAGAAGAGCCGTAGTAGGTTTTTTTATTGCAAAGCATAGTAAGTTTAGGAGGAATTATCAAATGGCGAACAAATGGGTGTATATGTTCAGTGAAGGTGACATGACCATGCGTAATCTTCTCGGCGGTAAGGGTGCGAACCTTGCTGAGATGTCAAGCATTGGTCTTCCTGTACCGCAGGGCTTTACCATCACCACAGAGGCTTGTACGCAGTATTATGAGGATGGCCGTAAGATCAACGATGAGATTATGGCACAGGCAATGGAAGGCGTTAAGAAGATGGAGGAGATTAACGGCAAGAAGTTCGGCGATCTCAAGAATCCGCTTCTTGTATCTGTGCGTTCCGGTGCGAGAGCGTCTATGCCGGGTATGATGGACACCATCTTAAATCTGGGTCTTAATGACGAGGTAGTAGCAGCGATGATCGCTGGCAACCCGGACCCGAAATTTGAGAGATTCGTATATGATTCTTACAGAAGATTCATTCAGATGTTCTCTGACGTCGTTATGGAAGTCGGTAAGAAATATTTCGAGCAGCTCATCGACCAGATGAAGGAGAAGAAGGGCGTTCAGTACGATGTAGACCTTACGGCAGCCGACCTTAAGGAGTTAGCTGAGCAGTTCAAGGCAGAGTACAAGAAGCAGCTTGGAAGCGACTTCCCGTCTGATCCGGTAGAGCAGTTAAAGCTTGCAATCGAGGCGGTATTCCGTTCCTGGGACAACCCTCGTGCAAATGTATATCGTCGTGACAATGATATCCCGTATTCCTGGGGTACTGCTGTCAACGTAATGCCTATGGTATTCGGTAACTTAAATGAGGAGTCCGGTACCGGTGTTGCATTTACCCGTGATCCTGCAACCGGAGAGAAGAAGCTGATGGGTGAGTTCCTTAAGAACGCGCAGGGCGAGGACGTAGTTGCCGGTGTTCGTACGCCGATGCCGATCGCACAGATGGAGCAGGAGTTCCCGGAGGCATATGCAGAGTTCGTTAAGGTATGCGAGATTCTTGAGAACCACTACCATGACATGCAGGATATGGAGTTCACTGTAGAGAATAAGAAGCTTTACATGTTACAGTGCCGTAACGGTAAGAGAACAGCACAGGCTGCTCTTAAGATTGCCTGCGACCTTGTTGACGAGGGACATAAGACAGAGGCGGAAGCGGTTGCTATGATCGATCCGCGTAACCTTGATACATTACTTCATCCGCAGTTCGACGCTGCTGCATTAAAGGCTGCAACTCCGCTTGGAAAGGGGCTTGGAGCATCTCCGGGAGCTGCCTGCGGTAAGGTTGTATTCACAGCAGACGACGCTGAGGCATGGGCTGCAAGAGGCGAGAAGGTAGTTCTTGTTCGTCTTGAGACATCCCCGGAAGATATTACAGGTATGAAAGCTGCACAGGGTATCTTAACCGTTCGCGGTGGTATGACATCCCACGCAGCCGTAGTAGCACGTGGTATGGGTACCTGCTGTGTATCCGGATGCGGCGATATCGCTATGGACGAGGAGAACAAGAAGTTCACATTGGCAGGACAGACATTTACAGAGGGATCTGAGATTTCAATCGATGGTACAACAGGTAACATCTATGCAGGTCTTATCCCGACCGTGGATGCTTCTATCGCCGGTGAGTTCGGACGTGTTATGGCATGGGCTGACAAATACAGAACCTTAAAGGTTCGTACGAATGCAGATACTCCTGCAGACGCGAAGAAGGCTCGTGAGCTTGGCGCAGAAGGTATCGGTCTTTGCCGTACTGAGCATATGTTCTTTGAAGAGGACAGAATCGCTGCATTCCGTGAAATGATCTGCTCTGACACCGTAGAGGAGAGAGAAGCAGCATTAGAGAAGATTTTACCGTATCAGCAGGGAGACTTCGAGGCATTATATGAAGCATTAGAGGGTAACCCGGTTACCATCCGTTTCTTAGACCCGCCTCTTCATGAGTTCGTTCCGACTGAGGAAGCTGATATTGAGAAGCTGGCAAAGGCACAGGGCAAGAGCGTAGAGGAGATCAAGACGATCATCGCTTCCCTGCATGAGTTCAACCCGATGATGGGTCACAGAGGATGCCGTCTTGCCGTTACATATCCGGAGATTGCAAAGATGCAGACTAAGGCTGTTATCCGCGCAGCAATCAACGTTCAGAAGAAGCATTCTGACTGGACGGTTAAGCCGGAGATTATGATTCCGCTTGTATGCGAGGTCAAAGAGCTTAAGTTTGTTAAGAAGGTTGTTGTAGAGACTGCAGACGCAGAGATCGCAGCAGCAGGCGTAAAGCTTGAGTACGAAGTAGGTACGATGATTGAGATCCCGAGAGCAGCTCTTACTGCTGACGAGATCGCAACAGAGGCTGATTTCTTCTGCTTCGGTACCAACGATTTAACACAGATGACATTCGGTTTCTCCCGTGACGATGCCGGTAAGTTCTTAAATGCTTACTACGACACCAAGATTTTCGAGAACGATCCGTTTGCAAAGCTTGACCAGACAGGTGTTGGTAAGCTGATGGAGACAGCAATCAAGCTTGGTAAGCCGGTAAATCCGAACCTTCATGTCGGCATCTGTGGAGAGCACGGCGGAGATCCTTCTTCCGTAGAGTTCTGCCACAAGATTGGTCTGGATTATGTATCCTGCTCACCGTTCCGTGTGCCGATCGCAAGACTTGCCGCTGCACAGGCTGCTATTGCCAATCAGTAGGGTTAAGCAAAAAACTACTTAAAAAGCTAGTATTTATGCCCCTTAGAGCCACTTTGGTTCTAAGGGGTTTTTATGTCTTGAGACACTTGAAATTTTCAAAAATTCTAAAATCATTACTTAAAAGGATGATTTCATTTTCAAATCGTTATTATAATGGACGATATCTTATTTTTATCCCAGTTATAATAGGCTTAACAATTGAACAGCAATTACAACACGAGAAAATCCGGTTGGAAATCAGAATTCAAATTTATTGGCGTGAGTTTGAATGAAGTTATGCGATGAGACTCAGTACCGAGAGGGAAAAAGTGTAGCGAGCACTGATGAGGTAACATCCAGGCGGAGGATAATCACACCTATGAGGATTCGCAGTCCTTATCCCTACAACATCTGGCAGGGGAGATAGTGCTTAGAAGAGATTCTGAGGGCGTCGGGTAAGTAGTTGTAAGACGAAACGTGCAGTTTGAAATAGTATAGATTTCAAGCGTTGTAAAGGAGATTGATGAGAATCTTAGGGATTTGTTAGATGAACGTACATATTCGATTTTATGTAGAAGATTGCAGTTGGAATTGAACATCGCGGATGAGCTATTAGAAGCGAGTCGGGAATCTAAGGGGGTTTTTATGCGATTGGATGAGGAAAAACGAAAAATAAATATGTATTGATAAATAAGAATATGGAAGATGATTGCAGAACTCTATCGGGCAGTTGTCTTCCATATTTCAATTAGTTTCTATGAATTGTCGAGTTCTTCTATATATCTGTTGTATGATATGTTATGATTAATGATAGAGAGAATTATGGTGCATTAAAGTTTGGAAGGGATTGGCTATTCCAGAGGGATAAATAAACTAGATGATAAGTGAATTGAAGATGGGAAGTAGATTAAACATAAGAAAAATGATTTAGTGATGAAGTGAGGATTAAAATAAAATGATCGATTTAGAACAAATTTTTGATCAAAAAAATTCAGACCAGAGTTGCACAGCGATTGAAACGGAAAAAGAGTTATTTCTTTATAAACTAAAAGAAAGGGATTCTGCAATATCAGAGATAAAAAGAGTAAGAAATACTGTTCTCATAGGAAAAAATGACAAGCAGATTGTTTTAAGAGGAGACAATTTAATAACAAGAAAGCAAGCGTCCAAAATAATATTTAAAAGTATTAAGGCACAAAAGGGTAATGAAGAAAATATAAGTGCATATATTCTTATGCCACACATTATCGGGAAAGGTAGATGCCAAATAAATTCAAAAAGAGCTACAACATCTAATTATTATGATAATCCCTGTTTCTTTTTTGAAAAATTAAGGAATGCGTATCAATCGAATTTTGAAATAGAAAATCCGGATAACGTAGAAGAATGGATAATTAAAGAAGAAAATGTTCTTTTTTGGGAAATATGGGGAAAGAAGGAGACGGGATATAATGCATATCTAGAAGATTTTTGTTTATCATTTCTCCCGAAAATGAAAGAAAAGTATAATGTTTTTTTTGATGATAATTGGAAAAATGAGAGTTGGGATACGTACAATAATATATTAAGTGAATTTCATGAGAATAGAAAGGAAGAAATAGAACAACGATATAATTTAATTTTTAGATGAAGCTAAGGAGAAACCTAAAATGGACATAAGAACATATTATCAAAATTTTAATTTGGGAACAGAATTAGATATCGCTGGAGAATTCATATATAACGGATTATCAACTATGTATGCGGTGGATTATTTTAATGATTATGCGCCATTATTTACATCTCTGTACAATATATCTGTTGGGATAGAACGTTTGCAGAAGGTTGTATATGGTTTATGGGGGCTACATAGTAATATTAGCAATTCAGATTTTGAAAATTCAATTAGAAATCACAGTCACATAGGTCTTCATTCAGACATAAAGAAAGTAATAGAAGATGATTTGTTAAAGGACAAACTGAATTTTTCTTCGAGAGAAAATGAGTTTTTGTCACTGCTCCAAGAATTTTATAATTCACTTAGGTATGAAAGATTCAATATCATAAATAATAAAGGGAATGAAAAAACGTTATTAAGAGAATTCTTGAACAAGTATTCTGAAACATCTGAGGGTTTAAGTGGCGTAGTAGAGAACAATGATAAAACAAAAAGAATGATAGGAAGAACGGTTGGAAAAATTGCAAAAGTATATTATTCGTTAATCGTCACGAGGGCCCACCAATTAAATATATACACATACGAGTTAAGACCTAATAGTAAGGCTGAAAGTGTTTTCCTTGATTTAAGTGATTCAAAGGATTATTTATCATATAGAAACAGTATGAAGACATTAGCATTTAAAGAGTTATTAGTTTACATTAGAAATTCAAAGGAAATAAATTCTTTTTTTGAGTTTTTGGATAGTATTGAGCCGTTGGAATTGGAACCTTCATTAATAAATGGATACATATATGATTTCCTGAATGGGTCTACTTCGCAAGAATTAGTCGATTATGTTGAAGAATGTTATGGAGAATTAGATAACAAAAAAGAAAGAAAAGAACTTGTAAATCTTGTAGGTACACCATATGTGGAATTTGATTTTCCATATATCTGTGAAATAAGAGAAATAGTGAATGAAGCAATAAAGGAAAACAAGATTCTAGATTTAGCAAAAATTAATAATAAGCTAAAAATGATAGATGATGATATGCTGAAGGATGACATAATGGAAATACTAAGTGATTATGAAAAATGTATCCAAGAGTCTAAGATGGAAAAGGCTGAAAAATGCTTGTATCAAATATTGTATATGATTCCAGAATTTGTGGGAATAGATGAATAATTTATATTGGTAATTATTTTATATATGTTATTTATACAAACAAAGACACTAGCTGGCAAGAGGTAGGATTTTGTAGATAATGAGTGCGCTTTTTGATACAATAGAGATAATGAAATTTTACATAAAGCAAGGAGTTTTCAACAGTTACATTGAAAAAGTTGCTTGATGATGAATATCAGGATATATATCGTCAGTGGATTTACGAATTGTCAGGAGTGCAGAATTTTGATAGGGAAACTGCTGATTGCTTCATACGACAAAAGATAAATGAACTTTCTAAAATTATGACCGCTCAAACAGAAGATATTTTTACTTGTCTGCCGGAGCATTTTCTTGATAAGGATGTTGTTGTAAGTCAAACAGAGAAAAAAGAAAAAAATGTATTCATCGATTCAATCAGAGGGCGTAGGATAGAATTCGACACGATTCATGGAGTTAAGGGTGAAACGCATGATGCAACCCTCTACCTTGAAACTGATAGACAAGGGGCGTCAGATTTAAATAGAATTCTTCCGTATTATGGTGTTGGTAAACTCGGAAAATCAAATTTGTTTGATTATAGTCGTAAACTTGCCTATGTTGGAATGAGTAGACCTAAGAAATTGTTATGTGTAGCGATGCAAGCTAAAACCTATGAAAAAAGTAAGGGCGTATTTACTGACGATTGGGAAATTATCGATTTGAGGGAATAAGGATTTATGTATATAATTAGAGCCAGTGAAAAATTCTCGCTTAAAGAGGTTCGGATGTTGAGCGAGAAAGTAATGAATATAAAATATTTGCCGGAAAAATCCTTTGACAATGAAGAAAAATTGGATATAATAAAAGTGAAATATATAATTTCAAAATTGTGAGAGGCGAGTTCTGTATGTTATATGATTATATTATTACCAACTATCAAAAAGATGAACCAATCTTTCTTGCAGAGCTTCCTGGCAAATCCAGAGAATCTGTAAGGCAAGAGATGAAGAAACTTACAGATGAAGGGAAACTAGAGAGATTATACAATGGTGTGTATTATCGTTCTTACAAAACTATTTTGGGAACTAAGGGAAAAGTCTCAGTTGATAAATTTGTACAAAAGAGATATCTGGAAGCGAATGGAGAGATATTCGGATATATTACAGGGATTCAACTTGCGAATATGTATGGTTTTACAACGCAAAATCCGTCCTGTTATGAGGTATGTTCTAATGAAGCATCTACCAAACAGCGTAAAGTAGATGTAGATGGCAGACAGATTATTGTTTACAAACCAGTTGTAGAAGTATCAAAAGAAAATAGAGGGGCATTACAATTTTTGGATCTTATGAGTACGATTGACAGATACAGCGAAGTTAGTGGTGATGAATTTGCAATGAAGATAAAGAATTTTATTTCTATAGTAGATGTTGATTTTGGGCAGGTAAAAAAATATTTGTCGTTATTTCCGGATAGAGTATATCGAAATATTTATCAAGGAGGTTTGATGAATGAATTGGTATAGAGAATATCAAGCTGAGTGGAAAGAAATTATTGAAACGGTAGCCAGAGAATTAGGTAGAAGTGAGCAAATGGTTGAAAAAGATACCATTCAGTCAATGTTCTTGTATGAGCTGGCAAAGTCGGAATTACCATTTGTGTTTAAAGGTGGAACTTCACTTTCTAAGGCATATAATCTGATAGATCGCTTTTCAGAAGATATTGATTTGTCAATGAATCGGAGACCTACACAATCAGAGCGTGTGAAATCAAAAGAATTGATTATTGAAATTGCCGAGAATTTAGGATTGGTGTTGTCAAATCCGGAAGAGCTAAAGTCACGGTATGATTATAATAAATATGTATTTAAGTATGACTCTTTGTTTTCGGTAATTCCATTGGAGATTATTATAGAAACAAGTTATTATCAGTCGGTATATCCTGTTGACAAACATGTTGTGGGTAGCTTTATAGGAAGATTTTGTTTAGACAGAAATATCATTCTGCCAGTTCCCTTTGAAGCTGCAGAAGTGATGATGAATGTTCAATCCGTAGAAAGAACTTTCGTGGATAAGGTGTTTGCCGTATGCGATTATAAAATACAGAATATGCAGGACCGGGATTCGAGACACTTATATGATATCTGCAAGCTTCTACGAGAGGTTGAGCTGAATGAAGAACTGGATAAGTTAATTGATATGGTCAGAGATGATAGGATGCAATCTAAGAATAATCCATCGGCGCAGCTTAAATATTTTATTCCGGATATGCTTAAGGAGATAATTAAAAGCAGATTCTATGAGCCTGATTATAAAAATGTAACACAGAAATTATTGTATGAGAATATTTCGTATGATTATGCAATTGAGAATGGAATTGCAATAATCGCAGAATCAGATGTGTTTGTATATAAGAAATAAATAGAAATGAATATTTTGGAGCTTATCAGCAGTGATAGTCCTCTTTACTAAAGAATGCAAGCGTTGAAAAATAATGTGAAAAGAACTTGCGGAGGTGTACACTATGAGTAGTAAAAAATTGAGGTTTTGGCGTGGTTATGGGATTTTTCTTTTTGCATATTTTATAGTTATACAAATAATTGATTCTTTTGCGGTAGTGGGAAGTATTTTGGATGAATTTGTTAAAATAGCTGCATTTATTTTTCTATTACTGTTTTTGTGTCCATTGATAGCATGGGTTGGAATCGCAATTGTAAAATATTTTGTAGGTAGTATAACGAATATATATTCTTCAGGAGATAGTCTGTTTGATGAATTAGACAACTATAATACACATTGGGGAGAAACAAAAGAGCATTATCAAGAGATGATAAATGTTATAAATTTTTATTATAAAAAGGATGGGAAAGTGGATCTTGTAATTGGAAATGATTTGTGTAAATTGTATAATAGAAAGGAATTTTTAGAACGTACGTTAGAAGCAAAAGAATATTTATGTACGTGTTTGATATCTGTTGGATTATCAATTTGTGCAACGCTATTTTTAGACTACATGAGAGCTGGTGATGGATATCCAACATGGTATGGAATAATAGGTATAGGACTATTTTTTGCAGTGGTTTTAATTAAGTATTCTAAAATATTCAACGAAGGAAGTAATCAGATATACAAGTATGAATTAGATTTATTAGAGAAAAAAATTAAGGATGCAGAAAAGGAAGTAAGTGTAGACTATAAAAGAGAAGACATGATGTTAACCAAACAAAATGTATTACTTACATTAATTGATAAATGTAAATTACCGCTTGGTAAAAAGTATGACGATATAGTCAAGGATATAAGGACAGTTGAGCGAATTAATTTGAATGTAGAAGAATATGCTGATTGTGAAGAAATAAAATTTTTTATTGGAAAAACAAAACGAGAGGGAATTTTATATGTAGATAAAAATAATAAATTTATTAATGATGATTATAAGAAGTTATACGATATACTGTGCAAATATGATTTGATATACAAGATAGAGAGTGTAGAAAATAGTGGAGAAGATATGATTTCTTGATTATGAGATTCATTAAATAGGAATAGCAAATTCTTCTTATTATCCCCTTCGACTATAGCACCTGCAATACAGCCATACACAACAAATAAAGGTTAGGATAACACCATGTAATATGTACTCTGCACAGGCAGCTATCGCCAATAAATAGTTGCCAGACAGTGGATGCTGCCTGAGCAGCGTGCACAGTGCAGCAATTGCCAATCTGTAATATACTGGAAGAAATGCGATTGCAATAATATGAAAATCAAAAAACTGCTCTTTATGTTTTGGCATAAAGGGCAGTTTTTTTGTAGAAAAAGGACACATGGAGAAATGTGGCTGGAACACATGTAGGGGATTGGAGCTGTCTGTGTTTTATTCTGTATAAAATACAGACGGTTTTCTTTTGTTATAGATGATATAATGAGCGTAAATATATCGGATGTAGACCATGATTTACTGTAGACAATACGATACCAAGGGAGCTGATAGCGTGAAGTATAAAAATGCGAATTATATATTACCGGATGAATTGGTGAAGGAAATACAGTAGTATGTGCAGGGAGAATATATTTATATACCAATAAAGGATAAGGTGAGAAATCCTGGCTTCACGAAATATGAGCAGGAACTAATCAAACGCAATGAGCATATTTTTACAAAATTCTTAGGGGGCATAAGTAGTGGTAAGCTCGCAGTGAAGTATCACTTGTCGGATTCCAGCATCCGAAGGATTATCACAGAACAAAGGAAAGGGTATGAGAAAATGAATCATAAAATTCAGCAAATTATAAATGAGTGGGATATCGAGAACAAGGAAGTGAAGCAGATATATGATTCAGCGTGGCAGATCGGGGAGGATTTTGTTTTGAAACTATATAAAGATGTCGATATGCTTCAAAGAAATATCAAGGCGCTGACTATTTTGGATAGTATGGGGATTCCGGTTAGCGGTATTGTTTCGACAAAGGATAAGAAAACCTATGTCAAGGATCATGAATATTATTATATCCTGACAAATAAACTTTCCGGAAGCAATATAACGGATATAGATAAAAATATTGCAATAACATCGGAAATGGGAAGGGTGTTAGCCAGACTGCATAAAGCATTCAAAAAATGCGAAACGCAGGATGAATTTTGGGATAGTAGCTTGCTGGATGAAATGAAGGGATGGATAAAATCTGTTTTCGTTAAGAATAATTGGAAATACATAGAGGAATCTGATTTTTGTATGTTAGTAGAGCGGATGGAGAAATTATATGATAAGTTACCGGTTCAGTTAATACATAGAGATGTACATTTTGGTAACTTTCTCTTTGACAAGGGTAGTTTTTCGGGATATATTGATTTTGATTTGAGTCAAAGGAATATAAGAATTTTTGATTTGTGCTATTTTATGTTGGGCTTACTGTCGGAAGAAGAGCTGCCCGATATTACAGAAGAACAATGGTTTGGCATATTAAGACATTTCTTTACAGGATATGAGCAGGAATGTGAATTGCTGGCAGAAGAAAAGCAGGCGGTTCCGTATGTGATGGAATCCATTGAGCTTTTATTTGCAGCATGGTTTATGGAACAGAGTGATATAAAGTGTTCCGAGGATGCTATGAGAATCTATCATTTTGTAGAGAAAAATGAAGAAGAAATATTAAAAGCGATTGGTTATAAATAATTCGGTGTATTTCTTGCAGTTTTTTGTTATCAACTGTTGGTTGCAACGGTGTACAAAGGGAACATAATAAAAAACTTAATAATGGACTGCCAATCTTACACAAAGTACCGCCCAAACGAGACTACGGGCGGTATTTTTGTATCTTGGCGGAGAAAGGAGGAACTTCCCACGGGGGCTTGACTGAAAAGTTGAGCCCTTTTTTTACGCCCAAAAACAGGAGGTAAATGCTTATGGCAGATGATAAAACCACGAAAATGCCGGAGCAGCCGGTAACAGATACCGGGCCGGGCAAGGAAACTCCGCCCGAGCCGGAGAAAACGCCTACTTCCCCGGAGGCCGAAAAAAAGACGGAACAGCAGGCAAAGAGCCCGCAGGTGTCCGTCTATGACTTCGCTGAAATTATGAAAGGAAAGAAGGCCGAGGAACGGGCGGCGGCTTCTGGCGGGGAAAAGCCTGCCCCGGCAAAAACGGAGAAACCGGAAAAGCAGCCGGAGGCTCCGAAAAAGGCCGAGGGAAAACAGGAAAAGCCCAAAGAGCCCGAGCAGCCGAAGCGCAGGGGCCGTCCCCCGAAAGAGGATAAGGACAAGGCCGCCGCTCTGAAGCCCAAAGCCCCCGCACAGAAAAAGCAGGAAAAGGCACCCAAAGAGAAACCGGAGAAAAAAGCGGCTCCCACGGTGCAGGCCGCTCCCGCTCCGAAGGAACCCGAGGGGCCGAAGGAGGCTCCCCGCCGTGGCGAGGAACAGATCGTATATATCAAGCTGAACGAGCTCCACGCCTTCAAGAACCATCCCTTTGAGGTCCGGGACGATGAAGAAATGCGGGCTATGGTGTCCAGCGTCAAGGACAAGGGCGTTACCCAGCCTGCTATCGTCCGTCCCCGTGAGGATGGCGGCTATGAGATCGTGTCCGGCCACCGCCGCCAGAAAGCCAGCGAGCTTGCCGGATATGCGGATATGCCCTGTATCGTCCGCAACCTGACGGACGATGAAGCCATCACGCAGATGGTGGAGGACAATCTGAACCAGCGCGAAGAAATTCTCCCCAGCGAGCGGGCCAAAGCTCTGAAAATGCAGCTTGAGGCCATCAAGCACCAGGGCTCCCGCACTTCGGGCCAGATTGACCCGAAGGACGCAGGCAAACGCTCCAACGAGATCGTGGCCGAGCGGAACAAGATGGCCGTCAAGCAGGTGCAGCGGTATATCCGGCTGAATGAGCTGGTCCCCGACCTGATGAAGCTGATGGACGAGAAAAAGCTGGGCTTCACTACGGCGGTGGAGCTTTCCTACATCGGCAAGAAGAACCAGAACTATATCGCCATCGCCATCGACAGCCAGCAGTCCTCGCCTTCGCAGGCGCAGGCAAAGCGTATGCGGGAGCTGGACGAAAAGAAGCTGCTCAACGGGGATGTGATCGACGGCATTATGATGGAGGACAAAAAGGAGGTAGACAAAGTGATTCTGACGGGTGCGGAACTGAGCAAATACTTCGGCAAGGAAACCACGCCGAGGGAAATGAAGGACCAGATCATCAAGCTGCTGGACGACTGGAAGGGCCAGCAGAAGGAACACGAAAAGCCGGAGAAGAAAACCGAGCCGGAAAAGTAAGCCGAAACTTCGGGTCAAGATGGCCCGAGGATTGCGGGGCACTGCCCCGCGCCCCGAAGCTCTGGAGATATAAATTATTCCCCGTCGCCAGTTATTCCGTAGCATAGCCGGGAAAATCAGTCAAGGGCAACGCCGCCGCAGGCGGTGCCAGAGGCACCCTTGACGGATTTCTCCCGGTTATGCTTTTTCCCGGACAAGCGACGGGGATATAAATTCTCCAGAGCCGTCCCCCTTCCCCCGGGAAGGGGCGGAGGGGTTGGGCGAAACCTTGCTTTCCGTAAATCAGAAAGAAATGGAGGTTGAACCAATGAAACGACCTTTGGCCTATCTGACCGCCGCATGGAGCGGTGAGCCGGATATTGATATGGAGCTGGCGGCCCACTACTGCCGTCTTGCCTATGAGGCGGGCTTTTCCCCCATCTGCCCGCTTTTGTATCTTCCGCTGTTCTTGAATGACAGCGTTCCCGAGGAACATAAGGCCGGGATTGATATGCGCCGGGATATGCTGCGGCGCTCCCATACCCTGATCGTCTGCGGCGGTGCGGTGGACGAGGATGTGAAAAACGACATTGCGGTTGCCGGGCGGCTGGGTATCGCGGCTACTACGCTGGACGGGGTTCTTGCCGTGAAGGGACACGGCGGCCCGGGTCATGCCGGACATTAAGCTGGGGAGCCTTTTTGATGGGATAGGCGTTTTCCCTCTGGCGGCCTCCCGCTGCGGTATCCGTCCGGTGTGGGCCAGCGAGATTGAAAAAGCGCCGATCTCCATAACCAAAAGGCACTTTCCCGATATGGCGCACTTGGGGGATATTACGAAGGTGGACGGCGGGAAAATCCCGCCTGTCCATGTGATAACCTTCGGCTCTCCCTGTCAGAACCTTTCTCTGATCGGCAACCGCTCCGGCCTTGCCGGGGCAAAATCCAGCCTGTTTTATCAGGCGTTTCGTATCATACAGGAAATGAGGGATGCCACTGATAACCTATATCCAGCTATCGCTGTTTGGGAAAACGTCATGGGAGCGTTTTCTACAAATGACCGGATGGATTTTAGAGCCGTCCTATCCGCCTTCTCGGACACCGAAGTTCCAATGCCTCCTTCTGGAAGATGGGGAAACGCCGGAATGGTGCGAGGGGGAACGCCTGATGTGTGCTGGCGGCTCATGGACGCCCAGTATTGGGCAGGCTCCCGAAGGCTGGCGCGAAGGCAGCGAATTTTCATCGTGGCGGATTTTAGAGGCAGACGTGCCGCCGACATACTATTTAAGCCCCGTCCAATGCTCCCACTTCCTCCGCCTTGCCGAGAGGGCGGGCGGACCGCCGCCGAAGGAGATCGAACATCTTCTTTTGAAACAGGGCGGCAAATACCAGTCATCCACCCCTTTCAATGCTTCCGTATGCGGGGAGCGGCAAAAAGGCAGGAAGAAACCGCCTTCCGAAACAGCTTCGGATTACCAACTGACCCTTTTCCCACTCTTTTAGCCAGCGACGTGACGCCCTTCGCCTTTTGGTACGAGGGCGACCCGGACGACGGCTGTATCCGCTTCTTGACGGAAACGGAAAGTGAGCGGCTGATGGGGCTGCCGGAGGGCTGGACAAAGTACGGGGCGGACGGCGAGGAAATCCGGCCTCTGCAACGCTACAAGGCGCTGGGAAATGCGATTGCCCTCCCTTGCGCCGATTACATCATGGCCGGGATTTATGAAGTGCTGGCAGACAGGGCCGGAAAGGAGGATTGAGCCCATGTTTGAAGCCTATATAACCAACACGGCCCTGTACCCCATGATGGGGATTGAGGTGGGAACAACGGTACATTTCCCCACGACCACACAGGAGGTACAGGCCGCCCTTGCCAAAATCGGGATAGACGGAAAGCGGTACAGCGAAGTGTTTATTACCAGCTTTGACAGCGATGTGCTGGGACTGTACGACTATCTGGACGAGTACGAGAACATCGACGAGCTGAATGAGCTGGGCCATGCCCTGCTGGAAGTACGGGACAAGGGCGGATTGGAAACCTTTGAGGCCGCTCTTGTCTTGGGAAAACACACGGGCAGCGTGAAGGACCTAATCAACCTGACACAGAACCTTGACCTCTACCGCTTTTACCCGGATATTTCCGATGATGAAGGGCTGGGCCATCTGTACGCCGACGAGCTGAGGACCATCGACATACCGGAGCACATTCAAGGCTACTTCGATTATGAGGCATACGGGCGGGATATGCGTATCAACGAGGGCGGCGTATTCGCTCCCGGCGGATATGTGGCGGCGGACCCGGTGGGCTTTAAGGAGCATTACCACGGAACGCAGGACATACCGCCGGAACACCGGGTATTTGCCTATCCCGAAAAGGCCGAACCCGTCCATTCCATTCTCGGCGCACTCAAACGGTTTCAAGAGGCCCCGCCCGCTCCGCAAAAGGACAAGGCGGGGCTTTTCCATGAGGAACGGTAAGACTTCGGGCCAACATGGCCCGAAGCATGAAGGAGGTGCATACCATCAACTATTACCCCATCAATGAAGGGGCCGCCCGCCGGGCAAAGGAAATGAACAGCTTTTTCGACTATAAGGAAGGGAGCGCAACGGCGGAATACCGGGCAATGGTAGACAAGGCCGCAGCCATAGCCGAACGGCAAAAATCCCGGGTGGACCCCATGTACCACGAGAAGATCGACCATCTGTTAGACACCTACGCCCGCAAGCTGGCCGAAAACATGAACCAGGGCTTTGCCATTGACGCAAGAGTTCCCTCTGTGCTGATCGCCGGGCCTTCCAATTTCCCGGTTGGGAAAAAGGAAAAACAGAACCGGGCGCGGGACAGCAACATGGAGGAATGGCGGCATATTCAAGGGCTGCTGGATAAGATACGCAGCACCGGCATGGGCGGTATCAGCGCCGATGACCCGGCGGCCATTGAAAAGCTCCAGAAAAAGCTGGACGGGCTGGAACGCTCCCAGCTCATTATGAAGGAGGTCAACGCCTATTACCGCAAGCATGGCAAGCTGGACGGCTGTGCGCTGCTGTCGCCTGACCAGATCGAAAAGCTGAAAGCCAGCATGGCGTCAAGCTGGCGGAGCGACCCGAGGCCCTTTGAAAGCTACCAGCTTACCAACAACAACGCGGAGATCCGCCGGGTAAAAGCCCGTATCGAACAGCTTTCCAAACAGGCGCAGCGGGAGTTCTCCGGCTGGGAGTTTGACGGGGGCCGTGTGGAAATGAACCGGGAGGACAACCGCTTACAGGTGTTCTTTGACGGAAAGCCTGACGCGGGCACCCGGGCCGAGCTGAAAAGCAACGGCTTTCGCTGGGCTCCAAGCGTGGGCGCATGGCAGCGGCAGCTCACGGACAACGCCATCCGGGCGGCTGACCGTCTGGAATGTATCAAGCCGCTGTCCGGCGAAAAGCCCTCCCAGCTTCAAAAGAAGCCCTCTATCTTGCAGACCATGCGGGAACAGGGCGAAAAAGTCCAGACGGAGCCGGAAAAGAAAGCTCCGTCCGGCAGGGATGCCGAGCGGTAAGCCTCGGGCCACATTGGCCCGAGGTTTTCTGTTGCCCCGGAGTGTACGGGGGCCTCCCGTCTACCGGGAGCCCTGACGGAAAGGAGGTTTTATGCAGGAAGAAGTAAACCAAAAAACAGTTGCCCTTTCGATCAAGACGGCAAAGCTGACGGGAAAAGTGCTGGCCGCCGCTCTTGGCAAGGTGGTTCGGGTGCTGCAAAAGCACCACCGGAAGGCGCTGACCCCGCAGGGCCGCCAGAGCGTGAAGAAGCTGATGAACCACTACGGCGGCAAAAACGCCATGCAGTATGTGGGTGCGCCGAAGGATTTTGACCGGATAGCGAAGGAGTTCCATGTGGACTACGCTTTCCATAAAGTGAGCCCCGGCCATTACCTGCTGTTTTTCAAAGCCAATCAGGCGGACGCCATCACGGCGGCCTTCCAGAAATACAGTACAAAGGTGCTGAACAAAGACCAGGACAAGGCTTCTATCCTCGGCCAGCTCCGCAAGCTCACGGAGCAGATCAGGACAAAGCCGAAGGAGAAGCAGCGGACCAGAGAGGCGGTGAAGGACGGGCGTTGAGTGACAAGATCAGAAAATATGTGCTCCCCAACCTGCCGTACCTCTTTGTGTTCTGGTTTTTCTCCAAAATCGGGACGGCCTACCGTATCGCGCCCGGCGCAGACTTCGGGACAAAGCTCATGGGGATGCTCGACACATTCCCCAAAGCCTTTGAAACCTACTGGCCGGGACTGGGCGGCATTGACCTGCTGGTGGGCCTCGCCGGTGCGGCTGGGGTGTATCTGCTGATACAGTCCAAAATCAAGCAGGCAAAGAAATTCCGGCGGGATGCGGAGTACGGCACCGCCCGCTGGGGAACAAAGGAGGATATAAAGCCGTTTGTAGACCCCAAATTTCAGAACAATGTTATTCTCACCGGGACGGAGTTTCTTACCATGAACACCCGCCCGAAGATACCCGCCAACGCCCGCAACCTGAACGCCTGCGTCATCGGCTCGTCCGGATCGGGCAAGACAAGGTTCTGGCTGACCCCGCAGCTCCTTCAAGCCCATTCCTCGTATGTGGTGGTGGACCCGAAGGGCGGCACCCTCGACCAATGCGGGCGGTTCCTGCAACGGGAGAAATATAAGGTGCGGGTGTTCAATAGTATCGACTTCTCCAAATCCATGCACTACAATCCGCTGGCCTACATCAAAACGGAAAGCGACGTGCTGAAATTCGTCACCGCCCTGATCGCCAACACCAAAGGCGACGGCAAGGAGGGCGACGAGTTCTGGACCAAAGCCGAAACCCTTTTGTACTGCGCCCTTGTGGCCTACATCGTATTTGAGGGGCCGGAGGAAGAACGCAACATGAATACGCTGGTGGAAATGATAAACAGCATGGAGGTCCGGGAGGATGACGAAACCTTCAAAAACGCGGTGGACTATATGTTTGACGGGCTGGAGCGCCGGAGTCCCCAGCACTTCGCTGTGAGGCAGTACAAGAAGTACAAGCTGGCAAGCGGCAAGACGGCTAAGAGCATACTGATTAGCTGCGGGGCCCGCCTCGCTCCCTTTGACATTCCCCAGCTTCGGGAGATCATGTCCTATGACGAGCTGGAGCTTGACCGGCTGGGGGATGAAAAATCGGCGCTGTTTTTCCTTATCAGCGATACGGACACCACCTATAACTTTCTTGTGGCCCTCGCTTTCTCGCAGATGTTCAACCTTCTGTGTGAACGGGCCGACAACACCTACGGCGGACGCCTGCCCCATCATGTACGGGTGCTGTGGGACGAGGCGGCCAACACGGGACAGGTGCCGGGGCTGGAAAAAATCGTTGCCGTTATCCGTTCCCGGGAGATCAGCCTGACGCTCTTTTATCAGGCTATGAGCCAATGCAAGGCGCTGTACAAGGACCATTCCGAAACCATCATGGGAAACATGGACAGTATCGTGTTCCTCGGAGGCCGGGAGGCTTCCACCCTAAAGGATATTTCGGAAAACTGGCTGGGCAAGGCCACCATCTCCATGCAGACCGAGGGCCGCAGCCGGGGCCAGTCCGAGAGTTACAGCCAGAATATGCAGCGGCTTGGCCGGGAGCTGATGACCACCAGCGAGATCACCACCATGCCGGGAGACAAGTGTATCTTGCAGCTTCGAGGGCTCCCGCCCTTCTTTTCTCCCAAATATGATTTGAAAAAGCACCCCAATTACAAGTACACAGCCGAGTTTGACAAAAAGAAAAACGCCTTCCACTTGGAAAGCCTGTTCCGCCACCGGCCATTGAGACTAAAGCCGGAGGACGAATACACGGTGTACGAGGTGGACGGCTCCGACACAGACGAAGAAGCTGACCTGTTGAATTTCGACGATCTGGACAGCGACGAGTTTGTGTAACTTCGGGCCATGATGGCCCGAAGCGCCGCCAATGTGGGCGGCTTTTTTTGTACCCAAAACCAACAAACAAAATGGAGGAACGTATATGGAATTTTTCAACTCTGCTATCGACATTCTCAAGATTCTGGTCATGGCGCTGGGCGCTGGTCTGGCGGTGTGGGGCGTCATCAACCTGCTGGAAGGTTACGGGTCCGACAACCCCGCGGCAAAAAGCCAGGGCATTAAGCAGCTCATGGCGGGCGGGGGTGTCGTCCTGATCGGTATGCAGCTTATCCCTCTGCTGTCCGGCCTGTTCAGCTAACCCTTACCCGTTGTCCCTTTTTCCAGAAAAGGAGCTGATGTATGGACTTTATCATCGACGCAATCGTTGAATGGCTCAAAGGTTTGCTTGTCGATGGTATCATGGGAAATCTGGATGGCCTTTTCAATAACGTCAATCAGAGCGTTGGCGAGATCGCCACACAGGTAGGCACGACCCCGGCGGACTGGAACGCCGGGGTCTTTTCCATGATACGGCAAATCTCTGAAACCGCCATCCTGCCAATCGCCGGGGCCATCCTCACTTTTGTAATGACCTATGAGCTGATACAAATGCTCATTGACCGCAACAACCTCCATGACGTTGACACATGGATGTTTTTCAAGTGGGTGTTCAAAACCTTTGTGGCGGTAATGATCCTGACGAATACCTTCAATATCGTGCTGGCCGTCTTTGATGTGAGCCAGCACGTCATCCAGCAATCGGCGGGCATTATCCAGAACGGGACAGAGATCACAACGGATGTAATGGACAGTCTGCGGACCGAGCTGGAGGCAATGGAGTTAGGACCCCTGTTTGGCCTCTGGCTCCAGTCATTCCTGATTCAGCTTACCATGATTGCCTTAAACATCGTAATCTTCGTTATCGTATATGGCCGTATGATTGAAATTTACTTACTCACAAGTTTGGCACCCATCCCGTTTGCCACCGTCCCCAACCGGGAAACCGGACACATGGGGCAGAACTATTTCCGCTCCCTCTTTGCGGTGGGCTTTCAAGGCTTGCTCATTTTGGTCTGTGTCGCCATCTACGCGGTGCTTATCCAGAGTATCGCCACCGACGGCGACCCCATCGGGGCGATCTGGGGCTGTGTGGGCTATACGGTGCTGCTGTGTTTTACCCTGTTCAAAACGGGCAGCCTTGCAAAATCCATCTTCGGCTGCCATTAAGAGACTTCGGGCCATGCTGACCCGAAGCGGAAAGGAGGCGGTATGCCCCGGCGCTACAAACAGGGTGCGGATGGACAGCCGCACCCGGCTTTCTACGGAAAGCTCCCCGAGGAATTTTCTAAAACAGACACCATGCGCTTTATGGTAGAAACCGATCTGAAACTGTCCGGGTGCGTATCGGCGGACACGCTGGCGGCACTCCGGGCGGAAGGCTATGACTACAAGGACGGGAATCTTGTTCCCGCCGGAAAGGAGGAAACCATGCAGGAAAAGGTTGCGGACGCCACCCCCGCCGCATCGTTGAAGCTGGATGTAAGCGTGCGGGTCATCGAACCTGTGAAAAACCTGATGGGCTTTGCCAGCGTGAAATTCAACGACTGCTTTGTGGTGGAAAATCTGAAAATCGTGCAGGGCAGCAAGGGCCTTTTCGTGGGGATGCCCAGCCAGCCGGACGGCAAGGGCGGCTACCGGGATATGGCCTATCCTGTCACGAAGGAGTTCCGGGAACAGCTCAACACTGCTGTTCTGCAAGCCTATGAAGTAAAGCTGGAACAGATGGCGGAGCGCGGCTCTGCCGGGCGTGCGTCCATCAGCGAACAGCTCAAGGCCGGGAAAGCGGCTGCCGAACAGGCAAAAGCGGAACGCCCCCCGAAGGAAAAGCCCAGCCGTGGTGCGGAGCGTTGACCTCGGGCCATGCTGGCCCGAAGCGGAAAGGAGGCGAAACCCATGCCACGCAAACGGACGGGCTATGACGCGGCCTGCTACTATGACGGCAAGCTGCTGGGCCGCTGTACCAAAGCGGACAGCGATGCCTATACCCTGTTGATGAACGCCTGTGGCGGGGACGCCGCCCGTGTCCTGCGGGAATACGCCTGCTTTTCCCCGGAGCTGAAGGCCATCTTGGAAAAGGCGGCGCTCATGCAGGCGGACCGGAACCGGACGGGCGGGATGTTCCATGCGCCCCAGAGCTCCCCGTGGGGAGAGGTGCAGAGCTGTGAAGTTCTCTGTCCGGGCGTGTTTTTGGTATCCACCGCCAGCCACGGCGGAACGATGGTTGCAAACGAGGTGGCCGCCGTCCTCTCTCCGGCGGCGAAAAAATGCGGTTTCAAGGACAAGGGCTATATCTGCTATGAGGAGGACGCACAGGAAAGTGTGGTGCTCCGGGAGCTGCTGGACAAAAAGCTCTGGAAGATCCCCGACCGTATCAAGGACAAAGAGCGGTTTGAAGAAAACCTCAATCAGTCCATCCGGCAATACAATCCCGAATACTGGCGAGCAAGGCAGAGCGGACGGGAGGCCGCCGAAGCCGCCCGCAGCACAGCCGCGGCCAAAGAGGCCGCAAGGTAGCTTCGGGCCATGTTGGCCCGAAGCGGTAAAGGAGGTGTAACGAAATGGCCTATGTGCCAGTACCCAAAGACCTGTCCAAAATCAAGACAAAGCTGGCCTTCAATCTCACGAAGCGCCAGCTTATTTGTTTTTCCGGCGCGGCGGCGGTGGGCCTTCCGGCCTACCTGTTTTCCCGTGGCAGTATCGGAAACAGCGCCGCCATGTTCCTGATGATCGGCCTCATGCTCCCGTTCTTCTTTTTCGCTATGTATGAGCGGGACGGCCTGCCGCTGGAAAAGGTGCTGAAAAACATCATCCGCACCCGGTTCCTCTATCCCCGGGTGCGGCCTTACAAAACCGAAAACTTCTATGCGCTGCTTGGCGCCAGAAAGGAGGCGCAGCCGATTGCAAAACAACAGAAGGGCCGGAAAGCCCGCAGGCAAAAAGCCTGACAAGACGGGCCTTCTCGGCCTGTTCACAAAGGGAAAGGACATTCCCACCACCGCCCAGCAAACCCTCCCTTACCGGGAAATGTACCGGGATGGAGTGTGCCGGGTGGAGGACCGCTATTACACCAAAACCATTGAATATGAGGACATCAACTACCAGCTCGCCCAGACCGAAGATCAGGCGGCCATCTTTGACGGGTGGAGCGCCTGTCTGAACTACTTTGACAGCTCCTTGCCGTTTCAGCTTTCTTTCCTCAACCATCGGAGCCGCCCGGGCAGCCGGTATAGCGTCAACATCCCCATGCAGGAGGACGACTACAACAGCGTCCGGCGTGAATATGTGGAAATGCTGGAGAACCAGATCGCCAAAAGCAACAACGGCATTGTCCGCACAAAGCTCCTGACCTTCGGTGTGAATGTGGACGACCTCTCCACCGCAAGGGCGAGGCTGGAGCGTGTGGAGGCGGACATTTGCGGCAACTTCAAAAAGCTGGGTGTCAAGTGCCGCTCCCTCTCGGGGCTGGAACGGCTGGAGCTTCTTCACGGGCAGCTCCACCCCGGCGGCACCGACCCTTTCCGGTTTTCGTGGGATATGATACCCCAGACCGGCCTTTCCACAAAGGACTTTATCGCCCCGGACAGCTTCGACTTCCGTTTCAGCCGCTTGTTCCGGGTGGGGACGACCTGGGGCGCTGCCTCCTATTTGCAGATTTTGGCCTCGGAGCTCTCGGACAAACTGCTGGCGGAGCTTTTGGAAATGGATGCGGAAATGACGATCACGCTCCATATCCAGACCGTCGATCAGGCCGCCGCCGTGAAATCCATCAAGGCCAAAGTCTCTGATATTGACAAGATGAAGGTGGAGGAACAGAAGAAGGCCGCCCGGGCCGGGTACGACATGGACATACTCCCGCCCGACCTTGTGACGTACAGCAACGACGCAAAGACCCTCTTGGAAGATTTGCAGAGCCGGAACGAGCGAATGTTCCTGCTGACCTTCCTTGTGGTGAACATGGCTCCGACCCGTCGGGAGCTGGACAACGACCTGTTCACGGTGTCGGGTATTGTTCAGAAATACAACTGCACCTTGAAGCGGCTGGACTTCCAGCAGGAGGACGGTTTTCTTTCCAGCCTGCCGCTGGGTCATAACGGCATTGAAATCAAGCGCGGCATGACCACCAGCTCCACGGCTATTTTCGTTCCCTTTATGACGCAGGAGCTCCGTATGGACGGCGAGGCCGTCTATTACGGGCTCAACGCTCTTTCCCATAACGTCATCATGGCGAACCGGAAGAAGCTCAAAAACCCCAATGGCCTGTTCCTCGGCGTGCCGGGCTCCGGCAAATCCTTTGCCGCAAAGCGGGAGCTTGTGAACGTGTTCCTTGCCACCCGTGACCGAATTATCGTGGTGGACCCGATGGGTGAATATTCGCCCCTTATCAAGCGGCTGGGCGGACAGGTCATCGAGATCGCCCCGGACAGCCCGCACCACATTAACCCGATGGACATTGATTTGAGCTTCGACGAGGAAAACCCGATGGCGCTGAAAGCCGACTTTATCCTGTCGTTGATGGAGCTGATCGTCGGCGGCAAGGACGGCTTGCAGCCGGTGGAACGGACCGTCATTGACCGCTGTGTGCGCCAGATGTACCGGGAGCATTTACAGAACCCGGAGACGGCGAAAATGCCGACCCTCCAAACCCTCTATGACCTGCTCTGTTCCCAGCCCGAGGGTGAGGCGGTACGGCTGGCGACGGCTCTTGAAATCTATGTGTCGGGCTCTCTCAACGTATTCAACCATGAAACCAATGTAGACCTGAACCGCCGCCTTGTGTGTCTTGACCTGAAAAAGCTGGGGGCCGGGCTTCGGACGATTGCCATGCTCATTATGCAGGACCTTGTCAATTCGCAGGTGTCCATGAATTTCCTGCGCGGTATCGCTACATGGTGCTACTTCGACGAGTTCCATGTGCTGCTCCGTGACCGGCTGACGGCAAGCTACTGTGTGGCGATCTGGAAAATGCTCCGTAAGAAGGGCTGCGTACCCAGCGCCTTAACGCAGAATGTGAAGGACTTCCTTGCCAGCCCGGAGATCGAGAACATCTTTGAAAACTCGGACTTCCTTGTGCTGCTCTCGCAGGCGCAGGGCGACAGGCAGATTTTAGCCAAACAGCTCGGTATCAGCCCCCACCAGCTTTCCTATGTGACCCACACCAATTCCGGCGAAGGGCTGTTGTTCTTCGGGAACACCACCATCCCGTTTGTTGACCGCTTCCCGCAGAATACCGAGCTGTACGCCATTATGACCACCCGCCCGGAGGACAAGAAACAGGAAATGAAGCGGGCGTAACACACTTCGGGCCATGCTGGCCCGAGGTTCGGAAAGGAGGGATACATCATCGGAAAGAAACCGGATAAACGGAATTTTCAAAGGCCGGGGCCGCCGGAGGATACCGGGAGCACTCGCCCCGGACCGGCTGACCGGGAAGGGCCTTCCCCCGCACCGTCCCGACGCCTGCGGTTTGAGGACGAGGATACCGGGCAGACCGGCGCTTCGGGCCATGATGGCCCGAAGTCCAAAAGCGGCAAGTTTCAAGAGGACAGCCGGAAAGCCCGCCCTTCTGACCGCATGAGGCAGGAGGATGACAGAGGCGGTCCGCAGGATACCGGCAAGGCGCAGGAGCCGGAGGGCTCCGCCGAGAAAGCCGGGAGTAAAAAGGACAAGTACCAGAAGGCGCAGGCCAAAGCGGAGCGCGCCGGGGAAAAGCTGGGAAAGGCCCGGGAGAAGCTGGATAAGGTCGAGGCGAAACGGGCGGCGCAGAAGCCGCCGGGCCTTGCAAAGAAAGCCGCCCGGGGAGCCCGCACCGAGGCATGGTTTTATCTCCACAACAAAATCCACGAAGTCGAGCGTGAAAATGTGGGCGTGGAAGGAGCGCATAAATCCGAGCTGACCGCCGAGGCCGGGACCCGGAAACTGACCCGGTATGCCAAACGGCGCTGGCGGGAACACCCGGCCCGGAAGGTGGCAAAGTGGGAACGGAAGGACATAAAAGCCCGGGCTAATGTGGATTTTCAGAAGATGGCCGCCGAGCACCCGGAGCTTGCCAGCAATCCGCTGTCCCGGATACAGCAGAAGTGGAAACTAAAACGCCGGTATTCCAAAGAGGCAAAGGTGGCGGCAAAACAGAGTACAAAGGCCGCAAAGAAAGCCGCTGCCGCTTCGGGGAATGTGACCCGGCGGGCAGCGCAGTTTGTGACCCGTCATCCTGTGGCGGTTTTGGTTTTGGTGCTGTTGCTGCTGGTCTGCTATATCCTGTCGGCGGTAAGCTCCATCTTTCCCACGCTTGGCAGCGGTCTTGCCAATGCGGTGTCCGGCACTTCCTATGCTTCGGAGGACGCCGACCTGCTTGGCGTGGACGAGGACTACACGGCGCTGGAAAATGAACTGGCGCAGACGGTAGCGAACATCGAAAGCACCCATCCCGGCTATGACGAGTACCGCTATTCTGTGGACGAGATCGGCCACAACCCCTATGAGTTGGCGTCCTATCTCTCGGCAAAGTACCATGTTTATTTCCGGGAACAGGTGCAGGACGAGCTGCGGGAGATCTTCGAGGCGCAGTATGAGCTGACCTTGACGGAGGAAATCGAGATACGCTACCGCACCGAAATCAGCACCGACCCGGAAACCGGAGAAACCACCACCGAGGAAGTCCCCTATGAGTATTACATCCTCAATGTGACCCTCACAAACAAAACGCTGCCTGCTGTGATCCTGCCGAGGCTTAACGAACAGCAGCGGGAAATCTACACCGTCATGCAGCAGCTCAAAGGCAACAAGCCCTATTTGTGGGAAGGGATTTATACCGGCGGCGAGGAAACCGGCCCCAGCTATGAGATACCCGGCGAGGCGCTGGATGACCCGGCCTTTGCGGCGCTCATGGCAGAGGCGACAAAGTACATCGGCTGGCCTTATGTGTGGGGCGGCTCCAGCCCGTCCACCTCCTTTGACTGTTCGGGCTTTGTCTGCTGGGTGTACACGGCCAGCGGCGTCCACAACCTGCCCCGTACCACGGCGCAGGGCATTTACAACCAGTGCGCCATCATTTCCCCCTCCGAGGCGAAACCGGGCGACATTATCTTTTTCACGGGAACCTATGACAGCCCCGGCCCTGTGTCCCATGTGGGGATTTATGTGGGCGACGGGATGATGCTGCATTGCGGGTCGCCCATCCAATACGCAAATATCAATTCAAGCTACTGGCAGACACATTTCTACGCCTTCGGGCGTTTGTGAGCCAGAAGAAAGGAGCCCTTGCATGAACAAGATCGACAAGCTCGATAAGGAGCTGGAAAAGGCCCGGGAGAAGGCCGCCGAGTGGCAGGCCAAAATCCGGGAGCTGGAAAAGCAGAAACAGGAGGAAGAAAACAGCCAGATCGTGCAGGCGGTGCGCTCTCTCAAACTGACCCCCGCCGAGCTGATGGCCTTTCTGAACGACCCCAAAAACAGCCTTGCCGCTTCGGGCCACAATGGCCCGAAGCCGGAGGCACCCGAAAAGGAGGACACGGCCCATGAAGAAAACTAAATTTCGCAGGCTGGCGGTGATGACTGCCAGCCTTTTGTGTTGCCTGATCTTTACGGTCCCGGCTTACGCCCAGAGCAATGAGCCGCAGCCCGAGGCCACCCCCGCCCCGGTGGAAACCGAGGCGGAGCCGGAAACCCAGAACCCCTTTACCCCGGATGGAACGGGAACGGTGGTGGACAACGCCACCGACGAGGACGGCAAAGAGTTCTACACCATTACCACCGCAGACGAGAGTATTTTCTATCTGGTGATCGACAAGCAGAAAACCAGCGAAAATGTCTATTTCCTCAACGCTGTAACCGTGGATGACCTTCTGCCTCTTGCCGAACAGGGCGAGGAACCAGCCGAGGAAGTGCCCCCCGAACCGGAGCCGGAGCCCACCGAACCCGTGGAGGAAGTGACCGAGCCGGAACCCGAACCCGAGGCCGAAAAAACAGACAGCCCGCTTCTTTCGCTGCTCCTGATCGGGGCGGTGGTGCTGATTGGCGGCGGTGCCGGTTATTACTTCAAGATTTACAAGCCGAAGCACGAAGCGCCGGACCTGGAGGACGACTACTGCGAATATGAGGACGAAGGACCGGAGGAAATCGCAGAGGAACCCGAGGACGAGGATACCCCTCCGTGGGACGAGGACACGGAAGAACAGGAGGCCCGCCAGTGAATTTTACCAACAGCCCCTTTGAACGAATGATGAAGGAAGTCCCGTGGCCGGGCCGGGGCAGCGATGACCCTTGTACCGGATGCCGCTACTACAAGGAGTGCAAAGGCAGGAAAAAACAGTGTCGGAAGAAATTCCGGGCGCTGATTGTGGAGCCCCGCCCTTCGGGCCATCGTGGCCCGAAGTCCTGAATGGACGCCCGGGAGCTGACCCGTGACGAGAGGAAGAAAATCCGTTCCCTTGTCACGGGGATGTGCGCCAACTATGATCGGGAAACGGGCCTTTGCCTGCCGCTGGACTGTGGCTGCTATATGCTACACAAATGCTGGACGGGCGCTTACTGTCGGTATTTCCGGGAGGCCGTCTTGCCCATTGACCCGGAGCTTCTTGCGGCGCTGACCGTGGAAGGCGGCTCCCCGGAGCTTCGGGCCTGTACGGTCTGCGGGCGGGCATTTTTACCCGAAGGCCGTCAAGCCTACTGTTCCGACGCCTGCAAGGCCGAAGGAAACCGCCGGAAAAGCCGGGAACGCATGAGGAAAATGCGGGAGAAAAGGCCGGGCGGCGGTTACGATTTGCCGCCCCGAAAGGCTTGATATTCCGGGCTTTTTTGAGGGCGTTTCCGGGGCGGGAATACTGCAACCCATCCCGCCCCGGTTTACTCCCTCATTTCGTAACATACCACACTTCGGGCCATGTTGGCCCGAGGTACAGAAAGGAGGTATCTCTTGGAGATCGTACAAGGCTATGCCATTTTGAAAACAACCACTTTTGACAGCGGACACGGCTTTGCGCTGGGGCATAATCCGGGAGCGCCGGACCCATTTGTGACCTGGCAGTTTACCGAAGGCGAAAAGGGCCAGCGGGATTACTACTGGGGCCGCTATGGAAACAGTCCGGAATGGGCGCAGCGGGACTTTGACCGCCGGGTGGACGATTATCAGCACCTTTACCATGCAGCAGTCAAAAATACAGAGCTGGGCCCGGATGGCGTTTACCGCTACTATTCCACCCAGCGCCCTGTGGACATAGGCACCTACCCGAAGCCCCCGGATAACCTTCCGCTTTCCATCGTCAACTACGATGACGACAGGCGGCGTCCTGTGGCAAATGGCAGGCTGATGGCATGGGGAGAACTGACCTATGCGAAGCCGCTGACCGAAAAACAGATGGAGGACTACGAGCTGAAACCCGCACCGGCCAATCCTGACCGGGTGCGCCCCTCCATCACCGCCCGGCTCAAGGATGGAGCCAGAGGGCAGGAACCCCCGAAGGAACCCAGCCAGAAGCGGAACCATAAAAACCATGAGGAACGATAAAGGAGGATTGCCATGCACGAAAAAGACAACTATTTGAAAACCGCCGAGCTCTCCACGGAGCAGAACTGCAACATGATCGACGGCGTACCCAATAACACGCCCATCCAGCCTGCGCCCCCGGAGCTGGACGCAAAACCGCTGGATAAAGTGAAGGAGCCCAAAGAGCGCAGAAAGGGCCGGGAGCTGGAACGCTGATGGAGAACCGCAAGCGGAATGTCCATCTGCACGTCATGGTGACGCCGGACGAGCTGGCGGCCATCCATGAACGGATGGCCGAAGCGGGCATTTCCAATGCCGGGGCTTATGTGCGGAAGATGGCTCTGAACGGGTATATCCTGCACGTTGACCTTGCGCCCATAAAAGAATTGATCTCTCTGCAAAGGCGCTGTTCCAACAATCTCAATCAGGTCGCCGTACACGCGCATACCTACGGCGTGTACCTGGAGGAAATCGACGGATTGAAGCGGGACTATGAAAAGCTGTGGGGCGAGGTGTCAAAGGTGCTGCGGGAGCTCTCCGAGCTGGTGGCAAAGTAAGACGAGGGCGGCAGGCTTCCGTTGTGTGGGGCTTGCCGCCCTGTTCTTTTTTTACCACTTCGGGCCATGTTGACCCGAAGCTCCGGGACAGGATTCACTAATCTTTCGCAACATTTATGTCCCCGGGCAGGCATGATAAAATAGAGATAGAAAGAATAAAGGAGGTTTTGATGATGAAGATACTGCTGAAAATATTAGTCGCGCCCTTCGCTCTGGCGCTATCCCTTCTGGCGGCTCTACTGGTGTTTCTATTTGATATTTGCGCCTTCCTGCTGACGATTGCCTCCGTGATCCTGGCGGTGCTGGGTATCGCCCTCTTTTTCACGCCGACCCCCATCGGCGGGATTGTATTTCTGTTCCTCGCCTTCCTCCTTTCGCCGTATGGGCTGCAAGCGGCGGCTGGTTCTCTGCTTTGGGCGCTGGACGGAGGCAAATCCGCTCTGTATCGGTTTCTGGCAAGTTAAACAGCCTCGGGCCATGTTGGCCCGATGTCGGAGCGGTCTGGACGGGCCGCCCTTTTTCCATAGAAGGGAGGGATGATTTCTGGCTACCACAACTTTGTTGCAGCGCCATGCGGGCGAAGGCGAAACGATTGCCGAGGCCATCCGGGATTGTCTGGACTATGGTAAAAACCCGGAAAAAACAGAAAGCGGAAAGTATATCTCCGCTTATGAGTGCGACCCTGCCACCGTGGCGGACGAGTTTCTTTTGGCGAAGGCCAGCTATGCCGCCATGACGGGCCGGGAACAGAAAAAGGCCAATGATGTGCTGTGCTATCAGATACGACAATCCTTCTATCCGGGGGAAATCACACCGAAGGAGGCGAACCGTATCGGCTATGAGCTGGCTATGCGCTGGACGAAGGGGCGGCACGCTTTTATCGTTACCACGCACACCGATAAGCGTCACATTCATTGTCACATTTATTACAACTCCACCACCCTTGACTGTACCCGAAAATTCCGAAACTTCTGGGGCTCCAGCTTCGCCCTCCGTCGGCTCTCCGACAGACTGTGCCTTGAAAACGGGCTGTCCATCGTGGAGAACCCGAAGCCCCGGAGCAAGGGAAAATACCGGAACTATGGGGAGTGGCAGAAAGAACGGAGAGGACCGCTTTCGTATCAGGACCGGCTGCGCTTTGCCATTGATACCGCGCTGGCCGAGCGCCCCGCCGATCTGGACGAATTTCTTTCCCTGATGAAGCGGGCCGGATATGAAGTCAAGAAGGTTCGGGGCGGTGGTATCAGCTTCCGGCTGACCGGCCAGGGACAGGAACGCTTTACCCGTCTGCGGGCCTCTACGCTGGGGGACGGCTACGATCTGAAAGATGTTCTTGCCGCCATTGAGGGCAAAGAAAAACGCCCCGGACGCCCGGAGCGAAAAATCAGTCTGGCGGTGGATATTCAAGCAAAGCTGGCTGCCGGTAAGGGACCGGGCTACGAGCGGTGGGCGAAGGTGTTCAACATCAAGCAGATGGCCGCCGCCCTCGCCTATATACAGGACAAAGGCCTGACTGATTATGAGCAGTTGGCGCAGAAAGCCACCGAGGCAACCGACCATTTCCATGCGCTTTCCGAGCAGATCAAGCAGACGGAGCAGGCCATGAAAACCAATGCCGGGCTAAAGGCCGCAACGGTTCAGTATGCCAAAACACGCCCGGTCTTTGAGCAGTACAAGGCTGCCAAGTACAGGCGGAAATTCCTTGTGGAGCATGAGGCCGATATTGAACTGTACCGGGCGGCACAGGCGGAAATGCGCCGTCTGCTGGGCGGGGCGAAACTCCCGAAAATGGATGCGCTGAAGGAGGAAGGCCGTAAGCTCACGGCAAAGAAAAAGCGCCTTTATGGAGAGTATCAGAAAGCGCGCCGGGATATGCAGGAAATCGTCACCATCAAGGCAAATATTGATACTCTGCTGGGCTACACCGAGCCGGGCAGAAAGCAGGAAAAGGAGCGTTGAGGTTATGAAAACAAGGAGCAAAGCGACGCAAATACTTCGGGCCATGTTGGCCCGAAGATACGGGTTTGGGGCGAGCCCCAACAAGCAGCGTCCGGGCCTTTGTGGCCACGGAGGCATTGCTTGCCACTTAGCGGCAGCCCCAAAAATGGCATGAAAAAACGGAGGCTCTTACTCCTGAACCTCCGTTTCTCTGGCTTTCTTGAGCCCTTCGGCTGTGGCCTCCATGACAACAAGCTCTTTCTCATTCATCGAGCTTAAAAGCACATCAATATGCTTTCTGCAACTGTTCTCTCCACGCTGACCTTCTGTATAGAAAAACTGATCTACGGAAATTTCGAACAGAGTGACGAGTTTGAAAAACAGGTTGAAGCTGGGGTGCTGGCCTTTGTTCTCAATGTTCATAATGGTGCGGTCAGTCTTGCCGACCAGCTCCGCCACATAGGCTTGTGTCCAGCCCTTTTCCTCTCTGGCTTGTTTCAAAGCGAGCCCGAGCCCGTGAAAGTCAAACCTTCTTTCGTCTTGGTTCATTCTCATATCACCCTATATCATTGTACATTTCGGGTCAGCTTATGAGAATGTAGTGAAATTTGATATAAAGTATTATTTTATTTCACTACAAGGTGAAGCTGTGTTAAGATGTATAGTAACCAAGAAGTATGATAAAATAATAATAGGAGGATTATATGAATTATAAGATACGAGAGATAAGAAACCATGAGTATTTGCTACTAAGCCAATTTCTATACGAAGCTATTTTCATTCCAGAAGGCTCAACCCCACCACCTAAAACCATTATTTCCTTGCCAGAATTGCAAGTATATATAAAGGACTTTGGAAAAAAACATGGAGACCAAGGAATGGTGGTAGAGATTGATAATAAAATTGTTGGAGCGGCTTGGGTGAGAATTATGAATGATTACGGGCATATTGATAACAAAACGCCATCCTTAGCAATGTCACTATATAAAGAATACAGAGGATATGGAATAGGAACGGCCTTGTTGGAAGGTTTGCTTACCAAATTAAAGAAAAGCAAATACGCTAAGGTATCGTTGTCTGTTCAAAAAGCTAATTATGCTGTTAAAATGTACCAAAAAGCAGGGTTTAAAATTGTTAGTGAAAACAATGAGGAATATATCATGGTTGCGGATATTTCTTAAAAAGCATTGCAAAAGTTCAACTGATAGATTAAACTGTTAATAAGATTTGCAGAAAGGTGGCTCTTTGGTTTATGGGTGATATTGGTGCATAGCATGGGCTATTGCAAAATATAAAATTTAATATGGAAAGGTAATAGCCTGTGCTAATCCTAAATGAACATGAAATTCTTTAGGAGGTGCACCATTTTGGGCTATGTAAAAGCAAAAGATGTTTTGCCACTTGAAGTTATAGAACAAGTACAACAATATATCAGTGGCGAAGTTTTATATATTCCTAAAAAGGAAAATAATAAGTGCTTTTGGGGTGAGAATACGCCAACTAAAAGGGAACTTGCAGATCGAAATGCTAAAATTTATTCTGAGTTTTGTTCCGGAATCCCAATTTCAAAACTTGCTAAAAAATACTTTTTGGTAGAAAAAAGCATCCAACGTATCATACGACAAGAAAAAAATAGATATTAGTTCTGAATGTGCCATATTTTCGATATGGCACATTTTCTTTTTTAATCAATCATGTTCCTCGCACAAAGCATTTATTATGCTAAAATAAATTTGTAGTATTCTGACATACCTTGATTTCCATTTCACATGACGGAAATAAAAAAACCGTTATATGAAGTGGTAATTCAATATGCTTAAAAACTTCTAATGGCGGTTTTGAAATAGCAATTTCAAGCCGCCGTTTTCTTTTTGAAAAATGAGAATACGGGGGGTGTGTTAAAGTCGCCCTTTTTTAAGGATACGGCGGTATCTGGGAGGTATCGCTGTGTCCTTTTTCATTTTCCATCCCCCTAACCTGTCAAAAAAAGTCTACCAACGAAACAGGATAAGTTTGACGGTAGACATGAAGTTTGGCAGCACATAAACAAATATATTATTTCATGTGTCCGAGTGGCCTTGTGCTGCCCGGGCGCTTTTGTGTTCTTATGGGACTGCTTCGGGTCATGTTGGCCCGAAATCATTCCCCGGTGCCGCTCTCCACCGCCTTCGTTTCGGTCACTCGTCAACCACCAACCGAAACGGAGGTCAATATGGCTATTATCAATTTGCGGGACTACTACCCGTTTTATGCATCGGATTGCTTCATGGAAGTATCGGACGAGGTTGCTGAAATGTTCAAAGAATTTGACCGCAGGGAGGCTGCTTACCGGTTGCGTACATACCGCCATAAAGCCTACTATTCCCTTGATCGGGATGATGGGTTGGAGCATGAGGCTGTCTTTGTCGCACTTTCGCCCCATGAACTGTACGAGCGGAAAGTTACCATGCAGGAACTTCACGCTGCTATTGCCAGCCTGCCGGACAAACAGGCAAAACGGATTTACGCCCACTTTATTCTTGGCATGACGAAACAGGATATTGCCAGGGCAGAAGGGGTCCATGAGAAAGTAGTCCGTGTGGCAATCGAGCGCGGGCTACGGCACTTGGAAAAAATTTTGAAAAAATCTTTGTGAGGTGTACCGATTTAGGCCAAAAAATGAAATGGCTTATGAGAGGCAAAACACTCCGGGTCAAGGTGGCCCGAGGTTCGGACAAGCCCTCATGCAAATTGAAAACTGAATAAAAAGGCACCCGGATACGAAGGGAAATGCGCTGTGTGACAGGCCCGCCACGACCTCTGCTTTTGGAGAATACAGTCTCTATAAAACAGGGCGAGCGATCAGGCTCATGCCATAGGTGGGGCAAGGCTGGCTCCACCGGAACAGGCACATGACCCGGATACTTGCGTTTAGTCACAGTCCGAGCGTTGAAGCGGCCTTGCAAGCCGTGAGCCGTCGCAGGCAATGAGAACGCCTTGCCATCAGAATGGGGAGAGTTGAAATACTATGGGGCAGAAAGCCTATGCCCGTCCGATGTGCCTATAATGTAGTAAAAACCTGTGGGGAGCCCTCCGGCAATGCTGTCTGATGATAGGCCAACCAATCTGGCGGGGCTCCCCATCTTTTTTCTCAAAGGAGTTTCTTATGGAAAATGCGTTTGGGATGTTTCCCGGTTTTGAGCCGGATGAATGGAGCAACGACGCCTGCCGCGGCTATGTCATCATGGCAATGGAGGACTGCGGCTTTTCAAAGAAAGATATTCGTCGTGTTGTGGGACAGCTTTATGAAGTCTTTGATCTCAACAGTGTGGAGGACGCCAAACAGAAGTTCCACTCCAGTCCGTACTGACCTCGGGCCACATCGGCCCGAAGTGGAGAAAGCTCAAAGGGCGGCACCTGCGGGTGCCGTCTTTTGACATTTCCCCACAGGACAAGAGGGAAACGCTGGCAAGTACACCCATTCTGAAAAGGAGGTTTCCAATGACAAAGGCCGTCACATATCAACGAGAAACAAAGTCTGTACCCTTTCAAGGGAAAACTATTGTGCTGGAAAGCCTCACGCCGGTACTTTCCCCGAAGGAGAAGGAACAGCGCAAAAAAGAAATTGAACGCCGTCTTTATGAGGTGTTCAGTAAGTACGGGGACAGGTTTCACTAACCATTCGCAACATTGTTGTCCGGGGCTGCTGATAGTATAATATAGTTGTAAGGTTGGTAGCTCCATTCCCACAAGGAAAGGAGCCCAATATGGAATTTATCAGAGAAGATTGCATTTATGCGAGACAGTCAGTAGACCGCAAGGACAGTATCAGCATTGAAAGTCAGATTGACTTCTGCAAGTACGAATTGAAAGGTGGGAGCTGCCGGGTATTTAAGGACAAAGGCTATTCCGGCAAGAATACCGACAGGCCGGAGTTTCAAAAGCTGCTGGGCGAGATCCGCAAGGGAAAGGTTCGGCGGGTCATCGTGTACAAGCTGGACCGGATAAGCCGCTCTATTCTGGACTTTGCAAATATGATGGAGCTATTTCAAGAGTACGATGTAGAGTTTGTATCATCTACGGAAAAGTTTGATACCTCGACCCCGATGGGACGGGCCATGCTGAATATCTGCATTGTATTCGCCCAGCTTGAACGTGAGACAATCCAGAAGCGCGTCACGGACGCCTACTATTCCCGTTGCTTGAAAGGCTTCCACATGAGCGGGCAGGCTCCATACGGCTATCAGTTGGAGCCCACCGTGGTAGAGGGTATCCGTACAAAAAAGATGGTTGCCGACCCCGTAGCCGCCGACCATGTACGGCTGATGTTTGAGATGTACGCCGAGCCGGAAACCTCTTTCGGAGACATTACCCGCTACTTTGAGGAACAGGGTATCAAGATTTACGAAAAGTCAATGGTTCGGAGTTTCCTTTCCCAGCTTTTACGGAACCCTGTTTACGCACAGGCCGACTTGGAACTGTACGAGTTTTTCAAGAGCCAGGGCGCGGCGATTGTCAATGACGCTTCCGATTTTGCCGGAACAAACGGCTGCTATCTTTATCAGGGGCGGGATGTGAAAGAGGACAAGGACAGGTGCCTAAAAGACCAGATACTTGTTATCGCTCCCCATGAAGCATTGATCCCCTCTGACACATGGCTGAAATGCCGGAAAAAGCTCATGGCAAACACCACCTTCCAACAGGGGCGGAAACCGAAAAACACCTGGCTGGCCGGAAAAATCAAATGCGGGCATTGTGGGTATGCGCTGAAAGCCACCCATGTACCAAACAGCACAGGCTATTTCCGCTGCACCAAACGGACGGAAAACAAAGGCTGTCCGGGCTGCGGGAAAATCCGCAAAGAAGAATTTGAACAATTCATTTTTTCAGCCATGCAGGAGAAGTTCAAAGATTTTCAGATACTCCACGGCCAAGAGGAAAAGGTCAATCCGAAGCTGACAGCCTATCAAGTAGAGCTGGCGCAGGTGGAGGCAGAAATTGAAAAGCTGCTGGACACGCTGACCGGAGCCAATGCGACCTTGCTTGCTTACGCCAACAAGAAAATCGAAGAACTGGACACCCGCCGTCAGACCATTTCAAAAGCAATAGCCGATTTGAGCGTCGAAACCATATCGCCCCAGCAGATAAAGAAACTGTCCTATTATCTCGACAACTGGGAGAGCATAGATTTTGATGACAAAAGAAAAGCCGCCGATGGCTTGATTTCTACAATCAAGGCCACCAGCGACCGTGTTCAGATAGAGTGGAAAATCTGACATTTCCGCTCTATCGCCCCTCATTTCTATTTTATCTCGTTTGTACCCCTTGTACACCGATGCTTGAGTGCATTATTGTACGGCTTTTCAGGAATATCAACTGTTGGTCTGTGGTACAATTTAGACCTATATTGTATCGTTAGTAGCGAAAGGAGGGTTCCCAAAAATGAATCAGGAAAAAATAGGAAGGTTTATTGCATCTTGCAGAAAAGAATGTGGGTATACTCAGGCATCACTTGGCGAAAAACTTGGGATAACTGATAGAGCAGTTTCAAAGTGGGAGACAGGAAAAAGTATGCCCGATGCCTCCATAATGCTTGAACTATGTAATCTATTAAAAATCAGTGTCAATGAGCTTCTGGCAGGGAACATATTGCTATGGAAAACTATAAAGAAAAGGCAGAAGAGAATTTGCTTGAGTTACAAGAAAAAAAGGTTAAGGCACAGAAAAGTCTGCTCCGAATAGAACTGGCATGGTTGGCAATCGCATTTCTTCTTACGCCTGTACATTTGGCGATAAATTACTACTATCCTAATAATAACGGAACGGGTGTTGGATTATTGCTTGCAATTATCGGAATTATTATGTTTGTAATTTATTTTTTTCGCAATTACGAGATTAAGCTCAAGTAAAAATTCCAGTTTACGGGATAGTCTGGCGGTGTCTTTTGTATTATGTAATGTATTTCCGTTATAAATTTAAGTGGGGAAGGAATGACTTGACAAATAAAAAATGATAGTGTTAAAATATCTCTCAGAAAAGAGCGTTAGCATATTATATTCGTATAATCTGCTGGCGCTCTTTTTGTGTTTTATAGAAAAGAAAGCGTGAACAGATGATGCCTATAGGGTGTGACAGGAAAGGGGATTTGCATATGAAGAAAATAAACTGGATGGAATTTACAAAGCAGATATTCTGGGAAGTGTTGGGAAGCGCGTGTATTGCGGCGGGAATCTATAATTTCGCGGTGCAGGCGGGATTTCCGATGACGGGCTTTTCCGGTATCTCGATCATACTGTATCAGCTTTGGAATGTGCCGATCGGTCTGTCCACGATCCTGCTCAATATACCGGTGGCGCTTTTGTGTTACCGCTTGCTGGGGCGGCAGTTCTTTATCAGTTCCCTGCGCTGTATGGTGATTTCTTCGGTGATGATAGACTATATTGCGCCGCTGTTTCCGGTCTATGACGGAGACCGCCTGCTTGCAGCGCTCTGTACCGGCGTATTTGCAGGGCTGGGGTATGCAGTCATCTATATGAGAAATTCCTCGACAGGCGGTGCGGATTTCATCATTATGGCGGTAAAATCATGGAAGCCATACTGGTCGGTGGGAAAGATTGCATTTGTTTTCGATGTTCTGATAATTCTTCTGGGCGGCTTTCTGCTTCGTGATGTTGACGGCATGATTTACGGAATGATCGTCAGCTTCCTGCTCGCTGTCGTCGTGGATAAGCTGATGTACGGAATCAATGCGGGTAAGATGACGCTGATTGTGACGGAACACGGAAAGGAAATCTGTGATGTGATCGACAATTGCTGTAAGCGCGGTTCCACGATCTTAAAGGGACAGGGCGGCTACCGCGGAGACGAGAAGCAGGTCGTCATGTGTGCCTGCAGCAACAAGGATATGTATCTGGTGCAGCATGCCGTAAAGGAAGCCGACCCGGAGGCATTTATGATTGTACTGGAATCAAATGAAGTGCATGGGGAGGGCTTTCGGATGGTGCAGATCGGGGAGCGTGAGGAAGTCTGCCAGGCGCTGCATGAGGAAACTGGGGCTTGCGTATAACAATTGTGGCTGCGGAGACTGTGCGCATATCTTTCGCAGATTCCAGCGGTAATATCTGTGCGGCAAAATAAGAAATGCTGCGCGGCAAAATAGGAAATGCAGTCTTGACATTTTGCAGCAGGAAAATTATACTAAGAAACATGAGCGGAATAGAATCTGTTCTTTAAATTAGAATATGTGACACAGAGAGTGAACAAAGAGTTCATGAAGGGGTACACCACCGCGGGTGTAATCCTTTGTGAACTCTTTTTTACTCTATAGGAAAAAACACGGATTCCTATTTATTCACCGGAAAGGAGAAGAAATGATAACAGTTAATGGAAAGACAAAGGAGTTCCCGGGAGAAATGACGATAAAGGAATTTCTGGAAGCGGAAGGACAGAAGGACAGCTATGTGGCGGTAGAGTTAAACGAGGTAATTATTCCCAGAGAGAACTATGGCAAGGTCAGAATCGGGGATGGCGACCGGATCGAAATCGTGAGCTTTATGGGAGGGGGCAGCGCAAACGAGCCTTCGGGTTCGTCTATGCAGAAGCCTGTGGGTACGCAGATTTCCCACGTCAGAGAAGATGGCGGAAAAGGAACGGAGGATGTTTTCACACTTGGCGGGCATACGTTTTCTTCCCGCTTTATCTTAGGTTCGGGAAAGTATTCACTCGAGCTGATCGATGCGGCGGTGAAACATGCAGGAGCGCAGATTATCACGCTTGCGCTGCGCCGTGCAAATGAGGGCGGTGTGGCGAACATTCTCGACTACATACCAGAGGGCGTGACCCTGCTGCCGAACACCTCGGGTGCAAGGAATGCCGAGGAGGCAGTCCGCATTGCGAGGCTTTCCAGGGAAATCTGCCGCAGCGACTTTGTGAAGGTCGAGGTCATCCGCGACAGTAAATATCTGCTGCCGGATAATTACGAGACGGCGCGCGCAGTGGAGATGCTTGCAAAGGAAGGGTTTGTTGTCATGCCGTATATGTACCCGGATCTGAACGCAGCGCGGGATATGGCAAATGCGGGAGCAGCCTGTATTATGCCGCTCGGTGCGCCGATCGGTTCCAATAAGGGAATCTGCACGAAGGAATTTATACAGATTTTGATTGACGAAATCGATCTTCCGGTGATTGTAGATGCGGGAATCGGCAGACCGTCGCAGGCATGTGAGGCGATGGAGATGGGAGCCGCTGCGGTGATGGCGAATACGGCGATTGCGACGGCGGGAGATATCCCGGCGATGGCGGAGGCGTTTCGCATGGCGATTGCGGCGGGAAGAACTGCTTATTTGTCAGGGCTCGGGCGCGTGATGGAGCGGGGCGCGAGCGCATCCTCACCGCTGACCGGATTCTTGCAGGATGGGGGTGAAAATATTTAAAATGAGTACAGAAAATCATGTAAATGAGAGTATCTTAAGTGAAGAAATCAAGGAGCATCAGAAGGAGAACCGGATCGACCATATGACGTATCTGCCGGGAATGGAAGTGCTGGAATCCGATGTGGCAGACCGTGTGATTGCGGCGATGGAGGCGTATGATTACAACAAATACACGGCGGCGGATGTGCGGCGCGCGCTCGCAAAGGAGAACCGCACGCCCGAGGATTTCGCGGCGCTTTTGTCCCCGGCGGCACTGCCATATTTAGAGGATATGGCGCAGGCGGCGCAGAGGGAGACGAGAAAACATTTTGGAAATTCGGTCTATATGTTCACACCGCTTTACATTGCCAATTATTGTGAGAACTATTGTATTTATTGCGGCTTCAACTGTCACAACAAAATTCGCAGGGCGAAGCTTACTTATGAGGCAATTGAAAAAGAGATGGCGGCGATTGCAGAGACGGGATTAGAGGAAATTCTGATTCTGACAGGGGAGAGCCGCTCGATGTCGGATGTGAACTATATCGGGGAGGCGTGTAAGATTGCACGGAACTATTTTAAAGTGATAGGGCTTGAGGTCTACCCGATGAACTCCGAGGAATACGCATATCTGCATGAATGCGGCGCGGACTATGTGACGGTGTTTCAGGAGACATATCACGCGGATAAATACGAGACGCTTCACCTGGCAGGACATAAGCGGATCTTCCCATACCGCATCAACGCGCAGGAGCGGGCGCTAAAGGGCGGTATGCGCGGCGTCGGTTTTGCGGCGCTTCTGGGATTGGATGATTTCAGGAAGGACGCCTTTGCCACCGGTATGCATGCGTACCTGATTCAGAGGAAATATCCACATGCGGAAATCGCATTTTCCTGTCCAAGGCTGCGTCCGATCATCAATAACGATAAGATCAACCCGATGGATGTGCATGAGGCACAGCTATTGCAGGTGGTGACCGCATACCGCCTGTTCCTTCCGTTTGCGAGCATCACGGTATCGACGAGGGAGTGCGCGAGAGTGCGCGATCATCTGGTAAATATCGCGGCGACCAAGATTTCGGCGGGAGTCAGTACCGGAATCGGCAGCCATGTGGAGGAACTTGAGGAAAAGGGAGACGAGCAGTTCGAGATTTCAGACGGACGCTCTGTGACGGAAGTCTATGAGGCGCTTGTGGCACAGCAGCTTCAGCCTGTCATGAGCGACTATATCTATGTGTAGGAGAAACTATGTATAGGAGAGAATATGCATTTTCCGATGTCATTGCGGTGACGAACCGGAAGCTATGCGCGGCGGAGCAGACAATGACATCGGAAGATGGAAATGCATGGAAAGACCGATTCCTTGCGCAGATTAAGCGCATCTGTGCCGTGCATCCGGCGGCGCTTCTCCTGCGGGAAAAGGACCTTGCACCGGAGGAATATACGGCGCTTGCCGGGGAGGTCCTTGCCGTCTGCAAGGAATATAACGTTGATTGTATATTGCATAGCTGCCCCGAGGCGGCGGAGTATACGGGAAACTATAAATTACATCTGTCACTTTCTGGCTTAAGAGCGCTTATGACAGCGGAAACAGCAGGAACAGCGGGAACAGCAGAAACAGCGGGAACAGCGGGAACACATCCGGCATATGATATGCTTGGCTGCTCGGTTCACTCCGTGGAAGAAGCGTTGGAAGCAGAAGCGCTTGGCGCGACCTATCTTGTGGCGGGACACATTTATGCGACCGACTGTAAACGGGGCGTGCCGCCCCGCGGAACTTCATTTCTGAGGGACGTGTGCACTGCGGTATCGCTTCCAATTTATGCCATTGGGGGGATTCATCTGGAGGGCAAAGCAGGCGCTTCGGACATGCCGCGGCCCTGCAGACAGCAGATGCAGGAGATTTTCTCCTGCGGCGCAAAGGGGGCGAGCATCATGTCTGGAATGATGCGCCTGTGACGCCTGTAATAAGAAAGGGCTACCATTTTGGCATGTTTTGTGATACTATTTTAAATGTTAATGGTTAAAAAGGACTAGGATAAATGGTAGCGCCGTTTGCGCGGCAGAATGTGAGGAAGTAATGCAGAGATTGGAGAGGCTGACCGCAGAGGATTTTGGGGAAGTGTGGAAGATTATGGAAGAGAGCTTTCCTGTGGATGAGCGAAGAGACCGTAAGGGTCAGGAGGAAGTTCTTAATAATCCGTATTATCACCTCTATGGATATCGTCAGAGAAAAGAAGTCGTGGCATTTCTGGCGGTATGGGAGTTCGATGTATTTACATTCATAGAACACTTTGCCGTAAAGCACACATACCGCAACGGCGGGCTGGGAGCGGAACTGTTACAGCAGCTTCTGGAGCGGAATGGTCTTCCGGTGATTCTCGAAGCGGAGCCGCCGGTCGGGGAGATGCAGGAGCGAAGAATCCGCTTCTACGAGAGAAACGGATTTCTCCTCAACCCATATGAGTATGTGCAGCCTGCCATGAGCGCGGAGGGCAAGAAAATCCCGCTCGATATCATGTCTTATCCAAGGCGCCTTACGGCGGGAGAATATGAGACGATACGGGATATTCTCTACCGTTATGTATATAAAGTGTGAAATTTAAAGCGCGATCGTAAGCTCGATGGGGCAGTGGTCGGAGCCGAACACATCCGTGTGGATTTTTGCATCCGTAAGCTTTTCATTCAGTGCGGAGGAGGTGATGAAATAGTCGATACGCCATCCGGCGTTCTTCTCTCTCGCCTTAAAGCGGTAAGACCACCAGGAATAGATGCCCTCGGCGTCAGGATAGAAATACCGGAACGTATCGGTGAAGCCGGAATCGAGCAGTGTTGTCATTTTCTCGCGTTCCTCGTCGGTGAAACCGGCGTTCTTCCGGTTCGTCTTCGGATTTTTCAAATCGATCTCCTTGTGCGCAACATTCAAGTCGCCGCAGAGAATCAGCGGCTTTTTCGCATCGAGCGCTTTTAAGTAGGCGCGGAAATCATCTTCCCATTTCATGCGGTAGGGAAGTCTTGCAAGCTCATTCTGGGAATTGGGCGTATAGCACGTCACCATATAGAAATCTTCGTATTCTAATGTAATCACGCGGCCTTCCATATCATGTTCCGGTATACCGATGCCATAACTTACCGCGAGAGGTTCCTTTTTTGTAAAAATCGCAGTGCCGGAGTAGCCCTTTTTCTCGGCATAATTCCAGTATGCGTGATAACCGTCCGGCGCAAAATCAATCTGGCCTTCCTGCAATTTCGTCTCCTGAAGACAGAAAAAATCTGCATCCGCAGAGGTGAAAAATTCCATAAAACCCTTTTGCATACAGGCGCGCAGTCCGTTGACATTCCATGAGATTAGCTTCATAATAATAGTACCTTTCTTATTTCGATTGTTTTGATTGGATTGTTCATAGAATAGCATTTCCATAAGAAAAAGGGAAGAGGAAAATCATAGTGAAACCAGAGAAAGGAGGAACTGTGATGCCCACATGGAATCCGTGGCACGGCTGCATAAAACTTAGTCCCGGCTGCAATTACTGTTATGTTTACGCCAGGGATGCGGAATTTGGAAAAGATGCATCCCGGATAAAAAAGACAGCGAAGTTCGATTTTCCGGTGCAGAAGAACCGCAGGGGAGACTATAAGCTTATGCCGGGAGAAGAGCCGGTCTGTGTGTGCATGAGTTCCGATTTCTTTATTAAGGCGGCGGACGAGTGGAGGAAGGATGCGTGGGCGATGATAAAGGAGCGCGCCGATCTTTCGTTCGTGATCGTCACAAAGCGTATTCACAGATTTAAGGTATCGCTGCCTGAGGATTGGGGCGAGGGGTACGAGAATGTGACAGTGATGTGCTCGGCGGAGAATCAGAGCCGGGCGGACGACAGAATACCGGTATTGCTGTCGCTTCCCATCCGGCATAAAGCGGTTCTGCTGGAACCGATGTTAGAGCGTATCCAGATGGAAAAATATCTGGAAAGCGGACAGATTGAGCGCGTGATCTGCGGCGGCGAGTCGGGAGAGGGTGCAAGGGTCTGTGATTTCGCGTGGGTGCTTGACGCGATGAATCAGTGTGTGAAATACGACGTGCCGTTTCAGTTCAAGCAGACGGGCGCTGTTTTTAAAAAAGGCGAAAAGGTGTATCATATCGAAGGGGAAAATCAGAAATTGCAGGCGCAGAGGGCAGGCGTGGATTTCCGGTAGCCGGAGCGGGGCATACGGAAGCTATCAAAGATTGTGGAGGGAATGAGTATATATTATGACAATCAGGGTTGAGACAGAAAACGGGAAAAGTCTGCTTGATATTCTGCGGGAGCGGCAGATCTATATTGACGCGCCCTGCGGCGGCAGCGGAAATTGCGGCAGATGCCGTGTGCGGTTTCTGGAAGGCGCACCGGAGCCGGCAGAGAAGGAAAAGCGGCTGCTTTCCGAAAAGGAACTGGCAGAGGGAATCCGGCTTGCCTGCGCAGCGCGTCCGCAGGGAACATGTACCGTCGAACTGCCTTCCCGGAGAGAAGAGGAAATGGCGGTGCTCGTCGGCAGCAAAATTACAGATGGGAAAACGTCAAATATAGAAGACGAGAAGAAACGGGGAAGCGGGACAGGAGCGGCAGAAACATCGGCGAAGCCGGAGAAAAAGACCGCAGCGGAGACGGCGGGAATGACAAGGCGGGCCGCAGGCTATGGCGTTGCGGTAGATATCGGCACAACGACGCTTGCAGCTTCGCTGCTTGATCTTGCGGACGGAAGGAGAATTGCCACTGCTTCCGCAGTCAATCATCAGCGCGCCTACGGGGCGGACGTGATTTCACGTATTCAGGCGGCGTGTGACGGTGCGGGAGAGGCATTGCAGCGGAGCGTCTGCGCGGATATCGGAGAACTGCTTGGACGGCTCACGGAGAAAGCGGGGGTTTTGGCGGAGGCGGTAAGTGAGATCGTTATCGCGGGAAATACGACCATGTGTCATCTGCTTCGCGGCTTATCCTGCGCGGGACTTGGCGCAGCGCCATTTACGCCGGAGGATATTTCGCTCTGGGAGGGAAGCGCAAAGGAGTTTCCCGGGCTTTCGGCGTGGAATGCCAGGATGACGGTTCTGCCCGGTATCTCGGCGTTCGTCGGGGCGGATATTGTCGCGGGAATCTATGGAAGCGGTATGGATCTGGAGGAGTCGAATCTTCTTCTGGACATCGGGACGAACGGGGAAATGGCAATCGGCGGCAGGGAAGGGTTTCTCGTGACCTCGGCGGCGGCGGGCCCGGTGTTCGAGGGAGGAAATATCGAATGCGGCGTACCCGGAGTGCCGGGGGCTGTTGCGAAAATCGCGCTCAAACTTACAGACGACGAGAAGACTGGGAAAACTGCCGGAGACCTGCACGGGAATTGCGAAAGCGGCGGCAGGAGAGAGGCGCGTCTTGTGACGGCAGTCTGCGAGACGATTGGAGGAGGTGCGCCCGTCGGGCTCTGCGGCACGGGAATCATCGATGTGATGGGCGAGCTGGTACGTCTTGGGCTGGTCGATGAGAACGGAACGCTTGAGGAACCATGGTTTTCGGAGGGCGTTAAGCTTGCCGGAGAAAAGCTCCGGTTCACGGAGGCGGATATCCGCCAGATTCAGATGGGGAAGTCTGCGATCCGGGCAGGCATCGAGACGCTGCTTGAGAAAGCGGGAAAGGCGGATTTCGGGAAGGTCTGCGTCGCGGGCGGCTTCGGCAGCTATCTGAATGTGGAGCAGGCAATCCGCATCGGGATGTTCCCGGAAACGTTTGCGGGAAGAGTTGAAATGCTCGGAAACAGCGCGCTTGCGGGGGCGGAGCAGTATCTGTTGGCGGACAGAAGGGAAGCGGCGGCGCGGATGGATGAAATCATACAGAAGGCAACAGAGATAAATCTTGCAATGGACGCAGGATTTAATGACAGGTATCTTTCTTATATGTTTTTTGCGTGATAAGAAAGAGGCGTGCGGTTGCAATACATAAGAGAGTGTCTAAAGGGGGATGCATATGGAACAGAAGAATGATTTCCTTGGGAAGGAGCCAATCGGGAAGCTGCTTTGGAAAATGTCGGTTCCGGCGATTGCGGCGCAGATTATCAATCTGCTCTACAATCTGGTGGACCGTGTCTATATCGGACATATGCCAGAGGACGGCGCGCTGGCGCTTACCGGTGTGGGTGTCTGTATGCCGATCATCATGATTGTGACGGCGTTTGCCGCGCTGGTGAGCAACGGAGGCGCGCCGCGCGCGTCGATGGCGATGGGGAAGGGAGACTATGATGAGGCGGAAAAGATTCTCGGCAACAGTTTTTCCCTGCAGATCATCATTTCTGTGCTGCTCACCGTAATCATGGTCTTGTTCCACAGACCGCTGCTTCTTATGTTCGGGGCGAGTGAAAATACGATTTCCTACGCGGCGGCATATATGGGAATTTATGCGTTTGGTACGATCTTCGTACAGCTCACGCTTGGGATGAACGCGTTTATTACGGCGCAGGGCTTTGCGAAGACGGGAATGTTGAGCGTTTTGATCGGCGCGGTATGCAATATCGTCTTAGATCCGATTCTGATATACGGCTTTCATATGGGCGTGCGCGGCGCAGCGGTGGCGACAGTGCTTTCGCAGGCAGTTTCTACCGTATGGGTCATTTCATTTCTGACAGGAAAAAAGACGGTGCTTAGAATACGCAGGAAATATTTAAGGCTTGAGGCGAGGGTGGTGCTTCCGGGACTTGCGCTCGGGCTTGCGCCGTTTATCATGCAGGCGAGCGAGAGTGTGATTATCGTCTGCTTTAACTCTTCGCTGTTAAAGTATGGCGGGGACGTCGCGGTGGGCGCGATGACGATCCTATCGAGTGCAATGCAGTTCTCGATGCTGCCGATGCAGGGACTCGGACAGGGGGCGCAGCCGATTTCAAGCTTCAATTACGGCGCGAAGAATCAGGAGCGCGTGAAGAAGACGTTTCGTCTGCTTCTGATTACGAGCTTAAGCTACAGTATCATCGTATGGCTGCTGATTATGTTGTTCCCGGAAATGTTCGCGATGATTTTCTCCTCCGACGCCGAGCTGATTGCATATACGAGGTGGGCACTGCGCATCTACTGTGCGTCGATGGGAATTTTCGGGGCGCAGATCGCATGTCAGATGACCTTTATTTCACTGGGAAATGCACTGGCTTCGATTATGGTTGCCGTGATGCGGAAATTCGTCCTGCTTCTTCCGCTTATTTATCTTCTGCCGCAGTTGATTTCGGATCAGGTCATGGCGGTGTATTTGGCGGAGCCTGTCGCAGACGTGCTGGCGGTGACATTTACGGTGATATTGTTTTATTTTCAGTTCAAAAAGGCAATGAAAAAGATCAGCGAATAGGACTTTTTTACCAGGAATTTTGAGCGCAGTATTGAAAAGAAATGGCAACTTTGCTATGATGAAATAAGAGTGGAAAGCAGGAAACGGTTTTATTTTAGATTGTACAGGAAACTGGAGTAGAAGCATGGCGGGTAAGAATAAAATATTGATTGCGGATGACGCAAAGGTTGACCGGATTGCTTTAAGGAAGATACTGGGAGATACGTATGAGGTCATAGAGGCGGAGGACGGGCAGCAGGCGCTGGAGATTCTCGAAGCGCAGACAGAGTTCGATACGATCGCGGCGATACTGCTGGATCTTGTGATGCCTAAGATGGGCGGACTTGAATTTATGGAGGAATACCGCAAGGTAGAGTCCTATCGCGGGATTCCGGTAATCATTGCAACTGTTGACGGAGACGTGAATACGGAGCGGGAATGCTTAAAGCTTGGAGCGTGGGATTTTGTCAGCAAGCCTTATGATGCTTCGGTCATTCAGTTCCGGCTCAGAAATGCCATAGAGAGAAGCGAGCAGCAGCTAAGCCGGGAGTTAAGATACCGGGCGGACTATGATATGCTGACAGGCATCTACAATAAGACGAAGTTCTTCGAGGCGACGCGGGCGACTTTGAACCGGAATCCTTCGGAGAAGTTCGTGCTTTTGCGCATGGATATTGAGAAGTTCCAACTGGTCAATTCTTTCTTTGGGAGCAGTTCGGGCGACGGTCTGCTGTGTTATATAGCTGATGAGATCCGGCGTTTTGCGGGAGAGACGGGCAAGGTTTCCTTCGGGCGGATCGAGGCGGATATTTTCGGAATCTGTATGCCGTATCCGGGCGAGGAAGCGCTCATTGAGTTTGTGAAATATCTGAGGATGCGTCTGGGACAGTATGCGCTGGAATTTGACGTCGTACCGACGGTCGGGATGTATGTGATCGAGGAAGAGGAACGAAAGATGCCGGTCGACCGGATGTATGACCGCGCGCTTCTCGCAGCGAAGCAGTGCAAGGGCAATTACATCAATAACTATGCGTTCTACACGGAAGATATGCGGGACGGCATTGTACGGGAGCAGCAGATCGTAAATCATATGCGAAAGGCGCTTGCCGACGAGGAATTTGTGATTTATCTGCAGCCGAAGTACAGCCTGCAGGACAATAAGCTCTGCGGGGCGGAGGCGCTGGTGCGCTGGAGGAAGCCGTCGGGGGAGATGATTTCTCCGGGGGAGTTCATACCTGTTTTTGAGCGGAACGGTTTTGTCATCAAGCTGGATTATTATGTATGGGAGAAGACCTGCGCACTGATCGCAAAGTGGATCGCAGAGGGCAGGACGCCTGCGCCTGTCTCGGTAAATATTTCAAGGGTCAGCATGTACAATCCGAAGCTGGTGGAATGGATCTGCGGCCTGACGGACAAGTATCAGATTCCGCGGGAGTTATTGCAGCTTGAGCTTACAGAGAGTGCGTACACGACAAATCCCAAGGCAATCAAGGAGACGATGGAGCGCCTGCAGAGAGAGGGCTTTTCGATTCTGATGGATGATTTCGGGAGCGGCTATTCTTCCTTAAATGTGCTCAAGGATATCGCGGTCGATATTTTAAAAATCGATATGAAGTTCCTTTCGGATTCAGAAAAGTCGGGCAGAGGAGAGAATATCCTTGCGTCCGTTGTCAGAATGGCGAAGTGGCTCGATCTCCCGGTCGTGGCAGAGGGCGTAGAGCGCAGGGAACAGGTCGATTTTCTGCACAGCGTCGGCTGCGAATATGTGCAGGGCTATTATTTTGCCAGACCGATGCCGGTGGAAGACTATGAAGCGCTCGCATTTTCCAGGGACAGGGGACATAAGGAGCAGGAGCGCGCAATGGACGCAGCCGGAGACAGCCTGTGGACTGCCACGGCGCAGATGGAAGGAATGTTTTCCGGTATGCTGGATGCAGCCGGAATTTACGAATACGATGAGGAGAGCAGGAGTATCGGCATTCTCCGCGCCAATAATGCCTACTATGATTTGTTCGGCTACGGGGATATCAATACATTCGGGCGCAGGGACAGCATAGAGGCAGTGCAGGAAGAGGGCAGGGAAGAACTGCTTGAGACATTTGATACGCTGATTAAGACCGGAGAGATGGCGGAGTGCGAATTTATGCGCAGGCTTGAGAACGGCAGATGGATCTGGGTTCATCTGAAGCTTAAGTATATCACGAAGGTCGGCGGAAAGCATATTATCGTCGGAACGATTTCCGATATCACGCAGCAGAAGAAGATGGATCAGGAACTGCAGAAGTACAGACAGGCTCTGTACGCGGCAGAACATGCGGTAAGAACGATTCTTGTAGTGGATGATGAGGAGGCGAACCGGGTATCGCTGCGCTGCATCTTAGAGGCACATTATCAGGTACTTGAGGCTGAGAACGGGGCGGAGGCGCTTTCGGTTCTTGCGGAGCATGCAGGAGAGATAGCGCTGATTCTTCTGGACTTAAGGATGCCTGTGATGGACGGTCTGACGTTTCTTGAGAGAAAGTCAAAGGATTCCGCAATTGCGGGGATTCCTGTGATCGTCATAACGGCGGATGACACGACGGGACGGCAGCTTCAGACCTTGGAACTCGGGGCGGAGGACTACATTGTGAAGCCGTTCGTGCCGGAAATCGCATTTCGCAGGGTGGAGCACGTCATAGGGCTCGGCAGGCTTATGGGACAGGTTGTGACTGCCGGAGAGAAAGGACTGGAAGGTGAGAAGATATGAGTACATTGCTGGAGGAACTAAAAAGTTGGGGATGTGATGTCGATGGCGCGATGGAGCGTTTTATCAACGATGAAGATCTCTACCGGATGTGCCTTGGCTCTGTGATGGAGGATAAGAATTTCGACGGGCTGCTCGATGCACTGCAGCAGCATGACATAAAAATGGCGTTTGAACATGCGCATACCCTAAAAGGGGTTCTTGCGAATATGGGGCTTACGCCGATGTATGATATTATTGTGCGGATTGTAGAACCGCTCCGCGCCGGATCGGACGAGAATCTTCTTGGGGTCTGCGACGAACTGATGCAGTCGAAGCGGAAGCTTGGCAGTCTGCTGGAGGCGGCCTGATGGTGCAGAAGGAGTACGCGCCGGACACAGACTGCCTTGCGGACAGAATCCTGCTTGCGGATACGACGGTGCTTGCGGACGATGCGCTGTTTGCGCGAGGACTTTTATGGATCACAGAGGAGCGGAGGGCGCAGATAGAGCGCCTGAAGTCGCCTGACGACCGGAGACGGAGCCTTGGCGCAGGGCTTTTGCTTGAATTTGGACTGCGTGAGCGGGGTCTAAGCCTGCTTGCAGGAGTTCCGGGGAAAACGCAGGTGAGCATAAGGCGCGGGGCTTTCGGGAAGCCTTATCTGGCCAAGCGGCAGGAGCTTTTCTTTAATCTTTCCCATGCAGGGGATTACGCGGCGGCAGTGTTTACCGATTGCGCGGCAGGGATTGATGTTGAGACAAAGCGGCAGGTAAGATCCGGGATGGCGGAGCGTTTTTTTACAGAGGAAGAATGTGCGGCGCTTTTGCGCGGAGAACACGATTTCTTCTGGTTCTGGACAAGAAAAGAGAGTTATATCAAAGCGGTAGGCGAGGGAATGCACCTGCCGCTTACTGATTTTTGCGTGCTCTCCGATAAGCTGTCGGGAGAGCGCAGCTATTTTTTTAAGACATGGGAGGAAGCGGAAGGGCTCTTTCTTTCCGTGTGCGCAGCAAAGCCGGTTGCGGCTGCACCAATCCGGGTGGATCTTCGGGCAAAGCTGGAGAAAAGTATTTGACGGTATCTGGGGAAATCACTATAATAAATGGTTGTAGACAGAAAGGTATGGTTGCGAAATATGTATGATGAGCTGACAGAGCAGGACATTAAGAAAATGGAAGAAGAGATCGAGTACCGGAAGCTGGTCGTCCGTAAGGAAGCCCTTGAGGCGGTCAAGGAGGCGAGAGCACACGGCGATCTGAGCGAGAATTTCGAGTACCACGCGGCGAAGAAGGACAAGAACCAGAATGAGAGCCGCATCCGGTATCTTGAGAAGATGATAAAGACGGCGAAGATTATTTCCACGGAGTCCGCAGAGGATGAAGTCGGGATGAACAACACGGTCACAGTTTATTTCGAGGAAGACGATGAGGAAGAGGTCTATAAGATCGTCACGACTGTGCGCGGAAATTCGCTGAAGAACTTAATCAGCAACGAGTCGCCGCTCGGGAAGGCGTTGCTCGGACACAAGGTCGGTGACCGGGTGGAGGTACATGTGAACGAGAATTATTCGTATTTTGTAGAGATTCGTAAGATTGAAAATACCGTTGACGACGGCACGGATAAGCTGCGGAGCTTCTGACGGCGGAAAACGGCTGCCGGACGTTTCGGAAATACATGGCGATACGATAGGAAGAGAGAGGAAAAAAAGAAGATGAGACTGACAGAATTGTTAAAGACGAACCAGGTAACGATTTCCTGCGAGCTGTTCCCGCCGAAGCAGGGCGCGCAGCTTGAGAATTATAAAAAGACGGTTGCGGATATGGCGGCGGTCAGGCCGGCTTATATGAGCGTGACCTACGGGGCGACAGGCGGCACATCCGATTATACGGTCGAACTGGCAAAGGAAGTGGAAAAGCATCACATTCCGGCATTGGCGCATCTGACCTGTGCATCTTCCACAAAGGAGAAGGTCGCATCTGTGATTGACGAGCTTAAGGCGAACCGGATCGAGAATATCCTCGCGCTGCGCGGCGATATTCCGGCAAATGCCGATTTCCCGCTGCCGAATCAGTACAAGCATGCGAGCGAGCTGATTGCCGATATCAAGGCACAGGGAGATTTCTGCATCGGCGGCGCGTGCTATCCGGAAGGACATCCCGAGGCGGACACGATCTTCGAGGATCTGGATCACCTCAAGGAGAAGGTGGAAGCCGGATGCGAATTTCTGACGACGCAGATGTTCTTTGACAATCATATTTTGTATAATTTCATGTATAAGGCGCTCACTAAGGGCATTGACGTGCCGGTCGTGGCGGGAATCATGCCGGTCACGAACAAGGCGCAGATCAAGCGTATTGTATCGCTTTCCGGCAACATGGTTCCGCCGCGTTTTCTGGCAATCGTCGATCGTTTCGGGGATAATCCGGCGGCGATGCGTCAGGCGGGAATCGCCTATGCGACCGACCAGATCATCGATCTGATCGCGAACGGGGTCAACCATGTACATATCTATACGATGAATAAGCCGGATGTTGCCGGGGAGATTCTTGACAATCTATCGGAAATCTATGTGAGAGGATAGATATGGGGAAGAAGAGTATTGAGGGGCAGCTTGACATGTTCGAGCTGTTTGATTCCGTGGAGGAGCTGGAAGAGCGCATTAAGGGCGTGCCGGAGTCTGTGGAGGACGAAGCGGGGCAGGAAGCGCCTTTGCTGGGGCATGAACTGGGGCAGGAAGCGCTTTTGAAGGAGGACAAGCCGGAGCAGGAGACAGAGAGTGCTGCTGTATGGCAGCCTTCGGGAAGAAAGCCTGTCATGCAGAAGACCTTCCGGCGGGGCGAATTGTCAGCTACAGTGGCATATCTGGATTACAATATGGTGTATGTGGCGGGCTGGGAGGACGAACCGCAGTTATGGCAGTTTGAGCAGTCGAAGGATGCGGTAGGCTTTTATGTGGAACGCCTTGAGGCTTTTGCGGCGGAGAATGGGGCGCGCCTGTCAGAGGAGCAGGAGGCTCTGCGGGAAGCGCGCATGATAAAATGAGCGTAAGCGAGAAGAACACGTTTACGTGTTCGGGGAGCGGCGAATGTTGATTATGTGCAGTTTTTGCACATAATAAAAGGGACAGGAGAGGTTTGAAATGAAGCAGGAGACACTTTGTCATAAATTAACGGAACTGATCAAGGAGACGAAAGACGGAAGAATCCGCTGGAATGTAGAGGTACAGACGACGGAGGCGAACGATGTGTCTGAGAAGCCCGTTGAGGTGGAGAACGGCGTGGAGTGGACCGTCGACGAATGTTATGTGTCGTATTACTGCAAGCACCGCGGGGAAGAGTTCTGCATGATTACCTATGAACTCATTAAGACGGCGGACGGAGACGTTACGACCAGCAATATGGTATTTCTGCCGCCGCTCGGCGTGCGTTTCTTCGATCTTCGGACGCTCCTGCCGCACAGCGTGGAGACGTCCCCGGTACTGCTAGAGCAGATTCACCAGCTCTGGGTGCTGCTTTTGGATATGTATAAGGCGGATAAGGGCAGCCTGTATCTGGATGTGCGCCCGGGAAAGCTTACGATTGAGGATTGACAAAAGGCGGACATGGAAAGGTCCGGGAAATTGGATAAGGCAACGGAAGGAAGAGTTTCGTTCTGCGTTTTAAACGCAGGCGGAACTCTTTTTTTGCTCTGTAAGAAATACTGTTTTCATTTTATTTTTAGAAAGGACTTGACATAATTCGACAGATATGCATAAAATACTAATGTTTATAACAGGAATAGAAAAGATGTTAAAAACGTTAGCATGGAGTTTTTAGAAAATGAGAAAAGGAAATACAAATAGAAATACAAATAAAAGTACAAATAGAACTACGAAAAAGGTAATATCTGCGATTCTGGCAATCGTGCTGCTCGTCTGCGTGATTCTGATGATTTTTCATGCGGTACGCCGGAAGCAGGAGGAAGCTGTCTATGAGAACATGAGAGAGACAGCCGTATCTGCAGAGCGGGCAGAGCCAGAGACGACAGAGGCGGCAGGCAGCACAGAGGCGGCAGACAGCACAGAGACCGCAGCAAATACATATGAAGGGCTGCCGGAAGTGGATTTTCAGACGCTTAAGGAGACCAATACGGACATCTGCGCGTGGATATGCATTCCGGGAACGCAGGTGAATTATCCGGTGCTGCGCAGGGAGGAAGCGCAGAATCCGTATGACGACTATTATTTGCAGCACACGGTGGAGAAAGCAGCAGGGCTTCCGGGAGCTATCTATATGGAGCCGTGCAATGCGGCGGATTTTTGCGATGCGAACACGGTGCTTTACGGACATAACATGAAAAACGGGACGATGTTCGGGTCACTGCATGAATTTGAGAACGATGCGTTTTTTGATGCGCACGAGGACGTCTATGTGGTGACGCCGGAGAAGACTTTTGTGTACCGGATCTATGCGGCGGTGACTTATAGCGATCTTCACATCATGGGCAGCTATGATTTTGACAGCGCGGCGGATTTAGAGCGGTTTGCGGATTCGCTGAAGGAGGGCAGGAGCATGACAGACCTGTTCCGGGAGGAACTGGAAGTGACGGCGCAGGATAAGCTGCTCACATTGTCCACCTGCATAAAGGGAGAGGATGACAAACGTTTTCTTGTTGTAGCGGTTCTTACAGATGAGGTGCTTGCAGATGAAAACTAGGGCGAAGAAAAAACCGAATACAAATACAAATGTAAAAACCCAAACCGGCGGCGGGCTGAAAGGAAAAGGGTATAAGATTGCGCTTGGAATCGTCATTGCGCTGATCATATTGGTAATCGCCGCAGTGGCAGGCTTTTTTGTTCTGCGTGCGGCCGGAAAGTCCAGTTTAAAGAAAAATATAGCAAACGCCGCCCCGGTGCTTGCCGCGGACACGGAAACAGGCTTTGAGGAAGAGGGCGTCGTCTATCATAACGGGCAGAAGTACCGTTATAATGAGGAACTTACGACAATCCTCTGTATCGGTGTAGACAGCAGGGAGGACACGCTTAAGAAGAATGAAACACTCGGAAACAGCGGACAGGCGGACGCGATTTTCCTGCTGGTGATCGATGAGGCGAACCAGAAAATGAGCGTCATTGCCATTCCCAGAGACACGATGACGAGAATTGACGTTTATGATTTGTCGGGGCAGTATTACAACACGGTGGAGGCACAGCTTGCGCTGCAGTACGCCTACGGTGACGGGGCAATGCTAAGCTGCGAGATGATGGAGAAAGCGGTGTCTAATCTGATGTACCAGCTTCCGATCCACGCCTGCGCGGCAATCAATATGAATGCGATCGGCGTGGTAAATGACGCAGTGGGCGGAGTTACGCTTACCGCGCTTGAGGATTTAGAGGAAGATTACGGGAGCATGTACAAGGAAGGCGAGACGGTCACCCTGATGGGGGATGAGGCGCGTCTGTATGTGCAGGCGCGTAACGAGAATGAGGATTACAGCGCAGTCAAGCGCCTTGCGAGACAGAAGCAATATCTGCTCGCATTTATGGGACAGGCAATCCAGGCGATGAAGAGCGATATCACGCTGCCGCTTACGATTTACGGCGAGCTATCGGAATATATGGTTACGGACGTTACGGCGGGAGAGATTACCTATCTTGCCACAGCGGCGTTAAATTGCAGCTTTTCGGAGGATAGCTTTTATATCGTTGCCGGGGAGCAGGAAAAGGGTGAGGTCTATGAGGAATACCACGTAGACGAGGACGCCCTCTATGAGATGATTCTGGATATATTCTATATTCCGGAAGAGGATTAAGGTATCAGCGTCCGGGCATATGCCGGGGCGTTTGATATAGAACCACACAAAAATATCAGGGAAGGGAGGATTGGTCCGATGAAGAAAGTTATCACAACAGCATTAGCATTTATTCTGACACTTGGAATGAGTGTGACCGCATTTGCGGCAGTAAGCCCGAGCGCAGATGTAACAGTCGGTACTGCAACCCTTGCGGATGGCAGTACTCTTTCGGCAGATGAAATTGACGTTGTTAAGCTTGATTCTGCGACAACTGCGGTTGCGCAGGAGAAGGCGAAGGAACTTGTCGGCGCTAACAGCCAGGTATTAAAGGCATATGATGTTAAAGTTCCGATAGAAGTTTCCGCGTCAAATCCGATTTCGATTCCATTTACAATTTCTGATGTTATGGAAGGAACAGCGCTTGTTGCACTGCATCAGAAGGCAGACGGAACTTGGGAGAAACTTGACTGCACATGGAAGGGCAGCGAGGTATGGGTTACCTTTACATCCTTATCTCCGGTTGTATTTGCAACGGTAGATACAGCATCCGGCAGCTCTGACAGTCAGTCCGGCAGCACGGACAGCAGCGCAGCTTCATCTGCATCTACAGGAGTGACATCTCCTAAGACAGCAGACGCAGGCATGAATGTTCTGGCATTCACAGCGCTTTTCTGCGGTGCGGCTCTGATCTGTGTAAACAGAAAAAGAGCATAATTTAGTACCTTTGTTTTGTATGAATTCATAAAAAACTTTGTGTGGTGTATCCGGGAGCGTCTGCTCCCGGATAAAAATATGCGCAGTGTGCAGGCGGTCGCATGGTACACGCGGCGTACAGGATAAAACAGGATGACGACAAATGAAACATGCATTGATAATTACAACGATAGGCGGTTTTCTTCCGCAGTTTGAAATGAATGATGTAAAAATTTTGCAGGAAAACGGCTACACGGTACACTATGCATCAAATTTTAAAAATCCTGTCTATGACATTGATGAAAAGAAATTACAGGAAATGGGATTGGTGCTGCATCATATTGATATCTGCAAAAGTCCCTTTCACGTGATAAAAAACGCGGGAGCGTGTCTGAAACTCAGAAAGATTATAAAGAAGGAACAGATTCGGCTGGTGCATTGCCACAATCCGATGGGCGGCGTGCTGGGGAGACTGGCGGCGCTTTTGTGCAGGCGGAAGGTCTGCGTGATCTATACGGCGCACGGTTTTCATTTTTATAAGGGAGCGCCAAAGAAAAACCGGCTGCTTTACGGTACGGCGGAACGGCTTCTGGCGCATTGTACGGACAGGCTGATTACAATCAATCATGAAGATTACGAGAATGCAAAACGATTCGGGCTTCGACGCGGGGGTAAGGTGGAATACATTCCGGGAGTCGGGGTCGATATTGCAAAATTTCGAAAAATAGAGGAACTGCGTCCCGGAAAACGGCGGGAACTCGCGCTTCCCGAAGGGGCGTTTCATGTGGTATCTGTCGGGGAGCTGAATGAAAATAAGAACCATAAGGCGGTCATACGGGCAATCGCCCGGCTTGGCGGAAATGATATTTATTACAGTATCTGCGGGAGCGGACCGCTGGAACCCCAGTTGCAGGAGGAAATAAAAGCGCTCGGTTTGCAGCAAAGGGTGAGGCTTCTCGGTTACCGGACGGACGTGGCCGAGGTGCTGCAAAGCGCGGACTGCTTTGCGTTTCCGTCTAAGCGGGAGGGACTTGGAATCGCGGCGATCGAAGCACTGGCGTGTGAGGTGCCGATGATTGCGGCGGATAACAGGGGCACAAGGGAGTATGTGCGCGACGGCGGAAACGGCATCGTGTGCGATGCGAACAGCGAGCAGGATTTTGCAAACGCTATATGCAGGTTAAAAGAATCCGTTTCGCTGCGGCGGCAGCTTGCAGAGGGCTGCAGGCAGACGGCGGAGCGCTTTAGTATAGAGGCAACGGATAAAATTATGCGCCGTATTTACGGCGAGGTGGACAGGGAGTGGAGCGGAGAGCATGAAACATGCATATGAACCGGAGATTTCCGTCGTTATGGGAGTGTATAACCAATGGGACAGGAAGGCGCTGCATGATGCGGTGGCGTCAGTTTTAGACCAGACCTTCCGTGATTTTGAGTTTATTATCTACGATGACGGCTCTGATGAGGAGGCAGCCGGTTACATCAGGGAGCTGGGAACACTTGACGAGCGGATCGTGCTGATCGGCAGGGAAGAAAATCATGGTCTTGCATTTTCTCTGAATGCCTGCATCAAACGGGCAAAGGGGAGATATATCGCGCGGATGGACGCGGACGATATCGCACTGCCGGGACGGCTTCTGGCGCAGTATGAATTTATGGAGGCGCATCCGGAATATGCGTGGTGCGGCTGCAATGCGAAGCTTTTTGACGCATCCGGGGTCTGGGGCGCGCGTTTTATGCCGGAATGCCCGTCGGACAGGGACTATCTTCCGTTTTCTCCGTTCATCCATCCCACCGTCATGTACCGGAGGGAGCTTTTTGAAAAAAATGACGGCTATCAGGTGTCGGAGGAGACGCTGCGGTGTGAGGACTATGAGATTTTCATGAGACTGCATCAGTCGGGCTACAGGGGATATAATCTTCAGCAATTTCTGTTCTGCTACAGAGAAGATACGGCGTCGTTTCAAAGACGGAAATTCTGTTTCAGAAAGGCTGAGATGAGGCTTCGCTACAGGAACTTTAAGGCGATGCATATGCTGTTCCCGTCAGGCTGGCTCTATTGTCTGCGTCCGCTGCTCGGCGGTCTGCTGCCGTATGCGCTGGTGGCTTTTATGAAGCGGAAGGAAGCGGGATATAAGTATGGAAGAAAGCAGACGGCTGGAACAGAGAATCCGCAGCTACAGGCGGAGCTTACAGAAAAATCCGGTGTATTATAACGCTCTTTGCGAGAGCCTTACGAAATATCAGAACTGCGGTCTGCACACAGAGCTTTATCTGCATGTGTTCGCCCCGGTGATGACGGCGTATGTGGAGTGGGTGCTAAAGGAGGCGAAAGCGTCAGGGAAACAGCGCCTTTACTTTCTGGCGCGGGACGGATGGCAGATGTATCTTACCGCGCAGAAGCTTGCCGAAGCGAGAGGAATCCCAATTGACATAAGGTATTTGCGCATTTCGCGCTATGCGCTGCGGATTCCCTCATATCACCTTATGGGGAGGACATGCGTCGAACAGATCTGTCTTGACGGCATGAATGTCACGTTTGAAACGTTGTCAAAACGTGCGGCGCTGACAGAGGAAGAGACAAATGTCTTGTCAAGAATGCTCGGCTATGAGGAAAGGAGAAGGGAGCGTCTTACGCGGACGGAGCTTATCTCCTTAAAGGAGAGGCTTTCGGACACACCGTTTTTCCTGGACTGTGTCGATGCGCATTCAAGAAAAGCGTATGGGGAAACCATGCGTTATCTCGCGCAGGAGGGACTTCTCGAGGATATTCCCTATGCGCTTGTGGACAGCGGATGGACAGGGACGATGCAGCAGACCTTAATCCTGCTGCTCTCCCAAAAGAAGCCCGGAATCCGTCTTTGCGGCTATTATTTTGGGCTTTACGAACTGCCGGGAAAGTCGCATGAAGGCTATCAGGCGTTTTATTTTTCGCCCGGAAGCGGACTTAAGAGAAAGGCGTATTTTTCCAATTGCCTGTTCGAGTGCGTGTTCTCGGAGCCTGTGGGGATGACGACGGGGTATACCGGAAGAGGAGACTGCATACGGCCTGTGACCGGAGGAAAACAAAACCCGAACGGAACCCGTCTGATACAGAATGCAGCGGCGCTGCAATGCTATGTGCACGCCTACTGCACACAGATAAAACAAAACCGGACATTTGATGCAGACAAGACTCCTTTTGTAGAAGAACTGCTCACGCGGCTGATGGGAAAACCTGTGCGAAAAGAGGCGGAGTGTTACGGGGCATATCTTTTTTCAGATGATGTGCTGGAGGAGCGTCTGAAATGTGTGGGCGAGCCGTTTTCGGAGAAGGAATTGCGCTCCCAGAACTTTGTCAGAAAAATGGCGTCAAAGCTTGGCATGACGGGCGAGAAGACCGCAGAGCGCGGCTGGGCAGAGGGGAGCATCGCAGCGGGCGGCAGGCAGGTACGCAGATATCTGCGGCATGTGCGCTGCTACAAGTATTTTGTATACATCAGAAAGTCATGGAAGGATTGGTTTTGATGAATTTTGTATACATCAGAAAGTCATGGAAGGATTGGTTTCGATGAAGAGTGCGGGAGCAGGAAACAGAGAGGAAATAAGACAATACTATTTTGTGATCAGGGAACTGGTCGGCAGGGAAATCAAGCGAAAATATGCGCGCTCTTTCCTGGGAATTTTGTGGAGCGTTTTAAATCCGCTGATGACGATGGCTGTGATGTCGATGATTTTCACGACCATCTTCAAGCGTTCGATTGAAAATTTCCCGATCTATTATCTGACAGGACAGATTATCTGGCAGTTCTTTTCCGGAGCGACCAACGCGGCAATGACGGCGCTTGTGGACAATCAGACGCTTCTTCTAAAGGTAAAGCTTCCGAAGCAGACCTTCGTTCTGGCGCGGACGTATGCGGCGCTTACCAATTTCGGATATGTCTGTATCGCCTATGTGCTGATGCTGTTCGTGTTTCGTATCCGCCCGTCCGTGACGATGCTGCTGTTTGTGGTCGACGTCTTTTTCCTTTTGCTCTTTTCTATGGGAATCGGCTATCTTCTCTCAATTCTGTATGTGTTTTTTGCAGATGTGAAATATCTGTATTCCATTATTCTGACATTATGGATGTATATGTCAGCGATTTTTTATCCGTATGAAAGCACAACGGAGCTTATGCAGAAGGTCATTGGCAGCAACCCGGTCTATGCGTATATTTCTGTCGCGAGAGATGCGGTGCTCTACCAGCGCTGGCCCGAACCGGTGCGGCTCATCCAGATGGCAGGCTGGGGAATCGTAAGCTTTGCGGTCGGTTATTCTGTGTTCCGCAAAAACGAAAATCTTGTGATGCAGAAGTTATAGTGTTCGGGAGCACATCGTGCGCTGCAAAGGAGAGGTGGGAGACATGAACAAAAAGAGGAAGAGAAGCTTTCTGGCGCTGCTTTTGTGCATTGCTGCGCTGCTTGTATACCCGGAACCGGTGTCTGCCGGGGAAGCGACGGTGACCTTCGGTTCCAATTATTACCGTGCCACCGATAATGAGGAATTTCCGATTGGCGTCTATTTAAACGGGGATGCGCCAATCGGCGCGTATCATGTGGAGCTTGCCTACGATACCTCAAGGCTTACTTATCTGGGAGGCGGGGATGGCGAAGAGGACGGCGTTATCACGCTCGAGGGTGTGGGCCTGCACAATCAGGTCAAATATATGCTGCGCTTTCACACGAAGAGCGGAGGAACGGCAGAGGTAACGGTAGAGAATGCGGTGATCGAGACGGCGGCGCAGGACGGAGAGACGGCGGAGAGATTTGACGTCACAACGCTTGCGACGGCGCCGGTCTATATTGAAGGCGAAGACATTGCGGCGGAGCAGGAGGCAGAGGAGACAGAGGAAGCGGAAGTACCCGTCGCAGGCGGCGTACCTGTCTTAGCGGAAATCGAGACGGACGGAGCGGCAGCTTACATTGTGGATGCGGCATCTTATATCCCGGAGGAAACGGACTGGCAGTATGAGAAGCTTTCGGGAACGTTCGGCGACACAGAAGTCACATGGCTGACCAATTCCATGCAGACGGTGAAGTTCCTCTATCTGGCGGATGCAGACGGCAGGCTTTCCCTGTATGCCTACAGTGAGAGTGCAAAGCAGCTCTATCCCTGCAATTCCCTTGTGACAAACGGGACGAAATACTATTATATGTCGCCTGCGGTCTGTGAGAACTGGCCGGAAGAACTGACGCTGGATGCGGTGCGCAGTGAATTTATCGTCTATGCGATGGATATGAGCGGGCAGTGCGGCTTCTACCGGCTTGGCGCAGACAACGAGCTTCTGGAATGGAAACCAAACGAGGGCGAGCAGGCGATCAAAAGGCAGAACCGGAAGCTGATCGTGGTGCTTGGGACAGCAATCGTTCTGATGATTGCCGCAGTGTTTGCCACAATCACCGCCGACCGGAGAAAAAGAAGGCAGCAAAAGAAAATAACGGCAAAGACGCAGAAGGCTTCGGATGACTTTGTGGAGGATCTTTCTTTGGATGTGACGGAGGAAGAGATACGGAGCTGGTATGAGGAGGCGCAGGAGAATTACCAGAAGGGCGCGCCCGTCATTTCCGTTGAACACGTGACGATGCGTTTCCGGATCGCGACGCAGAATGTATCCGGCATCAAGGAGTATCTGATCCAGCTAATGAAGCGTCAGGTGAGTTACCGGGAACTGCTGGCGCTTTCGGACGTGAGCTTTCGGGTCTATCCGGGGGAAATCGTAGGAATCATCGGGACGAACGGATCGGGAAAGAGCACGCTGCTTAAGATTGTCTCCGGCGCGCTCTCGCCGACCTCGGGAAAGGTTGCGGTGGACAGGAAAAAGCTGCAGCTTCTGACGCTTGGCACAGGCTTTGACATGGAGCTGACGGCGCGCGAAAATGTGTACTTAAACGGTGCGATTATCGGTCATACCAGAGAATTTCTGGATGCACACTATGATGAGATCGTCGCGTTTGCGGAGCTGGAAGGCTTCATGGAGGAGAAAGTGCGCAATTTTTCCTCCGGTATGGTTTCAAGGCTTGGCTTTGCCATTGCAACGGCAGGCGAGACGGCGGAAATATTGATTCTGGATGAAGTCTTAAGCGTCGGCGACGAATTTTTCCGCAAGAAGAGCCTTGCGCGGATCAAGGAAATGATTCATGGCGGTGCGACGGTGCTTATGGTGTCGCATTCCATGCAGACGATTGTAGACAATTGTACGAAGGTCGTCTGGATTGAAAAGGGCGTGCTCCGGATGGAGGGCGAGCCCCGGGAGGTGTGTCGGGCGTATCGGGAGAACAGAGACGGATGAGGGGATGAATTGCAAGAAAAAGAGGACCAGGCTATAACAGTGCGGTCAATATATCGAAGATTCATTGGGACAGAGCTTATGCGATGAGCATGGGCTCTGTTTTTTTGCGCAGATTTTGCGGTTTGTGTATGCCTGTGGTTGACAATGTACGTTTAAAACGTATATAATATATACGTTTTAAACGTACATTGCTAGTTGAAGCTTTCAAATTGTTGGATTAAAGCTTTCGGATGACTATAACAAGATGAAGGAGACTTATAAAAATGGTATCAATTATTGTTCCGGCATACAATGTTGAGAAAACGATAGAAAAATGTCTTAATAGCATAATAAGACAAACATATTCACAGATAGAGATAATTGTTGTAAATGATGGCTCAATAGATTCCACAAGAGATATTGTGTTAAGAATGGCTGACACAGATTCCAGAATAAAACTGATTGATCATGAAAAGAACTGTGGATTATTTAGAGCGCGGATGACGGGGGTAAAGGCATCGTCAGGCGACTATATCGGTTTCGTGGATTCCGATGATTATATATCGATTGATTATTATAGAAACCTTTTAGAAAAAGCAGAATCGACGAAGTCGGATATTGTTGTTGCAAAGCTTGTTCAAGAAGATGAGACTGGTTATCAATGGATTCAGAATCTATATGAAGATTTTGAATATGGCTGTATATCAGGTGAAAAAATATATGAGTCATATTGGATGCAGGAGGGGCAGAATTTTACATGGCATACTGTATGGAATAAATTATACTCAAGGACAATTTGGGAAAAGGCATACCCGATATTGGATCTTCAAAAAGAGCATTTGATAATGTGTGAAGATTTTGTATTTTCATCCGTTTTGTTTTTCTTCGCACAAAAGCTGGAATGCGTGAAATATGCCAGGTATTATTATTATCGTAATTCAAATGCATCGACAGCTTTGAACGATGACCCTAAAAAAATGAAAAAAAATATTGGGGACCTTATACTATCATTTGATTTTGTAAGAAATTTTTTGAATGATAATTCTGCAAATGAGAAAATAATTGGGCACTACAGACGATGGGAAGCACTATACAAATATTTCTGGACTCAAAATGTCATTAATTCAAATCTTTTGGAGAGCGATAAAACTAGCTGTATTGCGATGCTGAATAATGCCTTCTTATCAAATGATATTCCAAAGTTTCCGGGATACTTTTACAGTGCAGCAACAAAATATGATAATAGGTATGAAAAGCTAATAGATACGATTGCTTCCGACGATGTGACGGTAGTATCATTTGATATATTTGATACGGCATTGATGCGTCCTCTTTACAGCCCCTCTGATTTGTTTAAATTGTTGGACAAAAAGTATAAAAAAATCAATCCATATTCTGGGATTCTGTTTTCAAAAATCAGAGAAGAAGCAGAGAAGGCGATCAGAAAAAGAAAAATATATGATGCAAAGGAACCCGTCGAGGATATAACTATAGACGATATATATGATGAAATTTTTTCTTTGGTTGCTATTAGTAAAGATGATTTACTAAAAATGAAAAATGCTGAAATTGCGTTGGAAGAAGAACTATTAACGAGGAGAGAAAGTATCTTTAACCTGTACAAGCTGGCGCTTTGCCTTAAGAAAAAGATTATTTTTGTGTCTGATATGTATATCGGAGTTAAAGATTTAATTCGTATTTTGAAAAAAAACGGATATACTTCATTTGATCATATATATGTTTCGTGTGAACAAAAAGCTTCTAAGAGAACCGGGACATTATATAAAAAGGTAAAGAACGAGCTTGAAATATCAGCAGAAAGGATATTGCATATAGGAGATAATTGGCAGGACGATGTCTTAAATGCACGAAATGAAGGTTATAGAACAGCTTTCTACCCTAAAACGATTGAGTGTTTAAGCTTTGGTATATCAGATGTGAAAACAACGCATGCGATTAGTTCGTATAATGGAAAAAACAACAGTCTGATTAATTTTCAAAAAAGCTTGAATTATCTTGGAAACAGATGTGCTATTGCGGTCGCAGCAAATAAATTATATGATATGCCTTTTTATTCATATAACGAATGGTCTGAAATGAATGCGTCTCCTCAGTTTTTCGGAAGGCTTGCTTTGGGACTACATCTTTTAGGGGTGGTTAAATGGATTTCAGAATATGTGCAGAAAAATGGATATGATAAATTAGTTTTTATTGCGCGTGACGGATATCTTCCGTTGAAAGCCTTTGAAGTGTTAGCAGAGCATGTGATGATGCCTGCAGTCAAAACGGAATATTTCTACACGTCAAGAAAGGCAGCGCTGTTATGTGGAATTGAAAGATATGAAGATTTGTACACATTATATGAAGCGTTGAGCGCAAGAAAATTAACAGGTGCTGAGTTAATAAAAATGTTTCAGCCGGTTATTATTATGGATGCCAATACAAAGCGGATGGAGAAGAGCATTCTGGATAAAAGGATTACAAACTTCGAAGAGTATTGTGACTTCATTAATAATGTTATAAAAAAGTGTTTCAATGCTGAAAAAGCGAGAAATTACAATAAATCCGTGAAAAATTATTTTGATTCTGTTTTTACAGATAACTCCGCGCTTGTTGATATCGGATATAGTGGACGCACGCAGGAAATGATTTATAAGGTTACTGGGAAAGCGGTCGATGGTTTTTATATTCATAAAAATGATGAAGAGTGTTGTAAGCGCGAGAAAGAATATGGATTTGAAGTCATACCTTTTTATGACTTTACACCATCAATAACAGGAGCGCAGAGGGAATTGCTGTTTTCCGCTTTACAGCCATCATGTACGGGATATTCCGTAAAAAACGGTATAGTGAATCCTGAATTTGAAAAATCAGAATATGAATATCCTTTTACATATCTGGTGGGAGAAATACAAAGTTCAGCACTTGATTTTGTAAGGGAATATTGTTCAATATTCGGAAAGTACTTTGATCAGATGTATATGAGAAATATTGAAATATCATATCCATTTGAGCATATGCTGGCGTATCTTGAACAAGAGGATCTGAAAATATTTGACTGTGTGTCTTTTGAGGATGATATGTGGGCTGGCGGGACAATTTTTTTGCCAGAGCAGTGGAGAGAAAACATAAATTATCATAGACTGCTGGGATACTATAAAACGCGGACAGAATATGTTGAAAAGCTGGTTTACCGGGAAGTACAGCCCAAAGATATAAATTATGCCTGGGAGTTGTATAAGCAGAAGGGTATGGAAAAGAAGAGTTCATTATCAAAATTCATATTTTGGCTATTCAATGATAGGGCGTTTCTGAAAAAGCGTATAAAAACAGGAATTAGAAAAAAATGAAAAATCTAATTTAACAAGATTGGAGAGTAAAAGATGCTGGGAATGTTCTATCCGGTGGTCAGTGAAGAGGCTACATCAGATCATAAATTTATGCAAATAGGAAATAATACAGGGAATAATGTCTTTTGGACAGCTTTAAGGAGAATATTGCCTATAGAGAGAATACCATATGACTATGAGGAAAAAGGAGTGTCGTTAGATTCATATGATGCAATTATAACTACTGATTTAATATGGATTAGAGAAGGGGATAATTTTCCTTTTTTGGAGAGCCTGATAAAAAAGACAACGAGACCGATTATCCCGATTAGTATTGGCTTACAGTCAAATAGCCTGGATTTGGAATTTAAATTTAGTAAACGGACGATATCACTGCTAAAAAGACTGGAAGAGAGGGGAGTGTTGGGAGTTCGAGGAGATTATACTGCGGCAGTATTAAAAAAGAACGATATAAAGAATATCGCGGTAATTGGATGTCCATCTATGTATTATTGGAATAATCCTGCGCTAAAGATAGAGGACAATATTTTGCATCCCAATAATTACATATGCAATTTCAGAACGTTTTACGGATCACTTAATAGGGCTGAGAAACGTTTTTTGTCTTTTTCCGCAGGTCAAAATGCTTTATTTGTAGAACAGACGAATCACGAGTTTGAACCAAAACACGCTAACGATGATGCTTATTATACCTGGGTTGCTCAATGGCTTAAAAAGGAAAAAAAGTGTTTTTTTTCGGTGGAAGAATGGATGCGAGAAACCTGTTTGTATGATTTCTCGATGGGTGGAAGATTTCACGGTAATGTAGTTAGCTTATGGAATAATATAAAATCGCTGTTCATAATATCTGATTCGCGTACAAGAGAATTAACATCATATTTTATGCTGCCTACAATTTCATTCGAAAAATTCGATTGGGAGAAAGACATTAAATATTATTATGATCTTGCAGACTATTCTCAGTTTAACCGTAGGTATCCGCAGTGTTTTTCGGAATTTGTTAATTTTTTACAAGACAATTCTATTTCTATTCCAGAAAGTGTTCCTTGCTTACAATTTGCAGGCACAAATCGGAGAAAGCTTGAGTATGAAGAGAAAGTTTTAGCGAACGATATCAATAAGATTAAATGTAATGTAGAGAAAAAAGAGGAACATGAGTTTGTCAAGTGTAATATCGAGGCAATAGAACAAAGAAGAAAAGGGAATGATTATATAAAAATGATTTCTGCTTTGCCTATATTAGATGAATTTGACTACTATTCTACTGGGAGATATTCACTAAGATATAGCAGCACCGATATTGATATCATGTATAAAAATAATCAGTCAGACAGACTTGTGGTTTTGTTGAGCGCTGGTATTGTGAATACGGATTGTATTCCTGAATTTCAAAGATGGTCGTATTCATCATATTTAAGGGAGAATGTTTTGTGCATAGCAGACCCTATGTATAAGGAATATGAAGATAAGGGGCTGCTGGTAGGTTGGTATTATGGAAATGAAGAACATTGTTATCTGGATTGTGTAATAGATCTTGTAGAAAAAATTGCTCAGAAAAATAGTATTAGGAGAGAGAATATTATTTTCTATGGTAGTTCAGCAGGCGGATATGCTGGAATATACTGTGCAAATAAGATTCAGGGAAGTTGTGCGATTGCTTGGAATGCGCAGTTTAGAATATCAGAATTTCATTATAGTAAGATATTTGAAAAGATAACAGGAAACAGTCTTGAGAAAGATGCTTTGGGAAGAAATGATATTACAGAGATGATTCTTACAGAGAGCAGGTCAAAAATACTACTGCTGGAAAACATAAGAAGTTCAATTGATATCAAGCAAATAGAAATATTGCTGGGCGGGACTAAAGAATTAAGGTATGGAAAAAATATAGTATCTCCTAATGTAATGCTGGTAACATATGATGCGGGGACATCGGAGAAGGCTCATGGGGTGACGGACAGAAAGTGGATCATGAATAGATTGATAGATTTAATGCAAAAGGATTGGAACGAATATGATGTATCATGTGAAATTGATACGTTAATTGAAGCATTAAATGATGCGTGGAACAAATCGTGAAATTATATTAAAATAAGGCTCCTTGATGGAGTGTGTGAACAAAAGTCTGTAAATACTAGTCTTTTATGATAATAACTGGGCTGAAGGCTCCTCGATGAGCTTCCAGCCCTTGCTTTATATATAACAGCACATGCCGGTGCATGTCAAGAGCAGGCGGTGGTTTCCGCCTGCCCTTTGGCAACTATTCGCATGCCTTATATCAGCTTTTGTTCGCACATCCGTTTCAGGAGAACGGCTGTTTTTGATCGCTTATTTATATTACTTGAAATTATTTCTATTGTCTAAGTATGTCAAGGCTGCAAATATAACCAGTAAAAGCGTAAGTACTTCCAATGTGTTCATATGGACCTCCTTTCTGCGTAAGTTCCTCTTTGCGTGGTAGCTACTTGTTGCGATGTCATTCTCTGTTCCTGAACGCTGTCGGACTTTTTGATGAGCTTGTTGTGGGTAATGGCTGTGTTGATAAAGTTTGCCTGATACTTGTCTTGCTTTGCCGCTTTCTTGCCTTTTTCAGCGCGTGGATATAGGTGACATATTTGTATGTTATTATTTTCCTTGGGATCCCTTAGGATGATTCTATTTTAACAAGGGTTGGTGATTTAGTCGTTAGTGTTAAGGCCAATATTTCATAGAAAAGTTGTCATTAAAACCAACTTTTTTCTGAGTGTGATGATTTTTACATTTCTTCCGGTATGATCCCCTGTTTTATCAGAAAACCGTCTATCATCGCTGTTATTGCTATCTTCACAGATTTCTGTGATTCAGGTGGGAGTACGTCGAGTTTATGTTTAATCTCTTGCAGCCATGCTGTGGATGAACACGAAGTTTCACTGTGTACCAAAGTCTCAACAGATGTTTCTAGTGCGTCAGCTATTTTTAAAAGAGTCTCGAAATTGGGGCTGCGTTCTCCGTTTTCAAGCTTTGAAACTGCGGATTTGTCGCTGCCAATACGTCCGGCAAGTTCCGTGCCTGATATGCCAAGTTTTTTGCGCGCATTAGAGATGTTGCTCCCCAACGTAGCTTTGTCTTTGTTGTAATTTCTTACTTTCACAGCATCCATCCGCAGTCCCCTCCTTTCGTCCTTATTTCTGTGTCTTAATGATACTACAGTAGAATTTTTTTGTAATTAAACTATCGTAGACAAGTTGTTTCTGTAACTTTATATATTTTTTATGGCTTTTTTGTAATACAATTGACTTTTTCTGAATATTTTTTGGTGTAAAAGCATAATTTCATGTTTTATAAAAAGTTGTCATGTCTTGTCCTTTTTCTTTTCAAAAACTTGTCAAAATGTTTTCAATATGTTATAGTTGTAGTTAGACATCATTACTATTGGGCAGAAAGGGTATTTTGTTATGTAGCACAAGAAAAGGAAGAAGGTGGAGCAGTTGCAGTCATCTGTTTTGCCGTTGAATTTTACAACGTTTTATTTATGCGGCATTAGACCTTTTACGAAAATTACACAAAGAAATTGCGTGAACCTGTTGCTTAAAGGTGTACATCCTACTTCAAACGATACCTATGAGATATTGTCTGATTCCGTATGCTCGCATTATGTGAATGGTAATAAATCTATCAAGGATGAATTGCGGCTAGAGATTCTTCGCTTGTCCAGTGATGATTTAAAGAAACGCATTAACAGCGTGGGCATACAGGAGCCTATGCTTGCGGCAACCGCTCTTCAAAATCTTATTGAGAAGTCCAGCCTTCAGAAAAAGACGAAGACTTCACTTTTGAATGGAGCAAATAGTGAGGATCCAGAGGTTTTCATTGCTAAAGTTTTCAATCAGGCAATACGTGCCACAAATGTTCGGGTTTTAACTAGTGAGGAAAAGGAGCTTCTTAAATCCTGCACTCAAAATGCAAGCATATCTTCGGAGATGGGTGAAGAAGTGACTATGACCACTGTTTCAGACGTAGAGCAATTTTTAAAACCGGAGACTATGTCCGCTTATGTATCCCTGAATAATGAGGAGAACGATGAAGAAGAGGAGTGGCTGATGGACTATCTGCCTTCCGCTTTTGTAAGCGATTCACTCTTTTTTGCGATGAATCCTGTGAGGATTGAGAGCACTTCCGTAAATATGCCGATAGACTACCGGGCTCTCGTGAACACCCTGAAACCCATGTTGACTGAGAATACACTTCAAAAGTTTTCATTTGCGGACTTCATCAAGGCGATGGCTATTGATGAGCACGATGGGAGAGTTATGTCAGGTTTGATTTCCTATTGGGTTATGCGGGGGACTCTTAAATCCATATGTGCGTCAATTGATACCATTGATTTCTCACAGGTTTCAGACTTTGCTATTCAGGTGATTGGGCAGTACAACCTGGACGAGGTTGCCGAGCTTACCAATAGACTAAAAAATGCCTCAAATCAGAAGGCGAATATTTTGACTGCGCTAATATATATGGGTGAGGCATCAGAAGTGGAATTGCGTATTATTACCCACATATGTCCGGATAAAGTTAGGCAGCAACTCAGCAGTGACGAGGATACTCAGATTTATCATCTGCGTAGGGGTTGATGTTTTGTTAAGCACTTGACAAACCCGCTGATGATATAAGGTCATCATTGAAAGTTGAGAAAATAAATAACCGCTATTAAACCTTGAAATCTAAGGATTATAGCGGTTATATTTAGTTTTACGGAGAACGGTAAGAAAAATACAAGAAAGTAAATAAGGAAAAGAACTTTGATATAATTCTTATCTTGCAGATAAAATGGTCTTGCAGAAAATCTGTTTTTATGATTCTGAAGCATTTTTCTATCCGTCTCGCGTTACATTATATATGCTTTAATATCATTAACATCGTTATCATGCAGATTAGTATAAACTGCATATAAAACGTCATACCGTGTTTGGGGAAACTGCTGAAGACGCTGCACGACTTCCGTCTCGTCAACAGAAAAGACCGCATCACAGGTCACCCCTGTGATGCGGTCTCCTCATTCCCATTCCCCCCGGAATGACTCAGATTCATGGATGCGATGAAGAGCTTTAGCAGACGAAGCGCGTAGTCCCGTTCGCGGTCGGTGCATTTTGAGAGCAGATGGGCGAGCGCCAGCTCGTCCCGTTCCTGACGCGCCTGTTCTTCCTCGTCGAGTTCCCCGAACATCAGAAAATCCAGACTCATATCCAGAATATCAGAGATAGCCAGCATCGTCTCAATCGACATGCCGCAAATTCCGCGCTCAATGTCAGAACAGTACTTGGTAGCGCGGTCGATGCGTTCTGCCAGCTCGTCCTGAGAAAGTCCAATCTGTATTCTCTTGCGGCGGATGCGTTCTCCGACTGCAATTCTGTCGTAAGTATCTCTTTTTCGATTCATAAATATCCTCCAATCCCCATTTTCTACATTACAGTATCGCTAATTTGCATAACACATAAAACACAATGCAAACGTATATTAAAAGTATGTTTAAAATGCGAAATAAAAATACGTTTATAATGTAAGAATTTCGAAGTATAAAAAACAAAAATGAAAAAAGTGAGGAGAAACAGGAAAAAGAAAACATTGAAAAACAAAAGGAAAATAAAAACCTATATTTGTGGGGAATACGATAGAAGAGATTGGTGTGGAATGTAGTTATAAAAAGTAGTAAAATATATGCTATAAACACGATAAAGGCGGGAAGAAAAATGCGATACAGAATCTATCATTTCCTTGTAAACCGATACCCGGAAATAAGGGAGCGCTATCACAGGATGCACGATGACGCGACGGGGCTTAAAGTGCCGCTGTCATGGCTTTATCTGCTGGCGTTAAACATCCGGGTCAGGCTGCCGGGAGGCAGGCTGCACGGGCAGGAGAATGCTGTGGGCATAACGGAAGAGAAGCACATTCCGACCGGGGCAAGCGAATCGGAGCTTGCGGTCTTAAAGGTCATGCGGCCCGGGGAACTTGCAGAGTTTCTGGCGGGATATGATGTGATAAGCTTCGACGTATTTGATACGCTTTTGTTCCGGCCGTTCTCGAGTCCGACAGATTTATTTTACTTTGTCGGGGAGAAGCTTCTTTTTCTCAATTTTAAGGAGCTTCGGATGCGCTTCGAGCGGGAAGCGAGAGAAGAGAAAAGAAGCAGATACGGGCAGGGAGAGGTAACGCTGTCGGAAATCTGGGAAAAACTCTCCCGCGAGACAGGGATTTCCATGGAACAGGGAATGCAGACGGAGCTGGACTGCGAGGAAGCATTCTGTTATGCCAATCCCTATATGCTTTCGGTGTACCGGCTGCTGCAAAAGCAGGGGAAAAAGATGATCGCCGTATCGGACATGTACCTTCCCTCTGCATTTATAAAAAAGCTGCTGAAAAAGGCGGGGTATGAGGGAATAGAAAAGGTCTGCGTTTCCTGTGAATACGGAGCGGGCAAATCGGACGGCACGTTGTTTGCAAAGGTAAAGCGCGAATTGCCCGATGGGGTGTCGGTCGTGCACATTGGAGACAATCCGCACAGTGACGTGAAAATGGCAAAAAAGCATGGATTTGACGTTTATTATTACCCGAATGCAGACCGAAAGACGGCAGCGTACCGCGCCATGGAAATGTCTCCGGTCGTTGGAGGCGCTTACCGCGGAATCGTCAATCACCATCTGTACAATGGCATCGAAAGCTATGGGATGGCATACGAGTACGGATATGTCTATGGCGGACTGTTCGTGCTGGGGTATTGCAGCTTTATTCACCGCTATTGCAGGGAACAGGGAGTGGAACGGCTGCTTTTTCTGTCGAGGGACGGAGACATTTTAAAGCAGGCGTATGAATTACTGTATCCGGGCGTGCAGACGGCGTATGCCTGCTGGTCGAGGGCGGCAGCCACAAAGCTGATGGCGCAGGACAACCGCTATGATTATTTCCGGCGATTTCTCTTTCATAAGGTGAATCAGGGAAAAACATTGAGGGACATATTTCATGCAATGGATCTGGACATGCTGCTTGGCTCGCTGCCCGATGGGCTTTTGGAATCCGATTTTCTGGATGAGTCAAATATAGGCAGGATCAAGCGTTTCCTTGAGGAGCAATGGCAGACGGTACTTGCGGTCTACGGGGAGCAGGAGAGCGCGGCAAGGGAATATTACGCGCAGATGCTTTGTGGCTGCAAGAGAGCCTGTGCCGTCGACATTGGCTGGGCGGGGAGCGGCGCAATGTCCCTGGCTTATCTGGTGGAGCGCAAATGGAACCTGCCCTGTCGGCTGACCGGGATAATCGCAGGAACCAATACGCCGCACAACGAGGAAACGGAAGCGGGTGAAGCGTTTCTGCAGTCGGGAAGACTGGTGTCCTATATGTACTCGTCGGCGCAGAACCGCGATTTATGGAAAGCGCACGATCCGAATCGCGATTACAATATATACTGGGAGTTGCTGCTTGCATCACCGACCAGGCAGTTCCTGCGGTTCGCCGTGGACGGGCAGGGAAAGACGAAGCTTTGCTTTGGCGATATGGATTACAATCAGGAGGGAATCTGTCAGATACAGAAAGGGATTCTTGATTTTATCCGGGAGTATGAGGCGCATTTTAAGGACTATCCGCATATGAATCAGATCAGCGGAAGAGACGCCTATGCTCCCATGCTTGCTGCAGCAGGGGAGCATGAAAGGTATCTGATGAAAATAAAAGAGATGTTTGACTTCAAAGTCGGAGTGGGCGAATGAACCGTCAGCGGAGCGATTTCGTCACATCCTCAAGCGACATAGCGCAGTGGTTCTTTAACACGACGGACTTTAAGTCCTCAAATTCCGGCTTTTCCTTTTCTATGCCGTAGCCTGTGCTCTTCTTGATGCGGATATTGCCGTAGGACGTCTTCTTCGTCTCAAAGGTGGACTCTAACTTGGCGCGCTCATAGAGCTGGTAGCGCACGCCTCTGGTGGAGGTGTGCAGGAAGAAAAGTCCTGTGAACTTCTCGCGGTCGTCCGGCTCGCAGAGACAGGTCAGAAGGATGCCCGGGCGGTTCTTTTTCATCTGAACAGGGATCGTGTAGACGTCGAGCGCTCCCGCAGCCATGAAAATCTCAGTGGCAAGTCCAAGCGCTTCCCCGGTCATATCGTCAACATTACAGGAAATCGAAAGAACCGTATCGTCGCAGGAGAAGCTTTCTTCCTCCTCTGGCGTGAGGTAGGAGACGGTATCGCCTAAGAATGCGCGCACACAGTTGGCAAACTCAAAATCCTTCGCGCCCATTCCGTAGCCGATTGCAGTGGTCGTGATGGCAGGCATCGGGAAAAATCGTGTCACATAGTATTTTAAGATTGCTGCGCCGGTCGGAGTCAGAAGCTCCCCGGTGACGGAACCGGAATAAAACGGGACGCCCTGTAAAAGCTCGGCGGTCGCCGGAGCAGGTACCGGGAGCACACCGTGTGCACAGCGGACGAAGCCGCTTCCGACGTGAAGCGGTGACGCGAGAATCTGCTCCGGTGCAATCAGACCGATCAAAAGCGCGCAGCCGACGATATCCGCGAGAGCGTCAAGCGTACCCACCTCATGAAAATGAATCTGCTCGATTGTCGTGCCGTGTACCTTTGCCTCCGCTTCGCCGAGAAGGCGATAAATCGCCCCGGCATCTTCCTTTACCTCTGCGGGGAGGTCGAAGGATGCGATCTTCTCACAGAGGGAGGCATAATCGGTATGCGTATGTGCATGGGACGTATCGGCATTATCTGCCTGCGCCGTGTCCGCAGAATCCCCGTCCTGCGCGTGCGTGTGGGCTGTTTCGCTGTGATGCGTGTGCGAAGGGGAAGCAGGAGCGGAGCCATCCGCTGACTCTTCCACACCGTCTACCGTAACCGTCATGTGCGTGCCCGCAATGCCGCATTTCGTGGAAGGCGTTGCGGAGAGCGTCACATGATAAGGGGCGAAGACTTCATTCATCTTATAGAGAAACCATTCTTTTTGATCGCAAATCTCATAGAGCGCGCTCATCAGCATATCTCCGGCAGCGCCCATATTGCATTCCAGATAAATTGTTTTCATAGTTCATCCTCCAATGTGATTGATCATGCTTGCGAGATACCCGGCGCCAAAGCCGTTGTCGATATTGACGACGGAGACCCCGCTGGCGCAGGAATTTAACATGGACAGCAGAGCGGAGACGCCGTGAAAGCTTGCACCGTAACCGACACTTGTGGGAACACCGATAACGGGACAGTCGGTGAGTCCGCCGATAACGCTGGCGAGCGCGCCCTCCATTCCGGCAACGGCGACGATGGCGTTGGCGCTTGTCAGCACGTCCAACTGTGAAAGCAGACGGTGCAGTCCTGCAACTCCGACATCATAGACGCGGATGACGCGGTTGCCGAGCACCTCTGCGGTGAGTGCGGCTTCCTCTGCAACGGGGATGTCGCTGGTGCCTCCGGTGGCGACAACGATCGTGCCCTTTGCGGTGATATGCTCCCTGCGGTTGATGATGCCGATGCGCGACGCTTCATCGTAGAAGAGCGAAAACCGCCCGGACAGATAGGAAGCCGATTCCGCAGAAAGGCGGGTAATCAGAATATTTTCCGGGCAGTGGGCGAGAAGGCTTTGGGCGATGCCCTCAATCTGCTCCTTTGTCTTGGACGCGCCGTAGATGACCTCCGGCGCCCCCTGCCGGATTTCCCTGTGATGATCGACCTTCGCGTAGCCCAGATCCTCAAACGGGGCGAGCTTTAGCCTTGCATAGCCCTCGTCTGCACTGATCGTGCCGTTTTCAATGTCGGAAAGAATACGTCTGATATGTTCGTTCTCCATGATGTCCTCCAGATAATAACTATATGGCTTCATTATACATGGGGGCGGGCGGGAATGCAAGAGATGCGGTTTTTAGCACTTTTCTACAAAAAATGGAAACTGATTTTGTGAATCTGGTTTCTTGTGAAGAAAATGCGCTTCATGCTATAATTGAGGAAACCGAAAATAGAAAAAGAGTTTCCTTGAAGAAAAAACGAACGGCGGGAGACAGCGCGGGAGAGGGCAGAATGCAGCAGAGGGATGAAAAAAAGCAGAAGGAATTGATTCTGGAAGGTACGGTAAAGGTATTCAATCAAAAAGGTCTGAAATTTACGATGGATGACGTCGCAAAAGGGCTTGGCATGAGCAAGAAAACGATCTATACGGTATTCCGGGACAAGGAATCCATGTTCTTAGCGATGGTCGATTATATGTTTGATTCCATCAAGGAGAGCGAGCGGCGCATTGTAGAGGATGCGTCGCTTACGACGCAGGAGAAGATCCGGACGATTCTGGGCGTGATGCCGGAGAGCTACCGGGATGTGGATTTCCGGCAGCTCTATCTGTTAAAGGAGAAATACCCTGTGATCTATAAGCAGGTGGAAAAGCGTCTCGAGACCGGATGGGAGCGCACGATCGCCCTTTTGGAACAGGGGATGGAAGAGGGCGTGATCCGGCGCGTGGACATTCCGATTGTAAAGATGATGCTTGAGGCGACGCTGGAACAATTTTTTCAGAGGGATGTTCTGATCCGGAACGGGATTTCCTATATGGATGCGTTGAACGAGGTGGTCGCAATCCTGATGGACGGAATCGTGACGCCTGCCGCAGAGGTCGTCGGCAGCGATGGAGCAAAGAGAAGCCGGTGACATTGAAGCAAAAGCGATATAGTAAACATGAGCGATATAGCAAACATGAGCGATATAGCAAAAAGAGCGATATAGCAAAATAGCAAACATGAGCAAGGAGATAGGACCTATGGCGAGAATTTACTTAAATGACGGATGGAAATTTACGGAGCAGTTTGGGGAGGAGCTGCTTGCGCGGGAGTGCGATACCGCTTCATTTTCCGATGTCCGCCTGCCGCACACGGTAAAAGAAACACCGTTACACTATTTTGACGAGCAGTGTTATCAGATGGTTTCCGGGTATCGCAGAAGCGTTTTCGTGCCGGAGACGTGGAAGGGAAAGCGGGTACTGCTCACAATCGACGGCGCTGCGCACGAGAGCGAGGTGTACTGGAACGGCAAGCGCGTGGGAGAACACCACTGCGGCTACACTGCATTTACGATAGACGTCACAGAGGAACTGATCTATGGTTCGGATAATTTCCTGGTGGTGAAGGTGGACAGCAGGGAGAGCCTTAATGTTCCGCCGTTCGGCTTCGTCATCGACTATATGACATACGGCGGGCTCTATCGCGAGGTGTGGCTTGACATTAAAAATGAACAGTACCTTTCGGATGTGTTCGTGCGCGGCGAACTGCCGGAGCAGGAGATAAGCGGGAAAGCCGCAGAAACGGGGATGCGCGTGGCGCAGGACGCAGGCGGTGAACTGATTTCCGAGATTCTTGTAAATGAGGCAGGCGAAGGGCTTTCGGTCAGACAGAGCATCAGGGAGCGGGGAACGGCGGAATATACGTGGCTTACAGAGACCAATATTGCCGGACCAACGCTTTCCTTGCATGTTCCGCTTAAGTGTGTGAAACGGTGGGAACCTGATGATCCGGTCTGCTATGAGGTGAAGACCGAACTGCTTTTCGCAGGAGAGCCCATCGACGAAGTAACTACGGTGACAGGATTCCGCCGTGCGCAGTTCCTTTCGGACGGCTTTTACCTGAACGGGAAAAAGGTGAAGCTCCGCGGTCTGAACCGCCACCAGAGTTATCCTTATGTGGGCTATGCAATGCCGGAGGCGATGCAGAAGCTTGATGCAGATATTTTAAAATATGAGCTTGGCGTCAACGCGGTGCGCACCTCGCACTATCCGCAGTCGCATTATTTCCTTGAACGGTGTGACGAGATCGGGCTTTTGGTCTTTACGGAGCTTCCGGGCTGGCAGCACATTGGAGATGCGGCGTGGAAAAAACAGGCGGTCGCCAATGTACGGGATATGGTGCGGCAGTACCGCAACCATGTTTCGATCATTCTCTGGGGCGTCCGGATCAACGAGTCGGAGGATGACGATGAATTTTATAAGGAGACAAATGCGGCGGCGCATCTTCTGGACCCTTCCCGTCCGACCGGAGGCGTGCGGGCACACAAAAAGAGCAGTCTTTTGGAGGACGTCTACACCTATAATGATTTCCTGCACGACGGAAAGAAGAAGGGGTGTGAGAAAAAGGCGGCTGTCACGTCTGATGTGCATAAGCCATATCTCATCAGCGAGTACAACGGGCATATGTACCCGACAAAGGCGTTCGACTGGGAGGAGCACCGCACGGAACATGCGATGCGTCATGTGCGGGTGCTTGATGCCGTAGCGGGGGAGGAGGATATTGCCGGAAGCTTTGGCTGGTGCATGTTCGACTACAACACGCACAAGGATTTTGGAAGCGGCGACCGTATCTGTTATCACGGTGTGATGGATATGTTCCGCAATCCGAAGCTTGCGGCGGCGGTCTACGCGTGTCAGCAGGAGAAGGAGCCGGTGCTTTTGCTCAGTTCGGCAATGGATATCGGGGAGCATCCGGGCTGTAACCGGGGCGAGACTTATATTTTCACAAATGCGGACAGTGTGCGCATGTACAAGAACGACCGTTTTATCAAGGAGTACAAAAGGGAGGATTCCCCGTACCGCAATCTGGCGCACGGCCCGCTCGTCATCGATGATTTCATCGGAAATGCGATTGCGGAAAATGAGAAAATGAAGCCTGCGCAGGAGAAAACGATCCGAAATGCGTTCAATCTGGCGGCGCGCGTGGGACTTTCCAATCTGCCGAAATCACTGTACCTTACAGCGGCAAAGGTGCTTTTGCTCTACCGCATGAAGCCGGCTGAAATTGTGTCGCTTTACACCCGCTACATCGGCGACTGGGGCGGAGAGTCTACAAGCTATCGGTTCGAGGCAGTAAAGGACGGAACGGTTGTAAAAACGGTCGTAAAAGAGCCGATGAAGGAGACGCATCTGTATGTACGGGCGGATCACACAGAACTCTGTGAAAAGAGTACCTACGATGTGGCGGCGATACGCATTGAGGCGCGGGATGAACACGAAAATGTGCTTAGCTTTTTTAACGAGCCGGTTACCTTTGAGGCGGAAGGTCCCGTTGAACTGATCGGACCAAAGACGGCGTCGCTGCATGGCGGCATGGGCGGTACGTATCTTAAGACGACAGGGGCGTCCGGCGCGGCGCGCCTTACGATCTGTAACGGGCAGACAGAGCCTGTGAGCATATCGTTTACGGTGACGGGAAGAGAAGACAGGAAAGAAATATAAATCAGGAAAGTATAGTCGCATTTTACTTCGGAAAACAGGGAGGATAACATGAAACTGACAGGAAGAGAAAAGGTATCGTATGGTCTTGGGGCAGTCGGGAAGGATATGGTCTATATGCTTTCCGCAAGCTACATTCTGTATTATTATCAGGATATTTTAGGGGTGAGCGCAGTCGCAATGGGCGTGATCTTAATGGCGGCGCGCGTGTTCGACGCGTTCAACGACCCGATTATGGGCGTGATCGTGGCGAAGACAAGGACGAAGTGGGGCAGATTCCGCCCGTGGCTTCTGATTGGAACAGTGTTAAATGCGTTTGTGCTGTATTTTATGTTCGCAGCGCCGCCAGCACTGGACGGAAGCGGGCTGGTCGCTTATGCGGCAATTACTTATATTTTATGGGGCGTGACCTACACGATGATGGACATTCCCTACTGGTCGATGATTCCGGCGTTTACCGAAGGTGGTAAGGAGCGCGAGGGGCTTTCCACGCTGGCTCGTTCCTGCGCGGGCGTCGGATCTGCAATCGTCACGATCATTACAATGCTCTGCGTCTATCAGCTCGGTCAGGGGGATGAACGCGTCGGATTTCGGCGCTTTGCGCTGGCCGTCGCAGTTGTGTTTGTCGTATTTATCGTGATTACCTGCGTGAATATCCGGGAGAAATCCACGGTCGATGTGGATTCGCCGTCGGTGGGGCAGATGTTTCGGGCACTGCTCTCGAACGATCAGGCGATGACGGTCGTGCTTACCATCGTGCTCATTAACTGCTCGATTTACACGACGTCAAATCTCGTCATCTACTTTTTTAAATATGATTTCGGCGGTGAGGGATGGTATAATAGCTATACATTGTTCAACACCTTCGGCGGGGCTGTACAGATAATTTCAATGATGCTGTTTTTCCCGCTGCTGCGCAGATTCATGAGCGCAATCAGGGTATTTTATACAAGCTTTGCGATGGCGGTCATCGGTTATGCGGTGCTGCTGGTTCTGGCATTTACGAATATGTCCAACGTATTTTTACTGTTTATTCCGGGCTTTTTTATCTTCGGGGCAAACGGAATGCTCACCGTATTGACGACGATATTTCTTGCCAATACGGTGGATTATGGCGAATGGAAGAATCACCGCAGGGATGAGAGCGTCATTTTCTCGATGCAGACATTTGTGGTAAAGCTGGCGAGCGGTGTTGCGGCAATGATCGCATCCATCTGTCTTGCGGTCTGCAATCTGAGCAGCGATACCTCCGATACGGCGGCGGCAGTGTCCGCAGCAGCGGATTCCTCCGTTGTGGGACTTCGCATGACGATGACGGTCATACCGATTGCCGGGCTTTTGGCGGCGGTATTTTTATTCCATAAGAAATATCTTCTCACAGAGGAGAAAGTCGAGGAAATCGCAGAAGAAGTGAAACGACAGCGGAAGGCGGGGCAGGCGTGAGCCTGCCGGAAGAAAGAAAAGTGAGCTGTGGAGTGAGCGGCAGCAGGAATAGAAGTCTGCTGGAAGAATGAAAAGCGAGCGGCGAAGTGAGCGGCAGCAGGAATAAGAGAGGGGAAGCGCGGATGATTAGAACGGACGGAAAGAATTTCATATTGGAGACGGAGCATACGACATACTGTTTTCGCGTGACGGAGACGGGACATCTGGAGCATCTGTATTACGGACAGAAAATCATATTTTCAGAACCTCTAAGGGAGGAGGAGCTTGCGCCGCTTGTGGAAAAGCACGCGTTTGCGCCGGGAAATACGAACGTCTATGACGAGGCGCATGGCGCGTTCTCACTGGAGGATATGCGGCTCGAGATGTCTTCCTATGGAAAAGGGGATATCAGGGAGCCGTTTGTGGAGTTTGTCCATGCGGACGGAAGTATGACGTCCGATTTTCTCTATGATATGCACAAAATTACGAATGTATCGACCGGAAGTGCTGCGGATCATGCAGAAACCGTATCAGAAAATGCCAAAACCGAGCCGGATTGTGCAAGGGATGCGGCAAATTGCGGGAAAGCCGCAGCGGATTACGAGGAGGCGGTATCAGACGATGGGAAAACCGCGCCGTGCATGGCGCTTCCGCACGCTTACGATGAGATAGGGAACGCAGAGCGGCTTATTGTGATGCTGCGCGACAGACAGTACAATGTGAAGCTGGAACTGATTTATGCGGTCTATGGCGACTGCGACGTGATTACCCGCAGCGCAAGGCTTACAAACGAGAGCGAAGAGGAGATACAGATCAGACGCCTGATGAGCGCGCAGCTTGATTTTGACACGGCGGACTATACGCTTACGACCTTTACCGGAGCATGGGCGCGGGAAATGAAGAAAAATGACCTGCCCATGCGCGCGGGAAAATATGTGAACGCTTCCTATACAGGCACGTCGTCGAACCGTGCGAATCCGTTTGTGATGCTTTCAGAGAGAGGGGCGACGGAGGATTTTGGCGGCTGCTACGGGTTTAACCTTATTTATAGCGGCAATCACTATGAGGCGGCGGAGGTGAGCAGCTTTGGAAAGCTTCGCGTTGTGACAGGCATCAATCCGCAGTCGTTTTGCTGGCGGCTTTCTCCCGGGGCGCAGTTTGAGGCTCCCGAGGCGGTCATGGCGTATTCCGGCTGCGGCTATAACGGTATGAGCCAGTGTATGCACCGTTTCGTGCGGGAGCATATCGTGCGGGGCGCATGGAAGCATAAGACGCGTCCGGTGCTGTTGAACAGTTGGGAGGCGTCCTATTTCGATATCAACGAGCGAAAGCTCCTCGCACTTGCAAAAAAGGGAAAAGAGGCGGGCATCGAACTGTTCGTCATGGACGACGGATGGTTCGGCGAACGGAATGACGATGCACACTCGCTGGGAGACTGGGAGGCAAATCCGAAAAAGCTTCCGGGCGGTCTTGGCGGACTTGGAAGAAAAATCAGGGAACTGGGGCTTTCCTTCGGTATCTGGGTGGAGCCGGAGATGGTAAATGTAAACAGCAGGCTTTATGCGGCGCATCCCGACTGGACGCTTGAGATTCCGGGGAAACCGCACGCACAGGGGCGCAACCAGCGAATCCTTGATCTAAGCAGAAGCGAGGTGCAGGATTTTATCATTGAAAAGATGAGTGAGGTCTTTTCTTCGGCTGACATTTCCTATGTGAAATGGGATATGAACCGGACGTTTTCCGATTACTTTTCACAGGCGCTTCCCGCGGGGCAGCAGGGGGAGCTGGCACACCGCTATGTGCTGGGGCTTTACCGCTGTATGCGGGAATTGACGGCGCGTTTCCCGGACATTCTCTTCGAGGGCTGTGCGTCGGGAGGCAACCGGTTCGATCTGGGGATGCTGTGCTATTTTCCGCAGATCTGGGCGAGCGACGACACGGATGCGCTCTGCCGCGCAGAGATTCAGTGCGGCTACAGCTACGGATATCCGATGTCCGTCATAGGCGCGCATGTCTCCGCGTGTCCGAATCACCAGACGCTGCGCCGGACGCCGCTTGAGACACGGTTCGCGGTGGCGGCGTTCGGTGTGCTCGGCTACGAGTGCAATTTCTGCGATATGAAAAAGGAAGAGTTCGAGGCGGTCAAAGAGCAGATTTCTTTGTACAAGCAGTGGAGAGACGTATTGCAGAATGGTGTCTTTTACCGTGGCAGAAGCTTTTTCTCTGAGGAGGGCGGAAGCTGTCTTAGGGAGATTTCCGGCAATCAGATGGAGTGGACCTGCGTGTCGGAGGACCGGACGAAAGCGGTCGGGCTTCTTATGCACAAGCTCGTCGTGCCGAATACACAGTATCATTACTATAAGCCGAAGGGGCTTGATCCGTCCTGCCGTTATCATTTTTATAACCGTGCCTTAAAGTATAATGTGAAGGAGTTCGGGGATCTGGTAAATACGGTTTCCCCGGTGCATATCAGGCAGGATTCCGCCGCACACAATCTGATTGCACGGTTCGTTAAGCTGGACGGGGAAACGGAGGAGTACCACGCATGCGGTGATGCGCTGATGTACGGCGGCGTGCGTCTTCATCAGGCGTTCGGCGGAACGGGCTACAATGGAGAGGTGCGGCATTTCCCGGATTTTGCGGCGCGGATGTATTTTATGGAGAGCGAGAGCGGGATGGGAGGAATTGGTTAACTGCACCCGGTAAGTAAAAGCGCATATGTAAAGAAAAAACAATCGCAGCTTTTGAAAAGAATCATAAGAGGAAAACATCGCTATATGTGTACTTGCAGGAAACAGGTAAAAGATGATATGATAGTCCGGTAAAAGAGGATGGGAGGAGGACAATATGAAAATGTTTCATGCAAAAAGGAGAATCTGCGTAGGTATGACGGTGCTTTTGGTCCTGTGTACGATGCTTGGAGGCTGTGGCGGGCATAAGGCATCCAAGGACGCGGATGGCTTTGAGGAGAGCGTCGAGTTAAATGAGCACGGCGATTCAATTTACAGAAAGGAATTTGGCACTTATACGGTTCTGGACGGATGGGTGGAGAGCGAGACGCATTCCACGGACGAACAATTTTTTTATGTGAAGGACGGGCATGATGACGACGCAAGCCCGGATAATATTTCCATTAATGAGGGTACGAACCGCTACGGGAAAGATGAGTATATGGAATTTAAGGATGCCATTATGGCGCAGCTTCTCGCGCAGATGGGAAATCAGAATGCGCAGCTAAACGGCAGCGGGACATATACAGCGAATGAGGACCCGATGATTATGTTTGAAATTATCGAGGAGGACGGAACAGTGACCAGACAGTACTATATTATCGGAGATTACCGGTACTGTCTGGTGCATCTGACGAATTACAGCGGGGATGAGGAAGCCGACCGTGCAGCAGAGATTATGGCGGACGGCTTTGTGTGGAGAGAGTAGCTTAGAATGGAGCGGACGGAATGAAACAGAACAGAAAAACCACCGGAAAGAGCGTGCTTGCGGCACTGCTCTTTTTGGCGTTGATGAGCGGATGCACGGCGGCAGATACGAATCCGGAAAATATGGACGCGGCGTCGGAGCAGGCAAAGATTGCCGGGACAAAAGAGGCGCCAGCGGAGAAGGAAGCAGGCAGCGAAAAAGAGGAGAATCATCCGGCAGCGGAACAGGACTTGGGAGAGGAAGGCACACTTACCGTGACCTTTCTTGATGTTGGACAGGGAAATGCCGTGCTTGTGGAGCAGGACGGGGAATATATGCTGATTGACGGCGGCGACAGAGAATACTCGTCTTTTGTAGTGAGCTTCTTAAAGGAGCAGGGTGTGGACGAACTGGAATATGTGATCGCCTCACATTACGATGCGGATCATCTGAACGGAGTCGTGGGCGCGCTGAATGTATTTCCCTGTGAGCTGGTGCTCGCACCGGACTACACAGCGGATTCGAGGGTGTACGACTCGTTTCTTAATATCATTGAGGAAAAGGACGTCGCGCTTGCCTATCCGGCAGTCGGCGATACTTATACGCTTGGCGGCGCGGAGTTTACTGTCGTCTGCCCCGACGGCTACGATGCACCGGATGCAAACGATAACTCTGTCGGCGTGCGCCTGACCTATGGAGAGACGTCATTTCTGATCTGCGGGGATGCGGGAACAGGCGTAGAGCGCAGAATGATGGAGAGCGGCATAACTCTGGATTCGGACGTGTATCTTGCGAGCCATCACGGGAGCAATGGATCGTCTTCCCTTGCATTTTTGCAGGCAGTCAGCCCGGAGACAGTTGTAATCAGCGCAGGGCTTTCTAATTCTTACGGGCATCCGATGGCGGAGGTTTTAGAGAATATTCAGTCGGTCGGGGCGGCGCTCTACCGGACTGATCTGCAGGGGACGCTTGTGGCGGTAAGCGACGGCAGTACCGTTACGTGGAATGTGCCGCCGTGCACGGATTACCGGGACGGCGAGACGCTGGAGGCGGCAGGTGCAGGCGCGGAAGTAGAAGGAGAGCCGGCATCGGCGGGCGCAGGCACGGAAGGAGAGCCGGGAGCGGCGTCGGCGGGAGAGGAAACGGAAGGAGAGCCGGGAGCGGCATTGGCGGGAGCGGAAGGAGAGCCGGAAGAAGCGGCGTCAGGCGCAGGCACAGAAATGACCGGAGAAACCGGGGAGAAGGAAGTTGAAGCGGAGATATACGATTCGGCGGAAGGAACCGGGGACATGCAGGCGGAATATGTTATGAACAGGAACACGAAGAAATTTCATCTTCCCTCCTGCGCGAGTGCGGCGGATATTGCCCCGGAGAACAAAGCGAATTTTACGGGAAGCAGGGAGGAGCTGATCGCGGCGGGATACGAGCCGTGCAAGAGATGCAATCCGTAGCTGCCGTGCAGAAAGCCGCGGCGGTTTGGCAGGAAGGATGAACTGTTGCAGGAAAAGGTGTTACAGGAAAAGTGAAAGAAAATGAAAAAACTTCTTGACACTGACACGTCAGTGTAGTAAACTGCAAGAAATAAGAGAAATCGATGAGCAAAAGGAGTACTCCGTATGAGTCCTCACAGAGAGCCTGTGGCGGTGGAAACAGGCAGGATAGTACGGCGGGAATGGGTTTGCGAGAGCAAGGCGAACGATGCGCATGGCGTGTCAAGTAGCGGATGCCGTGTCCTCACGTTACAGGGGTACGATATAGAGGAATCTGTATCTGAGAGTTCGGACATGATTGGTGGCGGATATTTCCAGTTTGGAGATATCCGTTTTTTGATTACATCGGTGTGCCCGGAGAAGAAGGGTGGCACCACGAGTACAATCGTCCCTGATCTGGTCTTAGACCGGGTCAGGGACGTTTTTCATGTAATAGGAAATTGCGTCCTATTGCATGAAAAGCCCGACCGGGCCGGATTCTTTTTAGAAAACAGGAGGAAATTATGAAGCGGATTTTTAAGGTTTACAAGAAGACAGTCAGTATAGTGGGTGAGACGCCGACGGAGATGTTCGAGAATCTGGTGGGAAGGAACGATCAGAGTGAGGGCGCGCGAAAGAAGGGATTTTTGCTCGAGAGCTATGATAAGAATTATGACAGATATACCTTCATGGGTGCAGAGCCGGAGGAAATCATTACCTCGGAGAAGGAAGCGCTTGTCATTACCAGAAGGAACGGTGAGCGTGAGGTGCGAAAAGGAAATCCGCTTGTGCGGCTGAAGGAATATTACAGTGAATTTGAAATCAGAAAGGACAACGACGAACTGAATTTTTCCGGCGGACTCGTCGGAAATGTGGGATATGACTTCGTGCGGTATTCCGAGAAGCTTCCTGAGACGAATCCGGATGAAATCGGGATTGAGACAATTCAGTTCATGCTCATGAAGGAATTTATCGTTGTTGACTATGTGGCGGAGACGCTCACAGCGGTCGTGCTTTCATCCGATGATGAGGCGGGCAGGGCGGAGGCGCTTAAGACGGCGGAGCTGCTGATTACACAGGCGATGCATCCCGAGAAGCTTGCTTCCGGCAAAGGAGAGAGCGCGAAGGAAGAAGCGGCGGCGGTACGGGACGGCGTCATCCGAAAGAAATCAGACACACTGGAGGAGTACAGCGCCAAGGTAGAGAAAATCAAGCACTACATCAGAGAGGGACATATTTTCCAGACCGTCTTATCCCAGCGCTGGACGGTTGAGACAGGAAGGGACGGCTTTTCGCTCTATAAGGAGCTTCGGGAGTTGAATCCGTCGCCGTATCTTTACTATTTTAATTTCGGAACCTTCGAGGTGATCGGAAGCTCTCCGGAAATGCTCGTAAAGCAGCGCGGTAAGCAGGTATTTACCTGTCCGATTGCAGGAACAAGACCGCGCGGCAAGACAGCAGAGGAGGACGAAGCGCTGCGCCGGGAACTTCTGGCGGATGAGAAGGAGCGCGCGGAGCATGTGATGTTAGTTGACCTGGCGCGCAACGACATGGGGCGTATTTCCGAATTTGGAACAGTCAAGGTGACGGACTTCATGAGCGTGCGCAATTACTCCCACGTCATGCACATCGTGTCCATGGTCGAGGGACGGAAAAAGGGAAGCTTCCATCCGTTCGACCTTCTGGCGTCCTTCCTTCCGGCAGGAACCTTAAGCGGAGCACCCAAGATCCGGGCGATGGAGATTATCGAGGAGCTTGAGGAGGTGCGGCGCGGACTATACGGCGGAGCGACCGGATATGTGGACTTTTCCGGGGATATGGATTTCTGTATCACGATCCGCACGATGATCAAGAAGGGCAGAAACGTGTATCTGCAGGCGGGCGCGGGAATCGTTGCGGATTCCGTACCGGAAAATGAATACAAGGAGTGCTGCAACAAGGTGATGGCGCTGGCGAGAACACTGCTTGAGGAGGAGAACTTATGATACTGCTGATTGACAATTATGATTCCTTTACATTTAATCTGTATCAATATATTGGAACTTTTACACAGGATATCAAAGTCGTGCGCAACGATGAGATTACGATCGATGAGATTCGCGCCATGAAGCCGGAAAAAATCGTCCTCTCGCCGGGTCCCAAGAGTCCGAAGGAGGCTGGCATCTGTATGGACGTCGTAAAGGAGTTCTACCGCGAGATACCGATTCTTGGCATCTGTCTGGGGCATCAGTGCATCGGAGAGGCGTTCGGCGGAACTGTAAGCTATGCGAAGACATTATTCCACGGAAAGCAGTCGGAAATCACACATCGGCGCGACGGCATTTTTACCGGAATTGATTCTCCTGTAAAGGTGGCGAGATATCATTCTCTGGCAGTGCTTAGGGAGAACCTGCCAGAGTGTCTGACGGTGACGGCGGAGACGGCGGACGGTGAGATTATGGCGATACGCCACAGGGAATATCCGGTGGTCGGGCTGCAGTTCCATCCCGAATCCATCTACACGGAGCACGGCAAGCGGATGGTCGAGAATTTTATCTCGGGCGTCATCTGATGTGCGGGGAGTGCGGGCAGGACCTGATATGCAGCCTGCTTTACCGCAATACGCCGCTTGAAAGAAAGATGAATTTGGAGGTTTGAGATGATATTAGATCAGATTGTGGAAGACAAGAAAAGGCGGCTGCCAGAGCATAAGAAAAGAATCTCAGAGCAGGCGATGCGAAGACTGGCGGAAAGCTACGACGGAGAACGGCACAGCTTTGCGGAAGCGCTCGGGAAGGATGGAATCTCGATTATCGGTGAATTTAAGAAAGCGTCGCCAAGCCTCGGAGAAATTAAAAGTAAAATTAATTTGCTTGACCGAATCGAAGAATATGACGCTTCTGTGGATGCGATTTCCTGTCTGACGGAAGAGGATCACTTCAACGGCAGTGTGGAATATTTAAAGCAGATCAGACAGCTTACGGCGCTTCCGATTCTGCGCAAGGATTTCATGATTGAGCCGTATCAGTTTTATGAGGCGCGCGCCATCGGAGCGGATGCGGTTCTTCTGATTGCGGCAATCTTAGACGACGCGCAGCTAAAGGATTTCTATCAGCTTGCTATGGAGCTTGGTCTGGATGCGTTAGTCGAGGTACACGACGAGGCGGAGACGGAGCGGGCGCTAAAGCTGGATGCGCGCATTATCGGCGTCAATAACCGGAATCTTAAGGACTTTTCCATTGAGCTTGATACGACAAGGCGGCTTGGGAGGATGGTTCCGCCGGAGAAGATCTTTGTGGCGGAGAGCGGTATCTTATGTGACGATGACGTGCGGTTCTTAAAGGACTGCGGGGTGGATGCCTTTCTGATTGGAAGGGCGTTTATGGAAGCGGAGCACCCGAGAGAGGTGGCAGCCCGTTGGAAGAGCCTGTAGGAGGAACGGATGTGACAGCGATTAAAATATGCGGAATCACCCGGGAAGAGGAAATCGGATATCTGAATGAAGCCGGAGCCGATTATGCGGGATTTGTATTTTATGAGAAGAGCAAACGGTATCTGCCCGTTGCAGAAGCGGAGAAAATTTCGCGGAAGTTAAATCCAAATATAAAAAAAGTTGCCGTAACGGTAAAACCGGATATGGAGCTGATGCGGGAAATCGGGGAGGCGGGCTTTGATATCCTGCAGATACATGGAATGAATCCGTCGGATTTTGAACGGTTCCAGATGTTGACGGCGCTTCCCGTGTGGCTGGCGGTAAATCTGACAGAGCCGAAGGAGGTACGCCGATGGCGCGATACGATGCACATGGGTGAAAGCGGCATTCTCTTTGACGCAGGCGCTTATGGAAGCGGCAGGACGTTCGGCTGGGAGGAAAAAGAGGATGCGACCGGTAAGGTCTTTCGGGAAGAGGTCACGAAATTCCGGCAGGAAGCCGCCAAGGCAAAGCTTACATTTCTTCTGGCAGGCGGACTCGATGCGGCGAATGTCGCGGAGGGCATAAGGATTTTCGCACCGGATGTTGTGGACGTCAGCAGCGGCGTGGAAGAGACCATGGATGGTGTGACAAGGAAGAGCAAAGAAAAGATAGAAGCATTTGTCCGCGCAGTGCGGACACAGGATGCGGCGGGGAAAATATAAGAAAAGGATGGAACATAACATGAATAAAAAAGCGTATTACGGAGAATTTGGCGGGCAGTATGTGGCGGAATCGCTGATGAATACATTGGAGGAGTTGGATGCGGCATTCGAGGAGGCGATTCGTGACCCGGAGTTCCTTAAGCAGTATCATTATTATTTAAAGCAGTATGTCGGCAGGGAGACGCCGCTTTACTATGCCGAGCGCCTCAGCGGGGAATACGGGATGAAGATTTATTTAAAGCGCGAGGACTTAAATCATACCGGAGCGCACAAGATCAACAACGTGATCGGGCAGATCCTTCTGGCAAAGCGTATGGGAAAGACCAAGGTTATCGCAGAGACAGGCGCAGGACAGCACGGCGTGGCGACAGCGACAGGCGCAGCGCTCTTTGATATGGAATGTACGGTATATATGGGCGCGGAGGACATCAAGCGGCAGGCGCTCAATGTGATGCGCATGGAGATGCTCGGCGCGAAGGTCGTGAGCGTTACCTCGGGCAGCAACACCTTAAAAGACGCGACAAACGAGGCAATCCGCACATGGGCAAAGACGGCGGAGGACACCTTCTATGTCATTGGCTCGGCGGTCGGACCTTATCCTTACCCGAAGATGGTAAAAGAGTTCCAGAGCGTCATCAGCCGTGAGGCAAAGAAACAGATTCTTGAGGCGGAGGGCAGACTTCCCGATGTCGTGATGGCATGCGTCGGCGGCGGGTCGAACTCCATCGGCATGTTTGCAGACTTCATTGAGGAGAAGGACGTAAAGCTGATCGGTGTTGAGGCTGCCGGAAAGGGAATCGAGACGGGGGAGCACGCTTCCGCAATGGCGCTTGGCGAGCCGGGCGTTCTGCACGGTATGCGCTCTTATCTATTACAGGACGAGGACGGAAACGTACAGCTCGCACATTCTATCTCGGCGGGACTGGATTACCCGGGCGTCGGACCGGAACATGCGTATCTAAAGGACAGCGGCAGGGCAGAGTACACCTCAATTACGGATGTAGAGGCAATGGATGCGCTCATGGAGCTTTGCAAAGTTGAGGGAATTATTCCGGCAATCGAGAGCGCCCACGCGGTGGCATATGTGAAAAAGTATGCAAAGGAGCTTAAGGAGAAGCTTGGAGAGGAAAAGGCAAAAGAGCAGATCGCGGTAGTATGTCTGTCAGGTCGCGGCGACAAGGATGTAAACACAATTGCAGATTATCTGGCGGGAAAAGGATATTTAAATTAATATTTAATTATTAGGTATTGCAGATAGAAAGATAGTTCTGACAGGATAGAAAGGAATGGAGAATGGCGATGAATCGAATTGAAGCGCGCATGGAAACATGCAGACAGAAACAGGAAAAAGCGTTTATTACATATATTACGGCGGGACTGCCCGACCTGGCGGCAACGAAGGAGATTATCAAGGCGCAGGAGCGCGGCGGATGCGATGTGGTGGAGCTTGGCGTTCCGTTTTCCGATCCCGTGGCGGATGGCCCGGTCATTCAGGACGCTTCCTACCGCGCGATCTGCGGCGGCGTAAATGTGAAGAAAATCTTCGGAATGATGGAGGAACTGCGCGCAGAGGGCGTAGAGGTGCCGATTGTTTTTATGATGTATTATAATACGGTGCTCCACTATGGTGTGGAGGCATTTGTAAAAAAGTGCAACGAGACGGGCGTAGACGGACTGATTATCCCGGATCTGCCGTTTGAGGAGCAGGAGGAAATCCAGAGATACTTAAAGCAGTCGGATGACACAATCTTAATCCAGCTTGTATCTCCGGTGTCAGCAGAACGCATTCCTAAGATTCTTGACGGCGCGCGAGGCTTTGTCTACTGTGTTTCCTCGATGGGTGTAACCGGTCAGGGTGCAGACTTCCACAAGGAAGTTAAATCATACCTTAAGAAAGTAAAGGAGGCGACGGAACTTCCGGTCATGATGGGCTTTGGCATCCGCACGGCGGAGGATGTAGCGCCGATGAAGGAACTGATTGACGGAGCCATCGTTGGAAGCTATTTTATCCAGCTCTTAGAGAAGCAGGATTTTGCGCCGCAGGCGGCAGAGGAGTACTGCGCGGCCTTCCGGAAAGAACTGAATCGCTGAGAGAAGCAAACGAAACAAACGAAATAGAATAACAAAGTGGAGGAAAACAGAATGAAAGAATTTATAGCAAAAGCGGCAGAGGGAATTGATTTGACGGAAGAAGAAGCAAGACAGGCAATGGACATCATGTTAAGCGGGGAGGCGACGCAGGCGCAGATCGCATCCTTTCTCGCGTTAGAGCGCGTGAAGGGAGAGACGCTTGACGAGCTGGCAGGTTTTGCATCGGTGCTGCGCGATAAGGCGGAGACGATTACACCCGCGGCTGATAATTATGTAGATCTCGTCGGAACGGGCGGCGACCGGACGTTTACATTTAATATATCGACAACGTCGGCGTTTGTCGTTGCGGCGGCGGGACTTCCGGTCGCAAAGCACGGCAACCGTTCTATTTCTTCCAAATCCGGTGCAGGCGACGTATTGGAAGCCCTCGGCGTGAATATCATGGCGGAGCCGAAGGTCGTAGAGAAATGCGTAAACGAGGTCGGCATTGGCTTTATGTTCGCCCAGTTGTTCAACAAGTCCATGCGCTATGTCGGTCAGGCACGGAGCGAAATGGGAATCCGCACAGTATTTAATATCTTGGGACCGCTTGCAAACCCATCCCGGGCAAAGAATATGGTCGTAGGCGTCTACAGCCCGAAGCTGACGGAGAAGGTTGCGACTGCGATGAGCCGGCTCGGTGTAGAGCGTGCATTTGTGGTGAGCGGAGAAGACAATATGGATGAAATTACATTGTCCGGTGAGACGACTGTCTCTGAGATTAAGGATGGTAAAGTGACGACCTATCAGATTACACCGGAGCAGTTCGGTATAAAGCGTGCATCCGTAGAAGAACTGCGCGGCGGCGACGGAGCGGAGAATGCCGCGATTACAACGGCGATCTTAAAAGGAGAGGAACGAGGCGCAAAGCGGGACATTGTGCTTTTAAATGCCGGGGCAACTCTTTATGTCGGAGGGGTTGCAGAAACCATAGAGGCTGGTGTAAAATTAGCGGCAGAGGCGATTGACTCCGGGGCGGCGTATGAGAAGCTGAAGGAGCTTGTAAAGGTTTCCAATCAGGCGGCATAGCGCACAGGCGGCGGCAGATGAGATACGAAATCTGCGCAGCGGCAGACAAAATACGAAAACCGCGCGGCGGCAGACAGGGCGCAGGGGTCCGCGCAACAGTCCGTGTGTACAATCGCTGTGAAATACTTAGAGAGAGGATAAGAGAGATGATACGTTTTAACAGCGATTATACGGAAGGATGCCATCCTGCGATTTTGGAGCGTCTTAGTGAGACGAACATGGAGCAGACGGCAGGCTATGGTGAGGATGAATACTGCGCGAAGGCGGCGGCGCTGATTAAGGAGGCGTGTAAAGCTCCGGGGGCGGATGTTCATTTCCTCGTGGGAGGAACGCAGACGAATGTGACGGTGATTTCCGCAGCGCTCCGGCATTATCAGGGGGTTATCACTGCCACGACGGGACATATCAACGTGCACGAGACGGGCGCGCTTGAGGCGTGCGGGCACAAGTGCCTTACGATTGAGACGCCGGACGGAAAGCTTACGGCGGAGCAGATCGCGGCGTATGTGGATGCGCACTTTGCAGATGAGAGCTTTGAGCATACGGTGCAGCCGAAGATGGTCTATATTTCCAATCCGACCGAGGTCGGCACGATCTATCAGAAGGCGGAGCTTGCGGCAATCAGCCGCGCGTGCCGCGAGAAGGGACTTTATCTCTTCATGGATGGAGCGCGCCTTGGCTACGGTCTTGCGTGCAGGGAGAATGACCTTACGCTCGCCGACGTTGCGGAGTTTACCGACGTCTTCTATATTGGTGGTACGAAGGTGGGAGCGCTTTTCGGGGAAGCGGTCGTGATTACGAACGAGGAGCTGAAAGCAGATTTCCGTTATAATATCAAGCAGCGGGGCGGTATGCTTGCAAAGGGCAGATTGCTCGGCATCCAGTTTCTGACGCTGTTTGAGGAGAACCGCTATTTTGATATTTCCGCTCACGCAGCAAGATTGGCGGAGAAATTAAAAGACGAATTAACAAAAATGGGAATTGCGTTCTACGTGGACTCTCCTTCGAACCAGCAGTTTCCGATTCTGCCGGATGCAGTTCTTGCGGAGCTGAAAGAAAAATACACCTATGCGTATCAGGCACGCGTGGACGAGAGCCACAGCGCGGTGCGTTTCTGTACCTGTTGGGCGACAAAGGAAGAAAATGTGGATGCGCTGCTTGCAGATATTGCTTCACTTTTATAGCTGCGGTTGTATAATGACAGAAGATATTGCAGATGCTAAAAGAAAGACCTGACTGTGGGGCTGTACATATGCAGCCCCGTTTTTTGGGGAAATGGAGAGAAGAAATATGCCGCAGAAAAAACGAATTTTACTGATTGCCACCGGAGGCACGATTGCATCCAAAAAGTCCGATAACGGTCTGAAACCCCAGATTACACCGGAGGAGCTGCTGGCATTTATCCCGCAGGTGAAGGACATCTGTGAGGTTGAGACGATGCAGCTTTTGAACCTTGACAGCTCGAATATGGAGCCGCGGCACTGGAAGAAGATGGTACATGCCATCCGTGAGAATTATGACAGCTTTGACGGGTTTGTCATTGCGCACGGAACGGACACGATGGCATATACGGCGGCGGCGCTTTCCTATATGATACAGAACACGGCAAAGCCAATCGTCATCACGGGCGCGCAAAAGCCGATCGATCTGGAGATTACCGATGCGAAGTCCAATCTGACCGACAGCTTTCTCTATGCCGCGGACGACGGATCGCAGGGCGTACAGATCGTATTTGACGGAAAGGTCATTGCGGGAACCCGTGCGAAAAAGGTGCGCTCGAAGAGCTACAACGCCTTTTCGAGCATTGATTATCCGTCTCTGGCAACGATACAGGACATGAATATCATGCGCTATATCCCGATGCTTCCCTATGAGGAGGAGGTGCGCTTCTATGAGGAGATGGATGAGAATGTATTCCTCATGAAACTGATTCCCGGTATAAAGCCGGGCATCCTCGCGAGCATTTTTGAAAATTATGACTGCATCATTGTGGAGAGCTTCGGGGTGGGCGGTATTCCCAAGTCGATCGCCGATGATTTTTACCAGTTGTGCCAGAAATACCCGAGGAAGCTGGTCGTCATGGCAACGCAGGTCGCGCACGAGGGAAGCGATATGACGGTCTATGAGGTCGGACATGACATGAAGAAATATTGCCGTTTTCTGGAGTCCTACGATATGACATTGGAGTCCGTGATTGCCAAGACCATGTGGATGCTTGGAAATTTTGATCTCACGCAGTGTGACGCGGAGGAGATTTTTTATCGGAATATTAATTATGACGTCATCTTTGGGAAGAACAGAAAATGCAATTCTAATGTAAAGCGTTGATACGAACAGAAAATGTAACCCAAAATGTAAACCATCAATAAAAATAGGTTGACAATCAAAGAAAACGTGCTATGATAATCCTTGTACAAAACGCACAGTGCGTATGAAAGAGATAGAAGAAGCAGAAGCGCAGACTGTGCAGAAACGAGGAGAATCATGAAAATTTCAACGAAAACGATTGTAACCGTCGGTATGTTTACCGCAGTCTTAAGCGTCTTATCCATTATGACGATTCCGATGCCAAGCGGCGTTCCGGTAACGCTCCAGACCTTTGCGATGGCGCTTTGCGGCTATGTGCTCGGGGCTAAGAAGGGAACGTCCTCCACGCTGCTTTACATATTGCTTGGAACCATCGGTGTTCCGGTATTTGCTGGAATGACAGGCGGTCCGTCCTGGCTTGTGGGCTACAGCGGCGGCTTTATCTGGGGCTTTATTTTCCTTACGCTGCTCTGCGGTCTGGGCGGAAAGCAGAAGAACATTGTAATCAGTATCGCACTTGGAATCGCAGGACTTGCCATTTGTCATCTCTTTGGGGTGATCCAGTTCGCGATTGTAGCGTCAAGCCCGTTTCCGGCAGCGTTTGTGACAGTATCTGTTCCGTATATTATTAAGGATGTGATCTCGGTTGTCGGGGCTTATCTGGTGGCAATCCCGATCAGAAAGGCACTGCGTGCAGGAAATATCTTAAACGAGGAAGTGCGCGCGGCAGCGTAGGAACGATAGGAATACGGCTCTTATGGCTGTATGCGGGAGGAGAATTACAATGAATAAATTTCGGGCGCACCATATCGTCTGTACCTCGCTTTACGAGGGAAAAGGCTACAGCGGAGCATTCTGTGAGAACATGACGGCAATCGTAGAGCGTCTCAGGAACGATCCCGACGAGGAACTGCTGCTCGTGGCGGAGCCGGACATGATCTGCGCGAACTGCCCGAACCTTACAGAGGATAACGGATGTGCGCACAATCACAACCGCGTGGTAAACAAAGACCGCAGAGTGATCGAAGCATTCGGACTGAAGGAAAATGAGGTCTACACCTACCGCGAAATGTGCAGGCATGCGCGTAAGGCGATGACAGAAACGTTTTTTATGGAAAATTGCGGGAAATGCGACTGGCGTAAGCAGGGACTTTGCAAATATGAGGATCTGCTGGCGCAGCTTGACCGCTGTATAGCAGAATAGCCCAGGTGATGTATTGCAGAATAGCCCAGGTGATGTACTGCAGAATAAGAATATGAAAAGCTCTTCCGATACGGACATTTTCTGTTCATATCGGAAGAGCTTTTTACTCTATAGGAAATACCGTGTTGCGAGAAAGTATGAAATTATGATTCCTACAGGGTCTTCTTATTGATATAATTCGTCTTGTACTTTGAGTAGATGATCTTCTGGCTCTGGTAAAGCCCGAAATAGCCCGACAGCATATAGCTGAAGGCAACCGCAAGCAAGAAGTAGGGCATCCCGTCGTAGCCGAACAGCTCAAAGCTGATGAGCAGGGAGGTGATCGGGCAGTTCGTTACGCCGCAGAAGACGGCAGTCATCCCGACGGCGGTGCAGAGCGTCGGAGAGAAGCCCAAAAGGTTGCCGAAGAGACAGCCGAAAGCGGCTCCGGTAAAGAGGGACGGAACGATCTCACCGCCTTTATAGCCTGCGCCGAGCGTCGCGGCGGTAAAAAGCATCTTTAAGAAAAATGCCTCCGGGCGCACGGAACCGTCCATGCATTTCGCGATAATGTTAATTCCGGTGCCGTTATAGGTCTGATCGCCGACGAGCAGGGTCAGCACGATCACAACGCAGCCGCCCGCGAAAGCCCGCGCATACGCGTTCGGAAAAAGCTTCTTATAAAGATGACCCGACTGGTGGAGCATGACGCAGAAGAGAATACTCACAAGCGCGCACAAAATCGCGAGAAACGAAATCTCTACGGCGGTGGTGACCGTAAAAGCGGGAATCCTGCCGAGCGGGAAACCGTCGGGCGTCACGCCGAACGACGTCGCAATCGCATGCGCGATCAGGGAGGAAATCACGCAGGGGACAAGCGCTGCGTAGTACATGATCCCCACGCTGACGACCTCCATCGAGAAGATCGCGGCAGCCATGGGCGTGCCGAACATGGCGGAAAACGCCGCGCTCATGCCGCACATGATCATAATGTGCTTGTCCTTCTCGTCGAAGTGAAATAACTTCCCGATGCCGTTTCCGATACTGCCGCCAAGCTGCAGTGCGGCTCCCTCGCGTCCTGCGGAACCTCCGAACAGATGCGTGATAAGCGTTGAGATAAAAATAAGCGGCGCCATGCGCAGCGGAAGTTCGTCGCCGGAATGGATGGCGGAGAGCACCAGATTCGTCCCCGTGTCACGCTCGTCGTGCATGACCCGGTAAGCGCCGACAATCAGAAGACCGCCGATCGGGAGCAGAAAAATCAGCCATGGATTCTTCGTGCGGACGAGTGTGACAAGTCCCATTGCAAGATAAAAAAGCGTGCCGGCGGAGCCTACGATGAAACCGGAGAGAATGGCAAAAATCACCCACTTGACGGAGGTTTTTGCCCTTTCGAAATTATGTCTTATTTTGTGCCTGATGATTTCTTTCATAATTGCTGACAGTGCCTTTCTAAAGATACTTATGTAAAAATTTTAGCATTTCCTTAACATTTTTACAATAGAAAGCTGTCATGGCGTGACAAGAAAAGTTGTCAAAAAAGCGGAAAATATATTGACAAGGAAAGTTGTCAGTGCTATCATTGCAATGACAAGGAAAATTGTCATATTATTGATAAAACGGAAGCGCGGAGGAGATATGCCACTATATAATCATTTGAAAGAATACCGTGCGAAGATTGACGTCAATCAGCACGAGATGGGAAAGCTGGTCGGTGTGTCAAGACAGACGATCAGCCAGATTGAACGGGGCGATTATTCGCCGTCCGTGACGCTGGCGCTTAAGATTGCGAAAGTGTTCGACGTACCGGTGGAGGCGATATTTACGTGGGTGGATGATGAGAGCAAAGATGCAGGAATATGACAGCGACAGGCGACAGTGATACAGGAGAAGCGGGCAGTAAACGATAACTATATCAGAACAGCAAAGCGGCTGCGGCGCAGGAGGATTGCGCCGGATAGGAAGAGAAGAAGGGAGTTTGCAGTATGAGAAATGCAAAGGCAATGGAGAAGAGGAAGGTAGCAGAGAATCCGAAGGTAATGGAGAACAGACGGGAAGATAAGAAGTCTCTTAAGAAATTTATCATATTACTTGTGATTGCGACGGTCGGCGGGGGAATCGCGGGAGCGGCGTCGGCAGCTATGGCGGAAGGAGTGGCAGGAGTGGCAGAGAGACTGCTTTCGGCGTTTCTTATGGCGGCGCCGTATGGCAATTTGATTCTTGCGCTGCTGCTTCTGATCTGGCATATCGCGGTGTTTGGAAATCTGCGGAAGCGGTTCCTTGCATGGGACGGCGAGGATGAGGAGACGATTGAGGGCATTGAGGAGAAGCTTTCCATCGGATTGATTCTGACAAGCGTCGCATCCATCCTTGGCTTCTTTTTCATGGGAGCAGGCTTTTATGCAATCGACTTTTTTGGTGTAGATTCCGATCCGACGATGGCGGCGATTCGCGTGGCTGTTGTATTCTTCGGTCTTATCTGCGTGACGGCGCTGACGATTGTTATGCAGAAGAATATCGTGAATCTGACAAAGGAGATCAATCCGGAGAAGCAGGGCAGTGTTTACGACACGGGCTTCCAGAAGAAATGGATTGCAAGCTGCGACGAGATGGAGCGGGCGCAGAGCTACGAGGCGGGTTTCTATGCGTTTCAGGTCGGCGGCTATACCTGTATTATACTGTTTCTGGTCTGCTTTGCGGGTATGCTCACATGGGACTGGGGACTTCTGCCGCTTACGATGGTGCTGCTTGTCTGGCTGGTGCAGACCGTCACGTATGGAATCAAATGTATGAAGCTGTCGGACCACGAAAAGAAGCAGGGCGAGTAGCAGGGCAAAGCACAGCCCGGTGCAGTTGAAAAATAGTGTATTTACTGTGTGGTGAATGTGAAGGTGTACAGAACATGGATTCTGTACACCTTTTTTGTGCAAATCTTATAAAAATCAAAAACCAAACTTGGCAAAAATATGGAAAATAGCAATTAGATATTGCATTTTTCGGCAAGTGGCAATATAATCTGACTATCAACTGAAAACGTTACCGAGAATGATACCGATAACAATACCGGAAACAATACCGGGAAACGTTTCAAAGAAAAGTTGAACAACAATATTTAGGGAGGAAAATTTTATGAAGAGAAAAGTATTATCCGTAATGCTTGCAAGTGCAATGCTTGCTACCATGTTCGCAGGATGCGGCAGCGACGCTGCAGATGATGCGGGAACAAGCACACCGGCAGCAGATGCGGCGGATGCAGGGGATGCGGCAGCTTCTACAGAAGCAGGGGATGCAGCAGCACCGGCAGCATCAGGCGAGGGACAGGTTTACTACTTGAACTTCAAGCCGGAGCAGAACGACGCATGGCAGGCTCTTGCAGCTACTTACACGGAGCAGACAGGTGTTCCTGTAACGGTTATCACCGCAGCAGACGGAACTTACGAGCAGACCTTAAAGTCTGAGATCGCTAAGACAGAAGCGCCTACCTTATTCCAGGTAAACGGACCGGTCGGACTTGCAAACTGGAAGGACTACTGCATGGATCTTTCCGGCAGCGAGCTTTACTCTCACCTGACCAGCGATGATTACGCGTTAAAGAATGACGCAGGCGAGGTATCCGGTATCGCGTATGTAATCGAGACTTACGGTATCATTTATAATAAGAAGATCTTAAATGATTACTGCACACTGGAGAACGCAGTAATCTCCTCACCGGAAGACATCAACAATTTCGAGACCTTAAAGGCAGTTGCGGATGACATTCAGGCAAGACTTGACGAGATGAACGATACCTTCGGTTATGAGTTAAAGGGAGCGTTTACTTCCGCAGGTATGGACGGTTCTTCTGACTGGAGATTCAAGACACACCTTGCAAACCTTCCGATCTACTATGAGTACAAGGATAAGGGTATTGATTCCACAGATGCAATCGAGGGTACCTACCTTGACAACTACAAGCAGGTATGGGATATGTACATCACAGATTCTACCTGTGAGCCGGGACTTCTTTCCAGCAAGACCGGTGACGAGGCTGAGGCTGAGTTCGGTATGGAAGAGGCAGTATTCTACCAGAACGGTACATGGGAGTACGGCAACCTGACAAACGATGACAACGGTTATCTTGTAACAGCAGAGGATATGGGCATGATGCCGATCTACATTGGTGTAGAGGGCGAGGAGAACCAGGGCCTTTGCACAGGTTCCGAGAACTACTGGTGTGTAAACAGCCAGGCGTCCGCAGAGGATCAGCAGGCTACACTTGATTTCTTAAACTGGGTAATTACCTCTGATGAGGGACGTGATTCCATGGCAAACGTTATGGGATTCACCACACCGTTCGATACCTTCGCTGACGGTTACACAGCAGACAACGTATTCATCCAGGCAGACGCAGCAAATACTGCAGCAGGCAAGTACTCCGTAACATGGAACTTCTCCACCATTCCTTCCGAGACATGGAAAGACGGCGTAGGTTCCGCATTACTTGAGTATGCACAGGGTACAGGCGACTGGGATGCAGTTGTAAGCGCATTCGTTGACGGATGGGCAACCGAGTACGCAGCAACACACTAATCCATGTGTGATACGGCGTCTCAAACAGACACATAGTGCAAAAAGGGGTGGGCGCCAACGCTGCCCATCCCTTTTTATGCAACAGGAAATGTCCCCCTGATGGCGGGGTAAGTGATGTATGGTATAAGAGAGGATAAAAGATCATGGAGAAATCAATTAAGAAATATTTTCCAATTTTTGCACTCCCGACTATGGTGGCTTTTACTCTTGGATTTATAGTTCCTTTTATTATGGGTATCTACCTGTCGTTCTGTGAGTTCACAACAATTACGGATGCAAAGTTCGTAGGACTGAAAAATTACATCCGAATATTTTCAGATTCGACATTCACGCACGCGCTGTGGTTTACGGCATTATTTACGGTTGTCTCCGTACTTGCCATCAACGTGCTTGCGTTTGCGATTGCGATGCTCTTAACAAAGGGAATTAGGGGCACCAATGCTTTCCGTACCGTATTCTTTATGCCGAATCTGATCGGCGGTATTGTATTAGGTTATATCTGGCAGATTTTGTTGAACGGAATCTTAGAGCATTTCGGAAAGACGCTTACATATTCAGCTTCTTATGGATTCTGGGGACTTGTGATCCTGATGTGCTGGCAGCAGATCGGTTACATGATGATCATCTACATCTCCGGCATCCAGAACATTCCGGGCGAACTGATCGAGGCGGCGAAGATCGACGGAGCGACAGCTCCGCAGGTGCTTCGTTATGTGACGATTCCGATGGTGATGCCGTCGATCACAATCTGTACGTTCCTTACATTGACGAACTCCTTCAAGCTGTTCGACCAGAACCTTGCATTGACAGCAGGTGAACCGTCAAATAATTCGCAGATGCTCGCGTTAAACATCTTTGAGACGTTCTACAGCAGAACCGGATGGGAAGGCGCAGGTCAGGCGAAAGCGGTGATCTTCTTCATTATCGTAGCGGTAATCGCAGTTGCACAGAATAGAATTACGAGAAGCAAGGAGGTGCAGCAGTAATGGCAAAGAATACAGATAATCAGGTAAGCGCAGTCAGAAGAGCGAAGCATGGATGGCTTCTCACACTGATTTTTACAGTAATTGCAGTATTATGGCTCTATCCGATTTTCCTGGTAGTCATCAATGCGGTCAAGAAAAAGGCATTTATCACGAGAGAGCCGTTCGCGCTGCCGGATGAGCGTTCCTTCTTCGGGCTTAAGAACTTTGTAAGCGGTATTGAAAAGACGAATTTCTTCTCAGCAATGGGAAATTCCGTCATCATCACGGTTGGTTCTGTTATTGTTATCATCATATGTACCGCAATGTGCGCATGGTACATCAACAGAGTCAAAGGAAAGCTTTCTTCCGCAATGTACACGGCATGTCTGTTCGCAATGATCGTGCCGTTCCAGATGGTCATGTTCTCATTGTCCAAACTGGCGAATATGATGCATTTGAGCAACCCGATCGGAATTATTGTCGTGTACCTCGGGTTTGGCGCGGGGCAGGCGGTATTCATGTTCAGCGGTTTTGTCAAGAGTATTCCGCTCGAGATCGAAGAGGCGGCGATGATTGACGGCTGTACGCCGCTCCAGACATTTTTCCAGATTGTGTTCCCAATCATGAAGCCGACCACGATCACGGTTGCGATCTTAGAGGCAATGTGGATCTGGAACGATTACCTTCTTCCGTATCTGGTGCTGGATCTGAAGAAATATAAGACGATTCCGATCGTTATCCAGTATCTGAAAGGCGGCTACGGCGCAGTAGACTGGGGTACCATGATGGCGATGCTGGTCCTTGCGATTATCCCGATCATCATTTTCTATGCTGCATGCCAGAAATATATTATCGAAGGAGTAGTTGCAGGCGCTGTAAAAGGCTGATATAATATACATAATGTGTCAATTTATGTAAAATAAGGGTACATAGATCAGCAGCGTGCAGTTGCAAATTTGGAACAGGCAGGAAAAAATATGGTCACAATTAAGGATATTGCCCGGGAGTCAGGTTATTCTGTCAGCACGGTATCACGGGTATTGAATCACAGGAGTGACGTCAGCCCGGATGCGAAGCAGAAGATCGAAGAAGTGGTGGCGAAGTTCAACTTCGTCCCCAACAATAATGCGAAGCACTTGAAGCAGAATAACTCGAAATCGATCGGCGTACTGGTCAAGGGTATTTCCAATATGCTGTTTGCCAGCATTGTAGAGGAAATACAGCGTATGATAGAGAAGACGGAATACACGCTGGTGGTATCTTATCTCGATGAGGACGCGGACGAGGTGGAGCAGGCAATTCTGCTCTGCCGTGAGCGAAAGCCGCTCGGTTTATTGTTCCTCGGCGGTAATCCCGACTATTTTGAGAGAGAATTTGCCGGGGTCGATGTGCCAAGCGTACTGGTGACGAACCGGGCGAACCAGATGAAGTTTCAGAATCTTTCGAGCGTGGCGACGGATGATATTGCGGCGGCGCGGTGTGCGGTGGACGCGCTCTTTGATGCCGGGCATGAGAAAATCGGCATTTTAGGCGGTGATTTTACCAAATCCTACACCAGCTATCAGCGTTTTGCGGGATGCAGGGAGAGCTTTGCGGCGCATGGGGCGGCGCTTGACGCCGACCGGTGTTATGAGAAGTCCCGTTTCTCGTTCGACAGCGCATACAGAGGGATGGAGCGCCTGGTCACAAAGTTCCCGGATGTCACGGCGGTCTTTGCCATGTCAGACGTCACGGCGATCGGCGCGATCCGGGCGCTTCGCGACAGAGGGCTTCGGGTCCCGGAGGATATCTCGGTGATCGGCTTTGACGGTACGACACTTGCAGAATATTATAATCCGAAGCTTGCAACGATCAAACAGCAGTATCAGACGCTGGCGAGCCGGAGTATCGAGATTCTGTTTGGTCAGATCGAATTAAAAAAAGAACCGGTTCACGAGATCGTTCCGTTTGAATTTGTGAGCGGGGAGAGCATCCGGGTCGTAGAGCGCGGATGAGACGCCGCCAGTGCGGGTACGGACCGCAGACAGCAGTAAATTTTGGAGGATGAAGTTTATGAGAAGTAGTGGAGTATTGATGCACATCTCTTCCCTGCCTTCGCCTTATGGCATTGGCACCATGGGAAAAGAAGCCAGAAAGTTTGCGGATTTTCTGGAGAAAGCGGGACAGAAGTATTGGCAGATTCTTCCAATCTGTCCGACAAGTTATGGGGATTCCCCATACCAGTCGTTTTCAAGCTTTGCGGGAAACCCGTATTTTATTGATCTGGAGTACCTGTGCAGGGAGAAGCTGCTTAAGAAGGCGGAGTGTGAATCATTTCCATGGGGCAAAAGTGAGAAGGCGGTTGATTACGGTGTGATGTATGAATCGCGCTACAAGCTTCTGAAGCTGGCGTTTGCCCGCTTTGAGAAAAATGAGCCGGAGGATTTTGCAGGATTCTGTGAGAAGGAGGCCGACTGGCTTTGCGACTACGCGCTCTTTATGGCGCTTAAGGATGCGAACGACGGAAAAGCATGGTTCTTCTGGGACAAAGACCTTAAGATGAGAGAGCCGGAGGCGCTTAAGAAGGCAGAGGAGACTTATGCGGAGGATATCCGGTTCTATCAGATGCTGCAGTATCTTTTCTTTAAGCAGTGGCGGGAATTAAAGGCATATGTCAATGACAAGGGAATTGAGATCATCGGGGATGTTCCGATTTACGTAGCGGGCGATTCGGCGGACGTATGGGCGAATCCGGGACAGTTCTATCTGGATAAGGACTTAAATCCGATTGACGTCGCAGGCTGCCCGCCGGACGCATTTTCCGAGGACGGACAGCTCTGGGGCAATCCGCTGTTCCGCTGGGATGTCATGAAGAAGGATGACTATTCCTGGTGGACGAAGCGTATTGCCGCAATGTCAAAGCTTTATGATATCGTCCGTATCGATCATTTCCGCGGATTTGATTCGTATTATGCGATTCCGGCGAAGGATACGACGGCAAAGAACGGCGAGTGGCGCAAGGGACCGGGAATGGACTTGTTCCGTGTGCTTGAGAAGAAGCTTGGCAAGTTAAATATCATCGTGGAGGATCTCGGTTTTCTCACGCCGTCCGTGCTTAAGCTGGTGGCGGATTCGGGCTTCCCGGGCATGAAAGTCATCCAGTTCGCGTTCGATTCCCGTGAGGGCAGCAATTATCTGCCGCATACATATACAGAGCACTGCGTTGTCTATACGGGAACGCATGACAACGACACGCTGCTCGGGTGGATGAAGACCGCGCCGAAAAAGAGCGTGAAGTTTGCCAAGGAGTACTTAAACCTCACGAAGGAAGAGGGCTACAACTGGGGTATGATGCGCGGCGCATGGTCGTCGGTCGGCGAGCTTGCCATCGTTCCGATGCAGGATCTGATCGGACTGGGGCACGAGGCGCGCATGAACACACCGTCTACGCTCGGCGGCAACTGGCAGTGGCGCGCAACCGCAGACCAGATTACGAATAAGCTTGCGAAGCGTCTGTATAACTATATGGAGATGTACGGACGTCTTCCGGTGAAGGAAGTCCAGGACGAGGAAGCAGAAGCGGAGCCAAAAGCGGATGCTGTAGCAAAAGCAGAGGCATAAGTGAGGCCAAAAGCGGATGTATTGTAATTTCGGGATTTCCGTGATAAACTAAATAAAATCTGGCACAGCAGTAAACGTCCATCCGGTGTATGCCTGATGGACGTTTTTGGCGGTTTATACATAGGAGCAGACAAATGTTGTATTTTATTGTAAATGAGAAATCCAGAAGCGGCAGGGGCGCTGCCGTCTGGCAGGAGGTACAGGAGGAATTACGCAGGAAAAATATTGCGTATAAGGCATGGGTCACGGAATATGCGGGGCATGCGTTTTCTCTTGCAAGGGAAATCTGTGAGCAGGACGATGCGGACATCTGCCTTGTCGCGGTCGGCGGAGACGGAACCGCAAACGAGGTCATCAACGGCATAACGGATTTTGCGCGTGTGCGGTTTGGGGTGATTCCGACCGGTTCGGGAAACGATCTGGCACGCGGGCTTGGACTTAACGGCAGCCCGACGGAGAATCTGAACCGGATCATTGCCTGTATGGAAATGGGCGCAGAAGCCTGCAGTACCCTCGATCTGGGTCAGGTGAGCTGGAAGGGCGGCGATGCGCCAAGGCTGTTTGCAATCAGCTCCGGTCTTGGACTGGATGCGATTGTGTGCAAAAAGGCTTTGAAATCCAGACTGAAGGATTTTTTGAATAAACTGCATCTGGGGAAACTGACCTATCTGATCCTGACCGTGCAGTCGTTGTTTTCCATGCGCACGACAAGCGCTGCGGTGCGCTATGAAAAGCGCGATACGCAGAACTTAAAGAAGATCATATACATAGCGGCAATGAATTTTAAGGCGGAGGGCGGCGGTGTCCCGATGGCTCCCGCCGCAGATGCGACAGACGGAATGCTCTCCGTGTGCAGTGCGGCGGGAATCCCGAAGTGGCGGACGTTTTTCTGCCTGCCGTTTCTTGTCGCGGCGAAGCACCTGTGGATTCGGGGCTTTGTGGTGCGTGACTGTGCGGAATGTGAGATACATCTCGCAGAGCCTATGGTACTGCATGCGGACGGAGAGTACTGCGGAGACGTTACCGAGGTCAGATTCCGGTGTCTTCCGAAAAAGCTGCGCGTTTTGCTGGTATAAATGCATTACCCCTTTCATACATTTAAGTAAGTATGGAAGGGGTATTTTTATGGACATCAGTAATAAAAAAGAATTTGATTTATACAAAGATATCCAGAACCGCACGAACGGCGAGGTTTACCTTGGAATTGTCGGTCCTGTCCGCACGGGCAAATCAACGTTTATCAAACGCTTCATGGATTTAATGGTACTTCCGTTTATGGAAGATGTACATAGCAGGGAGCGGACCATCGACGAACTGCCGCAGTCCGCGCAGGGACGCACGATCATGACGACAGAGCCGAAATTTATTCCCAAGGATGCGGCTGAGATTACGCTCGGCGATGACACGCGGGTGAAGATCCGTCTGATTGATTGCGTCGGCTTTATGGTGGACGGCGCGACCGGGCATATGGAGGGAAATACGAACCGCATGGTAAAGACGCCCTGGTTCGATTATGAGATTCCGTTTGTGGAGGCGGCATCCATCGGCACGCAGAAGGTCATTAAGGATCATGCGACGATCGGGATTGTCGTTACGACAGACGGCACGATCGGCGAGCTTTCGCGCGAGGGCTATATCGAGGCGGAAGAGCGGACGATACAGGAACTTTCAGGCATCGGAAAGCCGTATGTCATTGTCTTAAATTCCAATAAGCCCTACAGCGAGGAAGCGACGCAGCTTGCGGAGGAATTAAAGGAAAAGTACCGGACGGCGGTCATTCCGGTCAACTGTGAACAGCTCAGGAAGGATGACGTCTACCGGATTTTAGAACAGATTCTATATGAATTTCCGGTCGTGCGCGTCGAGTTCTTCATCCCGAAGTGGGCGGAAATGTTAAGCGCCGACCATCCGATGAAGGCGGAAATCATAAAGACGGCGGCACAGATACTCGGAAATATGAGAAAGACAAAGGACGTCTACGCGCAGGAATTTGCGCCGGAGCACTATATTTCCCGCATCAAGGTGGAGGAACTGGATTTAGCCTCCGGCTGTGTGAAAATCCGTATGGATGTGGCGGAGAAATATTATTACGAGAATATGAGCGAGCTGGCGGGCGTGCCGATTTCCGGGGAATATGAACTGATTTCACTGATTCGCGAGATGTCGGAGCGCAAGGACTCCTACGATAAGGTGGCGGACGCTATTTCTGCGGTGCAGATGAAGGGGTACGGCGTGGTCGGACCGGGACTCTCCGATATCCGCATGGAGGAGCCTGTGCTGATCCGCCACGGCAACAAGTTCGGCGTGCGTATCAAGGCGGTATCGCCGTCGATTCATATGATCAAGGCGAATATTGAGACGGAGATTGCGCCGATCGTGGGGAGCGAGGAGCAGGCAAACGACCTGATTTCCTATATCCGGCAGGGACAGCAGAGCGAAGAAGGCGCGTGGGAGACGAATATCTTCGGTAAATCGATCGGGGAACTGATGGAGGATGGGATTCGCAACAAGATTTCCATGATGGACGACGAATGTCAGATGAAATTACAGGATACCATGCAGAAAATTGTCAATGACAATAACGGCGGGATGGTCTGCATCATCCTGTGAGCGCGGCGGCTTTTTGGGTTCGTTTGACAGGAGCAAAGATTAAGAATCAGACGCTCGTTTCAAGGGAAGGATCAGCTTTGCCGTAAAAAGGTTTTCTTCACAGGAGAGCAGAAATTCGCCGTGGCAGCTCTGTACAATGCGGGCGACGCCGGAGAGCCCGATTCCGTGGGAATGCCGGTTTTTCTTTGTCGTTGCAATCTGATTATTTTTTATGGTAACAGGTTTTGCGACAGGATTTGTAATTATCAGGGTATAAAAGTTCCTGTGCTGTACGCCCCGTACACGGATACAGCTCTCCGGCAGGTCTTTGCAGGCTTCAAGAGCGTTGTCTAAAAGATTGGAGAGCAGCGTACAGACGTCCGCGGGCTTCATGTCGTCAAAATATTGAAAATCACCGTCACAGATAAAAGCAGTTCCCTGGAGGAGAGCTGCTTCTTTTTTCGCAGCAAGCACGATGTCCGCAATCCGGTTTCCCGTGATGTGGAATTGTCCGGTCAGCCCCGGCTTTTTGGAAAGCTCAGCGGCGTATTTTTCCGCGCCGGCATAGTCCTTGTTGGCGCAAAGCTCACGGATGACCTGAAGATGATTGCGCAGATCGTGCCGCAGTTGGCGCAGTTCCTTTTCATTTTCCTGCTCCTGCTCCAGAAAATAGAGCTGCATGGACAGATAATTTTCCGTTTCCTTCACATTCGCCTCTAACAGGCGGTTTTTCCGGACGGCAAAGAGATATCTTAAATACACAATAAAAATTACAACTGTAGAAATAAAGATGATGCCGTCGGATATCGTGCGTGCGGTATCGGTAAGTGTCCCCTGAAAAATCGTAAGAACATAAATCTCAAAAAAGGCAAAGAAAAAGTACAGGATAAGTCCTGCGATTTCCCAGCCCTTTAGTCTTAAGCTGATGCGCTGCTTTTTACATTTTTGCGCAAAAAAGCAAAGCAGTGTCAATAAGCCTACGTCTACCAGCATTCCGGGAACACTCAGACGGGGAACGCCAAGCAGCTCGTCCTGCCAGTTGTCGAATACATGGCGCAGCATGTATTCGGGAAAGACGGCAAGCAGCGTGTAAAAGAAAAAGGCAGGAATAAGCATGAAAACATTATAGATGCGTTTTTGTGTAAGAAAAACGGCGGTGAGCACGGGCAGCAGCAGCGCGCCGACATCAATCACAAGGTCGTTTCCGATGACATTTCCTATGGACAAAATCAAAAAGGCAGCGGCGGAAAAAAGCATGAGCCTTTTGCGCTCTAAAACAGAATCCCTGACAAAAAACAGCAGATAAATCAGATAAAAAGCGGCAGCCTGAAGCGTATTGAAAAAAATGACAATACATGTCGTGATCATATCGTAGTGCATCAGCATTTCTCCTCCAAAAAACGGTATAATTGTCTGCGGAAGGCAAGGGAGTTGCGCCTGCTGACAGGCAGCGTCTTCCCGTTGTCAAGTGTCAGCCGGTATTGGTCGAACTCCTGTACGCGCTCTAAATTTACCAGATACTTGCGGTGTATCCGGAAAAAGGAATAGGGGCGGAGCTGCTTTTCGAGTTCGCCTAAGCTTTTGCTGACGCGAACCGTTTCGTTTTCGTAATGAATACAGGTCTCTTTGTCGAAAACCTCAAGATATAAAATCTCCCTCCGGTCAAGAAAAAAGGAGCCTTCGGCGGTTTTTACCAGAAGACGGGCGGACTGCTGGAGATCCGCTTTGATTTCCTGCATCACCTTTTCGACCGCCTCTTTGGTGACGGGCTTGAGCAGATAGCGGAACAGTCCGATTTCATAGCCTGCGGGGGCATATTCAATATAGTTTGTCACGAATACAATATATACATTGGGGTCGTATTCCCGGATTCTTCTGCACAGGGTAATTCCGTCTATCGGCTCCATAAGCGCGTCGCAGAACAAAATCTGCCACCGTTCGCCGTGTTCATAGCGCTTTAACAGATCCAGCGGGTTCAGAAAATAAGAGGCGTCCGCTGCGGGATCATCAACAAACAAATTCCAAAGCTTTTTTGCCATGACCTCCTCGTCCTCACATATTGCGATTTTCATGAAGAAATATTCTCCTTTGTCAAAAAAGTCAACCAAGATTGTACTATGCATTTCGGAAATAGGCAAGCAGGAAAATTCCTCCGCCGATATGCCAAAACGGCGCAGATATAACATAGAAAACGCTTACGCCAAAAAAGTCTTCGCTTACGCAAAAATGTGCCGGAAAGTCAAATCGGTGTTAGTATGGGGTCGATAGAGCATTGATTTGCCAAAAATCAGAAAAACAGGAGGAAGCTATGAGAAAAGGAACAGGAAAAGTAATTGCCGTATGTCTGACAGCGGCGCTTGGTCTTGGAACAGGCGGATGTGCGGACGAAGGCGCAGATGAGGCAGGCGCACAGACACAGACACAGGAGCCGTCGGTAAGCAGCGAAAAAGGAAGCACAGAGGATCAAACGGCTTCGGAACTTTTCGGAAAGAAGGGCGACGAGTGGTGGTTCGACACCACACAGTTTGATCCGTCCAAATTTGACGGAAAGCTTATGCTTGACGGCGTCGAGGTGACGCTCCCCATGACGGTGAGCAGCCTGCAGGCGGTCGGGATTTACTGCGATGGCGGTCTGCATTATGGTGAGCTGGAGTCGGCAAAGGAGCAATACGAAACAGGTTTTTTAAACGATGATGATGAGCAGAGTGAACAGCGTATCTGGAGAGAAGAGGATGGCGGTCTGGTTAAAATTGAGGTTGTAAAACAGCTTACAATGTATAATCTGGATCAGGAGGCGGAGCGTGACTGCAAGCCAATCAAAGAAAGCAAGATAGGAACCCTTGGGTTGTCCGGCTCAAGCACCTATGAGGCGAAGCTGCTTCTGGAGAGCCTGGGGCTTGAGGGAGTGGAAACCGATGCGGGAAATTATTATCTTGATGTGGAGTCGCTGATCGAAGCCTATGGACCGCCCTGCTTTTATGTCAATGGAAGCCTGAGCAGTTACCTGTACTATTATTACGGAGATTACAGTCTGGAATTTGCGGTAATGGACGAACAGGTCTACGATTTATATTATATCGGTACAGAGTATTTGGAGGCGGACGAGCTGCATATTGTTCCTTCACGGTCTGATACGGAGAATGCATATATAGAGGCATATTCCAAACTGAAATAAAACGCGGCTTTTACGTCCAAAAAGCAAAATATGTCAAAACAACGTAGCAGTTGAACTGTTACAGAGAAGAGTCTGAAAAGTCATTAAAGAAATGACTTTTGAGGCTCTTTTTGCTATAATTATAAATACAAATCCTGCCCTGATGCGTTGGATGCTTCTGATGGCGCAGTTTCCAAGGATTGAAACGGAGGATGAGAAAACGATTTACAGTCTTTATTACCGTTTTATGTCGCAGGAGATTGTGAGGGTGAAATTCCTTGTTCCCATGAAGGCGGGAGCGAATTTTCCCGAGCCGCCGGACGCCGCAGGCAGCATTACCTTAAAAAGCGGGACGGAATTTGCACTTGCAACCATGAAGGGAAAGTATGACAGAGACGCCGTAATCATGTATACAGACTGGAAAAGACTGCGTGAGTGCTATGACGGCTGGGAATGTTATTAAGCGTACAAAAGGAACAGGAAGAACATGAAGGAAGATAAGGAACAGAAATTTTTAAAGAAGCTTCACCGGATCGAAATAAAAACCGGGCAAATCGTACTGAATGCACTGCTCATCGTTCTATGTCTTGTCTCGGGCGGCGTTTTTTTGTGGTATCTTCTGAAATCAGACAGAACGTCAGATGACGTCGAACAAATGCTGATATGCTGGTCTATGTTCTGGGCGCTTGTATTCCTTGCGTGGCTGCATAAGCATGGGGCGGTTTTCTTTGGCAGATTTCTGAAATGGGTCGCAGATGTGAAGGAGAGCCGGAATAAGAGGGAGGAAGATTCCATCACAACGCTTAATGCTGCGCTTCATATTCTGTCGCAGAAAAACGGCATCGTGATATGGGACACCATATGGTCTGCAGTCACAATATTTTTTGCACTGTGTCTGTTCTTTAAAGGCAGTAATAAGCCGCTTATTCTTGGAATCGCAGCAGTTTCGCTTGCCATGCTTTTCGGAGGACATTTTCTCGGAAATAACCTGTGGCGGCGGCATCGTTTTGAGAAGAGAATACTTCAATATACGAAGCGGTATCTGGATATGGAAGATGAAGCCGCATATATTGCATCGGTCGAGAGAAGTGTACAAAGGGGCGTTATCGGTTATGCAGGTCTGTGTATACTGACGGACGAGTACATGATCGGCAGACTTTCCGATATCAGGTTTGAGGCGGTCGCAATTCCGCGTGAGCTTATCGTTCATTACATATTTTATTATGATAAGAAAATTGCCTCTGAGGCAATCCCGGTCGGTGTTTTGGAATGTCAGTTACGAAACGGGAACCGGGTAAGGCTTGAAACCGGACGCGGGGAGGTCTGCGGGCATGTGTTGCGGTTGCTGGACGGGCAGAACATTCCTTATGAGATACAGGAAATGAAATATAGAATCTGAGTCAGAAATGGGGGTTATCATGGATACGGTACAGAACTATATAACAGGTCTGAAAAAGGCATACGCTGACAGCGGAGCAGGAGAAAAGTGGGCGCATTTTGAGCGCATTGCGCATGGCGCAGACAGGGCGGATATCGAAAAGCTGCGGACGGCTTATCCCGAAACGCCGGATTGTCTGATAGAGTTATTGAACTATGTGGACGGTACATATCACAGGGAGTATGCGGGAGAACGGACTGCGCTCTATTTTCTCGGCTCGGATGTGGAAGGATATCCTTATTATCTGCTGTCTGCGGAGCAGATGACAGAGAAAGAGGATATGGAATGGCTGTTTGATTTTGTAAATAGGAAATTTGGCGACGCCGTTTCGATTGACGAGCGGATAACGGACAACGCGCGCGGGCTGTGCTGGCTGCATTTTTCCGACTGCATGAACAATGGAGGATCCTCGCAGTTATTTATTGACTTTTCCCCGTCGTCCAAGGGGAAAAAGGGACAAATCGTGCGGTATCTGCATGACCCCGATGAACTTTGGGTCATTGCGGACAGCTTTGAGGAGTATCTGCAAAAGCTGATGAGGTGGGGGTATGATTTTTTAAGCGAGGTATCACTATGATATATTTTACGGCTGATCTGCACTTTTACCACGACAAAGTAATTCAGCATGTAAACCGCCCGTTTCCGAATGCGGAAAAAATGAATCAGGTCCTGATAGAGAACTGGAATCGAAAGGTCGGTGCGGCTGACGAGGTCTATATTCTGGGCGATGTGACGATGAAGGGCGCTTCTTATGCGACGGAGGCGTTAAGCCGGCTTAAGGGGCGCAAGTATCTGGTGAAGGGAAATCATGACCGCTTTGCGGAGCAGAAAGAATTTGACAAGTATATTTTTGAATGGATTAAGGATTATCACGAATTAAAATACCAGAACAACGAATTTATTCTGTTTCATTACCCGATTGAGGAATGGAAGGGCTTTTATCGCGGCGCATTTCATCTGCATGGACATCAGCACAACCACGCAGACTATAATTACCGCAATCTCGAACAGGGAATCCGCCGTTATGACGTCGGAGTCGATGCGAATAACATGTGTCCTGTCAGCATTGAGGAGATTTTGGAATTTTTTGCGATGGGAGAGGAACTGCGGCAATGAACGAAGATTATAAAAACGTCTTTCTGGAATATGTGAAAAGCGGAATCGGATATTGTAAGGATGATGAGAGAATAGAGGAATTTTACCGCTTTATGGATGAGGTGGAAGCTTTTTAAAGTGTTATGATGCAAACAACAAAAAGCATATAAAAAAATTGCTCGATTATGACAGGGTGCGTGCAAATCCAATAACCAGACCGAGTAAGAGGGCAAAAAAGCTGCCGGAGTTTCCATACGTTTCCGCTGATAAGCGAACATATTGCGATTGCGATATCAAGGCGAAACACGATTTTAGAGAAAACGCCAGCCTGTGCGTATGAATTTGAGCGCTTTTGTGAAGATGTATGGCGGATTTGCTGTGAGGACTACTGCGTATATGAGGGAAAAGGGAATTATGCATTTTACTTATGGTTTCTCCGCGTCAGAAATTGACGGATGCCTGTCGGATTCTGCGGCGTCCTTCTCCGTCTCAGGAAGTGACTGATAGTCGTCAGATTTCCGGAACTCTTTCATCGCATCGTCGCAGGCTGCGACGATATACTTCTTCATCGGATCATCATCACCAATGTGGGAGAGTGCATCAGCATAGATCGTCTCCGCCTCTTCCTTGGAGGAACACGAAGAAAGACGGGCTTCTAAGGAATCCCGCATGGTCTGTACGCGCGCTGCCTGCTGGTAAAGCTGCGGGTCCTCCGCCTGCAGAAAGCGCATTTCCTCTGCGGTCAGCCGCTTGCCGCTCTTTAATTTTGCCATGATCTTTGCGAGATAGGAGGATTTCTCTTCCTCGGTCATGCCGCAGGCGGGGCTGAGAAGTTCGGAGATATTCTGCGTGATGGTAAAGCTGTCAAGCGTAGTGGCTGCCGTCGCTTCTTGCCGGTGCAGTCCGAGATTTGATTTGCCAAGATTGTTTATGACGCGCTCTGTGGCGGTCTTGTTGTCCCGCCCGGGGTGCAGGACGCGGTTTAAGCCGTGTAAATGGAAAGTATGCATAAGTTCCTCCTGTGAAAGGTTCTATCACATATATCGTCCGAAACGGGAAAAAAATAAGAAGAGCGGCGAAGCTCTTTTTTTTAGAGAGATGGTATGGTATGATGAGGTGACAAATCTATGAAAAACGGTGAGGGAAGATGAAGGATTTTATAAAGGGGATGTATCGGAAAGAGAATTTTACAAAGCGTCTGATTACGGTGATTCTTGCGGTGATTACAATGGGCTTTGCACTGTCATGGCTTGTACTGGTGGACATGGGAACGGATCCCTGCACAAGCCTGAATCTTGCGGTAGCGTCAAAGCTCGGCGTAAGCCTTGGAAGCTGGCAGGCTTTTTTTAACTGCATCCTTTTTATTTTCGTGATTCTATGGGGAAGAGAGTACATCGGTTTCGGGATGCTCGCCAACATGTTTCTGGTGGGATATTCCGTTGATTTCTTTTCATGGCTGTGGGATGGAATGCTTCCGGAAGGACTGTTTGATTCCATGGGAGTACGCATTGCGGTGTTGATTCCGGCGCTGGCGCTGTTTATCGTGGCGGTCGCGGTCTACATTGACGTGGAGTTGGGAACGTCGCCCTATGATGCACTTCCGGCGATTGTCCACAAGGCGCAGACAAGATTTCCTTACAGGGTCGTGCGCTGTGCATATGATCTGCTTGTCATTGTGATTGCGTATTTGTTCGGCGCACATATCGGAATTGTCACGATTGTGATGGGTTTTACATTGGGACCGGTGATCTCGTGGGTCGGAGAGCGCATACGTCCCATGCTCGGCATGGAAGCGTAGGATGCGTCTTTTTTGCTCTATAGGAAATACCGTGTTGTTGTAAAGTGTGAAAGTGCTGATTCCTATAGAGTAAAAGCCCTGTCGGGCAGGATGCGTCCTTTCCGGTTGTCAAATTCCTTTTTTTCGGATATACTGAGTTTAATTGTTTTAAAGATTTTGATTGCGCCAATCGGGAGGCGTGAAGGAAGGGAGAACAGGGGATGAATCCGTTATATGAAAAGCTGCTGCAATGCTATGAGAGCTATAAGGCAAAGATTGATTTTACACCGGAGGTCGCGCTCGTATTAGGCTCGGGGCTTGGCGATTACGCGAAGGATATCCGTGTGGAGGCAACGCTCGATTATCACGAGATCGAGGGCTTTCCGGTCTCTACGGTGCCGGGGCATGCGGGGAAATTTATTTTCGGCTATGTCGGCGAGGTTCCGGTCGTGTGTATGCAGGGAAGAGTGCATTACTATGAAGGGTATGAGATGTCGGACGTCGTACTTCCGGCGCGCCTGATGAAGCTGATGGGGGCGAAGGTGCTGTTTCTTACGAATGCGGCAGGCGGCATCCAGCTTGGAATGAAGCCGGGTGATTTTATGCTGATTAAGGATCAGATCGCAAGCTTCGTGCCGTCGCCGCTTCGCGGGGCGAATATCGACGAGCTTGGCGTCCGCTTCCCGGATATGAGCGAGATTTATGATCCGGCGCTTCGCGGGATTGTAAAGAAAGCGGCAGTTGAGCTTGGAATCGACTTAAAAGAGGGCACTTATTTGCAGCTTTCCGGTCCGCAGTATGAGTCGCCGAAGGAGGTTGCAATGTGCCGGACGCTCGGCGCGGATGCTGTCGGCATGAGCACGGCGTGCGAGGCGATTGCGGCGAGACATATGGGGATGCGGATTGTTGGAATTTCCTGTATTTCCAATCTTGCGTGCGGTATTTCGGCTAAACCGCTTTCTCATAAGGAGGTGCAGGAGGCTGCCGATGCGGTCGCTCCGAAGTTCAAGGCGCTCGTGACGGAGACGATTCTGGGAATCGGAAGAGAGAATGCAGAGTAAACGAAACGAATGGAGAAATGATATGAATACACGGTTTTATAATGCGAAGATTTTGAAACTCGCAGACAATCATAAGTTTGAGATTACAGAGGGAGAACTCTGGGTGAAGGGAGATACGATCTGCTACATCGGTGACGGCAGAGCGGAGGATGCGGCATCCGCCCGTGGGCTTTCGGGGCAGGAACCGCAGACAGCGCCGGAAATTGCGACAGATGCGGACGCTATCGTGTGGGACAGGGAGATTGACGTACAGGGGAATCTTCTGATGCCGGGCTTTAAGAATGCCCACACGCACACGGCAATGACTTTTTTGCGTTCCTATGCGGACGATCTTCCGCTGCAGGACTGGCTGTATCAGCAGGTGTTCCCGAAGGAGGGGCAGCTCACGGAGGACGATGTGTACTGGCTGAATATTTTAGGCATTATGGAGTATCTGACCAGCGGTATCACATCGAATTTTGATATGTACTTCTTCCCGCCGGTGAATGCGAAAGCGTCTGTAGATACGGGCTTCCGTACGGTGCAGACGAGCGGTCTTAACAATTTCGGCGGTACAGTTGAGCTGATGGAGGAGAATTACCACATTGTCAATGAGATGAGCGATCTTACCTCTTTTATCGTGGGCTTCCATGCGGAGTATACGACGTCTAAGGAACTGATGGAGGGCGTTGCGGGACTGGCGCAGAAGCTGAAATCCCCGGTGTGGCTGCACAACTCCGAGACAAAGAGCGAGGTGGCGGAGTGTAAGGAGCGCTGGGGCATGACGCCGACGCAGCTTACGGATTCGCTTGGCATGTATGAGTACGGCGGCGGCGGTTATCACTGCGTATGGTTGGAGGAGCCAGATTTTGAGATATTTAAGAAGAGAAAGCTTACCGCAGTGACAAATCCTGCGTCAAATCTGAAGCTTGCGTCCGGGATCTGCCCGACAAAGCGTTTTGTGGATGAGGGAATCTCTATGGCAATCGGTACGGACGGTCCGGCGAGCAACAACTGTCTGGATATGTTCCGCGAGATGTTCTTAACTTCCACGCTTGCAAAGGTGCGCGAGATGGATGCGGAGTGTGTATGCGCGGATGAGATTCTCTATATGGCAACGGCAGGCGGCGCGCACGCGATGCAGTTAGACGACTGTGACAGCCTTGCAGTCGGCAAGAAGGCGGATCTTATCATGATCGACTTGCAGCAGCCGAATATGCAGCCGGAGAACAATATCGTGAAGAATCTTGTCTACAGCGGCAGCAAGCAGAACGTGAAGCTGACGATGATTAACGGCAAAGTGCTCTATGAGGAGAATCATTTTGAAATCGGATTTGATCCGAAGGAGATTTATGCGCATGCGAATCAGATTATCCGCCGCATGCAGTGAGCTGGGAATTACTAAGACGCCGCATCATTGTTTACTATTAGGTTGAGGAAATTTATATGCAGGTTATTTTTATACATCATAGCTGTTTTCTTGTTGAGGTGGATGAGAAGGTGCTGATTTTTGACTGGTTCAACGGCGACCGCATGGAGGGGTATCACTTTGGCGGCGTGCTTCCTGAGTACGAACCGGATACGCCGGTTTATGTGTTTGCCAGCCACAAGCACCGTGACCATTTTGATATGGATGTGCTCCGGTGGGCGGAGAGGTATTCCGACATTCATTATATCTTTTCCAAGGATTGTAAGATGAGTCCTCATTTTCTGGAAAAGCATGGATTTTCGGCGGAGATTTCAAAGAAGATTCTCTATGTCAGCCCTTGTGAGAAATACAGGGCAGGCGATCTGAATATCGAGACGCTGCGCTCCACGGACGCCGGTGTGGCGTTCTATGTGGAGACGAACGGCGTTGGCTTATACCATGCAGGCGACTTAAACGATTGGCAATGGGAGGGCGCGGGCGATTTGATCAACGGGATGATGGCGTCCAATTACCGCGGGCAGATCAGGCGGCTTTCAAATAAGAAAATTCATCTGGCGTTCGTTCCGGCAGACCCAAGGCTTGGGCAGTACCAGTTCACTGGGCTTGATTATTTTCTGGAGCACACGGATGCGGATTATGTCTTTCCGATGCATATGTGGCAGGACTATGCCGGAATCCGGGAGTATCGCAGGAAGATTTCCAACGCTGCCATGGCGGAGAGGGTCGTTGAGATTGTCCATGAGAATCAGGTCTTCCCGATTCAGGAGGAATAGAAAGAGATTCAGGCGGAATAGGAAGAGAGCACTTGACGACAGTAAAACAGTTGCGCTATACTAAATTAGTTATGGGAGTTTTCGCCATTAGGGAGGATTTCTCCTTAAAGACGAAGGAGAGAAGAAAGGCAGGGCAGAGCTATGGCATTTTTGGGATGGTTGGTTCATTATTTACTGATTTTCGTGGTTTTGGTGGCAGTGGCGGCACTCGGTGTTTTCGCCGGAAAGAAATGGAGCGCAAGCAGCGAGGCAAAGAAAGCGAAGGAAGCCGCAGGCAGCGAGAAGACAGAATAAGATATTACAATAAGAAGAGACATTTTGGAGGAAGTAGTCGTGAAGAAGTTTTATGGAGAGAATGAACTTCGCAGGATGTATCTGGATTTTTTTAAGAGCAAGGATCATCTTGTGATGAACAGTTTTTCACTGGTGCCGCACAATGACAACAGTCTGCTTTTGATCAATGCAGGTATGGCGCCGCTTAAGCCATATTTTACAGGACAGGAGATTCCGCCGAGAAGAAGAGTGACGACATGTCAGAAGTGTATCCGTACCGGAGATATTGAGAATGTCGGTAAGACGGCGAGACATCTGACCTTTTTTGAGATGCTCGGAAACTTTTCATTCGGTGATTATTTTAAGCATGAGGCGATTGCATGGTCCTGGGAGTTTCTGACGAAGGTGCTGGGACTCGAAGAGGACAGGCTTTATCCGTCCATCTATGGGGAGGACGACGAGGCGTTTACGATCTGGAATCAGGAAATCGGGGTTCCGGCGGAGCGCATTACGCGTTTTTACCGCGACCCAGAGACGGGAGAGTGCGACAATTTCTGGGAGCACGGCGCCGGTCCGTGCGGTCCGTGTTCTGAGATCTACTATGACCGCGGAGAGAAGTATGGCTGCGGCCGTCCGGACTGTAAGGTCGGCTGTGACTGCGACCGTTTCATGGAGGTCTGGAACAACGTATTCACACAGTTCGAGGGAGACGGCAAGGGCGGCTATACCGAGCTTGCGCAGAAGAACATTGATACAGGTATGGGGCTTGAGCGTCTTGCAGTAGTCATGCAGGATGTGGATTCGGTCTTTGACATCGACACAATGAAGGCGATCCGTGATAAGGTATGCGAGTTGTCCGGCAAGACTTATCAGAAGGATGCGCTCGATGATGTTTCCATCCGTCTGATTACCGATCATATCCGTTCCGCGACATTTATGATTTCCGACGGTATCATGCCGTCCAATGAGGGTAGGGGCTATGTGCTCCGCCGTATCATCCGCCGCGCGGCGAGACACGGAAGAATGCTCGGTATCGAGGGAACCTTTATGGCGACGCTTGCAGCTACCGTGATAAAGGAGAGCGGCGACGGATATCCGGAGCTTATCGAGAAGCAGGATTTTATTTTCAAGGTTCTGACGCAGGAAGAAGAGAATTTCAATAAGACGATCGATCAGGGACTTTCCATCCTTTCCGATATGGAGGATGAGATGGTGGCGAAGGGAGAGAAGATGCTCTCCGGCGAGAATGCGTTCAAGCTGTATGACACCTATGGATTCCCGCTTGACCTGACGCAGGAAATTCTTGAGGAAAAGGGATTTACCATCGACGAGGCAGGTTTTACGGCAGCGATGGAGGAGCAGCGGACAAAGGCGCGTAAGGCGCGCAAGGTGACGAACTACATGGGCGCGGATGTGACGGTCTACGAGTCTATCGACCCGTCCATCACGACGGAATTTGTCGGATATGACGCATTGAACGTAACGTCGAAGGTTCTGGTGATGACGACGGAGACAGAGATTGTCGAAGCGCTCTCCGACGGAGAAATCGGCACGATTATCACGGAGAAGACGCCTTTCTATGCGACCATGGGCGGTCAGCAGGGCGATAAGGGCGTGATCCGCACAGCAGGCGGTACATTCCAGGTAGAGGACACCGTAAAGCTGCTCGGCGGCAAGGTCGGTCATATCGGCAGGATGACAAGCGGCATGATCAAGAACGGAGACGAGGCAGAGCTTTCGGTCGACGAGAAGCTGCGTGCAAGAGTCTGCCGGAACCATTCCGCAACGCATCTGCTCCAGAAAGCCCTTCGCGAGGTGCTTGGCACGCATGTTGAGCAGGCAGGCTCCTATCAGGATTCCGAGCGTACCCGTTTCGATTTCAGCCATTTTGCCGCAATGACGCCGGAGGAATTAAAGAAGGTCGAGCAGATGGTCAACGAGAAGATCAGTGAGGGAATCGAGGTCCGCACAGACATCATGACCGTAGAGGAAGCGAAGAAGACCGGAGCGATGGCGCTGTTCGGCGAGAAGTACGGCGAGACGGTCCGTGTCGTATCCATGGGCGACTTCTCCAAGGAGTTCTGCGGCGGTACGCATGTGAAGAATACCGGAGATATCGCGGTCTTTAAGATTGTTTCCGAGAGCGGTGTGGCGGCAGGCGTGCGCCGTATTGAGGCGCTGACAGGCGATAATGTTTTCGCATATTACCAGAAGGAAGAGGAGGAGCTTGAAGCGGCTGCGAAGGCTGCAAAGGCAACTCCGGCGACTCTTGTGGAGAAGATCCAGCATATGATGGCTGAAATCAAGGCGCTTACAAGTGAGAACGAGTCCTTAAAGAGCAAGGCGGCAAAGGAAGCGCTCGGCGATGTTATGGATCAGGTCGTGGAGGTAAAGGGCGTGAAGCTGCTTGCAGTGAGCGTTGACGGCGTTGACATGAACGGTCTTAGAGATCTCGGCGATCAGCTCCGCGGCAAGCTGGGCGAAGGTGTTGTTGTACTGGCATCTGCAGCGGACGGCAAGGTCAATCTGGTCGCAATGGCAACGGACGGGGCGATGGCGCGCGGCGCACATGCAGGCAATCTGATTAAGAGCATTGCGGGCAAGGTCGGCGGAGGAGGCGGCGGACGTCCGAATATGGCGCAGGCAGGCGGCAAGAACCCGGCAGGCATCCCGGATGCGATCGCAGAAGCGAAAACGGCGTTGGAAGGTCAGATTGCATAAAACGCTTTTGTTACAGTATTATTAAAATTTTGTTAAATGATGGAACTTTTCAGGGATATGGTGTATATTAAGTCATGTGGTAAAGGTACTATTTGCCACATGGCTTTTCTTAAACTACGAAACTTTATAAGCTGTAAAGGAGAGATGTTATATGGCAAAAGAGACATTGAAGGAAGGAAAAATCGAGAAAAGGGTAAAAGAGGCATTTGGCAATATACTGAAGCTTTTTGTGATAACTGTTTGTTATGCGGCGTTGGCGCTGATTTTGACGCAGTTTTTGCCAAAGAGCGTAGTTGTCGGCTATGTGACAGTGTCGGTAGCAATCTTGCTGATCATAGCGTTTGTATCAATAAATCTTTCCGCGAAGACGGCAAAGAAGCTTTCTGAATACGTGGTTGAACCGGTGATTGAACTCGAAAGAGTCGCAAAAGAGATATCCGGCGGTAATTTGGACGTTGAGGTAAATTATCATGGAGAGGATGAGCTGGGACAGTTGGCGGATAGTTTCCGCAAGACGGCATTTACGCTGAACCAGATCATCGAGGATCTGAGTTACATATTGGAGGAGTTCTCCAAGGGAAACTACACGGTGGAATCGAAATGCAAGGATGCTTATGTTGGAGAATTTAGTCTGGTAATGGAGCGGCTCGTCGATACAGTGACGCACGTCAGCCAGACCTTACAGATGATTCGCAGCTCTTCGGATCAGGTGGCGGCGGGAGCCGAGCAGTTGGCGCTCAGCTCGCAGGATCTGGCGAAGGGAGCAACGGATCAGGCAATGGCTGTGGATAATCTGGTGTCGAGTGTTACAGCGGTTACGGATCAGGTCGTTGCAAACAGCAAATCTACGGATGTCGTACATGACAAGGCAAAGGAGGTCGACGCTGAGGCGAATAACAGCCAGAAAAAGATGGAGGAGCTGACCCAGGCGATGGAACGGATTCTGACGACTTCCCAGCAACTGGAACAGGTGATTGGACAGATTGAGAATATCGCTTCCCAGACGAATCTTTTGTCTTTGAACGCGTCGATTGAGGCGGCGAGAGCCGGAGAGGCAGGACGTGGCTTTGCGGTAGTGGCGGAGCAGATACGTATGTTGGCGGAGGACAGCGCCAATTCAGCGGAGACCTCCAAGAAGCTGCTTGAAGCAAACCAGAAAGAGGTCAGCTACGGAAACGAAGTGACGCAGAAGACGGCAGAGTCTTTGAATAAGGTGCTGGCAGAATTGGATACGATTATCGGGGAAGTGGCAAATATCCGTGTGGCGTCGGACCATCAGGCTGTCTCTGTAAAGCAGATTGAAAAGGGCGTAAAACAGATCGGAGATACCATCCAGAGCAACTCGGCGGCGTCACAGGAGACTTCCGCTACAAGCGAACAGCTTGCGGCAGAGGCAGATTCCCTGGATTCTCTGGTAGGTAAATTCCGTTTGCTGGATGTAAAATAGAAGAAAATTGTCTGAATTTTTCTGAATTTTTGAAAAATGGTTGACGGATAAAAATTATGTGTTATAATGCTATATAGTGCAATGAATATGACCCAAACAGTTGAATATGCACAATACGCAACTGGAGGGAGGTTAGGTGTGAGATAATGTCTAGTGTAATTGTAAAAGAAAACGAGACTTTAGACAGCGCTTTACGTCGTTTTAAGAGAAACTGCGCAAAGGCAGGTATCCAGCAGGAGATTCGTAAGAGAGAACACTACGAGAAGCCAAGCGTTAAGCGTAAGAAGAAATCTGAAGCAGCTAGAAAAAGAAAGTACAATTAATATGTGCCAAAAGAGCTACCGCGATGCGGTAGCTCTTTTTTGCTCTATAGGAAATACCGCGTTGCTGTGAAGCGTGAAAGTGTTGATTCCTATAGAGCAAAAAGCCCTGCCGGGCAGGATGCGCACCTCGCGGAATGGAAGATAGCCGTAAACGGCACCGCTCGGGCGCGGCAAAGTGTGCTCCTCATGTAAGTTGAAGCAAATTCGCGAGAGTGTGCGAAGCACACTTTGTTTCACCTGAAGCATTCAGTGATCAGGGGAATGCTTTAATATCCGAGTTCTTCTCCGATCAGAATTACCTTGATACGTCCGGGAATGCCGCTTCGTCTTGTGACGACGACCTGATTGCAGATGCAGTCAGGAGAAAGACAATCGGAACAGACTCCGGTAGAAGCACATGGGGTATGCTTGCCGAGACGCTTGCAGTTCATCGGAGTGGCTGTGTTATGCACGCGGCTTAAAGCTTCCTCGACATTTGTCACTACTTTGTTCATGCCTGCCATGATAATGACATGCTCCGGTCCGTAAATTAAAGCAGCGACGCGGTTGCCGTTGCCGTCGATATTTACAAGCTCGCCATTTACTGTGATTGCGTTTGTACTCATAAAATAGAAATCAGCAGAGAGAGCATCGTGAAAGAGCTGTTTTGTCGCTTCCTGTGTTTTGGCAGCGGCGCGGTCGATCAGTCGGATATTCGGGTCATGGCGCAGTGCGGTGAGCATGCCTGTGTCCTCTAAGGTCATGGAGCCGCCGAAGGAAACGGTGCAGTCAGGCTTGAGATAGGAGAACGCCAGCTTTTGTGCCTCTTCTACTGTTGCGCAGTAGCAGGCATCCATGTTGCGTTTCTGTAAATTTCCGATGACTGTGCCTGCAAGAGATTCATAATGCATTTGTCTTGGGTTCATGTTGGTTGCCTCCTTAGTGTAAATTCAATCATTATGAATAAGTATAACACTTTTTTTGCCCTGTGGTGCATGTTGCTTGACATTTTTTTTGAAGCAGATAAAATAAAAAGAGGTTTTCGGAAGGATGGAAAAGGAGAGGAAGTATGAGCAGGAATTTAAAGAAAATGTTATCGTATTATAAGCCATACCGCGCTGTTTTCTGGGCGGACATGTTTTTTGCAATGCTCTCGGCGGGAGTAGCGCTTGCAATTCCGCTTGTCATCCGGTATGTGACATATACGCTGGTCTATGAGGAGACGGAGGTCATTCTGCAGCAGATTAAGGTGATTGCGGTCATTCTTTTCGTAATGGTGGCAATTGACTGCTACAGCAAGTTCTTTATTTCAAATTACGGGCATGTGATGGGCGCGAAAATCGAGTACAACATGCGCGCGGAGATTTTCGAGCATTTACAGAAGCTGTCGTTTGCGTTCTATGACAATCAGAAGGTGGGGCAGTTGATGAGCCGCATCACGACGGATCTCTTTGACATTACGGAGCTGATGCACCATGGACCGGAGAATATTATCCTGTCTGTCATCAAGATTGTGGGAGCGTTCGTGATACTGGTGAATATCAATCCAATGCTTGCATTTGCGGCGTTTGCTGTCCTGCCGTTTATGTTCGCGTATGCATACTGGCTCAATGGGAAAATGCGCCGTGCGTTCCGGCAGAACCGTGTGAAAATCGCGGAGATCAACGCGCAGATTGAGGATAATCTCTCGGGAATCCGTGTTGTGAAATCCTTTGCAAACGAGGAGATCGAGAAGGAGAAATTTAAGATTGGAAATGCGGGATTCCTTTCCGCGAAGAAGAACAGTTATCACTATATGGGATCTTTTCAGGCAGGACTTGGCGCATTTACGACCCTGATTCAGGTAAACGTGATTCTGGTGGGAACGCTTTTGATTGTGAAGGGAAGTGTGGATGTCAGCGATCTCGTTACCTTCGTGCTCTATATCAGTGTATTTACCGATCCGGTGCGGACGCTGATTGATTTTACCGAGCAGTTCCAGAACGGTTACAGCGGCTTTGAGCGCTTCTGTGAGATTATGGCGATCGAGCCGGATATTAAGGACAGTGAGGATGCGGTAGAACTGTGCGATGTGAAGGGTGATATTTCGTTTGAAAATGTGTCCTTCCGGTATGAGGAGAACACGGAGCAGGTGCTCTCTCACATCAATCTGAATGTGCCGGCGGGCGCGTACATGGCGTTAGTCGGCTCGTCCGGGGCGGGAAAGAGCACGCTCTGTTCCCTCATTCCGCGTTTCTATGATGTGACGGAGGGCGCGGTGAAGATCGACGGAAAGGATATCCGGGGACTTACACTAAAGAGCCTGCGCGACCATATCGGAATCGTACAGCAGGACGTCTATCTGTTTGTCGGAACGGTCTATGACAATATTCTTTACGGCAGACCGGACGCGACCAGAGAGGAAGTCATTGAGGCGGCGAAGAATGCGAATGCGCATGAATTTATCATGTCGCTGCCGCAGGGCTATGAGACGGACATCGGACAGCGCGGCATTAAGCTTTCCGGCGGTCAGAAGCAGCGCCTTTCCATTGCGCGCGTATTCCTTAAGAATCCGCCGATCCTGATTTTTGACGAGGCGACGTCCGCGCTCGACAATGAGAGTGAAAAAGTCGTGCAGGATTCCCTCGAGAAGCTCGCAAAGAACCGTACCACATTTGTGATAGCACACCGTCTTTCCACGATTAAGAACGCCGAGCGTATTCTTGTGCTCACGGAGGAGGGAATCGAGGAAGAAGGAACGCATGACGAGCTCCTCGCAAAAGGCGGCATCTACGAAAAACTCTATACAATGCAATTTCATAAATAATGAGCCGTGCCAGGACGTGAAGAAACGAATATCCGTGCTTGCACAAGGATATTCGTTTCTTTGCGGACTGATAGGGCGAAGCCCCCTGAACGAGTGAGCTGTGCTCACGAGTGCAGGAGCACGGCGGCGTACATACGTCAAAGCGGACTGATAGGGCGAAGCCCCCTGAACGAGTGAGCTGTGCTCACGAGTGCAGGAGCACGGCGTAGGAATTACGGAAATTATTCTTGTAATTTTAATAAAATTGTGTTACATTCAACATATCTTATTTTTATATCCATTTATTCTATTAAATTTTACTTGGTCTTTTTATCACAGGCGCATCGCCGCATATTCCAAGGATACAGAGAGAGTTTTGTATTGCACAGGCAGAAGAAAAAAATTATAATGGAGGAAACCATATGAATCAAAGCACACAATCGAATACCAACCGGGAGTATAAGGACAGGCTGTTCAAATTTATTTTCCGGGAGAAGCGGGATTTACTGGAACTGTATAATGCACTCAACGATACGGCGTATGACAATCCGGAAGATATTGTGGTGAATACGCTGGAGGATGTCGTATACATGGGGATGAGGAACGATATTTCGTTTCTTCTGCAGGAGATGTTAAATCTCTATGAGCACCAGAGTACGATGTCACCGAATCTTCCGCTTCGCGGATTGCTGTATTTTGCGGCATTGTACAGGAAACTGCTGGTGAATCATGAAGACCTGTACAGCAGCCGGAGAATTGCCCTGCCTTTGCCGAGGTTCGTAATTTTCTATAACGGAACAAAAGAAGAACCGGAGCGCATGACACTGTATCTGCATGATTCGTTTCCTGAAAAATACAGGGCTGACGATGCGGATCTCGATTGCCGGGCAACGTTAATCAACATCAACGCGGGGCACAATCAGGAACTGCTTAAAAAATGCAGGCGTCTGGAAGAGTATTCCATTTTTGTGGAGAAGGTAAGAGAATATCAGCGGAAGGATTATAGTATGGAACAGGCGATAGACCTTGCGGTGGAGGAATGTGTGCAGAATGGGATTTTAGAGAATGTATTGCGGGAGAACCGCGAGGAGGTGCGTTCTATGCTGTTGACAGAATATAATGAGCAGGCACATATTGAGAATGAAAGAAAGATTGCGGCAGATGAGGCATTTGAGCAGGGCATGGAGATTGGAATGGAACAGGGACTTGAGAGAGGAATGGAACAGGGACTTGAGAAAGGAATGGAACAGGGGCTTGAGAGAGGAATGGAGCAGGGGATCAAGACGGGAACAGAACGGTTTGCGTTGCTGACAAAGCGGCTGATGCAGGAGGCGCGCACAGATGCTTTGCTCCGTGCGACAGAGGAGAAGGAATTTCGGGAAAAGCTGTATGAGGAGTATGGAATTTAAACTGCCAAATCTAAAAAAAGTATGAAATAGTCTGGAATATTTGCAAAATATAGGAAAAACGAGTAAAATAAAAATGTTTTGGAAATATGCAGTGTAATATGGAAAGGAAGAGATAGCAATGACAAAGATAGACATTATTTCTGGATTCTTGGGCGCGGGAAAGACGACGTTCATCAAGAAAATGATCGATGAGGTATTTGTGGGGGAAAAGCTGGTCTTAATCGAGAATGAGTTTGGTGAGGTCGGTATCGACGGCGGTTTCCTTAAGGATTCGGGTATTCAGATTACCGAGATGAACTCCGGCTGTATCTGCTGCTCGCTGGTGGGAGATTTCGGAAAGAATCTGCATGAGGTGATTGATAAATATCATCCGGACCGTATTTTAATCGAGCCGTCCGGCGTGGGTAAGCTCTCCGATGTTATGAAGTCTGTGATTGATATCGAGAAGGAAGAAAACGTTAAGTTAAACGGTCTTGTCACAGTTGTGAATGCGCTTAAGGCGAGCAAGCAGATGAAGGCGTTCGGCGAATTCTTCAACAATCAGATTGAGTATGCGACCACAGTCGTCTTGAGCCGGACCCAGAATGCGACGCCGGAGCAGTTGGAGCTCTGTGTGAAGCAGATTCAGGCATTGAATGCGAAGGCGGCAATTATTACGACCCCATGGGATTCCATTCGCGGCGAGCAGATATTAAAGGTCGTTGAAGGACAGGATTCTCTTGAGATGAAGCTTATGGCGGAGCAGCATGCGAAGGAAGAAGCCGAGGCACACGAGCATGAGCATCATCATGACCACGATCACGAGGAGCATGAGCACGATCATGAAGAGCACGAGCACCATCACGAGCACGATCATGAAGAGCATGAGCATCATCACGACCACGATCATGAAGAGCATGAGCATCATCACGACCACAATCATGAAGAGCACGAGCACCATCACGACCACGATCACGAGGAGCACGAGCATCATCATGAGCACGACGAGAACTGCACCTGCGGCTGTCACGACCATCACCACCACCATCATGCGGATGAGGTGTTCACGAGCTGGGGCAGAGAGACTCCGCATAAGTTCACACGTGAGAAGATTGAGGACGTGTTAAAGACGCTCTGTGAGACAGACGATTACGGAACGATTCTGCGCGCCAAGGGCATGGTCGAGGACGAGAACGGTTCCTGGATCTACTTTGATATGGTACCGGGTGAGTATGAGCTTCGCGACGGCGAGCCGGATTATACAGGACGTCTCTGTGTCATCGGAACCGATATTGATGAGCACAGACTGGAAGAATTATTTGGAATTGCCTAGTGTATACGGGCTTGGCACTGCCTTAGTGCGGTGTGTGAAAAGGAAAGGAATGGAACATGCAGGAGATACCAATTTATTTGTTTACCGGCTTCATGGACAGCGGTAAGACGACGCTGATAAAGGAAACGCTTTTTGAAAACGGTTTTGCAGAAGAGGGCAAGAGTTTGATCCTATGCTGTGAAGACGGCGATGTAGAATACGATGAAGCGGAATTAAAGCGCATCAATGCGAGCCTTGTCATGGTGGAAAAGGAAGAGGAATTTACAGCGGAGTTCTTAAATGAGATCAATGCCAGGTATCTTCCGGATCAGATTTTTCTGGAGTACAACGGTACATGGGGAATGGACACGCTGATGGAGACAGCACTGCCAAAGGGATGGACGATTATCCAGTCGCTGGCGACGGTGGATGCAACGACCTTCGAGATGTATCTTGGCAATATGCGGGCAATGATCATGGAACAGTTGTTCCAGGCGGATGTGGTAATCTTTAACCGCTGTGATGACAATACGGACAAAGGAAAGTTCCGTCGTAATGTCAAGGCGCTGAACCGCAAAGCGCAGCTTGTCTATGAGCGGGCGGACGGTACGCTGGACGAACGCGAGGAGGAACTCCCGTTTGATATTTCGGGCGACGAAATCGAGATTACCGATGCCGATTATGCGATCTGGTATATGGACTGTCTGGAGAATCCGAAGAAATATGAGGGAAAGAAGGTCAGCTTCCTCGCCCTTGTCTATAATCCGGACAAGCTTAAGAAGGGAATTTTTGTCCCGGGGCGTTTCGCAATGACCTGCTGTGTGGAGGATGTGACGTTTATCGGCTTTAAGTGCAAGTACCCGAAAGAGGAGGAGATTGCACACAAGTCATGGATTCACATTACCGCACAGATCAAGGTGGAGTTCGCAAAAGAGTATAAGGGAAAGGGACCGGTGCTTTATCCGGTTTCCATCACCCCGGCGGAAAAGCCGGAGGATGAGCTGGTATATTTTTCATAATTATGTTTTTGATGCCCGATATTCGCCGGGCGTCATATGGAACTGTTCATAAAACATTTTCCGGAAAAGCTTGTAATTTGTGAAACCGTGCATTTCTAAGAGCTGCTTGAGCGAATAATCGGTGAAAGTCAAATCATGATAAATATGGGAGAGCCTGATTTCATTCAGATATTGAAGGTAGGTGACTCCCATATTTTTTTTGAAAAAATGGCAGAAATATTCTTCCTGCAGGCAGGCGATTCCGGCAATCTGCGATAACGTGATCGGTTCGTTATAATGGTCATTTGAGTATTGCAGAATCGGTTCTAAGCGCTGGATTTTTTTGATATCACGCTTTATCTGGGCAGTCTCAATCGGTCTGGCAAAGCTGTGGTAGAGCAGATAGAGCATCTCAAACAGCAGGCTGTTGAAGCGAAGCAGTCCGCCCTTGGGATTGACCTCGTAGACAATGTGCATTTGATGAATCACTTCTTTGAGCTTTGTAAGCTTTGTCTGAAGAATCGGATGATCTGTGTGACAGTCAAAACCAAAATTGTATTTGTCTATATCGGGGATATATTTCTTTAAAAACGGATAGGGCAGCTGCAGAAGAATCGCATGATTTCCGTTTAAGGACTTTGTGGAATGCGCTACCTTGGAATCTATTAGAAAAACATCATCCGGACCGAGGATAATGGTCTGGTTATTCATCATAACATCGACCTCTCCATCTATGATATACATCATTTCAATCGCAGTATGCCAGTGAGTGGCAACAAAACTGCTCGCATCGTTAAATACCCAGAAAAAAATATCAAAACCGTCTGTAATACGGTCATTTTCGTATATCAGATTTTTCTGACGTTTGTCTTCCATAGCAAAATCCCACCCTTTTTTGAAATGTAAATTCGCAGCAGCAACCACCGAAAGTGTATCACATAAAACAGAAAAAAGCAATATTGACCTATGTTTAGACAACATAGGCGCTTGTTGCGCAGTCTCCCGGATGTTATCATAAATTACACAAACACAGAGAAAACAAGGGTTTGGGGGATTTTATATGAAGAAAACAGAACAAAAACGAACCGGAAATTCCATAGGAGAAAAAGCAAAATTGTTTGCAAAGGATTTCCGCAGGCAGCTACCGCTTCAGATGATGGTTCTTCCGGGAATTATCTTTATGATTATTTTCTGCTACATGCCGATTTATGGTTTGTCTATCGCATTTAAGAGCTATACCGTGATTGACACGATTGATTCTGCTGACTGGGTAGGCTGGTACAATTTTAAAATCGTACTGGGAGATAAATTCTTCTGGCAGTCGGTAGTAAATACGCTGGGGATTAGTTTCCTAAAGCTTCTGATTGGTTTTACAACGCCGATTTTGTTGTCCATTATGATTTATGAATTGAGGGACGGTCCATTTAAGCGGGTGATACAGACGATTTCGTATCTGCCGCATTTCCTTTCCTGGATTGTGCTGGGAGGAATGTTGATTAACTGGCTGTCCACTACGGGATTATTGAATCAGATTCTAATGGGGCTGGGCCTTGTGGAAAATCCGACAAACTTTCTTTTGGATTCGGGAAAATACTGGTGGATTGCCTCTCTTTCCGACACATGGAAGGAGGCGGGCTGGGGAACGGTACTCTACCTTGCGACCATGGCGGGAATTGACCCGACGTATTATGAGGCGGCAAGAATTGATGGCGCCGGCAGGCTAAAACAGATCACCAGTATCACCTTGCCGCTTATGAGGACAATCATCAGTCTGAACTTTATCCTGACGGTCAGCGGACTTTTGAAATCGAATCTGGATCAGACATTGGTATTGATGAATTCGCAGAATCAGGCAAGAGCCGAGGTTATTGATTCCTATGTATATCGTATGGGTCTGACACAGGGAGATTTCTCCTATGCGACGGCAGTTGGACTTGGGGTATCCGTAGTTTCGGTCATACTGCTTGTGACGGCAAATAAGATTACCGGAAAGATTAACGAGGAATCCGTTTTGTAACAGGGGCATCCCAGACGATGCAGAAATGAGGGAACAATGAAAACAAAGAAACTGACGGGTGACCGGATGTTTGACATCGTAAATACGGTCTTGATCCTGATCATCGCAATCATTATTTTAGTGCCGCTTTTAAATGTCGTGGCGTCCTCCTTTGCAGAGAGCAGGGCACTGGCGGAGGGAAATTTCATCTTTTTCCCGGAAAAATGGTCTCTTGACAATTACAGAGCTGTGTTCAAGGACACCAGTATCTGGAAAGCGTTTGGCATATCCGTAGCGAAAACACTGATTGGTGTTGTGACGCATGTGTTTTTCTGCGCCATGGTAGCCTATGCGCTCAGTAAACGGAATCTGCGGGGGAGAAAGCTTTACACGGTGATGGGAGTTATCACAATGTTTTTCTCCGGCGGTATGATACCGACGTATCTTTTGATGAAGCAGTTAGGGCTTTTAAACAGCTTCTGGGTATATATTCTGCCGCAGTTATTCAGTTACTACGATGTGGTAATTCTGATGAATTTTTTCCGGCAGGTGCCATCCTCCTTAGAGGAAGCGGCAAAAATTGACGGTGCAGGGGTATGGAGGACATTCCTTACGATTGCAATGCCGTTATCCAAGCCGGCGTTGGCGACGATTGCATTGTTCAATGGTGTGTTCCAGTGGAACGACTTTATGACGGCAAAGCTGTATATGACGGATAAGAATCTCTATCCGGTGCAGATGAAGCTGTATGAAATCATTGTGCAGCAACAGGCACAGAGTATGAACAGCATCGGAAACGTGGCATTGTCCACGACCTCAAAGGGAATCCAGCTCGCGACGATTGTGGTCACGACAGTGCCGATCATTATTATTTATCCGCTGCTTCAAAAGCACTTTGTATCCGGCATGATGCTTGGAGCGGTAAAAGAATAAAGCGAAAATCACTAGATAATGTTATCTATTGATATAGGCCATCGAGGGGTATTCGATGAAAACAATTTAATCAGGGAAAAGGAGAAAGAGATGAGAAGGAATTTATGGAAACGTAATGTGAGTCTTGCAATGGCAGTTTTACTGGCGGCAGGCAGTCTGACAGCGTGTGGTGGGGATAAGGAAACATCTTCCGGCGGTCCGGCGGCACAGACGGGAGAGGACGGTGTTGTGGAAGAAGGACGATACACACTGGATGAGAATACACCGGCGTGGAAGCTGGATACGAAGGAGAATACGACCCTGACATGGTATGTCAATGCGGAATGGTGGAATACCGACTGGGGAAATGATGTCGTAACCAAGAAGATGAAAGAGGATCTGAATGTGGATATTGAGTTCATCGTGGGAGACGACACAAAGCTGAATACCTTTTTTGCGGGCGGCGAAATGCCGGATATTGTGACAGTGTTTGACGCTAATTCCACCGTGGCACAGAAAGCAGATACATGGGCGTATTCATTGCAGGATCTGGCAGACAATTATGATCCGTATTTCTATAAAGTGGCATCCGATCAGAGCTTAAGCTGGTTCGCACTGGAGGACGGAAAGACTTATGGCTATCCGGATTACTCGAATACGCAGGAAGATTATGACGGAGGTGACATTTTTGCAAAGACCGCGTTTGTGATTCGCAAAGATGTTTATGAGGCGCTTGGTGAACCGTCTATGAAGACGCAGGAGGAATTTTTAGACGTGTTAAGTCAGATCAAGGAACAATTTCCCAAGTTAATTCCGTTTGGATTTAACAACTTTGAGACTGACGGAACCAGCTCTCTTGGGGACGTGTTCCAGGATTATATCGGTGTTCCGCTGGCAAATGAGGATGGCACTTTCTATGACAGAAACTTAGACGAGGACTATCTTTCCTGGATGAGAACCTTCAACACCGCATACAAGAACGGCTGCATCAGTGACGACAGCTTTACGGACGACAACACCGCATGGCAGGAAAAAGAGAGCATCGGAAAATATGCATGTATCATGATGGAGGGAACGCCGCAGCAGTCGGGATTCCTCACTACATTTGCAAATGCCGAGCCGGATGCTGCTTATATTGCCATCGACGGTCCGCAGAGTACCGTAGGAAATGCACCGACCTTAAATCAGGCAGGCATCAGCGGATGGATGATTACTTATGTATCCAAGACCTGTGCGGATCCTGCAAAGGCAATTCAGCTTTATACATATCTGCTGGATGAGGAAGGGCAGATTCTGACGAATTATGGCATTGAGGGCGAGACATATACGGTGAATGCGGACGGAAAATACGAGCTGACACCGGAAATGAAGGAACTTCGTGATACCGATAACGACCGTTTCAAACAGGAAATCCGTATCGGTGAGTTCATTCCGTTCGGTCATGACCGCTACAAGGCATTGAGCGATGATGCTTATCCGGACTCCATCAAGCAGATGCAGGAATGGGGACAGGGAAAACTGGTGCCGCATTTCATTTTGGAGAACACAGATCCGGATGCAGGAAGCGAGGAGGCGCGTTCCTACAGTGCGATAAAAACGAAATGGTCAACGACACTCGTAGCGTTGATCCGTGCAGAAAATGACGAGCAGTTCGATCAGATCCTGGAGGAATACAAGCAGTTCCTTGCGGACAATAACTGGGAGAGTATCAAAGCGGTGCGCAGCGAAAAGATGGCGCAGAATGCAGAGAAACTTGGCATGAACGAATAGAATTGGCTAAGAAAAGGCTGTTGGAAAGATTGTATATTCCGGACAACAGCCTTTTTTTGAAAGGAGCATGAACATGAAGACTTATACGACAAATCAGAACGTGGCATTTGCAGAGGAGAGCAGAGAATTTGTGGTAAATGGCGGCAGCGAGATGAAGCAGGTGAAAATCTACCCGGAGACAACTTATCAGGAGGTGTTTGGATTGGGAGGGGCGATTACCGAGGCCGCCGCTTATACTTATGCACAGATGAGTGAGGAGAAGAAAAAAGAACTGCTCGGGCTGTATTTCGGAGAACACGGAAACCGATATAATTTCTGCAGAATCCATATCCAGAGCTGCGACTTCGCCCTTGGAAATTACGCATATATAGAGGAGGCGGCGGATGAGGAGCTTCTTAGCTTTAACATCGAGCGGGATAAAAAGTATATCATTCCGCTGATAAAGGATGCACAGAAGGCGGAAAAGGATATTGTATTTCTGGCGTCTCCGTGGAGCCCTCCGGCATTTATGAAGACGAACGGGGAGATGAATCACGGAGGAAAATTAAAGAAGGAATTTTACGGCATGTGGGCGAAAATGGTAGCCCGTTATGTGACCGAATACAAAAAAGAGGGAATTAAGGTCAGCCGCCTGACCGTTCAGAATGAGCCGAATGCAACACAGAAATGGGACTCCTGTCTGTATACCGGAACCGAGGAAGCGGAATTTGCCTCTGAATATCTGCGGAAGGAACTGGACGCAGCCGGACATAATGAGGTTAAGATTAATGTGTGGGATCACAACAAAGAACGCGTCTTAGACCGGGCAAGAGAGAGCTTTGCGACGGAGGATGCGAAGAAAGCGATTGACGGAATTGCGTTCCACTGGTATACCGGTGACCATTTCGAGGCATTGCAGCAGACACGGAATGAGTTCCCGGATAAGGAGTTGATCTTTACCGAGGGATGCGTGGAGTACTCCCGCTTTGCATCAGATAACCAGATCAATCATGCGGAGATGTATGCCCATGATATGATCGGAAACTTCAATGCCGGAATGAATGCTTATCTCGACTGGAATATTTATCTGGATGAGAAGGGCGGTCCGAACCATGTGGAAAATTTCTGCGACGCTCCGGTGATGTGCGATACGAAGGCGGATGCGATCGATGTGAAATTATCCTATTATTACATCGGACATTTCAGCCGTTTCATTCGACCGGGAGCAAAGAGAATGCTTGTATCGCGGTATACAGGAGATATCGAGACCGCCGGATTTGTGAACCCGGATGGCGGAAGAGTGCTCGTACTTCTAAACCGCACGGAACAGCCGAAGAGCTTTACACTTGCGGAGGGTGACAACGTTTGTGATATGGAGATAGGAGCGCATTCTATCATGACGCTCTGCTGGTAGAAAAGCGGATTTCTGTTTTACCGGGGCTGCCGTTTCATGTGATTTTTAATCGTTAAAGCGTCAGCCCCTATTTTATTGGAATCCAGATTTCTATAAATAATTTTTCGGCACTGCTCATAATAAGCCTTTCTATTACATCACCGCTTACTTCGAGGTGACGCTCTTTGATCCAGTCGTTTATTATATTATAATGATCCAAAATTTCCTGTTCATTTCCAACAAAAGGGCAATAGACACATTTACGCGGTTCAATGACAGGGTAATTCGGAATATCATTGCCGGCCAAAGGTTCAAAGATAACGCCATAGCCGGAATAATCGTAGCTGCGATTCAGCAGGGAACCGGATTTCATTATAAATGTCGCATATGTAAAACATGAAAATTTGTTATATGTGTCTATATTTTCGGAAATATAGTTTTTTATATCCAATTCATCTGCAAGAGCAGCTATGTACCATTTCGGAGATTCTTTTATGCAGATTTGAGATAAATGAGCTTCTATATTGCTGATTTCTTCGCTTAAATATGTCAGATAACGGAGCTTTTTCTGCAGTTCGGTGATTTGATCCTTAAGTTCGGTTTTGGTTTGGGCTATGCCCTCTTTTAAAGCGGCAACATCAGAATCTATAAAATAATTCTGGATTTTCTCGATTGGTAACCCAAGCGACCGCAGGAAAATAACGGAATGCAGAGTCGTTATTCCGGCTAAATCATAATATCTGTAATTGTTATTCTCATCCCGAATGGAATGGAGTATGCCCATTTTTTCATAATATCTTAAAGTGTTGGCAGAGATACCAAACATTTTTGACGTATCACCGATTGGAAATTTCTCTTTTTTCATCGAACCCCCATAATACAGAAAGACGGCATCAATCAATACAGAATGCCGCCTTTGACAAAATTTTATGATTTGAATCATAGCACTGTTATAAAAAAATGTCAATTTTCAAAATCAGCTATTGACCTTCGCGTTGGGCGAAGGTTTAGAATCTGTTTCATAGATAAATATTTATCATCTGATGGGCAAAGGCGCCGGGCAAACGGGAGGTCTTTGTCTTTTTTTGCGGGTTTCGGCTCGCTGCAATTTATGAGAAAGGCGGAAGGAATCATGACATACGGAATTATTTCTATATTGTTGATTGTGTTTCTGATTGCAGGTGCAATCTTAACAAAAAAATGTGAACCATTTTTATTCGGAGCTACCATAATAGGATGTGTAATCTTATATAAGGCGCAGTTCCTTTCGGAGTTTGTCTATCTTCTGGAAGGCGTCGTATCTGACCAGACGTACTTAATTTGCGTATGCGGTTTATTTGGGAGTCTGATTGCACTGCTTCAGGCGTCAAAGGGCAGCTTTGGGTTTTCACGGATTATATCAAAATACTGTAATTCAGAAAGAAAAACCTTATTAGCGACTTTTATAATGGGTATTCTGATTTTCATTGATGATTATTTGAATGTCTTATCGATTGGGGCTTGCATGAAAAATGTATATGACAAGAACAAATTGCCGAGAGAATCTCTTGCATATATGCTTGATTCGACGGGCGCCCCAGTCTGTGCGATTGTGCCGTTTTCTTCCTGGGCTGCATTTCTGGCGGCTATATTTTATTCGCAGGACAGTGTTGCGGCACTTGGGTTCGGCAATGGGATCGAGGCTTATATTCATGCGATTCCATATAGTATCTATCCCATTATTGCGCTTATCATCGTGTTTCTGTTTTCTCTTGGCGTTATGCCGAAACTGGGCGGTATGAAGAGCGCTTATAGAAGAGTCGCGGAAACCGGAAAAGTGTACAATGACGGAAGCAGAAAATTAAATCAGTCTGATCGCGACGGATACGAAGAGGACGGAAACATCTGGTATTTTATAATTCCAATGGGTATTCTGATTGCAGTGACAATCGTTACATCCGATCTGGTCGTCGCAATCGTAGCAGCGATACTTGTGGCAATGGTGTTGTATGTGTCGACGAAAGCAATGAGTTTTCTGGAGTTTTTTGAAACACTGGTAAAAGGTTTTGCGGATATGTTTCCGATTATTACACTTATCGTGGCAGCCGTATGCTTCCAACAGATGACGGAGGTTCTCGGATTTACCGACTTTATGATAAAGCTCACCCAGCCCATACTGACGCCGCAGATTCTTCCGGTAATCACTTTTATTTTTGTATGTCTGATTACCTTTACAACAGCAAATGTCTGGGGAATGTGTGCAGTTGCCTCACCGGTATTATTGAGCATGGGAGCGTCTTTAGGTGCCAATCCGATCCTTATTATGGCTGCGATTATTTCCGGAAGTGCGTTTGGCGGACATGCATGTTTCTATAGTGAGGTGACTGTAATGTCATCGCAGGCGTCCGGCATAGAAAATATGGATCATGCGCTTTCACAGTTGCCGTATGTGGTGATCGCAGGCATCGTCAGTATCGTTGGATATCTCATTATGGGATTTATGTTATAGAGCAGGGAGGATTCAGAGCATGAATAAGAAATATGTAGTTACGATAACCAGAGAATTTGGCAGTTTAGGACGCCCGATTGCGAAGCTTATGGCAGAAAAGCTGGGGATTGAATACTATGACCGCGATATTGTTGAGCAGGCTGCCAAAAAACTCAACCTACCGACTTCGGTCATTGACGAGATGGAGGAATCTGCAAAGAAGGTGCAGAAAAGTCCGTTTGCGCGAATGATGTATCCGCTTGGAAAGGGTACGGATCTGATGCAGGACAAAATCTTTGAAGCGCAGCAAAATATCATTTCGTTTCTCACAGAAAGGGAGACGTGCATTATTGTCGGACGCTGTTCGGATTTTACCTTATCTGAGGTGGAAAACAGCATACATATTTTCATATATGCGCCGTTTAAAGACAGAGTCAGGAATTGTATCGAAACATTGCATATGGAAGAAGCGGAAGCGAAAAAAATGATCGTCGCTGTAGATGAAGCAAGAGACTCCTATCATATGCAGTATGCCGGATATCTTCCAAATGATAATAAGCATAAAGACATTCTGATCAACAGCAGTGTTTTGGGGATAGAAGGAACAGCAGACTATCTGGTTGATTTTATCAGAAGAAAATTCGGCGAATAATCATTTTGCATGGAAATATTTATACGCATTCACCTGTGTATAAGTATTTTAAACAGATGGAAGCGAAAAGGTTTTCATCTTCAAACATATAAGCATGGAGGGAATAAAATATGTGGCAGTCAGACGAGTATTACTTAGAAAAGGCGATTGAGGTATCGGCAAAATCACGCGCAAACGGACACTCTCCGTTTGGATGCATTCTTGTGGATCCGGACGGAGAAATAATCCTTGAGCAGGGAAATGTCCAGGGCGATGAAAGGCGGTGCACGGGGCATGCAGAGACAGTTTTAATGGAAAGAGCGTCGATAAAGTATGATAAGGATTTTCTATGGAACTGTACAATGTATACAAGCTGTGAGCCCTGTCCGATGTGTGCGGGCGCAGTGTTCTGGGGAAATGTAGGAAGAGTGGTATATGCCATGTCCGAAGCGGATATGATAGAGCTGGTACAGAAGGAAGAGGGGGAAAATCCCAAAACATTATTGTTTACAATGACTGCAAAGGAGGTATTTGCGGGCGGAATGAAGAGAATAAAAGTGCAGGGACCATATGCTTCCCTGGCGGAGAAAGCGCTTGAAGTACACAGGGGTTATTATAAATAGAACCCCATAAAATTTATGGTTGACAAATATACGTTGATGTATTAAAGTATCTTCATAGTGACAAACCGATGAGAAAGAGTAGTAGACACTGATTCGAGATGACAGAGAGCTGCAGGCGGTGGGATTGCAGTATTAAGAGCGTTGTCGAATGGACTTTCGAGGGCGGGCTGAAGGAAGCTTCTGGTAGGTGCCGCCGGGAACCGGACCCGTTATCCATCCGGCATGTATGCTGGTACATGAAAGAGTGGACGTTTCGTCAAGATGAGTGGTACCGCGATAATATTAGTTTATTACCGTCTCAAGCAATAGCTTGGGGCGGTTTTTTGTATCAAAACAGAGTGGAAAACAGGGAGGATATTATTATGAAAAGAAAAATGATGGCAGCAATTCTTATGGCAGCAATGACGGCAGTGGCAGTAGCAGGCTGCGGCGGAAGCGACAACGGTTCGGACGGACCGACAGCAGAGCTTTCGTCCACATCCGGCAGCGATGCAGACGGCACAGCAGATGCACCGTCCACGGAATCGCAGGCCCAGGGCGCAGAGCAGGATTCTGCGGCGGGCGCGGTCTATAAGGTCGGCATCGTGCAGTATGTGGATGATGCGTCCTTAAACCAGATTGAAAAAGCAATCGAGGCGGAGCTTGACGCGAAAGGCGCAGAGCTTGGCGTGACCTTTGATTATGCAGACTATACCTTCAACGGTCAGGCGGACCAGTCGATTCTGACACAGATTGCGGCGGATCTGCTTGCGGACGAGGTGGATATCATCATTCCAATCGCAACGCCGACCGCAGTAGTGATGCAGAGTGCGACGGAGGAGCAGCAGATTCCGATTGTATTTTCCGCAGTGTCCGATCCGGTCGGAGCAGGACTTGTGGCGGATATGAACGCGCCGGGAGCAAACATTACCGGAACCTCGGATGCGATTGACACAGCGGCGATTTTTGACCTGATGCTCGCTGCAAATCCGGATACGGCAAAGGTCGGACTTCTGTATGACAAGAGCCAGGCGTCTTCGCTTAGTGCGATTGATGCGGCGAAGGCATATTGTGACGAGAAGGGAATATCATACGTAGAGAAGACAGGAACAACATCAGCGGAGGTACAGGCGGCTGCGGACGCACTGGTCGCTGAGGGGGTGGATGCGGTATTTACACCGCAGGACAACACGATCATGACAGCAGAGCTTGCGATTTTTGAGAAGTTCATTGATGCGAAGATTCCTCATTACACAGGTGCGGATTCCTTTGCCTTAAACGGCGCGTTCTGCGGCTACGGCGTGAATTACGAGGACCTCGGAACAAAGACGGCGGACATGGCAGTGGAGATTCTGGTAAATGGTGCAGATCCTGCGGCGACGCCGGTTCAGACATTAGAGCGTGGCATCGCCATGGTAAATACGGAGACAGCGGAGGCGATTGGTCTGGATTACTCCATGTTCGCCGATATGTGTTCACAGGTGCTTGAAACGGTTACAGCCGAGAACTTTGAATAAGCAGACAGTTATTCAGATAATATAAAGAAAAGTGGAGAAAATTATGGGTTCCATCATCACCTTATCCATCGTGCAGAATGCCCTGGAGCTTGGCTTCATCTACGCATTGGTCGCACTGGCGCTTTTTATCTCATTTAGTATCTTAAATATTGCCGATCTCTCGACGGACGGCTGCTTTACGCTCGGGTGCGCGGTCTGCGCATCCGTGACATTGGCGGGGCATCCGGTGTTAGGGCTTTTTGCGGCGATGGCTGCGGGAGTCTGCTCGGGCTTTGTGACGGCGTTTTTGCAGACAAAGCTTGGGATTCAGTCGATTCTTGCGGGAATCATCGTAAATACAGGACTTTACACGATCAATATTGCCGTGATGGGCTTTGCGTCCAACATGAACCTCTTCGCCTGCGATTCTGTTTTTACATGGGCGAAGGAGGCAATCGGGGGTACGTGGTATAAGCTGATCGTGGCAGCAGTGATCGTCATTCTCGTCGGAGTGCTGATTTCGCTGTTTTTAAATACGAGACTTGGACTGTCCATCCGGGCGACCGGGGATAACCCGGATATGGTGCGCGCTTCGAGCATCAATACCGGGCTGATGATTACCATTGGGCTGTGTGTGGCAAATGCGCTCACCGGACTTTCCGGCGGTCTTCTGGCGCAGTATCAGAAGTCCTGCGATATCAACCTCGGGACGGGTATGGTGACGATTGCGCTGGCGAGCCTGATCATCGGCGAGTCGATCATCGGCAAGGGAAATATGTTAAAGCGCGTCGCTGGCGTCATTCTCGGAAGCTGCCTGTACCGCTTTATCGTTGCGGTGGCGCTGCGTTTGAACGTTCCGGCGGAGTGCTTAAAGCTTGTGTCCTCGATTATCGTTGCGGTGGCAATCGCGTTTCCTTATATCAAGAAGCAGTTCGCATTCCATCAGCAGAAGCGGAGTGCGCGGATCACGAATCAGCAGTACATAAAGGAAATGTTAAGAGAAGAACAGACGGGAAAGGGAGGAGAGGCGTGATATGGCAGTCGAGAAGGATTCCATGCTCATTATGAAAAATGTCGAAAAGACCTTTAATCCCGGCACGGTCAATGAGAAACGGGCGCTTGGCGGTGTGAGCCTCACCTTGAAAAAGGGAGATTTTGCAACGATTGTCGGAAGCAACGGCGCGGGAAAATCCACCCTTTTTAATGCGATCACCGGAGCGTTTTTCCCGGATAAGGGACTGATTATGTTAGGCGGGGAAGATATCACCTACCAGAAGGAGCATGTGCGCAGCAGGGTCATCGGTCATCTGTTTCAGGACCCGCTTAAGGGCACGGCGCCGCACATGACGATCGAGGAGAATATGGCGCTCGCTTATCTGCGCACGACGACCTCAAAGAACGCTTATTTCAGCAGGATTAAGGCGGCTGACAAGAAGAAGTTCAGAGAACAGCTTTCCCTGCTTGATATGGGGCTCGAGGACCGGATGAAACAGCCGGTCGGTCTGCTCTCCGGCGGACAGCGGCAGGCGCTGACGCTTCTGATGGCGACGATGGTGACGCCGAAGATTCTTCTGCTCGACGAGCATACGGCGGCGCTCGATCCGGCGACGGCGGAGAAGGTGCTCTCCCTCACGAAGCAGATCGTAGCAGAGCGGGAGATTACCTGTCTTATGGTAACTCACAATATGCATCAGGCGCTTTCGCTCGGAAACCGCACGCTGATGATGGATGCGGGCAATATTGTGCTTGACGTCGAGGGAGAGGAGCGCGCGGCGATGACCGTGGACGATCTTTTAGAGCAGTTCGCGCTCCGTGCAGGAAAAGCGCTCGATAACGACAGGATTCTTTTTTCAAAGGTAGAATAGCAGCTATAAACAGAAAATATGGGAAAAGCCGTTGAAATATGACGGCTTTTCCTTTATTATATAAAATTAGATGCCCGCAGGCGTGAAGTTTATGTCTGGTTTACTGTGCGGGAGTAATATGTTTGTGTTCAGTTCAGAAGGGGATTTGAATCACACAGAATGTGAGGAGGAAATTATGTATCCGATTGTTAAGAAAGAGAAATTGGCAGACAAGATTTATCTCATGGATGTCAAAGCGCCGCGTGTAGCGCAGTACTGCGAGCCGGGGCAGTTCGTGATTGTGAAGATGGATGAGTATGGAGAGCGTATTCCGCTTACGATCTGCGATTATGACAGAGAAGCAGGAACAATTACAATTGTATTCCAGACCGTGGGAGCGTCCACAGAGCGTATGGTATCGCTTGAGGCGGGAGATGCATTTGCTGATTTCGTCGGACCGCTTGGATGTCCGTCCGACTTAATCGGCGAGGACATCGAGACACTTAAGAAAAAGAAGATCGTATTTATTGCGGGCGGCGTCGGAACGGCTCCGGTCTATCCGCAGGTGAAATGGCTGCATGAGCACGGCGTGGACTGCGACGTTATCATGGGGTCCAGAAATAAGGAGCTTCTGATCTTAGAGGATGAGATGCGTGCGGTAGCGACGAATCTTTATGTGACAACGGATGATGGTTCCTATGGCTTCCATGGTACCGGTACGGCACAGCTTCAGGCATTGTGGGATGATGGCGTGCGATACGACCACTGCGTTGCGATCGGACCGATGATCATGATGAAGTTTGTCTGTAAGCTGACAAAAGAGCTTGGAATACATACGATTGTCTCCATGAATCCGATTATGGTTGACGGAACCGGTATGTGCGGTGCGTGCCGTCTCGTTGTCGGGGATGAAGTGAAGTTCGCATGTGTGGACGGACCGGAGTTTGACGGACATCTGGTAGATTTCGATCAGGCGATGAAGCGCCAGCAGCAGTACAAGACCGAAGAGGGCAGGGCGATGTTAAAGCTACAGGAAGGCGACACACATCACGGCGGATGCGGTCAGTGCAGCTAAGATATATGCGTGCAGGAGCGTCAGCGTGCCTGCACGATTGACGAACGGTGAAGGTTGCGCATGGAGCAAAGCTTCATGGGAGAATAAATGATAGTGAAGAGAGCATGGAGGTTCATATGGACGTAATGACAAGAGTACCGGTTCGTGAGCAGGAGCCACAGGTGCGTGCGGCGAACTTTGAAGAGGTATGTCTGGGATATAACGAAGAAGAAGCAATGGCAGAGGCAGCGCGCTGCTTGAACTGCAAAAATGCACAGTGTATGAAGGGATGTCCGGTATCGATCGACATTCCGGGCTTTATCGCGCAGGTAAAGGAAGGAAACTTTGAAGAGGCTTACCAGATCATCAGCAGGTCTTCTGCACTTCCGGCAGTCTGCGGTCGTGTATGTCCGCAGGAAAATCAGTGCGAGGGCAAATGCATCCGCGGTATCAAGGGCGAGGCTGTTTCCATCGGAAAGCTGGAGCGTTTTGTCGCTGACTGGGCGAGAGAGCACGGCATCAAGCCAAAGAAAGCCGAGGAGACGAACGGTCACAAGGTGGCGGTCATCGGTTCCGGTCCTGCGGGTCTGACCTGTGCGGGCGATCTGGCAAAGCTTGGTTATGAGGTGACGATTTTCGAGGCGCTGCACGAAGCGGGCGGCGTGCTTGTATATGGTATTCCGGAGTTCCGTCTGCCCAAGCAGAAGGTCGTTGCGGCGGAGGTCGAGAATGTGAAGGCGCTTGGCGTCAAGATTGAGACGAATGTCGTTATTGGAAAATCCGTAACGATCGACGAGCTGATGGAGCAGGAAGGCTATGAGGCGGTCTTTATCGGATCGGGCGCAGGACTTCCGAGATTCATGGGAATCCCGGGCGAGCAGGCAATGGGCGTGTTCTCCGCGAACGAGTTCCTTACCAGAAATAACCTGATGAAAGCATTTCTGGAGGATTACGATACCCCGATCAAAGCGGGAAAGAAGGTTATCGTTGTCGGCGGCGGAAACGTGGCGATGGATGCGGCAAGAACCGCAAAGCGTCTCGGCGCGGAGGTGCATGTGGTATACCGGCGCGGCGAGGAAGAGCTTCCGGCACGTAAGGAAGAGGTGCATCACGCGAAGGAGGAGGGCATTATCTTTGACCTGCTCCAGAATCCGACGGAGCTTTTAGTGGATGAGAACGGCTGCGTCAGGGGCGCGAAGATTATCAAGATGGAGCTTGGCGAGCCGGATGAGTCAGGCAGAAGAAGTCCGGTGGAAATCCCGGGCTCCGAGTATGAGATCGAGGCGGATACCGTTATCATGTCGCTCGGAACATCCCCGAATCCGCTGATTTCTTCAACGACAAAGGGGCTTGATACCAACCGCAGAAAGTGTATCGTGGCGGAGGAAGCAAACGGCGCGACCTCCAAGCCGGGCGTATTTGCCGGCGGTGATGCGGTGACCGGAGCAGCGACGGTAATTCTTGCAATGGGTGCAGGAAAAGCGGCTGCGAAGGGAATTGACGAGTATCTGCGCACAAAATAAGATTATAACCAAAATGCCGCATCCCGGTTGATTGGGATGCGGCATTTCTTATGCTCTTAAATCATGCCATGCAGTCTGGCAGCCGTTTGCGCGGCTGTTTTTATTCGAGATTGATATGTTTGCGCACAATCACATTGCAGATACTGTACAGTACAATGACAACGAGAATGGCATAGATGTTGTTAGCACTCAGAAGTGAATTGTTCATCAGAGCAACTTCTGAATTTGCGTCGCTGCCTGAGAAGATCGTGTTAAAATACCCGGAGGCAAGCAGTACAATGAGACTTAACGTCTGATTGATAAAGTAAAGTATGATGCCTGCTACGACGGAAGCAAGTACCTTGTTCGAGGAGAAGAGCTGTCCGATGGATGCACTTGCAAATACCCACAGCAGATAGGTCAGGCACGAGAGCACAGTGGAAAAAAGAAACTGAGCGATCAGGCCGGCTGTGTGAAAGCCCATTGCCGCAAGCTCGCTGTCAAAGCCCGTTATAAATTCCTGCGAAAATATCTGCCAGAACTCTCCGTCGGTCACACTGTTTAAAAGGGCGAAGACGGAGCCGATAAACAGCAGCAGAGCGATGAACATCCAGACAAATGAGGTCGCAAGCTTTACATGGAAGGTCGTAAGCTGTTTTACCGGAAGCGTGTGTGTCAGATAGCCCTGTGCAGAGTACATGGTCTTATAAAAGTGCATGCACATATATACGTAGGTAACGATAAAAAATGCGAAAAGGCTTAAGATATAGAGGATGATGGCGCCGACAATCAGCATTGTGACGACCGGACTGGGATCTGCGCCGATGCTGTCGAAACGGATCGTGCTTCGCAGTGCCAGCGTGCCGATGCATGTGGTGACGATCAGGACGGCATAGATCAGCAGCATTACCTTTGCCGTATTTTTAAATTCGTACTTAAATAATTTGCCTAACATCTGAATACCTCCCTGAAAAGTGTGTCGACGGATTTGCCCTGATTTCCACGGATGTCGTCCACGGAAGCGGTAAGGCGGATCTGTCCGTTCTGAATAAAGATGACCTCGTCTAAGATATTTTCGATATCCGCGATCAGATGCGTGGATATCAGGATCGAAGCCTCCGGGTCATAGTTGGAGAGGATGATATTTAAGATAAAATCGCGGGCTGCGGGGTCGACGCCCGCAATCGGTTCATCTAAGATATAAAGGTCCGCCCGGCGGCTCATGACAAGGATGAGCTGCACCTTCTCCTTGGTGCCCTTCGACATGGTGCGAAGCCTGTCGTCCGGGTTGATGGAAAGCTTCTCTAACATATCGTAGGCGCGTTTGGGTTCGAAATCCTCATAGAAATCGGCAAAGTAGCTTACGATATCCCTGACGCGCTGATTCATATTCAGATACGTGTGATCCGGCAGGTAGGAAATATGTTTCTTGCTCGTCGGTCCGATCGGATTCTGCTTCATGTAAAGAGAACCCGAGGTCGGCGTGAGCAGTCCGTTCATCATTTTGATCAACGTCGTCTTGCCGCTGCCGTTGGGTCCGAGCAGTCCGATAATATGTCCGCTCTCAATGGCAAGATCGATATTGTCAATTGCAGTCCTGCTTCCGTACTTTTTTGTCAGGTTCTTACATTCTACTAAGGTGCTCATAACTTCTCCCCTTTCATGGTCTGCTGCATCAATGCAAGTATTTCTTCATTTTCAAAGCCGAGCTGCTGCATCAGCCGGATAAATTCCTGAATCTTCTCCGTTGCAAGAGAAGTCTTTAACTGTTCAATCATATGAGAGTCCTCCGTGATAAAGCGCCCGCTGGTCCGTTTGGAATAGACAAGTCCCATGCGCTCTAATTCTGTGAATGCCTTCTGCATCGTGTTCGGGTTGACGGCTGCCTCCGCCGCGAGTTCGCGGACACTTGGAAGCTTATCGCCTGCATGATAGCGCCCGGAGACAATATCCGTCTGAATGCGCTCTACAATCTGCAGGAAGATCGGACGGTCTGAATCGAGATTCCATGCCATTTACTCACCTCATTTCTCTTTATTTGTACTAATTGAATAATACAATGATACATGCGAAATGTCAATAGTTTTTTTGTGAATGGATTTTGATTACAAAAACAGTGCATTTCGTTACGATTTGTCAAAAACAGGCTTTTTTTGCCGATATATAATAGAGGAAAAATACAGGGCACGGATGCCGAATCGGGGAGGAATATGAGTGATACACATAGCAGTGTGTGCAGACGAGGCATTGGTGCGTGCCTGTCTGGATGAAAATGACGGCGCGTATGTGCAGAGTAAGGTACATATACTCGGCGGCAGAGAAAATCCGGCGGAGAATGGACGGGCGTATGACATTCTTTTGCTTGAGAGCGAAGCAAAGAAGGAGCGGGAGGCGACGGCATGGGTCAGCCGGGAACTGCTCGAACGCGTAGAGGCGGGGAGCAGTTCAAAGAGCATTACCAGGGAAAAAGAGCCGCTGCTGATCCGGGCGGACGGCAGATATTACCGCATTGACCGGGAAAAGATTCTCTATGCCGAGAGCGTGGGGCGTAAGGTCGTGCTTCATATGCCGGGCGGGGAGATCGCCTATTATGCGAAGATGAAGGAGACCGAGGCGGAGCTTGGCAGCCGCTTCTTCCGGTGCCACCGCGGATATCTGGTGAATTTCGGGGCGGTAAAAAGCTATGAAGCCGGGAGCATCCGGTTAAAAAACGGGGAGACAATTCTGATGTCAAAGCAGAAGTACAATGAATTTGCGGCTGCTTACGCCGCATATCTGCGCAGGGAATAGGCGCAGAAGAAAGCGGGGAAATGAGTATGAGAATTTATAACAGGAGCTTTGAGGCAATTTCAAAGGCGAGAGAGAGCCGTATCGCAAAAACGCGCGCATGGTCAACGCACTCAAAGATGAGGACAGGCACAAGCGGTTCGACGCGCGCCACCGGGACATCGGCGAAAAGCAGCGGGGTCACCTCAAAGAGCGACAGCCTGCTGCAGCAGATTCTTGGTAAACTGAATCAGTCGGTCGGCACGACAGGGGAGACGCTTGCGGCAAACCAGACCAAGAGCTACGATTACGGGATTGCCGAAGTGTCTGCAAGAAGAGTTGTAACGCATATGGAGCGTCTGATGGCGGACGGTGAGGAATCCCTCTACAGCGGGGATGAGAAGACAAGAGAGGCGCTTGAGGCAGAGATTGCCGCCTTTGCGGACGATTATAATATCACGGTGAGGAAGCTTAACAGCACCGCCAGCGTCACGGACGAGTCGGCCGTGAAGAATCTTAAGAAGGTGTTCACAGACCATCAGGCGGCGTTTCGGAATATCGGAATTACAGTTGGCGAAGACGGAACGATCGCGCTTGACCGAAAGAAGCTGAAAGAGGCGGATACAGCGGAAATAGAAAAGCTGTTCGGCACAAAGGACGGCACAGCGGCAAAGCTTAAGACGCTCGCGGAGGGCGTGGAAGCAAGCGCGAAAAAGCAGGCGGATACGCTTCGGAAGACAAGCTATATGACGAGCACGAATTACAGCCGTTACGCATCGGCTGACGCCGGCAATGCGATTACAGGAGCGCGCTATCAGGCGAAGGGTTAGTGATGGAAACAAATAAGCTAAAGGCAGTTGAGGAGGTATTTCCCAAACAAAAGAAGGGCAGGATTGCGGCGAAGGGCAGAGATAAGAAGTGGAGCGTGCGGTTCATCGAAACGCTGCTGAAAGAGGCAAGGGAGCAGGACGAGGCGGAAAAAGGCGAAGATGTGATCCGGGGAGAAAGCTTTGTGCGTCCGGGATGGGATACACTTGAATTATCAGAACCGGACGACGGGGCGCTTGCCTGCGAGAAATATGAGGATATCATCGGAGCGGTGCGCCTTGTCGGAAACTGGAAATCCAACGTGCTGTATCTGATCTCAAACGCCATTATGCGCGATTATTATGAAGGAAAGCTCGGCGAGCGCGGCGTCGGCGAGCTTTTCGGCGTGTGCTATCAGAAATGCATTGAGCGAAAGGACGGCGTCATCGTGCCGGGGAAGAAGCAGCATGAGATCTTAAGTACGCTCTATGAATTTTTTGCGCGAGCCAACGCACGCGGGAGCGTTCTGGCAAATGAGAGGGAAGGGCGCGCGCTTGTGGAGAACTGTGGTCTGCGCTGGGCAGGTACGACGTATTACAATTCGGAGTACTTTTATCTCTGCGCACAAATGCAGCGCAGGTTTCGGGCGCTCTGTGACAGGATTTCTGCGGAATGCGGGCTGGAAGAGATCGCGTTTGAACAGATACATGAGCGGACGCAGTTTTTTCCGGTCGGCGGGCTTGATTATCACAGCGTCTTCGTCTGGGTGCAGCAGAAGGATAACTATCCGGACAACCAGTACGGGATGAAGACGTTAAGCAGGGAACCGCCGAGACATTTCATTTATCTGTACCGGAATCATTGCTGCGGAAGGGAAATGCCGGGAATCCGTGTCCTTGCGCAGCGGATGAAAGAGGAGAATGCAAAGAAGAGCGAAGGGCGAAAACTCTGGCGTGAGTATACCGTGCAGGACGGCAGAGATTACCACAATGGGATGAGCTATCTTCTGGAGGGCAGCCTTGTGGATGAACAGGATGAGCGGATGTATGACGAGGCGCTCGGTTTTTTGCAGAATTTCCGCCTGTACCGCACGGATGGCTGTGTGGAACTGCTTCATGTAGCGGAGAAAAATCTGTTTATGTAGAGAAATTCTCATTTGAGCGAAAATAGTAGAAAAATATGCAAGATTGTAATATTATAAAGATAAGACAATCAGCAATGCGCAGGAGGTACGTGAGATGAATGAGAACCCCGGAAGCAATAAGTTTCGCTACAATGACAAGACAGAACGTTACAGCAAAATGAATGCATTTTTTATCGGTGCAGTGATAGGCCTTTGGGCAATGTTCATTATTTATCTGCTGTTTAAGCTTGAAACAGCCAGTATCGCGATACCGACAGTTGTCGGAAACGTTGTACTGGTCGCTATATTTACAGCGGTAAATCTGGTTGTTTATTTTCGGAACAAGGCGGACGAGAAGCTTAAGCTCATTGTGTCGGTCGGTATGGCAATCGAATTTCTTTTGCTTGGGGTGCAGACGGATGCAGAGTTTATCTATTTTGCGTTTATCGGTGTGCTTGCGCTTCAGATTCCGTATTATGATTTGAAAAGATACCGGCAGGGCTGCATTACTTATGCAGTGATTTTTACATTAGTGTTTATTGCGCGTGTTTTGAAAGGAACAGGAATCCAGAATGTGGATTCCCTTTGCCGTGTGTTGTGTATGTATCTGTTGTTCTTCGTGCTCTATAAGGTCGGCAGTATCGCCAAGGAGTTCAGCGATCATGCGCTTGGTTCTGCCGGGGAGCAGAGCGATAGGCAAAAAGCGATGCTCAACGGGATTCTTGATATCTCAAGAACGGTACAGGATGAATCCACAAAGAGCAGCAATCTGGTGGACGAGCTTGTGAATGCGACGGAATCCGTGGCGCAGAGCATGAAGGAGATCGCTTCGGCAGCTAATACGACAGCACAGAGCATTGAGGAACAGAACAATATGACGCAGAGTATTCAGAGCGCGATTGAGGAGACGGGCGCAAGGTCCAGACAGATGGTGGATATTGCCACGGACTCCAACGAGAGCATTCAGGAGAATCTGCAGGTAATGGAGGAGCTAAAGAGCCAGTCTGAGCAGATTGGAAAGACCAATCTTGAGGTGACGGCATCCATGAGCCGGCTGCAGGATAAGACCAGAGAGGTTGAGGAGATTGCGGGCATGATTTTAAATATCTCGAATCAGACGAACCTGCTTGCATTGAATGCGTCGATAGAGAGCGCGAGAGCAGGAGAGGCGGGAAGAGGATTTGCAGTCGTTGCAGAGCAGATTCGCCAGCTTGCAGAGCAGACGAAGGATTCGACGGAGGAGATAACAAAGATTGTCAGTGAACTGAATGAGAATGCCGCCGAGGTCGTGAAATCGGTGGAATCCTCTGTAGAAGCGACAAAGGGTCAGAACGAGAAGATCATGCTGGCGGCGGAGTCCTTTGAGAGACTGAATACCAATATGTCACAGTTGATTGGAGATATCCATGAGATTGCCGGGCAGATCGGCGGTCTCTCCGATTCCAATAACCGTATTGTTGAGAATATTTCCCAGTTGTCGGCGGCGACCGAGCAGGTGACGGCAAGTGCGGAGCAGGTACGTGAGATGAGCGAGCAGAATATGACATATGCAGAGGATGTCAAGGATGCGATCAGCACGATTCGCGGCAGGACAGATGAGATGAAGCAGTATACATAGACGAACGGACGCGTTGTATATAGAAGTAAATAGAAAACCCGGCAGAAGGCAACAGGCTTTCTGCCGGGTTTGTGCTTGTGTAAATTGTTTCGACACAGGGTTCTGCCTGAATCAGCCGCAGGAATCTGCGAGCAGGCAGGAAATCAGCCTGTCGTTGTCCTCTGGATTCATAAAGCAGAAGCGGATATATTTGTTGTCCAAAAACGGGAAGGTGGAGCAGTCGCGGATCATCATCTTCCGGCGGATTGCACGGTCGAACAGCTCCTGTGAGGTCAGCCCGTCCGATAAGATGCGCACCAGAAGGAAATTCGCGCTCGGCTCATATACCTTAAAGTCCGTCCGCTCCCGGAAAATCTTTAAGATGCGCGCGCGCTCGGAGGAAATCAGTTCCTTTGTCTGTCTGATATAGGAAGCATCCTGAAACATCGTCTCGCCTGCGACGACGGCAAGGGAGTTGATCGTCCATGGGTTCTTTCTTGTGTTGATCGCCTTGATCAGGTCGCGGTTTCCGGTGATGGCGTAGCCGAGACGCAGACCGGGCGCGGCAAAGAACTTGGAGGTTCCGCGCAGGATGATGATATTGTTGTAATAGTTGGTCAGCGGGACTGCCGAGATCTCGTCCATATTATCGGCAAATTCCACATAAGTCTCATCGACCATCACATAGATATCGTGCTGCTTGCATGCGTCTAAGATATGGCGCATTTCCGTTCTCGTAATGCAGGAGGAGGTCGGATTGTTCGGGTTGCAGATAACAAGAAGGTCAATGCTCTCGTTTAAGTGGGAAATGAAGTCCTCCGTGTCCAGATGAAAGTCGTCGCTCTCGCGCAGCGGATAGTAGAGCGTGGTTCCGCCGCCGAGTGCAATCTCGCGCTCGTATTCCGAGTAGGTAGGTCCGATGACGAGAGCCTTCTTCGGATGCTCGATCTGGATGAACAGGGAGATTAGCTCCGTCGAGCCGTTGCCGACAATGACGTTCTCGTATTCCGTGCCGCAGTATGCGGCGATGCACTTTCTCAGGGAGGTATATTCCCGGTCCGGATAGGTCGTAATCGCATCGATCTGCTCTGCGAGCGTGCGGCGCAGCAGAGGCGAGACGCCAAGCGGGTTCACATTCGCGGAAAAACTGATGATTTCTTCTTTCTTTATGCCGTAGATTTCTTCTATCTTTTCAAGATCGCTGCCATGAAAATGGTCCTTGTGTTTTATCATTGATTACTCCTCCAAATTAGTTTATAATCTATTATAGTCATTGCGGGTAAAAAAGCAATAGAAAAGCAGGTGTCGATTTGCGTAAACGGATACAACAGCTAGCAAGGGGAAAGTTCGAATACGCCAGACCGCTCCTTTCATTTTCGACGGAAAAGGTTGACATTGAAGTATTAGAAGGCAGGGATTACGCAGGGGATTTCGTGATAACGAGCGAAAACCATGTGCCGTTTCGCGGTATGATCTATACTTCTGATTCGCGAATGGAATGTCTGACTCCGCAGTTTGAGGGAGAAGAAGTACGGATTCGGTATCAATTTCACAGCAATGGACTGGTAGAAGGGGATATTGTCAAAGGTGAGTTCTATGTGATCTGCAACCAGGGCGAATATAACCTTTCTTTTGTTGCGTCCATTTCCAGACTTTACGCGGAGACGTCTGTGGGACGGATCAAAAGCCTTTCCGATTTTGCACTGCTCGCGAAGGAGAGTGCGCCTGAGGCGTACCGCCTGTTCTATTCGAGAAGCTTTGTGAATGTGATAAAGGCGGATGAGATGAGGGAACGCCTGCTCTACGAGGGAATTTCGGAGGGCGCAGCATCGGAGCAGAAGGTCGAGGAATACTTAATCGGCATCCGGCGCAAGCATAAGATCGATATCACATTGGAGAGCGGTGAGGCAAGCTATACAGATGTGACGGAGGACCGCAGGGAGAGCGTGGCGATCCGCAAGAGCCAGTGGGGCTATGTGGATATCAGGGTGCAGTCGGACGCGGACTTTCTTGTGCCGGAGAAGACGCATCTGACGGAGGAAGACTTTATCGGAAGTGTCTGCAACTTTTCGTATTATATCCGCGCGGAGGCGCTGCACGGAGGGAAGAATTTCGGGCGTCTTATATTTGCGCTGCCGGGGGAGACACTTGTCTTTTCGGTCTGCGCATCGGGCGTTAAGGGGACGGCTTTTGCCGCGCACCGGGAAATGCAGGCAGGCAGGATGCGGCTCACACAGCTCTATATAGATTACCGTCTCAAGAAGATCGTGACAGGCGTCTGGACAAACCAGTCGGTAGAGATTCTGGATCATCTGATGGCGCTTTCGCCGGAGAATATGCTGTATCCGCTTATGAAGGCGCAGGCGCTGCTTGTCAATAAGCAGCGTCAGGAAGCGGCGTGGATCATGGACGACTTCAAGCGGAACTGTATCGACAGGGAGACGCCCGAGTGGGGGTATTATCTGTATCTGTGCACGCTGGTGGAGCGCGAGCCGGTCTATGTGGACAGGCTTGCGGATGAGATCGAATTATTGTTTAAGAAGAATCCGGACAGTTCCCTGCTGTTCTGGGTGCTGTTGTTTGTAAAGGAATCCTATTACCAGAATCACTCGGGAAAGTATAAGGCAATCGAACGATGGGTGGAACAGGGCAGCCGGAGCCCTTTTCTGTATCTGGAGGCGTATTATCTGATCTGGCAGGACCCGTATCTGCTCGGGAAGCTGGGAAGCTTTGAACTTAAGGTACTGCAGTGGGCGATCAAACAGGACGCAGTCACCAAAGAGATTGCCAGACAGGTCATGCATATTGTACAGGGACTTCGGGAATTTGAACCGAAGATTTACGGGATTCTTGAGGCTTGTTATAAGGTCGACCCGGGTGAGGAAATGCTTACCGTCATCTGTACCTATCTTATCCGGGGACAGCGCTATGAGACGAAGTATCACCGCTGGTATGAGCTTGGCATTGAACAGAAGCTTCGGATTACCAGTCTGTATGAGGCGTATCTGATGTCGCTGGACGCGGGGGAGGTCGGCGGTGTGCCGCGGATGATCCAGATGTATTTCCAGTATGACAGCGGACTTTCCTATCCGGGGAAGGCGGTTCTGTTCGTAAATATTATTGCGGCAAAGCAGCGTCAGCCGGAGGTCTACCAGAAATATCTTCGCGTGATGGAGCAGTTTGCAATGGAGCAGATAGAGGCTGGGCATATCAACGAGCATCTGGCGGTTCTCTACGCGGAGATGTTAGACCGCGGCATTTTAAATGAAGAACTTGCGCATGCGCTGGCGGAGATTTTATTTACACACAGGCTTACCTGCCCAGGCGGCGGGATCGCGCGTGCCATTGTGCTGCATGAAGAACTCGTAAAGCCGCAGAGCGTGCCGGTCGTAAACGGCGTGGCGTATTTTAAGGCGTACACGGCGAATTACTGTATTATCTTAGAAGATACGACAGGAAACCGCTTCTGCGGCAGCGGTATGTATCAGGATGAGGAGATGCTCTGTCAGGAGCGCTATATCGAACAGGCGCGCCAGCTCGCTGCGGATGAATTTTCTTATATGCTCTATCATATGAGTACGGCAGGCGGCGGGGAGAGCTGGGGGGAGGACGAACGGGCGTATGTGGTTGCGCTGCTGCAGTCCGGGAAGCTGAACCGCCGTTACAAGGCGAAGCTGGCAGGAGAACTGATCCGTTATTATCAGAGCGGAAAACATGATTTCATGCAGTCGGAGGGCGGGCTTAAGAACTGCTTCGGACAGTCGGAGGACGGATTCTCTGATGTGTCGGTCCGAAGACAGCTTGTCACGTTTTTGACGGACTGCCATATGTATGATAAGGCATATCAGATGGTGCAGCTTGACGGGTATGAGTATCTGGGTGCGGCGGCACGGGTCGCACTGTGCAGCTATGCTGTCACGGAGCTTGGATATGAGGAAGACGATTTCCTGCTCGGCCTTACGGAGAGCACATTCGCCCTCGGCAAATACAACGACGTGATGCTGATCTATCTCTGCAAGTACTATAACGGTCCGACAAAAGCAATGGCGGAGCTATGGAGAGCCGCCGGAGAGTTCCAGATTGACACTTATGACCTGGAGGAGCGCATTCTTGTGCAGATGCTCTATACGACGGACTATACGCCGTATGCGGAGCAGATTTATGACAGCTACTATGCGGGCGGGGGAAGAGAACAGGTCTGCCTTGCCTATCTGTCTTATTTTGCACATGCCTATCTGACGCAGGATGCGGTCGTTCCGGGACATGTGTTTTTGCAGATAAAGGAGCGCATCGCAACGGGAGGCGGACAGAACCGTGTGTGCAGGCTCGGATTGCTAAAGTATTTATCGGAAAAGAAGCCGCTTACGGGGGAGGAGCTTCGGATCGCAGACGGATTGCTTGGGCGGTATACGGCGAAGAATATCTGTTTTGCGTTTTACCGCAGCTTCGAAGAAGGGCTGCTGCGCAGGCATCATCTGCACGATAAGTTTTTTATAGAGTATCACGCTGCGCCCGGTAAGCGTATTGTGGTGCACTTTCGGATGGAGGGGGAGAACGTCTACGAAGAGGCGGAGCTATCTGAGATGTACGACGGAATTTACGTCAGGGAGTTTATCCTCTTTTTCGGGGAGAGCGTGCAGTACTATATCACTGAGGAGGACGGCGGCGAAAGTCAGGTTGGCGAGAGCGCATGTCTCGCGAACGGAGATCTTCTGGAGAACGGCGGTCAGGGACGGTACGACAGGTTGAATGAGATGCGGCTTCTGATGACGCTTGATGACAGGGAGAAGTTAAAGGCAGGGATGAAGGATTACTATGGAATGTCACAGGTGGCAGAGAAAGCTTTCAGACTGCTGTAGCGCGTAAGGAATGAGGAGCATGGAGAATCGTTTTTATATCGGCGTCGATCTGGATGATTGCAATGCCGTTATCAGTTGTTATGAAGTAAATAGCAGGGAGCCGCAGACGATTTCGGCAGTGGCGGGAAGCGAGGTGTATCAGATTCCGGTACTGCTCGCCAAGAAGAAGGGCATCGGTCAGTGGTTCATCGGCGAGGAAGCGCTTAGGCTTTCCATCCGTCAGGGGGAGGAGGCGGTAGGCAGACTGCTTGAACGGGCATTAAAGCAGGAAATGGTCTTTGTGGAAGAGGAGAAGTACCCGGCAGAGGAACTGCTTGTGCTCTATTTAAAGAAGCTGCTGCTTATGGCGGGCGGACTTGGAACGGTCCGGCTGCCGGACAAACTCGTCATTTGTCTGAAAGAGCTGTCACGTGAGGCAATGACGTTGTTTGCAGGGATTGCGGAAAAGCTCGGGCTTCAGGCGGAGCAGATGATGTTACTTGACCGCAAGGAGTGCTTCTATTATTTCGCCTATCATCAGGCGCCGGAGCTGACACTGCACGATGTGTACCTTTTTGATTACCGCGGGGAGGATATCAGTTGCTGCAGGCTTGAAAAGAAACAGCGCACATCGCCGCAGCTTATCACACTTACGGAAGAGATACGAAGGCTGTCCGCCGCTGCGCGGGATGAGAATTTCTTAAAGGTCTTACAGGACTGCTTCAGAGGACGTATCGTCTCCTCCGCGTATCTGATCGGCGACGGTTTTGACGGCGACTGGCTGAAGCGCTCGGTTTCTTTTCTGTGCAAGGGGAGGCGGGCATTCGTCGGTAAGAATATGTATTCGAAGGGCGCATGTTATGCAGCGGAGGTAAGCGAACACCCGGAGGAATGGGCGTATGTTTATCTCGGTGAGAATGAGATGAAGGTCAACGTCAGCCTGAAGGTATATAACAGAGGTACGATGGAGTTCTTTACGCTGATAAATGCGGGGGATAACTGGTACGAGACGGTGGGCGGGTGCGAAGTCATTCTTTCGGGAACGCCGGAAATCGATTTCTGGCTGCAGGCGCCGCACAGCAGGACGGCAAGGATTGAGAAGCTGACGCTCTCCGACCTGCCGGAGCGTCCCGATAAGACGACCAGGCTTCGCATCACGGCAAAGCCGCTGTCCGATGCGAAGGTGCAGATACAGTTAAAGGATCTCGGCTTTGGAGAACTGTTTCCGGGCTCTGGCAAGGTCTGGGATTATGTGATGAATTTTGACGGAGACACGCAGTGATGCGCCGGAAAGGAAGAGGCTATGGGAGAATTGATTTTGTGCAGCCATATGCTGGCGGCGGTTCCCTATTATATTGACGAGGCGTCCTTAAATGTCTATTCCCTCGAGGAACTGAGTTATTATATTATGCACAATGCGTACCTTCTGGAAGCGGACTTCATGAACGAGGAATTATGCGCGTGGATCGAGCGTGAAGGAAAGCAAAAGGATATGGCGGAGCGGCTTCGTGAAATCCTAAGAAAGGGCGGTACGCTCCTGGAGTTTGTCACATGCATATTAACAGGAACAGGCTATTGTGACAGGGAACAGATAAAACAGGTTACGTCGGCGCTGGCGGCGCTTATGAATAAGTCGGAATACGAGTGTAAGAAGATACGGGCAGACCGTTACGCGGCAAACGGCAGGTACGAGAGTGCAATCCGTGAATACAGAAAGCTTCTGGACACAGAGGGTGAGAAGAACGAGATTCTTGTGGGAAATGTCTGGCATAACATGGGAATGGCATATGCCAGCCTGTTCCTTTTCCCGGAGGCGGCAGACTGCTTTTTCCGCGCATATCAGATGAATGCCAATTCGGAGTCTGTCAGGGAATGCCTCTATGCATACCGCTGTATGCGGGATGAAAAGGGGTTCATAAAGGCGGCGGAAATCTGCCATCTTACAGGGGAGGAAGCGGCGGAAATCGGCGGTCGTCTCTCCGAAATCAGCCGGATGGAGAATATCAGGGAATTTGAGGAACGGCTTGACGCACTGTTTGCCGCAGGCGATATGCAAAAGCTTCAGGAGATTATGGAACAGTGGCTTGATTCATATCGGAAAAATTGCAGAATATAAGGAAGATGCATATGTTTTTTTGGAAGAAGAAAAAGAAAGAAAAAGATTTTGAAAGTAAATTTGAGGAACTGAGCGCGACGGTCTTAACGGAAAAGGATTACAAGAATACCAGAAAGATCGAGCAGTATGTTGTGGAACGCTTAGAGCAGATGATTGAAGTCACAAAGGAAATTGAGGATGAGAAGGCGGAATACCGCCTTGTGACCTCCTATCTCAATGACGTGCAGCTTCTGGAGGATATGCCGGGGGAGGAACGAAAGCAGATTGCGGACGTCGCGTCGAATGTTGTGCAGTTGAATGCAGCGCGGACGGAGTTCTTAAATTCCGCGAAGAAGCTCTCCGACGCCCAGTTTGCGCAGATCGAGCAGCAGGAGGCGGGGATGCCGGACGCGATAAGGCGGTTTACTGCAAATGAAATGTACCGCGATACGTTAAAGAAGGATATGAAGTATCTGGAACGCGAGAAGTCCGAATGGAATCTTCGCAGGGAATATCTGGGGCATCAGCAGAAGAGCCTCAAAAATCTGCTCTACGTTGTCGTCGGGCTTGCGGCGACCGCCGCAGTGGCGTTTGTCATTCTGCAGATTATTTTGGAGAGGGATTTTTATTACTGGTGGATGGGATTGATTTTTGTGACGGCGGTGCTTGTGTGCACGCTTTATCTGAAAATACAGAGCGACGGCTCTGAAATCGCTTCTGCCGAGCGCAATTTAAACCGTGCGATTCTCCTGCAGAACAAGGTGAAGATCAAGTATGTCAATATTGAGAATGCCGTTGATTATGCACGTGAGAAGTATCATGTGCGCAGTGCGAGGGAACTCGAGGAGCAGTGGCAGTATTATCTTGAAGCGGTCAAAGAGCGCGAGAAGTACCAGCGCACGAACGAGGATCTGGAATATTTTAACGGCAGACTGGTGCGCATTCTCTCGAAATACCGTCTCTATGACGCGCAGGTGTGGATCACGCAGGCGGCAGCGCTTGTCGACCCCAAGGAGATGGTAGAGGTCAAGCACGGGCTGATCGGACGCAGACAAAAGCTGCGCCAAAGGATCGAGTACAACCTCGGCATTGTAAAGGAGCAGAAGGCGGAGGCACAGCAGCTTCTTGACAAGGTGGGAACAATGCGCCCGCAGGTCGAGAAAATTCTTTTTGCGATTGACAAATTAAGCGAGGCAGAATAATATCACCAATCGGTATTTTAGAACATAGATTAGTATGGAATAGAATATCTGAAAGGGAACTGCATGAAGAATTATAATATGCCGCAGAATGTGCGCGGCGGCTGTGGTCTGGAGCCGGAAGCAGTTTATAGAAAGACAGATTTTGTGGTGGGCATGGCATATGTGCCGTGGCAGTATTTTCATACGGTCTATGAGACTGACAAAGCGTTGGAGACAGGAACCATCTTTCCGGAACTGGATAAACCGTTCCTTGCGGAAGGGAGGGGCTGCAGACGATGATGATGAATCAGATGAACCAGAGCCAGCTAATGCACTGGATCAACATGGTAAGCTTTGCTGTTGTGGATATCACGGAATATCTCGACACGCACCCGAAGGATGAGGAGGCGTTAAAGTACTTCAGACATTATTCTGAACTGCGCAGGAATGCGCTGGAGGCATATGCGCAGCAGTATGGTCCGCTCACGATAGATACGGCGAATCCCGGAACCTATTGGAACTGGGCAATGCAGCCGCTGCCCTGGGAAGGGGGTGCCTGCTGATGTGGAATTATGAGAGAAGACTGCAGTATCCGGTCAATATCACGCGGCCGAATGCGAAGATCGCGCAGATTATCATAAGCCAGTACGGAGGTCCCGACGGGGAAGCCGCCGCGTCGTTCCGTTATCTTTCACAGCGCTACAGTATGCCGTACCGCAAGGTGGCTGGACTGCTTACGGATATAGGAACGGAAGAACTTGCACATCTCGAAATGATAGCCGCGATTGTAAGACAGCTCACGAAGGGGCTTAGTGCGGAAGAACTTGAGGCGGCGGGCTTTGCTCCGTACTATGTGGATCACACGGCAGGCATCTGGCCGCAGGCGGCGGGCGGGATTCCGTTCAATGCATGTGAATTTCAGTCCAAAGGAGATGCCATTACGGATCTGTTCGAGGACATGGCGGCGGAGCAGAAGGCGAGAACGACTTACGATAATATCCTGCGTCTGGTCAAAGACCCGGAGGTCTGCGATCCGATCCGCTTCCTGCGTCAGAGAGAGATCGTGCATTTTCAGCGCTTCGGCGAAGGACTTCGCATGGTACAGGATGAGCTTGACAGCAATAACTTCTATATGTGCAATCCGGAATTTGACCCGGGCTGCGGCAATACGGACAATCAGACACGATAATGCTGATATAAGAAAATTTAAAAGAAATGTGACAGGGGCAGATGGAGCAGATAGAATCCGTCTGCCCTTTTTGCGTTATAGAAAAGTCAAATAAATGAATATCCGGCATTGACAATGTCGGACGGGGGTATTAGTATGTACGTTAGTTGAGAATAACTATCAATAAGAAGAACAGACCAAAGAAAGACGGGGATGAAATATGACGTTAGAAGAATTACCGATTGGCAGGCAGGCAGTGATTAAGAGCGTGGGAGGAGAAGGCGCGCTCAGGTGCAGATTCCTTGATATGGGACTGATACCGAAGACGAGGGTAGAGGTGCGCAAGGTGGCTCCGATGGGCGATCCCATTGAAATCAGGCTTCGCGGCTACGAGCTTACGGTCCGCAGGGAGGACGCGGCAAAAATAGAAGTAGTTCCGGAGGAAGAGTCATGATTTTTGCATTGGCAGGCAATCAGAATTGCGGAAAAACAACACTTTTTAACCAGTTGACAGGAGCAAACCAGCATGTGGGGAATTTCCCGGGTGTTACCGTAGACCAGAAAATGGGAGAGATACGGTCGACGAAGGACTGCTCGGTCGTGGATCTTCCCGGCATTTATTCCATCCGTCCCTATACGAATGAAGAGATTGTCACAAGGGATTTCATTCTTGGGGAGAAGCCGGACGGAATTATCAATATCGTGGATGCGACGAACATTGAACGAAATCTGTATCTGACGCTGCAGCTTCTTGAGATGCATATACCGATGGTGCTCGCGCTCAATATGATGGATGAGGTGCGCGGAAACGGCGGGTCGATTGATTATAAGAAGATGTCTGAGGAACTGGGGATTCCGGTCATCCCGATCAGCGCGGCAAAGGATGAGGGAATCGAGGATCTGATCGAGGCAATTGTCAATGTCTCGAAGAAAAAGATACCGCCCAAGGTCATGGATTTCTGCGAACAGGGACCGGTACACCGCTGTATTCATGCGGTTTCCCATCAGGTTGAGGATCATGCGGTAAATATCGGGATGTCCCCGAGATTTGCGGCGACAAAGATTGTTGAGAACGATACGGATATCATAGAGCGGCTGGAATTGTCTGAAAACGAGCTCGCCATGATGGAGCACAGTATTGCAGAGATGGAGAAAGACTGCGGACTCGACCGAAATGCAGCGCTTGCGGATATGCGCTATACCTTTATCGAGAAAATCTGCGCAAAGACCGTCAAGAAATGTCAGGAGAGCAAAGAACACATACGAAGCGTCAAAATCGACAATGTGCTGACGAACAAATATCTTGCGATACCGATGTTTCTGCTTATCATGTTTCTGATTTTCTGGCTGACCTTTGGCGTTGTCGGCGCGGCATTAAGCGATTGGCTTGCCGCAGGCATTGATGCGTTCACGGCGCTCTGTGACAGAGGGCTTACCGCCTACGGAATCAATCCGGTCGTACATAGCCTGCTCATCGACGGTGTCTTTGCGGGAGTCGGAAGCGTATTGAGCTTTCTGCCGATTATTGTAGTGCTGTTTTTCTTCTTGTCGATTCTGGAGGATTCCGGTTATATGGCGCGGGTTGCGTTCGTTATGGATAAGCCGCTTCGGAAAATCGGACTTTCGGGCAGAAGCTTCGTGCCGATGCTCATAGGCTTTGGCTGTACGGTCCCGGCGGTCATGGCGACGCGGACGCTCTCCAGTGAGCGCGACCGCAGGATGACCATCATGCTGACGCCATATATGAGCTGTTCTGCGAAAATTCCGATTTATGCGGTGTTTGCGGCGGCGTTTTTCCCGGGAAAGGAAGCGGTTGTCATGATCGTGCTCTACGTTGCGGGAATCCTTGTCGGAATCGGCTCGGCGCTTATTTTAAATCATACGGCGTTCCGCGGAAATCCGATTCCGTTCGTGATGGAACTGCCGAATTACCGTTTCCCGTCTGCAAAGAGCGTGGGACAGTTGATGTGGGATAAGGCGAAGGACTTTCTGGAACGTGCATTTACGATCATTTTCGTTGCAACAATCGTCATCTGGTTTTTGCAGACGTTCGATACGAGATTCAACGTTGTGGCGGAGAGCGGAGACAGCCTGCTTGCGCTGGTCGGACAGTGGATCGCACCGGTTTTTGCACCGCTCGGTTTCTCTGACTGGAGGGTATCGACGGCGCTGATTACGGGCTTTTCAGCCAAGGAAGCGGTTGTCAGTACCTTAAGTGTTCTTACGGGCACGGCGACGGCGGATTTAAGCACGGTGCTCGGCGGCATGTTCACCGGACTTTCGGCAGCAAGCTTTCTGGTCTTTACGCTTTTATACACGCCATGCGTTGCGGCGATTGCGGCGGTAAAACGCGAACTGGGAAGCGGTGTGCGTGCTGTGTGCGTTGTCGTGCTTCAGTGCGTTGTCGCGTGGATTGCGGCATTTCTTGTCTATCAGGTGGGAGGCTTATTGTTGTAGAATATGGGGATCGCAGATATCATGATACTGGGATTGGTCGCGCTGTGGCTGATCCTGGTATTTCTGTATTACAGAAATAGGAAAAAGAGCGGGAAATGCGCGGGTTGCGGCGGGTGTGGCGGCAGTTTCTGCACATCCTGTCCCGATAAAAAAGCGAAAATAATCAAAAATAACAGAAAATGAACATTTTTTGTCTAAATGTTGAACAACCGGTTGTGCATATTGTAAAATTATAGTAAAATAGAAGTAATGAGTCAGGGAAGACCAAGTGTATACGGCAGGAAGGGAGATTTTTAGATGAAGAGAAAGAGTGTTGCGGGAATTTTGACGATGGCGCTGATTGGTACGATGCTTTCCGGCTGCGGGGCGAACGAGGATGCAGCGGGCGAAGCGGTAAACGGTGCGCAGGAAGCATCTGTGAGCGGAACAGAGCTTGCGGAAGGAGCCGGAGAGCAGACGGATGACGGTGTTGTCACGCTGACTGTCTGGGCAGAGGAGGCGAATTTTGAGCTTCTGAATCAGATGATCGAGAGCTTTAAGGAGGAGTATGCGGGGCAGGCAGAGTTTGATATCCAGCTCGTAGAGAAAGCGGATGCGGACACGAAGAACAATCTTCTTGGTGATATTCATAATGGCGCGGACGTGTTCCCATTGCCGGACGATCAGCTCACGAGTATGGTGGCGGCGGGAGCGCTTATGCCGGTACCCAATGCGGATGAAGTCAGGGAGGCAAATCTCGAGGAAGCGGTAGAGGCAGCGACCGTTGCAGATACGTTGTATGCTTATCCAATGACTGCGGACAACGGTTTTTTCCTGTATTATGATAAGGATTATTTTACCGAGGAGGACGTTGCTACGATGGACGGGATACTCGCAGTGGCAGCGGCAGCCGACAAGAAGGTTACGATGGACTGGAGCTCGGGATGGTATCTGTACGCGTTTTTCGGGAATACCGGAATGGACTTCGGCGTCAACGAGGATGGTGTGACGAATTACTGTAACTGGAATACGACAGAGGGCAGCATCAAGGGCGTCGATGTGGCGGAGGCAATGCTTGCGATTGCCGGCAATCCGGGATTTATGGCTGCGACAGATGACGTTTTCCTTTCGGGCGTACAGGACGGCAGCGTGATTGCAGGAGTCAGCGGTGTCTGGAATGCAGCGGAGATTAAGGAGGCATGGGGAGATGATTACGGCGCGGTCAAGCTTCCGACCTATACCTGTGCCGGACAGCAGGTTCAGATGTCTTCCTTTACGGGCTACAAGATGCTGGGCGTCAATGCGTACAGCCAGTATCCGGAGTGGGCGGCAAAGCTTGCGGACTGGATGACGAACGAGGAGAACCAGACGCTTCGTCTGATGGAACGCGATCAGGGGCCTTCCAATAAGAATGCGGCAGCTTCCGATGCGGTGAAGAATGTTCCGGCGATTCAGGCAGTCATTGCCCAGGCGCAGTACGGCAGACTGCAGCGTGTCGGAAACAGCTATTGGACGCCGACGCAGGAGTTTGGAAATACAATGGCAGCGGGCAATCCGACGGGAGCAGATCTTCAGGAGCTGATGGACACGCTTGTGAACGGAATCACTGCTTCCACTGTACAGTAGAGCTGGAGGAGACATATAATGAAGAAAAAGGGAAGAATCAGTACGAAAATTATCATCCTGATACCGGTATTTATTCTGGGGGTTGTGTCGGTACTTTCGAACATTCTTGCGGTCATGAATATAAGCAGGGTCAATGACAATGCGACACAGATTGCAAACGGTCATATGACCTGCATCTCTGAGCTGGCGGACATCCAGAAGGAAACGCTCTATATTCATCAGCTCGGACTGTCCCATATCGTCGCGACCGATCTTGAGACAATGATGGGGCTTGTAGAGCGGATTCGCGGGGAGCAGGAGATATTAGAGGGCTACCTCGAAGATTTCAAGACCTATGTCACAGCCGATAATCAGGCGGAATACGATAACCTTGTGGCAAATTACGATGGAATGAAGTACGAGCTTGCAAATCTGATGGCATACAGCGCGAACAGCCAGAACGAGGCGGCATATGCGCTGGCAAACGGTGCGATTGCAGATTATTCCTCTGCGATGCAGGACAGTATTTCTGCGATGCGCGAGAGCGTCAATGCGGAAGCGGAGGTTGCGAAGACACAGCTTCAGAGTGTATATTCGAGCGCGTTGGTTACGAGCGGTGCGACGATTGTCATCAGTATCGTTGCCCTGCTTGTGACACTGATCAGTGTATTTAAGCTTGTCATTCTTCCGCTTGCAAATACGCAGAAAGAAATCACGAATATCATCAATGATATCGACCAGCGCGAGGGCGATCTTACCAGACGTGTAACGGTACATGCGAACCGTGAGGTCGCGGCAGTTGGCAGCGGTATCAATGTCTTCATGGAGAAGATGCAGGATATCCTTAAGATGATCGTGGACAATTCCAGAAAGATGGATGTCGTTGTAGGCGAGGTGCGCGACAGCGTTGTGACTTCCAACAACAGTGTGGCGGATCTCTCGGCGCTCACCGAGGAGCTTTCGGCGACGATGGAGGAGATGTCAGCCAATGCATCCCTGATTAACAGCAACACCGAATCCGTAAAGAAGGAGGTCGACCAGATCGCCGACCGCACGACAGAGATCAACGAGTACACCAGAGAGATGAAGGAACACGCGGATGCGCTTGAGTCTTCTGCACGTAATAATATGGAGTCCACGAGCGTAAAGGTGAATGAGATCGTCACCGTGCTCGGACAGGCAATCGAGGACAGCAAGAGTGTTAATCAGGTCAACAGCCTGACGGACGATATCTTAAATATCGCAAGCCAGACCAACCTTCTTGCATTGAACGCTTCCATCGAGGCGGCGCGTGCAGGCGAGGCAGGAAGAGGCTTTGCAGTCGTGGCGACGGAAATCAGCCAGCTTGCGTCGGCGAGCCAGGAGGCGGCGAACCGTATTCAGCAGATCAACGGCGTTGTGACCGGTGCGGTACATAATCTGGCAGATCATGCGAACGGACTTGTAACGTATATGAACGAGGCGATTCTGCCGGAATTTGAGTCGTTTGTGGCAGCCGGCGGCGAGTATCGCGAGAAGGCTTCCTATATCGAGAGCAGCATGGGCGAATTTACGGCGAAGACGGATATGCTTCAGCAGACGATGACCGAGATTGCAGATTCAATCAATACGATTGCACATGCAATCGAGGAGGGCGTCAACGGAGTGAGCAATGCGGCGGACAGCACACAGGTACTTGTCAACGATATGGACAATATCACCCGCCATATGGATGAAAACCAGCTCATTGCAGCGGACCTGAAGAAGGAGACGGAAATTTTCAAGAAATTGTAAGCAGCGGATTTGCTTACTTGTCATTCCTATCAAATTGTTATATAATAGCCTGTGGTTACGCTGGAAAGAAATGGCGTGCCGCAGGCTTTTTGACCCTATAGGGAGCGCCATGCTGTTACAAAGCGTGAAAATGCTTCCTGTAAGGTAAAGAGATTTATGGAATAAGATAAGAAAGTATAGAGAGGTTTAAGATGAGTAAAGTCAGAACAAGATTTGCACCGAGCCCGACAGGCAGAATGCATGTCGGAAATTTGCGTTCCGCATTGTATGAGTTTTTGATCGCGAAGCATGCCGGAGGAGAATTTATGCTGCGTATCGAGGACACGGATCAGGAACGTTATGTGGAAGGTGCTGTGGATATCATATATCATACAATGGCAGAGACGGGACTGGTTCATGATGAGGGACCGGATAAGGACGGCGGTTATGGTCCGTATGTGCAGAGCGAGCGCATGAAGACCGGAATTTATATGAAGTACGCCAAGGAGCTGGTCGATAAGGGAGAGGCATATTATTGTTTCTGCGATAAGGAGCGGCTTGCATCTCTTAAGACAGAAGTAGTAGAAGGAAAAGAAATCACACTTTACGATAAGCATTGTCTTTCACTCAGTAAGGAGGAGGTAGAGGCGAATCTTGCCGCTGGCAAGCCGTTCGTTATCCGCCAGAATATCCCGAATGAGGGAACGACAACATTTCACGACGAGCTCTACGGAGATATCACCGTGGAGAACGCAGAGCTTGACGATATGATCCTGATTAAGTCTGACGGCTATCCGACCTATAATTTTGCGAATGTCGTAGACGATCATACCATGAATATCACGCATGTGGTACGCGGAAATGAATATCTTTCCTCCGCGCCGAAGTACCAGCGCCTTTATGATGCGTTCGGCTGGGAGTCGCCGGTGTACATTCATCTGCCGCTCATCACGGATGAGAACCACAAGAAGCTCTCCAAGCGCAGCGGTCATTCTTCCTTTGAGGATCTTTTGGAGCAGGGATTTTTGTCAGAGGCAGTTGTCAATTATATTGCGCTGCTTGGCTGGAGCCCGGAGGACAACCGTGAGATTTTTACACTGGACGAGCTGATTAAGGAATTTGACTATCACAGAATCAGCAAATCCCCGGCGGTCTTTGATTACACGAAGCTTAAGTGGATGAACGGCGAGTATATCAAGGCGATGGATTTTGAACGCTTCTATGAGATGGCGGAGCCGTATATCCGTGAGGTCATTCATAAGGATATGGACCTTAAGAAAATCGCGGCAATGGTCAAGACCAGAATCGAAGTATTCCCGGATATCAGGGAGCACATTGATTTCTTTGAAGAGCTTCCGGAGTATGATACGGCAATGTATACGCACAAGAAGATGAAGACGACGGAGGAGACATCCCTTGCAGTGCTTTGTGATGTGCTGCCGATCTTGGAGGCGCAGGAAGATTTCAGCAATGACGCACTCTATCAGACGCTTCTTAAGTATGTCGGGGAGAAGGGCGTCAAGAACGGCTATGTGATGTGGCCGTTACGCACGGCTGTTTCCGGCAAGCAGATGACGCCGGGCGGCGCAACGGAATTGATGGAGGTTCTCGGCAAGGAGGAATCCATCGCAAGAATCAAAAAAGGCATTTCTATGTTACAGAAATAATCGAGGTAATCTATGAGTTTTAACCCATCTCAGCGTGAGGCCATCCTTCATAAGGATGGTCCCATGCTTGTCCTCGCCGGACCCGGTTCGGGCAAGACCCTTGTCATTACGGAACGCACAAAGCATCTGATCAAAGAATACGGCGTCAATCCGGCGAATATTCTGGTCATTACATTTACAAGAGCGGCGGCAGCCGAGATGAAGGAGCGTTTTTTCCGCCTGATGGGAGGAGGGACATATCCGGTGACCTTCGGCACATTTCATGCCGTTTTTTTCGCAATTTTAAAACATGCATATCACTATCGCGCAGAAAATATTGTGCGCGAGGAACAGCGCATGAACTGTATGCGCGAGCTGATCAAGCGCCATCACCTTGAGTATGAGGACGAGGCGGAGTTTGCTGCTGCGATCCTCGGGGAAATCGGACTTGTGAAGAACACAGGGATTCAGGTGGCAAATTATTACTCCACGAACTGTGCGGAAGAGATGTTCCGCAAGCTTTACAACGAGTACCATGAATATCTTTACCAGCACAGGCTGATTGATTTTGAGGATATGCTCTTATATACGTGGGAGCTTTTTAAGGAGCGGAAGGATATCCTTGGCGCATGGCAGAAGAAATACCAGTACATATTAATTGATGAGTTTCAGGATATCAACCAGATTCAGTTTGAAATCGTAAAGCTGCTCGCGGGGGAGCGGCGGAATCTGTTTGCGGTGGGAGACGACGATCAGTCGATTTACCGGTTCCGTGGGGCAAGACCCGAGCTTATGCTGCGTTTTCCAAAGGAAATTCCGGACACCAGAACGGTGCTGCTTGATACGAATTACCGCTCGCAGGCGTGCGTGGTCGATGCGGCGCAGAATCTGATTGCGCATAACAGGGAGCGTTTCTCGAAGCGGATTCTGGCGGCGAAGGAGCGGGAGACAGAGGTTGAGACGGCGGTCTTTGCGAGCCAGCGGGAGGAGAATTTAAGGATTATCCGTGATATTGCAGATGCCATAGAGCGGGGCAGAAGCTACCGGGAGTTTGCCGTGCTCTTTCGCACGAACACGCAGCCAAGGCTTCTGATGGAGCAGCTCATGGAATACAACATCCCGTTTTCCACGAGAGACAGGATTCCGAATCTCTACGAACACTGGATCGCAAAAGATATGTTTGCCTATATCCGCATCGCTATGGGAAGCAGGGAACGCAAGGATTTCCTGCAGATTATGAACCGCCCGAAGCGCTATATCAGCAGGGAGTCGCTGGACGAGGAGACCGTGGCGTTCGATGTTTGGGAATGGTTTTTCAGGGAGCAGGAACAGCCATGGGTCGCGGAGCGGATTGAGACGCTGGAGTATGATATCAAACAGCTTACGCGGATGAACCCGTTTGCGGCGATCAATTATATCCGCAAGAAAATCGGATACGATGAGTTCTGCGCGGAGTATGCCGATTACAGGCGCATCCGGGCAGATGAACTCTACGAGGTGCTGGACGAGCTGCAGGAGAGCACAAAGGGGTACGACGATTACAATGCATGGTTCGACCATATTGACGCATATGCAAAGGAACTGGAAGAACTCTATAAGGAGCAGGCGAACCAGCCGGAGAGCGTAGCGCTGTCGACGCTTCACAGTGCGAAGGGACTGGAGTATGAGGAAGTGTACCTGATTGATGTGAATGAGGGTGTGATGCCCTATAAGAAAGCGGTCTTAGATCAGGATATCGAGGAGGAGCGGCGAATGTTCTATGTCGGCATGACGCGGGCGAAAAAAAATCTGCATCTCTTCTCGGTCAAGCAGTTGAACCAGAAGGATGCAGATATTTCCCGCTTTATCGCGGAGACAAGGGAGAGCGTTAATCCTCCATGTCGTTAAATTCGTTCTCGTCGAGCCATTCGTCGAAACGGTCGGAAACTGCTTCGTACTCCTCGTCGTCGGTGATGTTGTCAAGGGATGGATTTCCCTCGGCATCCTCGGCGTAACGGTAGATGAAGACTTCGCCTTCCTCGTTCGGCTCCCCGTCCTCTGTCAGAGGAAGGAGCGCGATATAGTCCTGACCGTCGACGGAAAAGATAGTGAGAATTTCACATTCCACCTGACTGCCGTCGTCGAGATCGAGGGTCACCATGATATCGCTGTCCTCGCTTGTGTTGTCTGCTGCATTGTTCGGGCGATTCTCTGCCATAGTAAATCTCCTTTGATTGTGAAAGATTATAGTTTCTATATGATAACACAGATTCCGGGAAATGGACAAGGCTATTCCGGAAAAAAGCAGAAAATCCGTAAAAAGACCAAATATTTCTGGGAAAGCCAGAAAATCCGTAAAAAGACTCAAAATACTTGGAAAGCCAGAAAATCTGCCGCAAAAATGAAATTACAAAAGAAAACCGATATAAAAAACTATACAAAAAATCCCCGGAAAGGTATAATGTACGCATAGGCAATGAGCCGTGCCAGTCCGTAAAGATACAAATACCCGTGCTTGCACGTGGGTATTTGTATCTTTGCGGACTGATAGGGCGAACGCCCGCGAGTGAGGGAGCTCTGCTCCCGAACTTGCGCACGGCGGGGTAAATTTGCAGTGAGGACTGATAGGGCGAATAGCCCCAGCGTCAGCAAAGCTGACGCGTGAGGGAGCTCTGCTCCCGAACTTGCGCACGGCGGGGTAAATACGTTGCGGATCAGTACAATATACACAGGCACAAGAATGCAAAAGGCGGTATGGCAGCATGGGTTACACGATAAAAGAAGGCGATTATGAAGAGTATGGCGTACAGGTGAAAGAAGGCGGCGTCATCTTTACATTTGAGGCGGAGAAGGAGGATGAATGTGAGATTCTTCTCTACGACAGGGAGTATAAGGTGACGGAGACGATTCCCGTTCCGGAAAGGTACTGCAGAGGAGCGATCCGGTCAGTCTGCATTAATGGTCTGGACGCTTTACGTTTGAAATACAATTATAAAATTAACGGACAGATTGTGACGGATTCCTACGCGAGCAGGATTGTGGGAAGGGAACACTGGAATGATCCGCGCAGGGCGAAGTACGCATGGCAGGTCTGCGGCGGCTATGCGCCGTGTGACTTCGACTGGCAGGAGGATGTAATGCCGGAGGTTCCCCGCAGGGAAATGGTGATGTATAAGATAAATGTGAGAGGCTTTTCGATGGATGCCGGCATCCGTGGAAGCAGGAGAGGAACCTTTGCGGCAGTCAGGGAGCGGATTCCTTATCTTAAGGAACTTGGCATTACAACTGTAGAGTTTATGCCGGTATACGAATTTGAGGAAAATGTGCTTCCGAAGCAGACGGCGCTGCCGGAATATCTGAAATGGCAGGCAAAGGAAGGCGACATGATTACGCCGGAGCAGCCCGAAGCTTCCGAAAAGGTCAATTTGTGGGGCTATGTGCCGGGAAATTATTTTGCGGTAAAGGCTTCCTACGCCGGAGCGGCAGACGCGGCATGGGAGTGGAAGGAACTGGTGAGGCAGCTTCATGCAAACGGCATGGAGTGCGTGATGGAAATGTACTTTACCGGAAGTGAGAATCAGAACATGATCCTCGACGCGCTGCGCTACTGGGTGCGGGAATATCATGTGGACGGCTTTCATCTGCTTGGGGAAAAGCTTCCGATTACCCAGATTGCGCAGGACGCGTGGCTGCGACGCACGAAGATTTTTTATACGGGATATGATCCGATGCTTCTGGAGGGCAAATGCAGCTACCCGCATCTGTTCATATACAGCGACGAGTATCTCTATCCGGTGCGCGCGATGTTAAATCACATGAACGGGAGTTTAGAGGCATTCGCCTGCCAGCAGCGCAAGCAGCACAGATACCATGGATTTGTGAATTACATTGCGGATAACAACGGATTTACGCTGAACGATTTATTCTGCTATGCGGAGAAGCACAACGAGGCAAACGGAGAGGACAACTGTGACGGCAGCAACTGGAATCTAAGCAGCAATTATGGGGTTGAGGGAAGGAGTATGCGCCGTCTGGTACGCCAGATCAGAGAGCGACAGATGCGCAATGCCATTGCGATTCTGATGCTGGGGCAGGGAGTGCCGCTGCTGTTCGAGGGTGACGAGCAGGGCAATTCACAGGAGGGCAATAACAACGCATACTGTCAGGACAACCGTATCGGCTGGGTGAACTGGAAGCGGAACCGTTCCTATGCGTGGCTTACGGATTTTACACGGGAAATGATCGCGTTTCGAAAGGCACATCCGGTACTTGCCGCGGAAGAGCCAAAGACGCTTAACGACGCTGGGCGCAAGGGATTTCCGGACCTGTCATATCACGGCGAGAATGCATGGATTTCTTCGCTGACGAGAGAACGGCAGTCGGTTGGGATGATGTACTGCGGCGCTTATGAGAAGCGTGAGGACGGCACGGCGGATGCGGATATTTATGTGGGCTACAATTTCCACACGGGAACGGCGCGCCTCGCGCTGCCGAAGCTTCCCGGCAAACGCCGCTGGTATCTGTGCATGGACACGGCGCGCAGCGCGCAGCCTTTTCTTGCAGAGGAAGAACGGATAGAGGAAGCCCAGATTGCCGTAAAGGGAGAGGCTGTCGTAATATTGGTAGGAAAATAGGTCAAAAATATGAAAGCTTGGAAACATTATTGTACGATTACGCATCATAAGCATCTCGTGATGAAGGGGTGCTTTGCAGTGGGATTATATAAGCAGGGGTTGCTTCATGACCTGTCAAAGTATACGCCGACGGAGTTTCTGGTGGGATGCAAATATTATCAGGGCACGATGAGTCCGAACAACGCAGAGCGCAAGGATAAGGGGTATTCCTCGGCATGGCTGCACCACAAGGGGCGCAACAAACACCACATGGAGTACTGGATTGATTATGGAGTGCCGGGAGACGACGGGGAGCACGGCGGGATGTGCGGCATGAAGATGCCGGTTCGCTATGTAGTGGAAATGTACGTGGATCGCGTGGCGGCTTCGAAGAATTACCAGAAGGAGCGTTACACCGACCGCAGCGCACTTGATTATTATCTGAACGGGCAGAAATTTCACATCCTTCACGAGGACACAAAGGCGCTTCTTGAACTTCTTCTCTATATGCTCGCGGCGCGGGGAGAAAAGGAGACGAACGCCTTTATCCGCGGGGAGCTGTTAAAAGGGCAGATTCCGTACGAGAAGGCGTTTCTCGTGGAAAAAGCAGAGCCATATCGGAAGGCAGTGGAGCAGTGAGATCTATCGCCGCCCCGGTGACGGGGTGTGTAAAATATAAGCGGCAGGAGTGAAGCGCCTGCCGCTTTATCTGTGCAGACGAATCCAATGCAGATGAATCCGGTGCAGGCGAATCTAATGCAGACGAATCCGGGGAAGAGGCGTAGAGCGTATCGCCCAGCAGCGGATGCCCCAGATAAGACATGTGGACGCGGATCTGGTGCGTGCGCCCGGTCTCAAGGCGCAGCGATACAAGGGAACAGCCGTCCCCGCAGGCAATGCGGCGGTAGTGCGTGACGGCGGGCTCACCGTGAACGGGATCGACCTGTCTTTTGATGCCGGAGTCAGAGACTCTTGCGATGGGCGCGCAGATCGTTCCGCATTCCGGCAGAGTTCCGTGTACGATGGCGAGATATTCCCGGTGGATGCCCCGGTTGCGCATCATGGCGCTAAGCAGGGAAGCGGAGAGCATATTTTTGGCGAGCAGGATGAGCCCCGTCGTATCGCGGTCAAGACGGGTGATGCAGCGGAAGGTACAGGAAATGCCCTGTGCCTTGTAGTAGCCCAAAACGGCGTTGGCGAGCGTGTCATCCTGATGAAGCTTCGAGGGATGGACCGGCATTCCGGCGGGCTTGTTTACGATGAGAACATCCTCATCTTCGTAGCAGACGTCAAGCGGCAGGGACAGGGGAAGTATTTTTTCGTCGTCCGGTTCCTCGACCAGATGAACGGTGAGCGTATCGCCTGCCTGCACCTGTGCCGTCACATGTGCCCAGACTTCATTTAACAGGATGCCCTCTGGCGTCCTTTTTAAGTGCGTAAAAACCGTGCGCGAATAGCCGCGTGCGGTGAGAAATTGCAGTATGGTTTTTCCGGCATCTGCGGGAGTGATCCGGTAGGTGAAGGTGCGGTGCATGGAGTGCCTCTTTTCTTTTGAAGTTTAACGATATTATAGGGGATGCACAGGGCTGTTGTAAAGACGGCATGTATTTGTTCACGGAAAAAAATGGGGAAAAGCACGGGAAACATGACCCAATCATAGAATGTATCAATGAAGCTTTTAAGGTGCGTTTTGAAAACTTTCTTATCTCCGCTTACACCAGAACAGGAAAATGAATGCCTGCAGAAAATGAAAAGAGGCGACCTTGAGGCAAAAAAAGAACTGACGCTTAGAAATATGCGCCTGGTGGCGCACGTGGCGAAGAAATATCAGAATTCTGACGAGGATATGGAGGATCTGATCTCCATCGGTACCATCGGGCTGATAAAGGCGATCTCGACCTACAAGGAGGATTACGGAAGCCGGCTCGCGACCTATGCTGCCAGATGCATTGACAATGAGCTTTTGATGCATTTTCGGGCGAAGAAAAAGACATCCAGAGAGGTGTCGCTCTACGAGCCGATCGGAACGGACAAAGAGGGAAATCAGATCTGTCTGTTAGACATCGCGACAGTTGACGAGCCGGATGTGGTCGAACAGCTTGAGACGGACAGACAGACAAGAAAGGTTCTTAAGCTGGTACCGCAGGTACTGGGGGAACGTGAATTGTTCATTATCAGAAACCGCTATGGACTTTTTGGCGCAAGACCCATGACACAGCGCGAAATAGCATCGGCGCTTGGAATTTCCCGGTCCTATGTTTCCAGGATTGAGAAAAAAGCGCTTGAAAAGCTCAAAAAAAGCTTTACGGAATCCGGGGGAGGGGCATAAAACCGCTTCCCTTTTTCCGGCAGGAGTGTTATAATAAGCACATCTTTTTATCAAATCATTTTATTTTTCTGTGCGGACTTATGCATGTACGGTTTCTGGGTGCATGGCAGTGCTTCGCGCATTGTATTTTCTTTGTGCAGTGTTATCTGCGATTCCCGGTATTTTTGGAATAAAAAGGAGTGATACGTTGTATAGTATTGTATCGACAGCGATTCTGTGCGGGATTAAGAGCGTGCCTGTCTGCGTGGAGGCGGATGTGGGCGACGGGATGCCCGTATTTGAAATGGTCGGCTTTCTTGCCTCGGAGGTAAAGGAAGCGAAGGAGCGCGTGCGGACAGCGCTGCGCAATGTGGGGTACCCGCTGCCGCCCAAGCGGATTACGGTGAATTTTGCACCGGCGGATATCCGCAAATCCGGTTCGGGGTTTGATCTTCCCGTCGCGGTGGCGATTCTTTCGGCGCTGGGAAACATTCCAGCAGATGCGCTCTCGGGGGTTTTTGTCATAGGCGAGATTGGACTAAAGGGAGATGTACAGCCTGTTCACGGCGTACTGCCGATGGTTGCCGAGGCGAAGGAGCGCGGGATTTCCCGCTGTATCGTTCCCGCGGCAAACCGCAGGGAAGCAGGCCTGATAGCGGACATGCAGGTCTATGGCGCAAGGAGTGTCGGGGAAGTCATCCGGCTGCTTACAGGCGGCTGGAGCGAAACAGAAGACTATAATATAGAAGAAACAGCGATGGAAAAGGAACGGCTGGATTTTGCGGATATCCACGGACAGCGCCTTTTAAAGCGGGCGTGTGAGGTCGCGGTGGCGGGAATGCACAATTTGCTGTTAATCGGTCCGCCGGGAGCGGGCAAGACAATGACGGCAATGCGGATTCCCTCGATTCTTCCGCCGATGTCGGAGGAGGAACAGATGGAGCTGACGAAGGTCTACAGTGTCGGAGGACTGCTCGCGGAGGGAAGCGGGCTCGTCGGCGAGCGCCCGTTCCGCGCGCCGCATCATACCATCAGTATGCAGGGGCTGACCGGAGGCGGGCGCGTTCCAAAGCCCGGTGAGATATCCTTTGCGCATAAGGGAGTCCTGTTTCTCGATGAGTTTCCTGAATTTCAGAAGGAGACGCTCGAGGTGTTGCGCCAGCCGCTCGAAGAAAAATGTGTGCGTCTGGTGCGGCTGCAGGGAACTTTTGAGTATCCTGCCGATTTCATGCTGGTCGCAGCGATGAATCCCTGCCGCTGCGGATATTATCCCGATATGCAGAGATGTAACTGCACGCAGACGGCGGTCAGCCGTTATCTTGAGAGGGTCAGCCGTCCGTTACTGAACCGGATTGATATTTGCGTGGAAGCGCCGCAGCTTACGTTCCGGGAACTGACGGGAAATGGGAGAGAGGAGCCGTCGGCGGTCATCAGAGAACGCGTGGTGGCGGCACAGGAAATACAGCGGGAGCGCTACAGCGGTGAGACATTTTCCTGCAACAGCCGGATTCCTGCGGCGCGGATACGCGAATTTTGCGGATTGAGTAAGAAGCAGGAAGACTATATGGAACAGATCTACGCCAGGCTTGGGCTTACGGCGCGCGCTTACCACAAGCTGCTCAAGGTCGCGCGCACGCTCGCGGATATGGACGGCGGCGGACGGATCGAGAACCGCCATCTGAACGAAGCAATCTGTTACCGCAGCCTGGACAAGAAGTTCTGGGAGAGACCATAGATTTGTGAGAAAGGAAAAAGGATGATATGAATTATGCATATTGGTTTGCGTCTGTTCCCGGTATCACGAATCATGCGAGACTTTCGCTGCTTGCGCAGGCGGGGAGCGCAAGGGAACTCTACTTTCTGCCGGAGAGACAGCTTAGAAGCCTTCGCGCACAAGAGAAGGTGATAGAGGCGGTTCTGGCTGGGAAAAAGCTGGATACGGAGCGGACTTACATGGAACTGTGCGGCAGAGGCGTCTCATTTATCTCGCTGGAGGATTCCGCCTATCCGGAAAGATTAAAGTCGATTTCAGATGCGCCTTACGGCATTTATGCCAAAGGGCCGCTGCCCGGGGAACAGAAGAAAAACGTGGCGATTGTCGGGGCAAGGATGTGTTCCGAATACGGAAGGGCGGTCGCGACGGAGCTTGGAAAGCAGCTTGCGGCGCGCGGTGTGTGTGTAGTGAGCGGAATGGCGCGCGGGATCGACTCGGCGGCGCATGAGGGCGCGCTTCTTGCAGGCGGCGCAACCTGCGCGGTCTTAGGCTGCGGTGTGGACGTCTGCTATCCCAGAAGCGCAGAACGGATTTACGGGGAAATTTTAGACCGGGGCTGCATTCTTTCGGAGCACCCGCCGAAGACGCCGCCGCTCGCCGCCTATTTTCCGCAGCGCAACCGGATCATATCGGGAATCAGCGATCTGGTGGTCGTGGTGGAAGCGAAGGAGCGGAGCGGTTCTTTGATTACAGCGGACCATGCCCTGGAACAGGGGCGCGATATCTATGCTGTGCCGGGACGGATCTTCGATCCGCTCTCTGCAGGCTGCAACAATCTGATCAGACAGGGCGCGGGGATTCTTTCAAATATAGAGGAATTTATCCGGGAGCTTGATTTATGCGGCGCTCCGGGCACATCCATGGAACATTTTGAAAAATTATTACTTGAAAAACAGGAACGCTTGGTGTATAGTTGTGTAGATTTACGACCGAAAAGTATCGAAGAACTTCTCGCGGAGACAGAACTTACCATGCCCGAGCTGGCACAGCTTCTGGCTGCTCTGTCGCAGAAGGGATTTATTACAGAGATATTTAAGAACTGTTATATCAGACGTATTTAACAAAACAGCATGAAGGAGATGGATGAATGGCTAAGTACCTTGTAATCGTCGAGTCGCCTGCGAAGGTGAAGACAATCAAGAAATTTCTCGGAAAGAATTATGAAGTAGTTGCGTCAAACGGGCATGTCAGGGATCTGCCGAAGAGCCAGATGGGCATTGATATTGAACACGACTTCGAACCGAAATACATTACGATCCGCGGAAAGGGGGATATCCTTGCAAAGCTTCGCAAAGAAGTCAAAAAAGCAGACAAGGTATATCTCGCGACCGACCCCGACCGTGAGGGAGAGGCGATTTCATGGCACTTAAGTCAGGCGTTGAAGCTGGAGGGGAAGAATGTCAGACGCATCAGCTTTAACGAGATCACGCAGAACGCGGTCAAAGCATCCCTAAAGGAGCCGCGCGACATCGATATGAACCTTGTCAATGCCCAGCAGACGAGACGTATCTTAGACCGTATTGTGGGTTATAAGATCAGTCCGCTGCTCTGGGCGAAGGTCAAGAGGGGCTTAAGCGCCGGGCGCGTGCAGTCGGTGGCGCTGCGCATCATCTGCGACAGGGAGGAGGAGATTAATGCCTTTATTCCAGAGGAATACTGGACACTGGACGCCTCGCTTGCCATCGAGGGAGAGAAGAAGCCGCTCATTGCAAAGTTCCACGGAGATGAGAACGGCAAGCTGACCGTTTCGTCGAGAGAGGAAATGGACCGCATCATGGATGAACTCCGCAGGGAGGACTTCCGTGTTCTCGAGGTCAAGAAGGGGGAGCGCGTCAAGAAGGCGCCGCTGCCGTTTACCACGAGTACGTTACAGCAGGAGGCGTCTAAGGCGCTGAATTTCCCAATTTCCAAGACGATGCGTATTGCCCAGCAGCTCTACGAGGGTGTGGATATCAAGGGACAGGGGACCGTCGGTCTTATCACCTATCTGCGTACCGATTCCGTGCGTATCTCCGAGGAAGCGGATGCACAGGCGAGAGAATATATCGGACAGGCGTACGGCGAGCAGTTCGTCGCGACGCAGACGACGGAGAAGAAAGGCGGTGCGAAGATTCAGGACGCGCACGAGGCAATCCGCCCCTCCGACATTACACGCACGCCGGTGATGGTAAAGGAATCGTTGTCAAGAGACCAGTTCCGTCTCTACCAGCTCATCTGGAAGCGTTTTGCGGCGAGCCGTATGGCTCCGGCGGTCTATGAGACCACAAATGTGAAGATCGGAGCCGGAAAATACCGCTTCGGCGTGTCTGCGTCCAAGATTTCCTTCGAAGGCTTTCTGTCCGTTTACACCAGTGCGGACGACGAGAAGGAAGAGAATAATGTGCTTCTTAAGAGCATTGATGAGCAGACGAAGCTGTCTTTAGCAGACTTTGACGAGAAGCAGCATTTCACGCAGCCGCCGGCGCACTATACGGAAGCGTCCCTTGTCAAGACGCTTGAGGAGCTTGGCATCGGACGGCCGAGTACTTATTCTCCGACGATTACGACGCTGCTCGGAAGACGCTATATCGTAAAGGAGGCGAAGAACCTCTATGTGACGGAGCTTGGCGAGGTAGTCAACCAGATCATGAAGGAATCGTTCCCGAGTATCGTGGACGAGCACTTTACCGCGAATATGGAATCCCTGCTTGACAGCGTCGGCGAGGGAACCGTGAACTGGAAGACGGTCGTGCGCAATTTCTATCCGGATCTCGCGGAGGCGGTAGAAGTCGCGGAGAAGGAGCTTGAGAAGGTCAAGATCGAGGATGAGGTAACGGACGTCGTCTGCGATCTCTGCGGCAGAAATATGGTCGTAAAGTACGGGCCGCACGGAAAGTTCCTCGCGTGTCCGGGATTCCCGGAGTGCCGCAATACCAAGCCGTATCTCGAGAAGATCGGCGTAGCGTGCCCGGTATGCGGCAAGGAGGTCGTGCTGCGCAAGACGAAAAAGGGCAGAAAGTATTATGGATGTGAGAATAATCCGGAGTGCGATTTCATGAGCTGGTCGAGACCGGTCGCAGAGAAGTGCCCGAAGTGCGGCAGCTATATGGTAGTGAAGGGCAGCAAGATTGCCTGTGCGGATGCCGGCTGCGGCTATACCGTTGACCGGAAATCCATAGAAAATGATACAAAATAATGAAAAAAATCATACGAAATGTTACAGAAATGTTGAATTTTCAGAATTAACATGATAGAATATGAACCGTAGTGAAATCTGATTTAATTATGGAGGGAGCGTCGGCATGAGTGTTCAGTTATTGGACAAAACCAGAAAAATCAACAAATTACTTCATAATAACAGCTCTTCCAAGGTTGTATTCAATGATATCTGTGATGTATTAAAAGAAATTCTCTCTTCCAATATTCTTGTTATCAGCAAGAAAGGAAAGGTACTTGGAACAGGCACCGCAAAAGGTGTTGAGGAGATTCAGGAACTGATCGTTGACGAGGTCGGAGGATTTATTGATCCGCTGTTGAACGAGCGTCTGCTCGGAATCCTCTCCACAAAGGAGAACGTCAATCTCGAGACGCTTGGATTTGTGGATCATGTGAAGGATTACACAGCGATTATTACGCCGATTGACATTGCGGGAGAGCGTCTCGGAACGCTTTTTGTATACAGAGTGGACAGACAGTACGATATCGACGATATCATTCTGAGCGAGTACGGGACAACCGTTGTCGGACTTGAGATGATGCGTTCCGTCAATGAAGAGAATGCAGAGGAGACCAGAAAGGTGCAGATTGTCAAGTCGGCAATCAGCACATTGTCGTTTTCCGAGCTTGAGGCGATTACGCATATCTTTGATGAGATGGACGGCAAGGAGGGAATCCTCGTGGCGAGCAAGATTGCAGACCGCGTGGGAATCACCCGTTCCGTGATCGTCAACGCGCTGCGCAAGTTCGAGAGCGCGGGCGTCATTGAGTCCCGTTCTTCCGGTATGAAGGGCACTTATATCAAGGTCTTGAACGACGTGGTGTTCGATGAACTCGATAAGATGAAAAAGCAGAATCAGAAGAAGTAATCTGAGTGTAAGAGGAGGGCTGCCGCTTTACGAATTTCATTCGTGAAGCGGCAGCCCTTTTTGAATCTGTTTTTTTGCCTGGCAGGAAATCCTTTTGCACTGTCTGTGACTTAGGTACTTATTGTTAAGAAAGTAACAGGAAAAATGCTCCAAAAGTACTATTCCGCGATTAGTAATTTCGACAGATTAAAACAAACATATAGTATTTTTCATGACAAAAATCTACAATATCGTGTAAAAAATGCCAAAAACCACTTGTATTTTTCGTGACATATTTTATAATAAAGTAAGGTATTTATGGAAACTGGGTTAGTGGAAGGAGACGCAGGATGATTACTACAAATGCATTTGATTATATCAACATTATGGACAAAGCTGCGGATGCGAGCTGGCTGAGGGAGAATGTCATTGCGAATAACATCGCGAACGTAGACACGCCGGGGTATAAGAGACAGGATGTGGACTTTTCATCTGCGCTCAAGAGGGAGCTCGGGAGATCCAAGTACACTTCGCTGGACAAGAAGGTGCGGGGACTCAATGAGGATCTTGGCGGACTTAGCGTTTCTTCCTATACAGACGCATCCAATTATTCTTATCGTCTGGACCGCAATAATGTGGATGTGGACACGGAGCAGGTGGAACTTGCATCGGAGCAGTTGAAATATGAGCTGCTTACGACGGCAATCAACGAAGAATTCAGCCGAATGAAAGTCGTGCTCAAATAGTTTAGGAGGTAGCGTATGGGATTATTTCAGGCATTTGATATCAGCGCAACTGGTATGACAGCAGAGCGTTTCCGCATTGATACGATCGCACAGAACGTCGCGAATGTGAATACGACCCGCACGGAGGACGGAGAGCCGTACCGCCGCAAGATCGTTACGTTCGCAGAGAAGGATGTGACGCCTTTCAGCCAGTATTATCAGTCTTCGAGAGCGAGAGCAGTCGGCAACGGCGTGAAGGTGGTATCGGTGACGGAAGATACGGAGACGGATTTTATCATGGAGTATGATCCGTCGCACCCGGATGCGGACGAGAACGGCTATGTGCGCTATCCGAATGTCAACACGGTAACAGAGATGACGAACCTGATCGACGCGACGAGAGCTTACGAGGCGAATACGACGGCGTTCAATGCGAGCAAGAGTATGGTGCAGGCGGCGCTTAAGATCGGACAGTAGGCAAAGAAGCGTCAGGATTGAGAGACAGATAGATAAGGTGGGAAAACAGCTATGGATATTAGTTCTTTGACGGGTGTCACTTCAACAGATTACATGGAGACAGTGGCGCAGAATACATTACTGGCAGATGACACACAGGAGGATTTTGATTCGGTCCTCGCGTCGGCGATGAATATGCTGACAGAGACGAATGAACTGCAGAATGACGCGCAGTCCGCGAAGATTCAGTTCGCGCTGGGCGAGGCGGAGAACCCGCACGACATGCAGATTGCGGCAGCAAAGGCATTGGAAGCGCTGCAGTATACGACGGCAGTGAGGGATAAGATGTTAGATGCATACAAAGAGATCATGAATATGCAGATTTAGTGATTGGAGTCAGGAAAAATGCCAGAACAGTTGCAAAAAATATGGAGTCAGATAACAGAATGGTGGAATAAGTTTTCCACGAAACAGCGGATTTTGCTCGGAAGCATCACGGCGACAATATTGCTGGCGCTTGTGATACTCGGCGTAGTCGTAAGCCGCCCTACGATGGTAACACTTGTAGAGTGCGAGTCTACGGCGCAGGCGGGGCAGGTAAAGGAGCTTTTAGACAATGACGGAAGCATCGAATACGAGATATCGCAGGATGGACTGACGTTTTATGTCGATGAGAAAGACAATTCCACGGCGGCGATCCTGCTCGGCACGAATGGCATCCCGACGGAGGGATTTGGCATAGAGAACGTGTTTGATGGCGGTTTCAGCTCTACCGAGGCGGATAAGACAAAGCGTTATAAGCTCTATCTGGAAGAGTATTTCGCAGATCAGTTGGAGAGCCTTTCAAACGTAGAGAAAGCATCTGTAACGCTTGATATACCGAATGATGACGGCACGATTCTTGCGAGGGAACAGGACGCTTACGCGGCGGTTATCCTTACCCTTTCTTCGGAGATGGACGACGATCAGGCGCTGGGAATCGCAAAGTACATAGCGACGCAGGTCGGAAATGACACGACGGACAATGTTTTGATTCTCGATTCCAATTCCAATGTCCTTTTCTCGGGAGGAGATTCCGATACGGAGATGGGAGCTGCGAGCGATCAACTGACGCTGCGCGCCAAGGCTGAGAATATGTTAAAGAGCGAAGTCAAGGATGTGCTTGTCGGTTCCGGTCTATATGACCATGCAGAGGTCGCGGCGAATCTTGATATGAATTTTAATTCGGAGCGCCAGACAACGCGTGAGTATTATCCGCCGGATGGGCAGACCAACGGTATGATCGGTCAGCAGAGCGTCTATGAGCAGAACAGCGTGGGCGGAGCGGCTGCAACGCCGGGAACGGATGCCAACGATGATACGACCTATATGATCGAGGACAATGAATATACGGAGACGACCATTTCCGATACGACGACCCAGTATCAGAATAATGAGAGAATCACGGAAAGTACATCCGCGCTTGGCTCTGTCAACCGCGATACATCTTCCATTGCAATCGTTGTAAAGAATTATGTGATTTACGATGAGGATACGCTCAGGGCTTCCGGAGCGCTTGACGATATGACGTTCGAGGAATATATTGCGGCGAACAGTGATCCTGTCCCAACGACTGTCGGACAGGAAAACTATACGATGATTGCCAATGCAACGGGATTTCCGGTAGACAACATCAGCATCATCGCGTATGATGAACCGATTTTCCAGTATTCATCGGGATCGAGAACGCTTTCCGATTATCTGCAGATCATTCTTGCAGTATTGATCCTTCTTCTGCTCGGATATGTTGTATTCCGCAGCACCAGAAAGGAGAAGAGCGCTGACATTGAGGAGGAACTTTCCGTGGAGAGCCTGCTTGAGTCCACAAAAGAGAATCAGGATTCGCTGGAGGATATCGGCTACAATGAGAAATCCGAGACCCGTATTCTGATTGAAAAGTTTGTAGAAGAAAATCCAGAGGCCGCTGCGTCGTTACTGCGCAACTGGCTGAATGATGAGTGGGAGTAGCATATGGCAAAGAATGAGGAGTATACAGGGCTGCAAAAGGCGGCAATCCTTTTAATCACTTTGGGACCGGAACGGTCGGCGGATGTGTTCAAGCATCTGAAAGAGGATGAGATAGAGGAGCTGACACTTGAGATTGCAAATACAAGAAGCGTGTCGCCGCAGGTGAAGGAAGACGTCCTGAACGAGTTTTACCAGATCTGTCTGGCACAACAGTATATTGCCGAGGGTGGTATCGGATACGCGAAGGAGCTTCTCGACAAGGCTCTCGGAGCGGAGAAGGCACAGGAGGTCATCACAAAGCTCACCGCATCCCTGCAGGTGCGTCCGTTCGAATTTGTGCGCAAGACCGATCCGAGCCAGTTGCTGAACTTTATTCAGGACGAACATCCGCAGACGATTGCCATGATCTTATCGTATCTGACGGCACCGCAGGCATCCATGGTACTCGGAGCACTGCCGCCGGAGAAGCAGGCGGACGTTGCAAAGCGTATCGCTATGATGGACCGCACGTCGCCGGATGTGATCAAAGAGGTAGAGAGAGTGCTCGAGAGAAAGCTTGCATCCCTTGTAAATCAGGATTACACGATTGTCGGCGGTGTCGATGCAATCGTAAACATCTTAAACGCAGTAGACCGTTCTACCGAGAAGCACATTATGGAGTCTCTCGAGATCGAAGAGCCGGAGCTGGCAGACGAGATCCGCAAGAAGATGTTCGTCTTCGAGGATATTCTGCTTCTGGACGACCGGGCAATCCAGCGTGTGCTGCGTGACGTGGACAATGCAGATCTCGGCGTTGCGCTTAAGGCGGCGAACGAGGAAGTGCAGAACGTCATCTTTAAGAACTTATCGAAGCGTCTTGCGGCGATGATAAAGGAAGACATGGAGTTCATGGGACCGGTACGAATGAAGGATGTCGAGGAAGCACAGCAGAAGATTGTAAGTGTCATTCGTAAGTTGGAGGATGCAGGTGAGATTGTAATCTCCAGAGGCGGAGGTGACGAGATCGTTGTCTAATCTTTATAAACAGTGGTTTGTTCAGACGGATTCCGCAAATGCGCGCGTCATCAACTCCAATGCGATCCTTGCAGAGCGCATGGAGAAGCCTGCCGGCGTCATGCAGGAACAGCGCACAGAGCGCCATGAGGGCTTTGAAGCGGGACTTGTGAAAGAGAACGAAGGCAACGTCATTAAGGCGGAGCCGGAGATTGATTATGTGGCGCAGGCAAAGGAAGAAGCGGAGCGCATCCTCGCAGAGGCGAAAAGCCGGGCGGAGGGAATTGTGGCGCAGGCGAGGGAGGAAGCGGACGGAATCGAAGAGACTGCGAAGAACAAGGGGTATCAGGATGGCAGGGAACAACTGAACCAGGAGCTTGATACGCTGCGCGGTCAGCTTGAGGATTCTTACCGCAGAAAACGCGAAGAGCTTGACGACGATTATAATGACAGGCGCGAGCATATGGAGAAGGATCTTGTAGACGTGATAACCACGGTTTTTGAGAGAGTGTTCCATATCCAGTTCGATGACAAGAAAGATATTCTGATGCATCTGATCGAGGATGCAATCTTAAATATTGAGGATGATAAACGTTTTCGTGTGAAAGTGGCAGAGGTCAATGTTCTGTTCTTAGAGCATCACAAGGAGGAAATCCTTGATCGCGTGGGACATGATATAGAGCTTGAGATTCTGGCGGATTCCACGATGGAAGGAAATGACTGTGTGATAGAGACAGATTCCGGTGTTTTCAACTGCAGTCTGGGCGCACAGCTTGAGAATCTGATTAAGGATATCCGGTCGTTATGTTCATAAGGTGAGAATATATGACACACGAATTTGAGAAATATTTACAACTTGGGGAGAAGACCTATTTTAACCGTCTCGGCAAGGTCGTTAAGATTGTCGGACTTACGATCGAATCGGTCGGACCGGATGCAAAATTAAACGATCTGTGCCGTATTGTGATTGACAGGGACAAAGATTTGTCGGTCATGGCGGAGGTGGTCGGTTTCCGGGATAAGCGGCTGCTTTTGATGCCCTTTGACAACGTGGAGGGTATCGGCGTCGGCTGTATTGTAGAGAACACCGGGCATCCGCTTTCGGTGCTTGTCGGGGACGACGTCCTCGGTCATACGCTGGACGGCATCGGAAGGCCCACGGACGGAGGAACGCTGACCGGCGGTATAGAATATCCGGTGGAGGCGCAGCCGCCCGATCCGATGAGCAGAAAGATTATCGACGAAGTCCTTCCGCTTGGCGTTAAGGCGGTGGACGGACTGATTACGGTCGGAAAGGGACAGCGTATCGGAATCTTTGCGGGTTCCGGCGTTGGAAAGAGTACGCTGCTTGGTATGTTTGCAAGAAATACCAAGGCGGATATCAATGTCATTGCATTGATTGGCGAGCGTGGACGTGAGGTGCGCGAGTTTATTGAGCGTGATCTCGGCGAGGAGGGCATGAAGCGTTCTGTCGTGGTGGTAGCCACCTCGGATAAGCCGGCGCTCATCCGTAATAAGGCGGCGAAGACGGCGACGGCTATTGCAGAATATTTCAGGGATCAGGGCAAGGACGTCCTTCTGATGATGGATTCCCTGACCCGTTTTTCCATGGCGCAAAGAGAGATCGGGCTTGCTTCCGGGGAGCCTCCGGTAACAAGAGGATATCCGCCGAGCGTGTATTCAGAGATGCCGAAGCTTTTGGAGCGGGCAGGTACGTCTGACAGAGGCTCGATTACCGGATTGTATACGGTCCTTGTAGACGGCGATGATTTCAACGAGCCGATTACCGATACAGCGCGAAGTATTTTGGACGGTCATATTATGCTGTCAAGAAAGCTGGGACATAAGAATCATTACCCGGCGATAGATATTTTACAGAGTATTTCCCGTGTTATGAGTTCGATTGCGACAAGCGAGCACAAGGAGCTTGCGGGCAGGCTCAAGAATGTGCTTGCTACTTATAATGAAGCGGAGGATCTCATCAATATCGGAGCCTATAAGAGCGGTTCGAACCGGGAGATTGATTATGCGGTGCAAAAGATTGAGGCGGTCAACCGTTTCCTGTGTCAGAGAACGGATGAAAAGTTTCAGTTCGATGAAGAGATAGAGCTGCTTAGAGGACTGTTTGAAAATTAAGCGGCAGCGCGGAAAGGCATGATGGCATGGCAAAGTTTACTTACCGGATGCAGAATATCTTAGACATCAAGATAAAGATGGAGAATCAGGCAAAGATCGCTTACGGAATTGCGAGCAGACGTCTTGCGGAAGAACAGGAGAAGCTGCAGGCAATCCTGTTAAAGCGCGCGGGATACGAACGCCGCGCCAGAGAGCTTGTGAACGGTACGTTAAATGTGCGTGAGATTATGGAGTGCCGACATGCAATCGACGTGATGAAGAGCCAGCAGAGAACGCAGATGATGAATGTCCATGCGGCGGAGAAGACGCTTGAGATGGTGCGCAAGGAACTCAATCAGGTCATGGTGGAGCGCAAGACGCATGAGAAGCTGCGCGAACAGGCATTTGAGGAGTTCAAGCAGGAGATTGCACAGGCGGAAGGCAAGGAGATAGACGAGCTGGTAAGTTATAACTACCACGAGAGTTAAGTATGGAGGTTCCAGATGGCAGAAGAAAAGGACGAGGTTATAGATAAAAAGGCTGCGAAGCAGGCGGAAAAAGCGCGCAGGAAAGAAGCGAAGCGAAAGGCGAAGGAGCAGCGGGAAGAGCTGGACATGGACGAAGAGACCACGACCGGCGGTAAGATCGCAGTTTTTTTTGTTACGCTGATTATCATTCTGATCTGGCTTGCCATTGTTGTGCTGCTGATCAAGTGGGATGTCGGCGGCTTTGGCTCTACGGTGCTTGCGCCGGTGCTTAAGGATGTGCCTTATGTGAACAGGATTCTTCCGGAGAGTGAGCAGGAGGAGCTTTCCACAGAGGACGCAGCGTATGCTTACGCGACGATGGAGGATGCAATCAATCAGATCAAGTCTCTGGAAGTGCAGCTTGCGGAGGCGCAGAATACCACCAATGCGAACGCGGAATACATCGCCCAGCTTGAGAGCCAGGCGGCGGAACTTGCCCAGTATAAGCAGGAGGAGGCAGACTTCGAGGCGGAGAAGCAAAAGTTCTACCAGGAGGTTGTTTTTTCGGATTCCGCGCCCGATATAGAAGAATATAAGCAATATTATGAGAGTATTGATCCTGCCAATGCAGAGATCATTTACAGACAGGTCGTAGAGCAGACTGCAGTGGATGATAAGATGGAGGATTATGTCACGACCTACTCCTCGATGAAGCCGAAGGAGGCAGCGGCAATTTTTGACACAATGACTGATGATCTGGATCTTGTGGCAGAGATTCTTGAGAACATGGACGCACAGTCCAGAGCGAATATTCTGGGTAAGATGAACGCAGACACCGCAGCAAGGGTGACGGCGATCATGGAGCCTGTAGAATAGAGAAGGACAGACGAGGGGCGTAAGCTTCTGGTGGGATTCCTTCACAAATAGGCTGTAAATGCAGCTACAGGAAAGGAGGAGAAGAGATGGGAACTTCAAATATTTCCGAAATCGGAAAAGTATTCGTGCAGAGTCAGGCGGCAAAAGCAGGCACTGGCGTATCAGATCAGGACGCAAAGGTCGCATTTAAGGAAGTTATGAGCCAGATGACCAATTTCCTGGGAGATCATCTTGGGACGGGTACGAAGCTTTCTGACAGTGCAAACGGAATCACTGTTCCGGAAGCAGCCGTATCAGGCGCAGGGTATGACAAATACCAGTACCGTGAGATGGAAGTCCGTGAAGATGCCGGAAGAGACTGGAGCGGGAACGACCAGATAAAGGAAGAACTTTCAAAGTTCGAGGAAGGCGTAAAGGACGTTCTGAAAGAAGAACTCGGCGTGACGGATGAGCAGCTTGCAGAAGCGATGGAGACACTGGGGCTTACCTATGTGGATCTGATGAATCCGAATCAGCTTGCATCCCTTGTGGCGGAGCTTACAGGAATAGCGGATGTCGGTTCGCTTTTGTGCAACAGCGAATTTATGACGGTAATGCAGACGGTACAGGAACTTGGTGAGAACCTTTTGCAGGAGCTTGGAATCACAGCGGAGGAGTTGAATCAGCTTCTTATGACGCAGGGACAGGGGCAGCCCAAAGAAGAGGCGGTTTCTGACGGCGGAGCGGATGCGGACGGGATGACGGAACAGACGCCGGATATGGCGGTTACCCGGGAAGCGGATGAGACAGAGGCAGCGGCGGCAGTACAGACGGCTGCAGAAGACGGCGGAAAGACAGACGATGCGGATGCTCTTATGACAGAGGAACAGCAGGAAGCGATACCGGAGAATGCTGACGTTGCAAAGGAAGAACATACGGCGTCCGGCGACAGACAACAGAATCACTTCCAGCAGAACCAGCAGAATGCGCAGCCGAATCCCGTGACGGGACAGAGCCTTACCGAGATGGTGATGGCGCAGGGCATGGAGAGTACCTCTGAATTTGCCACGCAGCTTGATGTGTCCAACATTATACGTCAGATCGCAGAGTATTCCAGAGTTACGATTGCCAATAATGCGACGACGATGGAAATGCAGTTGAATCCTGAGAACCTTGGAAAGATTTTTATGGAGATTACCTCAAAGAACGGCATTGTGTCCGCACATATTACGGCACAGAACGAAGCGGTCAAGGAGGCGTTGGAGAGCCAGATCGTGGATCTCAGACAGAATCTGAATCAGGCTGGCGTCAAGGTGGAGGCCATCGAGGTGACAGTCGGAAGCCATGAGTTCGAGAAGAACTTAGAGCAGAATGCCAGAAGAGAAGAACAGCAGGGAGAAGAGCAGGAGAAAGCGGCAAAGCAGACGAGACGCATTAACCTGAATGATCTGGACGAGCTTTCCGGTCTGATGACAGAGGAAGAGTCTCTGGTGGCGCAGATGATGGCAGATCAGGGCAATTCCGTAGATTTTACAGCTTAAGCAGATTTAGCATTAAGAAAGGAGAGAATTATGGCATTAATACAACCGGTTGAGAACGGCAAGATTCCGACCACAGAAGAAGAAGAAAAGACAACTTCCGCCGGGAACGACCTTGGATATGACGAATTTCTGCAGTTGTTATGTGCAGAGATGCAGTATCAGGACCCGCTTGAGCCGACGAGCAACACAGAGTATGTTGCACAGCTTGCGACCTTCTCGCAGATGGAATCCATGCTGAACATGCAGAACAGCATCGAGAGCAGCAAGGCGAATGACCTTGTAGGAAAATATGTCATCGTTAAGACGACGTCCCCTACGACAGGCGATACAGAGGCAGTGGCAGGCTTTGTGGATTATGTTGAGTATGAGAACAATCAGAAGTATCTCTATATCAACGGCACCCGCTATTCGCTGGATGATGTATACCAGGTAGCGGATACGGAGTACATGGAGGCAATTTCCCTTGCAGAGGCATTTGCGGCGTCTGTTGCGAAATTCCCGGATGCGGATGAGCTTACATTGGCTTATCAGGAGGATTTCTCGAATCTGTATGCGGTATACGACAGCCTTACGACCTATCAAAAGACCTACATCGACGAGGAAACGATGACGAAATTCGAGCAGCTTGACGGAACGATGGCGGGACTGGTATTCGGCAGCACGGTACTTTCACTTCCAGAGGTGGATGAATTGACGCTGAATGATAAGACAGGAGTGGAGAGTCTGCGCAAGTATTATGAGTCGCTGACGACCTTCGAGAAGGGCTATATCAGCGAGGATCATTACAACAAGCTCGTGGCGCTCGAGAGTAAGCTCGCAGAGCTTGATAAGGAAAGCGGCGCTACAGAATAATCTGGGATAAGGAGATACGGTCATGAATAAGATCAGTAACCAGTTTGCTTCCATTGAGCAGGTAACTGACCAGTATCTGAGCCGGAACAGCGCACAGGCGGCTGATTCCGTAAATGGTCTTTCCTTCGAGGAGATATTAAAACAGAGACAGGAGGTTTCTGAGCGCTCAGAACTTCGGTTTTCCAAGCACGCGCAGGGGCGTCTGAACGACAGACACATCAATCTGTCCGAGGAGCAGAGCGAGCGGCTGGAATCCGGTGTTATGAAAGCAAGCGAAAAAGGAATTCAGGAATCACTCGTCATCCTTGACTCACTGGCATTCATTGTGAATGTTCCGAACCGGACGGTTGTGACGGCAATGGATCAGAGCGAATCCAAAGACAACATTTTTACAAATATTGACGGTGCTGTAATCGTATAATCGCTGGACCTTTACAGGAAGCGAAGCTCCCCGACTGACAGAAGGGAGAACGGCACGAGAGATTTAGGAGGTCATTTCATTATGATGAGATCAATGTACTCTGCTGTGTCAGGTCTTAAGACACATCAGACGAAGATGGACGTTATTGGTAACAATATCGCCAACGTAAATACCGTAGCATTTAAATCATCCTCGGTTACCTTCCAGGATATGCTTTATCAGAATATTTCCGGAGCATCCGGAGCGAACGCAACGACCGGAACAGGCGGTATCAACGCAAAGCAGATTGGTCTGGGCGTTACCACCGGGGCGACGAATATCAGTATCGAGAGCGCAGGAGCGGCAGAGACGACGGGACGTGCGTTCGATCTGCGTATCACCGACAGTTCTACTACGAATTTCTTTGTTGTGAACAACGGTTCCAAGAATCTGTTCACAAGATCCGGTTCCTTCTATGTAGACGGTTCCGGCAACTTATGTATGACATCCACAGGCTACACGGTCATGGGATGGCAGGTTGACCCGACGACGGGCAATATCAGAAAGGATACCGTATCTGCACTGCAGATCATGAAGACGGAGAACTTAACGAGCAACGCGGAGGCAACGACGAACGCGACCTGCGGCGGTATCATCGATAAGAATGATCCGGATGTATTAAGCGACGACGGACTCATTAAGAATCTGAACTTCTATGACAGCCTTGGTTATTCTTATACCGCGCGTTTCGCAATCCGTCAGACGGGCGGAGAGAACAGCGGAAGGTTCTCCATTGAACTTGAGAGTATCTTAAACAGCGACGGTGAGACGATCTTCCCGACAGACGCTACGACCGATGCCCAGAGAGCGCAGGTATTCGGTAATCTGAATACGGCGGCGACGCTGGGAACCTATGATGAGGTGAAGAAGGGCTTCTACAAAGATCCTGCGGACGGCAGAATCTATGTCGGATCAGATAACACCGGAACAGAGATCACCTTCAACGGAACAGATTTTGACGACGGTAACGGCACGAACTACAGCTTAAAGCAGGTCTATGGTATCTCGGACGGCATGGTAGAGAAGATTACGGCAGGAGCGACGCCGACGGTGACGAACGGTGTTCTCACAGTGACCGGAAGCTTTGTCGGCTATGACTTAAGCTTCTCCACGGCGGACGGCACATTCGACAATATCAATGGACAGGGAAGCGTTTCCTTAAATCTGCAGAATGCAAATTTTGCAAACAACGGCGTCAACTTCTCAAATATCAGCATTGACTTTACGACGACTAAAAATTCCAACAACGGCGGTAAGTCCACTGTAGGTATTGATTCCGGTGCACTCGACGGCACGACCGGAAAAGGAAAGAAGCTTGGTAATATGATCGGACTTTCCGTCAACACGGACGGCGAGATTTACGGTACCTATGACAATGGCAACCGTACCCTGTTAGGACAGATTGCAGTCGCACAGTTCGCAAATGCAGCCGGTCTTGAGAAGGTCGGAGAGAACTGCTACGATACGACCTTGAACTCCGGCGAGTTCGACGGAATCGGCGTTGCGATTTCTGCGGACGGAAGCAAGATGACGTCCGGTGAACTTGAGATGTCAAATGTCGATCTCTCCACAGAGTTCACGCAGATGATCACGACGCAGCGTGGTTTCCAGGCAAACTCCCGTGTCATCACAACATCCGACACACTTTTAGAGGAGCTTGTCAATCTGAAGCGTTAAGCGCGTAAGTAACAGGCAAACATAGCACAGCAACCGTGTAACTTGGTCCTTTCATTAGGATGAGGGGACGGGTTACGCGGTTTTTGCAGTAAAATGCAGGAATTTGTAAAATAAGTAGACAAGATGTCAAAAGTTTAGTAAAATTATACAAGAAATATTATGACAACTTGGGGGATTTGGCTTGTACATATTTCGGCTTGTACAGACAGTAATACTATAATATCAAGGATGGTAGGTGGAAGAATTGGATATAGCTTCTTTGGCAGGGATGCTGCTTGGCATTGCAATGTTTCTGGTGGGTGTATTTTCGAGCGGCGGCGTTGCAGGTCTGAAAAACATGTTTGATTTTGCTTCCCTGATTATTACGTTCGGCGGATCGATCGCCGGTACGCTTGCTTCAAACAAATTACCGGATTTTATCAGTGGAATCAAGGGAATCACGCTGACCTTCAAGGATGAGGTGCAGGACCCGGCAGCGGTGATCAAGAACATTATTGATTTGTCGAACACTGCCCGAAAAGAGGGGCTGCTCGCTTTGGAAGAGGCGGCGAATGGAATTGAGGACGAGTTCCTCAAGAAGGGAATCATGCTCGTCGTAGACGGTACGGACCCGGAACTGGTACGCGGTATTATGGAGACTGATCTGGTCTGCATCGAGCAGCGTCATAAGAAGACGATTGCTGTCTGGGAGAAATGGGCGGAGTTAGGACCTGCCTGGGGTATGATCGGTACCCTGATCGGATTGATCCTGATGCTGCAGGATATGCAGGATGCTTCTTCCATCGGACCGAAGATGGCGGTAGCGCTTGTAACGACTCTGTACGGTTCGTTGATTGCGAACTGGCTGTGTAATCCGACGGCGTCCAAGCTGAAGGTCAACAATGATACAGAGATGATGATGAAGGAAATTACAGTGGAAGGTATTCTGTCGATTCAGGCAGGAGAGAATCCACGTGTCATAGAAGAGAAGCTGAAGTCCTTCCTGGCTCCTTCTGCTCGTAATGAATCTGCGGAGGATCGTGTCGGAGGTGAAGAATAGTGGCAAAGAGAAAGGAAGATCCACCTAAGGGCTCGCCTGCATGGATGAATACCTTCGCGGACCTTATGAACCTTCTGTTATGCTTCTTCGTTATGCTCTTCGCTATGTCGTCCGTCGATGAAGATAAGTTCGAGCAGGTCGTGGCGTCTTTTCAGAGGACATTCAGCATCCTGCCGAGCGGCGGAGCCTCCATAGGCGACGGTGATCTGATTTCTTCGGGCGTCAGCCAGTTGGAAATGTTCGGTATCTACTACGAACAGATGCTGGAGGAACTGTCGGAGGAAAACAGCGAGCAGACAGAGGAAGAGAAGGATATCACGGAGGCGTATGAAGAACAGGCGCTGACGGAGTCGGAGACGATGGCAGAGCAGATCGAGCAGGCGATAGAACAGTATGGCATACAGGATCAGGTTGAGGTCGACTTTAACGCGGAGTATGTCGTATTGAATATGAACGGCGCACTGCTGTTCGATTCAGGAAAGGCGGATCTGCGTCAGGAAGCGTATCCGCTGATCGATAAGCTGGGCAAGATCATCGCCGTTTACGATCAGAATATCATAGAAGTGGAAGGGCATACGGACAATGTTCCAATCCATTCTTCCAAGTATGAGGATAACAATGTGCTTTCGATGTACCGTGCGCTTACCGTGGCGGATTATCTCCGCGATACAACTACGGTGAATCCGGCATACGTCAAGTCGTCAGGACGCGGCGATTATGTTCCGATTGCGGACAACTCGACGCCGGAGGGCAGAGCCAGAAACCGGCGCGTCGAGATCAAAATATATAATTCTTATAACTCAGACTTGAATTGAGTAGGAAGGTAGACATATGAAGAAAAATCTGATAACCGTAATCATTTTGGCATTGGTGCTGGCGAATCTCGTATTGACTGCCATACTGGCGTTCACGATTATTCCGCAGACCAAGAAATCAAACGAATTGATTGACCAGGTATGTGCGGCAATCAATATTGAACTGGAGGGCGGACAGAACAAGGATTCCTCAGCAGTGCCGATTGAGGATGTCGAGGTATACAATATCGCGGACGCCTTTACTGTGAATCTGGCGGACAGCGGTGACGGAAAGAAACATTATGCGCAGTTCTCTGTCGGACTTTCTATTAACACAAAGAGTGAAGGCTATAAGACATACGGCGGCGGAGAAGGACTTCCGGAGCTTGCTGCAAAGGAGACGATTATCCGCAGTGAGATCAACACAATCGTAAGCTCCTACACAGAGGAGGAGTTCAACGCAGACGGACAGAGGGCAGTTAAGGAGGAAATCCTTAAGGCAGTGCAGGATATGTTTGGAGGAACAGACTTCATAATCGGCGTCAATTTCTCGAGCGTAGGTACAGAGGCACACTAGGAGATTAACGATTAGGTGGTGAGAGAGAATGGGTGAAGTCTTATCTCAAAATGAGATAGACAGTTTGCTGAAAGCGTTAAGCAGCGGCGAACTGGACGCGGATGAAATAAAAGATAAAGATGAAAAGCAGGTCAAAAATTATGATTTTGCCCGTCCTGCGAAGTTTTCCAAAGAGCATTTGCGCACGCTTGAGATTATTTTTGAACATTACGGCAGATTGCTTTCGACGAATATGCCGGTGTACTTAAGAAAGAATGTCCAGGTAGAGGTGATGAGCTCGGAGGCGGTGACGTATTCGGAGTTCGCCAATGCATTGTCGAATCCTGTTCTGCTTGGAATTGTCAATTTCGCTCCGCTCAACGGCAACATTATCATTGAGATTGCGGAGAATGTCGGATATACGATCGTGGATCGTATGCTCGGCGGCGCGGGAACGCCTTTGGATAAGACGAGGGAGTTTTCCGAGATTGAGCTTTTGCTGATCGAGCGTATTTACAATGTATGCGTCAATCTTCTGGTGGAGCCGTGGGAGAACGTATGCGAACTGGCGCCGCGTCTGGAGCGTATCGAGACAAACTCACAGTTTGCACAGATTATATCGCCCACAGAGATGATTGCGCTGATTACGCTGAACATCAAGATCGGTGAGGTGGAAGGGCTGATTAACATTTGTCTGCCGTATCTTACGCTGGAAAAGGTCATGGACAAGCTGAATACGAAGTACTGGTATTCAAGCCTGCAGGAAAAAGATGAACAGCAGTATGCGGATACGATTGAGGCGATGATTTCGAGAGCGCCGATGCCGCTTAAGGCGGTACTTGGAAACAGCACGATATCGGTCAATGATTTCCTCGGACTTCAGAGAGGCGATATTATACGGCTGGATACCAAGGTGGATGAAGAGTTATCTGTGTATGTTGGAAATATTAAGAAGTTTACTGCTCTGCCGGGTGCGTCCGGTGATAATTATGCAGTAAGAATTACGTCAGTAGTCAGGGAGGAGCAGTAGGATGGATGGAGTAATGTCCCAAGAAGAAATCAGCGCTCTGCTGAACAGTTCCACAGAAGGCGGTGCGGTATCGAACGAAGATCTGTTATCCGATAAGGAAAAGGATGCGATCGGAGAGATTGCCAATATCAGTATGGGAACGGCTGCAACGACACTGTTTTCACTGGTAAACCGCAAGGTGGAGATTTCTACTCCGGTGGTTTCTTTTGCAAACTGGAGCGATATATGTGAGGCTTATGAGAAGCCGTGTGTATTTATCCGGATCGGATATACCGTCGGACTGGATGGAAGTAACATTCTGGTATTAAAGGAGCACGATGTCAAGGTCATCACAGACCTTATGATGGGCGGCGACGGTACGAATACGGATGGAGAGCTTGGAGAACTGCACTTAAGTGCAATCAGCGAGGCGATGAACCAGATGATGGGTTCGGCAGCAACGTCGATGTCTTCCATGCTCAACAAGGTCATTGATATCAGCCCGCCACAGGCGGATTTGATAGATTTACAGGAAACGATTGACGAGAGTGTGATTGATGAATTTCTCGCGGGTGAATTTGTAAAGATTCGTTTCCGGTTGGAAATCGGCGATTTGATTGACAGTGATATCATGCAGTTGTATCCGATTCCGTTCGCAAAGGAGATGTGCGAGAGCGTCACAAAGAACATGGAGGAAGATACAAACGCAACTGCAGGTAACAAAGAGAGTGCCCCGGCGCCGCAGCCAGAGCCGCAGGCAGCACCGCAGCCCGCGCAGCAGGCTGCAGCCCAGCAGATGGGTCAGCCAATGATGGGAGCACCGATGATGGGTCAGCCGATGATGGGTCAGCCAATGATGGGTCAGCCAATGATGGGAGCGCAGGATATGTCACAAATGTATGCACAGCAGCCGGTAAATGTACAGCCGGCACAATTTCAGGCATTTACGGGAAATGTACCGATGGGCTATGGACCGGAGAATATCGATTTGATCATGGATGTGCCGCTTGAGGTTACCGTAGAACTGGGAAGAACTTCAAAATCTATTAAAGAGATTCTTGATTTTACCCCCGGAACTATTATAGAATTAAATCGTATTGCCGGAGAACCGATTGATGTTCTGGTAAACGGTAAATACGTTGCCAAAGGCGAGGTCGTTATTATCGAAGAAAGCTATGGCATCCGTATTACAGAAATTATAAAATAACCTATTGAAACAAAATCAAAACAAAATGTTTAGGAACAGGAGAGAATGTTATGGCAAAAATTATGATTTGCGATGATGCAGCTTTTATGAGAATGATGATTAAGGACATCTTAACCAAGAACGGTTATGAGATTGCCGCGGAAGCTGAGAACGGCGCGGTTGCAGTTGAGAAGTATCCGGAGGCAAAGCCGGATCTGGTACTGATGGACATCACCATGCCGGATATGGATGGTATTCAGGCATTAAAGAAGATCAAAGAGATCGATGCAGGCGCGAATGTCATCATGTGTTCTGCAATGGGACAGCAGGCGATGGTTATCGAGGCAATCCAGTCCGGAGCAAAGGACTTTATCGTAAAGCCGTTCCAGGCGGAGCGCGTGCTTGAAGCTGTCAAAAAAGTAGTGGGTTAATATGATTTTGCTCAGTTCATCCCTGAACAGCTTTATTCAGCTTCTGGGCGTGCTTGTCATATTTGTCTTCGTTCTGGTGATCACCTATTTTGTCACAAAATGGATCGGCGGATTCCAGAAGGCACAGATGACAGGACGCAGCTTTCAGGTAGTCGATACGATTCGTATTGCCGGAAATAAGTATGTCCAGGTTCTGAAAATGGGAGATGTCTATCTTGTGATTGCAGTCGGCAAGGATACGGTTACGATGCTCGCAAAGCTGACGGAAGAGGAAATCGGTCTGACGGAGGAAGAGATTCGGAGTCAGACAAAGACGAACGCAGATGGCGGGAAAACACAGATGTCTTTTCAGGAGACGCTGGAGAAGCTTAAGGAACATTTCCCGGGGAAACAGGATTAGATTATGACAAAATTTAAGAAATCATATTGTGTGGTATCACTTATCTTTGCGGTAATAGTTTTTATTGCCGCTATGGCTTTGTCCGTGGGAGATACAACGGTCTATGCGGCGTCGGCAGGCTCCGAGGCGATTACGGGTCTGAGTGATTCAGGCGCAGGGGACGGCGAGATGCTCGATGCGACCAGTGACAACACAAACGGTTTATCAATTACATACAATAATGATACGGGTTCCGTGTCTACGCCGGTGAAAGCCCTTCTGGTGCTTACAATCCTTTCACTGGCACCGTCGATTCTGATTATGATGACTTCCTATACAAGAATCATCATTGTACTGCATTTTCTGCGTACTGCAATCGGAACACAGACGGCGCCGCCGAATCAGGTGTTGATAGGGCTGGCATTATTTCTCACATTCTTTATCATGTGGCCGACCTTTCAGCAGATCAATGAGGATGCGATCCAGCCGCTCGACAATGGCGATATTACCATTGAGGAAGCATTTGAAGCGGCGGAGGTCCCGATTCGTGAGTTCATGAAGGGACAGACCTTAGAGAAGGATCTTAGGCTGTTTATGGATCTGGATCAGCAGGAATATGAGGACAACCTGACGGCTGAGGAAGCGTTTGATGCGGCTCCGATGACAACGATCATTCCGGCGTTTATCATCACTGAGCTGCGCTATGCGTTTATTATGGGCTTTTTGATTTATATTCCGTTTATTGTAATTGATATGGTTGTGGCGTCCGTGCTGATGTCGATGGGTATGATGATGCTGCCGCCTACGACGATTTCGCTTCCGTTTAAGATTTTGCTGTTCATTCTGGCGGATGGATGGAATCTTGTGATCGGAAGTGTTGTGAGGACGTTTTATTGACGGCGCCAAAGAGAAACAGGGGTGAGGAGAAATGACAGAAGGACAGGTTTTGGATGTTGCAAGAGATGCGCTCTATACGATTATCATGTGTGCGGCGCCGCTGCTGATTATATCGTTGGTGGTAGGACTCATCATCAGTATTTTTCAGACGGTGACGTCAATTCAGGAGCAGACGCTTACTTTTGTGCCAAAGATTATCGCGGTGTTTGTCGGAATGATGATATTTGGTTCCTGGATACTGACGAATCTGACCGAATTTATTGACAGGCTCTGGTCGGATTTCTCTATATATCTGGGTTAGGATGAGGAATGATAAACTATACTTTTTCACTTGTAGATTTTGAAATACTCATATTAATACTGGTTCGCATATCCTGCTTTGTGTTTGTTGCGCCGTTTTACGGAATGAATAATGTTCCGGCGCAGGCGAAGATTGGCTTGTCGCTTGTGGTTTCTATTTTAATCTTCGGGTCTGTCGATCAGTCGGCGGTTACTTACACAGGCGTATTCGGATATGCAGTGATTGTTTTAAGAGAAGGAATTACAGGGTTGCTCATGGGATTTGCTGCAAACATTTGTAATTCCATTATTTTGTTTGCAGGCAACATTATTGATATGGATATCGGACTTTCCATGGCGCAGGAGTTTGATCCGATGACAAATTCCCAGGTGACGATTACCGGTAATCTGTATCAGTATTTTATCCTTTTGCTGCTGGTAGCCACAGATATGCATCATTATCTGCTGCGTGCGCTGGTGGATTCTTACGAGGTAATTCCTGTAAATGCGCAGGTGTTCGACTGGGACAATCTTGCAGGCTCTATGGCGCAGTACATGACGGATATGTTTGTAATCGCATTTCGTATCGTGCTTCCGGTTTTTGCCTGTATCATGATTTTAAACTGTATTCTTGGTATCATGGCGAAGGTGGCGCCGCAGATGAATATGTTTGCGGTCGGTATGCAGATGAAGGTTCTGGTCGGACTTGGCGTGCTGTTCCTCACCGTGACGCTGCTGCCGGGAATCGCTGATTTTATTTTTACAGAAATGAAACGAATGATTGTATCAATGATAGAAGGAATGTATTAGCTTGGAAGAGGAGAGAAGAGTAATTCTTTCGTATGACCTCCAATGGTTTGCGAAGGACGGACCGGGCGGTGAGAAGACAGAGCCGGCGACCGCCAAGAAGTTAAGAGAGGCAAGAGAAGACGGTAAGGTCGCAAAGAGCAAGGAACTTACGGCAGCGTTTGACCTGATTGTCCTGTTCCTTGTGTTAAAAGTTTTCATATCCACCGTCGGAACCGGATTTCTTGAAGTATTCTACTATGTGTACAGTCTGATTCCGGATTTTGTTGACATCAATGCGAAGGATGTGTCTTCGCAGGCGGTCATGTCTTTCTTCACTCCGATCAATGTTGAGATTCTAAAGATTGCCGGACCGTTTTTCCTGTTTGGATTTGCGGTGACGCTGTTGGTCAATATCCTGCAGGTAGGATGGAAGGTCAGCACAAAGCCGATGCAGCCCAAGCTGGACCGTTTTAATCCGATCAATGGATTTAAGCGGATTATTTCCAAGGATTCGGTATTTGAATTATTCAAATCCATCCTTAAGATAGCGTTGATTATATATGTTGCTTACACATCGATCAAGGATGAAGCGAATGACATATTTCTTTTGTATGATATTCCGCTCGATCAGGCGATTGCACTGTGCGGGGATGTCATTATCAATACGGGACTGAAAATCAGCCTTGTCTATCTTGTAATCGGAATTGCCGATTTCATCTATCAGAAGTTTCGTTTTAACGAAGAGATGAAGATGACCAAGCAGGAGGTCAAGGATGAATATAAAAACACAGAGGGAAATCCTGAGATCAAGGGCAGACAGCGGCAGAGGATGCGTGAAGCGTCAAGGCGACGCATGATGCAGGATGTACCAAAGGCAGATGTAGTTATCACGAACCCGACGCATCTGGCAGTGGCGATCAAGTATGAACCTGAGGTCCACAAGGCGCCGGTCGTGCTGGCAAAGGGTGAGGATTATCTGGCGCAGAAGATTCGTGAAGCTGCCAAAGAGAACAATATTGAGATTGTGGAAAATAAGCCATTAGCCAGAATGCTCTATGCCAATGTCGATATTGGCAGCGAAATACCGCCGGAATTGTATCAGGCAGTAGCGGAGATTCTTGCAATGGTATATAATACTAGACAGTAGAAAACGAAGGAGGAAGGGATATGAAGAAGGCTGACATAGGTGTTGCACTGTATCTGCTTGCTGCGGTCATCTTTTTTATTGTGCCGATCAACTCCACGTTACTTGATGTAATGCTGGCACTGAATATTTCGATTGCACTGATCGTGCTGTTTAATACATTGTTCGTGAAGGAAGTTCTGGACATGTCGTTTTTCCCGACCCTGCTTTTGTTCACAACGATTTTTCGAATATCCTTGAACGTGTCTTCCACACGTCTGATCTTAACGACCGGATCGCCCGGTAATGTCGTTGAGACATTCGGTAATTTCGTGGGCGGCGGCGATATGATCGTCGGGGCGGTCGTATTTATTATCCTTATCATTATCCAGTTCGTTGTCATCAACAAAGGTTCCGAGCGTGTGGCAGAGGTATCTGCACGATTCACACTCGACGCGATGCCTGGTAAGCAGATGGCAATCGATGCGGATCTGAACACAGGCGCCATCACGGAGGCGCAGGCGAGGGATCGCAGAAATAAGATTCAGGAGGAAGCGAGCTTCTTCGGTTCCATGGACGGTGCTACGAAGTACGTAAAGGGAGATGCCGCTGCGGGTCTTATCATCACGTTCGTCAATCTCATCGGCGGTACGGCGATGGGAATGATGCGCGGAGGGCTTGGGTTTTCGGAGGCGATTCAGCGTTATGGACTGCTTACGATGGGTGATGGCTTATGTTCACAGATCCCGTCCCTTCTGATATCTCTTGCAACGGGTATTCTTGTGACGAAGGCGTCCAAGGAGGCGGATTTTTCCAATGTCCTTGTGGGACAGCTCTTTGGGATTCCCAAGGTGCTTTACCTTGTGGGTGTGACCCTGATTTTCCTCGGTGTCGCGACGCCGTTAAATGTCGTGCTCTTTGGGGCGCTTGGAATTGCCTTTATCGTTGCAGGAAGAATGGTGGATAAGAATATCGGTATCGAGAGCATTGAAGAGGAGGTTTCCCAGGCGGAGACCGAGGCGGAGGAAATCCGGAAGCCGGAGAATGTGGTATCCCTGCTTCAGGTCGATCCAATCGAGCTGGAGTTCGGTTATGGTATTATTCCGCTTGCGGATGTGAATCAGGGCGGCGATCTTCTGGACCGTGTTGTCATGATCCGAAGGCAGATTGCGCTTGAACTGGGTACGGTCGTTCCGATTATCCGCCTGCGCGATAATATTCAGTTGAATCCGAATCAGTATATTATTAAGATTAAGGGCATCCAGGTCACAGAGGGCGAGATACTTTTTGATCATTATATGGCGATGAATCCGGGGTACGTGGAGGAGGAGATTACAGGTATTCCGACGTTTGAACCGTCCTTCCATCTGCCTGCGATCTGGATTACAGAGAGCCAGAGAGAGCGGGCGGAGAGCCTTGGTTATACCGTTGTTGACCCGCCGTCCATCATAGCGACGCATCTGACGGAAGTGATCCGTTCCCATATTGCAGAACTGCTCACCAGACAGGACGTACAGAATCTTGTCAACAACTTAAAAGAGAGCAATCCCGTGCTTGTGGACGAGCTTGTTCCAAAGCTGCTCGGACTGGGCGAGATACAGAAGGTATTGCAGAATCTTCTGGCGGAGGGAATTTCCATCCGCGATCTGCTTACGATTTTTGAGACGCTTGCAGATCATGCACAGGCGACAAGAGATACGGATGTACTCACCGAATATGTAAGACAGAGCTTAAAGCGTGCGATTTCCAGTAAGTATTTTCCGGCGAATGAGACCACCAGCGTCATCACGCTTGATCCCAAGGTGGAGCAGGAGATTATGTCTTCCGTGAAGCAGACGGAGCAGGGGGCTTATCTGACGCTTGATCCGGATAAGACGAAGGCAATCATCGGCTCTGTGGAAGAAGAAGTGTCAAAGCTTGAGAACATGGGTAAATCAGCAATCGTTATAACCTCACCGATTGTACGAATGTACTTTAAGAAGCTGACGGAAGAATATTTTAAGGATCTGATCGTTGTATCCTATAACGAGGTGGAGTCCAACGTAGAATTACAATCAGTAGGGATGGTGACAGCATAAATGACCATTAATAAGTATCAGGGAAAGACGAAAGAAGAAGCGATAGAGAAGGCGAAGCAGGAGCTTGGAGCGGGAGCGGTTGTCTTAAATGTCAAGGAAATCAAGCCGAAGGGCATGTTCAAGGTGTTCAAGAATACCGTTTATGAAGTGACGGCGGCGATGGAGGAGAAGGAGCGGTTCGTAAATCCGGTGCCGCAGATGGAGAAGCTGAAGTCCGTGCATGATACCATCAGTCTGGCTGCGGATGAAGAGATTCCTATTCCGGGTCCGAAAAGGGAGGTACTGCCGGAAAGGAAAGCTGCGGGACAGGAGGTTGGTCCGATGAGAGAGACGAGAAAAGAGTCTGCAAGCATGGGGTTGGAAAAGCGTCTGGAGAATCTTTCGAATATCCTTGAAAAGCAGCTCTCTGTAGAGGAGAGCAGGAGTGAGGAGAAGCAGGAGCCCCAGACAGGCGGCAAGGAGGGACTCCCGTTCATCAAAATGCTTTACCGCACGCTGCTTGAGAACGATGTCAATGAAAAGTATGTCAATCAGATTATGGATGAGGCGGAGAAGGTGCTCCACAACGGAAGCAGCGTGGATCAGATCCTCTCCAATGTATATCAGAAGCTGATCTTAAAGTTCGATCAGCCGGATACGATCAATCTTTCCGGAAAGAAGCCGAGAATTATTTTCTTTATCGGACCGACCGGCGTGGGAAAGACGACGACGCTTGCCAAGATTGCGTCCCGCTATAAGGTAGACCGGGAGAAGAAGGTTGCGTTTCTGACGGCGGATACTTACCGGATCGCGGCGACAGAGCAGCTTCGCGTATACGCGAATATTCTGGACGCGCCGATGAGTATCATCTATTCGGCGGAAGAGATGAATGACGCGATCGAGCGCATGGAGGAGTACGATCTTATTTTTGTGGACACCGCCGGTTTCTCGCATCGCAATGAGGAGCAGTGCGCAGATATGAAGCGCCTGATCGAGGGGCTCGACGAGCGTTATGAGAAGGAAGTTTATCTGGTCTTAAGCGCGACGACGAAGTATAAGGATCTTCTGGAAATCGCAGATATTTACCGGGAAATCGCGGATTACAAATTGATTTTTACGAAGCTGGACGAGACAATTACCTATGGAAACATTTTGAATATAAAGCTTTATTCAGGGGCAAAGCTGTCCTACATGGCGACAGGACAGAACGTGCCGGACGACATCGAGGTTTTTAATACGCAAAAGATTGTCAAGCAGCTATTGGGAGGCAGATAATTTATGGATCAGGCAGAAAAGCTTAGAAATGTTGTAAAGCTGAAAAACCAGAATCATAAGCCGGATGCCAGGGTCATTACGATCACCAGTGGAAAAGGCGGTGTCGGTAAATCCAATGTAGCGGTCAACCTTGCAGTGCAGATGCAGAAGCTTGGAAAGCGCGTCATTGTATTTGACGCGGATTTCGGGCTGGCAAATGTCGAGGTCATGTTCGGGGCGATTCCCAAATACAATCTGAGCGATCTGATTTACCACGGAAAGAGCATTTCGGATATCATTGCCCAGGGTCCCATGGGGATCGGATTTATCTCCGGAGGAACGGGGATTACGGCGCTCAACGATCTGACGCAGGATCAGGTCATCTATATGATTAAGTGTCTGGGGGAACTGGATCGCATTGCAGATGTGATCCTGATCGATACGGGAGCGGGAATCTCAAGTCATGTGATGGAGTTCGTGATGGCAAGCCCGGAGGTACTTCTCGTGTCGACGCCGGAGCCAAGCTCGCTTACCGATTCCTATTCGCTGCTTAAGGCATTGTATATGAACCCGCGATTTGACCGTGGGAATACGCAGATTTCCGTACTTGCAAATCGCGCGACGTCCGCGGAGGAGGGAAAGGCGCTCTACGATAAGCTCAACTCTGTTGTCGGACAGTTCCTGCAGGGGGAGATCGGATATGCAGGAATGATACCGCAGGATGCTTCTCTTGAGAAAGCGGTCCGGCTGCAGAAGACGGTTTCGCTTCACGCACCGGCGTCGAAGTCGGCGAGGGCATTTGAAGCGGTAGCATCAAATCTGCTGAATGGCGAGCAGAAACCTGTTTCGGGTTCATTTGGAATATCAAAGCTGTTTTCCGATTTCTGGAAACAGAAGAACTAAGGAGTGAATGCTATGACAGTAGCGGAGATTATTCAACCGGGAGATAAGATAGACATCAGCTTTGTCCAGCAGGTCGAGCGGAGAAAGATGGATATGGAGCAGGAGCTTCCGAAGGTGTACAAAAGCCAGGTGCTTGATGTGAAAGAGAACGGCAATCTTGAGATTTCCATGCCCAGTGAGAACGGCAGGCTGGTTTTGCTGCCTTTAAGCATCCGGCTGGAGTTCGTATTCTTTTCCAAGGGAGGACTTTACCGTGCAGTGGGACAGATCAAGGAGCGCTACAAGAGTGCGAATATCTATATGCTGGAAATTGAGCTGAAATCCCAGCTTGCGAAGTATCAGAGAAGGGAGTTCTTCCGTTATCCGTGCGTGCTGGAGATGACATATTATACGGTCACGAAGGAAGAAACACAGATCGGTTCCGGAGAGGCGCTGTTCATCCAGCTTCGCGAGGAGCGAGAAAAGAATAAGGACAGGGAGCATAAGGGACAGATCGTCGATCTGAGCGGCGGAGGTATCCGGTTTTACGCGGATCAGAAAATCGAGGCGGACCAGTATGTATTGTTCGAAATATATCTGGAAAACGAGAGCGTGAATAAGCTGTATTATATTGTGGGGAATATCATAAGCTGCGTGAGGGTCGGAAGGATATCCGAAAAGCCGTATGAGGCGAGGGCAAAGTTTTTGATTCAGGACAGCAATATCCGTGAGGAGATCATACGCTTTATATTTGAAGAGGAACGCAAGGCACGTCAAAGGGGTAGATGATTGGATATGAAGAAAAAGATTTTGGTTGTCGATGACTCTGCACTCATGAGAAGGGTCATCTGTGATATAATCAATTCAGAGGAAGCATTTCAGGTGGCGGATGTCTGTCGCGACGGCTTAGAGGCATATGAGAAGCTTAAGACGACGAAGTATGACGGTGTTGCGCTTGATGTGAATATGCCGAAGATGGACGGGCTTCAGTTATTGGAGCGTCTGCAGAAGGATGGCATCAAGGTGACGGTCGTTATGGTGAGCACTGCGACGACCAAGGATGCGGAAGTCACGATCCGGGCGTTGGAGCTTGGCGCAGTCGATTTTGTCAACAAGCCGACGAATGTGATCGAAGCCAAGGGCGAGGACTTTAAGAGAGAAGTGCTCAAGGTACTTACGGCGGCGATGGCGACGCAGGACTACAATAAGGAACGCCGTCTGGCATCCGCAGCTACGGCACGCCCGGCAGAAAGCAAGCCTGTCGTGCGAAGGAACCAGAAGCCTGTGAAAAACGGCAATAAGATTGTTGCACTGGCATGTTCTACAGGCGGTCCGAAAGCACTGCAGAGTGTGATACCGTTTCTGCCGTCCAACCTTGACGCGCCGATGGTGCTTGTACAGCATATGCCTGCAGGATTTACAAAGTCTATGGCGGACCGTCTCAATGATATCAGCCCGATTCAGGTAAAGGAAGCGGAAGAGGGCGATATCCTCCAGAAGGGAACGGTATATATCGCACCGGGCGGCAAGCACATGGAGGTAAAGAAGAATCCGAACGGAAGTCACAGGATCGTGCTCAACGACATGCCTGCCATCGGCGGACTAAAGCCCTGTGCCAACATTACCTATGATTCCCTTCGCGACTGCGGCTACGATCAGGTCGTCTGTGTCGTGCTGACCGGAATGGGAGCGGACGGTACCAATGGCATCAGGACCCTTGCGGGAAGCAAGCCGGTATACGTCATTGCCCAGGACGCTGCAACGAGCGTGGTGTACGGTATGCCCAAGGCAATCGCAGAAGCCGGGATGGTGGATGAAGTGGTCCCTCTTACGGAAATTGCAAAATCAATTATAAAGAACACGGGGGTAAAGTAATATGGATGTAAGCCAATACCTTGAGATTTTTATTGATGAAACGAGTGAACATTTACAGAATCTGAACGACTGTATCATGGAACTGGAGAAAGATCCGGAGAACATGGATACCATTAATGAGATTTTCCGTGCAGCACACTCTTTGAAAGGAATGGCTGGCACCATGGGATTCAAGCGTATGCAGCGCCTGACGCATGATATGGAGAATGTATTTCAGGAAGTCCGGAGCGATAAGCTCAAAGTGACGAGCCCGATGATCGACCTGCTGTTCAAATGTCTGGATGCAATCGAGGGCTACCTTGATAATGTAAAGGCAAGCTCTGACGAGGGAACCGAGGAAAATGAACTGATTATCAAAGAACTCAATGATTTTATAGCCGGAGCAAACGGCAATGCACCGGCGCAGGCGGCAGAGCCGGCGCCTGCGAAGAAGGAAGCGGCGGCTTCCGGGAATGGGGGCTTTGAGAAGAAATATTTCGAGTTCGAACTCAGCGATTCCGAGCGGGACAAGATTAAGGATGCTGAGAAGAACGGCGCGCATGTTTACGGCATGACCGTTTTTATCCAGAAGGAGTGTCTGCTTAAGGCGGCGAGAGCTTTTCTGGTATTTAAGGCAGTCGAGGAGTTCGGACAGATTCTTGTGTATAATCCAAGCTCACAGGACATCGAGGATGAGAAGTTCGACAGTGATTTCAGCTTTTACATTGCGTCCGAGGAATCCTACGATAAGATCAGGGATGCTGCAAAGGCGGTATCTGAGATCGAGGAGGTCATCGGTGAGGAAGTAAGATACGAGGTACTTGCCGCGAAGCAGGAGAAAGCGGAAGCGGCGGAGGCGGCAGTGGAGGCGGCGGCAGCGGCAGCCGCACCTGCGGCGGAGAAGGCAGCGCCTGCGCAGGCGGCAGCCAAGCCTGCGGCGAACAATGCGGAGAATAAGAAGCAGACGGTCGCAAAGCCGGTAACGAACCGCACCGTGCGTGTGGATATTGAGAAGCTGGATGCACTTATGAATCAGGTGTCTGAGCTGCTCATTGCAAAGAACAGTATTGTGATGTTCGGCTCCGCTGAAGCCGGCGATTTCCAGAGTCAGTCCTTCCACGAACAGATCGAGTCTCTGGAGCGTATTACGACAAATCTGCATGAATCGGTCATGAAAGTCCGAATGGTGCCGATCGAGAGCGTCGTCGCAAAGTTCCCGCGTATGATCCGCGATCTGTCCAGAAAGCTGGATAAGAAGATGGAATTGTATATGACGGGTGAGGATACGGAGCTTGACCGTACGGTAGTCGATCAGATCGGCGATCCGCTGCAGCACTTGCTCCGCAACTCGGCAGATCACGGTCTTGAGGACAATGCGACACGTCTTGCAAAGGGCAAGCCGGAAGTCGGAAGCATCTTCTTAAAAGCGTTCCAGGAAGGCAACAACGTCATCATTGAGGTCGGCGACGACGGCAACGGTATCGATGTGGATGCAGTACGCACGAAAGCGCTTGAACGCGGTGTTATCACGGATGAGCAGGCGGAGACGATGACGCAGAAGGAGATTATCAACCTTCTGTTTTTACCGAGCTTTTCCATGGCGAAGAAGATTACCGATATTTCGGGACGCGGCGTTGGTCTTGATGTTGTAAAATCCAATATCGAGGCGCTTGGCGGAGACGTCGAGGTCAAGACGGAGCTTGGCGCAGGAACGACATTTACGGTACGTCTGCCGCTGACGCTGGCGATTATTCAGGCGCTTATGGTTGAGATCCGGAATGAGAAGTATGCGATTGCACTCAATTCGATTTCGAATATCGAGGATATTCCGGTCAAGGATATCAAGTATGTTGAGTCAAAAGAGGTCATCCATCTGCGTGGTAAGGTCATTCCGCTTATCCGCATGGATCAGGTGCTTGACATTGAGCCGAAAGAGGAAGAACCGGAGAGTCTGACGGTTGTTATCGTCCAGAAGGGTGAGAGTCTGGCAGGTCTTGTTGTCGACAATCTGATGGGACAGCAGGAGATTGTTATCAAATCACTTGGCAAATATATGAACAACAACAAGATCATCAGCGGTGCGACGATCCTTGGAGACGGTGAAGTGGCATTGATTCTCGATGTGAATGTATTGATGTAAAGTAGGAGGGCGGACAACATGGCAGAGAAGAATCTGGAAGTAATTGATAAGGAATCAAAGCAGTATATTGTCGTTATGGTGGGGAGCGAGCAGTACGGGATTGACATCAGCTATATTGACAACATTGTCCGTATGCAGAAGATTACACGTGTTCCGAAGGTACAGTCCTATTTCAATGGCGTGATCAATCTCCGCGGCGAGATTGTATCGGTTATGAGCATTCGCAAGAAGATGGGACTTGAGGACGATGTGTTTACCAACGCGAGCCGTATCATCATTTTAAAGCTTGAGGAGAAGGGCGCGATCGGCGTCATCGTAGATGAGGTCAGAGAGGTCGTGAACTTAAGCGAGGACGAGATTGAGAACGCTGCGAATAAGGGCAAGTTTATCAACGGAATCGGAAAGCATGGGGACGAACTCATTTCCCTGCTTGAGATCAATGCGATTGTAGACGATAATATATAAAACGGTTAGTGGGATCAGAGGATGATCTCACTAACTTTCTACGAGAGGAGAGTAATAGGGATTCATGGGCAAAATGACACTGGAAGATGTAAATAACATGTATTTGGACGTGTTAAAGGAAATCGGCAATATCGGCGCCGGAAATGCGACGTCTGCAATTGCCAATATGCTTGGCATGAAGATCGATATGAATGTGCCGAATATCCGGTTGATGGAGGTATCGCAGCTCGGCATGGCGGTAGGAGCAGAGGATCAGACAATTGTCGGAATTTTCCTCGAGGTCGAGAATGATATTGAGGGAAGTATGATGTTCCTGCTCGATATTCCGTCTGCGCGTTATCTTGTAAATAAGCTGATGATGACGGATGTTTCTGCAGACGAGCCTTTTGGGGAAATGGAACTGTCTGCATTAAAGGAGATCGGCAATATTATTGCAGGTTCTTATCTTTCCGCGCTTTCCTCCCTTACGAATCTCGTAATTGTTCCGTCGATACCATATATCGCAGTGGATATGGCAGCTTCTATCTTAAGCGTCCCGGCGATTGAGTTTGGACAGTACGGTGACAATGCGTTGCTGATACAAACAGAGATCTGCGCGGACGTGGCGATTAACGGATATTTTATTTTAATGCCGGAACAGGATTCTTATGAGAAGATATTAACGTCACTTGGAATCTCAGTGTAAGGAGAAGAAGTGTATGAGCGAAGTCATAAAAGTAGGCATGGCGGACCTGAATGTATGTAAGGCCCCCGATGTGATTACGACTTTAGGGCTGGGTTCCTGTATTGGGTTGGTTTTATATGATCCCGTGACCAAAGTGGGCGGTATGGTTCATTATATGCTTCCGGACAGTACGAAAGTGAGAAACAACAGCAATATTGCCAAGTTTGGGGATACAGGAATCAGAGAACTTCTAAAACGCGTAATTGCGGCCGGCGCCAACAGAACACGATTGGTCGCAAAGATTGCCGGCGGAGCGCGAATGTTCGAGGTGAGCGGTCTGTCGGATGTCGGAAATATTGGAGCGAGGAATGCGGAAGCTGCAAAGACGATTTTAAAAGAACTTGGAATCCGTCTTGTTGCAGAGGACACAGGGCTCAATTACGGTAGAACCGTAGAATTACATTGCGATACGGGAGAGTTTTATATCAAATCCGTAGGCAAGCCGCTTAAGATCATTTGACGGGGAAGGACATGGTTGTGATATGAAGACAAAATCAATACCCGCAATTATTATGCTGCTGGCAGGATTTGTCGCCTGCATAGCAGGCATGGCAGCACATATGGAAGCGTCGGATTTTATGAAGATGCTTTTGGTTGTTTTGATATTGTTTTACATTGCAGGATCTGTGGTCAAGGTGATCCTTGACCGCAATTTTGCAGAGATGCAGGAAGAGGAAACCACGGATGGTGAAGCGCAGCAGGACGGAGAGGACGCCGGAGACGCTGCAGATGAGAAGGAGACAGCGGACGCTGTCAATGAGGAAGAATAACAAACAGAGACGTGGGGGCTTCATATGAAGATGGTTGACAGAGAAAAGCTATGGGAAGAATATCAGAAAAATCCATCGCCCGAGCTGAGAGAGAAGCTGATTACCGAATACGCATCGCTCGTCAAGGTGGTTGCCGGGAGACTCAGCATGTATCTGGGGTACAATGTGGAGTATGAAGATCTGGTCAGTTACGGAATTTTTGGTCTGATCGATGCCATTGATAAGTTCGATCTCACAAAAGATGTAAAGTTTGAGACTTATGCAAGTCTTCGCATTCGCGGCTCTATTCTGGATCAGATCCGTAAAATGGACTGGATTCCGAGAACAGTCAGACAGAAGCAGAAGAAGATTGACGAAGCAATCAAGAAGATTGAGAGCAGGACCGGAAGAAACGCGTCGGATGAGGAGATTGCGAAGGAACTTGGCATCGAGGGAGAAGAATTAAACGAGTGGCAGTCACAGCTTAAGGTCACAAATGTTGTTTCGCTGAATGAATTTGTGGAACAGGGCGGCGAGCCGGTGATGGACGCCAGGGGCAATTCCCATTTCATCCAGCCGGAGGAATCCGTTCAGGAAGAAGAGTTAAAGAAGGTTCTGGCGGAGACGATGGAGCTTCTGACAGAAAAGGAGCGCAAGGTGATTCTTCTGTATTATTACGAGGAGCTTACCTTAAAGGAAATCAGCAATATACTGGAGGTATCAGAATCAAGAGTGTCGCAGCTTCACACAAAGGCGCTGCTTAAGATGCGCAAGAAGATGGGCGGCTATATGGGAATTTTGATTGACTGACAGTTGTCCGGGAGGAGTGTGTGATTATGTCAATAAGACCGGTCGTTTTAAACGGCATGATTCAGCGTACACAGGATATTGGAAATCTCAAACAGCAGGAGGATAATAAGCCGGTCGTCCAGCAGCAGAATATTGCAATCCAGCAGGAGAGACAGGAAGATCAGCTTACGCATCAGGTCCAGGAGCCGGATCAGAAGGAAAATGACGCCTACCGCTACGACGCCAAGGAAAAAGGCAACAATCAGTATGAGGGCGGACAGAAGAAGAAAAAAAAGAAGCAACAGGACAAAGAGCCGGAGAACGGCGGAAAAGTCATATTAAAAGGTCAGGGCAGCAGCTTTGATATCAAAATATGAGGAGAGAGCGATGACGGGAGTGGAATGGATTTTGCTTCTAATCGGAAGTGTATTTATGATTGGAAGTTTTTTTGTTACGGAAAAATTATCGCCGTCTGAATTAAATCAGATTGCAGAGTTGAGTGAGAGCGAATTAAAGCGGATCATCGAAAAGGCGCTTGCCAGTGCGGAGACAAGAATCGAGGAGGCAATCGACAATCAGATCGATGCGTCCTCGGATAAGGTGGACCGGGCGTTGGAGAAAGAGACCAACGATAAGATTATGGCGATCAGCGAGTATTCGGACACGGTGATTGAGAATATGAACAAGACGCATAATGAGATTATGTTCCTGTACAGTATGTTAAATGACAAGCACACAGAACTCACGGGAATGACGTCCAATCTGCAGCGTCTTGCCGCCGATGTGAGAAGCCTTGAAGAGAATATGCAGATTGCGGTACAGCCGCAGGCTCCCGCGGTTCAGCCGGCACAGACTCCCGCGGTACAGCCGGCGCAGATGACACAGGCAGCCGCACTGCAGAGTGTGCAGGGAAAGACGGCTTCCACACAGGCAGAAGAAGCGCCTGTGACGGAGAAACCGGAAGATGCGCCGCAGAAGCCGGATGAGACGGAGAAAGGTACAAAGGACGGACTTCATGCGGAAATCCGTAAGCTTAAGAAACAGGGGCTGACTGAAGTACAGATTGCCAAGAAGCTTGGAATCGGTATCGGCGAGGTCAGACTGGTCAACGGACTTTATAGAGGAGAAAAAGATTCGTGAAGCTGAAATATTATTTGCGGGGACTTGGAATCGGTATTATTGTCACGACAATCATACTGATGATTAGTTTTTCGGGTAGAACAGAAGAAATGTCAGACGAGGAAGTCATTGCGCGTGCAAGCCAGCTTGGAATGGTGATGCCGGAGGACGAGCCGTCGGAGGCAGCGGACGATGATGCGGCACAGAAGGACGGTGCGGATAATCAGACAGATGCGCCGCAGAGTACGGCGGATGCCGATACGCAGGCGGCGGATGCGCAGGACGGACAGGCAACGGCAAACGGACAGCCGGACGGAGAGGGCGAGCTTTCCGCGGAGGATCTGCTCGCACAGACACAGAATACGGACGGAGCGGGGCAGGATGAGGCGGCAGCGGATAATACAACAGAGCCGGATGCGGCATATGAAGCGCCGGTCAGGAATGCAGAGGGAAGCTTCCGCCTGACGATACAGAAGGGCGATGTGTGCAGAGTGGTCTGTGAGAAGCTGGCGGAAGGCGGTGTTATCACAGACGCCGAAGCACTTAGAAAGTATCTGTTTGAAATCGGCTATGCTTCGAATATGAGTATTGGAGAGTATGACATTCCATACGGGGCGACCAACGAGGAGATTGCCAGTATTCTGCAGGAGGGACCGATTGAATGAAGACGGGAAAGTTGTTTACCAGGGAGGCAAATCGGAGACGAATTTGCTTCCTTATATTATTGTTTGCGGAAGTGCTGATTCTGGCATTTCTTGCTTATAGGGGAATGCACAGCGAGAAGGAGTATCGCGGCTTAAACGGTGAGGATGTGCCGAGTATTGAGCGGACAATCGCCTTAAAACGCGGTGTCTACATGATCGATGTCACTTACGAGACGACTGCGCCGGAGGCAAAGGTACAGTTTCACATGACCTCTTCACGAAATGAAGAGGTGGGCGATGCAGTCGCGCTGCCGAGACAGGAGACGCAAAAGACCTTTGAATATATTCTGTATGAGGATGCGGAACGCGTATGGCTTGTCGCAGATGCGGGAAGCGGTGAGCTTACAATCAATTCGGTTGTAATTCGCGGAACAAGGCAGATGGAGAAGATGGAGCTGTTTTTGCTGTTCTTCCTGTTCGTTGTGATCGACCTTCTCTTTTTATTCCGCAGGAAATGGCTTCATCCGTACACGAAGGGGCAGAAGATGGTAGGAATGACGCTGGCAGGTATCTGTATTCTGACGTCATTGCCGCTGTTTACGGATTATATTATTCTCGGTCACGACCTCACGTTTCATATGATGCGTATCGAGGGACTGGCGCAGGGCATTTTGGACGGACAGCTTCCGGTGCGCATACAGCCGGTATGGATGAAGGATTACGGTTATCCGGTCTCCGTTATGTATGGGGACCTGCTGCTTTACATTCCGGCATTTTTGCGCATCATAGGTTTCCCGCTTCAGATGGTATACAAAATCTATGTTTTTGCTGTCAACGTGATTACGGTGCTTGTATCGTATTATTGCGCAAAGGAAGTGTTCCAGAACGAAAAATTCGGACTGCTCGGCTCACTTCTCTACACGCTGGCGGGCTACCGGATTGTGAATCTCTTCTATCGATGTGCAGTGGGAGAATTTTCGGCAATGATATTTCTGCCGCTTATCTTTCTGGCGTTCTGGAAATTGTTCCACGATGAGAAAAGGGACGACCGGAAGATCGCACTGCTTATGATCGTGGGATTTACGGGCGTGCTGCAGACACATACGCTCAGTGCGGAGATGACGGTTCTCTATGTGCTTATTTTCTGCCTGCTGAATGCGAGAAAATTCTGGAAGAACCTGAAATTCCTCGCTGTGACGGCGCTCGCGACGATTGCGCTCAATCTGGCGTTTCTGGTGCCGATGATCGACTACATGATGAGCGTGGATATGCACGTGATGTATGATACATGCTTTATGCAGTCGCACAGCATCTTTTTCCCGCAGCTTTTCCAGACCTTTGCGTTCGGCGGGGAAAGCTCCGGCATGAGCTGTGAGGGAATCCGGGGAGATATGCCGTTTGGCGCAGGCTGGTTTCTGGTGCTTATCATTGGTCTGTTCGTGTGGGAGGCTGTCCTCTACCGCGAGGAAATCAAGGAGAAGCTGGGCGCAGAGTGCTTTAGGGGACAATGCAGGATTTTCGGCGTGATGGTGCTTGCCATTCTTATGTCCTGTGATTTCTTCCCGTGGATTGCGATTCGAAACATTCCGGTCGTAGGCGTGTTCCTTACGCCGTATCAGTTCGCGTGGCGTTTCCTTGGAATGGCAGTCGCGCTTGCGGCTGCGCTGGGGTGTTTTGCGGTGCGCAACCTGTATGTTGTCTGTGACCGCAGTATCAGAATCGGACTGGTATTTCTGCTGTGCGCCACGACAATCATGAGCGCGCAGATCCTCATTGACCGCAATCTGGCGGAGGGGAAGCCGCAGAAGATTACAAGCGGAGCGTTCGCAGACAGCGTATATGCCGTAAGCGGTGCGGAATATGTACCGATGGAGACACAGCTCGAACTGCTGTACAATACGGCGGCGGAGGGAGAGAGCGGCGTCCTTGTAGAAGAATACAGCCGTTATAAGAAGTATTATTATGTGCGCTGTTCCAATACCTCGGAAGAGGAACGCAGGCTTAAAGTGCCGATCCTTGCATACAAAGGTTATGTGGCGGTCGATGATGCGACAGGAGAGCACTTTGAGGTAACTTATAACGAGAACCGTATTTTGCAGGTGATCCTGCCCGCAGGCTATGAGGGAACCGTGCGCGTATCTTTTGAAGAGCCGGTTTACTGGCGGATCGCGGAGCTGATATCGCTTGCCACGCTTGCAGCCGTCGTGATATGGGCTGTAAACGGGAAATTTTCCCGTGGGAGGACTTCTCCTGAAAAAAACAGGAATAAACAGGAAAAAATCGCATAAATGCTTGCACTTCGCGCATTGTTGTGATATAATGCCTAAGGCTCATGCGGAGAAACAGGACCATTCTGTTTTCCGCTAAAATACACATATGCTGACCACCGGGCTGGTGCCGCTACGGTCGCCTTGCGGGATGAAGCATATGGAAGAATCAACCATGGAGGTAAGAAAATGAGTGTTATTTCAATGAAACAGTTACTTGAAGCAGGTGTTCACTTCGGACATCAGACCAGAAGATGGAATCCTAAAATGGCTCCATACATCTACACAGAGAGAAATGGTATCTATATCATCGATCTGCAGAAGTCTGTAGGCAAGGTAGACGAGGCTTACAAGGCAGTATCTGATATCGCTGCTGAGGGCGGCACGATTCTTTTTGTCGGAACCAAGAAGCAGGCGCAGGATGCAATCAAGACCGAGGCAGAGCGCTGCGGAATGTTCTATGTAAACGAGAGATGGTTAGGCGGTATGCTTACCAACTTCAAGACCATCCAGAGCCGTATCGCAAGATTAAAAGAGATTGAGACCATGGCTACCGACGGTACCTTCGAAGTACTTCCGAAGAAGGAAGTTATCGCTCTTAAGAAGGAGTGGGAGAAGTTAGAGAAGAACCTTGGCGGTATCAAGGAGATGAAGAAGCTCCCGGATGCAATCTTTGTAGTTGACCCGAAGAAGGAGAGAATCTGTATTCAGGAGGCTCATACATTAGGAATTACCCTGATCGGTATCGCTGATACCAACTGTGATCCGGAAGAGCTTGACTATGTCATTCCGGGCAACGACGATGCTATCAGAGCCGTTAAGCTGATCGTATCCAAGATGGCTGACGCTGTGATCGAGGCAAATCAGGGCGCTGAGATGACTGCTGAGGAAGCAGAGTCCGCAGAGGCTGATGCGGAAGAAGCAGTAGAGGCATAAAGGTTTTAGAATCTTAAATGAGAGGGACGCATAGATACGTCCCTTTTATAATCATAAGTGATTGATGGAGGACAAAGAAATGGCTATTACAGCAGCTATGGTAAAAGAACTGCGTGAGATGACCGGCGCAGGAATGATGGATTGCAAGAAGGCATTGAGCGAGACAAACGGCAATATGGACGAGGCTGTTGAGTTCTTAAGAAAGAACGGACAGGCGAAAGCAGAGAAGAAGGCAAGCAGAATTGCAGCCGAGGGTCTTTGCATGGTCGTTACCAAGGATGATACAACCGCAGCGGTCGTTGAGGTAAACTCTGAGACTGACTTCGTTGCAAAGAATGAGACATTCCAGGAGTTCGTTAAGGCTGTGGCTACACAGGCAGTGAACTCCGATGCAGCGGATATGGACGCATTCATGGCAGAGCAGTGGAATGAGGATTCCAGCAAGTCTGTAAACGATGCACTGGTAGAGAAGGTTGCAGTTATCGGCGAGAACTTAAAGATCCGCAGATTTGAGAAGGTTGTTGCAGAGCACGGCTGTGTAGTTCCTTATGTACACGGCGGCGGAAGAATCGGCGTTATCGTTGAAGCCCAGAGCGACGTGGTAAACGATACAGTGAAGGAAGCAATGCACAACATTGCAATGCAGATCGCAGCATTGAACCCGAAGTATGTTTCCAGAGAGGAAGTAAGCGCTGACTATATCGCACATGAGAAGGAGATTCTCTTAGCACAGATCATGAACGATCCGAAGGAATCCCAGAAGCCGGAGAAGGTAATCAACGGCATGATCGAGGGACGTGTCAGCAAGGAGTTAAAGGAAATCTGCCTTGTAGATCAGGTATATGTTAAGGCTGAGGACGGCAAGCAGACGGTTGGCAAGTACTTAGAGCAGGTATCTAAGGAAGTCGGCGCGACCGTTAATGTTAAGCGTTTCGTTCGTTTTGAGACAGGTGAAGGTCTTGAGAAGAAGCAGGAAGACTTTGCCGCAGAAGTTGCTGCACAGATGAACGCTTAGGCTGCTGTACGGATGAAATCGTCCGGACAGAGTCATGGAAGTTTGGCAGAGGCAAATTTGCGGGGGCATCATTACTTATAGAAATATAGGTGATGATGCCCCTTTTTGCTCGGGCTACTTCCCGTTTGTAGCACGCCGGGTCTGATTGACGCAGGCATACTTTTATGATAATATATCAATAAATAGGTACTTTCGTACTGGTAATTGGGAGGTATAGCATGAGTTTGCTACAGGAATTAGAGGCTTTGGGAGTGAATACGGATGAAGCGGTTGAGCGGATGAACGGAAACGCTTCCCTTTATGAAAGAATGCTTGTAAAGTTTAAGGATATGATTAAGGATATGCCTGTTCGACCGGATTTTGACGGCAGTAATTATGCTGACGTAATAGAAGCGGCGCATGCGATTAAAGGTACCTCGAGCAATCTGTCGGTAACGCCCATTTATGAGGCATATTCAGAAATTGTGAGACTGCTGCGCGAGGATCGCCGGAGCAGGCAAGAGAGATTTTAAAGAAAGTCATACCGGTTCAGACAGAGATCGTGAACTGCATCGAGAGACATTCATAAAATGAAAGGAGTTTCTGCGGGAGCAGAAAATGGGGGATTATGGACGAAGGAAAGAGAATATTGATTGTTGATGATTCTGAGATAGACAGAACGATACTTAAGAGCATCATGGACGAAGAATTTCAGGTGATAGAAGCGGATAACGGATATTCCGCGCTTGAGCTCATGCTGAAAAAGAAAGTACAGTTGGATGCGATTATGCTGGATATCTCGATGCCGTTTCTGGATGGACTTAACGTTCTGCAGATATTGAGAGAGAATAATCTGGAGGATATTCCGGTTTTCATGATTACTGCGGAGGCGACCAAGGAAAACATTGAGAGAGCGTCCCAGTATAACATTACAGAATTTATAAGAAAGCCTTTCAACAGAGAGGAAATCCTAAAAAGAGTAAGGGCGAAGCTGGGGGTTGAGGAGAAGGCTGCTTTTACAAAGGCGGATATCGACGAAACAAGAAAATATATAGCGGATCTGGAGCATATTTACGGACATTATCTTGACTGTACAAGCAAGGATAAGGGGCGTGATGAGCGCAGGGCGTATTTTATGAAGATATTGCTTGCAAAGTGCCCGACGATTGAAAAAGGTACGGAGTATGATAATTTTCAGTTATGGATGATTGGGAAAGCAGCCTATTTCTGCAATATCGGGGATATGCTGCTCTTTAACGCGCAGGCGGATACGGCATCGCAGGCGGGGAATGCCGGAGGCGACATACACCAGCAGCATACGGTACTGGGGGCGGAACTGATCCGGCTGAACTATTCGAAGCATTGCAGGCGGTTTGTACAGATATGCTCCGACATGTGTCTCCATCATCATGAGAGATATGACGGCAAGGGTTTCCCGGAAGGAATCAGCGGCAAGGATTATCAGACTTACACGCAGATATGCGGACTGTTGGAGCGGTTCGATGATCAGTTTTTTAAATCCAGCAGGCGCAACGAGCTGCAGTTTGATTATGTGATCGATCAGATCAGAAGAGACAGCGGTTTTGTCAGCGACGAGGTGTTTTCGCTGCTGGTGGACAGTAAGTCCGAAATTATGAAATATTATAATATAAACTATGTTTGAAATACAAAGCAAAGGCGTGAGAACCAATGAGTAAAGAGACAATGAAGCGTTTGCAATGCAGCTTTATCAGCATCATTATTGTATGTATACTTGTTTTTGTGGCTCTGGCTGCATTTATGTCTTCGAAAACAGAGGAATCTGTGGTAGAAGTGAGCAATCTTTATATGTCTGAGATCAACAAACAGATTCAGCAGAAGTTCAGTTCGATCATAAGTATCCGTATGCTTCAGATTGAGGGCGTCTATAAGCGCACGCCGCCGGATGCTGCGAGCGACAGGGAAGAGATTCTGGAACAACTGCAGATCAGTGCGGAAGTCAGGGAATTTTCATCTCTGGCTTTTTTGGCTGATGATGGCGAGATTGAAAATATTTACGGGGATAAGATTCGGGTTGCCAATACAGGTAAGGCGTTAGACTGTCTGGAAAGGAACGACTGCATTCTGACCCGTGGGTATAATGAGGACGGAGAAGCGCTTCTGGTCCTGGGCATAAGAGCGGATTATCAGATGAGCAGCGGTAAGACGAGTGTTTCACTGCTGGCGGGAATCCCGATGGAGTACCTGAATGAAGCGCTGTTTCTGTCAGATGACGATTCCGAGATGTACTTTCATATCATTGATGACGAGGGAAAGTTTGTCATAAAAAATTCCAATGTCTCTGACGACGACTATTTTTCCCGTCTTCTTTCCGGGGTGGAACGATACAACGGAAAGGATGCGGAGCAGTTCGTAGAAGAACTGAAAGCGAAGATGAGGGCGCATGAGGATTATTTTACATTTCTCAGCTATCACGGCGAGGAAATGCATATATACTGTTCGCCGATCTCGGAAAATTCCGAATGGTATCTCATCGCTGTCATGCCGGAAGGCATTATAGGCCATGCGATTACCAAGCTGGATGCCATGCGTACCGGACTGACGCTCGCATCGGTTATCATCATCGTATTATGCATGGCTGCGTTTTTCGTTATGTACTATAATATGACGCGTCAGCAGATGGAGGCGCTCGCCGCGTCGAGAAAAGAAGCGGTTCAGGCAAACAAGGCGAAGAGCGAGTTCCTTTCGAGTATGAGCCATGATATCCGCACACCGATGAACGCCATTATCGGAATGACGGAAATCGCTATGAGAAATGTGCAGGATCCGGTACGGATGACGGAATATCTCAAGAAAATCAGCCTCTCCAGCAAGCATTTGCTCGGATTGATCAATGATGTTTTAGATATGTCCAAAATTGAGAGCGGCAAGATGCAGTTGAATGAAAACGCCATGTCCTTAAGAAGTACGATGGATGATATCGTAAATATCATGCAGCCTCAGGTCAAGGCAAAAAGGCAGCACTTTGACATTTTCATTCACGATATTATATCGGAAAATGTGTACTGCGACAGCGTCCGTCTGAATCAGGTACTGATCAACCTTTTGTCCAACGCCGTAAAATTCACATATGAGGAAGGAAGGGTTGACGTATATCTGTATCAGGAACCTTCTCCAAAGGGAGAGGAGTATGTCAGAACGCATTTCCGTGTGGCGGATACCGGAATCGGAATGTCAAAGGAATTTCAGGAGAAGATTTACGATACTTTTGCCAGAGAAGAGACGGAGTATAGCCAGCAGATTACCGGAACCGGACTTGGAATGTCGATCACGAAATCAATTGTTGACCTCATGGGAGGCAGCATTGAGTTACACAGTGAAAAGCAGAAGGGCAGTGAATTTCATGTCATTCTGGATCTGAAGAAATCAGAGGTCAAAGAGGAGGAGATGAAGCTTCCCTCCTGGAATGTACTGGTGGTTGACGATAATGAGTATTTGTGCACCAGTGCCGTTGCAAATCTCGAGGAGCTTGGCATCCATGCGGAATGGACTACGGATGGAAGCAAGGCAGTTGAAATGATCGAGGAACATTATAGCAACAATGATAATTATAACTTTGTCCTGATCGACTGGAAGATGCCGAATATGGACGGCATAGAGACGATCCGCAAAATCCGTGAGCGTGTAGGAAAGGAAGTTCCCGTATTTCTGGTTTCTGCCTATGACTGGAGCGATGTGGAGGACGAGGTAAATTCGCTGGTGGTGGAAGGATTTATTCCCAAACCTCTTTTTAAATCGACATTATATGAACGGCTGAGTCAGTACATAGAGGGGTATAACAACGCACAGGAGAAAAAGGACGAACTGAAAGTGGAGTTCCCGGGGAAGCGCGTCTTAGTGGCGGAGGATATTGATATCAACTGGGAGGTTGCTTTTGAGATCCTTGCTCCGTCGGGACTTGCGCTTGAGCGCGCGGTCAACGGCGAAGACTGTGTCGAGAAGTTTAAAAGCTCCGAGATCGGATATTATGATGCGATCCTGATGGATATCCGTATGCCGGTCATGAATGGCTACGATGCCACAAAGGCAATCAGAGAGCTTGAGCGTGCGGACAATGATATCCCGATCATAGCGATGACAGCGGATGCATTCTCGGATGATGTACAATATTGTATTGATTGCGGAATGAACGGGCATCTGGCAAAGCCGATTGATTTTAAAGAGTGTATGCGTACATTGCAGCAATTTCTCGGATAATAAAAAACGGATGGCAGTTTCTTATCTGCCATCCGTTTTTTTGCGGAAAATACAGCGTCGTTTCATGTGTAAAAGGGGTTATAATCCCATGATCGCATCGACCGGAAGCGATACGGTAATGCCGTGCGCCGGGGTAGTGATGCCATGATCCTTGCTGATGGCTGCCATGATTTCCGTCTTCTTATCCTTGGGAACAACGATGGCGATGACCTCCTGTTCCTCCTGAATCGGAATGCCGAAGCGCTTGGCGACTTCTGCGGGGCTGCATTTAAGACCCTTAAGAATTGTGCCGCCGGTTGCACCTGCGGCTCTTGCCGTGTACATCACGTCGTCGCTGTAGCCCTGATTAATGGTGACAAGTATCATTGCATGTGTGATCGTTTCACTCATTTTTTTCCCTTCTTTCTTCAGATCTTCCATAGCGGATTCTTCTGCGGTACTGCCGAGCAGTTTATAGAGCCAGCCCTGCATACCGCCTAACGGAATGCTCACGGCGATGCCGGTGCCCTTCTTGTGGAGCTGCAGCGCCTGATTCATTTCTGCGAGAAGTATCTTCGTGCGTTCGCGCGGAACGAAGCAGATGGCGATACTCTTGTGGGGATCTCCCAGACCGCATAAATTTAAGAAATCGGAGCTTACTGTTCCGACCCCGTGCATCTGATAATAAATGGGGATGCCGGAATCATTTAAAAACTCAGCCAGCCTGTCGCGCATCTTGGAATCCACAATGATGATAAGACAGCGGAACGACTGACGTTTCTGTATATCTTCAACTGATAAGTTCTGCATAATCATTCCTCCTCAAAATCCAGAATCGCGTTGTCGTCGATGTCTTCCATGACAACCGTTGCGAACGTGGACTTCTTCAGCTTGATATGATAGAGGACGCCCATGATCTGGATGGCGATAAGCGGAGCCATGGCGACCATGGCGACGACGCCGAATGCGTCGGTAACGACGTTGCCTCCGACTGCGGTACATGCGCCCATTGCGAGCGGCAGAAGGAACGTCGAGGTCATAGGACCACTTGCAACACCACCGGAGTCAAACGCGATACCCACGAAGACCTTCGGAACGAAACGGGTGAGCGTAAGGGCTGCGATATAACCGGGAATCAGAAGCCAGTAGATGCTGATTCCGGTGAGCACGCGAAGCATGGCAAGCGCAACGGAAGCGGAGACGCCTATGGAGAGACATAAGTTCATCGCCTCGCGTGAAATCGATCCGTTGGTGACATCTTCCACCTGTTTGTTTAAGACCTGAACGGCAGGCTCTGCTTTTACAATGTAATAACCGATGAGAGCGCCGATCGGAATCAGCACCCATTTCCAGGTCTGAGCTGCAAGGCTGCTTCCGAGCAGGCTTCCCACAGGTGCGAAACCAACATTGACGCCCGTGAGGAACAGAATCAGACCGATGATCGTATAGAGAAAGCCCACGAGCATCTTGATCATCTGCATCCTGTGATAACGCCTGGAAATCAACTGAAACAGCAGGAACACGATCAGAACCGGAAGGATGGAAGTGAATACCTCCTTTCCGTAATCGGGAACCATATGTACAAATTCGCGCATAACATCCTGCATGGTAATGACATCCGGTATCACGGTGGCATTGTACGCCGCATCTGTCGGGTGATAGAAAATACCGAGCAGGAGCACCATGACGATCGGACCGATGCTGCAGAAGGAAATCAGACCGAAACTGTCGCTGGAACCATCCTTGTCACTTCGCGTCGAGGAAAGACCAATACCGATTGCCATGATAAAAGGAACGGTCATAGGACCTGTGGTGACACCGCCGGAATCGAACGCAACTGCGATAAAATCAGCGGGAGCCGCAAAAGACAGAAGAAATAAAGCTCCGTACAGAATGCATAAAAGCAATGGAAGACTTAGTTTAAACAAGATTCGAAGGACTGCCATGACGAGAAATAAGCCAACGCCTACGGCAACGGTCCAGATTAAAACATTGTTTGGAATAGAGGGTACCTGATTGGCGAGTACCGCAAGATCCGGCTCTGCGATGGTGATGATGACGCCCATGATAAAGCAGACGATTACAAGAACGGATAAGCGCTTCGTCTTCATAATCTGAGAGCCGACGCCTTCTCCAAGGGGGGTCATCGCCATTTCCGCACCCAGTTGGAAAAATGCCATGCCGATGATCAGCATGAGCGCTCCGACCAGAAACAGCGCGATGGTTCCGGTTTCCATGGGCACGACAAAGATGCTGAGGAGCAGCACGATGACGGTGATCGGAAGCACGGCGCTTACGGATTCGTCGATTTTTTCTTTTAATTTTTGGTTCAAGTTTGCATCACATACTTTCTGTTGGTTGACTGGTTGATAGAGTTACATAATTTTATAAGCACATTACAAATCATTATCTATTTTATCGGTTATTGCCCGGGAAATCAATTCCCCAAAACCAGTTTCGAAAAATTTAACGTTTCCTTGACGTCAGAATTTGCGCTGCGCGATTGACAAGAAAAAACGGCTTTGCTATTTTGGGAAAAGGCGGAAAGGAGGAAGCATGGAGTACAAAGATTTTTTTGCATTGCTGGGAGGGCTTGCGCTCTTTTTATACGGCATGCATCAGATGAGCGGCGGCTTGAATCAGGCGGCGGGAGACCGGATGAAGCAGTTTCTGGAACGGCTGACACAGAACCGCTTTCTGGGGGTTGCGGTCGGGACTGTTGTAACTGCCATTATCCAGTCCTCGTCGGCAACAACGGTGATGGTGGTCGGATTTGTCAATTCCGGTATGATGACGCTCCGTCAGGCGGTCTGGGTCATCATGGGAGCGAATATCGGCACGACGATTACCGGTCAGCTTATCGCGCTCGACATAGGGGAGGCGGCGCCCCTGATCGCATTCCTTGGCGTTGCGGTCGTCGTGTTTTCGCGAAAAGAGAAGGTGTCTTCTGTGGGAGAAATCGTAGCCGGCCTTGGAATCCTGTTCCTTGGCATGGAGATGATGAGTGCTGCGATGCAGCCGCTTAGTGAGTCGGAGGCGTTTCTTGCGGCAATGACCCGGTTTGAGCATCCGCTTTCCGGGATTCTTGCGGGAACGGTATTTACGGCTGCGATTCAGTCGTCCTCTGCGTCGGTGGGAATCTTGCAGACGCTGGCGGAAAGCGGGGCAATCAGCTTTGCCGGTGCAGTCTATGTCCTGTTCGGTCAGAATATCGGCACCTGCATTACGGCGATTCTTGCGTCGATTGGAACCAGCAGAAATGCGAAGCGGACAACGATCGTTCATCTGGTGTTCAATATCATAGGAACAGCCGTGTTCACTGGTCTTTGTATGCTGACGCCGTTTACGGCATGGGTGGGCGGTCTGACGCCGGGCAGGCCTGCGGCGCAGATCGCAAATATGCATACGTTCTTCAATATCGGAACGACGCTTCTTTTACTCCCGGCGGGAAATCTGCTCGCCGGCATGGCAGAACGGATTTTGCCCGATGAAAAACGGGGAACAAAACGTCTGGCAGAAATCAACATACATTAAAGGAAAATGGAGGATTTATGGAATTCATAAAAGATATTATAAGAGGAATTGCAATCGGGGTCGCCAATATCATTCCGGGCGTCAGCGGAGGCACGATGATGGTGTCCATGGGAATTTACGATGAAATGATCGGTGCGGTGACAGGGGTCTTCCGTCATTTGAAGCAGAGCATCCGGACGCTTTTACCCTATGCGGTCGGGATGGGAATCGGAATTGTGGGACTTTCTTTTGTCATCGGGTATTTTTTTGAACATTATCCGTTTCAGACGGCGCTGCTTTTTATCGGACTGATTTTCGGCGGACTGCCGATGCTTCTGCCAAAGGTAACGGGACAGCGTCCGAAGGCGGCGGAGCTGCTTGTATTTGTACTTTTTTTCGGACTCATTATCGGAATGCAGTTCCTTGGGACAGGAAAGGAAAAGGTACTTTCCTTGGAGCCGGGAACGCTCCTTGGACTGTTCTTTATCGGGCTTGTCGCGGCGGCGACGATGGTGATTCCGGGGGTGAGCGGGTCGATGCTTTTAATGGCGCTCGGCTATTATACGCCGATCATCGATCACATCAACGCATTTATCGTTGCGCTCGTGATGCTGGATATGGGAACGCTTTTCTACTGTGTCGGAATACTCCTGCCGTTTGGCATCGGCGTGCTCGTCGGTGCGTTTCTCGTCGCAAAGCTGATTGAATATCTGCTGAAAAATCACGAGAGAATGACGTATTTTGCTATCCTGGGACTGCTTTTTTCCTCTCCGGTCGCAGTTCTTTCCGGTATGGACTTAAGCGGTACGGGCGTGTGGGCGGTGGTTGCCGGCATCCTGCTGTTTGGCGTCGGAATGGTCGCGGCGTCGCTGCTTGGAAAAGAATAAATGCAGAAAAAGTGAAAAAAGTCAGAAAATATATTGGAAAGCACAGAAAAATCAAACGATTTTTTTGTGCTTTTTTCTTTGAAAAATAGAAAAATGTGATACAATAGATAAAGTATTAAGATTAACTTGGGGGTTCTACATGCAGGAAAAAGAGTCAGAGGCGCTCCGCAACCAGCGAAGGCGGAGAAAGCGGATTGGAAGAATGAAGAGCATGATCGTGCTGACTGTCACCGGATGGATGATTCTGTCGATGATTCTGATTGTATTCCTGCTTGCCAGAACGGTATCTTTGGAGAGAAGGCTTGACCGGCTGCTTGCATCGGAGAGCTGGAATCAGGTCCCCGCGACAGAGAGCGAAGAGATTTCTTCCATGCAGGAGGGAACGGAAGCAAAAGAGGATGCACAGGAGGAGAACCAGACCCCGCCGCAGGTGTCCGGTATGGAGGATGCGGACAATCTGGCGGAAGCGGGCGATGTACATAAAGTCTATCTGACGTTTGATGACGGACCGTCGGAGAATACGGCGGCTATTCTGGATATTCTGGCAGAGTATGATATCAAGGCGACTTTTTTCGTGGTCGGCAGGGAGGATGAGGAGTCCAAGGCTCTTTATCAGAGAATTGTGGACGAAGGACATACGCTTGGTATGCATTCCTATTCCAATAAATACAGCATCATATACCAGTCCGAGGAGGCATTTGCCGAGGACTACGATAAGCTGCGCGACTATCTCTATGAGGTGACAGGGACAGAGTGCAGGTATTACCGTTTCCCGGGAGGGAGCAGCAATCAGATCAGCAATGTTCCGATGAGCAGCTTGATCGATTTTTTGAACGAGCAGGGAACCGTGTATTGTGACTGGAATGTTTCGGCGGGAGATGCGGCTTCCACGGCGTATACCCCGGAGGAAATCGTTGCAAATGTGACGGAGGATGTTGTAAAATACAAGACGTCAGTGGTACTTCTTCACGACTCGTCGGATAAGTCAGCAACGGTAGAGGCGATTCGTCCCCTGATCGAGGCATTGCAGGAGATGGATGCCGAGATTTTACCGATTGATGAGGATACACAGGTTATTCAGTATGTCAAAGCAGACAGCGCCAGATAACCAGAAAATAAATGGAGGAAAGAACATGGGATTTTTCAAAGACTTTAAAGATGATTTTTCACAGGCAGTCAATGAACTCATGCCTGGAGAGGACAATCTCGAGAGCGCGGGCAATGACGACGATATGGTTGTAAACACCCTTGAGGGTGAAGTTGACGTTGCGTCCGAGCTGTCCAAATTGGACGGATTGCTTGAGCAGGTGACGAAACAGGAGCCTGTGAGAGAAGAGAAGCCGCAGGCGGCAGCAGCACAGAAAACCGCGCCGGAAGTAATACAGGAGCGCACAATGATAAATGCAGCACAGGAGGAGAAGAAAATGGCTGACAATACAGTAACACCAGTGCAGGGAACACAGACCGCTGCACAGGCAGCACCGGTACAGACACCGGTATTAAACCAGGAGGCACCGATCATATCTGACGAGGTGTCCATCATCACAGAGGGAACGATCATCAACGGCGATATCATTTCAAACGGTTCCCTGGATGTCCGCGGACAGGTAGACGGCAATGTAAGCTGCAACGGCAAGCTTACCGTGACAGGCGTTGTGAACGGCAACAGCAATACGTCCGAGTTCTTTGCAGACTCTGCGCAGATAGAAGGCGAGGTAGTCAGCAGCGGTACAGTCAAGATCGGTCTTGGCTCTGTCATCATCGGCAATGTGACATCCACCTCTGCAGTGATCGCAGGCGCGATCAAGGGCGATATCGATGTACAGGGTCCGGTTGTTGTGGACACCTCCGCAGTTGTTATGGGCAATATCAAGTCACGTTCCGTTCAGATCAACAACGGTGCGGTTATTGAAGGTTTTTGTTCTCAGTGCTACGCTGACGTAGATGTACAGAGTCTGTTCAATAACAAGAAAGGAAACTAACCGTTATGAAGAGAGTTCTGTTAAAGTTAAGCGGTGAGGCTCTTGCGGGAGAGAAGCATACCGGGTTTGACGAGCCGACAGTCACAGAGGTGGCAAAGCAGGTGAAGCAGATCACAGACGGCGGCACACAGGTGGGAATCGTTATCGGCGGCGGTAATTTCTGGAGAGGAAGGACCAGCGAGACGATTGACCGCACCAAGGCGGACCAGATCGGAATGCTTGCGACGATCATGAACTGTATTTATGTATCAGAGATTTTTCGTTCTGTCGGCATGAAGACACAGATTTTAACACCGTTTGAGTGCGGGAGCATGACAAAGCTTTTCTCCAAGGACCGTGCAAATAAGTACTTTGAGCGCGGAATGGTCGTCTTTTTCGCCGGGGGAACCGGACACCCGTATTTTTCTACAGATACCGGAATTGTTCTGCGCGCCATTGAGATGGAAGCGGACGGAATCTATCTTGCGAAGGCAATCGACGGCGTTTATGACAGCGATCCGAAGGTGAATCCGGATGCGGTGAAGTACGATGAGGTCTCCATTCAGGAGGTCATCGACAAGAAGCTTGCGGTCGTGGATCTGACCGCCTCCATCATGTGCATGGAGAACAAGATGCCAATGTATGTATTTGGCTTGAATGAAGAGAATAGTATCGTAAAAGCCATGACAGGGGAATTCAGTGGCACAAAGGTTACTGTTTCATAATTTAGGAAAGGGCATGGTGTATATATGGACGAGAGATTAGTTCCGTTTGACGAGAAAATGCAGAAGACAATGAATAATCTTGGCGAGGAGTTCGGGGGAATCCGCGCAGGACGCGCGAACCCGCATGTACTGGATAAGCTTCGCGTTGATTATTACGGCACGCCGACCGCGATTCAGCAGGTGGCAAACGTCAGTGTTCCGGAGCCGCGTATGATTCAGATTCAGCCGTGGGAGGCTTCTATGGTCAAGGAGATCGAGAAGGCGATTCTGACCTCCGATCTGGGAATCAACCCGACGAACGACGGCAAGACGGTTCGTCTGCTCTTCCCGGAGCTTACCGAGGAGAGACGTAAGGAGCTTGCCAAGGATGTGAAGAAGAAGGGCGAGAATGCCAAGGTCGCAATCCGCAACATCCGCCGGGATGCCAACGATTCCTTTAAGAAGCTCTCGAAGTCTTCCGATGTATCGGAGGATGAGATCAAGGAGCTTGAGGATAAGGCGCAGAAGATGACGGATAAGTATATTGCAGACGTCGATAAAGCGGTAGAAGCAAAGACAAAAGAGATTCTTACCGTATAGGTGAAAACACCATGGAAATGAGAGGAGATACAGATGTTTATGGAGGCATACATCTGTATCTTTTCACATTATGCCACGGAAAGGAGAAGTACGATGAAGATTCCGCAGCATATTGCGATTATATTAGATGGGAACGGGCGCTGGGCGAAGTCCAAGGGTATGCCGAGAAATTACGGTCATACGATGGGCGCTAAGAACGTGGAGACGGTTTGTCAGGCGGCGAATGAGCTGGGCGTGAAGTATGTGACGATGTACGCCTTTTCCACGGAGAACTGGAACCGCCCGGAGAGTGAAGTCAATGCGTTGATGAAGCTTCTGGAAAGCTATTTAAAGAACTGTATCAGGACTGCCGACAAGAACAATATGCGCGTGCGCGTTATCGGCGATATCTCAAGATTAAGCGACAGGTTTCAGAATCAGATCCGAGAGCTTGAAGAAGCGTCGGCGAAGAATGACGGACTCAATCTGCAGATTGCGATCAATTACGGAAGCCGGGATGAGATGGTGCGCGGCATGAGAAGAATGTGCCAGGATGTATTGGACGGGAAAAGAAAGCCCGAGGAGATTGACGAGTCGGTATTTGCGGGCTATCTTGACACGGCGGACATTCCGGACCCGGATCTTTTGATCCGCACGAGCGGGGAGCAGCGCCTGTCCAATTATCTGTTATGGCAGCTCGCTTACAGTGAGTTCTATTTCACGGATGTGCCGTGGCCTGATTTCCACAAAGAGGAATTAGAACGCGCGATAGAGGCGTATAATAAAAGAGACAGAAGATTTGGCGGTCTGACCAAGGAGGAGACATGTTTAAAACAAGATTAATAAGCGGAATCGTGCTTGTGATTGCTGCGCTGGTTTTGATTATTACCGGAGGAGACGTGCTTCTGGTATCCACGCTGGTGATTTCGTGGATCGGAATGTTTGAGCTTTACCGCATTTTCCATATTGAAAAGGAGATGCCGGGAATCCTTGGCTATCTGGCGGCGGCGGTATATTATGCGAATCTGCGTTTTTCGTTCCTGCCGGATACGATGATGTTCGTGCTGGGAATTTTGATTCTGCTGATGTTCGTCTATGTGTTCACCTATCCCAAATACAGGACGGAACAGCTTCTGGCAGCGTTTTTCGGGGTATTCTATGTGGCAGTGATGCTTTCCTATGTATATCAGACGCGTATGCTTGCGCAGGGCGCGTATATCGTGTGGCTGATTTTTCTCTGTTCCTGGGGCTGTGATACCTGCGCCTACTGTGTGGGCGTGCTGATCGGCAAGCATAAGATGGCGCCGAAGCTCAGTCCTAAGAAATCCATCGAGGGGGCGGTCGGCGGCGTACTCGGTGCGGCGCTGCTGGCGTTCATTTACGGAATGGTTTTCAGGGAAGCAATGGGAAGTGAAACAGAACATGTGCTCATTATGGCGGGAATCAGTGCAATCGGCGCGCTCATTTCGATGGTCGGCGATCTGACGGCATCCGCCATCAAGCGCAACTATGAAATTAAGGACTACGGTACGCTGATTCCGGGACACGGCGGAATTTTAGACCGCTTTGACAGCGTTATTTTTACAGCGCCGATGATTTATTTTCTTGCGGCGAATTTTATTGTTTTATAAGATACAGAATAAGAGGATGCTCCGGCGTTGCGGAAGAGGGAGTAGCATATGAAGAAGATAGCGATTTTAGGTTCGACCGGTTCGATTGGAACCCAGACACTGGATATTGTAAGAGAACAGGGGGATATTAAGGTAACTGCAATCGCGGCGGGAAGCAATATTAAGCTTCTGGAGGCGCAGATGCGGGAGTTTGCGCCGTCTTTGGTGTGCGTCTATGAGGAGCGCGCGGCAAAGCAGCTAAAAGAGAATACGGCGGATCTTGGCATCCGCATTGTGACGGGCATGGAGGGCCTGCTCGAGGTGGCGGTGGAGCCGGAGAGCGAGATTCTTGTGACGGCGATTGTAGGTATGCTCGGCATCCGTCCGACGATTGCCGCGATTGAGGCGGGCAAAAAGATTGCGCTTGCCAACAAGGAGACGCTCGTGACAGCGGGACATATCATTATGCCGCTCGCAAAGAAGTGCGGCGTGCCGATTCTCCCGGTGGACAGTGAGCACAGCGCGATTTTCCAGTCCCTGCAGGGGGCGGGAGAGAACCGCATCGAAAGGATTCTGCTCACGGCTTCCGGCGGACCGTTCCGCGGCAGGAAGGCGGAGGAACTAAAGGAGATTCAGGTCGAGGATGCGTTGAAGCATCCGAACTGGTCGATGGGAAGAAAGATTACGATCGATTCATCGACACTTGTAAATAAAGGGCTTGAAGTCATGGAAGCGAAGTGGCTCTTTGGCGTGGAGCTTGCTCAGATTCAGGTGGTCGTGCATCCGCAGAGCGTGATTCATTCGGCGGTGGAGTATGAGGACGGTGCGGTAATTGCACAGCTCGGCCCACCCGACATGCGCCTGCCGATTCAGTATGCGCTTTACTATCCCGAGCGGAGACCGCTTTCCGGTGACAGGCTCGATTTATTTGCGCTGGGGCAGTTGACGTTCGAAAAACCGGACATGGAAACGTTCCGCGGGCTATCGCTTGCCTATGAGGCGATGCGGCGCGGCGGGAATATCCCGACTGCATTCAATGCGGCAAATGAGAGGGCGGTGGCGCTCTTTCTTGACCGGAAGATTTCCTATCCGGCAATCACGGAGATCATTGAGGCGTGCATGAGCGAGGCGGCTTTTATTGCAGATCCTACCGTAGACGAGATTCTTGAGACAGAAGCTTTGGCGTATGAACATATAAGAAAGGTTTTTGAATGAAAATAATTATCGCAATTCTGATATTCAGCATTATCATTTTATTTCATGAACTGGGACACTTCCTTCTGGCAAAGGCGAATGGCATCCGGGTCAATGAATTTTGCCTTGGACTGGGACCAAGAGTGTTCGGAATCACCAGAGGAGAGACGGTCTATTCCCTGCATCTGTTCCCAATCGGCGGGGCGTGTATTATGGAGGGAGAAGACGAGGAAAGCGATGACAGCAGGGCGTTCGGAAAGAAATCAGTGTGGGCGCGCATCAGCGTGGTATTTGCAGGCCCGTTTTTCAATTTCCTGATGGCGTTCGTCTTTGCATTTATCCTGCTGTGCAATACCGGATATGACCTTCCGGTTCTCTCGGGCGTATCTGAGGGATATCCGGCGGAGGAAGCGGGGCTTGAAGCGGGAGATACGATTGTGAAGATCAATCACAGTCGTATTCATTTCTTTCGTGATATCAGCCTCTACACGCAGTTTCATCCCGGCGAGACGGTGACGATCACCTACGAGCGGGACGGCGAGCGGTATGAGACGGAGATTACCCCGAAATATAACGAAGAATACGGCTATTATATGTACGGTATTCAGGGAAGTGCAGAGAAAACACACGGCTCGGTGTTTGAAACGCTGGGATATAGCGTCTACGAGGTGAAATACTGGATAAATGTGACGTTGAACAGCTTAAAGGCGCTTGTGACCGGGCAGGTCGGTGTGAATGAGATGAGCGGTCCGGTCGGAATCGTCGATATGATCGGGGACAGTTACGAGGAAAGCGTTACCTATGGCTATTATATGGCGTTCCTGCAGATGCTTTACATCACGATTTTCCTGTCGGCGAATCTGGGTGTGATGAATCTGCTGCCGCTTCCGGCGCTGGACGGCGGAAGGCTGCTTTTTCTGATTATCGAGGTGATTCGCGGGAAGCGCGTCGATCCTGACAAAGAGGGGATGGTGCATTTTGTCGGGATGATGCTGTTGTTCGCTTTGATGTTCTTTACCTTTTTCAACGATATACGAAGGCTGCTCTAGGGAACGCTTTTTAATGGAGGAATACTATGACAAAGACAGTGAAAATCGGCGACCGGGTCATCGGCGGAGGCAATCCGATTCTGATCCAGTCCATGACAAATACAAAGACGGAGGATGTGGCGGCGACGGTCGCACAGATTCAGGCGCTTACGGCGGCGGGGTGCGATATTATCCGCTGTGCCGTTCCGACGATGGAGGCGGCGGAGGCGCTCACCGAAATCAAAAAGCAGGTGACGATACCTGTAGTTGCAGATATCCATTTTGACTACCGGCTTGCGATTGCGGCGATGGAGCACGGCGCGGATAAAATCCGCATCAATCCGGGCAATATCGGAAGCGTGGAGCGTGTGCGCGCAGTTGTGGACGCGGCAAAGGAGCGGAACATTCCGATTCGCGTCGGCGTCAACAGCGGTTCTCTGGAGAAGGGGCTTGTTGAGAAGTATCACGGCGTGACTGCCGAGGGAATCGTGGAGAGCGCGCTTGACAAGGTGCATCTGATCGAGGACATGGGCTATGATAATCTGGTCATCAGCATTAAGTCCTCCGACGTGATGATGTGCGTGAAGGCGCATGAGCTGATCGCAAAGAAGACGGACCATCCGCTGCACGTCGGCATTACGGAGGCGGGAACAATCATAAGCGGCAACATCAAGTCTGCAATCGGGCTTGGGCTTATTTTAAATCAGGGCATCGGCGATACGATCCGCGTGTCCTTAACCGGCGACCCGCTCGAAGAGATCAAGTCTGCGAAGCTGATTCTGCGCACGCTTGGAATCCGTAAGGGCGGCATTGAGGTCGTTTCCTGCCCGACATGCGGAAGAACGAGAATTGACCTGATCGGACTTGCGAATCAGGTAGAAAATATGGTTGCGGATATTCCGCTCGATATCAAGGTCGCGGTCATGGGCTGTGTGGTGAACGGACCGGGCGAGGCAAAGGAAGCGGATATCGGAATCGCGGGCGGCATCGGCGAGGGACTGATTATCAAAAAGGGTGAGGTCTACAAGAAGGTGCCGGAGGCGGAGTTGGTTGATGCGCTGCGTTATGAATTAGTCCACTGGAACGAGAATTGACAGGAGGACTGACAACAGAGAAAGTGACTCGGAGGGAAGTATGGCGAAGCTGTTTTTTGACGTGTTTCCATCCTTGGAAGTGGATGGCGAGATTAAAAATTTATTGACGGAGACGGAAGTGACCCGGGTCGGAATGAACCACGAGAAGGATCGTCTGCGCGTTTATTTGAACAGCACGCGTCTGATACATAAAAAGGATATCTACCGCCTGCAGAATGCCATCGAAAAGCAGATATTCAAAGGGCGGATGATGCAGGTCACAGTTATTGAGAAGTATCAGCTTTCCGGGCAGTACACGCCGGAGAAGCTGCTTGATCTGTATAAGGACAGCATTCTGGAAGAACTGAAGAACTACAGTCTGATGGAGTACAACCTTCTTCGGACGGCGAAGATGGAATTTTCAGACGAGACGCATATGCGGCTCACGCTGGAGAACACGATTATCGCACAGACGCGCGCCAATGAGATCGTAGAGTTCTTAGAGAAGGTCATCTGCGAACGCTGCGGACTAAATTTGTCAGTAGAACTTGCCTATGAGGAGCCGAAGGAGAGCAAATACAAGAAAAACAGTGATCTTCAGATAGAGTTCGAGATCAAGAATATCATGAAAAAAGTGCATATTCGAAACGAGGACGGCGAAAGTGTGCCTGTAGGGGCGGAAGAAGGCGCAGAAAGCGGCGCGCAGGACGGCGGCACAATATCTGGTGGTGATTCCGCTGGGGCTGCGGCAAATATCGTTTCGTCTGCAAAAAAAGCTGCAAATTCGGCGGAGGGTGCAGGAAAAACTGCAGGAAACAGGGGATTTTCCGGTGGTTTTGACCAGAAAAACGGCGCAGAAAAAGGCAAAAGGGAGTTTCGCAAGAAGTTCGACGGAGGCTTCAAAAAGTCGGACAACCCGGATGTCATTTACGGGCGTGATTTTGAAGATGAACCGATTGCGATTGAGAAGATCGTCGGCGAGATGGGAGAGGTGACGATCCGCTGTCAGGTCATGTCGCTTGAGACGAGGGAAATCCGAAATGAGAAGACGATTATCATTATGTCTGTCACGGATTTCACGGACTCGATTGTACTTAAGATTTTTACGAGGAACGATCAGCTTCCCGAACTTTTGGACGCGGGGCTTGCGAAGGGCGCCTTCTTAAAGATCAAGGGCGTCACGACCGTGGACAAGTTCGACAGCGAGCTTACGATCGCATCCATTGTCGGAATTAAGAAGATTTCGGATTTCACCTCGACGAGGGCAGATACCAGTCCTGAGAAGCGTGTGGAGCTGCACTGCCACACGAAGATGAGCGATATGGACGGGGTGTCGGATGTCAAGAATATCGTAAAGCGCGCCATGAAGTGGGGACATAAGGCGATTGCAATCACGGATCACGGGGACGTGCAGGCGTTCCCGGATGCGAACCATGCGGTTCCGGCTGATTCGGACTTTAAGATTATCTACGGTGTGGAAGCTTATCTGGTGGATGACTTAAAGGACATCATTATCGCACCGCGCGGACAGAGCTTAAATGATGCTTATGTGGTATTCGATCTGGAGACGACGGGACTCTCGCCGGATAAGAATAAGATTATTGAGATCGGTGCGGTCAAGGTGGAGGGAGGAGCGATTACAGAGCGCTTCTCCACGTTCGTCAACCCGGAGGTGCCGATCCCTTATAATATCGAACAGCTCACCTCCATCAAGGACGACATGGTGCTCGATGCGCCAAAGATCGAAGAAATCTTACCGGAGTTCATGCGGTTCTGCGAGGGAACGGTTATGGTGGCACACAACGCGGAGTTCGATACCAGCTTCATCCGCAAGAACTGTGAGAGAATGGGGCTACCATTTGATTTTACAATTGTAGATACGGTTGCGCTTGCGCGTATCCTTCTGCCGCAGTTAAACCGTTTTAAACTGGATACGGTAGCGAAAGCGGTCGGCGTGTCCTTAGACCATCATCACCGCGCGGTGGATGATGCGGCATGTACTGCGGAGATTTTCGTGAAGTTCATCGGGATGCTGCACGAACGCGGTATGGAGACGCTTGACGATGTGAACCGGATGGGGGCGACCTCTCCGGAGCTTGTCAAGAAGCTGAAGAGTTATCATGCGATCATCCTTGCGACAAATGATATCGGGCGTATCAATCTGTACCGGCTGGTTTCCATGTCGCATCTGACATATTTTCATAAGACGCCGCGCGTGCCAAAGAGCGAATTTGTAAAATACAGGGAGGGACTGCTCCTTGGCTCTGCGTGTGAGGCGGGAGAGTTGTACCGTGCGATCTTAGACGGCAGACCGGAGGAAGAGATTATCCGTCTGGTGAAGTTTTACGATTATCTTGAGATTCAGCCGCTCGGCAATAACAACTTTATGCTGCGCGACGATAAGATCGCGGCGGTAAATTCGATAGAGGATTTACAGGATATCAACCGCCGCATCGTAAAGCTTGGGGAGACATTCAATAAGCTTGTCGTTGCGACCTGTGACGTGCATTTTCTTGACCCGGAGGATGAGGTGTACCGCCGCATCATTATGGCGGGAAAGGGCTTTAAGGACGCAGATGACCAGGCGCCGCTCTACCTTCGGACGACGGAGGAGATGCTAAAGGAATTTGAGTATCTCGGAAGCGCGAAGGCGGAGGAGGTCGTTATCACAAATCCGGGCAAGATTGCGGATATGTGTGAGAAGATTGCCCCGGTGCGCCCGGATAAATGTCCGCCTGTCATCGAAAATTCCGATCAGATGCTGCGCGACATCTGCTATACCAAGGCGCACAGTATGTATGGCGACGATTTACCGCCAATTGTAAAAGAACGGCTGGACAGAGAGCTGAACTCCATTATCTCGAACGGCTATGCCGTTATGTATATCATTGCGCAGAAGCTTGTGTGGAAGTCCAACGAGGACGGTTATCTGGTGGGGTCGCGTGGTTCGGTCGGTTCATCTTTTGCGGCGACCATGTCCGGTATCACGGAGGTCAATCCCCTTCAGGCGCATTACCGCTGTGCATACTGTAAATACAGTGATTTTGACTCGCCGGAGGTCAAGGCGTTTTCCGGGCGCAGCGGATGTGATATGCCGGATAAGATCTGTCCGGTCTGCGGCAAGAAGCTCGTCAAGGACGGCTTTGATATTCCGTTCGAGACGTTCCTTGGATTTAAGGGAAATAAGGAGCCGGATATCGACCTGAATTTCTCGGGAGAGTACCAGAGTAAGGCGCATGCCTACTGTGAGGTTATTTTCGGCTACGGTCAGACGTTCCGCGCCGGAACGATTGGTACGCTTGCCGACAAGACCGCGTTCGGCTACATCAAGAATTATTATGAGGAGCGCGGCGTACATAAGCGCAATTGTGAAATTGACCGCATCGTGCAGGGCTGTGTCGGCGTGCGCAGGACGACAGGACAGCATCCGGGCGGTATCGTCGTACTTCCGGTGGGAGAGGAGATCAATACGTTCACCCCGGTACAGCATCCGGCGAACGATATGACGACCGCGACGGTCACGACACACTTTGACTACCACTCGATCGACCATAACCTCTTAAAGCTTGATATACTCGGACACGATGATCCGACGATGATTCGTATGCTGCAGGATTTAACGGGGATCGACCCGACGACGATTCCGCTCGACGATGAGACGGTCATGTCCCTTTTTAAGAATACAAAGGCGCTCGGTGTAGAGCCGGATGATATTCACGGGATTCCACTTGGGTGTCTCGGCATCCCGGAGTTTGGAACGGAGTTCGCGATGCAGATGGTTATCGACGCCAAGCCGCAGGAGTTCTCGGATCTGATCCGTATCTCGGGACTGTCCCATGGTACGGACGTGTGGCTTGGCAATGCGCAGACCTTGATCGAACAGGGGCTTGCAACCATTTCCACGGCAATCTGTACGCGTGACGATATCATGATCTACCTGATTCAGATGGGGCTTGACAGTGAGCAGTCCTTTACGATCATGGAGTCCGTGCGAAAAGGAAAGGGGTTAAAGGAAGAGTGGAAGGAGGAGATGCGCGCGCATAATGTGCCGGAGTGGTATATTGAGTCGTGTCTTAAAATCAAGTACATGTTCCCGAAGGCGCACGCGGCGGCTTACGTTATGATGGCATGGCGTATCGCCTACTGTAAGGTATATTACCCGCTTGCCTATTATGCGGCGTATTTCTCCATCCGTGCGACAGGCTTTGACTATGAGATCATGTGTCAGGGGAAAGAGCGGCTGGAATATTTCTACAAGGATTATACGAGAAGAAAGGATTCATTATCCAAAAAGGAGCAGGATATCTACCGCGATATGAAGATTGTGCAGGAGATGTATGCGAGAGGCTTTGAGTTTATACCGATAGACATTTACCGCGCAAAGCCCGACCGTTTCCAGATCATCGACGGCAAGCTGATGCCGGCATTGAACACCATAGACGGAATGGGGGACAACGCGGCGATTGCGGTGGCGGAGGCTGCAAAGGACGGCAAATTCTTATCCAAGGACGATTTCAGGCAGCGCACCAAGGCGACCAAGACGGTCATCGATCTGATGGCGGATTTAGGTCTGCTCGGGGATCTTCCGGAGTCAAATCAGTTGTCGCTGTTTGATTTTTAAATTGTCATAATTCTTGTTATGCGTAATGCGGCATATCACACATTCCGAATGGAGAACGGCTGCGGCATTTCAGTCGTAAAATCCGGTATTTCTAACGAGCCGTTTCACGCATCCTATGATGTTTCATGTCTTTCCAATGGTGGACACCTCCGCCTGGATGTGTTCGTGGGCGATAAGACAATATTTGAGAACTTTCGTGCGCCGCTTGGCGGGTTTTCGCACAAAACATAACCGCGTCATCCGATGTTTGAGACATCATCTGCCAATCATTTCAATCGCAGATGATGTCGAGTTTCGGATGACGCGGTTTTATCATGATTTTGTAAGAAAGCCTGCCTGGCGGCGCTAGGAAGTTCGTCCTATTGTCTTTCGCCCATCGAAACACATCGGCGGACTGTTCACGCAATGCAAAGACACGAAATCCGATGCGTGAAATCCGCCTCGAAGAAATAACAGGATTTTAGCTCCAATGAAAATGCCACATTCCGTTCTCATTCCGTAATGTGGCATATGTTATGCGCCTAACAAGAATTACACACAAATAAAATAATTCTGCTGCAGCAATTATTCCGCCTTGCCGGGAGAGAAGATTTCCGGCTCTGCTCCCGCGGTTGTGGCAATGCGGAAGGTCTGTTCGCTGACGAAATCCTTAAAGTATACATAGGAGGAGGTCACATTGATGTTCATGTGGTTTCCGGGTACAAGCTCCTCGTAGCCGCTTCCGTCTGTGCGCATACGGCACAGCGCCGGATTTTCGGCGTCATTTCTCTGGAAATAAATATAATCGCCGTAGACATTATACCAGTCCACGCGGTCTTCGGCGAGAAGCGTCTTCTCTCCGGTGGAAAAATCCACGCGCGCGATGGCGTAATTATTGTCACAGTCCATAAAGTAGGCAGTGGAATCGTCCGTGACAATCGGCATCCAGCAGTTGCCGCCATAGAGCATACCGCCTGAATCATTCTCCGTGTCAAGACGCCAGATATAATGCTCGTTCTCCATGCCGTTATAGTACATATACCGCCCGTTGACGGAGCAGGTATAATGCGGGTTGGCATCGACCTGTGCACGCTCGGAGCCGTCGATTTTGACCTTGTATACGGAGGAGCCTTCCTCGCTTGTATAGTGGACATAGTAGACGTAATTGCCGCTTAACGCAGCATAGATACAGGGGTCGGAATCCAGAATCAGAATGGAATCCGCTCCGCCGTCCCGGTCGATGCGGCAGAGACCGTTGGTGCTGATGCTTAAGAAAGACAACGCGCCGTTTCCGGTGCCGGGATTGTCCCTGACGTAGTAGAGATAGTTCTCGTCGGCATTGATGGAAGATACGACGTCGTCACAGAGCTTGGTGAGATTTCCGCCGTCTGCATCCATGGAGTAGAGCTTCCCGCCGTCGTCCGGATTCGCGAAATATATGGTGCCGCCGTACTCACAGTAAAGACCTTCGTTGTAGAGATTCCCCGCGGTATTTCCGTTGACATAGCCTTCATTGAATCTGGTCCTTCCGGACAGATAGAAAAAAACGCCAACGCCGATGCCGAGAATGACAACGACTGCAGCGACGAGGATGGGGATAAATTTTTTCATGAAATAAGCCCTTCTTTCGTGTATAATGATTGTCAGATTTCTATCAAAAATTATAGCATTTCCACATAAGAACATGCAAGGGGCACTTGCGCGCATGTACAGGAACGGATTGGTTTCTGATGTGTGAATGTACTTGCCATCAGCACGTTAATGTACTATAGTAAAGGTGGATATTTTTGAGAACAGGAACGACAGAGAAGAAGGAGCATTATGAAGGATTTATTAGAGTTGCGGGATGAAATCGATGTGATCGATCAGAAGATGGTAGAGCTTTACCAGCAGAGAATGGCAATCGCGCAGGAGGTGGCTGCGTACAAGATAGAAAACGGCAAAAAGGTATTTGACAGGGAGCGTGAGATCTCCAAGCTGAATAAGCTTACGGCGCAGGGGGACACGGAGTTCAACAGGCATGGAATACGGGAATTGTTTGAGCAGATCATGTCCATCAGCAGGAAGCGGCAGTATCAGCTTATGACGGAGCACGGCATCTACGAGAAGCCGGATTTTACAGAGGTGGAGAAGCTTGATTATAAGAAGGCGCGGATCGTTTTTCAGGGGACGGAGGGCGCTTATACGCAGCTTGCCCTGAAGGAATATTTCGGGGAGGATGCAAACAGCTATCACGTGGAGACCTGGCGGGATGCAATGGAGGCGATTGAAAACGGTGAAGCGGATTACGCAGTACTTCCGATTGAAAATTCCTCGGCAGGGATTGTGTCGGAGAACTATGATCTGATGGTAGAGTACGACCATTGTATCGTGGGTGAGCAGATTATCCGGATCGATCACGCGCTGCTTGGCCTGCCGGACGCAGAGATTTCAGATATTACAGATGTCTATTCCCATCCGCAGTCGATCATGCAGTGCAGCAGATATCTGGATGCGCACAGGGACTGGGAACGGCACACCATGAAGAATAACGCGTTTGCGGCACAGAAGGTAAAAGAGGACGGGAAGCTTCACAAAGCGGCGATCGCAAGTAAGCTGAACGCGGATATTTATGGACTTAAAGTGCTGGATGAGGGGATTCAGGACAATAAGCTGAATGCGACCCGTTTTATTATCGTTACGGGAAAGCATGTATTTCTGAAAAATGCGAAGAAGATCAGCGTTTGTTTTGAGATTCCGCATGAGAGCGGTTCTCTGTATCATATGCTGTCGCATTTTATTTACAATGGAATCAACATGAACCACATCGAGTCGCGCCCGGTGGCGGGGAAGAACTGGGAATACCGGTTTTTCATTGATTTCGACGGAAATTTAAATGACGCTGCGGTGCAGAACGCGCTTCGCGGGCTTTCGGAGGAGACCATCCGTTTAAAGGTTCTCGGAAATTATTGATGCAGGGTGGAGCATAAGATGAAAAGTACAAAGAATTTAATTCTCTATAAGGAATTTGAAAACGGAAAGCTGTTCTATGATTTTACATGGGTCATGGAAAATTATCAGAACGGGTATTACAACAGGGAGGACATAGAGGGACTGTTCTACGAGTGTATGAAGCGGCTGATGGAGCTTGCGGCGAGCCACGGATTTTCCGGCAATCTCTGGCACAGCTTTCTCGCGTTTCTTCTGGTGAACAATGAGAACGCTTATAGCTGCGCATGTGAGATACGCGGAGCGGTAGAAGGCTCGATCAACGCCGTCGCGCTGCATGATTTTGCAATCATGAAGGATCTGTTCGATTTTGATCTTGGGCAGCTTGGGGACTATTTTGCGGTGGACTGCATGGATGCAATCCTGCACTACGAGGCGCCGGAAAACAGCGGTAAGCTGTTTAACAGGCGCATCAGGGACCGGATTGCGGAACTTACGTCACATCTTGAGAGCGCGGGAAGTGCAGAGGAATTTAAGGATGCCGTGACGGACTTTTACCGGGAATTTGGCGTCGGCAAGCTCGGGCTGCACAAGGCATTTAGAGTAGCGCACGCCGAAGACGGCGCAAGGATTATTCCGATTACCAATATCGCCCATGTAAGGCTGGATGATCTGGTGGGCTATGAGCTTGCAAAGCAGAAGCTGATCGACAATACGGAGGCCTTTGTAAACGGCAGGGAGGCGAACAACTGTCTGCTTTACGGAGATGCGGGAACCGGAAAGTCCACGAGCATCAAGGCAATTGCAAACCAGTATTATGACAGGGGACTGCGTCTGATTGAGATTTACAAGCATCAGTTTGGCGATTTGAATGATGTGATTGCACAGATCAAGAATCGGAATTACAAATTTATCATATATATGGATGATCTCTCGTTTGAAGAGTTTGAAATCGAATACAAGTATCTGAAGGCTGTGATTGAAGGAGGGCTTGAGAAGAAGCCGGACAATGTGCTCATTTACGCGACCTCTAACCGAAGACACTTAATCCGTGAGAAGTTTTCCGATAAGGAAGAGGTACGCGAGGATATGCACACCTCGGATACGGTACAGGAAAAGCTTTCTTTGTACGCGCGTTTTGGCGTTACGATCTATTACGGCGCGCCGGACAAGAAAGAGTTCCAGAAGATCGTGACGGCTCTGGCGGAGAAATATCAGGTGCAGATGGAGACGGAAGAACTGCTTTTAGAGGCGAACAAATGGGAACTTTCACATGGCGGATTATCCGGCAGAACAGCCCAGCAGTTCATCAATTATCTGCTCGGAAGACAATAACAGGGAAAAGAGGGGGAGTTTATGACAATTCACACGTTTGCGGCAATCTATATCGGTTCCTATGAGGTGAGTCTTAAGATATTTGAATTGTCTGCGAAGAAGAAAATGCGCACCATTGATTATGTGCGCAGGAGAATTGAACTTGGGACGGATGCTTATTCCAAGGGAAGTATCGGGTATGAACTTGTGGAGGCGCTCTGCGAGACACTCAGGGAATTTACGCAGATCATGAAGGAATACCGCGTCGATGACTATGAGGCGTATGCGGCGGCGGTGCTCCGCGACGTCAGCAACGAATTGTTTATTCTGGATCAGATCAAGATACGCACCGGGCTTTTCGTGCATGTTTTAAGCAATTCCGAACACCGCTTCATCAGCTATAAGTCCATGGCGATGCAGGAGGAATTTGAAAGCTTTATCGAGAGAAGCGCCGCTGTTGTGGATGTGGGCGGAGCAGGGCTTCAGATTACGGTTTTTTCCAGGGGAAAGGTGCTGACGACACAGCATCTGGGACTGGGCACGATGCGCATGCGCGAACAGCTATCTAAGAAGAGCCGCAATCTGGCGCAGTATGAGCTTCAGATCGAGGAGATGGTCGTAAAGGAGCTTGAGGTATTCAAGGCGATGTATCTGGAGAATCAGAAAATCGAATATCTGATCATCATCGGCGATTATGTCTCGGAGCTTGTGCAGAAGATGGATAGGAAACACGATGAGAATACCGTGGATATTGCGAAGTTTATCCGGTTTCTGGAGGAGCTTGGGAAGAAGAGCTTAGAGGAGATTACCGGGGAACTTGGACTTTCCAATGAGAGCGATCCGTTGATCGTTCCCTATATCATCATCTGCAAATGCATGGCAAAGGAACTTGGGGCGCATGACCTGTGGGCGCCGGGTGTCAGCGTGAGCGACGGAATCGCCTGTGATTATTCGCTGCGGAACCACATATACAAGTCGCCGCATGATTTTGATCTGGATATTATCTCGGCGGCGGAGAGCCTTTCCAGGCGGTACATGAGCTACTCGCCGCACATTGATGCGCTCACACAGATGGCAACGCTGATTTTTGATACGATGAAGAAGCAGCATGGACTTGGAAAACGGGAGCGGCTGCTCCTTAAGGTCGCGGCGATTCTGCACGACTGTGGGAAATATATCAGCTTTTCGAATGCGCCGCAGAGCGCTTATGAGATTATCATGGCGTCCGAGATCATCGGTCTGTCGCATCTTGAGCGCGAGATCGTGGCGTACACTGTGCTCTACAATACCTATCCGCTTGCGGAGTATGAGGAACTGGCGGAGTGCCTGGATCACGACAGCTATCTGACCGTTGCGAAGCTGTCCGCCATCTTACGTGTATCGAATGCGATGGACCGAAGCCACAGACAGAAGTTCAAGAATGTAAAAGCGCAGCTTCGGGGCAAGGAGCTTGTAATTACGATAGAGACGGGAGAGGACATCGCGCTGGAGAAGGCGCTGTTTGATTCCAAGACCGCATATTTTGAGAGAGTTTTTTCGGTCAAACCGGTCATAAAAGAAAAGCGTGTCTACTAAGTGACTGACATGGAGGAAAGTATATGGAGAAGAAAAAAGAATTTCATCTGCCGGAATATTACGAGAACCGCGAATTAAGCTGGCTGAAATTTGAGGGCAGAGTGCTCAGTGAGGCGAAGGATAAGAGTATTCCGCTATTGGAGCGTCTTAAGTTCGTCAGCATCACATCTTCGAATCTGGATGAGTTTTTCATGGTGCGCGTTGCGTCGCTGAAGGATATGGTGCATGCGGATTACCGCAAGAAGGATATCGCCGGGATGACGGCGGAGGAGCAGCTTGCGGCGATCAGCGCGCGGACGAAGGAACTGGTGGACAGTCAGTACAGCACCTACAACCGTTCGCTTGTGCCGCTGATGGAGGCAAATAATATTCATATTGTAGAAAAGTATGAGGACCTGACCGAAGAGCAGTCGGCGTTCGTCGACCGCTATTTTGCGGAAAGCGTCTATCCGGTGCTCACGCCGATGGCAGTGGATGCTTCACGGCCGTTTCCGCTGATCCGGAACAAGACGCTTAATATCGCGGCGCTGCTTTCCAGCAAGAAGGACGAGAAGCATAAGGAGGCGGTCGAGTTCGCGACCGTACAGGTGCCGGGGGTTCTTCCGCGTCTCGTACAGATTCCTGCCAATCCGGCGGAGGATAACGGGGTGAGGATGTGCCAGACGTTTATCCTGCTGGAACAGATCATCGAGAAGAATATCGATCAGTTGTTCTTAAATTACAAGGTGCTCTGTGCGCACCCCTACCGTGTGATGCGAAATGCAGACCTCACCATCGACGAGGACGAGGCGGCGGATCTCTTAAAGGAGATTCAAAAGCAGCTTAAGATGCGTCAGTGGGGAGAGGTGATCCGTCTTGAGGTGGAGTCTTCCATCAACAAGAAGCTGCTTCGTTTCCTGAAGGATGAATTAAAAGTCGCCGAGGAAGATATTTATCCGATTTCCGGTCCGATCGATCTGACCTTTTTGATGAAGATGTATGGTCTGCCGGGCTGCGACGATCTGCGTTATGCGCCGTATAAGCCGCAGAGAGTGCCGCAGATCGAGCCGGGGGCGGATTTGTTTGCAACGATAAGGGAGGGCGATATTCTGCTGCACCACCCGTATCAGACTTTTGACCCGGTCGTGGATTTCATCAGGCAGGCGTCTGTCGATCCGGATGTGCTCGCCATCAAGCAGACGCTCTACCGCGTCAGCGGCAATTCCCCGATTATCGCCTCACTCGCGCAGGCGGCGGAGAATGGCAAGCAGGTTTCTGTTCTGGTGGAGCTTAAGGCGCGGTTTGATGAGGAGAATAATATTGTCTGGGCGAAGAAGCTTGAGCAGGCGGGATGTCATGTAATTTACGGACTTGTAGGCTTAAAGACGCACAGCAAGATTGCGCTTGTCGTGCGCCGCGAGGAGGACGGAATCCGCCGTTATGTGCACCTTGGCACGGGCAACTACAATGATTCTACCGCGAAGCTTTATACGGACTGCGGTATCTTTACCTGTGACGAGGGAATCGGCGAGGACGCCACAGCGGTATTTAATATGCTCTCCGGTTATTCGGAGCCGCTTTCATGGAACCGTCTGGTGCTTGCACCGATCTGGCTGCGCTCCCGTTTTATGCGGCTGATTGAGCGTGAGACGAAGCATGCAAGGGAGGGGAAGCCTGCGCGGATCGTTGCGAAGATGAACTCCCTGTGTGACGAGGGAATCATTGCGGCGCTTTACGAGGCTTCTGCCGCAGGCGTGGAGATCGATCTCGTTGTCCGCGGCATCTGCTGCCTGAAAGTCGGAATCCCGGGTGTGAGCGAGCATATCAGAGTGCGCTCGATCGTCGGCAATTTCTTAGAGCACAGCCGTATCTTCTTTTTCCTGAACGACGGGGACGGGGAAGTCTATATGGGAAGTGCGGACTGGATGCCGCGTAATCTGGACCGCCGTGTGGAAATTTTGTTTCCGGTGCTGGACGATAAGATAAAAGAACAGGTAAAACATATTCTTGACGTAGAATTATCTGACAATATGAAGGCTCATGTATTGAAATCTGACGGATATTATGAGAAAATAGATAAAAGGGGAAAGGTTCTTGTAAATTCCCAGGAGCAGTTCTGTAAGGAGGCTGCTGCGGCAGTACCAAAGCAGGATCATGTATATCATGACAGGGTATTTGTTCCGGCAGAGCCTGCAGAATAAACCATATCGCTGCGGCGATATCAAATGACGGAAGAGGAAGCGGCTAGAAGGGGGAATCGTTATGAACAATAAGATACTATTTGTAGACATGGATGCGACATTGCTCAGGGATGACAAGACGGTATCCGAGCGGAACAAAGAGGCAATCCAGAAGATGCTTAATGCCGGGCACTACATTGCGCTTGCAACCGGACGTCCGGTGGAGAGCGGCAGAGTGGTGGCGAGAGAACTGGGACTGACGCGCCCCGGCTGTTATATGGTGGCATTTAACGGAGCTGTCCTGTATGACTGTGCCGCAGACCGGGCGCTGCTTAAGCGCTCCATACCGATCGACGTTGTGGAGGGAATCTTTGAGCGCGCTGCCAGAGCCGGGATTTATGTACAGACTTACAACAACATGGACATCATTACCAGAAAACACACGAAGGAACTCGATTATTACCGGAAGAAATCAGGACTGTCCTATAAGCTTTCCCCCAATGTGTTGGATATGCTGGAAGAAGAGCCGCAGAAAGTGCTTCTGATCGACTTAAAGGATGAAAAGCGTCTGGAGAAATTCCAGAAGGATAACCTTCGCTGGGAAAAGGGAAAATGCAACAGCTTTTTCTCCTGCAGGGAATATCTGGAATATTGCCCGCTTGATACGAGCAAGGGAACGGGCGTTGAGTATCTGACGAGGATGCTTAATATGCCAGAGGAGAGCACGATTGCAGTGGGAGACGAGCAGAATGATATTTCGATGCTCGAGGCGGCGCATGTGGGCATTGCCATGAAGAACGGCATTCAGGAGGTAAAAGATGCCGCAGATTATATCACAGAGCTGGATAACAACCATGATGCGATTGCGGAAGTCATCGAGAAGTTCATACTGTAGGATATAAGAGAGCCGGCACGGTTATGTGCCGGCTCAAAAAACGCAGAAGCATCCGGTATGCGGTATGGATGAATGCGGTTCAGACGTCCCGGCGGGCATTCTGCATCCGTGATACGTGTCTGCCGCGCAGGGCGTCTAAGACCTCATAGGGAATGCGCAGGTTTCCGTGACCGCTGCCGATCTGGATCGCGGGCTTGTTCGCACCGTGAAAATCAGAACCGCCGCTTATGAGAAGCCCGTTTTCTTCTGCAAGTTTTCGGACGTACTGTTCGTCTGCGGCGGTATAGGTGGAATAGACCGCCTCGATCCCGTCGAGCCCCGCCTGTTTCAGGTCGTCGATGAGCTGCTGTAAAACGGCAGGCTTTAGATGATAGAGCAGCGGATGCGCGAGGACGGCGACGCCGCCCGCCGCATGAATCAGTTCGACTGCCTCCATCGGAGTGACCTTAAAGCGTCCGACATAGCAGCGGCAGCCGTCGCCGATATATTTTTCAAATGCCTTCTGTACGCTTTTGATCTGCCCGGTCTGATAGAGAAAGCGCGCAATATTGGCGCGTGTGATAACACTGTCCGGGTTGGCTGCGATAAGCTCGTCCGTCGTGATGGAAAAGCCTTCCTTTTGCAGGGCGGCAACCATCTTTTCATTGCGCAGATTTCTGCACTCGCGAAATCCCCTTGTCTTTTCAAGAAGCGTGGGATGCGCGGGATCAATAAAAAGTCCTACAATGTGAACCTCTTTTCCCCCGGCGGAACCGGGAAGCTGGTATTCCGTGGAGAGCTCGATGCCGGCAATCAGTTCAATCCTAAGTGCCGCCGCCGTCTTCGCCGCCTTGGCAACGCCGGAAGCGGTATCGTGATCCGTTAAGGCAATCGCTGAGAGTCCTGCTGCGGCCGCCGCGCGAACGACTTCCTCCGGCGTTAAGGTGCCGTCCGATTCGGTGGAGTGTACATGAAGATCGATAAGACGTTGATTCATAATTTTATAATCCTTTCTAAACGCCGTGTGGCAACGGCTTTCTATGTCAAATAGGTTATCCATTTTAAGCATCAGATAAAATGATAGGATAGAATTTTGGGCTTGTCAAGGTTGCCTAATCCGGCAAAAGGGGCTATAATAAAAACAGTGTTTTACATGATAGAAACAGGGGGAATGCACGATGCAGTTACTGACATTTTCATTAAACGGGATGGATTACGGTATTCCGATTCAGGATGTAGAGTCGATCGAGAACAGGATGAATGTTGTGACGGTTCCGACCTCCCCGAGCCACATCAGGGGAATTATCAGACTGCATGGCGAGATTGTTCCGGTATTTTCCTTAGCGTCCAGATTCGGACTTGGGAATCTTCCGGTGGAGAATCTGGTCGTTTCCAATGTGGGCGGCATGAAGATCGCGCTTGAGGTCGAGAAGGTCAAGGAGATTGTGAACGTAGAGAACAAGCGGGTACTGCCGATGCCGACGATCATGAATGCGGAGGCGAACTGCTTTAACGACGTGGCTTCCTGCCAGAAGGAGCTGATTGTCATGCTGGATGTAAAGAGTCTGGTGTCGCTTGAGGAACAGCAGGCGATCCGCAGGATGATAAGCGACGGAGCAGGCGGCAATGAAGCGTGAGAAGCAGAATCAGCGTAACAGTTTAGCATGAAAAATCAGTATGAAAATCACAAAAAACTCTTGACAACAGAATGATTCTGTGATAGATTCTAATAGTTGTTAGAAAACAAAGTAGAGTATCCACTCTCACCGGAGCACAAATACGTGACTCATGGTTCATATTTCAAAGTATTGCGAACATATCGTGTTCCGAAGTTTGAATGATGCAAGTGGATAGTCTGCCTATCCACTTTTTTATTTGGAGGTATAATACCATTAGCGAGTTAATGATTAATGAACAGATCAGAGATAAGGAAGTTCGTCTGATTGGAGAGAATGGAGAACAGCTTGGCATAATGTCAGCAAGGGAAGCCATGAAGCTGGCGGAAGAGGCAGAGCTTGACCTGGTGAAGATTGCTCCAACCGCAAAGCCACCGGTATGCAAGATTATCGACTACGGCAAGTACAGATATGAGCTGGCGCGCAAGGAAAAGGAAGCCAGAAAGAAGCAGAAAGTGGTGGAACTGAAAGAGATTCGCTTATCACCAAATATCGATTCAAACGATTTGAACACCAAAATGAACGCCGCGAAGAAGTTCCTTACCAAGGGAGACAAGGTGAAGATTACACTGCGTTTCCGCGGGCGCGAGATGGCTCACATGAATGCGAGCAAGCACATTTTGGATGATTTTGCCGCAAGCCTCGGCGAAATAGCAGTAGTGGAAAAAGCACCAAAGGTTGAAGGTAGAAGCATCAGCATGGTGTTGGCAGAGAAAAAATCATAATTTAAGGAGGAATATATCATGCCAAAAATGAAAACCAGCAGAGCAGCTGCAAAACGTTTCAAAGTAACAGGAACAGGAAAGTTAAAGAGAAATAAAGCTTACAAGAGACATATCTTAACCAAGAAGACGACCAAGACCAAGAGAAATCTTCGCAAGCCGGCGATGACGGATGCAACCAATGTTAAGAATATGAAGAAGATTTTACCATATTTATAGGAATAAGTTAAGGAGGATTGTAAAATGGCAAGAGTAAAAGGCGGCTTAGGCGCTAAGAAGAGACATAATAGAACATTAAAATTAGCGAAAGGTTACAGAGGCGCACGTTCCAAACAGTACCGTGTAGCAAAGCAGTCTGTCATGAGAGCCTTAACAAGTTCTTATGCAGGTAGAAAAGAGAGAAAGAGACAGTTCCGTCAGTTATGGATCGCACGTATCAACGCAGCGGCAAGAATGAACGGAATCTCTTACAGCCAGATGATGCACGGCTTAAAGGTAGCCGGCGTAGACATCAACCGTAAGATGTTAGCTGAGATGGCAGTCAACGACGCAGAGGGCTTTAAGAGCCTTGCAGAACTGGCAAAAAGCAAAGTAGCGTAAGCAGGATAACAAAGAACTTACTTTTGTTGGACAACCCGGCAGAAAGTAAGTTCTTTTTGTATTATACAGGAATGCTTTTTTGTATGTTTTCATTTGTAAAAAAATGCAGTATAATATAATACTAGGGACTTTTAGACCAGAACCCGAATACGAAAGGAAGAATGGGAGTATTCATATGAAGAATATATGGCGCATTTTCACTACCGATATGAAGGGATTGCTGAAAGCTCCGTTTGCACTCATCATTGCAATCGGACTCTGCATCATTCCGTCGTTGTATGCCTGGTTCAATATTTATTCCAACTGGGATCCATACGCGAATACGTCGAATATCAAGATCGCGGTCGTGAGCGAGGATGAGGGCTATCTGCTTTCTGACGGAACGAACGAGAACATGGGAGCGGAGGTTATAGAGGAATTAAAGGAGAATGAGAGTATCGGCTGGGTCTTCTTAGATTCGTCGGATGAAGCGCTCGAGGGCGTCAGAAGCGGCGATTATTATGCGGCGGTCATTATCAGTAAGGATTTTACCTACAGCATGTATAATGTATTCAAGGAGAATTTCAAGAATCCTACGATTACATACTATGAGAATGAAAAGCGCAATGCCGTTGCCACAAAGATCACGGACACCGCTGTCGCCACATTAAAACAGAGCATCAATGAGAAGTTCATTGAAGTTGTTGCAAGCACGATCTTTACGGAGACGAACAGCCTGTCTGCGGAGATGGAGCAGGAGGATGTATTCGAAGAATTTGAGCGCAAGCTGACAGATCTGAACAGCAATCTCATTTCCTATAGCGGGATGATTGATACCTTTATTCAGGCAAATGCTGTGCTTGAGTCGGAGATATCGGAGGCAAACGACGCGCTTCCCGATTTAAGCGCTCGCATCCAGAAGGGGGAGGACAGCTTTAATACAGCGAAGGCGGATCTTACAAATACGCAGACCACACTGGCGGATTTTAATCAGAACGTACAGCAGACGATGGATGGAATCAACATGTCCATCAATTCGATCGCAACGGACATCAGCAATGCGAATCTGGCACAGAATGCGCAGGCGACGGCGGACAGTCTGAACCAGACGGTGACAGATACGGCGGAGCTTGTAAAGCAGTTGAATGAATTGCAGCAGAGCTTGAATCAGCAGGCAATCGATGAGAATGCTTCCGAGGAGACAAAGCAGCAGATACAGGAAATCTTAGATACGCTTGGAATTTTAAACAGCGGCGCAGAGGATATACAGGGAGCCATCAGCGGGATTGTCGGCACACAGCCCGGCGAGTCAACGGATGAGACAGGCAAGATTGTGGCGGACATGGTCAATTCCTCTATGGGGAATATGTCCCAGGTGTTAAATAGCTGCAGCCAGTCTGTTGCCAATATGAAGAGCGTCTATACGAACAGTCTTGTGCCGCAGCTCGACAATGTGATTACGAGCATGTCGCAGATGCTAAATAATGCGACGAGCCTTCTGAATAATCTGAATACGGCGGTAAACGACATGGGAGGCGTATTCACGGGAATCGAGCAGACCGTGGTTGAGACGACGGACAGTCTCCAACAGATTCAGTCGGTCATTGACGGTGTGAGCGCCAAGCTCACCGATCTGCTGGAACGTCTTGCGGATGCGGAGGATGACGAGAAAGTACAGGCGCTGATGGAATTTTTGCAGGGAGATCCCGAGAGCTACGGAGCATTTTTTGCGGAGCCGGTGCTTGTGACGACGGAGGAGGTCTACGCGATTCCGAATTACGGTTCGGCTATGACGCCTTTTTATTCTGTGCTGGCACTGTGGGTAGGCGGGACCATCTTAGTGGCGCTTATTAAGGTTAAGGCAGAGCCGAAGGAGCTTAAGAATGTAAAACCTTATCAGCTCTATTTCGGGCGTTATCTGTTGTTCTTTGTGTTAGGGCAGATACAGGCGGCGGTCATTGTACTCGGCGATATCTACCTGTTAAAGTGCCACATTTTGTATCCGGGGCTGTTCTGGCTGACCGCGGCGCTTGCAAGCCTTACTTTTACGCTGCTCATCTACTCGCTAGCGCTTGCGTTCGGTGATGTCGGAAAAGCGGCGGCGGTTGTCGTCATGGTTATCCAGATTGCGGGGTCGGGCGGAACGTTCCCAATCGAACTGCTTCCTGCCATTTACCGGAATATTTATATCTTTTTCCCGTTCCCATATGCGATCAATGCAATGCGCGAGACGATTGGAGGCATGTATGGGAGCGACTATATGAAATATCTTGCGGAGCTGTTGATTTTTGCGGTGGCCGCGCTGTTGATCGGTCTGGTGATCCGTCTGCCGTTCGTTAAGATCAATCATTTTGTTGAGAAGCGGATGGAAGATACCGAGTTGATGTAGTGAGGAAGAGATGATGGAAAAGAAAGAAAAGTATGAACAGATGTATGAAATGCTCGTGGACTATGAGCGAAAGATCCATGAGAAGAACCAGAAGCGCATCCGGATCGGCTTAAAGTGTATTCTGATCATTCCGCTGATTTTTCTGATTTTGCTGTTCTGGACAGAGAGCAACAAGGTCGTGTTTCTGATTCTTTGGATCGTTTCGCTGTTTGCGATTGCGGCGTATCTGATTCTTGTCGAATATATGGATTATAACCTTCAGGAAAAGCTAAATGAGATCAGCGACGGGGAAGGCGGGGTAGATAACCTCATCGGACAGGAAATTGAGGAAGTGGAAGAGAATTTTAAGAATGCGATGAAGAAGCTGGATGAAAATCTGGGCTTGGAGGCGGAGCAAAAAGAGGATGAAAAGGAACAGGCGGAGGTGACGGAACATGCGTAATATCTTTCGGATTTTTCTAAGTGACGTAAAGCGCATCAGTACCAACGTCGTAGCAGTCGTTGTCATTATGGGACTTTGCATTCTGCCATCCCTGTATGCATGGTTCAATATTTTTTCGAACTGGGATCCTTACGGACCGGATGCGACCTCCAATTTAAAGGTCGCTGTGGCATCGGACGATGAAGGAGTCGTGATTGCGGGCAACAGTGTGAATATCGGTTCGAGTGTTCTGGAAGCGTTAAAGACGAACACGACGATCGGCTGGGTCTTTACGGATACGACCGAAGAGGCGATCGACGGGGTATATGACGGCACATATTATGCGGCGCTGATTATCCCGGATAATTTTACGGAGGAAATGATCAGCTTCTTAGGCGGCGAGGTCGAGCATCCGGACATCATTTACTATGAGAACGCCAAGAAGAACGCGATCGCGCCAAAGATTACACAGAAGGCGAAGACTGCGGTACAGGAGCAGGTGAACAGTACGTTCGTGAGCACGCTCGCAGAGACGCTGATGAAGGTGTCGAACTCGGTGTCCGGCATAGACGGGGAGGGCGACGGGCTTACCAATAATGTGCTGGTACGCCTGAACGAATTGAGCGGAGATCTGCAGAATTATGTCAATATACTCAATTCCTTTGTCAGCATTATGAATTCGGCGCAGAGCATCGTGGAGACGAGCCAGGCAATGATGCCGAATATCAATAATATGGTCAATACCGGAGAAGCGTCGATCAACAGTATGCAGAGTCTTTTAGTCACCGGAAACGGTACGGCAGATTCCGTGGCGGATATGGTGTCCTACAGCTTTGATATGGTAAATGATACGCTCAATAATATTTCCGCTGTGATTACGGATAAGCTGAATGCAATCGGAAGTTACGGACAGGGTGCAGGGACTGCCGTTTCCGGCGTACAGGCGATTATGCCGTATTTAGAGCAGATGTTCGACGGAGCCGTTTCCGGCTGGGAGGGTTCGGCGGATGCGGATACACAGGCGCAGATCGCGGATGTCAGAAACCAGCTTGACGTGATCTCGGCAGATCTGGCGGCGCTGGAAGCGAACGCGGATGCGACTGCGGAAGAGGTGACGGCGTTAAGCAACAAGATCATTACGGAAATCAATAACTGCAAGGCGGCGATTGATAATCTGCGAAACAGCTTTGCATATACAGTCAAGCCGCAGCTTGATGCGAGCATGAATTCCATGCAGCAATCCATGATTGCAACTGCGGGGATCTTAGACGGCGTCAATGCGGATTTTGACGGCGTGGAGGATGCGCTTCATGATTACCACAGCACGCTGGAGAGGGGAAATGCAAGCCTTATGGATTCCCTTGGGATGGCGCAGGATCTGCTGACCGGACTGAATGAAGTCACGGCGGATCTCATCAGTCTTCAGCAGAATGAACAGTACCAGCAGCTTTTGGAGATTGTTCAGAGCGATCCGGCGCTTTTGGGAGAGTTTATTTCCTCTCCGGTAAATTTAGAGACAGTAGGAATGTATGAAATCGAGAATTACGGCTCGGCAATGGCGCCGTTCTATACGATTCTGGCACTCTGGGTGGGCGCTTTGATTCTCGTGGCGATCATCCATGTGAAGGTGCATCCGATTGCAGGCGTAGAGAATGTGAAGCCATATCAGGAATATTTCGGGCGCTATATCCTCTTTTTCCTGATCGGTCAGGTGCAGACGCTGATTACGGTGCTCGGCGATCTGTTCTATATCAGAATACAGTGCCATAATCCGTTTTTGTTCTGGCTTGCGGCGGCGGTATCCAGTCTGGTATTTACGCTGTTTATCTATTCGCTGACGGTCGCATTCGGAAATGTCGGAGAAGCGCTTGCAATCGTTGTCATGGTTATTCAGGTGGCGGGAGCAGGGGGAACGTTCCCAATCGAGACGCTGCCTGCGGTCTACCAGATGGTCTACAAATATCTGCCGTTCCCGTACGGTATGAATGCGATGCGTGAGACGATCGGCGGAATTTATAAGATGGATTACTGGGAATATGTGGGGGCGCTTGGCATTTACATATTGATTTCCCTGTTCATCGGACTTGTGCTTGCGATCCCGTTCCGCAGGCTGAACCATGTCATTGAGAAGAGCAAGGAAAAGTCGGGCGTGATGATCTGATAAGAGAGGATGCGATATGTTGTTAATACAATTGGTAATGCTGCTTACAGGCCTTTTTATGGCGGCGGCTCCGGGCGCCTGCACGAGAAAGCAGGCGCGTGGGGATAAGAGCGCAGAGGCGCGTACGCGCACGATGGGAATCTGGCTGGCGCTTGCGGCGGTCATCTGGATCGTTACGGCAAATCTTCGTTAATTTGGTTTGATTATCAAAAAAACATTTACAAGCAGGCACTCTTGTGGGAGAATAGGGTAGTAATGTTAGAAAGAGGACGGAGGAGTTTGTTATGTTTTGTAAGAATTGCGGACAGCCGTATGTGACAGATCAGGCGGTCATGTGTGTGAAGTGCGGAGCGCAGAAGGGCGTTGGCAGCAATTATTGTCCGAACTGCGGACAGCCGACACCGCTGGGAAATCAGGTGTGCATGAATTGCGGGATTGCCTTAAATGGAGGAATGTATGCGCCGGTGAGCGCGAAGTCGAAGGTGGCGGCGGGGCTGCTTGCTATTTTTCTGGGAGGCTTTGGCGTACATAATTTTTATCTTGGCTATACCGGGAAAGCGGTAGCGCAGCTTCTCATTACGCTTCTGACCTGCGGACTGGGTTCTGTTGTTTCCGGAATCTGGGCGCTTATCGAGGGTATTCTGATTCTGACCGGAAGCATCAATACGGATGCGGACGGAAATATGTTAAAGGACTAGGTGAATTATGTACATTTGTAAGAATTGCGGACAGCGATATGTGACGGATGAGGCGGTCATATGCGTGAATTGTCAGGCACCGAAGGGCATGGGGGATCAGTTCTGTCCCTGCTGCGGCAGTCAGATGGCGACTTCCATGCGCATCTGCCAGAATTGCGGTGTGGATGTGGTAGATTATGGATACGGAACCAGCAACAAATCAAAGGTAGCGGCAGGACTGCTCGGTATCTTTCTTGGATGTTATGGCGTGCACAATTTCTACCTTGGATATATCAAGAAGGGCATTGTACAGCTTGGCTGTATCATAGGTGCCATCGTGTTTGCGGTTGTGCTTATCTTTTTTATGGAAATGAACGGACCGAATGAGACGACAGCTATCATTTTTCCCTTGCTGCTATGGGCTGATGTGCTGCTGATATTGGGCGTGGAAATCTGGGCATTTGTCGAGGGCGTCATGATTCTCTGCGGCAAGATCAACCGCGACGGAAAAGGGATGCTGCTGCGCAACTAGTGAATGTGTCGCTGCACCAGGGCGATGCGGTATGCATCGGTTATTTTGGGTATTCCTAATAGGTATACCCTTTTTTTATTCTGATATTGACAAAAAAAATGGACATTGCTATTATCAATGTTAAGTGTGATGTGTAATTTTAGATAGCAAGTAGTAAGGAAGGTTTTCTTTTATGAGAAGACAGGTATTATCACTCTTAGTTGAGAATAATCCGGGCGTGACGAGCCACATTTCCGGTCTGTTCAGCCGCAGAGGCTACAATATCGACAGTTTTTCGTCGGGTGTGACCGCAGATCCGCGCTATACACGGATTACGATTGTCGCGAGCGGAGACGAACAGATCTTAGAGCAGATCGAGAAGCAGCTTGCCAAGCTTGAGGATGTCGTTGACATCAAAAAGCTCGAGCAGGGTTCATCGGTGACGAGAGAGCTTATCATGATCAAGATTCGCGCGAAGGACACTGAGCGTCAGCCGATTCTCAATGTGACCGAGATTTTCCACGGGAAGATCGTGGATGTGACGCACGATGCCATGGTCATCGAACTGACAGGGCATCAGGATAAGCTGGATGCATTTATGGATCTTCTGTCCGGCTACGAGATCTTAGAACTCGCACGGACAGGTATCACGGGATTGTCCAGAGGTACCGCAGGAGTCAAGATGATTGACGAGAACGGTCAGATGCACAGCTTGTAGAAACTGCGATACATAGGATGTACGCGTACAGCAGGGGCCAGTCAATGACGCCGCTGTTATGTATAAAAGAAGTTGGAGGAAAAAGATATGTCAGCAAAAATATTTTATCAGGAAGACTGTAACCTTTCAATGTTGGATGGAAAGACGATTGCCATCATCGGATACGGAAGCCAGGGTCATGCACATGCCCTGAACTTAAAGGAGTCCGGCTGCAACGTCATCATCGGTCTTTACGAGGGCAGCAAGTCCTGGGACAAGGCAGTAAAGCAGGGATTTGAGGTATATACCGCTGCGGAGGCAGCAAAGAAAGCCGATATCATCATGATCTTGATCAACGATGAGAAGCAGGCGGATCTTTACAAGAACGATATCGAGCCGAATCTTGAGGCAGGCAACATGCTGATGTTCGCGCACGGTTTCAATATTCATTTCGGATGCATCGTACCTCCGAAGGATGTCGATGTTACCATGATCGCCCCGAAGGGACCGGGACATACCGTTCGTTCCGAGTACCAGGCAGGCAAGGGTGTTCCGTGTCTGATTGCAGTTGAGCAGGATGCGACCGGCAAGGCTCAGGATCTTGCACTGGCATATGCACTTGGAATCGGCGGCGCGAGAGCAGGCGTTCTTGAGACGACCTTCCGTACCGAGACAGAGACAGACCTCTTCGGTGAGCAGGCGGTTCTTTGCGGCGGTGTCTGCGCATTGATGCAGGCGGGCTTCGAGACGCTGGTTGAGGCAGGCTATGATCCGAGAAATGCATATTTCGAGTGTATTCATGAGATGAAGTTAATTGTAGATTTAATTTATCAGTCCGGTTTTGAGGGTATGAGATATTCTATCTCCAACACTGCGGAGTATGGCGATTATATCACCGGACCGAAGATCATCACCGAGGACACCAAGAAGGCGATGAAGAAGATTCTTTCCGATATTCAGGACGGTTCTTTTGCAAAAGAGTTCCTGCTTGACATGTCACCGGCAGGCAAGCAGGTTCACTTCAAGGCTATGAGAAAGCTTGCTGCGGAGCATCCTTCCGAGGAAGTCGGCAAAGAAATCCGCAAGCTGTATAGCTGGAACAATGATGAGGATAAGCTGATCAACAACTAAGCAGAAATGTGTTGACAAATCTCTTTGTTATGTTAAAATAAATCATGTTGCAGGATAAAATACATCAGATTTTCGTGTTTTGTTTTGCATGGGCAGAGAGCTACAGACAATGATGAGGAGTATTAAGAAGTCTGCGATTTCAGAGAGCCGCCGGATGGTGTGAGACGGTATTCGCAAGTTCCCAACTCGCCTTTGAGTCCTTTGACCGAAACATGATATAGTTGTCAGCGTACATCCTATATATGCGTGTAAGCCAAAGCGTGTGATTCGCGTTAAGAATAATAAGTGCGTATTTTTGTGTCCGCCACATGAGGTTGCGTCATGTGTGATATAAGATACGAAAAAGAGTGGTACCACGGAGAATCATAATCTTCGTCTCTGAACAGTGAGGAATCCAAGCGGATTTTCATTGTTCGGAGACGAATTTTTTTATGAATGAGGAGGAAAGAAGATGTCAGAACTTTACAATCACAAGGTCGTCGAGAAAAAGTGGCAGGCGGTCTGGGATGAGAACAAGGCGTTTGCAGCATCCGACGATTACAGCAAGCCGAAATACTATGCGCTGGTGGAATTTCCGTATCCGTCAGGACAGGGACTTCACGTAGGTCATCCAAGACCGTATACTGCGCTTGATATCGTTGCGAGAAAGCGCAGAATGCAGGGCTACAATGTGCTCTATCCGATGGGATGGGATGCGTTCGGGCTTCCGACAGAGAATTATGCGATCAAGAATAAGATTCATCCGAAGATTGTGACTGAGAACAATGTGAAGCGTTTCAAAGAGCAGCTTCATTCTCTCGGATATTCCTTTGACTGGGACAGAGAGATCAACACGACAGACCCGAATTACTATAAGTGGACGCAGTGGATTTTCTTAAAGTTATTTAAGGCGGGGCTTGCATATAAGAAAGAGATGCCGATCAACTGGTGTACCTCCTGCAAGGTCGGACTTGCGAACGAGGAGGTTGTAAACGGCGTCTGCGAGCGCTGCGGTGCGCCGGTCGTCCGCAAGGTCAAGAGCGAGTGGATGTTAAAGATTACCGATTATGCGGAGAAGCTGCTGGATGGTCTGGAAGATGTTGATTACATCGAGCGTGTCAAGGTATCCCAGAAGAACTGGATCGGCAAATCACAGGGCGCCGAGGTTGATTTCTCGATCAAGGGCAAGGAAGAGAAGCTGCGCATCTATACAACGCGCTGCGATACCCTGTTCGGCGTTACGTATATGGTAGTTTCCCCGGAGCATCCCGTGATTGATAAATATAAGGACGAAATCGCAAACTGGGATGAAATCCAGACTTACCGCGACGAAGCGGCAAAGAAGTCTGATTTCGAGCGCGCAGAGCTTGCGAAGGAGAAGACGGGCGTTCAGATTGACGGGCTCACCGCGGTGAATCCGGTCAATGGCAAGGAGATTCCGATCTGGATTTCCGATTATGTACTGATGTCCTACGGAACAGGCGCGATCATGGCGGTTCCGGCGCATGACGAGCGTGACTGGGAATTTGCCAAGAAGTTCGGATTGCCGATGATTCAGGTCGTTGCGAAGAACGGGGAAGAGGTCGATATCGACGCGGCTGCATTTACAGATGTCGCGACAGGCGTACTCATCAATTCCGATTTTATCAACGGTCTTGAGGTGAAGGACGCCAAGGCGAAGATGATTGCATTTCTCGAGGAGAAGGGCATCGGATGTGCCAAGACGAATTATAAGTTAAGAGACTGGGTATTCTCCCGCCAGCGTTACTGGGGCGAGCCGATCCCGATTGTAGAGTGCGAGAAGTGCGGCTATGTGCCGATCGATGAGAGCGAGCTGCCGCTCATGCTTCCGGAGGTCGACAGCTATATGCCGACCGATAACGGAGAGTCGCCGCTTGCCGCAATGACCGACTGGGTAAATACGACCTGTCCGTGCTGCGGCGGTCCGGCGAAGAGAGAGACCGATACGATGCCGCAGTGGGCGGGCTCTTCCTGGTATTACTTAAGATACACAGACCCGCACAACGACGAGGCGCTTGCGAGCAAGGAGGCGTTAAAATACTGGATGCCGGTAGACTGGTACAACGGTGGTATGGAGCACACAACACTGCATTTGCTCTATTCCAGATTCTGGCACAAGTTCCTGTTCGATCAGGGAGAGGTTCCGTGCCCGGAGCCGTACCAGAAGCGTACCTCACACGGTATGATCTTAGGCGAGAACGGCGAGAAGATGAGCAAGTCCAGAGGAAACGTTGTAAACCCGGACGATATTGTAAGAGATTACGGCGCGGATACGCTGCGTACCTACGAGATGTTCATCGGCGCGTTTGACTTAAGCGCATCCTGGTCGGAGGACGGCGTCAAGGGCTGCCGCCGTTTCTTAGAGCGTATCTGGAAGCTGCAGGATATTATGACAGACGAGGAGGGCTACTCCGCAGACCTCGAAACAAAGATGCATCAGACGATCAAGAAAGTAAGCAGCGACTTTGAGAATCTGAAATACAATACCGCAATTGCAGCAATGATGGCGCTGCTCAATGATTTCACGAAGAAGGGCGCTGTCACAAAGGGCGAGTACAAGACATTGCTCATCCTCTTAAATCCGGTCGCACCGCACATCACAGAGGAACTCTGGCAGATCATTGGCGGTGAGGGTTATGTTTATCAGCAGACCTGGCCGGAGTATGATGAGGCTAAGACGGTGGAAGATACCGTTGAGATTGCAGTACAGATCAATGGAAAGACAAAGGGAACATTGGCAATCGGCAGGAATGATGCAAAGGATGACGTCATTGCGAAAGCAAAGGAGTCCATTGCAGATAAGCTGACCGGAAACATTGTGAAAGAAATCTATGTGCCGGGAAGAATTGTCAATATTGTAATGAAGTAGATATGGAAAAAGGAACAAAGCTTTTAAGTGGTTCCATCTGGAAAGGGATTGTGTCATTTGCAATCCCTCTCTTCTTGGGAAATTTATTTCAACAACTTTACAACACGGTAGACTCCCTGATTGTGGGAAATTTTCTTGGAAGCGACGCGCTTGCGGCGGTCAGCTCGTCTGGAAGTCTGATTTTTCTTCTGGTCGGTTTTTTTAACGGTATTGCAATGGGGGCGGGCGTTGTCATATCCAAATATTTCGGCGCAAAGGATTATGACAATCTGAAAAAAGCCGTGCACACAGACGTGGCGTTTGGGCTTGCGGCCGGACTGCTGCTTATGGGAATCGGCATGCTTTTGGCGCCGCAGATTCTCGTGTGGATGGGGACGCCGGAGTCGGTGCTGCCCAATTCGATCGTTTATTTCCGAACGTATTTTGCAGGCTCGCTCGCGTTTGTCATGTATAATATCGTCATGGGAATCTTGCAGGCGGTCGGCGACAGTAAGCATCCGCTTTATTATCTGATTTTTTCGTCCATTGTGAACGTCGTGCTGGATCTGCTGTTTGTGGGCGTGCTCCGCCTCGGGGTCGGATCGGCGGCGCTGGCTACCGCGATATCACAGGCGGCGAGCGCTATTCTTTGTTTTGTGCGGCTCGTGCGAAGTACAGAGGTCTATCAGGTGAAAATTCACGAGATCCGGTTTCATCCGGCAATACTGCGCCAGATTATCGGAATCGGTCTGCCCTCGGGTCTGCAAAATTCAATTATCTCGATTGCGAATATCGTTGTACAGTCGAATATCAACAAGTTCGGCGTGATGGCGGTGGCAGGCTGCGGCGTATACTCTAAGATCGAGGGATTTGCCTTTCTGCCGATTACCTGTTTTGCGATGTCGCTGACGACCTTTATCGGGCAGAATCTCGGCGCGAGAAAGTACGACCGGGCAAAGAAGGGCGCCGTTTTTGGCATTGCCTGCTCTGTGACGCTTGCAGAGCTTGTGGGCGTGATTGTCTTCTTTGCAATTCCTTATTTCGCGGCGGCATTTGACAGTACGCCAGAAGTAGTTGCGATTGCGACAAAACAGGCGCACACGGAAGCGCTGTTCTACCTCTTCCTCGCGTTCTCGCACTGTATCGCGGGTATCATGCGCGGCGCCGGGAAATCCACCGTGCCGATGTTCGTCATGCTGATTTCATGGTGCATCATCCGTATCACCTACATTACGGTAACGGTGCATTTTATCCCGAAAATTCAGGTGATCTTCTGGGCGTATCCGCTGACATGGTCGATCAGTTCGGTGATCTTTCTGATTTACTTTCTGAAAGCCGACTGGCTGCATAGCTTTGAAAAAAAATAGAGGGCTAAATGCCAATTCGCTTTGCGGATATGGCGAAAAAACACACCAGAAATGGTGTGTTTTTTCGTTTAGTGGCTATCTTTTTGGTGTATAGCAACGTTATAGTACAAATAAGAAAATATATTTTCATAAACCAAATTCAGGAAAATATTGCGAACATTTTACATAATTCATACCGTAGATTTTACATTCGCCATGTATATTCAACTTATCTTCGAAAGAAAATATCACCAAATTCAGGAGGAATTGTAAAATGACTACTATTAAAAGACAGTCAGCCACACAATCACAGAAGCTGATGGTGTTCGTACTGACAATGGCTCTGTATGGACTTGCAACCTTGTTTACCGAACTGATTCCAAAGTTTCAGGTCGGTATTGTGGAATTTTCGGTAGAGTATTTCCTGTTTATTCCACTCACACTTGCCATGCTGTTCGATCCGATGTCAGCAGCTCTTGGCGCAGCTACCGGCGAGCTGGTATTCAGTGAGATCATGCTTGGACAGTTCGGCGGTCTTGGCGAATTGGAGAAATTTATCACTGTGACCATCGGTGTCTATATTGCCGGACGTCTCGTGCGCGATCCGAAGAACCGTAAAGTGGTCGGTATCGCAGCATTTAGCGGTGTTGTTATCCAGCAGTTGCTGGGAACCATCGTAGACATTCTAAAGGTACAGTTTGCCGTAGAAGATTTCGAAGCGGTAGCAGGACTCCCGGAAAGTGTATTCGCTACGGAGGGATTTGCTTTCTTAAACGATGTACTGTTTTCCGGTATCCTGTTCTGCCTGCTGCCTACGCTGTTCCTTGTGCCGAAACTTTACGGTAAGATCGAGCCGCTTCTCGGTATGCAGCCAAGAACGGAGAAAACCTATATCGGCAATATCAGCTGGAAGGTCATCGTCTGTTCAATCGTGGCATTTGGCGTCGCGATTGCGGCTGAGTTCATGGCAGAGAGCGGATTCGCTCTGATTGACTGGGAAGCTGACTGGGCAGAAAGCTCTACCTCCTTTGCGGTTGGCATTGTGATTGCGGCGGTAGTATGCGTTGCCATCGTACTTGTCATGAGAATGCGGACTGCGAAGAATCCCATAGAAAAAGGTGCATAAGAGATATGAACGCGATAGAAATTGAACATTTGACCTATTCCTATCCGGGTGCAGAGCAGCCGACCTTAAAAGACATCACGGTTCAGATCAAAGAGGGGGATTTCCTTGCAATCGTTGGCAACAACGGTTGCGGAAAATCGACATTTTGCAAAACTCTCAATGGGCTGATTCCACAGTTTATCAGCGGTGACTTTGATGGAACCGTCTTAGCCTGCGGATTGGATACAAGCAGTACGGATGTCGGCACGCTGGCGAAAAAGGTAGGGTATGTCTATCAGGATTTTGAAAATCAGATCATTCGTCCGACTGTGCTTGATGATGCTTCTTATGCCTGTCTGAATTATGCTATGACAGATTACAGGGAACGCGGCCTGCGGGCGCTGGAGCAGTGCGGTCTTAACGGAAAACAGGATGACTATATCTGGCAGCTTTCCGGTGGACAGACACATCTGCTTGCCTTAGCCGGTGCGGTGTCACTACAGCCGGATGTTTTGATTCTGGATGAACCGATTGCACAGCTTGACCCCATGCATGCAGACCGGATATATGCGGTTCTGCGGGAACTGAACGAGAAATACAAAAAGACGATTATTGTCATTGAACATCATACAGAATATATTGCGGATTTCTGCAATCACGTTATGCTGATGAAGGACGGGCAGGTTCAATGGACATTGCCCACGAACGAAGCGCTGCGGCACGTGGAGGAGCTTCAGGAGTGCAATATTTTCCCGCCTCAGGTCACCATTGCGGCATATCGTATGCAAAAGGCAGGGCAGTTCCCGCAGAACGCCGTTTGGCCGACTACGGTGGAAGAGGGGAAAGCGGCTTTTATTTCAAAACAGCAGCGGCATGAGGAAAAAGCGCCTGCGTCTGCCAATTCCGGTGAGACAGTCGCCGCATTTGAAAATGTGTCAGTGGGATACCGCTCTGTAAAAGGAGAACCCCATGTAGTATATTCGGATTTGAATCTGGAAATCCATAAGGGAGATAAAGTGGCGCTGATCGGTTCTAACGGCGCAGGAAAATCCACACTGATGAAAATGCTGGTGGGACTGTTAAAGCCCACCGCCGGAGAAGTCCGTCTGAACGGAAGCAGTATACGCGATGTGAAGCCGGAAGCCCTTTCCAGGCAGGTTTCGCTGGTATACCAGAACCCGGAGGACATGTTCATCAAGGATTCCATCGGTGCGGATATTGCTTATGCGATGGAGGTTCGGAATATTACAGACAGCCAAAAACGGACAGATGAATTGTTGGAGCGTTTTCGACTAACGGAGCTTCGGGACAGGGACGGAAGACTTTTATCCGGCGGACAGATGCGCAGGGCAAGCCTTGCAATCGGGATTGCGCTCAATCCGGGGATTCTCATGCTCGATGAACCAACGGCAAATCTGGATATTGCCACACGAAAAGAGATTATGCGCACGCTGGATGATTTGAAAGCCATCACGGAAACCGTTATCATCGCTACCCATGATATGCAGCTTGTCTGCGAATGGGCAGACCGGATTATCGTGCTCTGTGGCGGAGAAGTAGTTGCGGACGGAAACCGCGATGAAATTTTTGCAAATCAGGAGATTGTGGAGAAGGTAGGTATCCGGCCGCCGGAAATCTTTACCATGGGACAGGTTCTTTGCCCCGATGCGCTTTGCTACACAATTGATGAGTTCTTAAATTGCTTTGAAGGAAGGAGCGAGACAAATGCGAGCGGTTGAAAAATTATCAGAGAATATTTTAGATAAGCTGTCCATTGATTTCCTGCGCAATCAGGTGCTGAAAAATGCGTATGGAAACAATGACACTGTGATTGCCGGGATGGATCCCCGGATACTCTTGCTCTGGTATCTGTTTTTTGGGCTTGTACCATGGTTTGTAAATGATCTTCCCTTTTTGACCGGATGCTTTCTGCTGGTTGCCATAACGACGCTGCTTGCAAGAGTAGCAGGGCTGGTGTTATTTCTGTTTGCAATCGGCGTTTTTTCACAGACCGGATATCTGCTGGTCGTCACACTGCTTTTTGGCGGTGATGCATCTGCCATTGCGCCGCTTTTGGTATTGACGTTAAAGGTCGCAACAGTATCGCTTGCCTCCATAACGATTTTTTCAGGTCTTGACCCGGATAAACTGTCAAATGGTCTTATGTGGTACGGATGCCCGGAACGCCTTTCCTTTTCCATTTCGTATGCCTACCGGATTCTGCCGCTTTTGATGGAGGAATTTCAGAATGTTCTGCTTTCCTATCGTCTGCGGGGCAATCCACCGGAGCATGAGAGCTTTGTTGGAAAAATTAAATATCTGATTTATCAGATCAAAATCATTATTCACGCCTTTTATCCATTGATGCTCAATACTGCCAAACGTTCCCGGACGACAGTGGAGGTTCTGGAAATTAAGGGGTACCGCTATGCGGCTGTGAACAGGGAGGTCAAGAAAATTAAGCTTTCCTCGTTGAGAGTCGGCAACAATGATCTCCTGTTTTTAGCCATCTCTTTTCTGTGGGTGGCAGTCACGGTTTTGATCTCGACATTAATATAAAATAGTAGGAGTAAATGTAATGTATATTGATTTTCACACGCATGGAAAGCTGGCAAAATATCTGCCGTTTTCCATCCCATATACCAACTGGCTGCTTGGCGAGGCAAAAAATGCCGGACTTGATGCAATCTGTCTGACGGAGCATTTCAATACACAGCAGTTTGATGAGGTCTACGGTTATATTGCCTCTGCCGGTGAGCGTCAGGGGGACGCCTATGTCTTTGACGGGCTTAAGGTATTTCCCGGAATGGAGACAGATATTGCCGAGGGCGGACATGTCTTAAGCATCGGCCCGATGGACGCGATTCGTGAATTGAACAGGCGGCTGGAACCGTATAAGGAAAAGGGGTGTTTTATTCCCTTTGAAGGACTGATGAACCTGTTTGACGAGTATCCGGTTCTGGTGGGCGCGGGACATCCTTTCCGGGAAGGCGGACATATTCCCGAACTACCGCCTCAGATGCTTAAGGAGTTTGATTTTCTGGATTTAAACGGCAAGGATATCGCGGAGGACAGAGAGCGGACAGAACAGTTGACCTATGAGCTGGGCAGACAGCTTGGGAAGCCCGTGGTATCGGGAAGCGACACGCATCAGGCTTGTCAATACGGCTGCATCCGTACCGATTTCGAAAAGGAAATAAGCTCCTTTGCCGAACTTCGCGATGAGATGAATGCCGGGCGCTATACCATCTGTGTAAGCCCGGAAGCAGCCTTTAAAGTAAAAATTGCCGGACTCTTAAAGCGTTCTCTCAAAGAGATTCATGCGCTGGGAGGAGACTATGTGTCAGTGCTGCTTAGCAGCGGCGGAGAATCACCGGCCGTACTGGCTGCCAAGGACAGAGCAGTGTAGGGGAGGAATGCATATATGTGCCTTTCATTTCCACAAATGCCGGACAAGCTCACGGCAACGGAAAAGGAAATCATTGAATATATTGCCGGTCATAATGAAGAATTTCTTTATATGACCATCGGACAGTTAGCTTCTACATTAAATGTGTCTGAGGCGACGATTTCCCGCTTCGCCCGGCATGTTGGTTGTGATGATTTCAAACATTTAAAGCAGACGGTCATGGAACAGACAGTACAAAAAGGACCGGCGCAGAAGCTTGCGAATACGTTGCGGACAGGGGACGGCGGGCTTCTCCAGAACTTCATCAGGCAGCAGCAATATAATCTGCAAAAGACGCTGGAACTGTTGGAGGAGGGAGAGTTCGACCGTGCCGTTGCGGCAATCGTGGCCGCACACAGGGTATTCATCCACGCCAAAAACGCATCCGTGTCGATGGGGCAGCTTTTGGAATATCGTCTGCGGCGGATTGGCATTGATGTTCATAGAATCCCTTCGGGAGGTACCGGGGTACTGGAAGGTCTTGTGCCTGTCCGCTCCGATGATCTGGTGATTCTGTTTGGTTTTTCCAAAGTATCGTCGGAGGGACAGGTAATTTTGGATTATCAGAAATGTGTGGGATATACAACGCTCATGTTTACAGGGCAGTTATATCAGGAAGAAGAACTGCAGGCGGATATCAATCTGTTTGTCTACCGCGGCGGGCAGAATGAGTACCATTCCATGAGCGCGCCGGGTGCTATTGTGGATGCGCTGGCCATTGCGGTGGCTGCCCATATGGGCGCGGATGCAGTGAAGAACCTTGATACAGTAAGAGAGTTAAAGAAAAAATATCGCTTTACACTTCAAAATTCTTATAAAAATCAATAAACTCCGCCAACGATTTTGACGGCTTCACATTCGTGCGGTACGCGAAGCCGACCTCGCGTTTATGAATCGGGATGCCGAGCGGAATCTCGAGCAGCGAGCCATTTTCTAAATCCTCCGCAACAAAGCTCTTGATGACGCAGGCAACGCCGACGCCGATTTTCGCAAAATCAATCAGAAGATCCATGTTCGAGATATCAATGGAATCGCGGATTACGATCTGGTTGTCCTGCAAATAATCGTCGATGTACTGGCGGGTCATATTGTTCTTGTCTAAAAGCATCAGCGTGGAAGAGGAGAGAATCTCGTCCTTGTGCACGCCTCTCGCATGAAGATTGCGCAGATAATCCTTCGTAGCGACGAAAATATCCTCGATCTCCTCAAGAAAATCAAAATGAATGTTCTTAAGATTGTCGGGCTTGCCGATGAGCCCGATGTCAATCTTATTTTCCTCGAGCAGCTTTAAGGTCTCATTGGTGGACTGGCAGTGAATGGAAATTGTAATATGCGGATTCTGCCGGATAAATTCCTTCAGATAGGGAAGCAGCATATATTTGCAGAGCGTAGCGCTGACGCCGATTTTTAAGTGGCCCACGCCAAGCTCAATGGAGCGCTTTAACTTTTCCTCTCCGAGGGTCAGCGTCTCAAAGGCGCTTTTGACGTGCTCATATAAAAGCCGTCCCTCCTCCGTCAGGACAACGCCGCGGGAACTGCGCGAGAACAGGCGGCAGCCCATGCTTTCCTCGAGCTTCTGGATGGATTTGCTGATGGCGGGCTGGCTGATGTAAAGCTCCTTCGCCGCTTTTGAAATATTTCCGGTGTTTGCAACGGTATAGAAAATCCGATAAGACGATAAATTCTGATTCATAATAAAAATCCTTTCCGGCAGAAGCTGCGTTGGCAGCCCAAAAGCCTCTGGCGTATGTATTTCGTATGAGTAGTATAACATGAAATCAAGTTATGGTAAATATATTTATTATGTATTTTTATTATAATAATTCGTATGCTAGAATGATTCTGGATAAGTCAGAGACGATAAAATGACTTATAATGAATTACACACACACGAACGATTTATGAGAATATGGAGGGATAGATATGGGTATGACAATGACGCAGAAAATCCTTGCGGCGCATGCAGGACTTCCGTCTGTTCGCGCAGGAGAGCTGATTGAAGCCGAACTTGATCTTGTGCTCGGAAACGACATTACGTCTCCGGTAGCAATCCATGAGATGGATAAGATGAAGGTGGACGGGGTGTTCGATAAGGATAAGATCGCACTTGTGCTGGATCATTTCGTGCCGAACAAGGATATCAAGTCCGCGCAGCACTGCAAATGTGTCCGTGAATTTGCCTGTAAGCATGAGATCACCAATTATTTTGACGTGGGAGAGATGGGAATCGAGCATGCGCTGCTGCCGGAGAAAGGTCTTACCGTAGCCGGGGACGTCATCATCGGTGCGGATTCGCATACCTGTACCTACGGTGCGCTCGGCGCGTTCTCTACAGGCGTAGGTAGCACGGATATGGCGGCTGGCATGGCGACCGGAAAGGCATGGTTCAAGGTTCCGTCTGCAATCAAGTTCAACCTCACCGGAAAGCCTGCAAAGTGGATCAGCGGAAAGGATATTATTCTGCACATCATCGGAATGATCGGTGTGGACGGCGCACTCTACAAATCCATGGAGTTTGTCGGCGACGGAATCCAGTATCTTACGATGGACGACCGCTTTACGATTGCCAATATGGCGATTGAGGCTGGCGGTAAGAACGGGATTTTCCCGGTGGATGAGCTGGCGAAGAAATATATGGAGGAGCATTCCAAGCGCCCGTATACAGTTTATGAGGCGGACGCAGATGCAGAATATGACGAGGAGTATACCATCGACCTTAGCACCTTAAAGCCGACGGTCGCCTTCCCGCATCTTCCGGAGAATACGAGAACGATTGATGAGGTCGGGGACATTAAGATCGATCAGGTAGTCATCGGTTCCTGTACGAATGGAAGAATGGATGATCTGCGCGTTGCAGCGTCCATCTTAAAGGGCAGAAAAGTGGCAAAGGGGCTGCGTGTCATCGTCATTCCGGCGACACAGCAGATATATCTGGATGCGATGGAGGAAGGTCTGTTAAAGACATTTATTGAGGCGGGCGCGATTGTTTCCACGCCGACCTGCGGACCATGCCTTGGCGGTTATATGGGAATCTTAGCGGAGCACGAGCGCTGCGTTTCGACGACGAACCGTAACTTTGTCGGAAGAATGGGACATGTGGAGTCGGAAATCTATCTTGCGAGCCCGGTGGTAGCGGCGGCAAGCGCAGTGACCGGAAGATTGTCCGGTCCGGATGAACTGTAGGAAAGGAGAGAGAAGATGAAAGCAGCAAACGGTCATGTATTCAAATACGGGGATAACGTGGACACCGATGTAATTATCCCTGCCAGATACTTAAATTCCTCCGATCCGAAGGAGCTTGCAACGCACTGTATGGAGGATATCGATAAGGATTTTGTGAACAAGGTGACAGCGGGCGATATTATCGTGGCGAATAAGAATTTCGGATGCGGTTCGTCCAGAGAGCACGCGCCGCTCGCAATCAAGGCGGCAGGCGTAAGCTGTGTGATTGCCGAGACATTTGCGCGTATTTTCTACCGCAATGCGATCAACATCGGACTGCCGATCATTGAGTGCCCGCAGGCGGCATGTGCGATCGAGGCGGGCGATGAAGTAGAGGTTGATTTTGATACCGGTGTCATCACGGATAAGACGAAGGGAACGACCTATCAGGGGCAGGCATTTCCGCCGTTCATGCAGAAGATTATCGACTGTGAGGGTCTGGTAAATTATATCAATCAGAAATAGCTTCACGAAGAAGCGGAGACAACTGTAATTCGTAAAAAGATTCAAAAAACTCGTTTTTGGCAAATTATTTTCTGCCTAAAACGAGTTTTTTTACAGCCCCTTTTATGATTCGGGAAGCGCATCATACGGAAAGAGTTTCCAGATAATTCAGGTAGCGTCTGGAAATTTTAAGCTTTGTGTAGATATCTGCGTATTCCTTTGGCGTATAACTGTCGATATAATTCTCGGGGAAAGCTTTGGAAATCCCGGCTGCCTTTGCGAGATCGGCGGCTTTATTATAGGCGATTGCAGCTTTTTCCTCGGTTGAATATGTGCCGATTTTGTAATTGCCGTTGATGTGAATGACCGCCTCGTATTTTGGAATCCCGTTTCGCTCGATCCGGCGGACGCCGTGAAAATGATTTCTTATAATGATATTGGAATAACGGAAATCAAGCGGATCATCGTTTGCAAAAAAGTAGTCGCGCCCGGCAACGGCATAGGGGCGGATTCCATAGCGCGCGAGCACCGAATACTGCATACCGTAATCGCTGACGAACAGATGTCCCTGCCGCTTCTGGATCTTGTGGCTGGAATAATAGAACAGATCGTCTACATCGAATTTCAATTCTTCATAAGGTGAGAGAAAGTAGCTGAAATATCCGTTGCGCAGATAGATGGGATTTTTGAAATAAAGCCTGTTATCGCGGAAATTTAAGAGTACCACAGCCTTCTCAAACGAAAGCGTAAGAGCGGCGTCCTGTACCTCAGAGAGCGTAACCGAGGCGTCGCCCAAAAGCGAAAGGGCGTTCAGATATGCCGTTCCAGCCTCCTCCTCCGAAGAAAAGCTTCCGAGGCTGATGTGCTTATTGCGGTAATTGATGCTGGAACGGTAATAGATGGTTCCGTCTTTTTGTTTTGCAGTGCAGACTCCCTGAAGCATACGGACACCTCGTTTACGATAATAATTTTATGTAAATAAGCATTACTATACATTCTTGTGTTGGAACAAGAATAACAGATATTTTGAAAAGATGCAAGATTTTTGGTGGGATTTGTTGACGAAAAATAGAGAAAATGCTACACTAAAGGAAGATAATACCATGCGGAAGTAGCGTGTATTTGAAGGGGGATAATTCTCAAATGAAGAAAAGCAGTATTTCGGTCAAAGTATTGATTCCGGTTCTGGTATTGGCGGTGGTTGCAGTCCTTTCGTCATTTATCGGGGTTCAGAATGCAAGAGCGCTGCACAACAGCAGTGCCCAGATCAGTGAGACAACGGTGAATCAGCTTATGCTGCTGAACCGGATATCGTCAGACTTTAAGGATATTGACGCGATTGCGTACAGCATGTGTGTTTCTACCTCGAAGGAGGCAAGAGAAGAGATGCTGGCAGAGGTCGACACTTACCGTTCAGATATCCAGACAGCAATCGACGAGTATGAGGCGACCGTCAGCACGCAGGAGGAGATGGATGCGATTGCATCGCTTCGTGAGAAGTATACGGAGTATTCCGGCGTATATGATAAGATTGCGGATTTTATCGGAAGAGGCAATAAGGATAAGGCCAGACAGATCTGCAATGCGGAGCTTACAATTACAAGCGGGCGTGTAGAGGAAGTGCTTACGACCTTACAGACCTATATGGAAGCAAATGTCGAGAGCGCCAATGCGTCGCAGGAATCCGTATATTCCAGTTCGCTTGTCACAAGCATACTTACATTCGTCTGTGTACTGGTTTTCCTTGTGATCGCGGTGTACAGTTCCATCAGGAGCGTAGTCAGACCGATCAAGCACGTGACGAAGCAGTTGGACGATATCATTAAAGAGATCCAGGACGGAAACGGCGATCTGACCAGAAGGATTAAGATCAAGAGCCATGATGAGATCGGTCAGCTTGCCGATGGCATGAATGTATTCTTAGAGACACTGCAGCGCATTATGGGACGTATCGTGATTGATTCCAGAGAGATGGGAGAGATCGTCGCAAGCGTGGCGAACAGCGTGGGCACAGCGAACAACAATGCCTGCGATATATCGGCGGGCATGGAGGAATTGTCCGCTACCATGCAGGAGGTTGCATCGGCGGTCAATACGGTCAATTCCAACGTGGCGCAGATTGGTGAAGAAGTGGACGCTATCACGAAGGAATCCCAGAAAATGAACTCTTACGCTACGGATATGCAGAAGCGTGCAGAGGATATGAAGGAGATGGCGGTTGCAAATAAGGAAAGCACGAGCCTTATGATTAAGGATATTATTGATACGCTGAAAGCTGCGATTGAGGAGAGCAAGAGCGTGGAGCGTGTCAATGAGCTGACGGAAGAGATCTTAAGCGTTTCCAGCCAGACGAATCTTCTGGCTCTGAACGCATCCATCGAGGCAGCCCGTGCCGGAGAAGCAGGAAAGGGATTTGCAGTTGTTGCGGATGAGATTCGCAAGCTCGCTGATTCCACACGCGAGACGGCGAATAATATCCAGTCGATCAATGCGCTTGTAACGCAGGCGGTGAATAAGCTGGCGAATAACTCGAATGCGATCGTTGAGTATATCGACGAAACGATCATGCCGGATTATGACAGATTTGTCGAGACAGGCGTACAATACCGCGACGATGCCACTTATGTTAATTCCACCATGGATGACTTTGAGGCAAAGGCGCAGAATCTCAACAGCATCATGGCGAAGACGGTGGATTCTATCCGGGATATTTCGACGGCAATCGAGGAGAGTGCGAACAGTGTTGGCAATGCAGCCAACAGTACGACAATCCTTGTACAGAACATTGATACTGTTCACGCCGAGATGAAGACGAACCAGAATATCAGCAACCGTCTGAAGGATGAGGCGGATCGCTTTAAGAATGTATAGTTTTTCGCATTTTACTACTTTAATGCATTGACATGAATGTACAGTTTCCGATATAATGTGTGAAAGCACAGTCGGAGGCTGTACATTCTTTTTAGGTGAGAAAAGCCTTTGGCAAACGAAATATATAAGATAAGAGGATTATGGAAATGGAATTAATGTATGCAAGCACGAGAGACGCACAGGAGAAGGTAACTGCATCACAGGCAATCTTAAGAGGTCTGGCAAATGACGGAGGGTTATTTGTGCCGACGGAGCTTCCGAAGCTTACTGTTCCGATGGAGCAGTTGGCAAAGATGAGCTATCAGGAAACTGCGTATGAGGTCATGAAGCTGTTTTTGACGGATTTCACAGAGGAAGAGTTAAAGCACTGTATCAATTCGGCATATGACAGCAAGTTTGATACAGAGGAGATTGCACCGCTTGTGGAGGCGGACGGCGCGTATTATCTGGAACTGTTTCATGGTTCGACAATTGCATTCAAGGATATGGCGCTTTCCATTCTTCCGTATCTTCTCACAACAGCAGCGAAGAAGAATCAGGTAAAGAATGAGATCGTCATTCTGACAGCCACCTCGGGAGATACCGGTAAGGCGGCGCTTGCAGGCTTTGCAGATGTGCCGGGAACGAAGATTATTGTATTCTATCCGAAGAACGGCGTCAGCCCGATTCAGGAGAAGCAGATGGTGACGCAGAAGGGTGCGAACACATTTGTTGTCGGAATCAACGGCAACTTCGACCAGGCGCAGACCGGTGTGAAGCAGATGTTTTCGGACGCTGCTCTGGCAAAGGAGATGGACGCCGCGGGTTATCAGTTCTCCTCCGCAAATTCCATCAATATCGGACGTCTCGTGCCGCAGATCGTGTACTATGTATATGCGTATGCAAAGCTTTTTGACAACGGTGTCATTGCAAAGGATGAGCCAGTCAATGTGGTTGTTCCGACAGGCAACTTCGGAAATATTCTGGCGGCGTTCTACGCCAAGAACATGGGAGTGCCGATTGCAAAGCTGATCTGCGCATCCAATGAGAATAAGGTACTGTACGATTTCTTTTCTACCGGAACCTATGATAAGAACCGTGAATTTATGCTGACAAGCTCGCCATCCATGGATATCCTTATTTCCAGCAATCTGGAGCGTCTGATTTACCGTATTGCAGGGAATGACGCAGAAAAGAACGCAGCGCTGATGAAGCAGCTTACTTCCGCCGGGAAATATGAGATTACACCGGAGATGAGAGAGCAGCTTAAGGATTTCTACGGAAATTATACGAGCGAGCAGGAGACTGCCGAAGTCATCCGTGTACTTTACGAGAAGACCGGGTACATCATTGATACGCATACAGCGGTTGCGGCAGGCGTATACCAGAAATATAAGAAGGACACGAACGATGCCGGGACAAAGACCGTGATTGCATCGACCGCCAGCCCGTTCAAATTCACGAGAAGCGTTATGGATGCCATCGATATGAAGTATGACAGTATGTCAGACTTTGAACTTGTGGATGAACTTAGCAGGATTGGGAATGTCAAAGTGCCGCAGGCAATCGAAGAGATTCGCAATGCGAAAGTACTTCACGATACGGTGTGTGAAGTGGCAGAGATGCCTTCCGTAGTGAAGAAATTCCTTGGTATGTAAATAGCCGCCGGAAGGGAAAGTATTTTCGCAGCGGAAAGTGTTTTTGCAGCGGAAAGTATTTTTGCAGCGGAAAATATTTTGTCAGATTCGGAGATAGAATGGAAGATTGAGAGAAAAAGTCCTGCCGCGACATCGCGGCAGGACTTTTTGCAGAAATGAGATACCTTCACAGTATTTCATTTGATTTACAAGTATTATTCGGACTTATAGATTTCGAAGATGAAATGTACGGTTCCAAACGGATATACGATCGGAAGCAGATAGCATTCCGTACCGTTAAAGGTCAGTAAATCCTTGTCTTCGACAACCGGTGCTTCCAATTCAAGCTCCATAGAGTATTCATTTGACATATTGACACTGAATACGCCATTGTGCAGATTCAAAAAGTCCTCAAGAGAGGAAGTGACGTATTCGTCAAATTCGGTAAATTCCTCGCCGACATATCGGGATGCGAACGCGACGCATGCTTCCTCGGGAATGTCCATATAAGTGCGGACGGAGAAAGTACCGTTCAGCTTCTGTGATATGCAGTAATTCGTAGGATATTCCTTGCAGTCACTTGGGGAAACGAGCGTAAAGTCGTCTCCGATAAAACGAATCAGGTTATTGAGGAGAAGATGGAAGAACGAAATCTCATAAGGGGAGAGGGAGCGTTCTGCCAGAACGAAGAAATTTTCTACCATATGATGGATCGCATCCTGCGTCTCCGAAGAATATGTAAATTCATCCAATTCGTTGTCGGACTGGTAAGCGATGATCAAATCCTGAAGCTGCTGGTTGTCGATGATGCCTTCCTCAATAAGCGCCTGTCCGAGAAGAAGAAAATCCGGTTCCTGTTCGAGAAGAAGATTCGTCACCTGTTCCTCGGTCAGATAACCTTCGCTGATGGCAAGTTCTCCAAAACGTTTGTCCTGATGGGTCTGAAGGATGTAAATACGGTCAACTTCGCTGGCAGTCATATAACCTGCATGAATGGCAAGCGTGCCGAGCTTGACTTTCGTGTCGGCTTTCTTCTGCATGATGTCAATAAGCTGCTTCCTTGTGACGACGTTACGTGATAACAAAAAGTTTCCGAAAAACTGAGCGTACATATTTTATCTCCCTTCAAACCTTGAGGTAATAATGTGATGAATCTGTTCGGCATTCAGAGGCTTCTGAATAAAATCGCGGGCGCCGGCTTCAATGGCGGCCTTTAACTGGGACTGCGTACCAACGGATGATACGACAATGATGTCGGCATCCTTATCGTATTCCATGATCTCCCGGATTGCAACGTTCCCATCCTTTACAGGCATTACGATATCCAGAAAAACAAGGGCCGGCGATTCCTTCTTGTATTGGTCGATGGTATCCTGTCCGTTGGAAGCCTCGATGAAAACCGGATTGCCATAAGTCGATATAATATCCTTTAACTGCTTTCTTGCAAGAATAGAATCGTCGCCAATGAGTATTTTAACGTCATTTAACATCATATCGCATCTCCTCTGTCCTTCATTATATTTACTTATATTGTACACTAACTCAAAAAATAGTTCAATCTGTAACTTGAAATTATATGCAAAAAGATGAATTTTATAGAAAATTCAAACAATTCATTGCATATTGGATTTTGGACGCTTATAATGAAGAAAAATGTTTTGATATGGAGGAATATGACTATGGATGTGATGACAATTTTTGACGCCGTAATCACAATATTCGGAGTATATATGATAGGCGCTGCGCTTAAAATGAAGAAGACCGGAGAGATTTCTTCCGCAGTTATCACGGCGGAGGAAATCCGCAAGTGTAAGGACAAAAAGGGCTTTATTGCATTTATCTACTGGAAGGAAGCGCTGTTTGGCGCGTTGATCGTTCTGGTGGGCATCCTGGGCATCATCAATGACCAGGTGGTATCGCTGGGGGCATTTAATATCGTAGAGATGCTCGTGTTCCTCGCGGCGTTTCTCTGGTTCCAGAGCCAGCTTCGCAGGGCGCGCGAGCGTTTCCTGTAACGCGCAGGCCTTTCGGCAATCGGCAGGACGCGAAGTTTTGCGTGCGGCTTTCCGGTAATAATCAGAAGTTCTTCACAGGGACATCACATTGAGCGGGTATGATGCAGGAAACGGAGGACATATGTTATGAGAAAAATATTAGTAGTTGACGATGAGGAGAAGATTCGCGCCATTATCCGTAAGTATGGAGAGTTTGAAGGCTATGATATCACAGAGGCGCAGGACGGCATGGAGGCGGTAAGGCTCTGTAAAGAGCAGGATTTCGACGTGATTATTCTGGATGTGATGATGCCGGAGCTGGATGGCTTTTCCGCCTGCCGGGAAATCCGTAAGATAAAACGGATTCCTGTCATCATGTTGTCCGCCCGCGGCGAGGAGTACGACAAGATACACGGCTTTGAACTTGGTATTGACGACTATGTGGTCAAGCCGTTTTCTCCAAAGGAACTGATGATGCGCGTGAAGGTCGTGATCGAGCGGAACAGCGGCAGAGAGCTTGTCACAGAACACGAGATTTTCTCGGCGGAAGGGCTGTGTGTGGATTTTACCGGACGGACGGTCAGTGTGGACGGCAGACGGGTCGAGCTATCTCCGAAGGAGTATGAACTTCTGTTTTATCTTGTCAGGAACCGCAATATTGCCCTGGAGAGAGAAAAACTGATTACGGAGGTCTGGGGATACGATTATTACGGGGATGACCGTACACTGGATACCCACATCAAGCTGCTCCGGAGCAGTCTCGGAGAATACCGCAAGTTCCTCGTGACGTTAAGAGGGGTGGGGTATCGGTTTGAAGCATGAGAAGATCAGTATTAAATGGAAAATATTCCTGTATCTGCTGGCGTTTGTAGGAATCCTTCTGGTACTGCTCTGGCTGATACAGGTTTGCTATCTGGACACGCTCTATAAGAAAATCAGAACAAACGAGACGGAGGCGTTCACTTCCGAGATTATCGGTGTGCTTGAGAGCGATTCCGCGAACATCGAAGAGCAGATCGACGCGCTTGCGGCGCAGAAGAATATGATCGTGTATGTGGCTGACACTGAAGGGAACGTCATCTACAGTGCGGAATATATTCCCAATTCGCGTCTGGACTCCATGCCGAAGGAGCTTTTGCTCCGGTTCTACGAACAGGCGAAGGCGAATGGAGGAAGCGCCAAGGTTGAATTTGAGGGCGGTATCAGCAAAGCGTTCATGGACGCCGCGCATGATTCCATGGAAACGGACATGCAGGCGGGAGAAGAAAATCCCATGGAAGCGGACATACCGGCAGGAGAAGAGAATCCCATGGAAGCGGATATGCAGGCGGGAGAAGAGAATCCCATGGAAACGGATATGCCGGCAGGATTCCTGCAGAATCACGGGCAGGAGCGGGCGGAGAGTGTTATATATGCAAATGTAGTTGAACTTGACGGGGAGGATTGCATTCTTCTGGTAAACGCCCAGCTTACCCCGGTGGACGCCACGGTAAATACGCTGCGCGTGGAACTGGTATGGATTACGGCCGTCATGATCGTATTGTCCCTTGTGATCGCGCTTCTGATTTCCAGACAGGTGTCCAAATCACTGATCCGCATCAATGCGTCGGCGAAGAAGATGGCGGGCGGCGATCTGACGGTGCGTTTCGAGGGAAAGGATTACCGCGAGGTTGCGGAGCTTTCCGATACGCTCAATATGACAGTACGTGAGCTTGAGAAAAATGAACGGCTGCGCCGGGAGCTGATCGCCAATGTCTCCCATGATCTTCGGACGCCGCTTACAATGATTATTGCGTATGCTGAGGTCATGCGGGATCTTCCGGGAGAAAATACGCCGGAAAATGTGCAGGTCGTAATCGATGAGGCGGAGCGGCTGACCAATCTGGTCAATGACATGCTTGACATTTCAAAGCTCCAGGCGGGAGTGCTTGAAAAACATGCGTCTGTCTACAATCTGACCGAGAGCATTGAATCTGTTTTTGAAAGATACAATAAGCTGAAAGAACAGGAAGGCTATACCATCAACTTCTCTTATGACAGGAAGGTGACGGTGGAGGCGGATGAGGACAAGATTTTTCAGGTCATCTATAATCTGGTGAACAATGCCATCAATTACACGGGAGAGGACAGGCAGGTATGGATCACACAGCGCGTAAAGGATGATGGCTATGTGCGCATTGAGGTGACGGACAGCGGGGAAGGCATTGCACCGGAGGCGCTGCCGTATGTATGGGACCGCTACTATAAGGTGGACAAGACGCATAAGCGCGCCGTGATGGGAACGGGGCTTGGTCTGTCCATAGTGAAAAATATCCTGGAACTGCACAGTGCCCGCTACGGCGTGGACAGTGAGCCGGGAAAAGGATCGACATTCTGGTTTGAATTAAAAATGGATCAGCCTTAGCGCTGATCCATTGGTATATATGTCTTGTGTTCGCCGACATTCTTGTAAGCCGGGCGCATGATCTTGCCGCCGCCTGCGACCTCCTCGAGGCGATGCGCGCTCCAGCCGGAGATACGGGCAATCGCAAAGATCGGCGTATATAATTCGACCGGAAGCCCTAACATGCTGTAGGCAAAACCGCTGAAAAAATCGACATTTGGGCTGACGCCCTTGTAAATCTTCCTCTCCTTTGCGATGATCTGCGGCGCGAGCCGTTCCACTGCTGTGTAGAGGGCAAATTCCTTCTCATATCCCTTCTCGGCAGAGAGACGCTCCACGAAGCGCCGGAAAATCTGCGCTCTCGGATCTGAGAGAGAGTAGACAGCATGCCCCATACCGTAAATCAGTCCGGCATGATCGAATGCCTCCTTGTGAAGTAGTGCTGTCAGGTAGCGGCTGATCTCTTCCTCGTCCGTCCAGTCTTTAAGGTTTGCCTTCATATCATCAAACATCCGCACGACCTTGATGTTGGCGCCGCCGTGCTTTGGACCCTTTAAGGAGCCAAGCGATGCCGCAATGACAGAATAAGTATCTGTTCCTGAGGAAGAGACGAGATGCGTAGTGAAGGAAGAGTTGTTACCTCCGCCGTGCTCCATGTGGAGAATCAATGCAATGTCCAAAAGCTTTGCCTCAAGCGGCGTGAACTGACTGTCCGGTCTTAAGATATGCAGAATGTTTTCCGCAGTAGAGTATTCCTCCTTCGGGGAGTGGATAAACAGGCTTGCGCCGTCGTGATAGTGCTTGTAGGCCTGATAACCGTATACCGAGAGAAGCGGGAACAGGCTGATTAACTGAAGACACTGTCTTAAAACATTCGGAAGCATAATATTATCTGCCATATCATCGTAAGAATACAGGGTCAGAACGCTTCGGGCAAGCGTATTCATCATATCCTTGCTTGGAGCTTTCATGATGATGTCACGCACAAAGCTGGTCGGAAGCGTCCGGTAATGACTCAGCATCCCGGTAAATTCCTTTAGTTCCTCTGCGTTCGGAAGCTTGCCAAAGAGCAGAAGATAGGTGCATTCCTCGAAACCGAAATGGCTGTTTTCAGGAAGACCGGAAATCAGATCTTTTACATTATAGCCGCGATAGAAAAGCTCACCGTCGGCGGGCACTGTTTCACCGTTCACCTCTTTTGTGGAACAAACTTCAGAAATTTCGGTCAGTCCCACGAGAACCCCCTTGCCGTTCAAATCACGAAGACCGCGTTTGACGTCGTACTTTGTGTACAGCTCCGGATCTATCTTTGCACATTCCTCTGATCTGGCAGCAAGGCGCTTGAGTTCAGGGGTGATTTCGCAAAATTCATTCATAGTAACCCTCCTTTTCGTTATATCCTCTTTTTATCATAGCATATGTATTTATTTTAATACAAGAAAATTGCATATTATTTAATGAAAAATTTAAAAATGGAAAAATAATTAGTACTTTTCAGCAGGGAGGTACTAAAAATCACTTCCATTTTCGGGAAACGTCCGTTACAATATAGAAGTTGAACAAAAAGAGAGAAAAGGAGACGCATGATGGATATAGCATTACTTGCAAGAGAGGCAATTGCGGCGAAGGAGAACGCCTATGTTCCGTATTCACATTTCCGCGTGGGGGCGGCGCTTCTTACCGCAGACGGGAAAATATACACAGGCTGCAATATTGAGAATGCCGCCTACACGCCGACGAACTGCGCGGAGCGCACGGCGTTTTTTAAAGCGGTTTCAGAGGGGGAGCGGGCATTTACAGCGATTGCGGTCACAGGAGACGCCGACGACTATCTGTATCCGTGCGGCGTGTGCAGACAGGTCATGGCGGAATTCTGCGATCCGAAGGAATTTCAGATTATTCTGGTAAATACGGAAAGCGACTACAGGATTTTCACACTGGAAGAAATCCTTCCGGGGGCGTTTACCGTCGCGGATTTGGAAAAGGGCAGAAAAGAATAAAATATGACAAATTATTCACAAAGTTTTAAAGTTTGGGCTATACAATTTAAAAATTATCTAGTATAATGGTAGCGGTAAATTATACATAGCTAATTTATAATAAAAAGGAAAGAGGTATAAAAGATGTCAATGGTTAATTTGGAAAAGTACGGCATTACCGGAGCGACCGAGATCGTGTACAATCCTTCTTATGAAGTATTATTCGAAGAAGAGACCAAGGCTGGCTTAGACGGTTATGAAGTAGGACAGGAGACAGAGCTTGGCGCAGTCAACGTTATGACAGGTATCTATACGGGACGTTCTCCGAAAGATAAGTATATCGTTATGGACGATAATTCTAAGGACACTGTATGGTGGACTTCAGATGAGTATAAGAACGATAATCATCCGATTTCCGGAGATGTATGGAACGAGCTCAAAGAGATCGCGAAGAAAGAGCTTTCCAATAAGAGATTATTCGTTGTAGATGCATTCTGCGGCGCGAACAAGGATACCAGAATGGCAATCCGCTTTATCGTTGAGGTTGCTTGGCAGGCTCACTTTGTTACAAATATGTTCATCAGACCGACCGCTGAGGAGCTTGAGAATTTCGAGCCGGACTTCGTTGTTTACAATGCTTCCAAGGCAAAGGTTGAGAACTACAAAGAGTTAGGTCTTAATTCAGAGACAGCCGTAGCATTCAACATCACAAGCAAAGAGCAGGTAATCTTAAATACCTGGTACGGCGGCGAGATGAAGAAGGGTCTCTTCTCCATGATGAATTACTACTTACCGTTAAAGGGCATCGCTGCTATGCACTGCTCCGCAAACACCGATATGAACGGTGAGAATACAGCTATTTTCTTCGGTCTTTCCGGAACAGGTAAGACTACATTATCTACAGATCCGAAGCGTCTTCTGATCGGTGATGATGAGCACGGCTGGGATGACAACGGCGTATTCAACTTCGAGGGCGGCTGCTATGCAAAGGTCATCAATCTGGACAAGGAGTCTGAGCCGGATATCTACAATGCAATCAAGCGCAACGCTCTTCTTGAGAACGTTACGGTAGATGCAAACGGAAAGATTGACTTCGATGACAAGAGCGTGACAGAGAACACACGTGTATCTTATCCGATTGACCATATTACAAATATTGTACGTCCTGTTTCCGCAGCACCGGCAGCAAAGAACGTTATCTTCCTTTCCGCAGATGCATTCGGCGTACTTCCGCCGGTTTCCATCCTGACACCGGAGCAGACAAAATATTACTTCTTATCCGGATTTACTGCAAAGCTTGCAGGTACAGAGCGCGGTATTACAGAGCCGACTCCGACCTTCTCCGCTTGCTTTGGTCAGGCATTCTTAGAGCTGCATCCGACAAAGTATGCAGAGGAATTGGTTAAGAAGATGGAAGCAAACGGTTCTAAGGCATACCTTGTGAACACAGGCTGGAACGGTACCGGAAAGCGTATCTCTATCCGTGATACAAGAGGTATTATCGATGCAATTCTTGACGGTTCCATTGAGAAGGCATCCACAAAGACGATTCCTTACTTCAACTTCGAGGTTCCGACAGAGCTTCCGGGCGTAGATACGAACATTCTTGATCCGCGTGACACATATGCAGACGCTGCAGAGTGGGAGACAAAGGCAAAAGACCTTGCAGGCCGCTTCATCAAGAACTTCGCAAAATACGAAGGAAACGATGCAGGAAAAGCATTAGTCAGCGCAGGTCCGCAGTTATAATCAGGTGATCTGATTTTATTGCAGATTTATAAAATGGATTTTATTCTAAGGATGAGACACAGAGTTTCTGTGTCTCATTTTTACAAATGCGGGAGAAAATATAAGATTGCAGGAGGTTTGTTATGAGATATTCAATCGAAGGAGAGCCGTTGCCGGTCGTAATCTGTGAACTGGAAAACGGGGAAACAATGATCACTGAGAGCGGGGCCATGTCATGGATGTCTCCGAATATGCAGATGGAGACGACCGGGGGCGGTCTCGGCAAAATGTTCGGAAGGGCTTTGTCTGGGGAAAGCATTTTTCTGAATCGTTATACTGCGTTAAACGGTATGGGAACGATTGCATTTGCCTCGAGTTTTCCGGGATCGATCCGTGCGTTTAACATTGCGCCGGGGCAGGAGATTGTAGCGCAGAAGTCAGCATTCCTTGCGGCGACAGCCGGCGTTGATCTGTCGATCTTTTTCCAGCAGAGGATCGGAAGCGGTCTGTTCGGCGGCGAAGGCTTTATCATGCAGAAGGTATCGGGAAACGGAACGGCGTTTCTTGAATTTGACGGATATATCAAAGAGTATGAGCTTGCAGCCGGACAGCAGATCGTGGTAGATACCGGATATCTGGCTGCAATGACCGGTACGTGTCAGGTAGAGGTGCGCACTGTGCCGGGCGTGAAGAATATGCTCTTCGGCGGCGAGGGAATCTTTAATACCGTTGTCACAGGTCCGGGAAGAATCTGGCTGCAGAGTATGCCGATCTCGCAGATGGCAAATACGCTGCGCCCGTATTTCCCGAGCAATAACCATTAAAATTCAATTTGTCAATAGAGAAAATATATAGAAATCCCTACAGAAATTGGCACTAATTTTTGGTTGCGAATCAGGACATATTAAAGTATAATAAGAGTAACGAAACAGCCTGGGATGTACGACACCCTACATTTTTGAACCTACATTTACTTTTATGGGATTCTTATATTCGAAGGCAGATGTCAGGCCACCAGTACCTTTTGGTACGCGAGCAGTGGAAGGCAGAAACCGACGTGCGGTTACCCACCTGGCTTAGGCTAGGAGTCAAAAACGTAGGAAACGGCATTTTGGGTCATCACGAAAGAGCATATAAGGTACGCAGGAGATGGATGAGGAACTTAGGAAGAAGCATTTATGCACGGAAGAGAACCTCTACCAAAGACAATCGACGAAGTACCAAGGAAGATAGAAGGATACCAAGGAAAGAAGCTGCTTTGCAATATAAGCAGCTTCTATTTTTAAGGAAAACAAAGCGCCGGGCGGTCTGCCCTAAGGCGCAATTTTTTTGAATAAGAATTGGAAGAATCTGGAATGAGAAAAAAGAATCGAACTGTCATAAAATTATTGTTTCTGCTGCTGTTTTTCCTGTTTGCGGGAATCTGGCTTTTTACAGGAAGAAAGGCAGGCGTGGATGAGAACTATTCCCAAAAGCGGGTCAGTATTGCCGAAGTAACGTCGGAGCTTTCATTTGGCGTTTATGAAAAAGAAAATTGGGATGCGTTCTTTTCGGCGTATCACAGTGACAGTCTCACAAGCGATATATTAAAGGATCTTCTGAAAACGCTGGAGCTTACCGATTACATAGAATTGCCGGGAATGACCGGACGGCATACAGTGACAAGGGATGAGTGGAATCTTGCCTACAGTCAGATTTTAGATCTGCTGGATATGGAGCGCTCGGTGCAGAAGAAGACGGTTCTGATTCTTGATACGATGGAGGCGAAGGAGGGGCGTGTCCTCATCACCAACGAGGGCGATTATTACACGACGCTTCCCGAAGCTTACTTTGAAAAGTGGAACGGCTATGAGCTGTATTGCGAAGAGGAGAACTGTCTTGGCATCGTTGGAATTTCAGACCGGGAGCTTGCCGTTGAAAATGCATACCTGACGGAGGTCTCGGATGGGGAAATTGCGTTCTTATATGGAGGAGATTTCTACCGGAAAGAGATTGGCACAACAAAGCAGGAGGCAGAAGAGGGCGTGTGCGATCTCGTCTTTTCGGGAGGAAGTCTCGTTTCCCTTCGCATGAAGCAGGAAATGATACAGGGGGCGCTGCTCTCCTATGATGATACTTCGATAGAAATTGAGAATTACGGAAAGATCGCGCATCCGGGGAAAATTCCGGTGTACCAGACCTACGGGGAGGTGACGGAAAAGTCGCTTTCCGACGTTATTCTGGGAAATATGCAGGTGGAATATGTGACGGGTGAAAATCAGGTCTGCGCTATTCTGATCCGGCAGCCTGCCGAAATCTGTAATATCCGCGTGCTTCTGCTTGCGGAGGATGGCGGCAACACACGGGAATCGGTGTATTTAACATGCGATACATCAGCCGTTATGAAGTGCGGAGACTGGGAGGAACACATCGAGGCGGGAAAAGTCATTCCTGCGTCGGAATTTCTTGCGGCTGATCCCTCGCGCACTTTGATTCTCACACCGGAGGAGGGCGGTCAGATTACGATATGCGACGCGAATGGCGTTGCGGCATCGAACGGTTATGCGGGCAGTATCGAGGTGCGTGCGCGCGAGGACGGCTATACGGTCGTCAATGATCTCCCGTTTGAAACCTATCTGTGCGCGGTCGTTCCGAGTGAAATGCCGTCGACCTACGCGCCGGAGGCGTTAAAAGCGCAGGCAGTCTGTGCGAGAAGCTACGCGTACATCCAGCTTCTGCGGGCGGATCTGGCGGAGTACGGTGCGCATATCAACGACAGCACCTCTTATCAGGTGTATAATAAAGTGCCTGCGACGGATGCGTCTAAGACGGCGGTGTCGGAAACGGCAGGCGAGGTGCTCACCTATGACGGCAGCACGGTGGAGGCATATTATTTCTCGACCTCAATGGGTTATACAGACACTGCCGCCATCTGGAATGTGGAGGATGAGAACGCCTACGGCTATCTGAAAAAGGCGTCCCTGCTGCTCTCACAGGAGGAGACCGATCTGTCAGATGAGGAGGACTTTCTTTCCTATATCGAGGCGAAGCCGGAGGCATACGACAGTGATGTTAAGTATTACCGCTGGTTTGCATCGGCAGACTTTGCGGGGCGCACGGAGGAACTGAACGCAATTCTTATGAACAGGCGGGCGGTCTCGGAGCGCAATATCACCTTTTACAAGGGGAACGGCGGCGATGAGCTGGAAAATCCTTCTGCATCCACGGTTGGGGAACTCGGAAAAATCACAGGGCTGACAGTCGAGGAGCGCAGCGCCTCCGGCGCTATTTTAGCGCTTCGGATTTCCTATGAGAAGGGAAGTGCGCTTGTGCGGACAGAATACAATATCCGAAAAGTATTAGGCGCGTGCGTGCAGAAAATCGTCTACGCAGATTCCACGGAGAGCAGCGATATCACAATGCTGCCAAGCGCTTTCTGCGCCATTGTAAAGAACGATGACGGAAAGCTGACCTTGCAGGGCGGAGGCTACGGACACGGTCTTGGCATGAGCCAGAATGCAGCGAACGGCATGGCGAAAGCCGGGATGAATTATGAAGAAATCTTGCAATATTTCTACAGCGATATTAAGATAAGTGTTATAGAATGAGCACAAGGAAGGGATACCTATGTTCTGGAAAGTAATCGGTAATATAAAGTCCTTTATGGACAAATGCAAGCGTGACAAAATCAATGCATATTCCGCGCAGTCGGCATTTTTTATCATATTGTCTGCCATTCCGTTTTTGATGGTATTCTCCTCGCTGCTGCAGTACACAGCAGTGACGGAGGCGATGATTCTCGACATCATAAGCAGGATCATGCCGGAATATGTATCGCCATTTGTAATTTCACTGGTAGATGAGGTATATAACCGTTCCATGGGAATCATATCCGTGACGGCAGTCGTCGCGATCTGGTCTGCGGCAAAGGGCGTGCAGTATATGGCGGACGGACTGAATGCGGTCAATGATCTGGAAGAGACGCGGAACTGGTTCATTCTGCGTTTCTGGGCGGTGGTCTATACCATCATATTTCTGGTTGCGATCGTCTTTACGCTGCTTGTGCTCGTATTCGGCAATTCCCTGCATGATCTGGCGATGCAGTATGTTCCGATTCTGAAGCATGCGGCGGATTTTTTGTCGCATTTTAAAGGGCTTGCGATGATCGCGATTCTGACGCTGTTCTTCGCCGTGGTGTTTACGGCGCTGCCAAACTGCAAGCTTTCCTTTAAGAGCCAGCTCCCGGGCGCGGCGATCTGCAGTGTGGCATGGTATGCATTTTCGTTTGGGCTGTCTGTCTATGTGGATTATTTCAATGGATTTTCCATGTACGGCAGCTTGACGACGATTGCGCTTATCATGCTGTGGCTTTATTTTTGTATGTATATTATGATGATGTCGGCGGAGGTCAATGTCGTCTTTAACGAGAGCATCAAAAAATGGTTGAGACGCGATAAGAAATGATGCAAAAATGATGCAACTATGATGAAACTTTGATGCACGGTTCCTTTATACTGACAGAAGGATATGGAGGAACAACAAATGAAGATAAAGAGGGACGCAGGTAAAATTTCTTATAGCGCGGTTTTTGCCCTGCTGCTATGTTTTGCTGCCGGACATTGGGGAACGGAGAGCGTTCTTGCGGCGGAGCAGGCGGCAGATGACATTGTCATCTATGGGGAAGAAAGCGCTTATACCGTAAAGGAAGGCGATTGTCTGTGGACAATTGCTAAGGATTATTACGGTGAGGGAGCGGCATACACAGAAATCGCAGCACAAAACGGGCTTTCTGATCCGGGCTTGATTTTTCCGGGGCAGGAGCTTTCGGTTTATGGTGAAAGAATCTGTATTCCCGGAGAGAAGAACTGGAATGTTCTGGGGTATGACGGAGCATATAGGTTATATTTTCCGGCGAACTTTGCGCACGGAGCAACTTCACTGGATCGGGAATTGAGCTGCTTGTTTTCCGATGAACAAGAGACTGTCATCTATTTTAACATCGCGAAAAATACCAGAGCAAGAAATGCATTTTCAGACTGCTGGGATGAGTTCTGCGGCAATATCCGTACGCGGATGGCGGAGGTCTTCGGAGAAAATGCTTCCAATCTGACCTTTCAGAAATATACTGTGAAAGACGGGGATGATTTTTATCTTTATTCATTTGAAATGACAGATGAAGCGGGAAGAACGTGGAAGGAAGCGGCGGGTTACCGTCTGGGGGAACATCTGCAGGCGGAGGTTCTTATCATTTCGCCTCTCGAGGAGAATTATCCGGTCGGGGATGTGATCCGTTATATGACAGCAGGCTTCACGGAGCAGATTACAACGGAGGATGCCAAAAATTTCAGCCTCTGGGGCGGAGGCAGAAGCGGCGGCTATCTGTCGGAGGAAGCCTGGGATTACGAGGGCTTTCACAATGCGTTTGCTTTAGGTTACCTTGCTATAAATGGCGAACATTGGAAATCACAGGAAGAAATCGCGTCTCTTCGTCATGTGACAGAGGAGGAGGACCACGCGGTAGAGTGGGAAAGTCCGATTATAGAGTTTACCGTCCGGCATTATCTGGGGAAAGAGACAGACGAGCCTGTCTATGTGAGCGATCTTGAGGAAATCACTTATCTTGGGATGATTGAGTGGTATCCTTCAGACTATATCTATATCAATGATGAGGTGTATACCTGTTCTTATAAGGAAATCTGCCAGAAGCTCGGCGGACAGGAGCTGTCGCAGAATTACGGAGAGGCTGCCATTTCGGATATGCAGAATTTTATCAATCTTTCCAGACTGCTGATTTCGCTTTCGGATGTGGAGAACTATGAAGGAATCGGAAATCTTACAGGTCTTACCAGGCTGTCTCTTGGCGGGTGCGTATGGGCAGGAGACGCCAGTGTAGAGGATATTTCGTTTTTGGGAAAGCTGGATAATTTAGAGGAGCTTTATCTGGAAGATGCGTTTGATACGGTTACGGACTGGTCGGTGTTAAAGGACTGCCCGAAGCTGGAATATCTGGAGTTTGAGACTGCGGTGGCGGAAGAAGAACTGATTTTCCCGGAGGGGCTGGAGACCTATGTTACGAACTGACGCTATGCTTAAGCGGAAAAAACTGCGAAGAAAAAGGAGATACATAAAAGGTACAGGAGACAGATTTCTGTGCGCGGTTGTCATATTCTGCCTGCTTGGACAGACGGTCAGTTATGCAGGCACGGAGGAGAAGAACACAAGGGAAAATACAACTGCACATGTAGCGGCATATGATGATATCATTGAGCGTACCTATCAGTCCATCCTTGCGGAGAAGCATCCGCATGATTTGGATTGGCGGAATCAGGGAACGGATTTTATGGAAGAAAGATGTGAGTGTCTCGGGACGGAGGAGGCTTTATCAGTTATCGGGTATATGCTGTATGATGTAGACGGCAACGGAACGGAGGAATTGCTAATAGTTGATAAGGAAACGTCGGACTTTCATAACATGGTTCTTTTTATGTATACATTCAGAGACGGCAGGCCTGTTCTCGTCTTTTCCAGTATGGCAGAAGACCGGTTTTATATATTAAATGACAATACGATCTATAATGCGAGTTCCGGAACTCCGGCGGCTACCGGCTACGGAACCTACCGTATAGCAGAGGACGGCATCCGCCTTTCGCCGATAGATTATTATTTCACATATCTGTATTATCCCAAGGACCCGGATGAGCTGCCGCAGCTTAGATGGTATCATAATACCACAGGGGAATATAATACAGAAAAAAGCGAGTTGCTGCCAAAAGAGGACTGGGAGATCGAGGAGATCGAGGAAATGGAAGCGCAGATAAAGGATCTGGATGTCACATATTTCAGTGATTATGAGGCGGAGCATGTCACATATATGAAGAAGCGAAGAATAGGTAAGAATTAAAAGCAGAGGTCCTGGACTAAGTTACAGCACAGGAGTACAATCCCGGCACAAAAAAATGTGCAATCCCGGCGCGAAAAAAGTTCTTGAACTTCTGCGTTTCTTGTGATAAAATGCAATACAGAATTTAGAAATTCAAAGGCTGTGAATGTGTACGGAAGTAATTCCGGGTATCCGTTTGTGATATTCAGTAGAGCACTATATTTCTTTCAGAGAGAATGGGTCGCCGGCTGCAAGCCCGTTTAAGACAAGGTAGGAATCGAAGTTCGCACAGGAGCCGCATCTGTGAACCCAAGTAGCAGATGACGTGGATGCACGTTACGCATAGAAAGCGCTTTTCAGAGAGTTGTCGGAAGTTCCCTGCCTTGTGCAGGTGGGATTTCGGTCAGTCGGGAAAGAATCAGGGTGGTACCGCGGAATATTTCGTCCCATGATAACGTTCGTTATCATGGGATTTTTTTTGAGCATAAGAACAGTTCAAAGAATGCCGTGGAAACACATATGGACGCAGTCAATGAAAATAGTTGAGGAGAGTAGAAGATGGCAGAGTTAAATGAATTAACCGGCAAAATTGCGAAAATCAAGCAAGAAGTACAAAACGAACTTGAAAAACTCGAAAGTTCAAAGAGCGTATACGAATATAAGAAGGTCATTTTAGACGGCAAGACCGGGAAAATTGGCTCTTTGATGAAAGAGATGGGAAAAGTTCCTAAGGAGCAGAAAGCAGATTACGGTAAGAAAGTGAACGAGCTTAAGGCATGGGCGCAGTCTTACTTTGAAGAACTGGATACGAAGTTCAGGCAGGAAGAGATGAGACGGCGTTATGAGAGTGAGAAGATCGATGTCACCATGCCTGCGAAGAAGCATGCGCATGGCAATCTTCATCCTGTGACTCAGGTGCGCAATCAGTTGACGGATATTTTCGCGTCCATGGGGTTTGAGATTTATGAGGGGACGGAAATTGAGACAGATTATTATAATTTTACGGCATTAAATACTCCCAAGGATCATCCTGCCCGTGATATGCAGGATACGTTCTATCTGTCACCGGAATTTCTGCTTCGCACGCAGACCTCTGCCGGACAGATTCACGTAATGGAAGCGAAAAAGCCTCCGATCAAGGTCGTATCTCCGGGAAAGGTATTCCGCTCCGATGATGATGCGACTCACTCGCCGATGTTTACACAGATGGAAGGTCTCGTGGTCGATAAGGGGATTACACTCTGTGACTTAAAGGGAATGCTGGATGAATTTGTAAAGAAGATCTTCGGAAAAGAGACAAAGACACGTCTTAGACCATCTTATTTCCCGTTTACGGAACCATCCGTGGAGGTGGATGTGAGCTGTTTCCAGTGCGGCGGCTGCGGTTGTAAACTCTGTAAGGGAACCGGCTGGATCGAGGTGCTTGGTGCAGGCGTGGTCAACAATAAGGTGTTGGAGGGCTGTGGTGTTGATACGAATGAATACAGCGGCTTTGCATTTGGCATTGGTCTGGAACGCATCGCAATGCTCAAATACGGAATCAACAATATCAAATTGTTATTTGAATCAGACCTGCGTGTCTTAAAGCAGATTGATGATTAAAGAAGAAGGAGGTTTCTTATGTTAGCACCCTTAAGTTGGTTAAAAGAATATGTGGATATAGATGTGACGCCAAAGGAGCTGGAAGAAAAGTTATTTTCCTGCGGTTTCGAGGTGGAGGAACTGATTGAGGTCGGAAAGGATATCTCCAATGTCGTTGTGGGATATGTGGAGGAATGCGAGCCGATTTCTGACACGCATTTAAGCTTATGTAAAGTAAATGCCGGGGAACATGGTACTTTCCAGATCTGCTGCGGCGCAGACAACGTACATGCAGGAGGTAAGTTTCCCCTGGCGCTGATTGGAGCGACCGTCTATGCGACGGCAAAGGATCATAAGACCATCGAAGGCGTGATGGAAATCAAAGCGGGAAAGCTTCGGGGCTATGATTCCTTTGGTATGCTGTGCTCAGGAACAGAACTTGGACTGGATGATAATCTCTATCCGGGAGCAGGATATAACGGACTTTTGGAGCTCCCGGAGGATGCGAAGATCGGAGCAGATGTAAAACCGATTCTTGGCATGGATGACTGGATCTTTGATATCGCGATTACGGCGAACAGACCGGACTGCCAGAGCATCTATGGAATTGCCAGAGAAGTGGCTGCGGTTCTTGGAAAGGAATGCAAGCCGCTTGACTTAAGCTATACGGAGACGGAAGTGGCAAAGACGCCATTTTCGGTATCTGTGGATGCAAGCGATCTTTGTCCCCGTTACATTGCACACTATGTATATGACGTGAAAATAGGAGAGTCTCCTGCCTGGATGAGACGGAGACTTGCGTTGGTGGGCTGTGATTCCATTTCCAATGTGGTGGATATCACGAACTATATCTTAAAAGAACTGGGACAGCCGATGCATGCATTTGACTATTCCTATCTTGAGGGAGATCAGATCAAGGTCAGACGTGCGGAGGACGGAGAAAAAATTGTAACATTGGACAGCAGGGAATTTGCGCTGAATTCGTCCAACCTGGTCATCTGTGACGGGGTAAAACCGGTTGCACTTGCAGGCATCATGGGCGGACTGAATTCCGAAATCCTTGATACCACAACAGAAGTAATGTTCGAAGCAGCAAAGTTCGCCAGAGATAATATCCGCAAGAGCTCCCGTGCACTGGGACAGTCCTCGGATTCCAGTGCGCGCTATGCAAAGGGAGTCGATGAATACACAACCGTAGTTGCAATGAAACGTGCATTGCATTTGATCGAAGAACTGGGCTGTGGTAAGGTTTCCTGCACGCATGTGGACATCAACACCGGAAATTCCATCGAACCGCAGGAGATGAAGGTAAGCGTAAAACGGGTCAACGGAGTACTTGGAATTGAGGTCCCGGATGCAGATATTGTGCGGATTCTGACTAATTTACAGATGAGTCCGGTCATTGACGGCGATGAGCTTACCATTCAGGTACCTGCATTCCGTGAGGATATGGAGTCCTATCCGGACGTCGCGGAGGAAGTGATCCGTATGTATGGCTACGATCATGTGACGCCGACTTTTATGCCTACAGCGGAGGTCACACTGGGCGGACTGAATTTAAAACAGAAGACGGAACTTAAGATCAAGCGTGCACTGTGCGCAGCCGGAGCTTATGAAGGCATTCATTATTCCTTTTTCTCCCCGGCGGATTTCGACCTTTTGAGACTGCCGGAGGATGCAAAAGAAAGAAATGCCATCAGCATTATAAATCCGATTACAGTAGATCTTTCTTTGATGCGTACGACTCTGGTCTCCGAGATGTTGTATGCAATTTCCCGGAATCAGAAACGCGGCATCTTAGATGGACGTATTTTTGAACTTGGAAATATCTTCGTGCCAAAAGCATTGCCGTTGACGGAATACCCGGATGAGCGGGCAACGCTCTGCGTGGGTGTGTTCGGTGAGGAGGAATCCTTCTTTACGCTGAAAGGACTGGCTGAGACGGTTGCAGATACTCTTTGCTTATCCTTTGACTATGAGCCGGCTGCAAAACCATTTTTGCATCCATACCAGACCGCAAAGATTTTCTGTGAGGGAATTGAGGTCGGTTATCTCGGAAAGCTGGCTTACGAGGTACAGAGTGAGCTGGATATGCGTACGCCGGCTTACGTCATGGAGATTGACTTGGCGGTTCTTTCCCAGTGGTACGGAAAATATGTGACGTTCCGGCCATTGCCGAAATATCCGGAGGAGAAGCGGGATTTTGCCTTTGTGATGGATAAGGCGGTGACCTGCGCTCAGGTAGAGCAGGCAATCATGAAATCCTGCGACTTTGTGACAAGCGTCTCGTTGTTTGATGTTTACGAGGGAATTCAGCTTCCGGCAAATAAGAAGAGCATGGCATTTTCTGTTGTGTTCACTCCGCGGGAGGAAGAATTTAAAAAAGATACCGTAGACGGATATGTGGCGGATATTTTAAAGAATCTGAATGCGAAGTATGATATCTCACTTCGTGCATAATGTAAGGAAAATAATATGGACGTTAAGGATTTTTATTATGAGCTTCCGCAGGAACTGATCGCACAGGACCCGCTTCCCGACCGCTCCAGTTCCAGACTGATGGTGCTTGATAAGAACACCGGGGAGGTGGAGCACCGTGTATTTCGGGATATTGTGGATTATTTAAGACCGGGCGACTGTCTTGTCATCAATAATACAAAGGTGATTCCTGCAAGGCTTTACGGCGTTAAAGAGGGCACGCAGGCGAAGATAGAGATTCTCCTTCTGAAACGGAAGGAGAACGACGTCTGGGAGACACTTGTAAAACCCGGGAAAAAGTGTAAACCGGGAACGAGAATCAGTTTCGGTGACGGGCTTCTTGTGGGCGAGATCATTGACATCGTGGAGGAGGGCAACCGCCTGATTCAGTTCCATTATGAAGGAATATTTGAGGAAATTTTAGATCAGCTCGGTCAGATGCCGCTTCCGCCTTATATTACGCATCAGCTTTCCGACAAGAACCGCTACCAGACGGTATATGCCAAATATGACGGCTCGGCGGCGGCTCCGACTGCCGGACTTCATTTCACGCCGGAACTTTTAGAGCAGGTGAAGGACATGGGCGTTACAATTGCAGAGGTCACGCTTCATGTCGGACTTGGCACGTTCCGTCCGGTCAAGGAGACGGATGTATTGAAGCATCATATGCATTCCGAGTTCTACCGGATTGAAAAGAGCGAAGCGGATAAGATCAACCGGGCAAAGCGCGAGGGACACCGTGTCATTGCAGTCGGAACGACGAGCACGCGCACGCTCGAGGCGGCTTCGGATGAACAGGGCTTTCTGCGTGAGACAAGCGGATGGACAGAAATTTTTATTTATCCGGGGTATCAGTTCAAGGTGATCGACGCACTGATTACGAATTTTCATCTGCCGGAATCCACGCTGGTGATGCTGGTGTCTGCGCTTGCCGGCAGAGAGCATGTACTTGCGGCTTACGAGACTGCTGTGAAGGAGCGTTACCGCTTTTTCAGCTTCGGGGACGCCATGTTCATCACGGAAAAATAGCGGCTGCCTAGACGTATGGCTGCTGCGGCAAACACAAAACTGCGGCAGAAGAAGGAGAGGTTTTCCATGGAAAAGAGAAAAAACAAAAGAGTGGACATGATTACAGATGTAGAGCTTGCCCGTCTGAATGAAGACGGAACCGCTACGGAAAAACGTGTGAATGCGAATATTCTGGATATTTCCCGCGGCGGCATCGGATTTGAGACGGCGTATCCGCTTGAGATCGGTACCTATTACGATACGAAAATCACGCTCTGGAGCCGTGAGATGGTGAATGCCGTGCTTGAAATCGTGCACGGTGAAGAGCTTGAGAAGGGCTACCGGTATGGCGGAGAATTTATCGGTATTTCCGACAGTGACGCGTTAAAGATCGACATTTATCAGGTATTCAATGATATTTAAATAAGATATGGCAACATTTTTGCCTGCACAAAGGGACTGCTTCATTAACGGATCATCAGGTTAATGGGGCAGTCCCTTTTTATGATTTTAGAAGAGAAAATTTAGCGTTCGTAGATAGTGTAGTGGTGATGGGATAAAAGCTTAACGGCGTCGTCGAGCGACTCTGCATCGTACATTTCAAGATGCAGGACACCGTCCTCAAATTCGCGATTGTGGATGATGCCGATATTCTTGATGCTTAAATGATTGCTCGCAAGAATTGTCGCCACAGTCGCGATACCGCCCGCCTCATCCAGCAGGTCGATATACAGCTCGTAGACCTGCTTTAGCGCACCGTTCGTGTTGATCGTGATGGAATCGCGGTAATCCTTTGCCGCAGAAAAAGCGTCCATCAGCGCGTCGCCGTTGGCGTCGGCGATATCTGTCCGCATTGCGGCAAGCTTATCCATATAAGAATCGATCAGCTTCAGAATCTGATCGCGGTTGGAAAGACAGATATTCTCCCACATGACGGGGGAGGAGGAGGCGATTCTCGTGATATCCTTAAAGCCTCCGGCAGCGATCGTCTTCATCGTGTGGTCGTCATCGTCGCACTCGCGCACCAGATTCACGAGACTGTATGCGATGATATGCGGCAGATGGCTGATTGCTGCGGTGGCGTAATCGTGATGCTCGTAGTCGAGAATCAGCGGAATCGCGCCAAGCGATACGACCAGATCGCGGAAATCGGCTACCTTTGACTCATCGGAGCAGGCAGTCGGCGTGATGAGATAGTAAGCGTTTTCAAGCAGGGATTCCTTTGCATTGGCAAGTCCTGTCTTTTCCGAGCCGGCCATAGGATGTCCGCCGATGAACTGGCGTTCCATTCCAAGCGCCGCCACTTCACGGTGAATGTCTGTCTTGACGCTTCCGACGTCGGTGATGACGCAGCGGTCGCTGATATGCCCTTTGAGCAGGCGCAGATATTCAATATTCTTCTGCACGGGCGTGCATAAGAAGATATAATCACAGTCATGGAAAGCATCGATACTGCACGGAGCAGAGTTTGCAATGAGCCCCGCGGCATAGGCTTCCTCGATGGTCGAAGCGTGCCCCGCGGAAGCGATAATCGTCAAATCGTTATGTAAGGTCTTAAGCCGTTTGGCAATCGAACCCCCGATCAGTCCGAGTCCGATAAATCCAATTTTCTGAAGCTGCATGTCTAATCCCCCGTACCCGGCGCACCGCATGACGCAGATCCCTGCGAAATGAGACGGTACGCACCTGTCATTTTTATACCAGATTATCATAGACATTTCTGACAGGAAAGTCAACACGTTAATTCATAAAAGCAGAAACATAAACGGAAAAATGAAGGCTGCATGTCCTATTTGTAAATAATGTGTAAACAATGGGAATCAGAATTTGAAAAATGTTCAAAATGCATACATAATATCGAAAAAGGTTTCTGCTATGATAAATACAGTTGGTAAAAATGAATAAATAAGTTGTAAAAAATTCCGCAATTTAGTAAAATATAACCATACCTAAACTACTACAGAATATGGAGGGCTTTGCTATGAATGTTTACACAACTGACAAGATTCGTAATGTGGTTTTACTTGGTCATGGGGGATGCGGCAAGACAAGTCTCGTGGAGGCGATGGCTTATCTGGCAGGCATGACGTCACGTATGGGAAAGGTAGAAGACGGCAATACCATAAGTGATTATGACAAGGAAGAGACGAAGCGTCTGTTCTCAGTCAATACATCCGTTGTCCCGATCATCTGGGGCGATACGAAGATCAACATTCTGGATACGCCGGGATATTTTGATTTTGTCGGCGAGGCGGAGGAAGCGGTGAGCGTTGCCGACGCGGCAATCATCGTGGTATCCGGCAAGGCGGGCATCGAGGTCGGAACGAAGAAAGCATGGGAGCTGTGCGAGCAGTATAAGCTTCCGCGCATGGTATTTGTCACAGATATGGATATTGACGAGGCGAGTTACAGGCAGGTCGTACAGGATTTACAGGAGCTTTACGGCAAGCGCATCGCGCCGTTCCATCTGCCGATTCGTGAGAACGGACAGTTCGTCGGCTATGTAAACGTCTTACAGCAGCGTGCGAAGCGCTGGAAGGACAACGGCGAGGTCGAGAAGACCGATGTACCGGATTATTCGAAGGAGAACCTTGATATCTGCCGTGAGGCATTGATGGAGGCAGTAGCTGAGACGAGCGAAGAGTTTATGGACCGCTATTTCGGAGGCGAGGAGTTCTCCGAGGATGAGATTCGTCAGGCGCTCCGCGTGAATGTGGCGGACGGAAGCATTGTTCCGGTACTGATGGGTTCCAATATTCTTGCGCGCGGCGTTTATACACTGCTTGTCGATATCGTAAAATATCTTCCGAGTCCGGAGAAGCGCACCTGTACAGGCATCAACGCCAAGACGAATGAGGTGTACAACGCAGATTACGATTTTGCAAAGCCGAAGTCGGCATATATCTGGAAGACGATTGCGGACCCGTTCATCGGGAAATATTCGTTTATCAAAGTAAATTCCGGTGTTCTTAAGACGGACGACGTGCTTTTTAATCATCACAAGGATGTGGAGACGAAGATCGGAAAGCTCTATGTACTCCGCGGCAATAAGCCCGAGGAAGTAAAGGAGCTGCACGCCGGAGATATCGGAGCGCTTGCAAAGCTTTCCGATGCGGCTACGACAGATTCGCTTTCCACAAAAGCAAATCCGATTCTGTATATTCGCGCCAAAATCTCCACACCATATACCTGTAAGCGCTATAAAGCGAAGAACAAGGGCGATGAAGATAAGATTTCACAGGCATTGCAGAAGCTGATGCTTGAGGATCTGACCTTAAAGGCGGTCAATGACAGCGAGAACGGGCAGACGCTTCTCTACGGTATCGGCGATCAGCATCTGGAAGTAGCGGTCAGCAAGCTGTCAGAGCGCTATAAGGTGGAAGTGGAACTGATGCGTCCGAAGGTTGCGTTCCGCGAGACGATCCGTAAGAAGGTCGATGTGGAATACAAATACAAAAAGCAGTCGGGAGGTCACGGTCAGTACGGTCATGTCAAGATGACGTTCGAGCCGTCCGGCGATCTTGAAACACCGTATGTATTCGAGCAGTGTGTTGTCGGCGGCGCAGTGCCGAAGAATTATTTCCCGGCAGTGGAAAAGGGCGTTGCGGAAGCAGTCGTAAAGGGACCTATGGCGGCTTATCCGGTCGTCGGGGTGAAGGCGGTGCTCTATGACGGTTCCTACCATCCGGTGGATTCCTCGGAAATGGCATTTAAGATAGCGACGATGCAGGCGTTCAAGAAGGGCTTTTTAGATGCTTCCCCGATTCTGTTAGAGCCGATCGAATCCCTTAAGGTCGTCGTGCCGGATAAGTATACCGGAGATATCATGGGAGATCTCAACAAGCGGCGCGGACGTGTGCTCGGCATGAATCCGACGGAGCACGGCTATCAGGAAATTATTGCGGATATTCCGTCGATGGAGCTTTACGGATACAATACCGATCTCCGCTCCATGACAGGAGGCAGCGGTACATATTCCTATGAATTTTCCAGATATGAGCAGGCGCCGTCCGATGTTCAGGAGAGGGAAGTGGAGGCGAGAGCTTCCAAGGTCGACAAGCTTGAAGAGTAGGAGACAAAACGCTGCCGGGCAGGCAGCAGAGAACGGGCGCTGTCATAAGAGACAGTGAGATAAGAAGTCATATATCGTTTGATGAAAGGAGGATGAGACAATGAGAATGCGCAGAGAGTTTTTGGCAGTCTTATATGTGCTCGTTCTCCTTTTGAATGATCCGTGGATCGTGCAGGCATACGATATAGGCGCACAGCCCGTCCCGGATGGACTGATGTTAAGCGGCAGCGCGGCGATCGATCCGTTTATGGGCGTAAGCGGCGAAGGAATCCATCTGGTCTATGAGCTGAACGGCGGAATCAATAATAACCGGAATCCTGAGGTGCTCGAAAAGGAGGACCTCCCGTTCACACTGGATATTCCGGTGCGGGAAGGCTATAATTTTGCAGGATGGTATACGGACAGTTCCTATCGCTGCAAGATTACGGAAATCAATCACGAGAATGCACAGAATATGGTTCTCTTTGCAAAATGGACCAGAGAAATCGACAACCATTACAATGTTGAGATGTATTCGTATCGCTCAGGCAATGTACTGAGCCGCAATTACAAGGAATTAAAGGAGTGCAGCTATGCGTTCCTCGACGAGGTGGAGATTCCGGGAATGCCCTCTACAAGAGAACAGGACTATCTGGATAATCTGATCAGCAGTGAGACGCAGTGCATGCAGGGGCTTTGTTTTACGCCGGATTATATTCTTATGACCTCCTATTCGGAGGACTCTGACAATCCCGGGTCGCTGATGGTCTTCGACCGTGAGAGCGGCGACTATCTGGTGACGCTTGGAATGAAAAAGGAGAGCCACCTCGGCGGTATCGCTTATGACGGCAGCAATATATGGATCTGTCATTCCAATTCGAGGACGTTAGAGCGGATTCCTTATGAGTATATAGAGAAGATCGCGGAGGATGCTCCGGGATATTGCATTGACGCATCTGCGCTGTCGGATGAGTATGAACTTAAGAATACGCCGTCCTGTATTACCTGTTATGGCGGAAGAGTATGGGTCGGCACACACACGAAGATTTTCGGCTCGGAAATGCTGTCTTACAGTTATGACGAGGAGAACGATACGCTGACATCCCTGAGCCGGTATAATATTCCGAGCAAAGTGCAGGGAATTGCGTTTGACCGGAACGGTCAGGTGTATTTAAGTACTTCTTACGGAAGAAATAATTCTTCTTACCTTAAGGTCTATAACTCCCTGCTTGCGCTGACAAAGCATCCCGACGAGCCGCAGGTCAAGGTGGAGATGCCGCCGTGTTCGGAGGAGATTGCAATCGCGGACGACAATATTTATGTCGTATTTGAGTCGGCGAGCCGGAAATATTTCGAGGGGACAGACGGCAACGGCGCGAGCAGCTCGCCGATCGACAAGGTGCTCGAGGTTACAGTTGCATCGGTCTGGTAAAAGAGAAGGACAGAGAATCCGTGCAAAAAGGAGTGGTTTAAGAACCGCTCCTTCTGCTTTTCATAAGCTGCATGATTTTGTCTGCTTTGGCAGATTCCTCCGGGGACATGTTCTGCTTTAGAATCTGGACGAGCAGATCTGTCTCGGGTTCCGTGAACTGGATATTATTTGATCTGGCGGAACCCATGGCAGAGAGCAGAAAAGGCATCATATCCTTGAAGTCAGTCGGCTTTTTGGAGGAAGCAAAATTCATCAGAAACTGCAGCTTTTCCGGGGACATGCCCTCGAGTAAAGGGTTGTTGTTCAAAAAATCGTATGCCATTGCGGCTCCTTTCTTGCGGTTAGCTGAAAATGGTTTCGTAGGTTTCGAGCATGGAGAACATATTGATGAGCATGTCGATGGTTTCCTGCTCCTTGCTGCTGCAGAAATTCCGAAGATCGTTCAACATGGCGACCAGGTTATTGTCATCCTCGTCAACCGAGCACATCGACATGACTTTATCCTCCTGCGAGAATACCTGGACGGTGTTCTGCAGCTCCATATACTTTATCAATATGGCAAATTGTTTTTTTTGTGCATCCTTCATGTACGGAAGCATTGTCTTTAGCATCTGAAGCTCTTTTGTCTGCGTCATATAATCAAAAGGAGTAAAAGGTGAATTTTCCATGAGAACCCTTTTTTCTTTTATTCTATGCCGGGAAAAGATGCTTTATGACTTCTCCTGCATAGGATAAATACGGGAGGTGCATGTGATGCTGATCATTGAGAATAACAGTGTTTACGAGATTGACGAAGAATGCTTAAAAAAGAAAAAGGTGCCGAAGGAATGTCAGACGCTCCAGAAGCTTCGCATGGAACACCGGAAGCAGAAGGACGAAAAGCCCCGGGAACCGCAGGAGAAATAAAGCCCCGCCCGGGGCTTTTGGGTAATATGCCCTGTCGGGGGATTTTTGGTACAGAAGCGCATAACAGTGATTGCTTTTGGCACAAATGATGTAGTATAATAAAAGTATTCAGAATACTCAGACGAAAGAGAAATTTCAAAATACGTCAAACGGAGGAAAAGTTATGGATAATGAGATTATGTTGGAGTACAGAAAAAAGGTGGCAATCTTTGTTCTTGCGATTGTCTGCGTGAGCGCAGCGGCGGCAGGAATCGTATTGCCGGGCATGAAATTGCTGGGTCTGTACCCCGCGGTTTCCTGGGGGATTTGCGGGCTGTTTATGGCTGTGATTTTACTGGAGGTCATACTTGGCATCTATCTGATTCGCTTAAGCATGAGGCAGGAGAGCTTATCAGACCGGTTGGAGCGGCTGCTCAAGAATTTCCTGCTGGTCGTGCTGGCTATTAATATTAACCTGATCACATGGTTTTTCCCGTCGAAAGAATCCTGGATGTTTGCCTTTTATTTTATTATCCTGATGGCAATGTTCCTTGATATCGGGTTTGTCGTAAAATGCGCGGCTGCGGAGATTGTTTCTCTGCTGATACTGTTCTTTGCAAATGCCGCAGCACAGCCGGTGGAAGAACTGTTCTGGTCCGATGCAATACTTCGTACCATTTGCATTGTGCTCAGTATGTTCGGGGTCATTGTATTGGTGGTATTTGTCAACCGGTTTTTACTGAATGCCAAAAAGGATCAGTTAGAGCAGAACACTGAAAAGGTGAACGGTCTTCTGGCGCATATCGGCGATATTGCCGGAAAGCTGGGGGAAGCCAGCATGGCGTTGGTGGAAACAACACAGAACCAGAGCGCATCTACACAGGAGATTTCTGCGATCAGCGAAAGCCTGCTGGAAAACAGCACGATTATGATCGACAAATCAAAAGAGAGCAGGGAGAATCTTGCCGATCTGGAGCGGCACAGCGAGGAAATGGAACAGCGGATGCAGAATGTGGATCAGATTTCCAAAGAACTGGTCGACATATCCGCTTCGAACGAGAAGTCGTTAAATCACTTGATGACAATGAGCGGGCAGGTAGAGGATTCTACGAATAAGACAAAAGAGGTAACGGACAGGCTGCTTCGGGAATCCGGTGAAATGGGAGAGACGCTGGAACTCATAAACGGAATTGCGGAATCCATCAATCTGCTTTCCCTGAATGCTTCCATTGAAGCGGCGAGGGCAGGAGAATCCGGAAGAGGTTTTGCAGTCGTAGCACAGGAAATCGGACATCTTGCTGCCAATACCAAGGATTCCTTAAAGAATGTAACGGATATCGTACTGCGCATCCAAAACGGTGCAACAGAAGTATCTGATTTTATGAATGAAAATACGGAACAGCTTTTGCAGCAGAACAAGGTAATTGTAGATACGGTAGAAGGCATTCGTACCATGATGGAGCTTTTGAAGAAATCGCTGGAAGCGGTCGGGCAGGCGGACAATATCCGCAACGAACAAAACGGGGTCATCCGGGAGACCGTTGCAATGAACGAAGATATTGCCCAGAGCATTGAAAGCGAAAATACGGAATTTGGCAATATCGCAGAGATGGTGCAGAGCAATGCACAGGATATTGTCGCATTGTCCAATCAGGTCGATAATATTAATCATATGATAACAGAACTGGAGAAGTTACTGGAAGAATAAAGAGGAGCATTGCTCCGGCAGAGAAAGTATCTGCCGGAGCAAAAGCTCCTTTTAAAATCACATTAGCAGCAGAAGCCGCCGTTGTTTCCGCATCCGCCGCAGCAGAAGAGAAGCAGGATAATCCACAGGCAGCTGTCATTGCCGCAGCCACATCCGTTTCCGGAACCGATACCGCAGCCGTTATTGCCGCCGCAGCAGCAAAGTAACAAGATGATCCAGAGAATGGAACCACATCCACCCTCGTTACAGGAACATCCACCACCACAGTTTGTTGCAGCTAAATCACTCATATTAAATCCTCCAAATTTTTCTTACACTGTATCTTATGAGCGCAGGGCGGATGTGTTACAAATTTTTAAAAAGAATTGTTATGTACATATGAATTTGATATCATTATTGTAATAAGAAGCCGGGAGAGAGAACTGGGAGGGGAATGTATGAGCTTTGTATTGATCGTGGAACCGGAAGAAGTGAATGCGGAGAGAATCCGGGCCATTCTTGAGAGCGTGGATAAGAATTTCGAATATCAACTGGTGGATTCCGCCGAAAAAGCGCTTGACGTAATCGGGGAGATCCGCACGGATGTTTTTATTGCGGACATGCAGATGCCTGTCATAACGGGAGCGGAACTGTTTTCCATGGTCGAGATGATGTCGCCTGATACCATCCGCATTGTCATGACGGACGCCGGACGTATCAGCGAGACGGTGAACTTTATGAACGAGTGCAGAACCTTTAAGATTATCATTAAGCCATGCCGCGTTGCGGACGATCTGCTTGGACCGATTGAGGCTGCGTTTGCCTATAAACAGCAGCTTGAACATGCGGCGAAGCTTGAAAAAGAAGCGGAAGACCAGCGCCTGATTACCGATAAGGAACACACGGTCAAAAAGCGTACATGGTCGGAGCGGGTCGGCGAGAGCAAGCGCACCGAGGATGTGCTTGCAGGACTTTTAAAGGCAAATTTATCTTACAGTGGGATTGACAGTGAGATGATTGAGCGGGTCGAGCGGTGGTATCAGTGGATGGTGTCAGAATACATCAATAACGTGTTGAACGGTCCCGGAGATTATGAGATGATTTCCATGGCGTTAATCAGTACCTGCCACAATCCGGATCAGCAGTGCGTCTATGAGATGCGCAGAACGAACGATATGGACATTGCGCCGCAGCGGCTGAATGAGATTGCCTATATTTTAACGCTTCTGACGGGAATCTGTAAGGATCTGCTGCGCGGCTACCATATCAGTGTGCTTCTTGAGCCGACAGAAAAGGCGTACATCTTAAGGACACGGTTTGGAATGAATAATCTTTCGTTCCGCATTCGAAATGAAAAGCTGCGCAATTATCTGGTCAAAGCGACCAAGATCGGAATCGACGCGCTTGGCTATAAGATTGTCCGGCTGGAAAAGGAGAATGCCGTCATCTTAAATATTGCCATTCCAAAATGACTTTGCCTTGAAATATGCGGCTGCATCATGGATGTAAGCCGCATATATAACGCACGGTTATTGCAAATATAATATTTTATGCATTGACAAATCTCATAAGAAATGTATAGTATAAGAATACGGTATAATTGTATACAATTATGCAAGTGACTAATTATACATGCATATGGAAAGTTTATTCGCGGATGCAGGGGGTCAGCCTTTGGCGGAAGCGAATCAAGACCGGGCAAAAGGAGTGCAGTTATGAGAGAAGTCGTAATGAATAAGAAAACGAATCTGCTACAGTTGGAGGAGCATTTTTATCAGCTCGTGGATGTGGAAGAACCGAATGTATTCCACAATCTCTTCCCCTATGATGAGATACCGAAGATTGCGTTCAACGATCGTATTGTTCCGCACAATATGCCGGAGGATATCTGGATTACGGACACGACCTTCCGTGACGGACAGCAGTCAAGGGCGCCTTATACGACGGAGCAGATTGTGACAATTTATGATTATCTGCACAAGCTCGGCGGACCGAAAGGGCTGGTTCGTCAGAGTGAATTTTTCCTGTACAGCAAAAAGGACAGGGACGCAGTTTACAAATGTCTTGAACGGGGCTATAAGTTTCCGGAAGTCACAAGCTGGATTCGCGCCAGCAAGCAGGATTTCCAGCTCGTAAAGGATATCGGGCTTCGGGAGACAGGAATCCTGGTAAGCTGCTCCGATTATCATATCTTCTATAAGATGAAGATGACAAGGCGCGAGGTCATGAACCTTTACTTAAGCGTCATCCGCGAGTGCCTGGAGACCGGAATCAGCCCGCGCTGCCATCTTGAGGACATCACGCGTTCCGATATCTACGGCTTTGTAATCCCGTTCTGCGTGGAGTTGATGAAGCTGATGGAGGAATATAAGATTCCGATTAAGATTCGTGCCTGTGATACGATGGGGTACGGCGTGAATTTCCCCGGGGCGGTGATTCCGCGAAGCGTGCCCGGCATCATCTACGGTCTGACGACACATGCCGGGGTTCCTTCCGAGCTGATCGAATGGCACGGTCACAATGATTTCTATAAGGCGGTAAATAATTCGACGACGGCATGGCTCTACGGCGCGAGCGGTGTCAACTGTTCTCTGTTTGGAATCGGCGAACGTACCGGAAATACGCCGCTTGAGGCGATGGTATTTGAATATGCGCAGCTTAAGGGGACCTTAGACGGTATGGATACGACGGTGATTACCGAGCTTGCGGAGTATTTCGAGAAGGAACTCGGCTATGTACAGCCGAGCCGCACGCCGTTTGTCGGAAGCAATTTCAACGTTACGAGAGCCGGCATCCATGCGGACGGTCTGCTCAAGAATGAAGAGATCTACAACATTTTTGACACGGGCAAGTTCTTGAAACGCCCGCCGCTGGTATCGGTATCGAATACTTCCGGACTTGCCGGGATTGCACACTGGATCAATTCTTACTATCATTTGCCGAAGGAGAAATGGGTCGACAAGAACTCAAAGCTTGTGAGTCAGATCAAGGTATGGGTCGATGCGCAGTATGAGGATGGACGGGTGACCGTTTTAACAGACGACGAACTGGTAGCAGAAATCGAAAAGTGCTGCAAAGAATTGAACATCACGTTATAGCAAGAGGTAAGAAATGGGAGAGGATAATTATTCATTGAGTTCACGCGTGTTTCACACGATACGTGAAAATATACTTTCCGGGAAATATGCGATGGATGAGGAATTGAAGGAAAAATCCATCGGTGAAGAACTTGGCGTCAGCCGCACGCCGGTCAGAGAAGCATTAAGACAGCTTGAACTGGAGGGGCTTGTGACGATCATCCCAAACAAAGGGGCATATGTCGTCGGAATTTCTGAGAAGGATATCCGCGATATTTACGAGATTCGTTCCAGACTCGAAGGTCTGTGCGCCAGATGGGCGGCGGAACATATCACAAAGGAACAGTTGGATGAGCTGGAAGAGAATATCTATCTCTCGGATTTCCATTCGTCGAAGGGTAATTCCGAGCAGGTCGTGGAGCTTGACAATAGATTCCACGAGATTCTATACAACGCATCGGGAAGCAAGGAATTAAGACATATCCTGCTTGATTTCCATCATTATGTACAGCGCGTGAGAAAGGTCACGCTTGCCGTGCAGGAGCGCGCCGTCAATTCGAACGACGAACACCGCAGAATCGTGGAGGCGCTCAAGGCGCATGACGCAAAAGCGGCGGAACGGCTTGCCGATATGCACCTGATGAATACGATCCGGAATATGGACAATTATGGCTGGGAAAATTTATTAAAATAATGAGATACAGCGCTGCTTATCGCCAGCGGAAACAATCAACAACCACAGAAAGGACGACAACCATGGAAAAAATCAAGATGACAACCCCACTTGTTGAGATGGACGGAGACGAGATGACCCGCATTCTCTGGAAGATGATCAAGGATGAACTATTGACGCCGTTCATCGACCTTAAGACCGAGTACTATGACCTTGGCTTAGAGTACCGCAACGAGACGAACGACCAGGTGACGATCGACTCTGCAAATGCGACGAAAAAGTACGGCGTCGCTGTAAAATGCGCGACGATCACGCCGAACGCTGCGCGTATGACTGAGTACAACCTGAAGGAAATGTGGAAGAGTCCGAACGGAACGATCCGTGCGATGCTTGACGGAACGGTCTTCCGCGCGCCGATCATCGTAAAAGGCATCGAGCCCTGTGTGAAGAACTGGAAGAAGCCGATTACGATTGCGCGTCACGCATACGGCGACGTCTACAAGGCAAGCGAGATGAAGATTCCGGGTGCGGGAAAGTGTGAGCTGGTATATACGGCGGAGGACGGTACCGAGACGAGAGAGCTGATCCACAATTTTATCGGCGCAGGCGTCGTACAGGGACAGCACAATCTCTGCGGCTCGATCGAGAGCTTTGCGAAGAGCTGCTTTAACTATGCGTTAGACACAAAGCAGGATCTGTGGTTTGCGACAAAAGATACGATTTCCAAGAAATACGACCACACCTTCAAGGATATTTTCCAGGAAATCTTTGACGCGGAATACAAGGAGAAGTTCGAAGCGGCAGGCATCACCTATTTCTACACTTTAATCGATGATGCGGTAGCGCGCGTGATGAAGTCCGAGGGCGGCTATATCTGGGCGTGCAAGAACTATGACGGCGACGTTATGAGCGATATGGTATCGAGCGCGTTCGGGTCTCTTGCCATGATGACCTCCGTTCTGGTATCTCCGGACGGCAATTATGAGTATGAGGCGGCGCACGGCACGGTACAGCGCCATTATTACAAGCATCTGAAAGGCGAGGAGACTTCGACAAATTCCGTTGCGACGATTTTCGCGTGGACAGGCGCGCTTAGAAAGCGCGGCGAGCTCGACGGCAATACGGAATTGTCCGAATTTGCAGATAAACTGGAAAAAGCTTGTATAAAGACCATCGAAGATGGTAAAATGACAAAGGATCTCGCCCTGATTACGACAAATCCGAATCCTACTGTCTTAAACAGCGAGGATTTCATCAAGGCGATCCGCACAACTTTAGAAGCAATGTAGTCGCAGAAGCGGCGGAATGAGGAAGTCATGATTTTATCCTGTCAGAATATTTCGAAGTCCTTTGGGACGGATGAGATACTGAAGAATGTAAGCTTTCATATTGAAGCGAATGAAAAAGCAGCGATTGTCGGCATCAATGGTGCCGGCAAGTCTACGCTGCTTAAAATAATTATGCAAAAGGAAACGGCGGACGCCGGCGAGGTCGTGCTCGCAAAGGATGCGACCATCGGTTATCTGGCGCAGTATCAGGACGTCACGGGAGACGAGACGATCTACGAGGAGGTGCTTGCCGCAAGAAGCAATGTGATTGCAATGGAAGCGCAGCTACGTGAGATGGAAGCGAAGATGAATCAGCTCTCCGGGGAGGCTCTTGAAGCGCTTCTTGAGAATTATCACCGGTTGAGCCATGAGTTCGAGCTTTTAGGGGGCTATACTTACCGCAGTGAGGTGACGGGCGTACTCAAAGGGCTTGGATTTACGGAAGAGGAATTCGAAAAGAAGATGAACGAGCTCTCGGGCGGACAAAAGACCCGTGTATCGCTCGGCAAGCTCCTTGTCACAAAGCCGGACGTGCTGCTTTTGGACGAGCCGACGAACCATCTGGACATGGAATCAATCCGTTGGCTTGAGAATTTTCTGATGAACTATAAGGGGGCGGTTGTGATCGTTGCGCACGACCGTTATTTTTTGGACCGCGTCGTGACGAAGGTCGTTGAGATTTTCAAGCATCAGGCGATTGTCTATCAGGGCAATTATACGGACTTTGCGAGGAAGAAGGCAAAGGTGCGCGAGGATATGCTAAAGCAGTACTATAACCAGCAGCGCGAGATCAGGCATCAGGAAGAAGTCATTGCGCGGTTAAAGTCCTTTAACCGTGAGAAGTCCATCAAGCGCGCTGAGAGCCGTGAGAAGCTGCTCGATAAGGTGGAGCGTCTCGAGAAGCCGACCGAGGAGAACACGGATATCCGTATTGCATTAGAGCCGAACGTCACGAGCGGAAGCGATGTGCTTACCGTAGAGCATCTTGCGAAGGCATATGGGGAACAGCGGCTTTTTTCCGATATTTCCTTTGAAATAAAACGCGGGGAGCGCGTGGCATTGATCGGGAATAACGGAACAGGTAAGACGACGATTCTTAAGATTATCAACGAGCTTGTTCCTGCGGATGGCGGAAGCGTTACGCTTGGGGCGAATGTGCATATCGGCTACTACGACCAGGAACATCAGCTTCTTCATATGGAAAAGACGATTTTTGAGGAGATTGCAGATGATTACCCGCAGCTTAACAACACGAAGATTCGCAATGTGCTGGCGGCGTTTCTGTTTACAAACGACGATGTATTTAAGCGCATCGGAGATTTGAGCGGCGGGGAGCGCGGAAGGGTATCCTTAGCCAAGCTGATGCTTTCCGACGCGAATTTTCTGATCCTTGATGAGCCGACGAACCATCTGGACATCACTTCCAAGGAGATTCTGGAGTCGGCGCTCTGCCAGTATACGGGAACCGTATTTTTCGTATCGCATGACCGCTATTTTATCAATCAGACGGCGACAAGGATTCTCGAACTGACCGGGGAGACGATTGTCAACTATATTGGAAATTATGATTACTATCTGGAAAAACACGATGAACTGACGAAAATTTATGTCGGTGCGGAGACGAAAGCGGCGGGCGGCGGTAACGCTGCACAGGGGAAGACGGCTGCGCAGCGCGCGGCAGCTGTGCAGCCGACGGACGGCGCGGGCACGGCGGACGTGCAGGGAAAGATGGACTGGCAGGCACAGAAAGCCGAGCAGGCGCGAATCCGCAAGCTTGAGAACAGCTTAAAGAAAGCGGAGGAGCGCATTGCGGAATTAGAGGCGGCAATCGCACAGATTGACGAGGAGTGTGCAGATCCGTCCAATGCGACAAATTCAGCGAAACTCAATGAACTTGCCGCAAAGCAGGAAGCATACCGCAAAGAACTGGAAACATGCTACGAGACATGGGAAGAAGTTTCTATGGAGCTGGAAGGATAACCTGTGTGACGAGGGATTGGTTGTTAAATCTTTGACACATTGACAGATACTTTTTTTATCACTATAATAAATCTGGGATTTTATCCAAAGAAAGGTGGGCATCTTTTTGCAGGAAAAAGAAATATCACAGGCAGTGATTCGAAGAATGCCGCGCTATTACCGTTATCTCGGGGACTTGCTGGATGCCGGAGTGGAGCGTATTTCTTCCAATGACTTAAGCCAGAGAATGAATGTCACTGCGTCCCAGATCCGTCAGGACTTAAATAATTTCGGCGGTTTCGGACAGCAGGGCTATGGATATAATGTAAAGTATTTGCATGAGGAAATCGGCAAGATTCTTGGATTGAACCAGAAGCACAATATTATTGTGATCGGCGCCGGAAATCTCGGTCAGGCACTTGCCAACTACGTGAAATTCGAGCGGCTTGGGTTTATGATCATTGGTCTGTTTGATGTGAATCCGGCATTGGACGGCGTGACGGTGCGCGGTATCAGGATTCGCATGTTAGATGAATTGGAGGCGTTCTGCGGCGAGCATCATATAGATATCGCTGCGCTTACCATGCCCAAGGAGAAGGCGGATGCGATTGCGAATCGTCTGGTCGGACTTGGCATTCATGCGATCTGGAATTTTGCACATGTCGATCTGGAACTGATCGACAAGGATGTAGTGGTAGAGAACGTACATCTTTCCGACAGTCTGATGCAGTTGTCCTACAATATTGTCAAGAATCAGCGAGAGAAAGAGAACAGTCGCTAACGAGGTGTCAGAATGAGGGATGAAGCGTATTTCCGCGAAGCGCTTGCAGGAAAAGAGATTCCTCTGCTTTCTCTTGATCCGAAGTGGCACAGGCTGTTCGCGATTCACGGGAAAAGCGAAGCAATCACAAAGTGCGAGCGGGAAGTAAATGAGCTTCTTGCCGAGCAGGGCAGATGCAATCAGGAGCTAAAGGATCTGCGCAAGCTCAAGGCGAAGCTGATGGACAGCATCATGCACAATATGGACGGCGCGAATGAAGATAAGGAAGGATCACTTGAGAGCCGTAAGTTAGAGGAGAACAGACGTCTGATCGGAGAGGTCAACGGGCAGATCGAGGAACGTGCGGACCGTCTGCTGGAACTGCCCAGGTTTCTTCGGCAGAAGAATGAACAGCTCATGCTTTTTACGATGGAGTACGGCTATGAGAAGATGCGCGTCAATGCGCGTGAGGCGGAGGAAATTTCCGAGTGGATCAATGAGATACGCGTTGAACTCAAGAAGAATATCATCCGTAAACAGAATTGTGAGCTTAACAGCCGCGAAATCTATGCATATATGCACGATATCTTCGGTCCCCAGATTATTGATATCTTCGACATCGAATATGAATACGAAGAGGAAGAAGACGGGACCGGGGATGCGCCCGAAGGTGATGACGAAAAGCAGGAGACGGAGGATTCTGCGGATTCCCCCAAATAAATGAACGAAGCGCCCGGCAGACGCGGTGCTAAGAATCCGGCATCGCCGGATTCTTTTTGTACAATAGGAAATTGCGTCCTATTGCATAAAAGCACTGCGTGCACAGATGCGCAGCTATCGCGGGCGGGAGAGGAGGAGATAGCGGTGAGATATATCGTAAACAGCAGGGAAATGAAGCAGTATGACAGTAATACGATAGAGAAATTTTTCGTTCCGCAGGCGGTGTTAATGGAGCGCGCGGCAACGGCATTCGTGCAGGAGATAAGAAAGCGGGGCATTGACACGGGAAGAACGCTCGTCGTCTGCGGGAGCGGAAACAACGGTGGAGACGGCTATGCGATTGCAAGACTTCTGCTGCTTTCCGGCGATTCGGTCGATGTGGTATCCGCACTGCCGAAAGCGAAGGCGACGGAGGGCAATTTTCTCCAGCAGAAGATATATAAGGCATACGGCGGAGAAATCCACACAAAACTGCCGGAATACACGGCGTATACGGCGGTCATTGACGCGGTGTTCGGTGTGGGGCTCTCGCGGGGAATCGAGGGAGATCTGGCAAAGCTGATCGCGCAGATGAACGAAATGTCCGGCACGAAGCTCGCTGTAGACATTTCCTCGGGGATATCCTCGGACAACGGCAGTGTTCTTGGAGTCGCATTTAAAGCGGATTTAACGGTCACATTTGCCTACGAGAAGCTTGGGAATCTGCTCTGGCCGGGAAATACCTATGCCGGGGAGGTTGCCCTGACGGATATCGGCATCAGCGACAGAAGCTTTCTGGAGCGAAAGCCGGCGGTCGCTGCGCTGGAAGCTTCGGATTTATCCTGCCTTGCTGCCAGAGAGAGCCATTCCAATAAGGGCAGCTTTGGCAGGCTGCTCGTGATTGCGGGAAGTCAGGGAATGTCGGGCGCAGCCTATCTTTGCGCAAAGGCGGCGTATGTAAGCGGGTGCGGTCTGGTGCGCATCTTTACACCGGAGGAGAACCGGCAGATCTTACAGACGATGCTGCCGGAGGCAGTGCTTACGGCCTATTCCGCCAAAAAGCCGGACGCCGCGCTGTTTGCAGAGGCGGCGGGCTGGGCGGACGCGATTGTATGCGGTCCCGGACTCGGAACCACGGAGACGTCCGAGTGGGTGGTGAAGCATGTGTTAAAATGTGCTTCCGTTCCGGTGCTCTTTGACGCTGATGCGCTCAATGTGATCGCGCGGGATGTGAACCTTCTTTTAAGACCGCACACGGAGCTTGTCGTGACGCCGCATCTTGGAGAGATGAGCCGTCTTTCGGGCGATTCGGTCGCATATATCCAAAATCATCTTATAGAGGTTGCAGAAGAGTTTGCAAGGCAATATAATGTAATATGCGTGCTGAAGGATGAACATACGGTGACAAGCGTGCCCTACAGTCAGACATGGCTCAACCTTTCGGGCAATGCCGGGCTTGCGACAGCCGGAAGCGGGGATGTGTTAAGCGGTATCATCGGCGGTCTGATGGCACAGGGCATGGCGGCGGACGCTGCCGCCAGAAACGGCGTATATCTGCACGGACTGGCAGGAGAAGCGGCGAGCAAAGAGGCGGGGATGCGCGGTATGGTCGCTTCGGATATCCATGAAGGATTGAGAAGCGTCCTTCGGGCACTGGAACAGCAAATAGAATGAGGGTAAAACGATGAACAGATACAGCAGAGTACATGCAGAAATCGATCTGGATGCAATTCTTCACAATCTGGACGCAATGCATGCGGTCATTTCAGATGATACAAAGATCATGGCGGTCATCAAGGCGGACGGCTACGGACACGGAGCCGTTGAGATTGCAGAGGCGATTGATGGGCTTCCGTTTGTCTGGGGCTATGCAGTGGCAACGGTCGAAGAGGGACTAAGCCTAAGAAATCATGGAATTGAAAAGCCAATCCTGATTCTGGGATATGTATTCCCTGAGCAGTACGAAGACATGATCCGTGCAGGAATCCGGCCGACGGTATTCACAAGGGAAATGGCGGAGGAGCTTTCCTGTGCGGCTGACAGACTGTCGATGGACTGTTCGATCCATTTTGCGGTAGATACGGGGATGAGCCGCATCGGCTATCAGGTCACGGAGGAAGCGGCAGACGAGATGGCACAGCTCGCAGCGCTGCCGCATATCATAGTGGAAGGGATCTTTACACACTTTGCGCGCGCGGACGAGGCGGATAAAACGAGCGCAAGAGGGCAGCTTGCACTGTTTCGGCAGATGATTTCCATGCTGGATGAGCGCGGAATCGATGTTCCGATCAGGCACTGTTCGAACAGCGCAGGAATCGTGGAGCTGCCGGAGGCGAACATGGATCTGGTGCGTGCGGGTATCACAATGTACGGCTTATGGCCTTCCGAGGAGGTGGATAAGAGCCGCATCGAATTGCATCCGGCGCTTTCGCTTGTGACACATGTCGCTTATGTCAAGAAGCTTCCTGCCGGCAGGGAGATCAGTTACGGCGGAACCTACACGACGGATAAGGAGCGTATGATCGCTACGATTCCGGTCGGCTATGCGGACGGCTACGCCAGAGGACTTTCCAATAAGGGAGACGTGCTGATCTGCGGCAGGCGCGCGCCCATCTGCGGCAGGGTCTGCATGGATCAGTTTATGGTGGATGTGACGGATATTCCGGATGTAAAGTGTGGCGACAGGGTTGTCTTAATCGGTACTGACGGCGATGAGCAGATTACAATGGAGGAGGTGGGCGAGCGTTCCGGAAGATTCAATTATGAGTTCGTCTGCGACCTTGGCAAGCGCATTCCAAGAGTCTATCTGCACAAGGGAAAAGTCGTCGGAACGAGAGATCATTTTTCAGAATAGCAGAATCATTGAATACACCCGTTAAAATTGGCAATACTATCCTTAAAAGATCCGAATAAGATAATGGAGTGGAAAGTATATGGTAATTCGACGTGGGGATATATTTTATGCAGATTTAAGACCGGTCATCGGTTCGGAACAGGGCGGTGTGCGCCCGGTGCTCATCATACAGAATGATGTCGGGAACAGACACAGCCCGACCGTGATCTGCGCAGCAATCACTTCGCAGATGAATAAAGCAAAGCTGCCGACACATGTAGAGCTGGACAGCCGCAAATATGATCTGGTAAAGGATTCTGTTGTTCTCTTAGAACAGCTTCGCACAATTGATAAGACGAGACTTAAGGATAAAGTGTGTCATCTGGATCATCAGATTCTGGTGAAGATCGACAAAGCACTTGAGATAAGCCTGGAACTATATACATAACTTGACTATTACGCAGGAAAATGTTATGATTTCAAATGTTTTCATGTGTAATACTGGATATACGAAAGAAAGGAAGAAGTTTGATGGACGATGGTGTCAGTCCCACGATAGGGATTCTTGTTTTTGCAGCTTTAATCATATTGGATTTTGTTGTATTTGGGTTTATCGCGGCAATGCAGAACTTAAACGATGCGGCGGTAGAGAAGCTGGCGCGTGAGGAGAATACGCATGCAAAGCTTCTGGGCAGGTACATGGATAAGACGGAGCGTTATGCACATGTCTGTCAGCTATTGATTCTGATCGCACATATGCTGCTCGGATTCCTGCAGGTCCCGCTGTGGAAGCGGCAGTTTCTGCCCGAGCAGGCAGGTACGGTTCTTGAACTGCTGGCGGATGTCGTGATTTTCATTGTGCTGATTCTGCTCGTGCTGATTTTCGGCATTTATACGCCGGAGAAGGTGGCGTCCAGAAAGCCCGATATATGGGCGATGCGGCTGGTCGGTCCGGTGCATGTGGTGGAACTTCTGTTTTTGCCTGTGATTTTTCCGGCGGACGCGCTTTCCAATCTGCTGGCGCGCGTGTTCGGCGTCGATCCGTTAAGCGATACGGACGATGTGACGGAGGAAGAGATCATTTCCATGGTCAATGAGGGACACGAACAGGGAGTTCTTCTTGCGAGCGAAGCCGAAATGATCCACAACATCTTTGAGTTCGGCGACAAGGAAGCAAAAGACATTATGACGCACCGCAAGAATATCTGCGCGCTGGACGGAACAGGAACCTACCGCAAGACGCTGGAATTTATCAAGGAGAATAATTATTCCAGATTTCCGGTCTATCTTGATTCCATCGATAACATCATCGGTGTCTTACATATTAAGGAGGCGCTTGAACTGAGCATGGAGCCTTCCGTTTACGATATGCCAATCAAGGATATCAAAGGGCTGATTCGCGAGGTGGATTTTATCCCGGAGACGCGCAACATCAACACGCTCTTTACGATGATGCAGTCCGCCAAGAATCATCTGGTGATCGTGGTCGATGAATACGGACAGACTTCGGGGCTTGTCGCAATGGAAGACATCTTAGAGGAGATTGTCGGCAACATTGAGGATGAGCACGATGAGGAAGCGCACATGATCGAACTGGAGTCGGATGGAAGCTATATGATGAGCGGTATGGCGCCTTTTGACGAGGTTGCGGAAACACTCGGTATCGATGAAGACGAAGAGGACTTCGAGACATTAAACGGCTTTCTGATTTCGTTGATTGACAAGATTCCGAATGACAACGAGGTGTTTTCCACGACCGCACATGGGTATCTCTTCGAGATTCTCTCCGTGGAGAATAAGATGATTCAGATGGTACGCGTTGAAAAACTGCCGGAGGAACCGGCGGAGGATAAGGAGCTGGCAAAGGACGAAGCCGGCCGGAAGGAAGAATAACAGAAAAGAGGAAGAGAAAATGTCAGGACATTCAAAATTTGCCAATATCAAGCACAAGAAAGAGAAGAATGATGCAGCAAAGGGTAAGATTTTTACGATTATCGGACGAGAGATCGCGGTTGCGGTAAAAGAGGGCGGTCCGGACCCTGCCAACAACTTTAAGCTTGCGCAGGTCATTACCAAGGCAAAGGCGAACAACATGCCGAACGATACGATCGAGCGCGGTATCAAGAAAGCGGCGGGAGACGGCAACGCAGTCAATTACGAGTTCTGTACCTATGAGGGTTACGGTCCGAGCGGCACAGCCATCATCGTAAAATGTCTGACAGACAATAAGAACCGCACGGCTGCCAATGTGCGAAATGCATTTACCAAGGGTCACGGAAGCATCGGTACGCAGGGCTGTGTATCCTATATGTTCGACGAGAAGGGACAGATCATCATCGACAAGGAAGAGTGTGAAATGGATGCCGACGATCTGATGATGCTGGCGCTCGACGCCGGCGCTGAGGATTTCAGCGAGGAGGAGGACAGCTATGAGGTCCTCACCGCACCGGACGACTTTGAGGCGGTAAGAAGCGCACTTGAGGCGGAGAAGATTCCGATGGCGGAAGCTTCTGTCACCATGCTTCCGCAGAATTATGTGGAGCTGACCGCAGAGGAGGATCTTACAAATATCAACCGCATCTTAGATCTGCTGGATGAGGATGACGATGTTCAGGAAGTATATCACAACTGGGATGAATAATCCCGCCGGATTTTCCGGAAAGAAAGGGCTGACTGTGCAGATATGCATGGTTTGCTCTTTTTTGCATATTTTTTCGGAACATTTTGATGTTCCTGCGCAAAAAGATATGGAATTGTGACGAGAAATGTTATATCATTAATGAAAAGAACAACTGGATAAGGAGCAACAGGACAAATGGAAAACGACTACAGGATTGAGACGAAATGTATTCAGGGCGGCTGGCAGCCGAAGTGCGGAGAACCGAGAGTTCTTCCGATTTATCAGAGTACGACCTTTAAGTATGATGACAGCGATCAGATGGGGAAGCTGTTCGATCTGGAGGCGGAGGGCTATTTTTACACCAGACTTCAGAATCCGACCAACGATGCTGTTGCAGCGAAGATCACTGCGCTTGAGGGCGGCGTTGCCGGAATGCTGACTTCGTCCGGTCAGGCGGCGAATTATTATGCATTGTTTAATATCTGCGAAGCCGGGGATCATATCGTATGTTCCAATTCCGTTTACGGAGGAACCTTCAATCTGTTCGGGACAACGATGAAGAAGCAGGGAATTGAATGTACCTTCGTGAATCCGGATGCGTCCTACGAGGAATTGTGCGAAGCGTTCCGTCCGAACACAAAGGCGGTGTTCGCCGAGACGATTGCCAACCCGTCCATCGTGATACTTGACATTGAGAAGTTCGCAAAGCTGGCGCATGAGCACGGCGTACCGCTGATCGTGGACAATACATTTGCAACACCGATCAACTGCAGACCGTTTGAATGGGGCGCGGATATCGTGACACATTCGACGACGAAGTACATGGACGGACATGCCATGGCGGTAGGCGGGGCGATCATCGATTCCGGTAATTTTGACTGGATGGCGCATGCAGACAAGTTTCCGGGACTGACGACGCCGGATGAATCCTATCACGGCATTACATATGCGACCAAGTTCGGCAAGCAGGCGTATATCACGAAGGCGACGGCACAACTGATGCGTGATCTCGGATCGATTCCATCCCCGATGAATGCGTTCCTTCTCAATGTCGGACTGGAGACGCTTCATCTGCGCGTGCCAAGACACTGCGAGAACGCCATGAAGGTAGCGGAGTATCTGAATGCGCATGAGAAGGTGGCATGGGTCAATTATGCGGGACTTCCCGACAACAAGTACCATGCGCTTGCAGAGAAATATATGCCGGACGGCACCTGCGGCGTGATGGCATTCGGCGTCAAGGGTGACCGGGCGACGGCTGTGAAGTTCATGGATCACTTAAAGCTTGCCGCAATCGTGACGCATGTCGCAGATGCGCGTACCTGTATTCTGCATCCGGCGAGCCATACGCACCGCCAGATGACAGAGGAGCAGTTACAGGAAGCAGGCATTTCACCGGATCTGATCCGTTTCTCGGTCGGTATCGAGAATGCGGATGATATAATTGCTGATTTAGAGCAGGCTCTGGCAGCGATTTAATACAATTAGGAGGGTTTTTATGAGAAAAATACTTTTTGCAGCATCTGAATGCGTTCCGTTTATCAAGACAGGCGGACTTGCGGATGTATGCGGCGCACTTCCAAAGGAGTTCGACAAGAACGAGTGGGATGTGAGGGTGGTTATCCCGAATTATAGCTGCATCCCGCAGAAATACCGTGACCAGTTCGAGTATGTGACGCATTTTTACATGAACTGCGGTTCCTACATCCAGAACAAGTATGTCGGCGTTTTAAAATATGTGCTCGATGGGGTTACCTATTATTTTATTGATAATCAGGAATACTTTAACTGTGCAACACCGTATGGAGATATCCGCTACGATATCGAGAAGTTCGTCTTCTTTGACAAGGCGGTATTGTCCATCTTAAAGCAGATCGGCTTCCGCCCGGATCTGATCCACTGCCATGACTGGGAGACGGGATTGATTCCCGTATACCTTAAGAATGAGTTTCAGGCGGATTCCTTCTACTGGGGAATGAAATCCATGATTACGATTCACAACCTCAAGTTCCAGGGCGTCTGGGATGTCAAGACAATGCAGGGGCTGACTGGTTTTTCGGCAAATCTCTTTACACCGGATAAGCTGGAGTTTAAGAAGGATGCCAACATGTTAAAGGGCGGTCTTGTCTATGCGGATTACATCACGACGGTCAGTGATTCCTATGCGGATGAGATTCAGACAGAGTATTACGGAGAAGGCTTAAACGGTCTGCTTGCCGCGCGTCATTTTGATATGCAGGGTATCGTAAACGGAATTGATTACGGCGTTTATAATCCGGCAACAGACAGCAAGATCTACGTCAATTACGATGCAGAGAGCTTCCGCAAGAAGAAAGCCATGAACAAGACAAGGCTGCAGGAAGATCTTGGGCTCGCTGTCGATAAGAAAAAGTACATGATCGGACTGATTTCGCGTCTGACAGACCAGAAGGGCTTAGATCTGATCAATTACGCAATCGACCGTATTGTGGACGATTACACGCAGCTTGTGGTGATCGGAACCGGAGATACGCAGTACGAGAATATGTTCCGTCATTATGCATGGAAATATGGCGACCGCGTTTCCGCAAATATCTGTTATTCCGATGACCTCGCACACAAGCTCTATGCTGCGGCGGATGCATTCCTGATGCCGTCACGCTTTGAGCCGTGCGGACTGACGCAGCTTATCTCCTTCCGTTACGGAACCGTGCCGATTGTAAGAGAGACCGGAGGTCTTAAAGACACGGTAAAGCCGTTCAATGAATATGAGAACACGGGAGACGGTTTTTCCTTCGCGAATTACAACGGCGATGAGATGCTCAGCGTCATTAATTATTCCAAGCATATTTTCTTTGACCGCAAGAAGCAGTGGAACCAGATGATTGACCGCGGCATGGCGAACGATTATTCCTGGAACAGTTCGAAGTTCCGCTATGAGGGATTGTACCGTTATCTGCTCGGCGAGGTATAGAGACAATCTTAAAACCGTATATTCATGGGCTGATAAGACCATACTAAAGCAGGGTGCTAATGCACTCTGCTTTTTTTGCGCGAATATGCAGAGAAAGATAACCGGAAATGCGATTGCTTCTGCTTGCAGAAAAGCAAACGTATTTCTGGTTATCTGGCGAGCAACGCGAGCCACAGACGAAGTCTGTGGTCTGCATATTCACGCAAAACAACGTCTGCATAGCGCAAAGAAAGAGCGGCACCACTTTATAACACGGAAAGGACAGGTTAGAAATGGCACAAGAGCAGAAAGAATATCAGAACCAAAATGAGAACCAGAACCAAAATGAGAACCAGAACGATAACCAGGATCGCAGCCAGAAAAATGAGACGATTCAGGAATTTGGGCAGATCGATCTTGCAAATAACCGGGAGCATAATAAGATTTCCCTTCTTACAATTATAGGTGAGATCGAGGGACATGACTGTCTGCCGGCAACGACCAAGACGACCAAATATGAGCATGTGCTTCCGAGGCTTGCCGAGATGGAAGACAATCTCGATACGGAGGGGATTCTGCTGCTTTTAAATACGGTGGGCGGCGACGTGGAGAGCGGGCTTGCAATCGCGGAGATGGTCGCATCCATCAGTAAGCCGACAGTATCGCTTGTGCTCGGCGGAAGTCATTCCATCGGCGTACCGCTTGCGGTATCAACGGATTATTCCTTTATCGTGCCGTCAGGAACGATGGTGATACATCCCGTGCGCATGAACGGAACCGTGATCGGAGCGCAGCCGACCTATGACTATTTTAAACAGATGCAGAACCGGATTTTAACGTTCATCGCGTCCCATTCCAGCGCGAAGGAAGAACGCTTGGAAAAACTGATGATGAATACGGGGATGCTCACGAAGGATCTGGGAACCATACTGATCGGGAAGGAAGCCGTGGAAGAGGGACTGATCGATGAGGTCGGCGGCATCAATGAGGCGTTTCTAAAGCTGCACCAGATGATCGATGCGAATAAGGCAAAAATGAAAAAGAATTAAGAAAGCTTTTAATGACAATTGCCCTCAAATATGTTAAAATCAATGATGTATGCAAAAGTTTAACGAAGGGTACGCATCGGATAAGGAGGCAGCTATGTCATTATTACAGGCAATTTTAATGGGCATAATTCAAGGGCTGACTGAGTTTTTACCTGTGAGCAGCTCCGGGCATCTGGCGCTTTTTAAGATACTATTTGGGGTGGAGACGGATACGGGAATCCTCTACGACGTGCTTTTGCATCTCGGAACGCTTATAGCCATCTGCGTGGTCTATTACCGGGATATTGCAAAGCTGATTGTCAACGGACTTGGCGTCATCCGCGATGCCTGTGTCAATGTCGTTATTTTTTTTAAGAACAAATTCGGCGGGGCGGCGGAGCCTTACCGGAGAGTAATTAACAGCAGCTACCGCAAGTTTGCGATGCTGATCATTGTCTCGACGATTCCGACCGGAATTATCGGTTATTTCGGAAGGGACGTTGTCAGTATGGCATCGGAGATTCTCATTGTCCCGGGCATCTGCCTGATTGTGACTGCGATTCTTCTGTTTATCGCAGACCGCACAAAGGACGGTGAGAAGCTTCCGAAGAATGTGACTTACACGGATGCATTTTCGGTCGGTATCGCGCAGGGAATTGCAACGCTCCCGGGGTTATCCCGCTCGGGAACGACGATTACGGCATGTCTATTAAGCGGATACCAGCGCAATTTTGCCGTGAAGTATTCCTTTTTGATGTCGATTCCGGCGATTCTGGGTGCGGTGGTGCTGGAATTAAAGGATGCGGTCGGCATGGAAGTTACGGGCAGTGAGATTGCCTATTACATAGCCGGTATGCTGGTCGCTGCCGTCGTGGGATATGTGTGCATCAAGACGATGCTGGTCGTGGTGCGCAAAAAGAAATTTACCGGTTTTGCCGTTTACTGCCTGATTGTAGGTGCATTGTCAATCGGCGGATATTTCTACATGGCATAGTCCGGTCTGGAGGTTAAAGGTTTTGGCAACAGGGAACAGAAAGAGTACATCCGGCAGAAAAAAGTCACAGACAAGCCGGAAGACGAATTCAGGACGTAAGAAGCAGGCTGCGGCGGCGCAGGAGAATTTTACAAGGGAAGTGATCCTGTGGATCGTCGTAGCAGTATCTATTTTATTATTTATCAGTAATTTCGGAATCGGCGGGACCGTCGGCAATGCCGTCAGCAGATTCTTTTTCGGTCTGTTCGGACTGATCGCATATGTTTTCCCAATCGTACTTCTTATGGGCACGTTTTTTGCAGTTTCCAATAAGGGCAACCGCGTTGCAGCCGTAAAGCTGGTTGCGACGATTTTATTCGTAGCGTTTTTGTGTATGTTTGTGGAGCTGATCGTGAAGGGGGAGACCGGAGGCACGGCGCTTGACGCTTACCGCTACAGCTTTGAGCACCGGTTCGGCGGCGGTCTGATCGGCGGTTTTCTGACATGGGTGATCTGCCCGAATTTCGGTCTGGTTGGTTCGTATGTCATCGACGCTATCATGCTGATCATTTCGCTTGTTCTGATTACGGAGCGCTCCGCGCTTCGCGGCATGCAAAAGGGCGGGCGAAAAGTCTACGAGTCTGCAAAGGTCAGCAATGAGCGTCACAGAGAGCGCGAGAAGCTGCGCCGGGAAGAGCGCGAACAGCGAAGAGAGGAGCGCGAGCTGCGCCGGATGGACCGCAAGGTAGAGGGCGTCGCCATCGATACAAAGGTGGGAGCCGCAGCGCCTGCGGGACATTCCGATGAAGTGAATGAAATCAGTGCCGAGCCTTATCTGGAGCTTCCGGAGGTCGAGGAGGAGAGAAATGTCGCATTGACTGCCGGAGGAGGCTATACGGAGGAAAGAGGCTATACAGAGGAGAATCTGACGCCGTCTGCTTTTTCGGAGGAAGCGCTTTCGGCGTTGTCGTCTGCGTATGAACCGGAGCCTTCCGATGCGGAATTAGAGCAGGCGCTCTCGGCTTCCGTCATGGAACTGCGAGCGGACGAACCAAAGCTGTCGGAAACGTCTGCGTTTGATTCCATGGTGGGGCAGCCTGCGTTTGGTTCCATGGCAGAGCAGCCTGCATTTAACGCAGTGCCGGAGACAGCCTCGTATGATACGATATCGGAGACGTCTTCGTATGATGCGATGCCGGAAGCAGCTTCGCACGATACAATGTCCGGGTCTGCATTCCGTGCACCTGACCGGGAAATGCCAAAGGCTACAGGGCATCCGGCGGCAGGCGCCCGGCAGGATATGCAGGCATCGGAGGAACCGGCAGATATCGAAGCGGAGATTGCAGCAAATCAGGCTGCGGAGCGACCGTACATATTCCCGCCGACAAGTCTTCTTACCAAAGCAGCAGCAAAAGCGGGTGATTCGAGAGCACATTTACAGGAGACGGCTACAAAGCTGCAGCAGACCTTGAAGAATTTCGGCGTGAATGTCACGATCACGAATATAAGCTGCGGTCCTGCGGTCACGCGTTATGAGATTCAGCCGGAAATGGGCGTAAAGGTCAGCAAAATCGTAAATCTGGCGGACGACATTAAGCTGAATCTGGCGGCGGCGGATATCCGTATCGAGGCGCCGATTCCGGGCAAGGCGGCAATCGGTATTGAGGTTCCGAACAAGGAAAATGTGACGGTATCGTTCCGGGAACTGGTGGAATCTGAAGAATTTCAGTCAAATTCCTCCAAGATCGCGTTCGGCGTCGGTAAGGATATCGCAGGAAAAGTTACGGTCGCAGATATTGCGAAGATGCCGCATCTTCTGATTGCAGGTGCGACAGGCTCCGGTAAGTCCGTCTGCATCAATACCATTATTATGAGCATTCTCTACAAGGCTGACCCGAAGGACGTCAAGCTCATTATGGTGGACCCAAAGGTCGTCGAACTGAGCGTATACAACGGAATCCCGCATCTTATGATTCCTGTCGTGACAGACCCGAAGAAGGCGGCGGGCGCACTCAACTGGGCGGTTGCCGAAATGACGGACCGCTATCAGAAGTTTGCCGAGGCAAGCGTGCGCGATCTGAAAGGCTACAATGCCAAGATTGATTCGCTCCCGACGATTGAGGGCGATCCAAAGCCAGAGAAGCTTCCGCAGATCGTGATCATCGTGGACGAGCTGGCAGACCTTATGATGGTCGCGTCAAGCGAGGTCGAGGAGTCGATCTGCCGTCTGGCACAGCTCGCAAGAGCCTGCGGTATTCATTTGATTATTGCGACACAGCGTCCGTCGGTCAACGTTATTACCGGACTGATCAAGGCGAATATGCCGAGCCGTATCGCTTTTGCGGTGACGTCCGGTGTGGATTCGCGGACGATTCTGGATATGAACGGAGCGGAGAAGCTGCTTGGAAAAGGAGATATGCTCTTTAACCCGCAGGGGATTCCAAAGCCGTTGCGCGTACAGGGCGCTTTTGTCTCGGACAAGGAGGTCTCGGATGTTGTGAGCTTCATCCGGGAGCAGAATGGTCAGGTGACCTACAGCGCCGAGATGGAGGAAAAGCTAAACAGCATGGAATCTGCGAACACAACGGTAAGTATTGATTCCACCTCCGGCGTAGGAGACGGCAGAGACGCTTATTTCGCCGATGCCGCGCGTCTTCTGATGGAGAAGGAAAAGGGCTCGATCGGTATGCTGCAGCGCTATTTTAAGATTGGCTTCAACCGTGCGGCGCGTATCATGGATCAGCTTGAGGAAGCCGGAATCGTAGGTCCGGAGGAGGGCACAAAGCCAAGGCGTGTATTGATGACGCCGGAACAGTTCGCACAGTATGAGGAAGAATATCTGTAATCTGGATATATAAATTGCAAAATTGCCGCGAAAGGCGGCGGGATGGAGGGCATTATGAAAAGTGATATCGAAATCGCACAGGAAGCAAAAATGGTGCACATTAAGGAAGTGGCAGCAAAGCTTGACATCACAGAGGATGAACTGGAGCTTTACGGAAAGTATAAGGCAAAGCTGTCCGATGAGCTGATGGAGCGTATTTCTGACAGACCGGACGGCAAGCTCATTCTTGTGACTGCAATCAATCCTACGCCCGCGGGCGAAGGGAAGACCACCACAAGCGTAGGACTTGGAGAGGCATTCGGCAAGCTTGGAAAGAAAGCTGTGATCGCACTGCGCGAGCCGTCGCTCGGACCGTGCTTTGGCATTAAGGGCGGCGCAGCCGGCGGCGGATATGCACAGGTCGTTCCGATGGAGGATCTGAATCTGCATTTTACGGGGGATTTTCATGCGATTACCTCAGCGAACAATCTGCTCGCCGCACTTCTTGACAATCATATCCAGCAGGGCAATGAGCTTGGCATCGACCCAAGACAGGTCGTATGGAAACGCTGTATGGATATGAACGACAGGGCGCTGCGCAATATCGTCATTGGTCTTGGAAGCAAGATGGACGGTATGGTGCGGGAGGATCACTTTGTGATTACCGTAGCGTCTGAAATCATGGCGATTCTCTGTCTGGCGGATGACATGCACGACTTAAAACGCCGTCTCGGCAAGATCATCGTTGCATATAATTTTGAAGGAAATCCGGTGACTGCCGACGATTTAAAGGCGACCGGAGCTATGGCTGCGCTGCTTAAGGACGCCTTAAAGCCGAATATGATCCAGACATTGGAGCATACGCCTGCGATCGTTCACGGTGGCCCGTTTGCGAATATTGCACACGGCTGCAACAGTGTCCGCGCCACAAAGACAGCTCTTAAACTGGCGGATTATGTCGTCACGGAGGCGGGCTTCGGCGCAGATCTGGGCGCGGAGAAGTTCTTTGACATCAAGTGCCGCAAGGCCGGGCTTTCCCCGGATGCGGTCGTTCTTGTCGCGACAGTCCGCGCTTTAAAGTATAACGGCGGCGTGCCAAAAGCGGAGCTTGGAACGGAGAATCTCGAGGCGTTAAAGAAGGGTATTGTCAATCTGGAGAAGCATATCGAGAATCTGCAGAAGTACGGTGTTCCGGTTGTCGTCACCTTAAATTCCTTCGTGACCGATACCAAGGCAGAGACCGATTATGTGGAGCAGTTCTGTAAGGAGCGCGGCTGTGAGTTCGCGTTATCCGAGGTATGGGAGCATGGCGGCGAGGGCGGAATCGAACTTGCAAAGAAGGTTCTCTCCACGCTTGAGGAAAAGGAGAGCCATTTCGCACCGCTTTATCCGGATGATCTGACCCTCGAGGAGAAGATTGAAACTGTCGCAAAGGAAATCTACGGGGCAGACGGTGTGACCTACTCCCCGGCAGCGGCAAGAGAACTGAAACGCATTGCGGATATGGGAATGTCGCATTTTCCTGTCTGTATGGCAAAGACCCAGTACTCTCTCTCGGATGACCAGACGAAGCTCGGACGTCCGACGGGCTTTACGGTCAATGTAAGAGAAGTCTATGTGTCGGCGGGCGCGGAATTTGTCGTTGCCGTTACAGGCGCGATCATGACGATGCCGGGGCTTTCGAAGAATCCTGCGGCATACGGAATCGACGTCAATGACGACGGCGTGATTACCGGGTTATTCTGACAGGAAATGGGAGGAGGATTGTTATTATGGCACAGATCATTGACGGCAAGAAAATCTCACAGGAAATCAAGGATGAACTGCGGGAAAAGGTGGCATCCTTAAAAGAAGAGGGGAAGGAGGCCGCGCTTGCAGTGATCCAGGTCGGAAACGACCCGGCGTCCAGCGTATATGTAGGAAATAAAAAGAAAGCATGTGCGTATATCGGGATTCGTTCCCTTTCCTATGAACTGCCGGAAGAGACGACGGAAGAAGAGCTTCTTGCGCTTATCGGGAAACTCAATGCGGATGCTTCGGTAAACGGGATTCTGGTTCAGCTTCCGCTGCCTGTCCATATTGACGAGGATAAGGTCATCCGTGCAATTTCACCGAAAAAGGATGTGGACGGCTTTCATCCGGAAAATGTCGGCAGACTTGTCATCGGGGAACCCGGCTTTGTTTCCTGCACACCTGCGGGAATCATCCAGCTTTTAAAGCGTTCCGGTATTTCCATTGCCGGAAAGAATTGTGTGGTTGTCGGAAGGAGTAACATTGTCGGAAAGCCGATGGCGCTTTTGATGTTGAGAGAGAATGCGACAGTTACGGTGGCACATTCCAAGACGCAGGATTTAAAAGACATCTGTAAGAGGGCGGATATTTTAATCGTTGCGATTGGAAAGCCGCGTTTTATCACAGCGGACTATGTGAAAGAGGGGGCGGTCGTCATTGATGTCGGAATCCACCGCAATGAAAACAATAAGCTCTGCGGGGATGTCGCTTACGATGAGGTAGCGCCTCATACATCAGCAATCACTCCGGTTCCGGGCGGAGTGGGACCGATGACGATTGCAATGCTGATGAACAACTGTGTAGAGTCGATGTTGATGTATTAATTGAGAGGATGTTTCATATGAAATGTGCGAAGTGTGGGGCGGAGATGAAAGAGGGATGCATCTACTGCTCCGTGTGTGGGAACGAGGCACAGATTGTGCCGGACTACAGTGTGTTGGAAGATGACTATCTGCGTTCTATTTTAAGGGAGGAGGACGAAACTCCAGCGAAAAAGAAGCCGGACAACAGGAAAGAACAGCCGGCGCCGCCGAAGAAGAAAATGAGCAATAAAGTGCCTGTTTTGGTTGTGTGCGGTATTCTGGTCGTACTGATTGCTGTCGGCATCATCGTCAAGGTGACGATCGATCACAGGAACGCCAACTCTTATGATTATCAGGTGGAGATGGCAAAGAAGGAATCTGTCGATAAGAATTACGAGAATGCGCTTCACTATTATAAGACGGCGCTTTCCTTAAAACCGGATGATATCGCGGTTCGGATGGCGATGACAGACATCTATATGGAGCAGAAGGAATATGATGCCGCAATGGTGCTTTTGATGGAGATTATCAAGCTGGACGCTACGAACCAGACGGCATACGAATATCTGATTCAGATATATGAAGATGAGGAAAACTATGAGCAGATTGCAGAACTGGCAGACGGTATTACCGATGAGAAGCTGCTTGCGCTTTTTGCGGACTATCTGGTAGAACCGCCGGTTATTTCTCCTGTAGAGGGAAAGTATGAGGACTATGTTGATGTCACCATAGAGTCCCCCGAAGATTACGAGATATATTATACGCTGGACGGCACAGAGCCGGACGAGGAGAACGGGATTCTCTATGACGACGGTATCGCGTTAGAAGAAACCGGAACATATGAAATCTCCGCAGTCTGCGTCAACGACAAAGGAATCCAAAGTGAAATTGCAACGGCAGTTTATGAGATCGAGCTGCTTGCCCCGGAGTATGCAACGGTGCTCCCGGACGGCGGGCGCATAGAGGATATCACCTTTGTGACAATCGAAGCGGAAGAAGGCTGCAGCATCTATTATACATGGGACGGCACAGACCCGACCGAGGCTTCGCCCCGCTATGAGACTCCGCTTGAGATTCCGACCGGAAATAATGTGCTGTCTGTGCTTGTGGTAAATGACAAGACAGGACTTGACAGCGGCGTTTACCGGACGAATTTTATTTATTATCCGTAGCGCTTCGGATTTTTTTGCTGTTCCAGCAGCTTCGGGCGTCCTGATTGGAAAATCATTCAATCAGGACGCCCGAAGTCTGCAATTGCAATTCATCAATATTATTCGTCGCTGTTTTCTAAAAAATATCTGCGTAAAGTGTTTCAATCATATTATCCAAAAACGATTCTTCCAAATCAGGATATTTTTCCAGAATCAGGCGTTTCATAACATCATACCGGGAAAAATAGAGCATTTCCTCTTCCTGTGAACAATCCAGACCGCGGTCGATATCTGCTGACTGGTAAGTGTCCAGAAACCATCCGGTAATTTCTGCGCGCAATTTCTCTTCGTGTTCCGCCGCATGTTCCAGATTCTTTATCTGACCGAACGAACGGATTCCGATTACAAGGAAAACGAGAAACATACCGCCCATCACAATATACATCATGATTTTGGTGGATTCTGGAAGCTGAACCGGAATAACCCCGAGTGCGAAAAGAATTAAAAGAATCAGACCTCCAGCGCCTATGAGTGTAAAGGTATAGGCAGTGGATTTGACATCTTCCTTTTTGGCAGCCTTTGAGACATAGGCGTGCGTGTTTGACACCGGGGCGGCGGAATCAGCGTGCGCGCCGTCTGTAAGGGAAGCTTCGTGATCCTGCGCATCTTCCGGGACTTCATCGTAAAATTCCTCTGCCTGCACGGACTGCGACGCGCCGGAAAACTCCAAGGAGTCTACCAGCGGCACGCCGCAATCTGCGCACTTGGTAATTCCTTCGACATATTCATTCTTACAGTTTGGACACCACATGATGTGTACCTCATTTCTCTTAGAATAACGGATGCCGTACGGCATCGTCTGATAGATAAATTATAGGCGATTTTATAGACCGCCGCAACCAAATTTGTTATAATTTTTCCGAAGAATCAAAAAGACGGAAAGCAGAATGCTTGAAAGCATACGGTCAAAGAAGAAAGCAAGGAGTACGATGAAAATTACGATTTTATGCGTTGGAAAAATCAAAGAGAAATTTTACCGTGACGCCATCGCGGAATACGAAAAGCGCTTAAGCCGTTATTGTAAGCTTGAAATCATCGAGGTGGCGGATGAGAAGACGCCGGAGAGCGCCGGGGAAGCTCTCGAGGAGCAGATTCGGGAAAAGGAGGGCGAGCGGATGCTGGCACGCTTAAGTAAGTTTCAGCAGACGGGCGCGTTCGTCTGTGCGCTTGCAATTGACGGCAGACAGCTTGATTCCGTGGAATTGTCAAGGAAGATCGAGACGCTTGGAACAGGCGGAACAAGCCACATTGTATTTCTGATCGGAGGGTCGCTTGGCATGTCGGATGCGCTGTTAAAGTGCGCCGATTTCAGGTTGTCCTTTTCTAAGATGACATTTCCGCATCAGCTCATGCGCGTGATTCTTCTCGAACAGATTTACCGGGCTTATCGGATTATGAGCGGCGAGCCGTATCATAAGTAAGGGCGGAAGAGGAGAATGAAGCCCCAAAATATAGTTGTGGAACGGTACAAATTAGAATCTGGATTATATGGAGAGAACCTCAGATAAAAATGCAAAACGACATTATATATGAACGAAATAACAATAATATAGAGTGCATTTATTATAAGGATGTGGTACAGTCTTATCCTATGCATACACATGCAAATCATGTTATATTTGGGCATGTTTTGGATGGGGTAGTTCGTGTTATTTATAATGGTGAAAGATGTCTATATCATGCAAAGGAGAATTTTTGCATTTTACCTGATGCTCCCCATGTAGTAGAGGCTGTAAATGATACCCCTTATTCTATGATAGTAATATGTGCATCTGTCGATACAATGCCGGATGAAGACGGGAATGAAATTAGTTACATAAAGAGATTGAAACAATTAATTTTACTTGCACCGGAGAAAGTATTACCAATTGAAGATATGGCACAGAATATAGGTATGAGTCCATATCATATGATTCGTAAGTTTAAGACTGCTTGTGGCTTGACACCTCATCAGTTTCAAATACAGTGCAGAATTAGAAAAGCCCAGAAATTATTAGAAGAGGAAAAAAGCGTGACCGAAGTAGCTTATGCCACTGGGTTCTGTGACCAAAGCCACTTTGATCGATGCTTTCATAAAATCGTCAGACTGACTCCAAGCGAGTATAAGCAGTCTGTAAAACATTTAGCCTAGCATAACGCTGGAATAAATTTTGCAAACAGGTAAAGACCATCCTTTCCTGCATTCACTTCATGCGGGATACCAATCGGCATGATGGAAATGGTTCCAGTTTCATAAGGAATTGTGACACCATCATTGATACATACACCAGAACCAGCAATTACCTCATGGGTTTCTAATTGCTTTTCATGGATATGATTTTCAATGCTTTTATTTGGTGCGATGCGGACAAGATGGTAGCTGAACCCACCACCTGTATCTTTGGCTGTAACAATGTGTTTGAGTTCTACCCCGTCAAAGGTGGGGTGTTTTGACCACGGAATGTCTGCAAACTCTGCTACCGTTGTCGGTAACCTGAGGGAGCCATTGTTAAATGATTCAAATAAATTATTGTTCATAAATGTTTACCTCCTTTATTTTGTTATGTGTATTATAAGAGTAAGGCATAGAAATGTATTGAATAAAATTGCGATGTGTACCCATAATTGTCTAATTATGGATAAAGGAAATGTGAAAGAAAGTTTATTGTAATTTGATGGATTACCATATATAATAAAATCAGAAGATAGCAGATGTATTATAAAACATACAGAGTTTTCCGATAGTAATAGTGAAAGAAAGCAGGTAATGAATGGAAAACACAGAAACAAAACAGACAAACTGGGAAGAGTTAAGCATTTCCAATGATTTCCTTTTCGGAAAATCATGCAGAATCCAAAGCTGTGCAGGGAACTTCTGCGGAGAATCCTTCCGGAATTAAAGATAGACCGTATTGAATATCCCGAACTGCAGAAGAGCATCAAGCAGGATATAGACGCAAGAAGCGTCAGACTGGACATTTATGTGAAGGACAATAAAAATATCGTTTATGATATTGAAATGCAGGTGAGCGATACACAGGAGCTGCCGGAAAGAAGCCGCTATTATCAGGGAATGATAGATTTACAGCTTATGGATAGGGGACAGTTTTATAAAAAGCTGAATCGGAGCTATATCATATTTATCTGTCCGTTTGACGCATATGGAAAGGGAAGGCACATCTATACCTTTGGAAATATCTGCAAAGAGGACAAAAGCATTTCAATGGGGGACGGTGCGGTAAAGATATTACTGAATGCGAACGGAACACAGGATGATGTCAGTAAGGAATTAAAGGCATTTCTGGACTATGTGGCAGGGAAAAAGCCGGAGGATTCCTTTGTAGAGAAGTTAGAGGAAGCTGTGAAGGAAGCAAAGAAGAACAGAGAATGTGGAGGCGTGAGTATATGACGTTGTTGATGAGAGATAGAGAAAATGTTGAAAAAGGTATAGAAAAAGGCGAAGAAAAATTAGCGAAGCTGATTAAACTGTTAAGTGAAGATAATCGAATAGCAGATATTCTCAAAGTGACAAACGATAAGGCATACCGCCAGGACCTTTATGAGGAGTATCACATTATTTAAGAGAAGAACAGTCATAGGCAGAGCATACAAAGTGTTCTGCCTTGTCTGGTTTTTAAGATAATACTTACCCGGTTTTCGCACTTGGATATGATAAAGAGATGAAAAGGAGAAAAGCTATGGGAATGACATGCTATTATTTCAGGACAGATGAGGATACCATTCAAAAAATCCGAGAAGGGAATATGGATATCATTTATGAGGAGGAAAACAAAGATAACCTGCTGGACATTGATAAAAGCTGGCATGCCATTCATTTTACTTTGACAGGCTGTGCATATGATGGTGAAGAAGACGATCCTTTAAGTTATTTGGTTTTCGGAGGAGAGCCGGTTAATGAAGAAGATATGGGCTATGGACCTGCCAGACTGTTTCCAAAAGAGAAAACGGCTCAGCTATCAGAAGCCTTGAAACAGTGGGACAAAACAGCTTTTCGTAAAAATTTTAATGTAGTGGATATGTTTGAACATGATATTTATCCTGTAATGAGCGGCGAAGATGATGCCGATTTCTTTACTTATGTATGGGCGTGCTTCGATGCCGTAAAAGAATTTTTTCAAAAGGCGGCGGAAGAAAGTCAGAGTGTTTTGACATTCATCGCTTAGAATGGAGGTGTCCTATGGAATTTGAAGTTCCGGTCATAGTGATCTATGTTCTTTTTGTGATTTTCGCTGTATTATCAGCAGTATTTTTAAAAGGAAAAGGCAGTTCATTATTTGCAGGTCATAGCACGGTCAGGGAACCGGCTTTTGCCCCTGTGAAATTATGCAAAGCTATGGGAATATGCTTTGCCGTTCTTGCAATTTTCCTGCTTATTACAGTCTTTGTATGGAATCAGCGTCCGGATTGGTTTCGCTATGTTTTATGGGTAGTCGTTGGCGGAAATATAATTGCAGCCACCATAATAGCGAACTTGAATATCCTTTTCAGAAGATAGTTCAACAAATTTTCCGTTTATTGCAATTTGCCGGATTACTGTGTATAATCTTATTAGAATACGTTAAGCAAACGCTGTTTGTTTGCGGTTGATCTGGCAAGAGATAAGAGAAGTTGGGGAATCTAAACAGTTATTGACAGATGGAGATTATCCAGGCAGAGCATAGAAATGTTCTGCCTTATCTGCATTTACAGATAATTTTTCAAAAGAACGGGATAGATGAGTGGCATGGCAGATCGAACGAATATTGTCATAGAAAGGAATTAGCAGTATGAGACAAACAATTTACGAAGGAAAAAGCTATCAGGAACTGGATTATCATACGCAGAAGGTTGTGTCTATAGGAGGAATTTATTTCTTTCGCTATTATCCGAAGGACAGACTGGCGATTATGGCGGAAATAACCGCAGAGAAGTTTTCATGTAAACGCTTCTATCCCAATATGCCGCAGAGCTTTGCAGATGATATGATTGCGGATGATGACAGAGCCGTTTTCCATGAACTGATACATATGATTGAAACCGGTGAGAAAAAGTCGACCGGCGCTTTTAAATTAAAAAACGAAGCTGTCTATATCAGAGTCGTCTTATCTGTCCTTGATGCCGACGAGAACGGGAAGGCGTCTGTTGTTGTGGGAATGATCGAGGATGTAACAGATGAAATCACCAGAGAGAAGGAGAGCCAAAAGAAAGAACAGGCGTTATATGAGGATCAGCTCAGGCTCGCAGGCATTAACAAAGCGTTAAGCTCCGATTTTGGCAGCGTCTATCTCGTTGACCTCGAGGACGGAAGCACAAGATCCTACGATATGAGCGAGGTCATCCGAAAAGAATATGGAAATATGTTTAAGACGGGGAACTACGCATCCCTGATTCAGATTTATGTAAATAATAGTGTATATACGCCGGATCAGGAGCTTTTTGAGCACATCAAAGATGCGGCACACCTTAAGGCTGCGGTAAGTGAAAAGAACTCGCACGCATTTAATTACCGCGTCAAAAGAGACGGGAGAATCCAGTATTTTCAATGCCGCGCGGTCAAATTACAGTCAGAAAACAAGGATTATTGCGTGATTGCATTTCGGGATATCAACGCGGAGGTCATTAAGGAATTAGAACAGAAGACGCTTCTGGAAGAGCAGATGGCGGTCATCAGCGGCCTGAGCGCGGATTATTATTCTGTTATGCTTGTGGATTATCAGAAGGATACGGTGAGCATCCAGCGGGCGCAGGAGGGAGACGGAAAGCAGATCGGCGATTTTTTCTCAAGTTATCCCACATGGTCTGAGGGCGTAAGGGCGTACACGGATACGCAGGTCGTAGAGGAAAAGGAAGCGTTTTTTGAGGCGATTTCAAGGGAAGGCCTTCAGAATCATGATGAGGACTATTCCTTTAACTATAAGAAAATAGCAGCTCATGGATATTTGTACGTTCAGTTCAAGGTAGCCTATGTAGAACTGGAAAAGGGGTATCGCATAGCCATTGTAGGGACGAAGAATATCGATAAAGAGATGCGCCACGAAATAGAACAGAAGACCCGGCTCAAAGAAGCGCTCGCCAAATCAGAGCAGTATAAACAAGCCGTATTGGCGGAGGCAATTCTTATTTATGAGATTAATCTGAGCAAAAATGTCATAGAAAAAGAGATGTGGGAGGAAATAGACGGGCAGCGGACAGAGCTTCTTGATGTAGTGGGAATGTCTGCGCCGGCCAATTACGATGTGTTTCAAAAGCGCTGGACGCAGCATCAGGTCGTTTCCGAAAGTAAGGAGATATACGAAAAGAACACGGATCGTACCTATTTGCTGGAGCAGTTTGAGGACGGACATACGGAAAGCACCTTTGAGTTTCAGGCAGTCATTGGGATGGGACAGAAACTGTATATGCGCCATACCATTTTCATGGCGCGGGAGGAAAAGACCGGGGATATTATCGCATACTGCAATGTAAAGAATATTACGGAACAGAAGTTAAGAGAATTGCAGATGCGTCAATATGAGCAGTTGTTTGTAGTTACTGCAGCGAATATCTACACGGGGATTCTGCAGGTGGAGCTTGATTCCCGGATGACCAGGCGGATCATGTTCAAAAACGGGGAAATCAACGTAGAAGATGTCGGAGACTGGAACGAATATCTGCAGTACCAGCTTTCTTATGTACATCCCAATGACGTTGAAACCGTCGCAGATACGCTTAAGATTGAAACGTTAATGAGCCTTCCGGTCAATGAGAAGCACATTTTCAGCTATAAGAGCATCACGAAAAATGAAGCGGAGAAATATAAGTCTTTTTTCACCAATATTTATATCACGGAAATCGACGGCAAACGTTATGGCATTGTGATTACAATTGATAACACCAATGCCGTAGAAAAGGAATTGAAGCAGAAAGCGCTGATCGAAGATGCGCTGGCGCGTGCAGAGTCTGCAAACCGTGCAAAGACGACGTTCCTTTCCAATATGTCCCATGACATCCGCACGCCTATGAACGCAATCATCGGCTTTACAACGCTCGCCACCACGCATATCGACCAAAAAGAGCAGGTAAAGGATTATCTTGGGAAGATCATGTCCGCAAGCAATCATCTGCTCAGCCTGATCAATGATATTCTGGATATGAGCCGTATCGAGAGCGGAAGAATGCAGTTGGAAGAAGCGGAATGCAGTCTGTCTGAAATCATGCACGGTCTTCGGAATATTCTGCAGGCGGATATGAAGTCCAGAAGATTGAATTTCTACATAGATACGGTGGATGTATTTAATGAAAATGTGATATGCGATAAGCTCAGACTGAACCAGATTCTGTTAAACCTATTGGGAAATGCCGTGAAGTTTACGGAGCCAGGCGGGAGCATCAGCGTGCGCATCTGCCAGAAACCTGCAAGTTCCGGAGAATATGCAAATTATGCGTTCCATGTGAAGGATACGGGGATTGGGATGAGCCAGGAATTTTTGACCCACATCTTTGAACCGTTTGAACGCGAGCGCAGTTCTACGGTCAGCGGTATTCAGGGAACGGGGCTTGGCATGTCGATCACCAAAAATATTGTTGAGATGATGGGCGGAACCATCGGCGTCAAGAGCAGACAGGGCGAGGGAACAGAATTTGTGGTCGAACTTCCGCTCAAAAAGGCAACAACCGGGAAGGTCGAGGTCAAAATCGCAGAGATGGAGGGGATTCATGCACTTGTAGTAGATGATGACTTCAATACCTGTGACAGTGTTTCCAATATGCTCATTCAGATCGGAATGCGCGCAGAATGGACCATGAGCGGCAGAGAAGCGATTCTCCGCACCAGACAGGCAATCAGCAGAAGCGACGCATATCATGTGTATGTGATTGACTGGCTTGTTCCGGATATGAACGGTGTGGAGATTGCCCGGCAGATTCGCAAAGAAGCAGGAGCCGACGCCCCGATCATCATTTTGACAGCATATGACTGGTCGGACATTGAGGCAGAGGCAAAAGAAGCCGGGGTGACGGCATTCTGCAGCAAGCCGCTGTTTATCTCGGACCTCAGGCGATGCCTGATCGATGTGCTTCATCCGAAGAAGGAAGCGAACGAGGAATCGCATCTGAAATGCCTGAATATCAGCGGACAGCGTCTGCTGCTTGTGGAAGATATCGATTTGAACCGGGAGATTGCCAGTGAAATCTTAGGTGCGGCAGGCTTTATCATTGAGGAAGCAGAAAACGGGAAAGTTGCCGTAGAGCGGTTGCTTGAGAAAGGCGCCGGATATTACAGTCTGGTGCTTATGGATGTTCAGATGCCTGTTATGGACGGTTATACGGCAGCAAAGACAATCCGCGCACTCGAAGATAAGGCGCTTGCCAATATTCCGATTATTGCCATGACGGCAGCCGCTTTTGAGGAAGATAAGAAAAAGGCGCTTGAATCCGGTATGAATGCACATGTTTCAAAGCCGATTGAGGTGAAAAAATTACTTGCTACATTGGAGGCACTGATCTAAAAAGACACTGACAGAAAAAGAGCTGCGCGTTCATTATTTAACGCGCAGCTCTTTCGTTACTCGGATTATTCTGTGAAATCTCTGCTGTAAAGCTCTGTTCCGTCCGGATTTAAAGCAACAAGACGAATGATGACATCCTCGGTGCTTGTCTCTTCCATAACCTGAGTACGAACCTCGGCGAAAGTAGACTCATAACTGTCGAACATGGTATCATAAATCTGTCCAAGAGCCTCAACATTTGCAGGATCAGAAGTATCGAATGCATCTAATAATGTATAACGGAATACTAATGCATTGGAATCCTCAACAACGATCTCCATGGTGCATCCCATCGACTCAGACTGGGAATTTACGCTGTCAGTGATTGCGGTAAACTCAGACTCATTGTCTGCGTACCAGTCCTCAAGACTTGGCTTTCCACCGCAGGCTGCGAGTGCAAATGTCATAACGAGAGCCAGCATAGCTGCAAGAACGGTTGTCAATTTCTTCTTCATTTTCATAACCTCCATCTTAATATGAGTTATACGCCCACTTTTTCGGAGCGCAATGGTAACGTATTCATTTTATTTATTGTGAGACAATTTGTCAAGTATTGTTATAAATTTGTCATATTTTCGTAGTTTTCGTAAATATTGAAGAAGCGGCGCTGCGGTGATACAATAGAGACAGCTTATAGAAAAGGGGGATGGCACAATGAGAATGTATGACCTGATTCGAAAGAAAAAAAGAGGAGAGGAACTTTCTTCCGAAGAAATCCGCTATATGATAAACGGCTTTACGGACGGGAGCATCCCTGACTATCAGATGTCAGCGATGACCATGGCAATCTGTTTTCAGGGAATGAGCCCGCAGGAGACCGTCGATCTGACGCTTGCAATGCGCGACAGCGGGGACGTGCTCGATCTTTCGGGGATCCGGGGCGTTAAGGTAGATAAGCACAGCACGGGCGGCGTCGGAGATAAGACCTCCCTTGCGCTTGCACCGATCGTGGCGTCGCTCGGCGTGCCTGTGGCAAAGATGTCCGGGCGGGGGCTGGGACATACCGGAGGGACGATCGACAAGCTTGAGTGCTTCCCCGGTTTTACCACGGAACTGTCCGAGGAGACGTTCGTACACAACGTCAATTCCATCGGAATCGCTATCGCGGGACAGACGGCAAACCTTGCGCCTGCGGATAAGAAGCTCTATGCACTCCGTGATGTGACGGCGACAGTCGATCAGATGTCCCTGATTGCAAGCTCGATCATGAGCAAAAAGCTGGCTGCCGGAAGCGATGCAATCGTACTGGATGTAAAGACGGGCAACGGCGCATTTATGAAAGAGCTTAAGGATTCCGTTGCATTGGCAAAAGAGATGGTCGCAATCGGCACGATGGCGGGCAAGCAGACGGCGGCAGTCATCACGGATATGGATCAGCCGCTCGGATCGGCGGTCGGAAATTCCTTAGAGGTCATTGAGGCGATTGAGACGCTCCGCGGCGAAGGACCGGAAGACTTTAAGGAGGTCGTCTTTGCCCTGGGCGCACAGATGCTTCTGTTCGCCGGGAAAGCGCCGGATGCAGCAAAGGCGAGAGAACTGATGGAAGGGGCGATTGCGGATAAAAGCGCGCTGGCAAAGCTGGCAGAATTTGTGCGCGCGCAGGGCGGAGACGCGTCGGCGGTCTACGACACCTCACTCTTGCCTGTCGCAGGGCAGACGCTTGCCGTAACAGCACCGCAGGACGGCTATGTTCACCGGATTCTTGCGGAGGACATCGGTATTGCCTGTATGACCTTGGGCGGCGGCAGGGAGACGAAGGAGAGCGCGATCGATCTCTCGGTCGGCATCCGTCTTCTGAAAAAGAATGCAGACGCCGTGAAGAAAGGAGAGACGCTCGCTGTCATCTACGGCAATGACGCTGCGAAGATGGAGGCGGCAAGGGAGAGGATTGCAGGCGCCTACGAGATTTCGGGCGAACCAAAGGAGAAGGAACCTGTGATCCGTCAATATATCTTTCCCGAATAAGACAACATCAGATTTCATATAGTTATATATGAAAAAAAATAGCAGAATCCAATCGGGGCATGACACCTCGTTGCGTGAAAAAATGGTAAACAATCTGGAGCTTCCAAAAGATCTGATGCTCGGTGCGGCAATCCTCACTGTGACAGGACGAAAGGAAGCGCTGATCTCGAACTATAAAGGAATCCTGGAATATGAGGATTCCTTTATCAGGGTTCAGACAAAAAACTGCAGGATACGGATTACCGGTGCACATCTTGCAATCGATTATTACACGAATGAGGAGATGAAAATCACGGGCTATATTGATAACATCCAGTATGAGAGCTGATGCGCCATGCTGTTATCAATGATGAAATATTTTCAGGGCTATGTCTATGTCCAGTTGACTGGATATGCACCGGAACGGTTCCTGAATCTATGCGGCAACCGCGATATTCTGATCTGGAATTTAAAACCCTGTGAAAATGGGTATACTTTCTGTATCAGCGTAAGCGGTTTTAAACGGCTAAAGCCTATTTTAAAGAAGACAAAAACGCATATCAGAATCATAAAGCGGGCAGGAGCGCCGTTTACCACCTTCCGCTACCGGAAACGCCGGATTTTTTTCGGGGGGATTCTTTTTTTCGGGGTTCTTCTTTTCTATTTGTCCGGTTTTATCTGGAATATTGAGATCAACGGCAATTCGTATCTCTCGAACGAGGTCATTCTCGATTTCCTGAAGGAGGAAGAATGCTCGTTCGGCACAAGAAAGAGCGAGATTTCCTGTGAAGCGCTGGAAGAAGCGCTGCGCAGCCGCTACAGCGAGGTCATCTGGACGTCCATTAAGATTTACGGGACCAAGATGACTGTGGACATACAGGAGAACCTGCTTCCAGAGGAGGAGTACGAGAAGAAAGATGATACGGTGTCTGATATTGTGGCGGCAAAGGACGGCGTGATTTCGGAAATCATAACCCGCACGGGAACGCCGCTTGTCGCCGCGGGCAGCGAAGTAAAAAAAGGAGATATCCTTGTCTCGGGGCGGATCGAGATTCAAAACGACGACGGGGAGACGTCCGAATACCTCTATAACAGCGCAGACGCTGATATTAAGGCAAAAGTAGTCTATTCCTACGAGGATGTGATAGAAGCAGATTATGTCGAATCGGTTCCAACGGAGAACCAGACGACCAATTATGAGGCGACCGTATTTTATTCCGTACTTGGGAATCCATTTTGGAAGAATCCGTATCAGGATTACGAAGTGACCTCCGACACCTATCAGGTGCATGTTGCGGATAATTTCTACCTTCCCATCTGGCTGACAAGGCAGGACTATCAGGAAGTCAGAAAAGTGAAGAAAACGCACACGGAAAAGGAAATCCGGCAGATTGCAACAAAGAATCTGGAGAATTACCTGAAAGATTTGGAAGAAAAGGGTATTCAAATTATTGGAAAAAATGTTATTATAAGAAGAACGGGTGAAAAATATGTGGCGAGCGGGACGATTGAGGTCTATGAGTCGATCGTTTCTTATCAGCCGACAGAGATTATTAACATCACGAGTGAAGAAAGGCAGAATGTGGATGAGTCTGACTGAAGTATCTTTCAACATGCCCACAGATCACATGGCGAATGTGTTCGGGCAGTTTGACGCCTATATTAAGAAGATCGAGCGCACCTTGAATGTGACTGTGGTCGTGCGCGGCGAGAGCATGAAGATTCTTGGGGATGAAAAGCGCTGCGGGCGCGCGAAGGATGTATTTACGCAGCTTCTCGAGCTGTCAAAGCGCGGGAACATCATCACAGAGCAGAATGTCAATTATGCGCTTGCGCTTTTAGAGGAGGAACGGGAGTCTGCGATTGTGGAAATTGACCGTGACTGCATCTGTCATACGGTAAACGGCAAGCCGGTCAAGCCGAAGACGCTTGGTCAGAAGGCTTATGTGGACGCTATCCGAGAGAAGATGATCGTATTCGGCATGGGTCCTGCGGGAACCGGCAAGACCTATCTTGCGATGGCGATGGCAATCACCGCCTTTAAGAATGAGGAGGTCGGCAGAATTATCCTGACAAGACCTGCCATCGAGGCGGGAGAGAAGCTCGGCTTTCTGCCCGGCGATTTGCAGAGCAAGGTCGATCCTTATTTACGACCGCTCTACGATGCGCTCTATCAGATCATGGGCGCGGAGAGCTTCCAGCGGAATATGGAAAAAGGCTTGATCGAGGTCGCGCCGCTTGCCTATATGAGAGGACGCACGCTCGACAATGCATTTATTATCTTAGACGAGGCGCAGAACACGACGCCGGCACAGATGAAAATGTTTCTGACGCGTATCGGCTTTGGCTCAAAGGCAGTCATAACAGGGGACGCGACGCAGAAGGATCTTGCGCCCGGTGCGCAGTCGGGACTTGACGTCGCGCTCAAGGTCCTTAAGAAGGTGGACGAGATCGGAATGTGCGAGCTCACGAGCAAGGACGTTGTCCGGCATCCGGTCGTACAGAAGATTGTCAAGGCATATGAGGATTATGAGAACAGAAGTAAAAGAACTTCCGGCGCAAGACAGAGGAAACAGGAGAACAGATAGCGATGAATGACCGTTATGTATTAAAACGTGTTATGAATATTTTTTCAATGCTTTTTATAACGCTTCTGTTCACTTTTATCATATCCATGCTGAAAGGTCATTTTCTGGATGAAATTCTTGTCTATGGCGTGGTGGAACTTGTGTTTTTTACAGTGTTTTGCTTTCTTCTGGAGCACGAACGCATACACCGAAGAATCTCCGGCAACCGGGAGACCACTTTTCGCAGACTTTCTTACGGTTATCTGCTTTCCTGGATTTTCGTATTGTTCAGTGCGTTTCTGCCGGAGTTTTTACGACCGGTCATTCTGGTGCCGATATTGATGCTTGCATTTGCGACACCGCAAATCGCCGTATACGTCGGGTTGTTTCTAAGCACCATGCTGTGCCTTATGGCAGGAAGTACGATTCAGGAACTGGCGCTTTATTCTGTTCTGGTGCTGTTCGGTTGTACTGCGGCAGAAGCGGCGGATCACGGGAGGCTGCGATTCTGGTATGAGCTTGCCATCTTTTGCATTTTGACCATATTCCCCGGGTTATTCTATTATCTGACCTACCGGGAAACATCGTGGATTCTGTTCCTGTCCGGGGCTGCGGAGGGACTGCTTGCGGCGCTGCTTCTTCATTTCTGTTATGACAGGCTTACAGCGGCAGTAACGTCTGAGATTGCGGACACCCTGACGGACATTCTCGATGAAGACTATCCGCTCCTAAGAGAGCTTTCCAGCTTTTCAAAGGCAGATTATCAGCATGCAAAGCGGGTGTCCCGCGCAGCGGCGCACTGTGCCGGGCTGGTCGGGGCAAACGAAGCTGTCTGCGCGGCGGCGGGCTTTTATTACCGGATCGGTATCTTAGAGGGCGGTTCGATCGGAGAAAACGGTATCCGGATTGCCCAAAAAGAATGTTTCCCGGAGGATGTGATACGCATTATCAGCGAGTACAATGGGGAGAATGCGCTCCCGTCCACCATCGAGTCTGCCATCGTACATATGGTAGACGCCCTCATCAAGAAGCTTGAGGTGTTCGATTCCGATACCATGTCGAGCGAATGGAATCAGGATATGGTCATCTATCAGACCTTAAATGATTATTCCGCGCAGGGACTTTATGATAAATCGGGACTTAGTATGAATATGTTCTTAAAAATCCGGGAATATCTGGTCAATGAAAAGGCGCTCATGTAACAATCAGTGAGTGCGGAATGGAGTACATTATGAGTTTGAATCTGGAAAAAGAAGTACAGCCTTCCTTCGATTTTGACTGCGAATCGCTGGCGGCGGAGGTGGTGGCGTTTGTAATAGAGCATGAGGAATTTCCCTACGAGGCGGAGGTGAACCTGACGCTCACCGATAACGAAGGGATTCATGAGATCAACCGCACATACCGTGAGATTGACGCACCGACGGACGTGCTCTCATTTCCGATGCTTTCTTACGGACAGGCAGGCGACTTCTCGGCGCTCGAGGAGGACTATGAGGATAATTTCAATCCGGATACCGGGGAGATTATGCTCGGAGATATTGTAATCTCCGCAGACCGCGTGAAGGAACAGGCAAAGGCTTACGGGCACAGCGAGAAGCGGGAGTTCGCATTTTTGATTGTTCACAGTATGCTGCACTTATTCGGCTATGACCACATGACGCCGGAGGATGCCGCGGTCATGGAACCAAAGCAGAAACAGATTTTAGAGGAAATGCACATTTTGCGTGATGAATGAGGAATTTTCTTATGGGCAATAGCAAGAAGAAAAACAGCACGAGCTTTCTGGCGCAGGGCTCTATTCTGGCGATCGCATCCCTTTTAAGCCGCGTCATCGGTCTGATTTACCGGATGCCTTTGACTGCGATCATCGGAGACGCCGGAAATGATTATTACGGCAGTGCTTATACCATATACAACATATTACTTATCATATCGTCGTACAGTCTGCCGCTCGCAGTTTCGAAACTGGTATCTGCAAATATCTCACAGGGCAGGAAGCGCAATGTCTACCGCATCTTAAAGTGCGCGCTCATTTTTGCGCTCGTTTCGGGAACAGTTGCGGCGGTGATTTTGTACTTTGGCGCAGAATTTATCACAACGACGCTGCTTCGCACGCCGCTTTGTATCTTTGCGCTTAAAACACTGGTTCCGGTGCTTGTCATTGTCGCAATCCTCGGCGTTATGCGCGGTTTTTTCCAGGGGCTTGGAACAATGATGCCAAGTGCGGTATCGCAGATTTTAGAGCAGATTGCAAACGCCGTTGTCAGTGTCTGGGCGGCATACATGCTTTTTTCCTACGGCACAAAGGTCGGGGAGCTGCTTGGAGATTCCGAGAATTACGGCGCCGCTTACGGTGCGGCGGGCGGAACAATCGGTACAGGCGTCGGCGCGCTGGTTGCGCTGCTGTTTTCGACCTTCGTTCTTGTCGTCTATCTTCGGGTGTTCAAAAAGTCCATGCGAAAGGAGCGCGGGAAGAATGCGGATTCCTACGGAGAAATTTTCCGTCTGCTGATCATCACGATCATTCCGGTGCTCTTAAGTACGACCATTTACCAGTGCAATACCTTCATCGATCAGGCAGTGTATAAGAACCTCGCTGTATTTCAGGGTTATTCCAAGGAAGAATATGGCGTATGGAACGGCATCTACACCGGAAAATATCAGGTGCTTATCAATGTGCCGATCGCGATTGCGTCCTCTCTTGCAGCGTCCTCTGTTCCGGCACTCACAGCGGCGTATGCAAACGGAAAGCGTGGGGAAGCGAAACGCCAGATCGCACTTGCCACACGTTTTATCATGGTCGTTGCATTCCCGTGTACGGTCGGAATGGGCGTGCTCGCATCCCCGATTCTTACGATGTTATTCGGCGATTCTTCTGAGCTTTCCGCCCGGATGCTTCGCGTGGGCGCCGTTGCCATCCTGTTCTTCTCACTGTCGACCCTCACCAATGGGCTGCTGCAGGGAATGAACCGCATGAAAGAGCCGATCAAGAACGCAGTGATCGCACTGATTCTGCATCTGCTTGTCCTTGTCGGTCTGATGCTTGGATTCGACCTCAATATTTTTGCCGTCATTATCGCCAATGCATTCTTCGGGCTTACGATGTGTATCTTAAATGCGCGTTCCATCCGCAGATACAGCGGCTACCGGCAGGAGATAAGAAAGACCTTCCTCGTGCCTGCCATCGCATCGGCAGGAATGGGCGTTGTGGTCTGGCTTGTGTACGAACTGTTTTTATACGTGATAAGAAATAACATGATCGCAACGATTTTTGCGATTGTCGCGGGCGTGTGCGTATACGCGGTGCTTCTGCTTTTGTTAAAGGGCTTGAACGAGCAGGAAATTCTCCGTTTCCCGAAGGGCAGGACGCTTGTCTCCCTTGCAAAGAAGCTGCATCTTTTGCGCTAATTGAATAAAAAGGAAAGAACTGGCAGATACTTATCGTAGAATGGAGGACAACATGAAAAAGACGATAAGTATTTGCCTTTTTGCGGCGCTGCTTTTGGCAGTCTGCCTGTTTGCAGCGTTTTACCGGAACAGACGCCCCGAAGAGGCGCTGCCGGATGCCACGCTTGTTGCCACGGAGCAGGCGACGGAGAGCGCGCAGCCCGTGACGGCTGAGAGTATGCAGGTGCAGAAGGCATACCGCTATATTCTGCGCGCCAAGGACGATTTCCTCGTCGTATATGAGCAGGACGGTACGACCATTCTCCTTGAGACGCATATTCACATTGACGAGCTGTCGGATGAGACAAAAGCGCTGCTTACGGACGGAATTTACGTGGAGAGTGAGAGCGAACTCTACGATCTTCTCGAAAGTTATTCCAGTTAATGGCATTGAATGTTTAAAAACGGTGTGGTAAAATTTCGATGACAGAGTGAAATTTTTTCACCCGCAGGTCTGTGTGACCGCAGATTTTCGGGTTGGAGGTTTGATATGACAGATACAGATGTGACCGTCATCGGAGGCGGTCCTGCCGGGCTGATGGCTGCAATCACCGCGGCGCGCTGCGGCGCTAAGACGATTCTCATAGAGCATATGGATCGTGTCGGCAAAAAGCTTCTTTCGACCGGAAACGGAAAATGCAATTATACCAATGCCATGCAGGGCGTCTCCTGTTATCGCGGGGAGAACCCTGCATTTGTGTTGCCGGTATTCGAACAGTTCGGATTGGAAGATACCGTGCAGTTTTTTAAAGAGCTTGGCATCTATCCGAAGGTACGGCGCGGCTATTATTACCCGGCAAGTGAACAGGCTGCCTCGGTGCTTGAGGTGCTTCGGATGGAATGCGACTATCAAAATGTCGAAATCCGTACCTCATGTACACTTTCTGCAGTCAGAAAAAAGGCGCAGGGCATGGAAATTGTCACTGATAAAGGCGCATTTTCGACCAAAAGTCTGATTTTTGCGCCCGGATTGCTTGCAGCGCCCAAGACAGGCAGCGACGGAAGCGCATTTCCATATATTGAAGAGCTTGGACATCACTTTGTAGATATTGTGCCGGCGCTTGTGCAACTGCAGGGAAAACAGGCATTTTTCAAAACACTTGCAGGAATCCGTGCAGAAATGGCACTGGAATTATACATAGAAAACGTGCAATTTCACTCAAAAAAGAGCGGGGCAGAGGTATCTTTTGCGGCGGGCTATGAATGCGTGTGCAGTGAGTGGGGCGAGCTGCAGTTGACGGAATACGGGATTTCAGGAATCCCGGTCTTTCAGGTAAGCCGCTATGCGACAAAGGCGCTGCGCGAGAAGCGGGGCGTCTACGCAAAGATTGATTTCATGCCCGACCTTACAGAGGACGATCTTTTTGCGCTGCTTCTGGAGCGTTTTTCTGTATACGCGCATGGGAAGGATGCCGCACAGGCGCTGATCGGGCTATTCCATAAGAAGCTCATCGACGTGTTGTTAAAGGAATCGGGCATTGATTTGCACGCTCCGGCAGAGCGGTTAAAGAAGCCCGAACTCTGGAAGCTTGTCCGCACGGTCAAGCAGTTTCGCGTGGACGTCATCGGAAGCAAAGGTATGGACGCGGCGCAGGTGTGCGCCGGAGGCGTGGACACAGCAGAAGTCGACGCACACACGCTGGAATCAAAGCTTGCGGGCGGCGTTTACTTCGCGGGCGAGGTACTGGATATCGACGGAACCTGCGGCGGCTACAATCTTCAATGGGCGTGGTCGAGCGGTTATGTGGCGGGCATACATGCCGCCGGGAAAGGAAAGTAAGAAAAGGCATGATTCGGATCAATCAGATCAAGCTGCCTATAGAACATACGGCAGAAGAATTGGAAGCAAAAATCAAAAAAGCGTTAAAGCTTACGAAGGGGCAGGATTTTTCCTATGAGATCGTCAAGCAGTCCATCGATGCGAGAAAGAAGCCTGCACTCCAGATGGTCTATTCCGTGAATGTCAAAGTCGATTCCGAGGCGTCGGTCTTAAAGAAGGTTGACGATAATAGTATTATGTCAATCAATGTGAAGGAATATGCCCTTCCGGCACCCCAAAGTCCATCGTCTTCCCTGCGTCCGGTCATTGCAGGCGCAGGTCCTGCGGGACTGTTCTGTGCTTATGCGCTTGTGTGTGCAGGACTACATCCGCTCGTGCTTGAACGCGGAAAGTGTGTGACGGAGCGCACGAAGGACGTCGCGTCATTCTGGGAGAGAGGCGTGTTGAACACCTCTTCCAATGTCCAGTTCGGCGAGGGCGGCGCAGGTACGTTTTCAGACGGCAAGCTGAACACGCTCGTCAAAGATCCCCTTGGCAGAAACCGCTTTGTTCTGGAGACTTTCGTGAAATTCGGCGCACCCCGGCGGATTTTGTATGAGAACAAGCCGCATATCGGCACGGATGTGCTCGCGGATGTCATCCTTCGCATGCGTCAGTATATGGAAGAAAAGGGCGCAGAGTTTCGCTTTGAGAGCTGCATGACGGATTACCGTACAGAGAAAAATACGGTAACCGCTGTTGAAATCAACCACAGCGAGTGGGTGAGTACATCATTTCTCGTGCTGGCGATCGGTCACAGCGCAAGAGATACCTTTCGTATGCTGCATGAAAAAGGCGGACTTTCCATGAGCGCGAAGGCGTTTGCGGTCGGTCTGCGCGTAGAGCATCCGCAGCGCATGATCAATTTACAGCAGTACGGCGAGCTTTACGCGGACAAGCTTCCCGCTGCGCCTTATAAGGTGACGGCGAACTTAAAGAACGGCAGGGGCGTTTATTCCTTCTGCATGTGTCCGGGCGGTTATGTCGTGAACGCTTCCTCTGAGGAACACCGTCTCGCGGTGAACGGCATGAGCTATTCCGGGCGGGATGCGAAGAATGCGAACAGTGCGATTATCGTCTCCGTAACGCCTGATGATTTACCGGGAGACGACGCGCTAAGCGGTATGCGCTTTCAGGAAATGCTAGAAGAGCGCGCGTTTTCGCTGGGAGAGGGCAAAATTCCGCAGCAGCTTTTCGGCGATTACTGCAGGAATCAGGCGTCCACGTCCTACGGCGCGTTTTCAAGCGAGACAAAGGGCGCGCGTGTGCTCTGTAATCTCAGGGGGCTTTTTCCTGCGGAACTGGAAAGCTCTTTTATCGAGGGAATGCACGCGTTCGACCGGATCATTCCGGGTTACGGCAGGGAGGATGCCATTCTTTCCGGCGTCGAGAGCCGGACTTCCTCCCCGGTGCGGATTGCGCGGGATGAGAATTTCGTCTCTCCGGTAGAGGGAATCTATCCCTGCGGCGAGGGCGCCGGGTACGCGGGCGGTATCATGTCTGCGGCAATGGACGGCTTAAAAGTGGCAGAGGCAATTATAAAGAGAAGTTGAGGATAATAAAGTGGCAGAATATACACCAATGATGCAGCAATACCTGCAAACCAAAGAAGAATATAAAGACTGTATCTTATTTTACCGTCTGGGCGATTTCTACGAAATGTTTTTTGACGACGCGATACTGGTGTCAAAGGAACTGGAACTGACGCTGACCGGAAAAAACTGCGGCACAGAGGAGCGCGCGCCGATGTGCGGCATCCCGTATCACGCGGTGGAAGGCTATCTGAATAAGCTTGTCGCAAACGGTCACAAGGTCGCGATCTGCGAGCAGGTCGAAGATCCGAAGCTGGCGAAGGGACTCGTCAAACGCGAGGTCATCCGCATCGTCACACCGGGAACCAATCTTGATATGCAGGCGCTCGACGAATCAAGAAACAATTACATCATGTGCATCGTTTACCTTGCGGACCGCTACGGCGTGTCGATCGCGGACGTCTCCACAGGTGATTATTACGTGACGGAGGTGGATTCTGAGCGGAAGCTCATGGATGAGATCACGAAGTTCTCCCCGACCGAGATTATCTGCAACGACAGCTTCTATATGAGCGGTATCGACATTGAAGACATGCGTCATCGACTGGGTATTACAATTTATGCGCTTGAGACGTGGTATTTTGGGGATGAACTTTGCGAGACGACCTTAAAGGAGCATTTCAAGGTAAAGAGCCTTGAAGCGCTGGGTCTGATCGATTACAACTGCGGTATGATCGCCGCGGGAGCGCTGCTGAAGTATCTCTATGAAACACAGAAAAACAATCTTGAAAATATTTCGTCCATTCATCCGTATTCCACCGGGAAATACATGATTATCGACAGCTCCACAAGACGCAATTTAGAGCTTGTCGAAACGCTGCGCGAGAAGCAGAAGCGCGGCTCCCTGCTCTGGGTGCTGGACAAGACAAAAACCGCGATGGGGGCAAGACTGCTCCGTTCTTATGTAGAGCAGCCGCTTATCGACCGCGCGGAGATTGAAAAGCGCCAGGACGCTATCTGTGAAATCAACAAGCATGTAATCACAAGAGAAGAACTGCGCGAGTATTTAAATCCGATCTACGATCTGGAGCGTCTGATTACCCGCGTTACATATCTGACTGCGAATCCGAGGGATCTGGTCGCATTCCGCAGTTCCATTTCCATGCTGCCGCCAATCAAGAGCCTTCTGGGCGAGTTCGAATGCGAGCTGCTAAAAGAAATTGACGCGGACATGGATACATTAGAAGAGCTTTGCGCGTTGATCGATGCGGCAATTATAGACGATCCGCCGATTTCTGTCCGTGACGGAGGACTCATTAAGGAGGGCTATAACGAGGAAGTCGACAAATACCGCAACGCAAAGACCGAAGGAAAAACATGGCTCGCCGAGCTTGAAGCAAAGGAGCGGGAGAAGACCGGCATTAAGAATCTGAAGATCAAGTACAACAAGGTGTTCGGTTATTATCTTGAGGTCACCAATTCCTATAAAAGTCTTGTGCCGGACTATTTTACACGCAAGCAGACGCTCGCAAATGCCGAGCGCTACATCACGCCGGAGCTAAAGGAACTGGAGGATATGATTCTCGGCGCGGAGGACAAGCTTGTCACGCTGGAATATGAATTATTCTGCGAGGTGCGGAATAAAATCGCGGCGGAGGTCGTGCGCATCCAGCACACCGCAAAAGCGGTCGCAGGTCTGGATGTCTTTGTTTCGCTTGCGCTTGTCGCGGATCAGAATAATTACTGCCGTCCGAAGATCAATGAGAACGGCGTCATTGATATCAAAAACGGCAGACATCCGGTCGTAGAAAAGATGATTACGAACGATATGTTCATCGACAACGATACCTATCTGGATAACGGAAATCACCGCATCTCGATTATCACGGGACCGAACATGGCGGGAAAGTCCACCTACATGCGTCAGACCGCGTTGATCGTGCTGATGGCGCAGATCGGAAGCTATGTGCCTGCAAGCTCCGCAAAAATCGGTATTGTGGACCGTATTTTTACACGCGTAGGCGCTTCGGACGACCTTGCAAGCGGACAGAGTACCTTCATGGTCGAGATGAATGAGGTGGCGAACATCCTGCGCAATGCGACTTCCAATTCGCTGCTGATCTTAGACGAGATCGGGCGCGGAACGAGCACCTACGACGGTCTTAGCATTGCATGGGCAGTCGTGGAGCACATCAGCAATCCGAAGCTGCTCGGCGCAAAGACGCTTTTTGCGACACATTATCACGAGCTGACCGAGCTGGAAGGAAAGTTAAATAACGTCAACAATTACTGTGTGGCGGTCAAGGAAAAGGGCGACGACATCGTGTTCCTGCGCAAGATCGTAAAGGGCGGTGCGGACAAGAGCTACGGCATTCAGGTGGCAAAGCTCGCCGGAGTACCGGATTCCGTCATCGAACGCGCCAAAGAAATCGTGGAAGAACTGATCGCGCATGATATTATCGATGTAGCAAGAAACATCACAGTTGATACGGGCACGAAGAAAAAGAAAGAAAAGTTAGACGAGGTGGATTTAACGCAGATGTCGCTTTTTGATACGGTAAAGGACGACGATATCATTGAGGAGCTGCGCAATGTGGATGTCGGGAATCTGACGCCGATTGAGGCGCTCAACAAACTGTATGAACTGCAGAATAAGGTAAAGAACCGCTGGTAGAGCGCCCCGCAGGGCTTTCCCGAATTTGCACCTGAGATTCAAATTCCCCGGAAGAAATTTCGGCAACTGCATCAGAGGAGGATATACATGCCGGAAATTACATTACTGAGTCAGGAAACAATCGATAAGATTGCGGCGGGTGAGGTCGTAGAGCGCCCATCCTCCATTGTCAAAGAGCTTGTGGAGAACGCCATCGACGCGAAGGCGACGGCGGTTACCGTCGAGATCAAGGAGGGCGGCATTTCGTTTATCCGCATTACGGACAACGGCTGCGGTATCGAGCGCGCGCAGGTTCCGCTTGCCTTCCTGCGCCATTCCACGAGCAAGATCAGGAGTGTGGAGGATCTGCTTAACATCAGTTCTCTCGGCTTCCGCGGCGAGGCGCTTTCGAGTATCGCGGCAGTCGCGCAGGTGGAGCTGATCACCAAGACCTACGGTGAGCTGACCGGAACGCGCTATGTGATCGAAGGCGGGAGAGAGCGGGAAAACGAGGAGGTCGGCGCGCCGGACGGCACGACCTTTATCGTGCGGAATCTGTTCTACAACACGCCTGCGAGACGGAAGTTTCTAAAGACCGCGCAGACAGAAGGAAACTATATCGGCGATCTGATGGAACGCCTTGCCTTATCACATCCCGATGTGTCGTTTAAATTCATAAGCAACGGACAGACAAAGCTGCACACCTCGGGAAATTCCAACGAGAAGGATCTGGTGTACCATATTTACGGCAGGGATATCACAGCCTCCGTGCTCCCCATCCATGCCAGAAATGACTGTTTTTCTGTGCACGGCTTTATCGGAAAGCCGGTCATCTCACGCGGCAACCGGAATTACGAAAGCTATTTTATCAACGGGCGTTACATCAAAAGCGCCCTGCTCTCCAAGGCAATCGAGGAGGCGTACAAGGGATTTATGATGCAGCATCAGTACCCGTTCTGCGTTCTTTATTTTTCGATGGATGCGGACCTTTTGGACATCAACGTCCATCCGACGAAGATGGAACTGCGTTTTTCCAACAACGAGGAAATTTACAAAACGCTGTATCAGGTGATTCGTGACGCTTTGACGCACAGGGAATTTATCCCGGACGTCCCGGTCGATGAGAAAAAGGCAGAGAAGCGCCCGCCAATCGAGACAAAGCTTCCCGAGCCGTTCGAAAAACGACGAATCCAACAGATCCGGGATGCGGTCGCGGCGGATAGCCCTTATGAGCGCAAATATCCCGGGCGGGAGCATAAAATGCCGGAAGCTGTCTCTGCGAAGCAGGCAATTCAGGAGACATCTGTTCCGGGAGCTGCCTCTGCGAAGCAGGCAATTCAGGAGACATCTGTTCCGGAAGCTGTCTCTGCGAAGCAGGCAATTCGGGAGGAATCTGCCCCGGAAGCCGGAAACACAGTGCAGACAGGAACGATAAACACAGCGCAGCACGAAGCCGGAAGCGCAGCGCAGACAGGAGCGATAAACACAGCGCAGCCGGAAGCGAAGCGTCCGGTTGCGGAGAATCAGAGTGTGTTTGACAGGCTTCTCGCGAGGAGCGGGCAGACGTCCGGACTTGTCAAAGAACCCGGACTTGTCAAAGAACCCGATACCTACCGGACGGATACCGATTCGGATGACCGAATATCTGCAGATATCGCGCCGGATGCGTCTGCCGGGGGCGTTTACGAACAGCAGACGTTTCTCTCCGAGGACACCGGATTTTTCACGGAACAGGCGGCAAAGGAGCACCGCATTATCGGACAGCTTTTTGACACCTACTGGCTGATCGAGTACGAGGATAAGCTCTTTATCATCGACCAGCACGCCGCGCATGAGAAGGTACTCTACGAGAAGACGATGGCGCGGGTGCGGACCAAAGAGTTTGTCTCACAGACGATCAGTCCTCCGGTCATTCTGACGCTGAGTTTGCAGGAGCAGGAAATGTTAGAGCGGTACGGGGAACAGATTCGTTCCTTTGGCTATGAAATTGAGCCTTTCGGCGGAAAAGAATATGCAATTAATGCAATTCCGGCGGATTTTGAGTCTGTCGATATGAAGAGCATGTTTATTGATTTATTAGATGATTTTTCTAATTTAAGCGGCAGGGAAGCGCCGGAACTGATTCTGGAAAAGGTCGCGTCCATGTCCTGCAAAGCGGCGATCAAGGGCGGGGACTCCATCAGCAGACCGGAAGCCGAGAAGCTGATCGATGAATTGCTTGCGCTGGAAAACCCGTACCATTGTCCGCACGGCAGGCCGACGATCATTTCCATGAGCAAATACGAGATAGAGAAGAAATTCAAAAGGATTGTATAAAATGAACAAACAACCAATGGTGATTCTGACCGGGCCTACCGCAGTCGGGAAAACAGCGCTTTCCATTGCGCTTGCCAAAAGAATAAACGGCGCCATTATCTCGGCGGATTCCATGCAGGTGTACCGCTATATGGACATCGGCTCCGCGAAGATCCTGCCGGAGGAAATGCAGGGCGTAAAGCATTATCTGGTGGACGCGCTGGAGCCTTCGGATGAATTTCACGTCGTCCGTTTCACGGAAATGGCGAAAGCGGCACTCGCGGAAATTTACGCTGCCGGAAAGATTCCGATTATCGTCGGCGGCACAGGCTTTTACATACAGGCACTGCTTTATGATATTGATTTTACCGAGCAGGAATGTGATGAGGAATATCGAACCACTCTTGCAGCCCTTGCCAAGGAGAAGGGAAATCACTATCTGCACGAAATGTTGAGAGAAGTCGATCCTGCATCAGCGGAAGCCATCCATGAAAATAACCAAAAACGCGTCATCCGCGCACTGGAATTTTACCATCATACCGGAAAGAAGATTTCGGAGCACAACGAGAAGGAGCGCCAGAAGACGTCTCCGTACAATTTTGCCTATTTTGTCTTAAACGACGAGCGGGAAAACCTGTATCAGCGCATCGACGCCCGTGTGGACGCCATGATGGAGCAGGGACTTGTCGATGAAGTAAAAAGGCTTCAGGAAATGGGCTGTCACAACGGTATGGTCTCCATGCAGGGACTCGGCTACAAAGAAATCTTAGACTATCTGTCAGGCGATTCGACGCTTGACGAGGCAGTCTACATCATAAAGCGCGAGACGAGGCATTTTGCCAAGCGGCAGCTCACATGGTTCCGCAGGGAGCGCGACGTGATCTGGCTCGACAAACCGGAATATCAGTATGATGAAGAAAAAATTCTTGAGAAAATACTTGCGGTTCTTTCGGAGAAGGGCATTCTGCCCTCTTAGGGAATATCCGGGGCAGCGTGTTCTGAAATAACAGCAGGAAATAGAAAAGAGGAAGTCATGAATCAGTTAATGAAGGAACAATACGAAAAGCTTGGAATATCAGAGGAAGTTTATGAATTTGGAGAAAAAATCGAAGCATCCTTAAAGGAGCGGTTCGAAAAAATCGATCAGCGCGCGGAATTTAACCAGTTAAAAGTGCTCAAGGCGATGCAGGACAACCGCGTCTCGGCGGAGTGCTTCAACACCACGTCCGGTTACGGCTACAATGACCTCGGAAGAGATACGCTAGAGGCTGTCTATGCCTCCTGCTTCGGCGGCGAGGATGCGCTCGTCCGCCCGCAGATCACCTGCGGCACCCATGCGCTGGCGCTCGCCCTGATGTCGAATCTGCGCCCGGGCGACGAGCTGTTATCCCCGGTCGGAAAGCCGTACGATACCTTAGAGGAGGTCATCGGCATCCGCCCGTCCAAGGGTTCGCTTGCGGAATACGGCGTCACATACCGTCAGGTCGATCTGCTTGCGGACGGCGGATTTGACTATGAGAACATCAAAAAAGCCATCGGAGCGCGCACAAAGCTTGTCACAATCCAGCGTTCGAAGGGGTACGCACCGCGCAAGACCTTGTCGGTGGCGCGCATCGGGGAACTGATTTCTTTTATCAAGGGAATCAAACCGGATGTCATCTGCATGGTAGACAACTGCTACGGCGAATTTGTAGAGGAGCGCGAGCCGCTGGAAGTCGGAGCGGACATGATCGTCGGTTCTCTGATCAAGAATCCGGGCGGCGGTCTTGCGCCGATCGGCGGCTACATCGTCGGGAAAAAGGAATGCGTCGAAAATGCGGCATACCGCCTGACCTCTCCGGGACTTGGGAAAGAGGTCGGCGCGTCGCTGGGCATCCTGCAGTCGTTCTATCAGGGACTGTTTCTCGCGCCGACGGTCACAAGCGGAGCGTTAAAGGGCGCCATCTTTGCGGCGAACATCTATGAGAAGCTCGGCTTTGACGTCGTACCGAACGCGACGGAGAGCCGCCACGATATCATTCAGGCGATTTCCTTCCACAACCCGGACGCGCTGATTGCCTTCTGTGAGGGAATCCAGGCGGCTGCGCCGGTGGACAGCTATGTGACGCCGGAGCCGTGGGCAATGCCGGGGTATGACAGCGACGTTATCATGGCGGCAGGCGCATTCGTACAGGGCTCGTCCATCGAGCTTTCTGCGGACGGACCGTTAAAGCCTCCCTACGCCGTCTATTTTCAGGGTGGTCTGACCTGGTATCACGCCAAGCTTGGCATTTTGAAATCTTTACAAAAACTTAAGGAACGAAATCTTGTGAATGCAGATTTGTTATGCTAAAATATAATGTAAGTTTTTGTTTGCCTTTTGGTTGACATAAATTTACATGATGCCGTTTCAAGCTTCTGGGGAGAGAATGGAAGCGCTATGAAACAGAACTTTACAACTGTAAAAGAACTGCCGGATTCAGAAAGACCTTACGAAAAGTTTTTGGAGTCCGGCGTAGACACCTTAAGCGATGCAGAGCTTCTCGCCGTCATCATCCGTTCCGGAACGCACGGCAGACGTTCTGTGGAGGTCGCACAGGATTTCCTTGGCAGGAAGGATAAGAGCCTGCTTAATCTATATGCATTGTCCTACGGGGATATGCTTAAGATTCCGGGCATCGGTTCTGTCAAGGCAATCCAGTTAAAATGCGTCGCAGAGCTTTCGAAGCGAATTGCGCAGACAAGCTATCAGGACCGGCTCAGTCTCGGCAATCCGCGCTCCATTGCAGATTATTATATGGAGCGTCTGCGCCATGAGAAGCAGGAACAGACGATGGCGCTGCTGTTCGACGCCAAATGCCGCCTCTTAGAGGACGTGACGCTGACCGTCGGAAGCGCAACCGCAGCCTTTGTACCGCCGCGTGAGATTTTTCTTGCGGCACTTAGCCACGGCGCTGTACAGCTTGTGCTGCTGCACAACCATCCGAGCGGCGATCCGACGCCCTCCGCCGAGGACGACATGGCGACAAGAAGAGTAGCAGAGTGCGGCAATCTTCTGGGGATTCCGCTGGCAGATCACATTATCGTCGGTGATCGCACTTACTATAGCTATCGGGAATGCAAAAGAATCATATATAAGGGAGAGAACAATGACGAATAACGTGTATGGTATTGACCTTGGTACATGCAATATGAAGATTTATTGCAAGGCATCCAATAAGATTTTGAACGAAAAGAACACCATCGCACTGGTGAACAAGGACCAGATCTATGCATACGGCGACGATGCATATGCGATGTACGAGAAAGCGCCGGAGACCATTCAGGTGACGTTTCCGGTGGTCGGAGGCGTCATTGCAGATTTCAACAATCTTCAGACGATGCTTCACACTTATCTGGAGACGCACGCAAAAGGAAAGCTGCGCGGCGCAGAGTTCATCGTTGCGGTTCCGACAGATATCACGGAGGTAGAGAAAAAGGCGTTCTTTGATATGTTCTACAAGAGCAAGCTAAAGCCAAAGAGCGTTCTGCTCTGTGAGAAGCCGATTGCGGATGCCGTAGGCTTAGGTCTTGACGTCAATGAGCCGACGGGGATTATGATTGTCGATATCGGCGCCGATACGACAGAGATTTCCGTGATTTCGCTCGGCGGTCTGGTACTAAGCGATCTGCTTCACTCCGGCGGCAATAAGATCGACGAATCGATCATCACTTACGTGAAGCGCAAGTACAATCTCGTCATCGGACAGAAGACGGCGCAGAGCATGAAAGAGACGCTCGGCTCCGGCATCCCGGGCAAGACGGATACGATGGTTGTCGTCGGCAGGGACGTTGTAAGCGGTCTGCCGATCGAGATGGAAATGTCAGGCACCGTTGTCTATGAGGCAATCAAGGACAATCTCAATACCATCTGTAATTCCATTAAGATGATTCTGGAGAAGACGCCGCCTGAGCTGGCGAAGGATATCATCCACTCCGGCATCTACATTACAGGCGGAAGCTCACAGATCCATGATCTCGATCAGTTGTTCCGTGAGATTACAGGCATTGAGATCAATACCTGTGAGGAGCCGGAAGAGTGCGTTGTGCGCGGACTTATAAAAATCGTCTCCGACGCCAAGTACAAGCATCTGGCGTTCAGTATGAAGAGTAAGATATTGTTATAGAGGAAATCATGAAGCGAAAACCCAAATTTGTTCTGCCACCCAAGTATATACTGATGATCCTGACCGGCGTATGCATTGTCGCGATGCTGTTAAGTTTTACGCTGAATATTTCGGGCGGACCGTTAAATACCGTTGCCGGCTATGTGTTTGTCCCGATGCAGCGCGGCATTAACACGGTCGGGGGATGGATTACCGAGAAGACGGATAATCTCAAGAACTTAAGCGAGGTCATGGCGGAGAATGAAGCATTAAAAAACCAGGTGGACAAGCTTACCGCGGAGCTTAACACGGTGAATCTGGAACAGTATGAGCTTGAGAACTTAAGAGAGCTTTTTGAGCTTGACCAGAAATACCCAAGTTATGAGAAGGTAGCTGCCAATGTCATCGGCAAGAGCAGCACCAACTGGTTTTCCTATTTCACCATCGACAAGGGATCGGACGACGGCATCGAAGTGGATATGAATGTCATTGCAGGCAGTGGTCTTGTAGGAATCGTCACAGACGTCGGACCGAATTACGCGAAGGTGACTTCCATCATCAACGATACCACCAAGGTCAGCGGTATGGTGACGACGACCTCGGATAACCTGATTGTCAGCGGCAGCCTTCAGAATATGAACGAAAATATGACCATTGAGTTTTCGAATTTAAATGACAGCGACAATGAAGTTGCAGTGGGCGATCCGGTCGTGACCTCCTATATTTCCGACCAGTACCAGCAGGGCATTCTGATCGGCTATATCAGCAGCCTTACGACGGATTCGAACAATCTGACCAAATCCGGGACAATCACCCCTGCCGTTGATTTTGAGCATATTGAAGAGGTCCTTGTCATTTTGAACAAGAAGCAGACAACGGAGGAGTAGGTTCACAGGAGTATGAGAAGAAAAGTTACAGTCTGTATTATCATTATCATCTGTTATCTGCTTCAGACGACGGTGTTTTCCGCGCTTTCCTTTGCGTCCATTTCACCGAATCTGCTGATTATTCTCGTTTCAGCGTTCGGGTTTATGCGCGGGAAGAAGGAGGGGCTTTACATTGGCTTTTTCTGCGGTCTGATTCTGGATATTTTCGGGGGAAATATTCTCGGATTTTATGCCCTGTTGTATATGTATATCGGGTATTTCAACGGATATTTCCGCAAAATGTTCTATCCGGAGGACATCAAGCTGCCGATGCTTCTGATTGCGGGCAGCGATCTGGGCTATAATCTGTTTATTTACTTTTTCCTGTTTCTGTTCCGCAACCGCTACGATTTCCGGTATTATTTTCTGAATCTGATGATGCCGGAACTCGTCTATACCATGGTAATCACCATCTTTTTGTATGTGATTATCCTAAAGATCAACCAACGGCTGGAAGTCATCGAAAAAAGGAGTGCAAGTAAGTTTGTTTGATAATATAAAAGAAGTGTTCCGTATGTTCGTAAAATCACGGCTCGCAGTTGCAACAGTCGTCATGGTGCTGTTGTTTGGAGTTCTCCTGTGGAGAGTCTTCTTTCTGCAGGTCGTAAACGGACAGGAATATCAAGACAACTCCATATTGCGAATCGTAAAGGAACGCACCTTAAACAGTACCCGCGGCAACATATACGACCGCAACGGAAATCTGCTTGCCTACAATGAACTGGCATATTCCATTACGATTGAGGACAACGGTACCTACAGTTCGACAGACGCGAAAAATACCGCGCTGAATGCCGAGATTGCGCAGATCATCACGGCGCTTGAGGCGAATGGTGACAGCATTATCAACGATTTCAAGGTCGATCTGACGGAGAACGGCAGCTACGAGTTCAATGTCACCGGAACCTCCTGGAAACGCTTTCTTGCAGACGTTTACGGGGAGGTGTCCTATGATAATCTCGAATATGATAAAAGGCTCGGCTATGACACCTCGCAGGCAACCGTAGAACAGGTCATGGAATACCTTACGGATAACTGCTATGGTATCAGTGAGGAATATGACACCGAAATGACCTATAAGATCTGCGTCGTCCGCTTTGCAATGGCACAGAACGCGTATCAGAAGTATATCACAACTACAATTGCAACCAACGTATCGGAGGAATCTGTCGCGTATATCGGAGAACACTCGTCCGAACTGCAGGGCGTCGAGGTGCTTGACGATACGATCCGCAAGTACAATCACAGTGAATATTTTGCATCCATTTTAGGCTATACCGGGAAGATTTCGTCGGAGGAGTACGCAAAGCTCTCTGAGACAGACGAGAGCTATACCTTAAACGATATCGTCGGAAAGGGCGGTATTGAACAGTATATGGACGCTTATCTAAAAGGTGAGAAGGGCTATGAGAAGCTCTATGTCGATTACATGGGAAAGGCACTCGAAGTCATCGAGCGCGAAGAACCGAGGGCGGGAGCGAATGTCTATCTCTCGCTTGACAGCGAGCTTCAGATTGCTGTCTACGACCTCTTAGAGCAGGAGATTGCAGGAATTGTTTACTCTAATATCGACAATCCTTCTTCGGACATACCGATTCCGATCACAGATGTTTATTTTGCGCTGATCAACAACAATGTCATCGACTTTACCGCTTTTTCCGATGTTGACGCTTCGCCTGCGGAACAGTCCGTTCTGCGGATTTTCGAATCGCGGCAGGATGCGGTCAAGAGCCAGCTTTCGTCGCAGCTTAACGGAACCGCTGCTATTAATTTTGCCGATCTTGGAGAGGAAGAGCAGGACTATTTCAGCTATATTATACGCCGTCTTAAGAGAAACGGTATTCTGCTTGAGAGCAATATCGACACGACGGACGAGGTATACCAGAACTGGCAACAGGGTACGATCAGCCCGAAGGATTACTTAAGCCATGCGATTTCCAAGAACTGGATCGATATCACGCAATTTACGGTCGAGGAGAAATATTCCGACTCCACGGAAATATATGACGCGCTCTGTACTTATATCTTAGAAGAGCTGTTCTATGAAAACGATTTTTCCAAGATTATCTACGAGTATCTGATTAAGAGCGACGCGATCTCGGGAACGCAGCTTTGCCTGATTCTGTTCGATCAGGGCGTTCTGCCTTATGACGAGGATGAAATTGCTTCGCTTAACAACGGAAGCGTCACAGCGGTGACTTTCCTGAAGGAGAAGATCCGGAATCTGGATATCACGCCTGCCCAGCTTGCGCTCGATCCCTGCTCCGGCTCCTGCGTCGTCACAGACGCAAAGACAGGAGAGCTGCTTGCAATGGTGAGCTATCCGGGCTATGACAGCAACCGCCTTGCCAACACGGTCGACGCAGAGTACTTTAACAGCCTGCAGGATGATAAATCCCTGCCACAGTACAACTACGCGACACAGCAGCAGACGGCGCCGGGATCTACGTTTAAGATGGTGACATCCACCGCAGGGCTTTCCGAGGGCGTTATTACACTTGGCGAGCGTATCCGTGATCTGGGAGTCTATGAGAACATCAGCAACCACCCGCGCTGCTGGATCTTCACCTCATCCGGCGGTACGCACGGGGAAATCAACGTCTCCGAGGCGCTCCGTGATTCCTGCAACTATTATTACTATGAAGTAGGATACCGGCTTGCCACCAACAATTATACGACAAGCTACAGCGATGAGCTTGGTATCTCCAAAATCCAGAAATATGCAGCGCTTTTCGGACTCGATGAGCGCACCGGAATTGAAATCGAAGAAGCCGAACCGCAGATTGCAGATTCGTTCCCTGTCATGGCTGCCATCGGACAGAGTAACAACAACTATACCACCGTGCAGCTTGCCCGCTATGTCACCGCAGTGGCAAACAGCGGTACTGTCTATGAATACACGCTGTTAGACCACATTGAGGATGCGGACGGCAATCTGCTTGAGACATATGAACCCAACGTGCGCAACACGGTCGATGTATTAAACAGCGAAGAGTGGAACGCCATTCATTATGGAATGCGTATGGTGGTCGAAAACACCTCTGAATTTGACGGATTTCCGATTACCGCCGCCGGCAAGACCGGTACGGCGCAGGAAAATCCAAAGCGTGCCAACCATGCGTTATTCGTCGGCTATGCGCCTTATGAGAATCCGGAGATATCCATTGCGACGCGTATTCCATACGGATATACTTCCCACAATGCTGCGGAGGTATCGCGCAATGTGTTTGCATATTATTTTGGCGTAGAGGATGAAGAGGAGCTGCTAAGCGGCCAGGCAGAAGACGTCAACTCTTCCTCGAATCAATTTAGTGATTAACGGAGGCATTCTATGAGTCAGTCAGTCATTATAAAAAGCAGCAAGAACGGAATCAATCTGGTACTTGATCCCGAACTGCCATACGAAGATCTATTGGATGAAATCCGAAAGAAATTCAAAGACTCTGAGAAGTTCTTTGCCCATGCGGCGTTTGCGCTTTCCTTTGAGGGCAGGGAACTAAGCGATGCAGAAAAGTTTCAGATTGTTGACGCGATCATGACTGATACCACCGTCAAGATTCTCTGCATCGTGGAGAATGACGAAATACGGGACGCCATTTTACAGCAAAAAATAGAAGAGCAGGAGCGCAGCAAAGAAGCTGTTCCCCCGAAAAAGGCAAAGGGCTGTTTTTATTATGGGAGCCTTGCGCCCGGAGAGCATCTGGAAACGGATGAGAGCGTCGTCATTATCGGCGACGTCCCTTCCAAGGCGGTTGTAGTATCAAAAGGCAATATTATTGTACTGGGTTCCCTTATGGGCAGTGCCTTCGCGGGCATGGACGGCAATGCAGACGCATTTATCACGGCGCTCACATTTCTTCCTGAGCAGTACAATATTGCAGGCGTGTACGGCGCTTCCGTTTCTCAGGAAAAAAGCTCTTTCTTTTCCAAACGTAATAAGACCTCGCAGGCGAAGCAGGCGTTTCTCTGCGACGGTATTATTAATATCAGACCCGTTTCTTAAAAGGGTCAAGAAAACAGGAGGTCTTCCAATGGGTGAAGTCATTACTTTTACCTCAGGAAAAGGCGGCGTTGGCAAGACGACTACAACAGCCAACGTAGGCGTAGGACTTTCACTGTTAGATAAAAAGGTGGTATTGGTAGATACCGATATCGGCTTGAGAAACCTTGATGTAGTCATGGGATTAGAGAACCGCATTCTCTACAACCTTGTGGATGTGCTGACCGGAAGATGCCGCGTAAAGCAGGCGCTCATCCGTGACAAGCGCTATCCGAATCTCTGGATCATTCCATCCTCGTGTTCGAAGGACGCCGGAAATGTTCTGGAGGAAAAACAGATGAAGCAGCTTCTTGACGATCTGCGCGCGGAATTTGATTATGTGCTGATTGATTGTCCTGCCGGCATTGACGAGGGCTTTCGGCTCGCGACATTTGACGCAGATACCGTTATCGTTGTGACAACGCCGCAGATTGCGGCAATTCACGATGCCGACTGTGTCATCCAGCTCTTAAAGCGGCAGAAAACGCCTAAAATTTCGCTTTTGGTCAACTGTTTCCGCAAACAGATGGTAAAGGACGGCAATATGCTTGATATTCCCGATATCTGCGAACTGTTAGAACTGGAACCGCTCGGCGTCGTACTTGAGGACGAAGCGGTCATCATCTCGCAGAATCACGGCGAGCCTGTTATGGGAAAGCACACGGTTTCCGAGGCGTGCTATCAGAATATTGCAAGACGCCTTACCGGTGAAGAGGTCGAGATTCCCGATTACCTTCGTCACAAGAGCATTTTTTCCAGAATTTTCTGGAAGAGCAATGCCAGAAAGCCGGTGTGATATGTGTCATAGAAGCGGCGGTGTGGCAAAAGAACGTCTAAAGCTCATGATCGACACGCGGAAAAAGCAGTTGGACGACGATACTTTAGCGCAGATTCGTCATGAAATCGGCGCCGTCATTACAAAATACGTGGATATCGAGCCGGAGAACGTAGAGATCAAGATTATTTTAAAAGATTATAAATTGCGTGAAAAAGCGTGATATGAAGAGAGAGTCGCATGTTCAAACAATACAAACTAAAGAACTATAAATTCATATTAATCATGCTTGTGGCGGTATTAAATACCATCGGCGTTCTTCTCGTGGGAAGCGCGAGCCCGGGCGACCAGAAAAAGCAGCTTATCGGTATGATTTCGGGACTTGCAATTATGCTTGTAGTCTCGTTAATTGATTACAGCTTTATTCTCCGGTTCTCATGGCTCATTTACTTCTTTGCGATTGCGCTGCTTGGTCTTGTCATTGTGGCAGGAGAGTCGAGCAAGGGCGCGCAGCGGTGGTTTCGGATCGGCGGTTTTCAATTCCAGCCCTCCGAGCTTGTCAAGATACTTATGATATTGTTTTTTGCATATTATTTTATGAAACATGAGGAGAAGATCAGTTCCCTTAAAGTGCTGTTCTGTTCTTTTGTATTGATCGGCATTCCGCTCGCGCTGATTTTGATGCAGCCGAATCTGTCCACGACAATTGTTCTGGCGCTTATCTTCGCAGCGCTCCTTTTTGCTGCGGGACTCAGCTACAAGATTGTCGTCGGCGTGCTGGCGGTGTGTGTTCCGAGTTTTTTTATCGTCTTAACGCTGATTATCCAGGATAAATTTCCGTTCATCCACAGCTATCAGCTCGGGCGAATCATGGGATGGCTTTATCCGGAGAAATATCCGGATATCGCCTACCAGCAGCAAAATTCCATTATGGCGATCGGTTCCGGGCTTCTCTGGGGAAAGGGGCTTGGAAACGACGACCCGACTTCCGTCAAGAACGGCAAATTCATTTTGGAGCCGCAGAACGATTTTATTTTCGCCGTAGCAGGCGAAGAATTGGGCTTTGTGGGCACTGCGGCAATTATAATTCTCTTGCTTTTCATAACGATTGAGTGTATATTTATTGCTAGAAAAGCAAAAGATGCGGCAGGCAGACTCATCTGCTGCGGTATGGCCGCGCTCATTGGATTTCAGAGTATCGTAAACATCAGTGTTGCTACAGGTCTGATGCCGAATACCGGCGTCACGCTGCCTTTTGTCAGCTATGGTCTTACATCACTGTGGTCATTATATATCGGCATCGGGCTGGTGCTAAATGTCGGTCTGCAGCCGAAAAAATATTAACATCAGGGGGGGCTTACTATTATGAACATAGGATTAATTGCACATGACTCAAAGAAAAAATTAATGCAGAATTTTTGTATTGCATATCGGGGGATTTTATGCAAGAACGAACTTTATGCGACAGGAACGACCGGAAGATTGATCGAGGAAGTGACCAATTTAAATATTCACAAGTACCTTGCAGGGCATCTGGGCGGTGCACAGCAGCTTGGCGCACAGATTGAGCACAATGAGATCGACCTCGTTATTTTCCTTCGCGATCCGCTGACGCCAAAGTCTCATGAGCCGGACGTCAACAATGTCGTCCGCATCTGTGATACGCACAATATACCGCTTGCGACGAACCTTGCGACAGCGGAACTGCTGATCAAATCATTGGACAGAGGAGACTTAGAGTGGCGTGAAATGTACAAATAAGCTTATCGGCATACTGCTTGCGGCATCACTGCTTATGACTGGCGGATGCGGCACGGATGCGTCTGCACTGGAAACACCGTATGATATTTATCAGACAACACAGACCGTAGGTCTTTCCCAGACTGAGACAGCGGCGGAGAAAACCTATTTTGCCAGCGATCTGTGTGTGGCTGAAAACGTTTCCATCGGCACGGACGGAACGCATTCCGAGGTGGCGGAGGGCGCGGGTACCTTTAATCTTGCCACAAACAGCGTCGTCTACGCAAAGAATCTCTTTGAAAAGCTGTATCCGGCGAGCACGACAAAGATTCTGACAGCATATATTGCCTTAAAATATTGTGACGATCTGGATACCCTTGTAACAGTCAGCGAAAATGCCGTCGATCAGGCTTCCGATTCTTCCGTCTGCAATCTGAAAGCGGGAGACGTCATTTCCATGCGGGATTTACTGTACGGTCTTATGCTCCGCAGCGGCAACGACGCGGCGGTGGCAATCGCGGAATATATTTCAGGGGATGTGGATTCCTTTGCCGCGCTTATGAATGAGGAAGCGACCGCAATAGGCGCGACCCGTTCCCATTTTGTCAATCCGAACGGACTCCCGGACGAGAATCATTATACAACCGTCTATGATATGTATCTGATCTTTAACAGGGCGTTGGAAAACGAGACGTTTGTCGATCTTATCAGCACGAAATCCTATGACACTGCGTATACAAACGCGCAGGGAGAGCTTGAAGAGCATACCTGGGAGAATACGAACCAGTATTTAACGGGTGCGACCGAGGCGCCGGAAGGATTTACTGTCGTCGGCGGCAAGACCGGAACGACCGGAGATGCGGGCTACTGTCTCGTGCTGTATTCCTATAATGCCGCCAATCAGCCGATTATCTCGATCGTCTTTAAGGCGGACGGCAGATCCAATCTCTATCTGCTGATGAATGAAATGCTCGCGGGCTATGCAAACTGATAAAACGCTATTGCACTTTCTGTGCATATATACTATAATTATTTTATAAAATCAACTGCTTTTATACATATTCACGAATACTTCGTATAGGGCAGCATTCGCAGGAGGGAATGACCATGATAGAGATTATTTCAGGAGAAAAGGGAAAAGGCAAGACAAAAGAACTGTTAGACAAAGTAAACGCTTCCGTTGCTTCTGCATCCGGCAACATCGTGTATCTTGATAAGAGCCAGAAGCATATGTATGAGCTGAACAATAAGATTCGTCTCATCAATGTGACAGACTATCCGCTTGATAATTGTGATGAATTTCTTGGTTTTATCTGCGGTATCGTATCACAGGACAATGATCTCGAAGAGATGTATCTCGACAGTTTTCTTACGATTGCCTGCATCGAGACGGACGACGAGATCTGCCATGCGATTCAGAAGTTAGATATCATCAGTGAGAAGTACAATGTAAAGTTTGTTTTGAGCGTATCAAAGAATGAGGCAAAGCTTCCTGACTGTGCCAAAGCTAAGATCGTCCTTTCCTTGTAATTCAGATTTTATTTCCGTAACAATATACGGTATTTGTTTCACATGCAAAAAGTGCTGTAGGATTACAGCACTTTTTCTTTCGGAGCAGTACGCACAGGCGTTTTCTGCTATGCCTGATTGATGGAACGTATTCTGCCGAACAGGCTGATCAGATAAAGCCCTCCGATACCGACAATGGCATAGATAATGCGCGAGAACCACGACATATCTCCGAAGATAAATGCCACAAGGTCAAAACGGAAGAAGCCGATCAGTCCCCAGTTGATTGCCCCAATAATAACCAGTGTAAGCAATGTATAGTCCAACCAATTTGTATTCATTTCTGATGCCTCCTTTTTCTCTATTAGTATTCTGCTGAAATCTGATTTTTATACGCGTGAAAAGTTGTTTTTGAAGCAGTAAAATGATAAAATAAAAGCGTTGAATAAAAAAAAGGCGGACAATCTTTTGAGCAAAAATAAAAAGGTAGTGCGATATCGAAAACCTTTCAGTATAAATATTGGAGTCATTATTTTTATTATCATTTTTATTTATCTGGTATTTAATGTCTTCTCTTATATGACGACGGAGCATATTTCTGTCTACGAGGTAGAGCAGGGAACGATGGCGGAGAATAATATCTACCGCGGTTTGATTCTGCGCGACGAACAGGTCTATTATGCATCCGTCAGCGGAGCGCCCAATTTTTACGTGCGGGAGACTTCGAAGGTCGGCAGCGGCAATCTTGTCTGTTCCGTAGATGAGAACGGCGATGTCTCACGGCAGATCAATGAAGCGAGTCAGGATTCCTCTGCACTCAATGCGGACGATCTGACGGAAATTGAAGAGATGATCCAGGAATTTCAACTGACCTATCAGGCAGGAAGCTTTTATAATGTGTACTCCTTCAAAGAAAATGTCGACTCAGCCCTGACGGAATCCTTAAGTCTTGCCGCACTTGGCAGCATTACAGACTATGCCGCAAACGCGCAGGCAGGCAATACCTTCCACATGGTAAATGCAGACCAGCCGGGCGTCGTAGTTTATTACACGGATGGCTATGAGGATGTCACGACAGAGACGTTTACATCCGCCATGTTCGATGAAGCTTCCTACAGCCGCACAAATATCCAGAATCTTTCTCAGGTGAATGCCGGAGATCCGCTCTATAAGCTGATCAAAAGCGAATATTGGGATATTGTGCTTCCCATCAGTGCGGAAACGGCAGCACGTCTCGCGGACGACGATACGCTGCAGCTTCGTTTTGTAAAGGATGATAAGAAAGCCTACGCGACATACACGCTCACCGAACGTGAGGGGCAGAATTATCTGATTCTTTCCCTGCAAAGTTCCATGATCCGCTATGCGAAGGAGCGCTACGTCGAAGTGGAATTACTGCTCACGGAGGAGACTGGTCTTAAGATTCCCAATTCCGCCATTACGGAAAAAGAATTTTACACCATTCCCAAGGAGTATTTCATGAAAGGCGGAGATTCCGACAGTGACGGAATCCTGATTCAGAGCCAGGATAAGAATGGCAAGCAGATTACGGAATTTGTTGCGCCTACCATCTATTATGAGACGGACGAGTGTTATTACATCGACGGGGAACAGGTTTCACCGGACGATACCATTCTGAAATCCGATTCCTCCGCGACCTACCGGATCGGCACGCAGACAGCGTCGCTAAAGGGCGTCTACAATATCAATAAGGGCTACGCGGTATTCAAGCAGATCGATATTCTGTATCAGAATGAGGAGTACGCGATTGTGCGTACCGGAACTACCTACGGAATTGCGCTTTATGATCATATTGCCCTTGACGGGACAAAGATACATGAGAATGATCTGGTAAAATAATTAGTCAAATAAAATCATGTTTTAATAAAGAATGGAGAATTTAAAATGTTAAAAGAGAATTTAAAAAATGTCGAAGAACATATCGAGGCGGCATGCAAGCGTGCCGGACGCTCGCGCGACGAGGTGACATTAATTGCTGTCAGCAAGACAAAACCGGTGGAAATGCTGCAGGAAATCTATGATACAGGCACGCGCCATTTCGGAGAAAACAAGGTACAGGAGCTGTGCGACAAGATGGAGCAGATGCCATCCGACATTCACTGGCACATGATCGGACATTTGCAGCGCAATAAGGTCAAGTATATCGTCGGAAAGGTTGCACTGATCCATTCGGTAGACACTTACCGTCTGGCGGAGGAGATCAATATTCAGGCGAAAAAACGGAATATCAAAGTTCCGATTCTTGTGGAGGTAAACATCGCGGGAGAGGAGTCGAAATTCGGCACCTCGGCAGAGGACGCCATCCTTCTTGTGGAAGACATTTCCAAGCTTGAAAATGTACAGATTAAGGGGCTTATGACGATTGCACCTTATGTCACGGACCCCGAAGAAAATCGGTTGTATTTTCGCAAAATAAAGCAATTATCTGTTGACATAACACATAAAAACATAGATAATGTATCTATGGAAATTCTGTCCATGGGTATGACCGGAGATTACGAGGTTGCGATTGAAGAGGGCGCGACCATGGTACGTGTGGGTACCGGTATTTTCGGTGAAAGAAATTATAAGAAAAGCAATGTGTGACTTAGGAGTGAAGAATGGGAGTTCTGGATAAATTTTTAAATATCATGCGTCTCAATCCGGATGACGAAGATGATTTTTACAATGAGGATTATGACTATGAGGATGATTACGAGGATGAACCGGTAAAGCAAAAGAGCTCCTTCCGCAAAGAGAAGAAGGAGGCTTACGAGGACGACTACGAGGATGACCGCTCCTTCCGCGAGAAGCAGCCGAAGACGACGCCGAAAGTGACGCCGATTCGTCCGGTCAAGAAGCCGAATCCTTCCGGTATGGAGGTCTGTGTCATTAAGCCAACTTCCGTGGAGGATGCGCGGGAGATTACCGAGACCCTGCTCAACAACCGGACGGTTGTACTGAATGTTGAGGGACTCGACGTCGAGATTGCACAGCGTATTATTGACTTTACGTCCGGTTCCTGCTTTGCAATCAGCGGAAACCTTCAGAAGATTTCCAACTACATATTTATTATCACCCCGGCATCCGTCGATATTTCAGGAGACTTCTTAAGTCTGGTCGATTCGTTCCAGGCGAGGGGAGTGCAGACAGATTATTAAGTATGAACGAACAGGAACTTTGCAAGAAACGCTTGCTGGATCTTTCCCGGCAGGCGAACCGGAAGGGAATCGTTTTATTCAGCGATTTCCTTAATTTAAATGAACTGAATATTTATCACCAGTCCGAAAAGCTCTTTGAAACGCGAACGGAGAGTTTCGGCGGTGTTCCCTTTGCAGAGCGTCAGATGATCGCATTTCTTCCTGATGCTCTTTATTATGACTGGGAATATCCGATCACTGCGCTAAAGATTGTGCCGGCTTATCCGAAATTCGCCGAACAACTGGGGCATCGCGATATCTTAGGCTCCATCATGCAGCTCGGCGTCGACCGCAGCAAGCTTGGAGATATTATCGTCGGAAAAGGAGAGTACTATCTCCTGTGCGAGGAGAGTATTGCCGGCTATTTTATGGAACATCTTGAGAAAATCCGCCACACGCTCGTAACGCTTACGGAATGTGATCCATCGGACCTTAAGGTTACGCAGGAATTTGAGCGAAAAGAAGGCATTATCACCTCGAACCGTCTGGATGCAGTCCTCGCATGTGTGTACAAGCTGTCGCGCAGTCAGGCATCGGAGCTGATTCGTCAGGATAAGGTGTTTATCAACGGCAGATTAACACAGAATCCAACTGCCGCCTGTCATGCCGACGATATCGTGTCCGCACGTGGGTTTGGACGCTTTATTTACCGCGAAGAATACGGAGAGACGGGCAAAGGACGCCTTAAAATCCGTTATGACCTCTACAAAAACTAACGATTCTCCGGTATCTTGGAAGATACGGATGACGCGAAAGGAGAAACACAAATGCCAAGATCAATTTCTGTCAAATCAGAGGGACATGTCATATATACAATTGAGCTGATGCAGGATTTTTCCAGACTGGTGTCCTGTCTTACGGCGCTTGGTTATCAAAAGGAGCAGCGCGTCTGCATTGTAACAGATTCCAATGTGGAACCGCTCTATGCCAAAGAGGTACAGACGCTCTTAGGGGAAGCTTTTGAGACGGTCATTGTCCATACGTTTCCTGCCGGAGAAGCAAATAAGAATCTTGAGACGGTCTATGGGCTTTATGAAACGCTGATCGAGGCGCATTTTGATCGCAGGGATCTGCTCGTTGCCTTAGGCGGCGGCGTTGTCGGCGATCTGTGCGGTTTTACGGCTGCGACCTATCTGCGCGGCATTGACTTCATTCAGGTGCCGACAACGCTTTTATCACAGGTAGACAGCAGCATCGGCGGCAAGACAGGTGTAGATTTCCAGCAGTACAAAAATATGGTCGGCGCATTTTATCAGCCGAAATTAGTTTATATGAACCTTTCCGTATTAAAGAGCCTGCCGCAAAAACAGATTGTTTCCGGTATGGGCGAGATCATCAAGCATGGACTGATTAAGGACGCCGCCTTCTATGAATGGCTGAATGGGCATCACGATGACATACTTTCTCTGCAGCCGGAAATTGTAGAGGAAATGGTTGCGCGAAGCTGCGATATCAAGCGCGAGGTAGTTGAAATCGATCCCACGGAGAAGGGCGATCGGGCGCTTCTTAATTTTGGTCACACAATTGGCCACGCCATCGAAAAGCTGTGTGATTTCTCACTTTATCACGGGGAATGCGTGGGACTTGGCATGATTGCCGCATCATATCTTTCCTGGCGGCTTGGAAATATTACGGAAGAAGAATTTGACGGTATCCGGGATTGCCTTAAGCATTTCGGCTTCCAGAGCGAAGTGAACGGCATTGCGCCGGAGGCTGTGCTTGCCGCTTCGAAATCGGACAAGAAGATGGTCGGGAAGCAGGTAAAATTCATTCTGCTGTCGTCAATCGGAACGTCCTATATCTACCGGGAGCTTACCGATGCCCAGATTCTGGATGCAATCGCCTATGTATGTAAGTAATGTATTATGTATGGTAAAGATTGCTGGGCATATGTAATGATGACGCATACATGAGGGATGCCGTGTATATGTAGTGGATGCTACGCATGTTTTTTAGCGGTATTGAATATTGGGGGCAGAAAGGATATTTATGGAAAAGCATTTTATGATAAAAAAGGGAATCATCGGCGCAGTCTGCGCCGCCGTTCTCGTTTTGCTGGATCAGCTTACCAAACGGCTCGCAGTGGCACATTTGATGAATCAGGAGCCTTTTATTATCTGGGACGGAGTGTTTGAACTGCGTTATCTGGAAAATCGCGGTTCGGCGTTTGGTATGATGCAGAATAAGCTGGCGTTTCTCATTCCGATGACAGTAATTGTCTGTGCAATCATCGTTTATATCTACCTCTGGCGCATTCCCAATCAGCGTCGTTTTCGCTGGCTGGACATCACGGCAGTGCTTTTTCTCGCAGGCGCCATCGGCAATTTTATCGACCGGATCATGCAGGGCTATGTCGTTGATTTCTTCTATTTTATATTGATCGATTTCCCGATTTTTAATGTGGCGGATATTTATGTCGTCGTCGCCGCATTTCTTTTGTTCGGTCTTTGCCTTTTCTATTATAAGGAAGCGGATTTCGAAGTTATTTTCCCGTCTAAGAGGTAGGTATATGAAAACAGAGACATTTGAGGCAGGAATCGAATACGAGGGAGAGCGTCTGGACCGGTATCTGAATCTCATTTTCAGTGAGACGGATGCCGCACAGTCGCGCTCCTTTTTTCAGAAATTAATCAGGGATGGGCATGTGACCGTCGACGGATGTCAGCAGAAAAACGGCTACCGCCTTAAGGCGGACGATGTGATTTCCGTCGAAATCCCAGACGCTGTGGCGACGCCGATTCTCCCGGAAGATATTCCGCTTGCGATTCTGTACGAAGATGATGACCTTCTCGTCGTAAATAAGCCAAAGGGCATGGTCGTACATCCGTCTGCAGGACATTATTCCGGCACGCTCGTGAATGCGGTCATGTACCATTGCAAAGACAGCTTATCCGGCATCAACGGAGAAATCCGTCCGGGAATCGTCCACCGCATCGATATGGACACCACGGGCTCGCTCATTGTGTGCAAGAACGATGAAAGCCACGTTTTTATCGCGGAACAGATCAAGGAGCATTCCGTCAACCGCAGATATCGCGGCATCGTCTGCGGCGTTGTAAAAGCCGACGAGGGCACAATTGATGCGCCAATCGGACGCCATCCCATAGACCGCAAGAAAATGGCAATCAATGAGAAAAACGGGAAGCGCGCCGTCACACACTACAAAGTGCTGGAACGGTTTGAACGCTATACTTACATGGAATTTGCACTGGAAACAGGACGCACGCATCAGATCCGCGTACACATGGCAAGCATTGGCCATCCGCTGCTTGGCGACACTCTGTATTCCAGCGGAAAAAGTCCATATAAGCTGCAGGGCCAGACACTCCATGCAATGACAATCGGCTTCCTGCATCCGCGGACGAAAGAATATATGGAGGTCACCGCGCCCTTGCCGGAATATTTTGAAAAAATATTAAGAGATTTGCGCTGACTTCAATTAATTCTTTCCCTTTGCGGCAAAAAGTATTATAATATTGGTATAGAAATTGGGAAAGGCGGGATGCATATGGGCAACAAAATCTATACCATTGGGCGGGAATTTGGCAGCGGCGGAAAGGAAGTCGGAGAAAAGCTTGCAGAGCGGCTTGGAATCAAGCTGTATGATAAGGAATTGCTGCAGCACGCCGCGAAAGAGAGCGGTTTCTGTGAGGAAATCTTCGAGAATCATGACGAGAAACCGACCAACAGCTTTCTATATTCACTGGTGATGGATACTTATTCTATGAACGGCTACAGTTCCGCACCGTTTCTGGATATGCCGTTGAACCACAAAGTATTTCTGGCACAGTTCGACAGTATCAAAAAGATTGCGGCAAAGGAATCCTGCGTTATCGTCGGCAGATGCGCTGATTATGCGTTAGCGGACAATCCTGACTGCATCAACATTTTCATTCATGCAGATATGGAAAAAAGAATCAAGCTTGTAAGCAAACGCGGCAATATCACAGAAAGCAAGGCAAAAGACATGATTGCCAAGCAGGATAAGCAGCGTGCAAGCTATTACAATTATTATACCAGCAAGAAATGGGGAGATTCCCAGAGCTATCATCTGACATTGGATTCCGGCAAACTCGGCGTCGACGGCTGCGTTGAAATGATCTTAAAGTTCCGTGAAATCATGGATGCTGCAAAATAAATGTATTTTATAAATTTTATAAACTGATAAGAATAAAACTGATAAGAATAAGCAAAACCCCGATGAAAGCTGCGGATGAACGCGGTAAGCATCGGGGTGTTTTTTTGTGCGATAATTCAAGTAATTTGATTTTCTTTCTCTCTATACGATATGGATAAGCACGATAAGCTTTAGCCGCCGCAGATTAAGCCAGAATCTCCGGCGTTAAAAAGAGAGGACAATCAACAATGACATAACTATTCGCTAAACACAAGTTTAATGAATAAATGCTTGCAATCATCACCATGCAATGATATAATATTTTTATAAGAATATGCGGTGATCATCAATCCCACAAGCCCGACGTTTTCGATAACTATTCCGCCTTATATACAGTTTTAACAGATTTCTTCGGAATCCAGCAAAATAGTAAAAGGCCCATCGTTCAATAGCGATATTTTCATGTCTGCGCCAAAGATTCCACACGCAGTACCGGGAATCTGTTCCTTACAGCGGGCGATGATATATTCGTATAATTTGTTTGCAAGATCGGGTTTGCCGGCATTGATAAAGGAAGGACGATTTCCCTTCCTGCAGTCTGCATATAACGTAAATTGCGAAATTAAAAGCAGGCTGCCCTCCACATCCTGAAGCGACAGATTTGTTTTTCCCTGGGCATCTTCAAATATACGAAGCCCAAGTAGTTTTTTTATCATTTTATCTGCAATCTGTGTGGTATCTGTATTTGAAATGCCAATCAGGACAAGAAAACCCTTACCGATTTCTCCGGTGATTTTTTCATCTACAGTGCAGGAAGCATGGGTAACACGCTGAACAACAAATTTCATATAACTAGTACGCTCCTTTTGTTAAAATTTTAACAGAACAATCAAAAAATAATCTGTCCCGGTTATTATAAATATTTTTGGCTACTATTTCAATCTTTTCGGAGGCTTTTATGGAACTAAAACGGCTTTTGAGTTATACAAGACAGGCAGTCGACAATTATGAAATGATTGCGCCAGACGATCATATTGCAGTCGGTATTTCCGGCGGGAAGGACTCTCTCACTCTTCTATATGCGCTCGCCTCTCTTAAGCGTTTTTATCCAAAACACTTTACCCTCACGGCAATTACGGTCGATCTGGGATATGGAAACTTTGACCTCTCTCCCATTATGCTTCTGTGCAATGAACTGGAGATTCCCTATCACATCGTTACAACCGAGATTGCCCAGATTCTCTTTAAAGAAGATGATTCATCGACCCAGAAGGCTCTCTTAAGCAGCACTTCTGGCGGACATGCAGGAAAAACGCCCTGCTCGCTCTGTGCCCGCCTGCGCAAAGGCGCATTAAATGAAAAGGCAATGCGGCTTGGCTGCAACAAAATCGCTTACGCACATCACATGGACGATATAATCGAGACAGCCTTCTTATCCATGATATTCGAGGGACGCTTTTATTCGTTTCCGCCTAAAACTCACCTTGACCGAACCAATCTTACGGTCATTCGTCCACTGATGTATGTTTCGGAAGCTGAGATCAAGGGTTTTCAGAATAAAATGAAGCTTCCCGTAGTAAAGAATCCTTGCCCTGTAGACGGAAGCACCCAACGGGAATATGTCAAGAATCTGATTCGTCAGATTAATTTAGAACACCCCGGCGCCAAAAAACGATTATTTCATGCCATCACAGAAGGAAATATTCCCGGATGGCCGCCACGCACAGCCTAAGATATCCCATACAGAAAGGAGAACCAAAATGAAAGAAAAAGCTTATTACGAAAATGTAAATGTCAAAAATGAGGTGAAGCTTAGAAAACTACTGGAAGAACTTCCTCCATTCTGCCGGCAGTTCTTCATCGGTATTGAGCCTACGACCTCGTCCAGAACGAGAATTGCCTACGCTTATGATATAGGGTGCTTTTTTGATTATCTGCATACCGTAAATCCGCTCTGTCAGAAAATGGAAATCCGTGAATTTCCGCTGTCCATCTTGGATCAGATTACGCCAATGGATATTGAGGAATATCTTTCTTACCTGAAATACTATGAAAAAGACGGCGTGGAACACACCAACGATGAACGCGGTATCAAACGAAAACTTGCGTCCCTCCGCTCCTTTTACCGCTATTTCTTCAAAAATGAACTGATCCAAAATGACCCGGCGATCAAAGTTGATATGCCTAAAATCCATGAAAAAAATATCATACGTCTTGACGTCGATGAGGTCGCGCGCCTTTTAGACGAAGTCGAATCCGGAGAAAGCTTAACGCCTCGCCAGCAGAAATATCACGATCGTACCAGAACGAGAGATCTCGCTATGATGACGCTTCTTTTCGGTACAGGAATCCGTGTTTCCGAGTGCGTTGGTCTGGATATGGAAGATGTCGACTTCCGCAACAACGGTATTAAAATTCATCGAAAAGGAGGCGCAGAGGTTGTCGTATACTTCGGCGAAGAAGTCCGGGCGGCTCTGCTCGACTACATGACAGAACGTCAGAAAATCACTGCAGAGGACGGCAGCATCAACGCCCTGTTCCTCTCCCTGCAGAACCGCCGTATCAGTGTACGCTCCGTAGAAAATATGGTAAAGAAATATTCCAAACTCGTCACCAGTTTAAAGCACATCACACCGCATAAGCTCCGCAGCACCTACGGCACATCGCTTTATCGCGAAACGGGCGATATCTACCTCGTTGCGGATGTGCTCGGACATAAAGATGTTAATACGACCAGAAAACACTATGCTGCCATTGACGACGACCGCAGACGAAGTGCTGCAAAATATGTGAAGCTGCGTGACATCTGAAATCATAAACAGCAAAATGTATCTGGCAAGACATCAGGGCGAACGTTTCCATTTCCGAATAGCATCCAGCCGTTCTTTTACCGCCTCCTCTGCACCCTGCGCAGTCGGGCGGTAATATTCTTTGTCTTTCAACGAATCAGGCAGACACTGCATCTTTGTAAGCTTATTCTCATAATCGTGCGCATACGCATACCCTTTTCCGTAATCAAGTTCCTCCATGAGCTTCGTCGGCGCATTACAGATTTGAAGCGGAACAGGCTCTGTGCGCATGGTACGGATATCCTTCTTGCTTTCCTCACACGCCACATACAGGGCATTCGACTTGGGCGCCATCGAAAGATACACGACCGCCTGTGCAAGATTTACATCACACTCGGGCATTCCGTTAAAATGGCATGCCTGATATGCCGCGACTGCAATTCCAAGCGCCTGGCTGTCCGCCAGACCAATATCTTCACTTGCGAACCGGATCAGACGTCTTGCAATATAGAGTGGATTTTCTCCGCCCTCAAGCATCCGCTGCATCCAGTAGACCGCCGCGTCCGGATCTGAATTCCGCATCGATTTATGAAGTGCTGAAATGAGATTATAATGTTCCTCCCCATTCTTGTCATAAAGTAATGATTTCCTGCTGATACACTGCTCCATCCCTTCATCCGTCACAGTGATAGTTCCGTTCTCATCAAGCTCACCGTTTAGCACTGCCATTTCCAACGTATTAAGAGCCATGCGCGCGTCCCCGTTTGCGACCTGCGCAATTGCCCCAAGCTGCGTCTCTGTCATATGTATCTGCTGACTGCCGAAGCCGTTTGGACTTTCTAGCGCATGTTTTAAAAGGCGAACCAGATCCTTTTCTTCAAGCGCCCGCAAAACAAACACTTTGCAGCGCGAAAGCAACGCCGCATTTACCTCAAAGGACGGATTCTCTGTCGTCGCACCGATCAGAATAATGCTCCCCTTTTCTACAAATGGCAGGAATGCATCCTGTTGAGCCTTGTTAAAACGGTGAATCTCATCAACAAACAAGACTGTCCGGATTCCCATCATCCTGCTGGTTTCCGCCTGATGCATGACCTCTTTAATTTCCTTGATACCGCTGGTAACCGCACTGAAATTGATAAAATCGGATTTGGTCCGTCTGGCGATAATGCTTGCAAGCGTCGTCTTACCCACTCCGGGTGGTCCCCAGAAAATCATGGAGGATATCTGATCCCGCTCGATCAACTGACGCAGCATCCTCCCTTTTCCCAAAAGATGTTCCTGTCCTACAAAATCTTCCAGACATTCCGGACGCAATCGGCTCGCCAATGGCGCATTTACTTTCCTGTCATCAAACAAAGACATCTGTTCCATTATTCATCCTCCTCCCAGGAACATAAGGGAGCATTCCCTATAAAGAAAAAGCGCCCTGGCATCTTTTATACCGGAGCGCTTATTGGCGGTAATATCTCGTCAATCTTTTCCTGAATACGGTCTCTGACCAAAGCTGCAATCTCCTGTGTCTTTAGCTTTCCATATTCATCATACATAATCGGTTTTAAATAGTGCACCTGCGTCGTGACAGGACCAAGCCAGAAGCTGTTGAACACCTTATAGGAATCAATCAGCGCCACAGGAATAATCGGCGCTTTCGTCTTAAGTGCAATCTTAAAGCTTCCTGCTTTGAAATCGCAGACATGATTTCTGTTATTGAAATCATATCCCCCTTCCGGGAACAAAATATAGCGTTTTCCCGCCTTTACTTCCTCAGAGACTTCATTGATAATCGTAAGAGCCTGACGCACATCCTTCTTGTCGAGGCGCTTTCCCTGTACCAGATCGACAAACTCCTTCACAAGGATGGTGTTTGATTTTGCCTTGTCCATCACAAGTGAACAGGGCTTTCTGTGTGTATAGATAATGCCAAGTGCGTCATATTTTCCCTGATGGTTCGGATACATCATATATCCGCCCTCCTCCGGAAGATTCTCTGTTCCATATGCCTTCGTATGAATCGCGCCAGTGACCTTCATCAGACGAATCACATGACGCGCCAGCTCATAGCGCTCCTCCTCGGAATACTTCTCAGGATGGTCCGCCTCCCTGCGCATCTTAGGTATCATATAAGGTGCTCTGAAAAGATTCATTAATATTACATAGATAAACTTTATCATACCAAACACATATCCTCCGTAAAATCTTTCCTGTATATTATAACGTATCTGGCGAAAAAACACAACCAAACGGAGGAAACGGCAAATTGTCCCAGTGCAGGAAACATAAAATTGCCCAAGTATAACACACGCGTTATATAGCGCAGTCATCCTTAGCTGCTTCAAATGCTTTCATTCCGGCTAATCCAGAACTTCATTCGAATAATACGGAATCGTCAGATATCCTCCGGTATGGATATCCTCTGCTGAAATATGATTCAATTCACAGATCTCTGCAATATACTCCTCCATGCTGTCATACTCATCTGTTATATAGTTACCCGCAATATTCCAGAGCGTATCGCCCCGCTCTATCTGTACACTGGTATAATATTTGTACGAAGTCTCTGCCGGGGCTGCCTGTGTCTTAATGGTTCCAAAAAGAAGCGAACCGATTACAATTAAGGAAACCACGAGTAGACCTAATAAAAACTGTTGATTTCTGGCTGCTGCTCTTCTGCCTCTCATAAAAAACCTCCTATGTATATAACACGAACATTTGTTGCGAACGTTTGTTGCGAACGTTTGTTTATGTTGTTATCATAATACCAGAACACTCGTTTGTCAAGAAGAAATTCGAACAAATTTTCGGAATATATGTTTGCATTTTCGAAAAATATATGTTACACTGGATTCAGAGAAAATGTAGATTTCAGATACCAGGAGGTAGCTATATGGCATATGGCAAGATCAGCAATAAGCAGAGAGAGATTCTCGAATACATTAAGCAGGAGATTCTGAATAAGGGATATCCACCTGCAGTCCGTGAAATCTGCGAGGCGGTTGACTTAAAGTCTACCTCTTCCGTTCATTCACATCTTGAGACGCTTGAGAAGAACGGATATATCAGACGCGATCCGACGAAGCCCCGTGCAATCGAGATTATAGATGACAATTTTAATCTGACCCGCCGCGAAGTCGTGAATGTTCCTATTATCGGCAGCGTCGCTGCCGGACAGCCCCTTTTAGCTGTTGAGAATATTGAGAATTATTTCCCGATTCCAACAGAGTTCTTACCGAACGCAGAGACTTTCATGCTTAAGGTCAAGGGGGAAAGCATGATTAATGTCGGTATCTATGACGGCGATAAGATTCTCGTCCAGAGACAGTCTGACGCCCGTAACGGCGATATTGTAGTTGCCCTTGTGGAGGACTCCGCTACGGTGAAGACTTTTTATAAGGAAAACGGTCATTTCCGCCTGCAGCCGGAGAACGATACCATGGAGCCGATTATCGTTGAGGACTGCCAGATTCTGGGGAAGGTGTTCGGCATCTTCCGTTTTCTGTCCTGATTTGCAGACGTATCAAGCTGTAAGGTATCTATTGAATTTAACATCATCTTTTTTCTTTAAGTTTTTCTTAGCAGGGAGGTCACTGTTTTGCGCGTTAAGATTACAGTATTAAAGAAAGAGTTCTATCCTGAATTGGCAGACGAATTTCTGGCTGAAGGACGTGCTGCCGGTGACTGTCCGGAGCTTGAAGTGGGCGATACCTTTATTTATGAAGGCGGTGCACAGATGCCGGAGGGCTTCTGCCCTTGGGCATGGATAGATATTTACCGTGCTATCAGCGTACTTGCCGGAGGACTTGATATTGATAACACGTGGTATAAGACACCCGGTGTCACAGTTGAATGCTGCTCTGACGGTGTGCGTCCGGTGATTTTTAAGCTTGAGCAGCTTAGGGATTGATGTAAACAGAAACAGAGAGTCAATCACTTCCAAAAGTGGTCAGCTCTCTGTTGTATCTAAGAACAGTTTCCTTATCAAATTTCTCGTCCTTTATTATCAATCCTTATAACTATCTCCTGAATAAAGAACATTCCCATCTGTATCAAGAATTAGGATATTGTCAGCATTCTTACTTCCTGTTGTCCCCGAAACAGCAGCGACCAGATACTCTACTTTTTCGGTTGGCAAATCAGCTTGCAATTCCAACACTAAACTTACGCACTTTTCCTCATCAGAGAGCGTATAAATATTAACAGCAACATTCTTTATTTCATCAAAGCATGCGACTATATCATCTTTAAGCTGTATTGCAACTTGAACATCATTATCTGATGTATACGCAGCACACCTGATATCCTCTGCCCCTAAAGCCATGTTCGCACTTGAACGATACTCATCCAAAACCGTAACCGTCAAATCATCTGATAATATTCTGTATGAAATTCCTTCCCTTGCAAGAATACTTTCAACATTTGCCCTCTGCGCAAAATCCTCACATTGTATGAGGGGAACATATCTGCTGCGGGTCAATGTAAAGATCAGCACTACACTAATTATCAAAAATAAGACGGTCATTCCAATGGCAATCATCTGATATTGCTTTTTGTTTAGAAGTCTTTGACTACTTGCCTCTTGTATCGTATCTTTCAATATTAGCGCTGCATCCTCACATTGGATGTCTTCTGTTTCAATTTTTTCTGATTTCATCAGTTCGAGAACGCTTACGCCCAAAGCCTCCGCCAATGGCTCAAGCGTATTTATATCCGGAAAGCCCAATCCACGTTCCCAACGGCTTACCGCTTTGTCGGTCACTTTTATTTTTGCCGCCAGTTCTGCCTGTGTCATATTTTTATCTTTTCTGGCTCTGGCAACAAACGAGCCAAATTTCATTGCGTCCATTTCATCACCTCCTGATCTCCAGTATAAGTCAGTTGGCTTATACCAGCAACCGATGTGTCGTTTACTGCTAAAATGTATGGACTCTACGAATCGTTTACATACGATTTTTGTGCAAATATCATCCTTCAAAGCGGAAAGCGCTTTGTACAAAAGTTCGCCCTCTCCCCGACCACACATGGCTGCCCGTCTACCCAGAGTATAAAAGAATCAGACGGGTAAATATTAGTTTCTGCCTTTCATCAAAGCGTAAACAGCCCCTATTCCAATCAACAGAGGAAATATAACTCGCCCATAATTAACTCCACTAACACCTCTTAAGTCAATGCCTTCAACCAAATAGACAATACCGTTCAGTAAAGCTATGATTGCTATAACCGAAACCACTATCCATACTTTTTTCATACAATCACACTCCTTTCAATTAAAGTAAAAAAATATATATTCAAAGTTGTTATATTATGTAATCGCTTCGCAACGCTTCGACGAAATTACTTTTCAGTATTTTTTTGCCGCCTATATAATATGCAAGTGCTACAAATCCGAAAATTGCCAGACAGAATATCACGATTGGAACAATCGGAGCTTCAGCCAGAAATTCCATTGGGTTCAGATGGCTTGCAGTTATCATAAAGCCTACGGATAACACTGTAAGCGGCAATGTAATCAGAATGGGACGCCCCGCAATTACAAGAGATTCAATAAAGAACATTTTTCTCATGCCCTTTGGTGTCATTCCAACAGACATATATCTTGCAAATTCTCTTTTCCTCTGCCGGATAAAGCCCAGTGTATTGGAAAATACGTTTGCCAATCCAATTACAGCAAGTAGAACACATAAACTTCCGATCATCAGCATATATCCTTTCAAGGTGTTATCATTGTCTAACCTTTCCTGAATACGGTTTTCCATCTCAAAAGAATAGTTTTTACCAACGATGTCTGAAAGTTTTTCCTCCAACATATTCAATTCAGAAAGTGTCCGGTTTTCTTTTGCCAGCACACGAATATAAGTGTCTGCTTCGGTATTTCCTATCACGTCGGCTATCTGCTTCCAGACAGATAGAGGAATAAAGCAAACCAGCGCATAATTATCATATTCCTCTCTTAAAAGGGGAGCTTCCTGTGCATAGCAGAGGACCGGAATTGCGGCGGCATTCTCTGTCTGGTTTCTGTTTTGCAGAGTGATTGTTTTTTGGTCTTCTAAGAGATACGGGATATATTCTTTGTATCGGAAATTGCTGTTTATGCTATCCCAAATCTGATTCAGTACAATGCTTCCCGCCACCTCCGGTTCTATGCCTATCTGCTCGCAGTATTCCATAAAACTGTTATCGTCCATAATGACGATAGGACTTTTTATATAATAAAATCCCTCTGTCCTGCGGATAGAATTTCCTGCTATCCGTTCCAGACCGCCTAAGCCGTTTACTTCATCACTGATATTTGCTTCCGGGACAATGCTGAGTGCGTCTGCCTTTTGATAGATTATAGCACTTGCGCTGTCATTTGAGATTTCTTCCTCCAATGTAACATTTTCTATGCCGGTATCTTTTACCGTTACCATGATATCCCATGCGTCCTGATACCTCTCAAAATAGGTATGATTCGTACTGATACCGGAAAGAGTAAAAAAACACAACATCAACGTAAATCCTAAAAAAGAAAACGTCAATGAAAGTGTGGAAGTCCGTAAGGCTTTTTTCTGTGCCTTTAACGCATTTCCAGCCAATTCGCCCTCCATTCCAAACAGAATAGATAAAATACGGGAACTTTTTTTCTTTTTAAGCTGCAATTCCCCGCTATTTTGTATTGCCGCAAGCGGTGTCAATTTGCTCAATTTTCTTGCAGGCAGCCATGCAGAAATAAATACTGTCAAGAGTGCAGCCAGAATTGTAATTGCAAAAATGAGGGGATGGTATGTAAAAACCGCTTCATGCCGCCCGGACATTCCGGCTGCAAGCATATTGATAAGCTGTATTACTCCAAAACTAAGCGCAATACCAATAAAACTTCCGGCTAAAATCGGCACAATGCTAAGAGCCGCCGCCTCCTGCAGCAGGCAGGTACGAATCTGCCCCGGTGTTGCTCCTATGCTGGAAAAAATACCAAACTGATGAACACGGGCGTTCATAGATACCGCAAACGAGTTATGTATAATCAAAATCAGAGAAATTGATACCAATATAAGAATTACCAGATAAAACGCTACCAACAATGGCGGTTCTGCGTCCTGCGGGTCATGTATCAAATATCTTGATAAAAGCAATTCGTGATAAGATACCGCATGATCCGGTACTTCCAGCTTTTCTGCAATCAATGGCATATCGTGGTATATTGACCTCATATTCTGGAAATAAACATCAATCACGATATTTTGATGATCAGATAAGTCCTCATTGATTTCAGCTTTTTCTACATTTGCAAAGTTTTGAATGAGTAATATATCGTCCTCATCAAATATTCCTGTGATGCGCCCTTGCCAATCGCCCTCTTCCAAAACAATCCGTTCCATCTCGTAACACCAGAAACTGAAGAACAGGCAGCATAATAAGGATAAGAACAGGGCAGATATAAACGCAGCTACAATAACGGACAAACTGGAAGCCTTGTTCTTCTTGATAAATCCTACCGAATAATCTTTCCACATTTTGCTTACCTCCGTTTCTGGTCGCTGATGATACGCCCGTCTTCTACAGTGATAATACGGTCTGCTTCCAATGCGACTTTTTCATCATGGGTAATCAAAAGAATTGTCTGCTTTAGATTACGGTTTGACAATTTCAGCATATCTATAATTTCTTCCCCGTTTTTTCGGTCAAGGTTTCCTGTCGGCTCATCGGCAAGCAGGAGAGCCGGGCGATAAATCAAAGACCGGGCAATCGCTGCCCGTTGTTGCTGCCCTCCGGATAACTGATTGGGAAGAAAGTCCAATTTAGGGGCGATACCTAAAGAGTTTACAACTTGTTCAAAGTAGTCCTGATTCGGCTTTCTCTTATCCAGCATAAGCGGCATGAGAATATTTTTTCGGACAGTGAGTGTTGGAATAAGATTATAAAACTGATAGACCAGACCCACTTTCCTGCGTCTGAAAATGGCAGCCTGTGTCGGGTTCATTTTGGATATGTCGGTTTCCTCAATTACAACTTTTCCCTCTGTGGGCTTATCCACGCCACCCAGAATATGCAGAAGCGTAGATTTTCCCGAACCGGACGCTCCTACAATTGCTACAAATTCCCCCTTTTCCACGGATAAATCAATGTGGTCTAATGCAACTACCTGACGATCTCCAGAACCATATATTTTTCTGACACCTTCACATCTTAGTATTTCCATGTCGCTTTCTCCTTTCATGGGCTGGTATTGTTCAGCCCTGATGTAGTATAGCAAAGAAAAGTGACATCTCAGTGACTGTACACTCTTATTTCAAAGCAGGCACCGCCAGCTTGCAGATTATGGGCTGTAATTGTCCCATTTTGCAATTCAAAAACAGACCTGGCAAGTGCCAGCCCGATTCCGATTCCGTTACCTACAGCACGCTTTCCACGGTAAAAGCGTTCAAAAAGGTGTGGTATGTCCTCCGGGTCAAAGCCTGCACCCTCGTCCCAAATTAGAATTTCTGCATATAAGGGATTTCCTGTATAATCACAATGAATACTTCCGCCTGGCTTAGAATGTTCCATACAGTTTTTCAGAAGATTGATAAGTGCTTCCATGGTCCATTCCAGATCACCGGAAAATTCAATACAGCCTTTATCTGGAATCTCAACAAAAATATTTTCTTTTCGGAGCAAATCATTCAAATTATCTGCTGCCAGATTTAGTGCTGTGTAAATATCTACCTTTGTATAATTTAGTAATAAAGTTCCTGCGTCAATTTTAGAAAGCGCGAGCAGGGATTCTTCCAGACGGTTTAATTGTTTTAACTGCTTTTCAATTTGTTTTGCATAATCGCCCGAGTCGGTCTTTTCCATAAGCTGCAAAGAGAGAAAAGCTGCTGTAATAGGCGTTTTGAGTTGGTGGGCAATATTTTCAAGATTTTCAGCGAACCTTTTCCTTGCGGTGATTGCTGCTTCTTTTGTCTGATAAAGCATTGTGACTGTCTTATATATTTCGTCCTGTAAATGAGAAAAATCGTCCTCTTGTGTTTGTATGACGGTTCCACCAGTTCCCAGATTGACTTGTTCCAGATAGTCTGTCAATTCGGCAATTCGTTTGCGATTCTGCTTATCTGTACTCCTTGCTGAAATGAAAAACAGACAGGACAACACGAAAAAGAGTGCAAATAAAAAAACAGGAATATTGAATGGAAGTCCTTTACAAAATTCAGAAACACTGTACCCATACTGTGAAAGAAAATCGTTCCCGTTTATCTCCTGCTCTGTGAGAGAATGATATTCTTTTAAGGCAGAAAGCACCTGTTGCTCCGCTTTCGGGTCGGCTTCCATGAGAATTTCACAAAATGCTGAAATGTGTTCAAACGCAGCCTGCCGATAGGAATGAAGCCAGAACGCCGATATACAGACCATACAAAGGAAAATAAATCCTATCGAAAATGCAAGCATTACTTTTTTCCTTTTTCTTTCGTTCATACGCTGTCCTCCATACGGTAGCCAAAACTGCGGATTGTTTTCAGACAAGGCGGATTGTGCAGCTTTTCTCTCAACCGTTTCATGGTAACTGTCAAAGTATTATCATTCACATAATTTCCGTTGCTGTCCCAAATCTGTTCTAATAGCTGTTGCCTTGTAATGGTCTTTCCTTTATTTTCCATCATCAACAAAAGCAACTGATATTCTGGTTGACTTACCTGGATTTCTTCCTGTTCATAGTAAACAGCCATTTTTTCTTTATCCAATGTCAAATTATCGCAGAACAGCTTTGTCCCGTTTGTCTTTCCTGCCCTGCGCAACAGCGCAAGCATACGGGAATAGAGGATTGCAAGTTCAAATGGTTTAACAACATAGTCGTCTGTACCGTTCTGAAAACCAGCGATAATATCATGCGAATCTCCACGGACGGTCAAAAAGATAATTGGTAAATCAGTCCATTTTTCACGAACGAGGCGGCATAATTTATTTCCCTGTCCGTCCGGCATATTCCAGTCCAATAAAAGAATAGAGGGAAGATGGCTCCCCAACGCTTTTCTGATATCGTTTATTGTTCCAAAAACTGTCACTTTGCAATTTTGCTGTTCCAGATATTCTTTGACGGACTGTGCAATCACTTCATCATCTTCCGCATAATATACATCAATCATGTTCGCTTTCTCCTTGTACAATAACCTTTTTTCTTTTATTGACAATTTTAGACATAGAAAATCAGAGAGCCGGCCACTTTTTAAAGCGACCAGCTCTCTGATTACAAATTCTACAGTTCACCCGCATCTATCACTTTTCCGTCTCTCCAGATACGCTCTAAGTCATAGAACAGGCGGTCCTCCTTCGAGAAGATATGGACGATGATATCGCCGTAGTCCATCAGAATCCAGGTGGAATTGGAATTTCCCTCGATCTGCTTAATTTTTAAGCCCGCTTTGTACAGCGCTTCCTCGCAGGCGTCACGCATTGCCTGAATCTGGTTCTGGTTTGTTCCGTTTGCAATCACAAAATAATCCGCCAGCGGCGAAATTTCCTGAATATCAATGACCTTTACATCTTCCGCCTTGCGGTCTTCCAATGCGGCGACCGCCACTTTACAATATTCTTTCGATGTCATATTATGCTTCTCCTTTTCACATGATAAGCGGCGTCCATACACCATAGTCGCCACGCACGAACTACGGATATCTTCCGCTTTCCATTACTTAATTCCGACGATACTGCCGGTAAAATTCATACGCAAGCTGTGTGGCAGGGTCGATCGGCCCGCCGACCTGCGCCCGGTATTTTAGAGTGTCGCAGAGAATTTCCGCCATACAGGCATCAAGATCCTCAAATGCAAGCTTTCTGACCTTGGGAAGATCAGACGCTTTATCTCTGCCCGGTTCGATGAAGTCCGCAATATAGATAATCTTATCGAGCATACTCATATCCGCGGCTCCGGTCGTGTGCACCTTAATTGCATGCAGTATTTCCGGGTCTTTCACCTCGTAAATTGTTTCTGCGAGATATGCGCCGAGCTTTGCATGAAGCAGGAACGGACTTTCATACTCCACCGGGGTGATCGGAATGTCATGCTTTTCACACAGCCTGATTTTCTCCGCATTCGGAATGCACTTCGCGCAGTCATGCAATAAACCCGCCAGCATTGCCGGTTCTATCGGGTATTCGTACGCCATAGCAAGGCATCCGGCAGTGTACATAACTCCTTTTGTATGCTCATAACGCCCCTTGTCCAATTCCTTCTTTAAACGCTTGCGAATCTCGTTTGTTTCCATAACTCAATGCCCTCATTATTTTCCAAAACCAGTACATAAACAATTTGATCCTTAACCTGCCACGCTAACATCCATACAGATGCCGCTCCCTGATATAACGAAATACTGCGTCCGGCAGCATGGGTGGATTTTCTCCTGCTCTTAACATTTTGCGAAGCTGCGTCGAAGAAACTTCCGTACGCCCTCCATGAACCGGGTAGATTTCTGCCGGAAAAAGTGTCTGAATTGCCGCAATTTTTGCCTCAATACAGGCAATATCCATATCATCCCGCACAGCAGCGAGCACGATTGCCTTCTGGCAAATGATCTCCGGATGCCTCCACTGGTCAAAATAATCCAGCGAATCCGCTCCCATGATAAAATAAAACTGCGTATCGGGATACTGCTCCTTTAGCCTTGTGAGTGTCCGGTAGGTATAGCTTGTCCCTTCCGCCTCCACTTCTATGCGTGAAAGCTTAAAACAGGCATACGGTGCAATGGCAAGCTCCGTCATGTCCACACGTGCCGTAGCGGGCGTCATTTCCCCCTCATTCTTATTCGGAGAATGTCCCGCCGGAATAAACCACACCTCATCGAGTGCAAATTCCCGGTAAGCGCTCTCTGCAATATTCAGATGTCCCATATGAATCGGATCAAAAGAACCTCCGAGAATCCCGATCTTCTTATTCATGCAATCTCCTACCCCATATCCGGGTCTATGCTTTTCTCCAATCCAGCGCTACTTCGGCAGCTCAAATTTGGAATTTTTCTTCGCCTGACGGAACAGGATAATCTTCTTGCCGATGACCTTTACGACGACCGAATGTGTGCGCTCCGCAGTCACTGCCGCGATTTCTCTCGGATCATCCGCACAGTTTTTCAGTACGGAGATCTTGATCAGTTCTCTTTTTTCCAAAGCCTCGTCAAGCGCAGTAATCATTTCCGGCGTCAGAGAAGCTTTTCCAATCTGAAAAATTGAATCGATGGTGCTCGCGCATCCGCCGAGATAAGCGCGCTGCTTACTTGTCAATTCCATAACTTTCCCTTTCCATGCATCCCTGGCTTTTACGCCGGGACACATTATCCATCCGCTTCTATAGCAGATAGTTTTTATTTGTAATAGTCAAATTCATTTCCATACATCCGCACGGTATCGCCGTCCTGAATGCCCATCTTCTCAAGCTCCTTTAAGATGCCCTGCTCCTTTAAGAACTTCTGGAAGAACAAAAAGCCTTTCTCGGAGTCGATATTCGTGTAACCGAGCATCTTGTCGATCTTCGGTCCCTCCACGACAAATGCCGCGTCGTCGGCACGGGTGATCGTATACGGCTCGTCTTTAAAGAAACGGAGTGCCGGGTCAAATTCCTGCTCGTAGACTACCGGCTCCTTGCTGCAGGTGGAGAGCAGCTCGTTCACATGATAAAGCAGCTCCTTTAACCCCTTTCCGCTCACCGCAGAAATCGGAAATACCTTGATGCCGTCCTTCTCGAACTCCTCCCGAAGCGCCGCAATGACCTCATTCTCGTCGCCGTAAATCGCATCTATTTTATTCGCCGCGATGACCTGCGGTTTCTTCAAAAGCTCGGGATCATACGCCGCAAGCTCCTTATTGATTGCCCTGATATCGGCGATCGGATCACGGCCTTCCGTGCCTGCCGCATCCACCATATGAATCATGACCTTGGTTCGCTCGATGTGGCGCAGAAATTCCAGTCCAAGCCCGACGCCTTCCGACGCCCCCTCGATAAGTCCCGGAATGTCGGCAATCACAAACCCGTTTGCCCCGTCAAGGTCAACCACGCCGAGATTCGGCTGCAAGGTGGTGAAATGGTAATTCGCAATCTTCGGCTGTGCATTCGTCACACGGGAGAGCAGCGTGGATTTCCCGACGTTCGGGAAGCCCACAAGCCCTACATCCGCAATGACCTTGAGTTCGAGACGAATTTCCAGTTCGATTGCCTCTCCGCCCGGCTGCGCGTATTTTGGCGCCTGCATTGTGGAGGTCGCAAAGTGCTGATTTCCAAGACCGCCCCTGCCGCCGTGCAGGATAATCTGTCTGCGGTTGTCGCCCGACATATCCGCAATGACCTTGTCCGATTCCGCATCCTTGATGACCGTTCCTGCCGGAACCTTTAAGATGAGGTCGGCGCCGTTCTTTCCGTGACAGTTCTTCTTGCCGCCTTCCTCACCGGGCTGTGCCGCGAACTTCCTGCGGTGTCTGTAATCGGTCAGCGTATTTAATCCGTCGTCCACCTCAAAAATAATGTCGCCGCCCTTTCCGCCGTCACCGCCGTCCGGACCGCCGTCCGGCACATATTTCTCACGGCGGAAGCTCACATGACCATCGCCGCCTTTTCCTGATTTTATGATAATTGTTGCTCTGTCTGCAAACATGATATTCTACCTCAAATACACAATAAGACCCGGCTACTTGCCGCATCCATGAAAATGGCTGCTCATAGTCGGGTCCACATTGCATCTTATTACTCAGCTACTGGATATACGGAAGCCTGCTTCTTGTCTCTTCCTTTTCTCTCGAATCTTAAGATACCATCCGTCAGAGCGAATAATGTGTCATCGCCGCCGATGCCTACATTTACACCCGGATGAATCTTCGTTCCGCGCTGTCTGTATAAAATGTTACCAGCCTTAACGAACTGTCCGTCTGCTCTCTTGGCTCCTAATCTCTTGGACTCAGAGTCACGGCCGTTCTTTGTAGAACCAACTCCCTTTTTATGAGCAAAAAACTGAAGGTTCATATTCAACATGTCCTACACCTCCTTAAAATTCAGAACGATATAATCATTCCCATAAGTATTCTGTATTCCCTGCAAGCCTAAAACCAGCGACTTCATAAGCAATTCGGCATCATGTCCGGCAGGATGCTCAAAGCGTACGCGAATCTCGCCGCTCTCCTCATCCGCCTCTGTCTCAAACTTCTCCGCCGTATACATTCCAAGGGAATTGATAGTATTGATCGTCAGGGCTGAAATGCCCGCGCATACAATATCCTCTCCCTCTTTCGCATATCCGGCATGTCCCAGACAGTCAAAGCCAAGATACTCTCCGTCACGGTTTCTGAAAACCGTTATCTTTGTCATAACAATTTCCCATCTTTTCTGAAAAAAGACTGATTAAGCGTTGATCTTCTCAATCTTAACCTGTGTAAACGCCTGTCTGTGACCGTTCTTCTTGTGATAGCCGGTCTTTCTCTTGTACTTGTAAACAATAACCTTCTTGCCTCTGCCCTCTTTTACGACAGACGCCTCTACAGATGCGTTCGCTACATCAGAACCAACCTTCATTCCGTTGTCAGATACAGCTAAGACCTGATCGAAAGTTACTTTCTCGCCAGCTTCTTTACCAAGCTTCTCAATGGTAATGATATCGCCTTCGGATACTTTGTACTGTTTACCACCTGTTGCTATAATTGCGTACATATGGCACCTCCTATTATCATTACTCGCCAGTTGTGGTGCCATCCTCTCATAAAATATAATTGGACGGACTTTCAGACCTCACTGTGCGGCATACTTCGTTATCATAGCATATGGAAATAATTACGTCAACTATTTTTTACAGGAAATTTATCGGAAAATTTATCAGGAAATTTATATTTTTCTCTCCCAGTGAAAAGAAAAGCTGTCTATATCTTTTAACTTCCTCCCAATCTTCTGTCCCAGCTCTGAGGAAACGTCCACATGCAGCTCCTCCCCATTCTGCTCTGATTCCTCTGTATCATTTCCATCCTCTGTATCATCCCCATCCTCTGAAACAACCGGGTAAAAAATATATTCCTCTAAGATCGTCTCCAATTCTCCCGTAGCTTCATTTCGTTCCATCACATGATGGTAAACGCCGCAGAAGAACTCGGCAGCGGTCTTTACTCCTGCCATATTGTAATACTGCTTAATTGGCCCATCCATCAGATATAGGGCTTCTTCCTCCTCGTAGCGGATTTTCACGATTTCGCCATTGATATATTGATAGGTCGAGAAATAATGATAGGCTGCGCCTCCGCGCTCCAGCCCGTAAACAAGCTGCTTCTCCTGATCGAACCGGGCGAGCGATATCTCGTTCAACCTCTTATCCTGTTCAAATCGGTTTGCCGCCGGATTCCACACAAGATAAATCCATTCCTCTCTGTAATTCCCGTTCGGCGTGTCATACAGACGGATATCCTGATACCCGTCAAAATTCACATCCTCAAGCGTAAAGCCGAGCGTATCGGTATCACGGGAAGCGGTTTGCCCAAACATCGCAAGCTCCGGTATGGAAATCGTCTGAAGCATGGTATCACCGTCGCGCACCACAATCGTCTGCACGGGATAATACCCTGACTGCAAATCATAATATGTAGTCAGTTCAAACGTAAATTCCGGCATATCCTCCCGCAGCCTGCCGTCTATCGACACCGTGAAGTTTTCGCCCCGTTTCTCCTCATAAAACGCTGCAAGATCCTCCCCCGGAATCTCATTGCCGTCCAATGTTAAATTGTTGAGTGCGGGAAGCCCATAAAGCGGCTCGATATCTGTAATCTTATTGTGATAGAGCCACAGAAGTGTCAGCTTGTCAAGTCCTTCCAATGCGCTGATATCTGAAATCTCATTCTGTTCAAGCTGAAGAGTTGTCAGCTTTCTAAGACCCTTAAGCGCGCTGATATCCGTAATCTCATTGCGGGACAGCCTCAGCTCCTCCAATTCTGTGAGTCCGCTTAAAACAGAGATATCCGAGACGCCGCACCACGGTGCATACAGACTTTTTAACTTTGTGAGTTTACAAAGCGGCGAAAGATCTGTATATGCCGCGCCGTTATGCCCGATACCAAGATGTTCTAAATTTACCAGTTCACTGATCGGCGAATAATCAGCAACCGGATTTCCATCACAGGAAAAGGATGTAAGACCGGTAAGCCCTCTCACCTGCTCTATGTCTGTAATCTCATTGTTGTTCACCCAAAGTTCGCGCAAAGAGGTAAGCTTCTCAACGTCCTCCATGCTCTTCATATCACAGGACGGCAACGACACGCTTTCCAGATTCCGGTACCACTGCAAATCAAGAAACGGTGCGGTAACGGAAGGATGCTCTGTCTCCCAGATATCAAATCCAAATTCCGTAATCGTCAGAACATCCGCTTTCATGATCACGCCTTCCGGCTTTTCTAACAGGACGCGCGTCCGCTCCTCAATCGCAGGCTCCCTAAACTCCATCCGCTGTTCTGTTCCCGCATTTTCGGCTAAATCTGAAATAGCAGAAAAGACATCCTTCCCGGATGCCTCCTCCCCGCAGCCCACAGCAAACAGGCTGCTTAAAATAATTCCGCATAAAATAATATATTTTCTCATTCTCATGCGCTTAAGTCTACATTCTGTCCAATGACCTGCGGTGCGTCATAATTCTTAAAGTTCTGTCCGTAGGACGTCTCTTCCTGATACTTGATCTGCGTCGTCGTCTCGCCGCCGGAGACATAGGATCTGCCGCACTCCGGGCACACGGAGGTATGCAGCGTCACGCTTGCCTGAACGAGCGTTGAATTCTCATCGGATGCCGCTTTCGCATTGGCGTTTGCAACATGCTCTCTCTCATGCCCCATGACGCGTGCAGCCGAAGCGGACGGAGAAATATGTCCGGGTGCCTTAAAGGACACCATCTCATCGGAGCCGTCCTGATATTTCCGGTTCTTGCAGGTCTCGCACTCGATCTGCCCCGAACGCTCCAGTGATCTGATCTCGGACTGTGACATATGCAGATCTTTCGCCTCTGCAACACTGTTCACCCTGCCTGCCGCACTCACCGCACTTACTGCATTTAACGGACTTCCCGTATTTACCGCTCCTATCATAGGCTTCCCTCCCCGTTTGATTTCTTATTTATATATTTTAGCATGAACCTTGCGGATTGTCCATGCAGCAAAAATCAGAGTGGAAATCGCCCTTCCACTCAAAGCTTCACCTTAAGCCTTAAAATACGCCCTTTGCCCACTTAGCCAATCACTTCCCGCAGCGATTTCTTAACCTTCTTGCGCGTCACCTCGACCAGCCCGAGCTTTGTCATATCGACAAGCTGCGTGGGAACGGGGTCGTTTCTTAATGCCGCGCGAAAGTGCGACAACAGTTCCGCCTTCGCTTCCTCCGACTTTAAATTCATAAAATCTACGACAATGATGCCGGATAAGTTGCGAAGCCGAAGCTGTCTTGCGATTTCCTCCGCAGCTTCCTTGTTGACCCGAAGGAAATTCTCCTGCACCTCTTTTTTCGCCATATTTTTGCCCGTATTCACGTCGATGACGGTCATTGCCTCCGTCGGCTGGATGATAAGATATGCGCCCGATTTCAGCCACACACGCTCGCTTATGGCGTCCTTTAGCTGCGCACTTACACCATAGAGCGCAGAGAGCGTGATTCCGGGATCATCGTGATGCCGGATGCGAACGCCCTCCTTCGGCACGACCTCCGATACCGGAACAGGTACGCTTCCCTTTGTCATAAGCGCATCCCTGCCGATTCCATATTCCGCACAGACCTCTTCAAAAAGGGCGGGATCATCGGTCACGATCTCCTCTAACATATCTTCCCGCAGATCCCTTAAGTGCTTAAGGCACTCCGGCGGCTCCTGATACAAGAGGCTGTAACAGGTCTTAAACTGCGCAGATTCCACGAGGCTCTGATAACGCGCTTCAAGTTCCTCAAGTTCTTTAAGGACCTCTTCTTCCGTTACATTTGCCGCATTGGTGCGGACGATGATTCCGTAATCGCGCGCCTCCGCCGAAAGCAGCTCTTTAAAATGCTCCCGCTTCTCCTTCGGCAGCTTCGAGGAGACGCCGATCCTGTGATTTCCGGTCGTTAAGACGACATATTTGCCCGTCAGGCTTAAGTTCGCTGTGACGGCAGGCTCCTTCGTCTTTAACGCTTCACGTTCCACCTGAACCAGAAGCTCATCCCCCTGCACAAGTTCCTTTTTCGCTGAAACCTTCTTCGTAAAGACGGGATGCTTCAGCTCCTCGAGCGGAAGATAACAGCGCTGATCGGGTGTAATCTTCACAAACGCTGCGTTTAAGTTTTTCACGATATTCTCTACTTTTCCGATATAAATATTTCCAAGCAGTGAGGCTCCGCCAACGGGCTCCGGCAGCACCTCGAGCATCCGTTTTTTTTCATCATAAAGGGCAGAAATAACATATTCCTGCCCTTTGATCGTCTCTCTGGTGATAATATAACGATTCATCCACGAACACCTCTACTCATACGTCAGTCAATCTGTATTCCCATGCTTCCGAGGGAAACATAGCTGCCGTCCGCTGCCGCCGCGTACACATCCCTTCTGTGAATCTGAATGGCATTTGGCTCATAGGACAGTCCCATCGCGCCAAACAGCGCCTCTACGACCATCTCAGGCTTTACATTGTCCGTACTTCCCGTAGACACCATGAGGTAGAAGGAAGGAACGCACACACCGTCTTCCCTCCTTCGCTCCTCCACACGAAATTCATACACGAGCTTCTTTAAGTCCATGACCTTCTCGCTCTTTTTCGTCTGCTTTGTGATAAGCACCTCCTTGGGAGTCACGAAAAAGTCAAGAAGTCCCTGCCGGAATGCTTCCAGCGTTACAGGCGGCTCGTACCCTTCCTTAAAGTAAAGGTCATAATCAGCCGCCGCCACGATCGACATCGCCGTCTTCGCATTGTCCGCAAGCTTCACATACTCCGTGCATTCCACGCCCTCTACCATCGTCTCATTCAACGCACGAAGCGATTCTTTCGAGGAACGCGTCTCATGCACCTCAATGTCTAAATATTCGCCGTCGCTCGTGATGCCGACGCCGAGCGGCGCCGCAAACGACATGATCTGGTGCGGGGAGAAGCCCTCCGAATAACAGATATCGATTTCCGCCCTGCGCATCGCCTTTTGAAAATAGCGCATGATATCGAGATGTCCGATGAACTTCATCACACCGTATTTTCGAAAACGGATTCTAATTTTCATAGCAGACACCTCCTCCGAACTTGCGCACTCCGCAGCCGGAACAACGCATTCTGCAGTTCGGCGTCACCGACTGTGCCATGGCGTTGTTCCACTCGCGCTTTAAAAATTCCTTTGTCACACCCGTGTCAATGAAATCCCACGGGAAAATCTCATCCAAAGAACGCTCCCGCATCGTATAGAAATCCGGATCGATGCCGCACTCCGCAAACGCGTCGAGCCATCTCTGGTAATCGAAGAACTCCGACCACGCGTCAAAGATGCCGCCCTTCTCGTAGACCTTTAAGATTGCCTGTCCCACTTTCCGGTCACCGCGCGCCAGCACGCCCTCGAGCACCGTCACGTCCGCCTCATGCCAGTTGTACTTGATGCTCTTGCGGTTTAACTGCTCCTTCACGGTATCGTTTACGACCTTCGCACGTCCGATATAATCCTCCGGCGGGTACATTCTCGCCCACTGGAACGGCGTAAACGGTTTTGGCACGAAAAACGAGGTGCTGATCGTGATCTGACACTTTCCGTTCCGCTTCTCCTTGGGAACTGTGTCATAGTAGCGCGCTGCCGTCTCGTTTGCAAGCTCCGCAATCGCGCGCATATCCGCCTCTGTCTCGGTCGGAAGCCCGAGCATAAAGTAGAATTTTACCTTGTTCCAGCCGCCCTCAAACGCCATCTGCGCGCCGTTTAAAATGACCTCCTCGGTCAGTCCCTTATTGATGACGTCGCGAAGTCTCTGCGAGCCCGCCTCCGGCGCGAACGTTAAGCTGCTCTTTTTGATATCCTGCACCTTGCTCATGACGTCGAGAGAAAACGCGTCGATGCGAAGCGACGGCAGCGAAATATTGACTCTCTTTTCCTTACATTCTTCGATCAGAAATTCCACAAGCTCTTCCAACTGACTGTAATCCGAAGAGCTTAAGGAGCTGAGGGAAATCTCTTCATGTCCGGTTGACTTTAACATCTGAACTGCAAGCGATTTTAGGCGCTCCACGTTCTTCTCGCGCACCGGGCGGTAGACCATGCCCGCCTGACAGAAACGGCAGCCGCGGATACAGCCGCGCTGAATCTCTAAGACAACACGATCCTGCGTCGCCTTGATGAACGGGACAACCGGCTTCTCGGGGTAGACTGCTTCCGTCATATCCAGCACAAGCTGTTTGGTGACAGTCGCCGGAATATCCTCTGCAATCGGCGCAAACCGCCCGATCGTGCCGTCTTCCTTATAAGTGACCTCATAGAGAGAGGGCACGTACATGCCCGGAATCTTCGCCGCCTCGTGCAGAAATTCCGCCCGGCTCTTTCCCTCTGCCCGCATTTTCTTATACAAATTAAGCAGCGCGTCATACTGTATCTCGCCCTCGCCCAGATAAAAAATATCAAAAAAGTCTGCAATCGGCTCCGGGTTGTAAGCACAGGGACCTCCGCCGATAACGATCGGTACGCTCTCGTCGCGTTCTGACGCAAGCAAAGGGATCTGGCTTAAATCCAGAATCTGCAGAATATTGGTATAACACATCTCGTACTGGATGGTAATACCGAGGAAATCCATATTCTTTACCGGCTCCTGTGATTCCAGCGCAAACAGCGGAATCTTCTGTTCTTTCATGATTGCGTGGAGATCCGGCCACGGCGAGTAGACCCGCTCGCACCATACATCCTCACGCTTATTGAACATATCGTATAAAATCTGGATGCCCAGATGCGACATGCCGATCTCATATACATCCGGAAAGCACATCACAAAACGAACCGCCACCTCGTCCTTGTTCTTCTTTACGCTGTTGAGTTCATTTCCGATGTAGCGCGCCGGCTTATCAATTTTCATCAGTATCTCATCGGATAAAGCTAATTTTGTCATTCCCGTATCCTTTCACTCGATATCCGTATGTATCGCATCCTTCAGCACGATATCATACTCCTGCAAGATTGTATCATACCGATTATCCTCAATCATGTCAATCATTTTCGCAGGCGTCACACCGCACAATTCCTTCCCGCTGTCCTGCCAAAAGAAAAAAAGCAGGAACAGGAAAACAGCCGTGCCAAACCGGACACGCATCCAAAGGCTGTCCCTGCCGCGCTGTTCCTGCTCCTGTTCCAGTCCCCGGACACGTCCACGCATCCGTGCCTGCATATCATCCATATCCTGCTCAAAGGAACTGCGCACCTGCGAGACATACGCTCTGCGCTCCTTCGCGTAATCCGTCATAACCACCCTGTCTTCCGCCTTATGTCCGTTCTTCTCTTCTACTATATGAAAAAGACTTAAGAAACATGTATCTCCTACACACGAAGTATTTTCTTCTTTACGGCACAAATGAGGCTTCCAAGCGCGCCTAAGCCCTTTCTCACCCATAGAATCAGCGTGTAGTCCAGAATCACCGCCCCCGCAAAGGAGCCGATAAAGGTCAGCACCGCCATCAGAATGCAGCCGCCCCAGACGCCGCCCATCATCACGTCCACGTGGAGCACCTGCTTGACGCCGAAATGCAGCACGCCCCAGTGGATCAACAGAATGGAATAGCTGTATTTTCCGATCATGCGTACAAATGCAGGCGTTCTTTCGCCTCCCGCCGCGATCCGCTTCACCAGCACGAACTGTGCCGCCGCAAACAGCATCATCGTAGGCGCGTTGTTATAGATGTACGCATCGTACCACCCAAGATTTGTTATGATATAGCAGGTAATAAAAAAGGATATGATACCGCCCGCAAGAAATACGTTTTCCACCCGTCTGCTGCTTTTCTCTGCGAGATAATACCCAAGCAGAAAAACGCCCGCAAAGGAATCTACAATTCCCGACAAATGCAGGTCGATACCAAATAACGGCGTGTAAGTGCTAAGCGCATTTACAAGAAAAATGACGATCATCACGCCGTCCATGACCTCATCCGGAATATTCTGCACCAGATACCGCAGAAACGGCGTCAGCACATAAAGCCAGATGATCACATACACCAGCCAGAAATGCGGCGCCTCCTCCGGCGGTCCGGTAAGGATGCGTTTTAGCATAAGTCCCCACTGGGACGGATGCATCTGCCCGATTCCTTCCTTCGCGCATACGTACAGAATATAGTAGACCAGCATCGGGATGAGCACCCTGGAAAAACGGCGCGCAAAAAAATCCCTGCAGCGTTCCCCGCGAACCGGCAGAAGCAGCGCTCCGCTGATCATGACAAACATCAGATTACAGGAGGAAAATATGAAATTAAAAATCTCCAATACCTGAAAAAGCAGCGTTCCGGGCGCTGCATAAGTTCTCGCGACCGCTACGGTGTGTCCGAAAATGACAAACACCGTAGCAATAACGCGCAGATAATCAATATAAGCCCATCGCCTCGGCTTTACCGCTGCGACAGTTCCTGTGTGATGTCCTCCCATGTAACTCCTTTTTCAGCCATAAGCACCATCATGTGATAGAGGAAATCCGAAATCTCGTATTTGATTTCCTCAGGATCGGGATTCTTGGCTGCAATCACGATCTCGGTTGCCTCCTCGCCGACCTTCTTTAAAATCTTGTCGATGCCCTTATCAAACAGATAATTCGTGTAAGAACCTTCCTTCGGATGCGCCTTGCGGTCGAGGATAATACTGTAGACGTCCTCCATGACCTTCAGCGGATTCTTCTCGATGTACTCCTTCTTCACGATCTCATGGAAGAAGCAGGTCGGATTTCCGGTGTGACAGGCAACGCCGACCTGTGAAACCTTTGCTAAAATCGTATCATAATCACAGTCAGCAGTCAGCGACTTCACGAACTGGATATGCCCGGAGGTCATTCCCTTCGTCCAAAGCTCGTGACGGCTTCTGCTGTAATAAGTCATCTTGCCGATATTGATCGTGGTATAGAATGCTTCCTCATTCATGTAGGCAAGCATCAGCACTTCATCCGTCCGGTAATCCTGTACGATGACCGGAACAAGACCGTCGGAATTTTTCTTAAGCTCCTCCCACTTTAAGGCAGGCTCGAAATTATCCATCTTGATGCCGCCCGAGGAAAGCTGGGACTTGATTTCCATAACGTCCGTGTTCGGATCGTTGATAAAGCAGCCCGCAATCCCTCTTGTATTCTTGCGCTTTAATACCTCGATGATCTTCTCATAATCACACTGGTCAAAATATACGACGTACGGCACATCCGTGAGGTTCTCAATTGCCTCGAGCACCTTCGTGTTTAAAACCAGAAGCTCGTGAAAATACTCATTCATCTCCTTCTGATGCTTGAACACAAAGTCCACGTTCTCGACCGATACCAGAATACGCTCCTTGCCGAAACGCTTGCTCGCCTCTTCCGCCAGCTCCATGCTGCCCGGCTTCGCACCGTTTACGATGACCTGAAGACAGCCTGCGTAGATGAACTTCTTAATGTCCTCCATACGGTTGATGTTGCCGCCCGCACACACCTTAATCTCGACATTGCGGTTAATGTCCTTGATCGTGTGAATATTCTTCTCATGCTCCTCGTCGTCATCCGAGAGATCGAACACGATAATCTTGTCAACACCGTTGTCATTATAAAGGCGTGCAAGCTCAATGACGTCCGGCATCGGCGTCGGATCGTCGATCGCTTTTACTGCCTGCCCGTTTTTTAGATAAATCGTCGCAACGATATTCTTCTGCTCCATAACCCTGATTCATACCTTTCTCTATAAACTGCCTTTGGTGGATAAGATATCCGTACTCCGCGGATCAAATGAGGTCGCCTCATCCAATGCCCTCGCAAACGCCTTGAACATCGCCTCAATCATGTGATGATTGTTGCCCGGGGTCAGCACCTTGATGTGCAGATTCATTCCCGCTGTGTAGGATATGGCGTAGAAAAATTCCTTCACCATCTCCGTGTCCATATAACCGACCTTCTCCACCGTGAAAGCCGCGTCAAACGAGAGATACGGACGGCCGGACAAATCGACGGCACAAAGGACTAACGTCTCGTCCATCGGCAGAATACAGCTTCCGTAACGTCTAATGCCCTTCTTGTCACCGACCGCCTTCTTAATCGCATTTCCGAGCACGATGCCCGTGTCCTCGATGGTGTGATGGCAGTCCACTGCAAGATCTCCCTCGGCACTTACCGCAAGATCAAAGAAACCATGTCTCGCGAATCCCTCCAGCATGTGGTCGAAGAATCCAATTCCCGTATTCACATCACTGACGCCGTTTCCGTCAAGATCAAGGCTTAAGGTAATATCCGTCTCTTTGGTCTTTCGTACATAGTCAGCCGTTCTGCTCATAAAAACCTGTTCCTCCTGTCCATTCTCCCGTATTCCGAAACTTCCAGATTCTATTATATTACGAATCGCGCAAAAAAGAAATTACTTTTGCGCTCCGTCTTTATTTTTCCTCAAAACGCACGCGCACGGAATTGGCATGCGCCGTCAGCTTCTCGCACTCTGCGAACTGCGCAATGTCCTGATATACCGCTTCCAGCGCTTCCTTCGAGTAGGAAATGATGCTCGACTTCTTGATGAAATCGTCCACGCTAAGCGGGGAAAAGAACTTCGCCGTGCCGTTGGTCGGAAGCACGTGGTTCGGTCCTGCGAAATAATCCCCGAGCGGTTCGGAGGAGTACTCCCCGATAAAAATCGCTCCCGCATTGCGGATCTTCGTCATCGTCTCAAACGGATTCTTCGTCACAAGCTCCAAGTGCTCGGAGGCGATTTCATTTACCGTCTCAATCGCATCTTCCATCGTGTCAGCCACAAGGATATAGCCGTAGTTCTCCAGAGACTTCGTGATGATTTCCTTTCTGGAAAGCTCTGCGACGAACTTGTCAATCTCTGCCGCAGTCTGCTCGGCAAGCGTCTGGCTTGTCGTAATCATGATTGCGGACGCCATCTCGTCATGCTCCGCCTGCGACAGTAAGTCCGCCGCCACAAAGCGCGGATTTGCCGTCTCATCCGCAAGGACTAAAATCTCGCTCGGTCCGGCAATGGAATCTATGCTGACATAGCCGAATACCGCCTTTTTCGCAAGTGCAACGTAGATGTTGCCCGGTCCTACGATCTTATCGACCTTCGGGATGCTCTCCGTTCCAAACGCGAGCGCCGCAATCGCCTGCGCGCCGCCCACCTTATAGATGGCGTCAACGCCTGCCTCGTTTGCCGCGACAAGCGTAGATGGATATACCTTGCCGTCCGCTCCCGGCGGCGTCGTCATGACGATATTCTTCACGCCCGCCACCTTTGCCGGAATCACGTTCATCAATACCGAAGACGGATAAACCGCCTTGCCGCCCGGCACGTAGACGCCGACGTTTGCAAGCGCCGTCACCTTCTGCCCTAAGATGATGCCGGATTCCTCCGAGTCGAACCAGGAGAACTGGCGCTGCTTCGCGTGATAATCGCGGATATTGACAAGCGCCTTGCGGATGACCTCCAAAAGTTTTGGATCGACCAGTTCGTACGCCTCCTTAATCTCTTCCTCCGTCACACGGATATTGTCCGCGTTAATATCCGCTTTGTCGAACTGCTTCGTATAAGAAAAAATCGCCGCGTCGCGGTTCGCGCGCACATCCTCTATGATCGCGTTCACACGTCCCTCATACTCCCCGTAAGAGTTCGGGCTTCTCTTTAAGAGACTTTCCAATATATTCGTCTGCGTATCTTTTGTCAGCTTTAAGATTCTCATATCCGTATCCTTCCTTTCTGCCCTGCGCAGGCAGGCTTCTGCTCCCTATGACTGCTCATTTAAGACTGTTTTCAAGTCGGAGATCAGCTTCGTGATCCGCTCATTTTCCATCTTCATGCTCACCTGATTGACGACCATGCGCGCGGAAAGCGGGCACACCTCCTCTAAGACGACCAGACCGTTTTCCTTTAAGGTAGAACCTGTCTCCACAATGTCGCAGATAACCTCGGACAGCCCTACAATCGGCGCAAGCTCAATCGAACCGTTCAGCTTGATGATTTCTACGGTCTGATGCTTCTTATTATAGAAATAGTCCTTCGCGATATGCGGGTATTTCGTCGCCACGCGAATCAGCTCGTGATGCTGCAAGAGCTCCCCGGCACTCTTCGGACCGCAGATACACATCCTGCATTTTCCAAACCCTAAGTCGAGGACCTCATAAATATTGCGTCCTTCCTCAAGAATCGTGTCCTTGCCGACGATTCCGATATCCGCCGCGCCGTATTCCACATAAGTAGGTACGTCCGGTCCCTTCGAGAGGAAAAAACGAAGCTTTAACTCCTCATTGACGAAGATCAGCTTTCTCGTATCTTTATCCTTCATCTCCTCGCAGGTGATGCCGATTTTCTCGAACATTTCCAATGTCTTTTTTGCAAGTCTTCCCTTGCCGAGCGCAAAGGTGAGGTATCTCATATCTTCCATGAATCTATTCCTTTCCTACAGAAAACGCACTTCCGTAATCTGATTCCTTTTTGCATAAGCGATATAGTCCTCTTTGGACTTTGCGCTATCCCACAGTACAAGCTCCACGCAGCCGCCCATTCCCCGCAGCTCTTTCGCATGTGAAATCGCCTCCAAGCGGCTTTCCGGATGATAGACGATAAGCTTCGTCTGGTGTTCGACCGGTATGTCAACCTTCTGCCGCTGCAGCGCTGCCATGAGCTGGTCGATCACAAACGCGAAACCGATGGAAGCCGAATCTTTTCCGAAATAGGTGAGCAGCTTGTCATAACGTCCGCCCTTTACGATCGGTTCTCCGCTTCCGAAGGTATATCCCGCAAAGATAATGCCGGTATAATACTGGTAATTGCTGATCGTTCCAAGCTCAAAGGAGATATAACGCGATACCTCATAGACTTCAAGTATCGCCCGAAGTTCTTCAAGTTCCTCGATTGCCGCAAGAATGCGCGGATACGCGCTCGCGCATTTCTTTGCCTCAAGCAGTTCATCCGAGCCAGTATAGAGATTCCCCAACATTCCAAAAAGCTTCTTTAAGTCCGCGTCGAGGCTTAAAGTCTCAACGAACTCCTCCACGCCGAAGAAATTCTTATTGGAAATGAGCGCGCGGAGCTCCTCCTCCTGTTCCTCTAAAAGTCCTGCCGCCTCCATCAGTCCGCCGAAGAAGTCCGCATGACCGACACTGATCTGGAAATCGCGGAGTCCCGCAGTCTTAAGGCACGCTACGACCATGGAAAGAATCTCTGCGTCCGCATCCACGGAAGGATCTCCCAGAAGCTCTGCACCAAGCTGGGTACTCTCCTTTAAGCGTCCCTGATAGCTGTTGTTATTGATAAACGTATTTCCCATATAGCACAGACGGATCGGCATATCCTCCTCGCCGAAATACTTCGCCGCACAGCGGGCAATCGACGGTGTGATATCCGGTCTGAGCACCAATGTGTTGCCCTCCCTGTCAAAGAACTTATACAAATCCTTCGACGGGGTCGTTCCGATTTCACGCCCAAAAATATCAAAAAACTCAAAGGTCGGCGTCTGAATCGGATGATACCCATACTGACGCAGCATCTGGTGTAAATTATCCTGCAAAATCAGCTTCTTCTCGTACTCTTCATTATAAATATCCCGCACGCCCTCTGGTGTATGTAATAATTGTCTTTTCATAAACCTTCTCCCATCCGGTATCTGTCATATTTCATCTGCTTTATCTGACATCCGGCGGCTATGCAGCTTTCCGGCAGACTGCTTCTGCAATATGGATTATTTCTGCGTTGCCGTTCGCCCGGCACTTTAACGCGTCAGTGTGATAATTCGGTAGCATGATAGCAAATGAAACTTTGTATATTATATGGGAAATCCCATGAATTGTCAATCCCTCGTAAGCAAATCTTTCTGGAGCGCATCCAGATACGGCACCAGCACGCCTCTGCCCTTCGGCAGGAAAAATTCCGGTTCGAGTTCCTCGTAACGAAAGCTCTTTCTTCCTCCGTCCGCAGCGCGTTTCCAGAACTCAAGCAGTTTTCTGAGGCGCAGATAATAAAATTCGTCCCGCTTCGTAAAGCTTAACAGGAAAAAGGCGATTCCGCCCTGCTGTTCGAAATTCTCCATGAACGTTACCTGATGCTCATGGATATTCTGAAGGGGGAACGTATCCGTATTGCACTCTTTGGCGTCAAAGCACACCGGAATCCCCTGCACCGCACCTATATAGTCAACCGTACTCTTCTGGTCGAAATATGCCAGTGTAATATGTCTGGTCTCCTTATCAATATTGATCGGCGTAATCGGCGTCGGTATCTTTTGTATGAGCGCCAGCCCGCTTTCCAGATATTTTTCGTTTGTGCGGTTGATAAATTCCTCCAGCGTGGAGCCGCGCAAACCTCTTGAATTCCAGGTCGCCATAGTTCCTCCGTATATTTTACTGCATATCTGCTGTTTTAACCCTGAAAGGGGCTGTCACATTAACACCTCTTCTGCTATGCGTTAATGCGGCAGCCGCTTTGTGATTTCCGTATGTATCTCTTATTTAATAAGATGGAACTGTCCGATGACCGGAAGTTCTTTCATCTTGCCCTGCGCCGCATATACAATGCCTACAACACTAAGAATCAGAGTGAATACACCCGCCGCAAAAGAAAGAAATCTTGTCAGAGCATATACTCTCCATGAGAAAAGCGCGAAAAGAATCAGTTTCAGAAGCCACACCGCAACCCATGTCGCGATCGAGGTGAGGAATACCATAAGCGCCTGATTTGCATGGAACTTCGCAAATGGGGAATGCTTCGCCGTTGTAACAAGCGGAACGATCCAAAGCAGACCAAAATATCCGCAGACAGCCACACCCTTGTTCGCCTGTGCGTCATCAGCCGGCGGCATATACGGCTGCTTTGCGTAATACGCTGCTGCGGTTTCCTTCGGCGCTGCCTGCTGGAACTGTGCGCCTGCTCCGAACTGCTGACTTCCGTTCGCCTGCGCGCTGTTTCCGAACTGCTGATTTCCGTTCATCTGCGCACCTGCTCCGAACTGCTGACTTCCGTTCGTCTGTGCGCCGTTTCCGAACTGCTGATTTCCGTTCATCTGTGCGCCTGCTCCAAACTGCTGACTTCCGTTCGTCTGTGCGCCTGCTCCAAACTGCTGACTTCCATTCGCCTGTGTGCCTGCCCCAAACTGCTGTGCTTCCGTCGCCGCTGCTTCATTCTGCGCGCCCGCTCCGAACACCTGTGCTTCCGTCGCCGCTGCTTCATTCTGCGTGCCCGCTCCGAACACCTGTGCTTCTGGCTCTGCTCCATTAGCGCTTTCCTGTGCGCCTGCGCTCTTTTCCTGCTCTGCCGCAGTACCGCAGACACTGCAGAACTTCGCGTCCTCCGCCAGCTCTGCGCCGCATTTCTTACATCTGTTCATAACATCCTCCTATATCTTGCGTTTTTCAAATTTCGTTTCTATTATATAGTATTCTTCCTGCACAGACAATAAAAATATTCCCTTTGTCAAAAACCGCCCGTTATGGTATACTTTTTACTATGAGAAGGAAATTTCTGTGAATTTTATCCGTCACAGTAAGTATTGCAAATGGAGGTATACCAGATGGTTATGAATGAGTCAAACGAGAATTACCTGGAAACGATTCTGGTCCTGAATCATAGATTAGGAAATGTTCGTTCCGTCGATATTGCCAATGAAATGAATTTCAAAAAGCCAAGCGTGAGTGTCGCAATGAAGAATCTGCGCGAAAACGGCTATATCACAGTCAGCCCCGAGGGATATATCCACCTTACCGACGCCGGGCTTGCCGTTGCAGAAAAGATTTATGAGCGCCATACCATTCTCTCAAACTGGCTTACGATGCTCGGCGTCGATCCCAAAATCGCTGCTGAGGACGCCTGCAAGATTGAACATGACGTGAGTACGGAGAGCTTCGACGCAATCAAGCGTCATATCAATGCGAGCACCGGAAAGCTCTGATGCAGATTGGTTTTGATTCTCTCCATGGGCTTTTATGTTTTCTTAGTGCATAATTCTTATTATGCGCATAACATATGCCACATTCCAGAATGAGAATGGAATGTGGCGTTTTCATTGGAGTCAAAATCCTGTCATTTCTTCGAGCCGGATTTCACGCATCGGATTTCGTGTCTTTGCACTGCGTGAACAGTCCGCCGATGTGTTTCGATGGGCGAAAGACAATAGAGCGCACTTCCTAGCGCCGCTAGGCGGGGCTTCCTTACAAAATCACGATAAAACCGCGTCATCCGAAACTCGACACCATCTGCGATTAAAATGAGTGGCAGATGATGTCTCAAACATCGGATGACGCGGTTATGTTTTGCGCGAAAGCCCGCCAAGCGGCGCATGAAAGTGCTTAAATATTGTCTTATCGTCCACGAACACATCCAGGCGGAAGTGTTCACCATTGGAAAGACATGAAATATCACAGGATGCGTGAAACGGCTCGCTAGAAATGCCGGATTTTGCGACTGAAACGCCGCAGCCATTCTCCATTCGGAATGTGAGGTATGCTATATAGGCATAATAAGAATTATGTCTATACAACATCGTTACTTTCCCTGAAAAGTATCAGAATCCAAGCATCTTTCGCACCCGCACAAATTCTTCTCCGCAGGGCGCAACAATCTCTCTTTGACCGGCAAGCACAATCCGGTATGCATGAAGCATCTGAGACGTAATCTTACATTCCCTTCGAAAATATGCATTCACCTTCTGATCTCCGTACTTGGGATCACCGATAATCGGATGACCGATAGAAGAAAGATGCGCGCGAATCTGATGGGAACGTCCGGTGATCAGATGCACTTCCAGCTCTGTATAGCCGTTTTTCACATGAACCGGACGATACTCCGTCTCGATCGGCTGTGCATCCTTTCCCTGCGGCGCTGCCTTAGAGACCGTCACCTTATTCGTCCTTTCCTCTTTTGTGAGCCATCCCCTGATATAAGCCTTTTCGTTCAGTTCACCCTTTACGATACAGCGGTAATACTTTAAAACCGTGCGCTCCTTTAAAGCGTCCGCCGTCTCCTGAAGCCCCTTTAAGGTCTTTCCTGCAATCAGAATCCCTGAGGTATTGCGGTCGAGCCGGTTGCAAATAGACGGCATAAAAGTCTGCATCGTCTCCTCGGTCAGTTCCCCCTTTTCAATCAGATAATGCAGGATGTATTCGTTCGCAGAAAGATCCGTCGGCTTTGCCTTCTGTGAAAGCATTCCCGAAGGTTTGTTTACAATAAGGATGTCGTTATCCTCATAAAGTACCGGAAGGACGCTCTCGTATGTACCATGCATGGTGCGTGGATTCTTCTTTGTTGATGCAGCTTTCGATTCCCTTAATGTGCTCTTTGATGAACTTAATGTACCTTCTGAACATCTTAATGCGTTCTTCGAAGCATTTAATGTATCTTCTGAACCGCTTAATGTACATTTCGAGGCACTATAGGAAGCTTCCGGATCGCCCGGAAATTCCTTCGGAGAGCTTCCAGTACCTTCCGGTTCTCCCAGGCTCTTAAGGCTCTCATAACGCGCAGAAACTTTATCCCTTCCCGAAAATTTCTCAAAGGTGTCATCCGCGAGAAACAGCCTGACCAGATCCCCGCCCGCAAGCTTCTCTGTTCCGTCCGCTTTCTTTCCGTTTAAGGTAATGTTCTTCTTGCGCAGCATCTTGTATACAAAACTGCCCGGCGCTTCGGAAAGAAGCTTCTTTAAATATTTGTCAAAGCGCTGTCCCGCCTCATTGTCCTGAATGCGAAATTCCCGCATATCCGCCTCCTTTACTTTCCGGTCTTTTTGCGATGCACATTGCGGATGGTTTTCTTTTTCGTACCTGCACTATGATTTCCGCCATGCTCCTGTACAGCGCGTCCGTTTCCGCCGCGTCCCTGTGCATTGTTTTTACCCGGTCCTGACGTATTTCCGTGTCTCTGCGGTGCATTCTTCTGTCCGCCCGCGGCTCTGCCTGTGCCTTTTGCAGATGCATTTTTGCCGCCCGCGCCCTGCCTGCCGTAACCGATGTTACGCGGGCGCACCAGACATTTCTTATCAAAGCCGATCAGGTCCGTCCGCCCCGCCTCTTTCAGCGCTTCCACGACCAGATCGTAATTCTTCGGGTTGCGGTACTGGATTAAGGCGCGCTGCATTGCCTTTTCATGCGGATTGACCGCCACATAGACCGGCTGCATGGTGCGGGGATCAAGCCCCGTGTAGTACATACAGGTGGATATCGTAGACGGCGTCGGGTAAAAATCCTGCACCTGCTCCGGCATATAGCCAAGATCGCGCAGAAACTCCGCCAGCTCCACAGCCTCCTTTAAGGTAGAGCCCGGATGCGAGGACATCAGATAAGGCACGAGATACTGCTTCTTGTCAAGCTTCTTATTCATGTCCTGATATGCCGCAACGAACCTTTTATAGACCTCGACACCGGGCTTTCCCATCTTCTCTAAGACAGCGTTTGAAATGTGCTCCGGCGCCACCTTGAGTTGTCCGCTGACATGATGTTCGCACAGCTCCCTGAGAAATGTCCTGTCCTCATCATAAATCAGATAATCAAAACGGATTCCCGAACGGATAAATACCTTCTTAACGTTCGGCAGTTCACGCAGTTTTCGCAGCAGCTTCAGGTAATCCGAATGATCTACCTTAAGGTTCTTGCACGGCGTCGGGAAGAGGCACTGCCTGTTGGGACAGACACCCTTCGTCATCTGCTTGTCGCACGCAGGCGCTCTGAAATTCGCGGTCGGACCGCCCACATCATGAATATACCCCTTAAAATCCGGCTCCCAGACCATCTTCTCTGCCTCCGCAAGAATCGATTCGTGGCTCCGCGTCTGAATGATGCGCCCCTGATGAAAGGTGAGTGCGCAAAAACTGCATCCTCCGTAACATCCGCGGTTGCTGACAAGCGAAAAACGAACCTCTTCAATGGCGGGGACGCCACCTTTCTCCTCGTAGCTCGGATGATAGGTGCGCTGATACGGCAGCGCATAGACCTGATCCATCTCGCTCTGTGAAAGCGGCTTCGCCGGAGGATTCTGCACGACGAACATTTTGTTGTCATATGTCTCAAACAGGCGCTTTGCAACAAAAGGATCGGTGTTGCAGTACTGTGTATAAAAGCTTTTCGCATAGACCGCCTTATCTGCAAGCAGTTCCTCATAATGTGGAAGTTCGATTGCATCGTAGATATCCTCGCGTTTTCTGGTCTTATAGACCGTTCCATTGACAAATGTAATATCCGACACAGCAAGTCCGCTGTCTAAGGCATCCGCAATCTCTACGATGCTCCTCTCACCCATTCCGTAGGAAATCAGATCCGCGCCGGAATCCAGAAGAATCGAACGTTTCAGCTTATTCGACCAGTAATCGTAGTGCGCCAATCTGCGCAGGCTCGCCTCGATTCCGCCAATGATAATTGGCGTATGTTTGTAGGTCTGACGAATCAGATTGCAGTAGACAATCGTCGCATAATCCGGTCGTTTTCCCATCTCCCCGCCCGGGGTAAATGCATCCGCCGCCCTTCGCTTTTTAGACACGGAATAATGATTTACCATCGAGTCCATATTTCCCGCGGACACAAGAAAACCGAGACGCGGCTCGCCCAGAATACTGACAGAATCCTTATCCTTCCAATCAGGCTGTGAAATGATACCGACCTTATAGCCGTGCGCCTCCAAAATCCTCGAGATAATGGCATGTCCGAACGAGGGATGATCCACATAGGCATCTCCGATCACATAGACAAAATCCAGTTGCTTTATTCCCTGCTCTTCCATATCCAATCTGCTGATTGGCAAAAAACCGTTGCTCATTGCTTACTCCTGAATCTTCTTTCATTTTATCTCATCTGCATCTTATTGTCTCATCTGCAGTTTATTATCTCATCTGCATCTTATTGTCTCGATTTTAGCGCGGCAAGCTCCTGCTCGTTGAGCGGGCGGTACTCTCCCGGCGCAAGTTCCTCCGGCAATACGAGAGGTCCCATCGAAAGACGTTTTAAATAGACGACCTTCTTTCCGACCGCCTCAAACATCCGCTTGACCTGATGAAACTTTCCCTCGGTGATCGTCAGCTCGATTTCCGAGAGAATCCCATCCTCCGGTATTTCCCCGGGCAGAATTTTCCTGCACTCTCCGTTCTCCGGCAAACTTTTTCCTGCGTCCGCATAAGGCGTGTCATTTGACAAAATCACAAGCTTTGCGGGCTTTGTGAGCTTGTCCTCTCCGATATCAACCCCTTTTTCAAAAAGGTTGACATCTTCCTGGGTGACCTTCCCGGCAACTCTCGCATAATACGTCTTTGCGACGTGCTTCGCCGGGGAAAGCAGTTCATGCGCAAGCGCGCCGTCGTTTGTAATAAGAAGCAGTCCCTCCGTGTCGATATCGAGTCTTCCGACCGGGAAAAGATCGCTCCGCACCGTGTCCGTCAGATAATCCATGACGGTCCGGTGCACTGTGTCCTCTGTCGCAGAAACACAGCCCGCAGGCTTATAAAAAAGATAATATTCATATGACGCGTAGGTAAGCTCTTCCCCGCGAAGACATACCTTATCGCTCTGCTCGTTGACCTTCATCTCAGGTTTTACGGCAGGCTCGCCGTTTACCGTAATCTGCTTTGCCCGAATCAGTTTTTTGACCTCGCTTCTTGTGCCGATTCCAAGCTCCGTCAGATATTTGTCCAGCCGAAGTGCCATAGACGCTTCTCCTTTATTCTAATTGCTTCTTTTGCCGTTCCCACAGATAGCGTGCCACCGGGTAGGAATTGACGGAGAACTCCTTCCCGTCGCGGTCGTTTAAATAGACGCCGAAATGCAGATGCACCGGAAAATTTCCCGTCGTTCCCGGCACATCGCTGTAGCCGGTGTCGCCCATATAGCCGAGAAACGTTCCTGCAGAAACCTCCTCGCCGATTTCGAACTCCTTCGCATATTCCGCGAGATGCGCATAGTAAAAATAAGCGCCGGATTCGCTCCTTATTCCGATCCGGTAACCGCCGAGACGCAGCCAGCCGATCTGCTCGACGACGCCGTCCGTCGCACTGTAGACAGGATAAATTCCCCGCGTATCGACCGAAGCCATGATATCGCAGCCCTCGTGCCCTCTGTCGCCGCCGAAGGTACGGCTCTGCATCCAGCTATCCGAGAAATTCACCGTCGCTTCCTCATCCGACTGCACCGCTCCTACCGGGAACCGCGCAAGGTCGTTCCAGACGGCATAGACATATCCCTTGATACAATCGAAATCCTCCCGTTTATACTTTTTGACAAATGCAATGTCTCTTTCGAGGACATCCACATCCGTCACCGTATCCCCGGTCGCAAAATACATCGCAAGCAGCTCCGAGAACTTCTCCATATCCGCATCCGCCGCCTCATAAAAAGCGTCAAACACTTCTTCGCCCACCTGATGATCCCTGAGATTCCGGTAAGCAATCTCATAGGAAAAACAGTTTATCTGCAGTGTCCTCTCCTCGATATATCCGGTCAGAAGAACATTCCACAATATCGCGGCAAACAGTAACAGTAACAAACGGATATGTCTTAAATTCATAGCTTCCTTTTATTTCTCTGCTTTATTTACTTCTTCTTAAAAATTCTACCAAAAGCTTCCATACCTTCTCCGTAGAGGAAATAGAAAGGCGCTCCTTTGGCGTGTGAATATCATAATTATTCGGTCCGAAGGAAACGCAGTCCAGATCCTTGATCTTGCCGGAGAGAATACCGCACTCCAGCCCCGCATGAATCGCCTCGAATACCGGCTCCTCCCCAAACAGCTCCTCGTATACGGCGCTGATGGTATCTCTGATTTCGGAATCCGCCTTATATTCCCATGCCGGATAGTCTCCGCTCACGGAAATCTCGCCGCCCAAAAACTCTGCGATATGCTCCAGACGGTCTCGTAAGTCCTCTTTTCTGGTCGACACGCTGCTTCTGACCGAAGAGGTGGCATACAAGCCGTCCTCTTTCAACTCCAGAATACCGAGATTTAAGGACGTCTCGACCAGTCCGGTCATGACCTGGCTCATATGCTGCACGCCGTTTGGCACGTTGCGCAGATAAAAGATCACACGTGCCATCGCGTTGTAGGAAAGAATTTCTGTCTGCTTCGTTTCGCCAAATTCCACCACAAGGCAGATTCCCGCATCCGCCGACGCAAATTCCTTCTTAAGCTCTGCTTCCACCTTCCGGGTACAGGAAAGGAACTCCTCTTTTTTCTCCTCCGGTATCAAAAGCTCTGCCACGCACTCGCGCGGAATCGCATTGTCCTTTAAGCCTCCGGCAAGCGCCGTCACGCCAAGCTCGATGCGGTCGGAAACATATTTTAACACGCGTCCCATCACGATGTTGGCATTCGCGTGCTCCTTGTCAATTTCGCTTCCCGAGTGACCGCCGCACAGACCTGTGACGGTAAGCGTTACCGGAAGCCCTTTCTGTGTGATATGCTCTACCGGAATCACCGTCTCGACCGTCATACCGCCCGCGCAGCTCGTCAGGAAATGCCCCTCCACATCGGAGTCGATATTTAGCAGCTTATGCCCCTTTAACATGGAAAGATCGATTTCCTCAGCGCCTAACATGCCAATCTCTTCGTCAACCGTAATCACGACCTCAAGGCGCGGATGCGCAATCTCCGGCGAGCCCATGATAGCAAGCGCATAGGCAACAGCAATACCGTCATCGCCTCCGAGCGTCGTTCCCTCCGCTTTCAGAAAATCACCGTCCACATAGAGCCTTAAGCCGTCTTTCTCAAAGTCGATGTCACAACCGTTCTCCTTCTCGCACACCATGTCCATATGCCCCTGAATGATGATCGTATCTGCATCCTCATAGCCTGCCGTCGCCTCCTGTACGATGATGACATTGTTCGCTTCATCCTGGTAAGAGACAAGGTCGTGCTCTTTTGCAAAATTTACAAGGTAATCGCTGATTTTCTTCGTATTCCTCGAGCCGTGCGGTATCGCGGCTATCTGCTCAAAATAGTCAAATACCTTCTGCGACTGTAACTGCAATCCTTTTAATTCCTCCAATTTACTCATAGAAGCCTCCTGTTAATAATATAGTTTAGTATGAAAAAGAAAATGATATTCTTATCTTTAATGATTTTTACCGGTTACATACTGTTCTTCCCGAAAGACGCGGTAGAAGCCGCGGCGAAGGGGTTACTTCTGTGGTATGAGCGGGTTCTCCCGACGCTGCTTCCCTTTGCGATTCTTTCAAATGTTTTAATCTATTCCAATTATCTGCAATATATCAACCGGCTGTTTTCGCCGCTCCTAAAGAAGGTGTTTCCCGTCAGCGACAACGGCGCTTTCGTACTCCTCACCGGATTTCTCTTCGGCTTTCCGATGGGAAGCAAGAACTGCGCGGAACTGTTAAAGTGCGACAGATTAAAAAAAAAGGAAGCGGATCTTCTCTTCGTCGTCACCAACAATATCAGCCCTGTCTTTATCACGAGCTTTATCCTGTGCGGTCAGTTGAAACTGCCGCAGCTTTCCGTCATAAGCCTGCTGATTTTGTATGTGCCGCCGCTTCTCCTTCTGCTTGTCTGCGGTGAAAAAAATACGCGCACGGCCATGGCAGAAAAAATACCGGCATCAGGATCTCAAATGAATTTTAAAATCATAGATGCCGGTATCATGAATGGTTTTGAAACATTGACCAGACTCGGTGGCTATATTATGCTGTTTTCCATGATCGCCTCGATGACAGGAAAGCTTCCGCTTCCTCCCATTGCCAGGCTCGTGCTCACCGGATTTACCGAGCTTACCAACGGAATCGGCATGCTCCCTGCCTCCGGCTTAGACCAGAAGACGCAATACATCCTTGCAATGGCTTTTACCGCATTCGGCGGTCTCTCCGGTATCGCGCAGACAAATTCCATGATCTGCGGCACCGGGTTGTCACTGAAAAAGTACTGCCTCGCAAAGCTGCTGCTTACCGCAGTGTCCGGGGCTCTTGCAGCCTGCGTCACACTCCTGTTTCCGCTCTGACATGCACTGTCTCCTCTGCAGGACCGGACGGTGCTGCCTTGCAGACCAAAACTCATCCTACTTCATTAGTTGGAAGTAAATGTATCACTACACTAGCCCAGCATATCCGAAGTGATCTCAATCTTCGGAAGCTCCTCCGCCTTCGGCTCTTCTTTCTTTGGCGCCGGTTCCTCGGCTGTCGGATTCAGTTCTGCACGGTTCGTCGTCACCACGTCAAGGAAGCCCTGTAAAGAGCTCATATATGCATCGTGGCGCGCCTTCGCCGCATCCATGGAATGAGAAATCGTATTCTCGAGATTCCGCAGGATATCGTCGGTGTACTGCATCGCGCCCATGCGGATATTATTGGCGTCATTTGTCGCGTTGTCCAGAATCTCCTGCGCCTGCTTCGTTGCAATCATGACGACCTCATTCGCCTGCGCATATGCCTGTTGCATGATCTGATGCTCGCTGACAAGCTCGTCCGTCTTGACCTGTGCCTGTGCGATAATCGCATCCGCCTTCGCCTGCGCGTCAGCTAAAATAGCTTCCTTATTACTGATAATCTTCTGGTAGCGCTTGATTTCCTCCGGAGTCTTGACACGAAGCTCATTTAACAGCTCTTCCATCTCTTCCCGGTTCACAATGATCTTAGAAGAAGAAAATGTCTGCGGCTTACAATTGTCAATATACTCCTCAATCTCTTCTATAATCTGTTCTATTCTACTTGCCATAAGCTTCTCCTTATTTTGAGATGTGATATTTCTCGTATATTCTGTCAATGAATCTTGCCGGAACAAACTTCGTAAGATCGCCGCCGTAGGATGCAAATTCCTTGACAATCGTTGAGCTTAAATAAGAATACTGCAGGCTTGTCGTCAGAAAAATCGTCTCGACATCGGGATTCTCCACATGATTCGTCTGCGCGATCTGAAGCTCGTATTCGAAGTCGGTCACAGCCCGGAGTCCTCTCACAATGATCGTCGCGTCGATTTCCTTCATATAATCAACTAACAAGCCGTCAAAGGACGATACCGTGACGTTCGGCATAGAATCCGTCATCTCTTTTATCATACTAACACGTTCGTCCAGAGAAAACAACGAATTTTTTGCGCTGTTGTTGAGCACGCCGACCACCAGCTCGTCCACGATTCTCGACGCGCGCTCGATGATATCTACATGTCCAAGGGTCAGAGGGTCAAAGCTTCCCGGGTAAATTGCTCGTTTCATAGGTTTCCTCCTGTTTTGGCAAAATGCTCTGCCGAAAAATGTTCATTCAGAACCACGTCTATTTTCTTCGGATAAATGCGTGTTCGTTTGTCTTATAGGTTTTCAGCCGCACAAACTCCAGCCCAAATTCAGAGAGATACGAAAAATCCGTATCGAGCGCCGCTTCCACGATGATCAGCGTATCCTCTTTCAGCAGTGAAGACGATGCCAGATAACGAAGCACTTCCTGCTCAATGCCCTTCTTGTAGGGAGGGTCCATAAAGATAATATCGAACTGGTATTTCCCCTCCATCGCGCGGAGCGCACTAAGCACCTCCGTCGGATAGACCTTCGTCTCTTTTGTGAACTTCGTAAAACGGATATTCTCCTCAATGCAGGCAACGGGCTTCTTGCCGCTGTCCACAAAGACTGCATAACGCGCGCCGCGGCTTACCGCCTCAAGTCCGATCTGCCCGCTTCCGGCGAACAGATCAAGGAAATAACTGCCCGGTATCTCATCCTGTATGATATTGAATAATGTCTCCTTGATCCGGTCGGTCGTCGGTCTGGTGTCCAGCCCTTCCGCCGTCTTAAGCGGCAGACTCCGCGCCGTTCCCGCTATGATTCGCATAATGAATCCTCCTTAAGCATTGCGATCAACAGACAAAGCGCCGCCTCGGTGGCAGCCTCCCGCCGCTCTCTCCGGCTGTTTCGCTCGAACACATAACGCTCTGTCACTGTCTTTCCCTTCAGATAGCAGCCGATATACATAAGCCCTACCGGACACTCCTTCGTGCCGCCGTCCGGTCCTGCGACGCCTGTCACGGAGAGCGCCGCGTCGCATCCGGCAGTCCCGGCGGCAGACCTTGCCATATCGCAGGCTGTCTCGCTGCTCACCACGCCGTATTTTTCAATCGTCTCCGGATTTACATGAATCATCTTCACCTTTGCAGCATCCGAATATGTGACGTAGCCTTCCGTAAAAAACTCAGAAATCCCCGGCACATTGATAAGCGTCGACGCGATCATTCCGCCCGTCGCAGATTCTGCGGTAGTTAAAGTATAATGACGTTCCTTCAACAACTTATAAACAAGATATTCTAAGGATTCCTCCACCGGCTCTATGCCGAAACTTTTTCTTACCGACAATTTATTTTCCTTTCCATCGTCTGCCATCCGAAGACAGCTCTGTCTCATTTTGCTGTTACTATTACCGATTTATTTCTGCTCTTTTAATACATCCTTATTCTTTGCGATATAATCAATCAGCGAGACAATTGTCAGAATCAGCGCAACATACGTCAGGACAACGCCCAGAATCTCAAATGCAGGATGCGGGATGTCAAGAATCAGCACGATGACCATGAGCATCTGGAAGGTCGTCTTGAACTTGCCCCAGTAGCTTGCGGCAATCACAACGCCGTTGTCAGATGCCACCAGACGGAAACCGCTGATGATGAACTCGCGCGCGATAATCACAATGACGATCCATGACGCCAGACGGTCAAGCTCGATCAGACAGATCATCGCCGAGCACACTAAAAGCTTATCTGCCAGAGGGTCCATAAATTTGCCGAAATTCGTCACAAGATTGTACTTTCTCGCAATCTTTCCGTCCAGCAGGTCCGTGAGGCTTGCCACGATAAAGATGGCTACCGCAATGTAATTTCCATACCCTTCAAAATAAGGCGCGAGCAGGAAAAATACAAAAAACGGAATCAGGATCACACGCATAATCGTTAATTTGTTTGGTAAATTCATATCAATTCTCCTATCAGATCATATTCATACGCCCCGGTCACGCGGGTACGTACAATGTCACCGGTCATCAGTTCCTCATCTGTGTTGATAAAAATGTAGCCGTCCACATCCGGCGCATCCCGGTAGGTGCGTCCGATATAGGCGTTCTCATCGCTCACCTTGCCCTCGATAAATACATAAAGCTCTCTGCCTGTCATCTCCTCATTCTTATCGGAAATGATTTCCTCCTGAAGCTCCATGACATCTGCCTGCCACTCCTTCTTTACCTCCTCAGAAAGCTGGTCGGGAAACTCCGCCGCGGGCGTTCCCTCCTCCGGCGAATAGGTAAATGCGCCTAAACGGTCGAACTCCATGTCGTTGATAAACTGCATCAGTTCCTCATGCATCTCCTCCGTCTCCCCCGGGAAACCGCAGATCAGCGTTGTGCGCAGCGCAATATCGGGAATGCGCTCCCGCAGTTTTGTGATGATGGAAACGAGATCATCCTTGCCCGTGCGCCGTCCCATGCGCTTTAACATTGCATCGCTGGCGTGCTGGATCGGCAGATCCAGATAATGACAGACCTTCTCATTCGTTGCAATGGTATCGATCAGTTCATCGTAAATTTCTTCCGGATAGCAATACATAACACGTATCCAGAAAAGCCCCGGGATCTCGCTTAATGCATTAAGAAGCTTGTGAAGCGATTTCTCTCCATAAAGGTCGATTCCGTAAAGCGTCGTCTCCTGTGCGACAAGAATCAGTTCTTTGACGCCGCCCGCGACAAGCTCCTTCGCCTGTTCGATAAGCTCCTCCATCGGAACGCTCCGGTAACTGCCCCGGATATAAGGGATGATACAGTAGGTACAGCGCTTGTTGCAGCCCTCCGCAATCTTAAGATGTGCGAAATGTCCTCCCGTCGTCACGCTCCGCTTTGTCGTAATGTGCGGCAATCCCTCGAGCGTCTTAAAATTCTCGTAGAACTCGCCGGACACCGCCTTTTTGATTGCATTGACAATATCCTCATAGGAGTTCGTACCGAGAATCGCATCGACCTCCGGGATTTCCTTTCGAATCTCATCCTGATAGCGCTGTGCAAGACATCCGGTCACGATCAGCGCCTTTAGCGCGGCGTCCTTCTTATGCTCTGCCATCTCAAGGATCGTGTTGATGCTCTCCTCCTTGGCGTCGTTAATAAAACAGCAGGTATTGATGATGATGATGTCCGCTTCATACTCATCGTCCGTCATCACGATCGGTTCGCCGCCGATGCCGCCTGCGTCCCGGATCATGCCCAGCATGAACTCAGTGTCCACAAGATTCTTGTCACAACCCAGGGAAATAAATAATAACTTCATTCTTGTCTCCATCATTCTAAATGAACGCCAAAAAGGATGATAGACCTATCATCCTTTCCTGATTCATGTATATCAAACTGCCTATTCCTCTTCCTCTGCTGCTTCCGGGACGATCTTGACCTTTCCCTCATACAGCTCTTCGACCGCAATCGACAATGGCTTCGGACAGGTAACCTTATCCGCCATCGGTTCGTCTCCTGCGATAATCTGACGCGCGCGCTTTGCAGTCGCGATCACGATTGAATAACGGCTGTTGACTACCGGCTCCTCGCCGATTTCCACTCCGTCGTTGACTACCTTCATTAACTCTACATAAGATGGATGTATCATAATAAATCTCCTTTCCTGCGCGGACGGCTATTAGTCCTGCCGATGCGTGAAGCCTTTCAGCTCTTCTCTCATTTCTCTGATATTATCTGCATTGCGCGATACGCGGTAGCGCTCATTCTGGATGATCCCGTGAACTTCCTCGACGCACTCTTCAAGCACATCGTTGACCACCAGATAATCGTACTCCTCCAGTCCCTCTGCCTCCTCAAGCGCCCGCGCCAGACGGTTCTCGATGACTTCCATGGACTCTGTGCCGCGCCCGATGAGACGCTTTTTTAATTCATCGGCGCTAGGCGGCGTCACAAAGAGCAGCAGCGCGTCCGGAAACTGCTTTCGCACCTTAAGCGCGCCCTGAATCTCAATCTCTAAAATAACGTCCCTTCCAGCCTCAAGCTGCTTTTTGACATATGCCTTCGGCGTGCCGTAATAATTGCCTACATACTGCGCATATTCAATCAGCTCGCCGTCCGCGATCATCTGTTCAAACTCCCCGCGGCTCTTAAAAAAATACTCCACGCCGTCCGTCTCGCCGGGTCTTGGCGCACGCGTTGTCGCCGATATGGAAAGCGCGTAATTCTGCCCATACTTTGCGAGCAGTTCCTTCATGATCGTACCTTTTCCCGCACCGGAAAAACCGGATACCACTGTCAAAATTCCTTTATTCTTTCGCGTCATCACAAACCTCTGCGGCATTACCGTTAAATCTGCCGGCAAGTGTCTCCGGCTGTAATGCTGATAAAATGATTTTGTTATTCTCCGTAAATATGACACTCTTCGTCCGCCTGCCCTGCGTCGCGTCAATTAAGGTCTCCTGCTCCTTGCCCTTCTGGATCAGGCGCTTTGCCGGCGCGGAATCGGAAGAAATAATGCTGATGATCTTATCGGTGTTGACCATATTGCCGAACCCGATGTTGATTAACTTCGCCATAGCCATACCTATTCAATATTCTGAATCTGCTCACGGACCTTCTCAATGTCGGTCTTAAGATCGATTCCGACATCCGACACCTTAAGATCCGTCGTCTTTGAGAGAATCGTGTTCGCCTCGCGGTTCATCTCCTGTGCGATAAAGTCGAGCTTTCTGCCCATGCCGCCGCCCGCTAAGAGCGTATCCTTCGTGCTCTGGATGTGGCTTCTCAAGCGAACCGTCTCCTCGTCCACACAGATCTTATCCGCGAAAAGCGTAACTTCCGTGGCAATCCTCGACTCGTCAAGCTGACGCTCTCCCAGAAGCTCCTGTACCTTCTCGGTAAGCCTCGTGCGGTACTCGGCAAGAATAAGCGGGGAACGCTCCTCGATGAAATCCACATAGGAAAGCATCCCGTCAAGCTTCTCGATAAGGTCGCCCTTCAGCCGCTCTCCCTCTGCGATCCGGCTCTCCACAAGCTGCCCTGCCGCGGCGCGAACCGCCTGCTCTAAGCCAGCCCAAAGCTCCTTCTCGTCGATATTCTGCTCTTCCATCACGAACACCTCGGGATAGCGGGAAAGCGTGCTTGCACGCACATCATTCTCGATTCCGAACTTCTCTGACATCTGCTGTAAATACGCCAGATACTGCGCCGCGATGTCTTCATTATATTTTAACGCGTAATTCTCTTCGGTATAATCCTCATAGGAGATAAACACGTCAACCTTTCCGCGCTCAATGTACTCCTTCAAGAGATTGCGGATCGCGCTCTCAAAGAAATTGAGCTTCTTGGGCATCTTGATATTGACGTCCAGATAGCGGTGATTCACGGATTTCATCTCAACGGTAAATTTGCGGCTGCCGTCCGCGATCTCTGCGCGTCCGAAGCCGGTCATGCTCTTAATCATGTGCCTCTCCCAACATCGTCCAACCTGCACCGTACATCGGTTCTGCCCTGTTGCACAGTCCCCGATGCCAATTCGATTTATTATAAATCTATTTCACGGGGAAGTCAAGACTTAGCCTTGCTGCGTTTACCGCAGGATATCTTCTTTCCGGTGAGATCCGCCAAGCGCAAGCAAAGAAACAGGCACAGCAAACAGAAACGGGACATAAGGCCACAACCCGGGACCGGGCTTGCTATACATGGAACGTGAAGAATCGGCAGGGTCATACCAGACTTCGATTTCCTGCCCCACGAAATGCTCCTCCGGCAGCTTTCCCGAAAAAGAATCCGTGCCCTGATAACTTTTTCCGTCTACCGCATATATATAATACAGCGTATACCCGGCGCCTCCGCCCACATGATGCCTTCCACTACTGCCGTAGGTCTGTTCCATGTCAGTCAGCGTACCTTCTGTGGACACCCAGTTTTCATATTCTGCCGTTTTAATAAAATATAAACTGATAGAGAGTATGACCGCCACCGCAAATATCCCTGCTATGGAAAAGAATTTATCAGGCTGCTTACTCTTCGATTTCATCGTATCACCATATCTTTCTCAGGATTCCGCCGTCTCATACGGCAGAACCTCCGCGAGATATCCCTTCCCGCGCAGCGCCTCCTCAATCTCGTCCAGAACCGTCTCCGTCTCCGCCGCAATCCTGTGGAAATGATACCCCGAAGTGACATTTAAAAGGGGCACGGATTTTCCGGTCCGAAGATCGTTCAAGAACTTCTGCACGTCGCGGCGGTTCTTGATATTAAGCGCCGCCTCCATCCTGCCGTAGACCCGGTGATTCACCATAACATTCAGCACATTTCCGCCAAGGTCTACGATGGTAGTAAGCTCGTCTTCCACCTGTTCGTTCGTGTGGCACACCTTAATAAGCCGCGTCGCCTGCTTTGGCTCGTTCAGCAGATACCCGCGCGCCGTGGAAACAATGGGATATCCCTCCGTGCGCAGGAGTGCAATATCCTGCACCACGACCTGACGGCTGACTCCGGTCTGGCTGCCAAGCTGCGCGCCCGAAAGCGGCAGATCCGATTCACGCATCAGAAACAATATTTTTTTTCTTCTGTCCGCACCGGTCATTTCCTTTTCCATGACGTTTTCCTTTCCCGACTGCACGATTTACTCCAACACCCTAAGATGCTTTAAGCTGACGTCCAGAATCGGTGCGGAATGCGTCAGCGCGCCGCTGGACACATAATCTACGCCGAGCGCCGTGATCGTCTTGATATTCTCCTTCGTGATATTGCCGGAGCATTCTGTCTCGGCTCTTCCGTCGATGATGCGGATCGCTTCCGCCATCTCGTCCGGCGTCATATTGTCGAGCATGATAATGTCCGCCCCCGCCTCGACGGCTTCCTTTACCATGTCAAGATTCTCCGTCTCGACCTCAATCTTGCGCACGAACGGCGCGTATGCCTTTGCAGCGGCGACCGCTTCGGCAACGCCGCCTGCCGCGTCAATGTGGTTGTCCTTTAACAGCACGCCGTCCGAAAGATTATATCTGTGGTTGTTTCCTCCGCCGATGCGAACCGCATATTTCTCGAAAATACGCATCCCCGGCGTCGTCTTTCTGGTATCGAGAAGCTTTGTCTTTGAGCCTTCGAGAAGCTTTGCAACACTGTTTGTGTAAGTCGCAATACCGCTTAAGCGCTGTAAATAGTTAAGCGCTGTGCGCTCGCCCGATAAGAGTACCCGGATATCTCCGGTGACAACTGCCAAAAGCTGGCCCTTCTTTACTTCCTCGCCGTCCTTTACATAGAACTCTACCTGTGTATCCGCATCAAGCAGGGTAAACACGCGCTCAAAAATCTGTAAGCCCGCGATAATACCGTCTTCCTTGCAGAGAAGCTGCACATCGCCCTTCTTATATTCCGGCATGACCGCATTCGTGGACACGTCTTCACTGCTGATGTCCTCCTCCAGCGCCATTTTAATGTATTTGTCAGCAACAAGCTGCATTGTAATTGGATTCATTTCGTTCTCTTCCTTTCTGTGTCAATTCAATATGCGCCGCAGCGCGTTTTGCAAATACCAGACTCTCTAAGAGGCTGTTGCTCGCAAGGCGGTTCTTCCCGTGTACGCCGTTGCAGCTCGTCTCGCCGACTGCATAGAGGTGCTCCATCGTCGTCCTCGAATCGCGGTCCACATGCACGCCGCCCATAAAATAGTGCTGTGCCGGAACAATCGGTACCGGTTCCCTTGCTATATCATATCCTTCTTCCAGACACCGCTCATAGATATGCGGAAAATGTTCCCTTATGATTTCCTCGGGGACCTTCTCAAACGACAGAAATTCATGGTCTACGCCCTCTTTTTCCATCTCCTCAAGAATCGCCTTCGTGACCACATCGCGCGGGAGCAGTTCATCCACAAAGCGCTCTCCCTTATGATTCAGAAGAATCGCGCCCTCGCCCCTCGCAGACTCGGATATCAGAAAACTTCTGCCCGGCTTCCTGCTGTAGAGGCAGGTCGGATGGATCTGCACATAATCCATGTGCTCTAATTCGATTCCGTGCTCACCCGCAATCCGGCAGGCATCTCCGGTCAGCAGTGGGAAATTGGTGGAGTGCTCATAGCGTCCTCCGATTCCTCCGGTCGCAAGAACCGTATCCGCGGCATGGATGTGAAGCGTCTCCCCTTCTCTTGTCTTTGCAATCAGACCGCAGCAGCCGCCGTTTGCGGTCAGGATATCCGTCATCGTCGTGTATTCCATGATCGTCACATTCGAAAGCTTTCGGACATGGGAGAGCAGCGTCGTTGTGATTTCTTTTCCTGTGATATCCTTATGGAAACAGATACGCGGTCTTGAGTGTCCTCCCTCTCTCGTGTAAGCGAGCGTTCCGTCAGGATTCTTCTCAAAGCGGACGCCGAGCGCAAGCAGATGATCAATGACGCTGCGGCTTCCGCGGATCATGATATCCACACTCTCCCTGCGGTTCTCATAATGGCCCGCGCGCATCGTGTCCTCAAAATAAGAATCGTAATCATTCTCATCGTGCAGCACGCAGATGCCGCCCTGCGCCAGCATGGAATCGCAGCTTTCCAGATCCTCCTTCGAGAGCATTAAGATTCTCTTATCCGCCCCCAGATGAAGCGCTGTGTAAAGCCCTGCGACTCCGCAGCCGGCGATGACGACATCGCAATATAAGTTCTTCATATTTTCTCCATTCTGCCCGGACAAAAAGCCCGCGGCACTCCAACATACAAGTGTTTCATGCGCATTTGCATGAAACTTACCAGAGTATACCACACAACTTTACATCTGACAAGACAGTTGTTATGACAGCTTGCGTTTTTTTGACAATATGGCTGCTTTGTCAAGGCAGTTTCACATCAGGGCTGCTTCTTTGCAATCGCTTCTGCAATTTCTTTAACGTCTGTTTTCTTTTCGGAAAGAATTTCCCACTCAAGCCCTTCCACAATATGAAGGAAATCTTTCATATTCTTTCCTGTGCGTATCAGTTCCTTTAAAACAAGCTCTAACGTCAGATAACTGATCTGCTCGGGAATCAGCCCGTCGGCAACGCCCGGATAAAGTTCTTTTACGTTATCTACCATTGTCTTTACAATCGATTTATTGAGTATCTTCGCATAGTGCTCTCTGCAGACAGCCGCAAGCGCCTCCGCCATCTTCGGAAATGACGACGCATCGGGCAGCATCCGCTCCTTTACGACCGCCTCGCCGTACACGAAAATACGCACCTCATCCTCTCCCAGCGCTTCATTGTCGCGAATCCGCACAAGCGGCATCAGATAACCGCACTCCGCCGCCAGATTTTTCCTCGTCATATTCATCAGATTCCCCTTAAGCCCTTCTGTAACTACAGGAATAAGTGCAACTCCGATTTCAAGGAGCAGCGGATCGGCAATCAGGCGGTTCTTGATTTCTTCCTGCATAAAAGCGTCCCCGTTTTCCGTTACCTTCGTCTCTGTCTTAATTCCAAGCAATTCATTTGCGCTGATGTGAAGAATCTGACAGATGCCTCCCACAAGCGCGATGTCCGGCAGACTTAAGCCGCGCTCCCATTTGCTGACCGCCTGCGGCGTCACGCCAAGCCTCGATGCAAATTCCTCCTGCGTCATTTTCTGATTCTGACGGCTCTGGCTGATTTTTTCTCCGATCTGATTATCCATAGATTTCTCCTTATGTATGGACATATGCGGTATCCGCACTGTCCTGCCTGTTTTTATTTTTAAGAAGCGCTTCTTTTTGTATTATCATAGCATGTCTTCTCCCGAACGTAAAACAACGGACGGTTTTTCTTTTGCCAAACCGTCTGTTCCATCTGATTTTGCTGTATATTTTCCGCGGGAAGCCAGATACTATTTTCAGGCATTTTATGCCGCAAAAAAGGAGGCAGCACCATGATTAATGAAGATACCATTTCCCTACTGCGTGAATGCAATTCGGGCACACAGATGGCGGTCTATTCCATAAATGAAATTTTGGAGACCGCAAAGGATCAGAAGTTCCGCGATATCCTGACCTCTTCCAAGCACCAGCACGAAAAGCTTGGAAACGAGCTTCACATCCTGCTCCAGAAATACGGCGATTCCACGAAGGACCCCGGCGTCATTGCCAAGGGCATGTCCTGGATGAAGACCAACGCCAAGCTCGTGTTAGACGACAGCGACCGCGTGTGCGCCAGCCTGATTACAGACGGCTGCAACATGGGAACCAAGACGATGCAGCGGCATTTAAACGAATACCTTGCCGCTGATAAGGAGGCAAAGCAAAAAGCGGAAAGCCTCATTTCCATGGAAGAAAATCTCGCCTGTGAAATCAAGCCTTTTCTGTAATATCACATGCAAAAGCCCCCGCAGGAGATACGCTCTTAGTTTCCGGAAGCGTTTTCTCCAAACGGGGACTTCCTATTCCTTTTAAAAGTTTACATCCGGTTCACAACAAATTCCTGTATTTCCTCAAGCACCGGCTCTGTCTCATCGTAAATTGAGAGCGTGAGCGGATCTTTAAGGTCCATCGTGCAGATGCCGAGGATGGACTTGCCGTCCACGGTATAGCTGCCCTTTGCCAGATCGAACGAACCCTTATAATGACTCAATATATTACAAAGCTTCTGCGCCTTTCCCGGCGAATCAATCAACACTTCTACCTGTGTCATAGAATCTATTACCTCCTGCTTACAGAATATGCGGTACTTTGTACGCAATTTCCATAAGCAGAGTATTCCACATTTTAAAAATGTTAATCAATCTTCGCGATAGTCAGATTATTTCCATGGTCTGACACCGTCAAGCCAGCCTTGCTGCGCCCAATACTTGCCGTCGAGATATTTGGGATCTGCTTTATGTAAAGATTTTTGCATAAAACAGCAAAACGAAAATTTTATCTTTATAATGAACTTCGTGCGGGCAGGCTTTGTATAATCCATACGGGCAAATTTCCGGCTGAGTTTCTCGATCTTCCGGGTAAGCTCGGCTTGTTTACGTTTGGAAAGTTTATCCCAGACAATATCGCTCATCAATGCACCGGTAAATACCCCGATTTTAGGAATTCCCCACCAGGACAGGCTGTGCTTTATATCCTTTGCAGCGGATTTTGCTCCTGCTCCCAAACATTGCGTTAATACAACCGCACGCTTTGTAAACATTTCAGGGGCAGGACGGTGCGGCATCCATCGATAAGCAAAATGGTCAAGAAACGCTTTCATTGCGCCGGTAGCGTGAAAAACATAAGCAGGGGAAGTCATTACAAGTAAATCCGCTTCTAAAAGTGATTTTTCAATGACACTTATTTTATCTGCGTCCTTGCAAGTGTTTTCACCTTTAAACATGCAGCTCGTGCACCCCATGCAGAAATTCGGGCAGTCCTTCGGGAGATAATATTCCGTAATGTCCGCCTTATCTTGGAACTCCGATAAAAACATCTCTTTCAGCCGATAGGTCACGCCATGTTTTTCTGTTCCGTTTATAACTGTAATTTTCATTGTCTACACCTCCAAAATATCATGCAGCATCTGCGTGTGAAATACCCGGCGCACTTCTTCTCTGCTTAAGTCAATACCCAACATCTGCGATACTGTTTCGTGTCTCAAAAATGCCTGTTGCATAACTGTAATCAGGCAAAAGGCTTTTCGTTTTACGGTGTTTTCATCCCAGTCGGGGCGGCAGGCTGAAACAAGCGGCAGATATGCTGCATAAGTTCTGTGGGTATTGTCATTCGCTTTTGGAGTCTGCATATCGGTAAGAACAGAGATTCTTGACACAGCGTAATGCTCGAACAAAAAATTAAGCGTCATATTTCCGAGATACTCCAGCTTTTCAAATGGTGCAAGTTCTTCTGTTTTCTCCCGTATATTCTGAAACCGTTCCACAATTCCATTTATAATACGCTCTACGCATAGCTCGATGAGATTGTCCTTGTTTCCAAAATGATAATTCACAAGACCTAATCCGACATCTGCTCTTTTGCAGATTTCACGGACAGTGATTTCATCCAAACGCTCACCCTTTTCTTCAATGAGTGCGATTGTTGCCTGTATTATCGCTTCCCTGTTATCCATATCCTTGTCTCCTTTTTGAACGATGTTCAATATTATTGTACTGAACAGCGTTCAAAAAGTCAAGAATTTCTTTTTTCTATAAAATATCAAAAGGGACACTTCATTGAAAATGAAATGTCCCTTCTGCAGTCACTTTTCCCCTGTCTCTCTTCTGTTTGTCTCACATGATCCGCATCACGCAGCAGCCTACACCAACGTCTCGATCTCATCAAGGATTTTTCCGAATACATCGAGCGCATCCTGAATCGGCTTCGGCTCTTCCATATTGATGCCGACTTCCTTAAGCAGTTCGACCGGAGCCTTGGAGCAGCCGCCGGAGAGGAACTTCTTATAGCGCTCCACCGCAGGCGCGCCCTCCTCTAAAATGCCGTGCGCGATCGCGACCGCCGCCGAAAAGCTCGTCGCATACTGATAAACATAAAAATTGTAGTAAAAATGCGGTATTCTCGCCCACTCGTATGCAATTTCAGGATCGGAAACCATATCCTCTCCGAAATATTTCTGATTTAACTCATAGTAGAGTTTGCAGAGATTATCGGCGTTTAAGCTCTCGCCATCCTCCGCCATCTTGTTGCTTCGCATCTCAAACTCCGCGAACATCGTCTGACGGTATACCGTTCCCTTGAAGCTGTCGAGATAATGATTTAACAGATATGCGCGCTCCTTCTGATCCGTCGTATGGGCGAGCAGATACTCCATCAGCAGAATCTCGTTGCAGGTCGATGCGACCTCCGCCACGAAAATCTTATACTGCGAATAGATATACGGCTGATTCTCATTCGAATAATAAGAATGCATCGCATGACCCATCTCGTGCACAAGCGTGAACATATTGTCAAGCGTGTCGTTGTGATTCAGCAGCACATACGGATGCGTGCCGTAAACGCCGGAAGAATAAGCGCCGCTTCTCTTGCCCTCATTCTCATAGACATCGATCCAGCGGTTCTCAAATCCCTCTTTGACCTTCAATACATAATCCTCGCCGAGCGGGGCAAGCGCCTTAAGCACCGTCTCCTTTGCCTCCTCAAACGAAATCTTCTTTGCCGCATCCGCGATCATCGGCGTATAAACGTCATACATATGAAGCTCATCCACGCCAAGACATTTCTTTCTGAGCTTTACATAGCGGTGCATCTTGTCCATATTCGCATTCACGGTGTCCACCAGATTGTGATAGACCTTTGCCGGCACATTGTTGGCGTCCACAGCAGCCTCAAGCGTCGAATCGTATTTCCGCGCCTTTGCATAAAAAATCTGCTGCTTTACCTGTCCGTTGTAAAGCCCTGCAATCGTATTCGCAAACTGCTTGTATACGCTGTAGAACTGTGTGAACGCATCCTTTCTGACACGGCGGTCCGCCGACTCCTCAAACGGTACGAAATTGCCGTGGGAAAGGCGCGCCTTCTCGCCGTTCTCATCCTCGATTTCCGGGAACAAAAGATCCGCGTTTCCAAGAATCGAGTATACCTGCTCTGCGGTCTGCGACATCTCGCCTGTCATTGCGACAAGCTTCTCCATCTCCGCCGAGAGCGTATGTGCTTTTCTTCTCTGAATCTCCTCGATCTGCCTGCGGTAAAGCTCAAGCTCCGGTTTTTCTTTATAGAAGCCCTCCAACGTTTCCTGCTCTGCCGCGAGGATTTCCGGTACTACAAACGCAGTTCGACTCTCGCAGTCCACCGCCGTGCCGTAGACCTTCTGCGACATCGCCTGATGCTCTGTATTTTTCTGATCTTCGTCGAAGAGACGCTCCGCATAATTGTACGCGAGATCAAGCTTCTGTCCGATCTGTGCGTTCAGCTCCAACACCTTGTAAAGATTCTCCGCTGATGCAGTGACCGCACCTTCCATCGCGGCAAGCTCTCCCGTAAGCGCCTTCACCTCATCAAGCTCGCGCTCCCATGCCTCCTTTGATGCATACATATCACTTAATTTCCATGTATATTCTTCCTTTACTTCACTTCTTTTGGGTAATTCTTTTGCCATAATAAGCCTCCTGTCTCCATCATTTCACTCGCGCCATACGCGCAAAATAGGGGCGTCCGTTTGGATTCCCCTATTAATTTACCCTCTTATTGCACAAATGTAAAGGATAAGTTTGGTCCATAACAGTTCATCCTTCTGGCTGAACTGTTACTTTCTTCTCAATAAAAATGTTGTGACCTTCCACGCTTCCTATGCTATAATGGGTATATTGTTTTTAGAGATTAATTATGAAGGAGTATCATCATGGCATTCGACGGATTTGTGATATCCAATTTAGTATATGAACTGAACAACACGATTTTAAACGCCAAAATCAGTAAAATCGCGCAGCCGGAGAACGACGAACTGCTCTTCACCTTAAAGGGTTCAAACGGACAGTTCCGCCTTGCAATGAGTGCGAGCGCTTCGCTTCCGTTTTTGTATCTGACGGAAACGAACAAGCCGAGTCCTCTGACGGCGCCGAATTTCTGCATGGTGCTGCGCAAGCACATTGCAAACGGACGCATCACGCGCATCAGCCAGCCGCACATGGAACGTATCATTCACTTCGAGATTGAGCACCTCGACGAGATGGGCGATCTGTGCACCAAGACATTGATCGTAGAGCTGATGGGCAAACACAGCAATATCATTTTCTGCAATTCCGACGGTATGATCATCGACAGCATCAAGCATGTCTCCTCGCTTGTAAGCTCGCTGCGCGAGGTTCTTCCGGGGCGCACCTACGTGCTGCCCGCGACGCAGGAGGACCGTCTGAATCCGCTTGAAGTCACGGAAGAAGCTTTTATGGAAAGTGTTATGACAAAGCCTGTGACCATCACCAAGGCAATCTATACCTCCTTTACCGGAATAAGTCCGGTCGTTGCGAGCGAAATCTGCTACCGCGCTTCCATTGACGGCGATATGCCGACAGACGCTTTGAGCGCGGATGAAAAAAAGCATCTTTTCCATAATTTTCTCTGGTTGACGGACGATGTAAAGAGCCACAACTACTGCCCGAATATTGTAAACCATGGCAAAGAACCGGTTGACTTTTCCTGTTTCCGTCTGACGGAGTATGTCGGTGAAGCGGATGCAGCTTCGGCGGCTGCAAGCAAAACAGAAACCGCAAACCAAGCGGCTCCTGCGGCTTCGGCGGCTGCTGGCAAATCAGAAAACACATACCAAGCGGCTGATGCGACTCATGCGGCTGAAAACGGTCGACAGGCGGCTCATGCGGCGGCTCCCGCAGGCGGCTCTGCATCCACATACACCATGCAGGAGTATGACTCGATTTCCGCCGTCTTAGAGCACTACTACGCAGCAAAAAACGTCTACACCCGCATCCGCCAGAAGTCCGTGGATCTGCGCAAGATCGTAGGCACGGCGCTAGACCGCAACCGCAAGAAATACCAGCTTCAGGAAAAGCAGTTAAAGGACACCGAAAAACGGGATAAGTATAAGGTCTACGGGGAACTGATCCACACCTACGGCTATGGACTCACCGAGGGTGCAAAGGAGCTGGAAGCGCTCAACTATTACACCAATGAAATGATTAAGATTCCGCTCGACCCGACGATGGACGCCAAAGCGAACGCGCAGAAATATTTTGACAAATACAACAAGCTAAAGCGTACCTACGAGGCACTGACCGATCTGACGGAGGAGACGCGCGCCGAAATCGAACATCTTGAGAGCATTTCGACTTCGCTTGATATCGCGCTCACGGAGGACGATCTTGTACAGATTCGCGAGGAGCTGATGGAATACGGCTACATCAAGCGCAGGCGCAGCGACAAAAAGGCAAAGATCAAGAGCAAGCCGTTCCACTATCTCTCATCGGACGGCTACCATATCTATGTCGGAAAGAACAATTACCAGAACGAGGAGCTGACCTTCAAATTTGCCACCGGAAACGACTGGTGGTTTCACGCCAAGGGAATGCCCGGCTCCCACGTCATCGTAAAATCAAACAACGAAGAGCTCCCCGATCGCGTGTTCGAGGAAGCCGGAAAGCTCGCGGGCTACTATTCCAAGGGCAGGGAGAATGACAAGATCGAGATCGATTATCTCCAGAAGAAGAATGTCAAGAAGCCGAACGGCAGCGCGCCGGGCTTCGTCGTCTACTATACGAACTACTCGCTGACGATTCACCCGGATATCTCGGAGCTGACGCTGGTGGAATCGTGATTGCAAACCGCAATCCGCACATCATATGTCCCGCTCTCCCGCCTCTCAAACTCAAACATCCATCCATGCGCCTTTACAATCTGCTTTGCGAGCCGAAGTCCCATAACGTGTATGGGATTCTGCTCGCAGGCCTCCGGTTTTCCGTCCTCCTTACGCCACGCGGCATTCCCCCCACCGACTGCGGATTTTTCTTCCTCCTCCCTAAGGACACGTACCACGCGCTCCGGGATTCCCAGTCCGCTGTCTGTAAACAAATATTCCACCCCGTCTTCCCATGCCGAAAGACGCACATTCACCACACATCCGTCCGGGTTATGCCGTATGCTGTTTCCAATCAGATTGCGGAACGCGCGAAGCAGCAGCCCGGTATCACCACAGCACTGTATCTGTTCCGTTTCTGCGGCAATTTCCACCTCAATCTCATAGGAATCCCCGATTCCCTGATTGTAATATTCCGCGACACATTCCCTCAAAAGCCCTGCCGGGAAAAACGACGTCATCCGCAGCGGCTGTGTCTGATACTCCAGCTTCGAAGTCAGGTTCAAATCCGCGATGAGCTGTCCGATCACAAGCGCAGCCTCCTGAATCTGTCCCGCCTTTTTCCGCTCCTCCTCCCCCAGCGCCGGATTTGCCGCAAGCTCATCCGCATAGCCGGTAATCAGCGTCAGCGGCGTTCTGATATCGTGCGACACGCCCGCAATCCATTCCGTGCGCGCCATATCGCGCTTTGCAAGCTTCCCATCCTGTTCCTGCAGATGCCTTGACGCCTCATTCAGCCTTACCGCCAGCTCCGCGGTAAGTCCCTTCTGCGGCACTCTCGCCGGCTGTTTTGCTGCAAGGGAATCGATTCCCTGTGCAATCGGGCGGATCGAGCGGTAAAAGCGATAAGCAAAAAACAGCGCCAGCGCAAAGAGAAGCAGCAAATTCAGAAGCACAAAATATTTTACAATCTCCGGCAGCTTCTCCATCAACGCGAGCCTGTAAATTACATTGATTCTTACCTTATCCCCCTTCCCCATCCCATAGACCATCAGCCGGTCGCCCTTGCGCCAGGTACGGACGGGATAATCGGCTAAATACCACCGGGAAAAGACGGATACATCGGCGATGCTGTAATGGCGGTTCAGTTCTTCGGGCAGTTCATAGCTCCACGCGATAGTTCCGTGCTCATCTAAGAGCATTGCCCATACAAAGGAGCTTTCTTCCAATTCCTGCAGTCCTTCGTCCGTCAGCTTCCATACGCCGTCTTCCTGCCGGAGCGAGCTGTTGATCTCCTCCATCAGGGAACGACTGATGTCTCCCTCCTGCCCGCTGTCACTGCCAGCCAGCTTTAACATACCTCCGGCAAAAACAAGCATATTGATGTTGATGACAAATACCGTAATCACAATCGCAGACCAGATATAACGCCTGCTGATTTTCCATAAGCTTTTCATATTAAGACTCCTTCGCCAGACGATAACCGATGCCGCGCGCGGTCAGAATCCATTTCGGATGCGACGGGTCCTCTTCGATTTTTTCCCGCAGATGTCTAATATGTACCATAAGAGAATTTTCATACCCGTAATAAGAATCATTCCAGACCGCCTGGCAGATTGCGTCGAACGTCACGACATTTCCACGGTTCGCATACAGTTTTTTTAACAGCAGAAGCTCCTTTGCCGTGAGCGCCGTCGTCTCCCCCTGATACTCTACCGTCGCATTTTCCAGCGAAATTCTGCGCCCGGACAGTTCTATGACGCCGGATGCCCTCGCGCCCTCCTGATTCCGAAAATAAGACCGTTTTAAAATGGCATTTACACGCAGCACAAGCTCCTGCGGCAGAAACGGCTTTGTGACGTAATCATCCGCTCCAAGCCCCAATCCGAACAGTCTGTCGTTATCCTCGTCCCGCGCAGACAAAAACAAAATCGGCAGCGCAGACACCTCCCGCATCCTGCGGAATAATGTAAAGCCGTCGCCGTCCGGCAGCATGATGTCTAAAATCGCAAGCTCCGGCTTTTCGCGGCGGAACGCTTCCATGCCCTCCAGGCAGCTATACGCTGTGACGACCGTCTCATAGCCGCTTTTCCTTAAAATATCGGCGGTCATTTCCGCCAGTTCCCTGTTGTCGTCCACGAGGAGAATTTTACAGTTGTAGATATTCATATTTCCTCCGATTTCATTGATTGCTCTTTTCTATGCTATCATCATAACATTTTTCTTCCGCCCGGAAAATCTTTCCCCCGATTCTTAAGGTAAAAATAAGGAAACGCTAAGTCCGCTTTAAGCTTAAATTGCTAAGCTTTCTACTGTTCCGGCAGACCGGAGCAAAGCAAAACATCAAAAAACAAGGAGGATTTATGGAAACTGTAATCAAGACCACTTCCCTTACCAAACAATATCACGGCAAAAACGTCGTGTCCGAGCTGGATCTTTCCGTACCGTCCGGCAGCATCTACGGATTCTTAGGTCCGAACGGCGCGGGGAAATCGACGACAATGAAAATGATTTTGGGGCTCACCAAACCGACCGCCGGAAACATCTCCGTGCTCGGCAAACCGGTCAATCAGCAAAACCGGATTGCGCTTTTAAAGAATACGGGCTCGCTGATCGAGTCGCCTGCCTACTACGGTCATCTGACCGGGCGCGAAAATCTGGCGCTGATTGCCTCGTTAAAGCAGGTCCCGCCAGAGCAGATCGACGACGTTCTTCGCATTGTACATCTCGACAATCAGCAGGAGAAAAAGGTCAGTCACTATTCGCTTGGCATGAAGCAGCGTCTCGGTCTTGCCGCTGCGCTGCTCGGTTATCCGAAGCTGCTCCTTTTGGACGAGCCGACGAACGGGCTTGACCCTGCGGGTATTCAGGAAATGCGTAAGCTGATCTGCTCCCTGCCCGCCCGCTACGGCATGACCGTTTTCGTCTCAAGCCATCTGCTTGCGGAAATCGACCAGATGGCGACACATGTAGGAATCATTGATAACGGCGCACTCATTTTCCAGAATGAATTGTCCGTGCTCCACGAACACAGCCGCGCGCGCATGAAGCTGCTCACAACGGACAATGCCGCCGCAAGCTCCCTCCTAAAGCAGGCAGGGCTTCCCGTTGTTTTGGATCGCGGCGGTCTTATCTATTTAAACAGCCGCAAACCCGAGGTGATTCTTCGCGCCGGACGCCTTTTATATGAGTCCGAAATCGGCATCCTTCGTCTGGAGGAAGAGCAAAAGAGCCTCGAGGATATCTTTTTAAGTCTTGTAGGAAGGAGTATCTGACATGAATACAGCAGTACAACAGAACACCAAAAAACTTCGACGTCCTGCCGCCGTAGAGTTTCAGAAGGGACGCCGCTTACATCTCTTTTTGATTCCGTTCGGCTTTTTTATGGTGATACTGCTCTGGTCCGTTTACGCGAGCAAAGACCCGAGTGATTATGAAAAAGCGCAGGGCTATGCCTACCTGTTTTTCGAGATGCCGCTCTTAAATTGTATGACGATGCCGCTTATGATTGCGGTGCTCGCAAGCCGTCTCTGCGATATGGAAATCAAAGGGCAGACCTTAAAGCTTTTGTACACCTTACAGGAAAAGGGCAGCTTCTACGACTGGAAATATCTGCACGAAGCGTTTTACCTTCTGCTCTTCTGTCTTGGTGAAGGGCTGATTTTCCCGCTCTGCGGCAGACTGTTCGGATTCACGGAGACGCTTTCTATTATCCTTGTCATCCGCCATGTCGCTGTGGCATTTATCGCGGGCACTGTCGTACTTACCCTGCAGCATATCCTTTCGCTCTGCTCGGGGAATCAGATTCTTCCGCTCGTCGCCGGACTTGCAGGATCTTTCTTAGGGCTGTTCTCTATGTTCTTTCCGCACGAGATCGCAAGGCTGATCCTCTGGGGATATTTTGGCGCCTTTGTCCCGTACTCGATGAACTACGATGAAGCTGCGCGCCTGCTTTCTTTTTCCCCGGCTGCGTTTCCTGTCGGCGAGTTTGCCGGCTTCTGCATCTTCGGCGTCGCATTCTATCTCGTGTGCCGGAGCGTTTTCTTAAGAAGGGAGGTCTGAGCTTATGCTTCATTTATGTATCAAGGCAGAAAATGCAAAACTGCGTCACTCGGTCATCTGGCTTGCGGCGCTGCTCGTTCCGGTGATTCCCGCCATTATGGGCACCTTTAATTACTTACAGAACACCGACATTCTCACAGGCGCGTGGTATTCGCTGTGGAGCCAGTTTACCCTGTTTTATTCCCTGCTTTTCTACGCACCGCTGATCGGGGTATACTGCTCCTATCTGTGGCGTCTGGAACACATGAACCACAACTGGAATGTCCTTATGACCATGCCGGTATCTCCTGCGAGCATATTTGCCGGAAAGCTCGTTATCATCCTCAAGGTCACGCTGTTCACACAGCTCTGGGTCTACGTCCTCTTTGTCATCGGCGGAAAGCTCGTTCATTTTCCGGGACTTCCCCCGCTTGACATTCTTCTCTGGACGCTCCGCGGCACGCTCGCCGCGATCGCCATCGGCACCTTACAGCTTCTTCTGTCCATGTGCATCCGAAGCTTTGCGATTCCCATCGGCATTGCGCTTGCAGGCGGCTGTATCGGACTTGTCCTCTCCAACCTTAATATGGGGCTCTTCTGGCCGTACGCGCTCCTTATGATGGGAATGAACTCGAACAGCTATGAGGATAAGATGAGCGGCGGTCTGCTGCCGTTTCTGATCAGCACGCTTTTTTTCTTCCTGCTGTTCTTCGGAATCAGTATCTACCTGTTAAAAAAGAGGGATGTGAAAGCCTAACGGCTTCACATCCCTCTTCATGCAAATGGGCGTCATCTGACGCCTTGCGTTCTGCTCCGGTGTGCAGGGCTAACCTTGTTCCTTCGCCCAGTCCTGCATATAGTCCTCGATAATATAGAACGGCGCAGGTCCCGTCTCAAGCAGGAACTGATGAAACTCCTTCAGCACGAACGCCTCGCCGAGCCAGTCCTTTGCCTCTGCGCGCAGGCGCTTAAACTCCTGATAGCCAATAAAATAGCTCAGATAATTGGCAGGATCGCTGATCAACGTCTCAAAAATTTCATCGGCGACTTCCGCATCCGAAATGCCGTAATCATCCAGATATTCCGCGACCTCCTCCCTGTCCCATCCCCTGTAATGGATGCTCATGTCAAGATACGCATAGAGCGCAAGGGAGGCTGCATTGTTGAGCGACGCAAGCTTTGCGACGTCCGTATCAAGTCCGCTGATTCCGTAGGAATACTGCTCCACGTAAGTCGCCCAGCCCTCCGAGTAGCCCGGATAAGACAAAAGACTCCGCACAAGCGGCAGTTCGCAGGAGCCGGTATAGCAGTTCTGATACAGATGCCCCGGATAGCCCTCATGCGCCAGCGTCGTATAAAGATCCGTCATGGAATCCTCCCCCAGATACTTTTCATTGATATAGATCACATTATTCTCAATATCATCTACAGGTGTCGCAAGATAAAACGCCGGGCTCAGATGCTCCTGTAAGGAGGGATGCACATACTTAATCGTATAATTCACCTCCGGCGGTTCGGGGAAATCCTTTGACACCTTGCTCGTCAGATCCTCCATAATCTCATCCGGCTCCGTGATCGGAAATTCATAATCCGAAAACTCATATAACAGCTCCGGATTCTCGCTGACAAGGCGGTATATCTCATCTGTGCTCTCCGAAATAAAATTGTCCGTCCGCGCAAGCAGCTCCTCTATCGAATCATCACAGCCGGTTGCCGTGCGCACCAGATATTCATAGTACTCCCTGCCGTCCTCGTAGTAGCAGAGTCCAAGCTCATTCGTGCCTGTTCCCTTAAGCGCCGTCAGACCGTCGATCAGCTTCTCATAGCCTTCCACGACCTCCATGGTGATAATCGTGCGGTTCTTCTCCTTATAGGAAGCGCGCTGCTCATCGGTAAGACCCTCGAACGCATCGATCTTGTCATCAAAAATCTCGATCATATAATTATTCCCGGGGTCGGCAATAAACTCCTCACACTGGTCGATGACCGCGTCCACTGCATAATCCGGCATAAAAAGTCCCGCCTTAGACTTCTCCTGCTCAAATGCGACGATTTCCGCAAACAGATCGTCAATCTGTCCTGCCAGAACGAGATAATCCTCGATATCACGCTCGGTCCGGAACGTGTACTCGGCAAGCACGACCGGAAGCTGCGCCTGATATCCCGTCGTCGGACCAAGAATCTCATGATACAAGGTCAGATCCTTCACCGACAGATCCGTCTCGATGGAATCGATCAGAATATCCCGCGTGAGATTCTGCTCCTCCGTAAGCTTTTCCTCGTCAAAGCCCCGCAATTCCTTAAGTGTCTCCTCCATGGCGGCGTAGCTTTCCTTGAAATCTTCCACGGAATAATTTCCAAGCGTCACGTCATAATCTGTGATTCCGTAATTCCCGGGATAAGCAAGCGTATAATGAAGCGTCAGCGCATCCGACGCGACGTCCTCCAGAAACAATTCCTCTATATAGGAATCGAACGCTTCTCCCGTCGTTCCGCCAATATCCGTACCCGAACAGCCTGACAAGGCGATGCAGCCCGCAAGCAGCAGGGCAGCCGCGCATCTGCCGTTATTTCTTCTTAACCTCATGTGGCTTCTCCTCTTTGTATGTGTAAATATGGAAGTTGTCAGTTTTTTATTTTCCTGAAATTATTAAAGTCTGTGACAACCTCCCTGACACACCAGATCAGCGTATCAAATGCCCCCACTTCATAGAGATTGATCAATATCATACCGACCGGAATCGCAATGATCATTCCGACCACACTGCTGATCCTATATCCGACAAACATAAAGAACAGGGCTGCAAACGGGTCCATCCCGACAGATTCCCCGACCAGCTTTGGCTGTACAAGCTGATGGACTACAAGTGTCACCGCGTATAAGATCAGCATTCCAAGCGCCGTCATATAATTGCCGGAAAAAAGCTTGATGACCGCCCAAGGACAGAGCACCGTCCCCGTTCCAAACACCGGAAGCATATCAAGAAACGCAATCCCAAAGCCAATCAGCCATGCGTAATCTACGTGAAGAATCAGAAGTCCGATAAACACCACCACATAAATGACGCCCATAATCTTAAACTGCGCCTTGAAATACCCTCCGACTACACGCACAAGCTGGTCACTGATCCGGCGCGTCTGCTTTCTTAAAGACTCCGGCACGTGGCGCTCTATCATCCCGGCAAGCTTATCATGATCCGCAATGAAAAAGTAGGTCGCCAGAAGTCCTACGATCACGCCCACAAGCACATCCGGAATCCGTTTTGCAAAATCTCCGATGGCGAGAACCGTCGGCTCCCCGCTGCCGGACATAAATTCTGTGATATAGCCGCTTAACGTCTCCCCGATTTCTTCGAGCCTGATGTCCTGCACGAACGGCAGCTTCATGAGCAGATTTTCAAGCTGCTCCCCCGCCTGCATCAGCTCTTTGCCGGCATTCGCAGTCATCGTCGGAATATAGGCGACAAAGCTCTCGATTCCGGCGGCAAGGGCTGCGATCACACCGTAGACCAGAAGCACGATCACCGCAATGACCAGAACAATCATAAGCACCGACCCGTACTTCCGCTTCATCTTAAGCTTTTTCTCAAGGAAGCGGACAATGGGATTTGCAATCAGCGAAAAAATAAACCCTAACACAAACGGCATAAAATATGCCAGCAGCTTTGGCAGCAGAAAAAATACCAGGAACAGGATAATCCCCGCCGCCAGAAAATTACAGAGTATTTTCAGATATTTCGTCGATTGCTTCATAGGTCACGCCCTCACTTTGTCTGTCATGCTGTATCACGTCTCATGAATGTCATTGCACCATCTGTCATGCCACTCTATGCCTCGATCAGTCCCGCTCTGCGCATCTCCGTATAGGCGAGCAGAAACGGTCCGACGCCCTTTGCATCATCCTTTACGACCGGCTCTGACATATAATAATCGTAGGTTCCCGGACGCATCTGCTTGCCGCCGAGTCCTGCGACCAGACAGATGCCGTCCAGATGCAGACTGCCGTCCGCGTCCTCAGATAAGTACTTATCGCAGATACCGTGAAATGCTTTTGCCCCAAACGTCTGATAACGCTCCGGGAGGAAACCTAATCTCACGCCCTTAAGAAGTGCATATGCCATAATCGAGCTTCCGCTCGTCTCAAGGTAATTCTTCTCCATGCCGCCGAAGTTCACGACCTGATACCACATGCCGCTCTCGTCCTGATACTGAAGCATCGCGTCCATCAGTTCAACGAAAATCTGCTTCATCCGCTCGTACGGCTCGCCCACAGTCTCATCCGCCTTATCGAGCGTATCGAGAAGCGCCATCGAGAACCAGCCGAGCGCACGCAGCCAGAAATTCTGGCTCAATCCCGTCACCTTATCGCACCAGAACATCTCTCTTGACGAATCATAGGCATGGTAGTAAAGCCCGGTCTTTGGGTCGCGCATATGCTCCACCACCTGAAAGAACTGATTGAAAATATCATCGTAATTCTTCTTGTCGTTAAATCTCGTCTCGTACTCCATATAGAACGGTTGACACATGTAGAGCCCGTCCAGCCATACCTGATTCGGGTAGATATTCTTGTGCCAGAAATTTCCCTCCTTCGTCCGCGGCATCTGTCCGATCTGGCTGTATACAAGGTCGATCGCCTTTCTGTACTTTTCCTTTCCGGTCAGATCGTAAAGCTCGAACAGGGTCTTTCCTGCATTTACATTGTCAATATTCAGTTCTTCCACTGAGTAACCTTCAATCGACCCGTCCTCATGCACCTTCGCATCGATAAATGCATCCGCAAATTGAAAATATTTCTCGTCCTTCGTGATGGCGTACATCTCAAGCACTGCCTTGATCATACAACCGTCGATGTAATTCCATGTCGATTTCAGACCCTGCAAGATCTTCTCAATATTCCAGATTGGGCGATCCGGCGTGCTCTTTGCCAAAAGCTCGTCAATATACTGCTCGATTTTGTCCATGATAATCCTCCTGTTTCAAATCCCTTCTTAAAATGAATGATATATAATCTTATCATAACGAATCTGTCAAAAAATGTAAAGTCATTTCTTGTAAGCGCTTACAATTCTATATCCGCGCACAAAAACCGCACCAGGAAACGCACCGAATGTATTTCAATAATCATATTTTTATTTTACTTTATTTTTCATGTTCTGACAATAACTGCATGTTTAATCCTTTTTTTAGTGCACATACTATCCTTGAACAAAACGTCAGCGAAAACGAAATGCAGTGAAATGCAGTGCATCACACAACGCATCTTCCATTCAAAGACCACTTGTTCATAACACACGAAAACGAGCATATAACGTACCATAAGGAGGAAACAAATCATGGCAAGTCGTTCATCGAACAGAGCAGCAATCCCGGAAGCAAAGAGTGCATTAGACCGTTTCAAGTACGAAGTAGCGAACGAGATCGGCGTACCGCTTAAGGACGGTTACAACGGTGACTTAACCTCCAAGCAGAACGGATCTGTCGGCGGCTATATGGTCAAGAAAATGATTGAGGCACAGGAGCGCCAGATGGCAGGTAAGTAAACTTGCCGCAAGGAAACTTACCGCAGATAAATTTGCATAAGCAATTTCTGGCATGACAAAAGAACAAAGAGAAAAGAGGCTGCGCGCGATGTATCATCGTGTGCAGTCTCTTTTCGATATTGCGTCAGGTCATGTCATCCCGCAGCGCGTCAATGCTCCGCGTCATCTTCCACCAGAAAGATCGATTTCATATCTTAAGACCTCCTCTTTTGCAGTCCGTCTTCTGCGCTACAGGCTCATCTGATTGCGCTCCCTCTTAAGGAACTGTTCCAGATAATCTCTCAGGTTCTCATGCTCCTCTTCCCCAAGCTCAGGATCATGTTCCAAAAGTTCCCGCACCGCTTCCGAAGCCTGCTGTAATACGGCGGCGTCCTGATAAATGTCCCCGAGTGCAAACTGTAATTCCCCGGACTGGCGGATGCCGAAGAAATCTCCCGGACCGCGCAGCTTTAAATCCTCGCTTGCAATCTTAAAACCGTCGTTCGACTGATTTAAAATATGAAGGCGCTTCTCCGCCGTCTTGCTGTTCGAGCAGTTGATCATGATACAGTAGGACTGCGCGTCTCCACGCCCGACGCGCCCGCGAAGCTGATGGAGCTGTGCAAGTCCGAACCGCTCCGCATTCTCGATCATCATGACGGTGGCATTTGGCACATTGACGCCGACTTCTACAACCGTGGTAGACACAAGCACCTGTACCTCGTTTTTCATGAACGCCTCCATGACCTTATTCTTCTGCTCCGGCTTCATCTGACCGTGGAGCAGTCCAAGCTGTATCTCCTCCGGGAAAATCTGGCGCAGCTTCTTCACATAATCAGTGGCGTTCTCGGTATCCATATTTTCGACCGCTTCGACCAGCGGACAGATCACGTACGCCTGATGCCCGTTTTTGATTTCATTTTCGATAAAAGAATATGCCTTGGGGCGATACCCGGTATTCACGACGCAGTTCTTGATTGGCAGACGCTTCGCCGGAACTTCATCGACGACGGAAATGTCAAGGTCGCCGTAGATGATAATTGCAAGGGTTCTCGGAATCGGCGTCGCGCTCATGACAAGAATGTGCGGATGCGTCCCCTTCTCCGCGAACGTCTCCCTCTGGCGCACGCCGAAGCGGTGCTGCTCGTCCGTGATGACGAGCGCCAGATTGTCATAGACCGCCCGCTCCTGAATCAGCGCGTGCGTGCCGACGATCATTGCATTCGGGTAAAGCTGCAGCGCCTCATACGCCATGCGCTTCTGCTTCGCCGTCATGGAGCCCGTTAAGAGAACGACAGGTATCTTTAAGCCGAACTGCTCACAGAGCTTCTGAAATGTCTCGTAGTGCTGTCTCGCAAGCACCTCCGTCGGTGCCATGATTGCAGACTGGTAATCGTTGTGCGCTGCGTCCGCCATCGCCAGAAATGCGATAATCGTTTTACCCGAACCGACGTCTCCCTGAATCAGCCGCTGCATCACATAAGGGCTTCGCATATCGCGCTTCACATCGGAAAGCGCCGCCTTCTGCGCGTTCGTCAGTTCATACGGAAGCTTCGCAATCAGTTCGTCCGTAAAGGAGTCGTCCATAAATTCAAATTCGTTCGCATCCTTTATGCGCTTTTCCTTCTGATACTGCATACTTAGGATAAACAGGAAAAATTCGTCGAACACCAGGCGCTTTCGCGCCGTAATCAGCGTGTCCATATCATCCGGGAAATGGATCTGCTTCATGGCGTAATTATACTCGCAGAGCTGGTAGGTATCGCGAATTTCAGATGGAAGATATTCCCTGAACAGATTTTCTTCGAGGAGCGCCGCGCGCACCGTCTTGGTGACGAGATTATTGGAAACGCCGCCCGTCAGACCGTAGACGGGCATAAATACATTTTCCATGGAAGCGTACTGCTCGCCCGTGTAGATGACTGCCTGCTCCATCACAAGGCGGTTGTTCTTCCTCGTTACCTTTCCGTAGAACACATACACATTTCCGGGCTTTAGCTGGCTCTTGATATAGGGCATACGAAACCACACCAGTTCCAGCGTCTGCCCCGCTTCGCCAATTGTAGTGACAGTAATGGGCATACTGCGCGTCCGCCGCACCACGGGCACTTTCATGACCCTGCCGATGACAGCGGCAGTCCCCTCCTCCGTCACCTCCGATACCTGCTTTGCCTCAGGAAACTGCACATAGGTCCGCGGGTAGTGAAGGAGGATGTCTCCGACCGTCTCAATATCCAATTTCTGAAACAGTGCGGCAGTCTTTTCCCCGATCCCCTTGATCTCTGTGATCGACGAATTGCGGTCCATATGCGCTCCCTCCTTCTCTCCCGTCTCTGTGCAGACTATTATACTATGAGTTGTGCGCCTCACGCAAGCTTTATGCCATTTTCAGCGTGCCTTACGCAAACAGTCTTTTGTGCTGTGATACACACGCCTTACGCAAGCAGTCCCTTTAAGACCGCTACGCACCCGTCGGTTCCGAGCGCCGCCGAATCCAGGACGATATCGTAGTTGTTAAAATCCTTCCAGTTCTTCGACGTGTTGGCACGATAATAATTCGCTCTTTTTCTGTCGTAGAACTTCTGTGTCGCGGCAATATCCTTCTCCTCGATTCCGTAATCCTCCGCGATCCGCCTGTGCTTTTCTTCACTGTCTCCCGAGCGGATAAAGACCTTCACAACGCCTTTTCTCTCCTTTAGTGCCTCCGAAGCGCAGTGTCCTAAGAAAATCGCCTTTCCGTCCATCGCGATCCGCTGAATCTCGGTCTGCTCCTCCAGATAGATCGCGCCCTCGTCTGTGAGCATATCGGAATTTCCAGCCTGCGCGCGCCCCATCATCACGAGGGTATATAAAAAGCTGTTCGTCGCCTTCTCCTCATATTGCTGCATCCGCTCTACGGAAATGCCCTTGCGCTTTGCGACCTCCTCGAGGATCTCCTCGCCGTAGCATGGGATCTGACACTCCCTGGCCAGACGTCTGGCGATCTTGGTACCGCCGCTTCCGTATTCACGCTCGATCGTAATATAGTTACAATTCATTGTCCTCTCTCCTTTCATGACGCCTCATCAAACTGGCTGTTATACAGATCCGCATAGAATCCGTTCTTTTGCAATAGTTCTTCATGTGTGCCGCTCTCGATGACGTCGCCGTCCTTCAGTACCAGAATCAGATCGGAATTTTTGATTGTGGACAGGCGGTGTGCAATTACGAACGACGTCCTGTTCTTCATCAGTTCGTCCATTGCTTCCTGAATCTTCTGTTCGGTACGGGTATCTACGGAGCTGGTCGCCTCATCTAAGATCAGCATCGGCTTATCGGCGATCATGGCGCGCGCGATCGTAAACTGCTGTTTCTGTCCCTGGGACAGGCTGATTTCATCGTCAAGTACTGTATCATAGCCCTTCGGCAGCGTCCCAATAAAATGCTCCAGTCCTACCGCCCTGCATGCCGCCTTCATCTTCTCCTCCGGCACATTTTGTGTGCAGTAGATCAGATTCTCGCGCACTGTCCCCTCAAAGAGCCATGTGTCCTGAAGCACCATGCAGAACTGGGAATGGACATCCTCGCGCCTTAAGTCCGCCGTAGAGATTCCGTCGATCTTAATGCTTCCTCCCTGCACCTCATAGAACCGCATCAGCAGATTGACCAATGTGGATTTCCCGGCTCCGGTCGGACCTACGATTGCGATTTTCTGCCCCGGTTTTGCGTGGGCGGAGAAATCATGGATGATCGTCTTATCCGCGTCATAACCGAATTTCACATGCTCAAAATCCACAGAGCCTTCGGCATGCAGAAGATGCTGCTTTTTACCGCTTTCATCCGGCATTTCCTCCGCCTCTAAGAACTCAAAGACACGCTCGCCTGCGGCTGCCGCAGACTGTAAGGTCTGTACCGCCTGTGCGATCTGGGAAAGCGGCTGTGTAAAGAAACGCACATACATCATAAACGCCACGATCACCTCAAAGCCGATCGTTCCGTTCATGGTCAGCAGCGCGCCCACAACGCAGACCGCCACATAGCCGAAGTTTCCGATGAATGTCATGAGCGGGTTCATCATGCCTGCCATACTCTGCGCTTTTGCAGCGCTGCTTTTCAGTTCTTCGTTTAATTTATCAAAAGTTTCCTTTGCCTGCCGCTCGCCGTTATATGCCTTCACCACCGTATGACCCGAGTAGATTTCCTCGATCTGGCCGCTTAATGCACCCAGGCTTTTCTGCTGTCTGGAAAAATATTTCTGTGACCTTCCGGTGATCAGGATCATCAGGATGAAACCGATCGCTGTCGCCGCGACTGCCGTCAGCGCCATGATGACATTCGTCGTAAGCATCATGACAAGCGATCCGAAAAACAGCGTGACGGCATGGATCAGATTTCCGACGCTCTGGTTTAAGGACTGTGCGATCATATCCACATCATTCGTCACACGGGACAATACGTCTCCGGTCGACGTCGTGTTGTAATAAGCCATCGGCAGACGGTTGATTTTGGCTGATATGTCTTTACGCAGAGATTTTGTGACATTCTGCGTCACCCAGACCGTAATGAGCTGCTGGATCAGAGACAGGACTGCGCCGCACACATAAAATGCTACCAGCGTAAGACCGATCTTTTTCACTGCATCCAGATCAATGCCCGTCGCAAGCCCATCCGTGATGACCTTTGTCATATCCGACAATTTGTCCGGTCCGATCAGCGTGAACACGGTTCCGGCAATCGCACACACAATCGCGACGCCGAATGCGGCAAAATATTTTTTCATATAAAGAATCAGTTTTGTCCATGTCCCTTTGAAGTTTTTCGGCTTTTCCGTATTTCTTCTCATTCCACTGTTTCTTCCCATTACGCCAATTCCTCCTTTGAGAGCTGTGAGTATGCAATCTGACGGTATGCTTCGCAGTGGTTCATCAGCTCCTCATGGGTGCCCATGCCTGCAACACAGCCGTCTTCCAACACGATGATCTTATCTGCGTCACGGATGGTACCGATCCGCTGCGCCACGATCACGCGGGTCACATCCCTGCATGCATCATCCAGTTCTTTCCTTAAAATACGGTCGGTCTTATAGTCAAGTGCAGAAAAAGAATCGTCAAATATCAGAATCTCCGGATCTCTGCACACAGCGCGGGCGATCGAAAGTCTCTGTTTCTGACCGCCGGAGAAATTCGCGCCTCCCTGCGCCACATAGCCCTCATAACCGTCCGTCTTCTGCTCCACAAATTCGTCCGCCTGGGCGATATGTAATGCATTCTTAATATTCTCTTCTGTAAAACCTTTTCCTCCATTCTCTCCATATGCAACATTGTCGGCAATGGTTCCGGAAAACAGGATCGCTTTCTGCGAAACGTAACCGATCTTGTTGCGCAGGTCTTCCTGTGTATACTCCTTTACATTGACGCCGTCTACAAGGACTTCCCCTTCGGTCGCGTCATAGAAGCGCGGGATCAGATTCACGACGGTACTCTTTCCACAGCCCGTCGTTCCAATGAGCGCCACCGTCTCGCCTTTCTTTGCCGCAAAGGAAATGTGGGACAGCACATTCTTTCCCTCATCCGCATAACGGAAGCTGACGTCCTTAAATTCGATCTCGCCCTCCCTGCCCGGTGCGGAAGTCCTGCCGATTCCTTCCGGAACAGACAGGGGCGTGTCAAGCACCTCGTTGATTCGTTTTGCAGACACAAGGGCACGCGGCAGCAGTACGGAAATCATGACAAGCATCATGAACGCCATGACGACCTGTAACGCATACTGGGAAAATACGACCATCTCAGAAAACAGATTCAGTTTCTCCGTCATCGCCGCGTTCTCGATCAGATATGCCCCGATCCAGTAAACCGCGAGTGAAAGCCCGTTCATGACAGCCTGAATGCCCGGCGCCATAAAGCCCATGACGCGCCCGGTATAGAGCTGTGCACTCTTTAATTCCTCATTTGCTTTCTCAAATTTCTCCTCCTGATACGCTTCTGCATTATATGCACGGATCACCTGAAGTCCGGTTAAATTTTCACGGGTGACACGGTTTAAGTTATCCGTGAGTTTCTGCATCTTCTTGAACTTCGGCAGTGTCAGCGCCAGACAAAAGCTTACGATCATAAGAAGAATCACGACCGCCACGGCAGTTACTGTTGTCCACTGCCAGCTCTTTCCCGCGATCTTCACGATCGCCCAGATCGCCGTCATCGGCGCTTTGAACAGGATCTCGGTCCCCATCACAAGCAGCATCTGTACCTGCATGACATCATTGGTGGTGCGGGTCAGCAGGCTGGCGGTGGAAAATTTCCCGATCTCCTGCATGGAAAAAGACTGCACCTTATTAAAAATCGCGGAACGCAGATTTGCGGAAAGCCCCGCCGACACCTGCGCTGTACAGACAACGGTCAAAGCCGCAGTTGCCAGCGTTCCCAGTGCGCACAGAAGCATCTTGCCTCCTGCAGCCAGGATATCCCCCATCACGCTTCCCTCCGTCTGGACAAGCCGCGTAATCTCTGACATATATTCCGGCATGGTCATACTCAGCCATGTCTGGAGAATTGCCAGAACGAAAATGACTCCCATCCCAAGCCATTCGCGCTTTGTAAAATGTTTAAACAACTTCAGCATTTTGTCAATCTCCTTTCTGTTCCCTGCCGCGCCGCAGTGTTCCGCAGACTGTCACAGTTCTCAGCTAATCGTCCTATATCGCAGCCCAGCAGTTGCTAGCACTCATCGTTTCCGAGTGCTAATATTTATCTACTGTTTTACCATAAAACGAATTGAAAGAGAAATGAAAAAATGGTATTATTAATGACAAAAACGCAATGATTGGAGAATACCTATGAATACACAACAACTGGAAAGCTTTCTTGCCGTAGCCGAAAACCTGAATTTCGCCCGGGCGGCGGAATCCTTAAACATCACGCAGTCCGCTGTTTCCCGGCAGATACACGCTCTGGAAAACGAACTGGACGCCACGCTTTTCCGCCGCACTTCGCGCAGCGTGACCCTGACGCCTGCCGGAGCCAGCTTTTATGCGGACGCCCAGAACTTCATGCGCGACTTAAATGCCGCCACAGAAAGGATCAAACGCCACAGCGCATCCAACGCCCAGCCCCTTGCCATCGGTTTTGCCAGCGATATGAACTGTGTTCTTTTTGCCGATCTGCTGAAAGTATGCCATGAACGTTTCCCCGAACTGTACCCGATCCTGCGCATCATCCCGCACCGCGCGATCTTCAGCCTGTTCTTTCAGGGGGACATTGACGTCATGTTCGACTTTAAAGATAACGCGCCCGCCCGCACAGGCATCTCATATATCGAATTTGTACGGACCCCGGTGTGCTGCGTGGTCCCGTCCGGTCACAGATTTTCCGGCAAAAAAGAAATCCGCGAGCACGAGCTGTATGACGAGCGCCTGATCCTGTGCAATTCCTACTCCCTTCCGCCGCAGGCAACCGATCTGCAGAACCGTCTCAAGCGTCATTTCCTGCCGGAAACCATCTGCTATTGCGACAATCCGAATGTGCTGCTTACGCTTGTGAAAGCGGGTTACGGCTTCGGGATTCTGCCCAGGCTTAATATTCAGGACCCGGAAATGTGTGCGATCCCCTTTGCGGAGGAGCCTTCCGTTTCTTTCGGGCTCTTTTACAATGAGGAACGCACCGATCCGACGGTCGATCAATTTCTGTCGATCCTGCATGATCTGAAAAAAGAACCGCATGTCATCTGCTGATACCCTCGCCGGAGAAAAGAAAAGAGACTTTCTGCCAAACACAGAAAGTCTCTTTTCTCTTCTCCGGCGTCTTACTCCACCGAAATCACGTAATAATAAATCGGCTGTCCGCCGTAATGAACTTCTACCTCTACATCGGGATATTCCGCCAGCAGCTTTTCGCTGATTGCGTTCGCGTCCTCTTCCTTCATGTCCTCACCGTAATAAATGGTAACAATCGCGGAGTCCTCATCGATAAGCTGTCCTGCCATATCAAGCACGGTTGCGGCAAGCTCCTGCCCCACGGAAAGAATACCTGCATCACCGATTCCCATGTAATCGTCCTGCTTGATCTCCTTATCGTCGATCACCGTATCACGCACGGCATAGGTCACCTGACCTGTCTTCACGGTGCCGATCTCGGTGTTCATGCGTTCCGCATTGTCCTCCGGCGTACTGTCCGGAATAAAGTTAATCAATGCCGTGATACCCTGCGGAATCGTCTTCGTCGGAATCACGATAATCTTCTTATCCTCCACCAGAGACGCCGCCTGATTCGCAGCGAGAATAATATTCTTATTGTTCGGAAGAATGAAGATCGTCTTCGCATTGACCTTCTCAATCGCGTTCAACATATCCTCAGTGCTCGGATTCATCGTCTGACCGCCCTCAATGATATAATCGACGCCGAGTCCCTTAAAGATCTCGTTGATTCCCTCGCCGATGCTGACGGAGATAAAGCCCATCTCCTTCGGCGGCTCCTGCTCCTTCGGCTCCGCAGATACTTCCGGCTGCTTTGCATCAGGAATCGCCCCCGACTGCATTTCCTTTTCCTTTAAGGCGGAAATCTTCTCATCCCGCTCTAACTTCATGTTCTCGATAATGATTGTCGTAAGGCTGCCGTACGTCAGACCTCTCTGCATTGCAAGACCCGGATCGTTGGTATGTACGTGTACCTTAACGATTTCGTCATCCGCAACAACTACAATTGAATCACCGATGCTCTCAAGATATTCCTTAAATTCGTTCTCCTGCTTTGTGGTGATCGGCTTATCCAGCATAATCAAAAACTGTGTACAATATGCAAACTTGATCTCCTGGGCTGCCTGTGCCTCGATATTATAGGAAGAAGAATCACCCGAAACAGCCGCAGCGCTCTTCGCCGGAGCTTCTATCTCATAATCAATCTCCTTGCCGAGCAGGGAATCCAGCGCGCCCTTCATGACCTGCATCAGACCCTGTCCGCCGGAATCCACAACGCCTGCCTGCTTTAAGACCGGAAGCATATCCGGCGTCTTGCTTAAGACATGATCGCCTTCCTTAATCACTTCCTCGCAGAATGCGATCAGATCCGTCGTATCATCACAGATTTCTGCGGCGCGGTTCGCCATGCCCTTTGCAACGGTAAGAATCGTTCCCTCCTTCGGCTTCATAACTGCCTTGTAAGCAGTCTCCACCGCCTTCTGAAACGCATCGGAGAGCACCTGTACGTCCACTTCATCGTACTCTGCAATGATCTTGGTAAAGCCGCGGAACAACTGGGAAAGAATAACGCCCGAGTTACCTCTTGCGCCGCGCAGCGAACCGGAAGAGATTGCCTTTGCAAGCGACTTCATATCCGGGTTCTCCATTGCAGCGACTTCCTTCGCCGCCGACATGATCGTCATCGACATATTGGTTCCTGTATCTCCGTCCGGAACAGGGAATACATTCAGTTCATTGATCCATTCTTTCTTCGCCTCTAAGTTTTTCGCTCCCGCCAGAAACGCTTTCGCAAGAGCCCCGGCATTCATCGTAGTGATTTCCACCTCAAAATCCTCCTTAATCAATCACTCGTACGCCTTCGACGTAGATATTAATCTTCTTGATTTCCATACCGGTAAACTCTTCTACCTTATACTTTACCGTCTCAATCAGGTTATCGGAAACCGTACTGATGCTGACGCCGTAGGATACGATAACGTGAAAATCAATCGTTATTTTATTTTCTTCATCAATGGCGACATTTATTCCATGTGTCAGATAATCCCTCTTTAACAATTTGACCAGACCATCCTTCATATTGACCGCCGCCATGCCGACAATCCCGAAGCACTCTACCGCAACAGAACCTGCGTAGGTTGCGATGACCTCTGAATCTATTGTAACTTTTCCCAACCGGGTCTCCATTTGTCCATTCATAGAATAACGATGCTCCTTTCAAAGCCATATTAACGCTAGTTTATTGCTATTATAACCGCTTTCCACGAAAATTCATAGTCCTGTTTTGCGTTTTTTATATTTTTTTTAAAATTTGCTTGCATTATCAACTTTCTTCTGCTAGAATAATCATGTTGTGAGCCTGTTTGTTTGCAGGTTCTACCTGATGAATGTGGGATGAAGCCTGCATGATGGGATTATGAATATGCAAGGAGGTGCAAAAGCATGGCAAAATGTGCAGTTTGTGGAAAGGGCGCTCATTTCGGTAATAATGTCAGCCACTCTCATAGAAGATCAAATAGAATGTGGAAATCAAACATCAAGCGTGTCAACTGTAAAGTGAACGGAACACCTAAGAAATTATATGTATGTGCTTCCTGTTTGAAATCCGGTAAAGTTGAAAGAGCTTAGAACGTGTGTCCGACGGACGCGCGACAATAACATCTGCGGGCAGTTCGCCACAGATGTTATTTTTTTACTGTTTGGGAACGAAAGTCGAAAGTGCCGGTCAAGCCGGCACTTTTGTTTGTATCTGTTTTTTATCTGTCGTCTGTTTCCTGTCCTTCCTGTTCCACTCTCTTTTGATATTTCTTCAACTCCTCATTAAAAAGAACCGCGCTCCTCTTATCATTGACGTATAAGACTGCATAGACCGCCACAAAGATCACGGCGATTGCAAGCACAAGCACAATGACGAGCGCTGTCGAGAAGATCGTCCCCGCCGCGTAATTGAGTCCGACTACAAACACTTCAATGAGAAGCAGATGGATGCACCTTCGGACAATGACCTCCTGCATCGTAAGCTCATGTTTAGAATATGTTACGATCCCAAACAGTACCGACACAAAGCCGAACAACGGCGGTGAGAAAAATGCGTCGTAACCGAACCTCTGCTCTGGCAAAAAAATCATTCCGAGAACCCCTTCCAGAATACAGATACATGCCGTACACACGAAAAACGACATCATAAATTCCGTCCAGAACGCTTTTGCCGATTGTCTGTTTTCTGACTTCATTTCCGTTTTCCCTCCTCTCCCATCACTGCCTCCTTAAGCCTTGGCACATACGCCCTTGATATCATGACCGTCTCGCCGTTTTTCATATGTGCAAAGAAACGCCCGTTCAATGCCGGACTGATGCTCTCAAGCTGCATCAGATTGAGCAGCACAGACTTGGAACAGCGGATGAAATGACAGGCTGCATACGCCTCTTCCGCCTCGTAGAGACGGAGCCTGATTTCATACACCCGGTCCGACGTGTAGGCAAACACTTTCTCATCGAGCGCCTCAAAGTAATACACCGACGCAAGCGGGAACCGGAAGCTCTTTCCGTTCTCCGTTCCCACAAGCTCTTTCCCCTTTGCGCCGGCATAGGCGCAGATGTCCTTTACCTCCGGCGTGATCTCCACGCACTCAATAATGACCTGTTCCGCTTCTTTTTCCGCGATTTTCCGGATTCTGACTTTCATTTAAGACCTCTTTTGCATTTATTTTTCGGGCGCTTCCTTCAGATAAGTATCAAAAAAGTCCAGCACCAGTGCGTTCACTTCCTCGATGCACTCTTTTGCGTCCGCATCTCCCACGCCAAGCAGCTTCGCAAGAACCGGCGATATCAACGGCAGATCCGTGAAATTTAAATGCCTGGCGTCAGCGATCACTGCATAATGATAATCCACGGCGCGCTCCCCGACATAGAAATTGACATAGCCGTTGCCGGGAAGCATCCTCGCCTCGGCGTCTGTCGCAGCGGAATTGACGTCTAAGACCGGAACCGGATAAGGCTCTGTGTTAAATACCTCTGTTCCGTCCGCAAAATCAACATACTCGCCAAGCATCGTTCCTTCAAGATCGATCACTGCGTCGATATCATCGCGCTCTCTCCCAAGCTGCACGGAAGCTGCGCCGCCCATCGAGTGACCGAACAGTCCGATGCGATCCGTGTCGATGAGTCTCCATGGGTTCACATCCTCCCCTGCCCCTTCCGCTCCTGTGCCCGTCATTTCTCCGGGCATATTTTCCTTCCTGCTCCCCGCAGCAAGTGACAGGATCTGATCCAGCACAAAATTTTCATCCGCCGTGCGTACCTGCATCCACGCGCGGCTATACTCGTAGCGCTCTTTTTCTGATTCGGGATCGTCCGCTTCACTGCCAGCGGCACTCACCTGTTTTAAGAACTCTGTACTGGCATAGGTCGTATTTCCGTCCGTATCCGTCACAAACATGGCATGGTAGGTATGTCCGATACTTGCGACCACATAGCCGTGAGACGCAAGCTCGGTGCAGGTGGAATAATTGCTGTCAATCACGCCGAATGCCCCGTGTGAAAATACCACGAGCGGACAACTGTGTTCCGGCTCCACCGGATACCAGATTTTCACCGTAAGACGCCGTTTCTCACCCGTATCTGTATAAGTCTCGATTCTGCTCTCATCCACCCAGGTATATTCTGCTGTCGCCACCGCATACTCCCCCGTGACCGCAGGACTTTCATATTCAGGAAACAATATGCGTGGAAGCATCACCGCAAAAACGGCTGCCGCCAGAAGAAAGCCGCCGCAAAAAACTGCCGCCCTCCATTTTCCATGTCTCCTCTTTGCCCGGGCTCCCCGCACAATGAACACCGCACCGGCACAGCCTGCCAATAACTTTATCACAATTCCCATCTCGTTCCCTCCGTTCTCTTGATGCTTTTACCTTAACACCAGACAACGTTTTTTCAACACTTTACGGGATAAGATGCATTCTGCGCGGATAACATGCATTTGCGCGTCTGAAAGCAGCAACATTCACAAGGGGCAAAAATGCCGCATCAGGAAAATGACATTTACATCATCTGCTATCATTCTCCCAATGCGGCATCCTGTGCCTTTTCTCTTAAACCGTTTCGCCGCCCGGCACTTCCTCCTGCGGTTCAATATATTTTGCAAACGCCTTCTGGTAATACGCTGCAAAAAAATACCCCATCAGTCCGAAACCGTAGATCAGCGACAGAAAGTTGGCGAGCAGTACTGTCGTGTTCACCCACACGAACAAGACTACCAGAATCGCCATCTGAATCGTACCTTTCATGTTGCGAAGCGCCATGAAAAAGGAATACCGGATCGTTGCTTTCACCGGATTTACGAACTTCGCCTGCACACCGAATACATATAAAAGCGACAGAAAATACGGCACGAAAAGGATTCCCGCCGCTCCCTGCATCAGTATTCCAAACGTATTTCCCGCCTGATTGCCCAGCACAAAATCCACTGCCAGAAACACGCCTGCGGCAAGATAGAGCAGGAAAATGGCTGTCGCCTGCTTAAAATTTTCCTTAAAAGACGAAAAGAAATTCTGATGCCAATAGCCCTCATTCTTATGAAGCTTCATACTGCTGTAGATCAATGCCGTCGTAGACGCACCGATTGTAAAAATTGGCAGTGAACAGACAAGCCACAGAAGATTCAGCAAAAAAATCTTTCCGATCTTGTCAATGGTTCGCCATACTACGTTATCCATGTCGAAGATTCTATTCCACATTTCGTACCTCCACTCATCCCTGTCGTATTGCACCGCAGCCCGCCCCGCAGGAAACGTGCGCTGCCCTTCGTCCTATCTGTCCGTCCTGCAGGAAACGTGCGCTGTCCTTCGTCCTACCTGTCCGTCCTGCAGGCATCCCACAACGCCTGGATATATGCACGTGCAGCCACTGCGTTTTCCGGCACGGTGTCCTCAAGCGTTGCATGAATATACGGCTTTCTCATTTTCATAAAACGGATGATCGGCATATAGTCCATCTCCCCCGTTCCCGCCGCAACCGATACCAGCTTGCCGTCGGAAACCTGAAAGTCCTTGATATGCACCATCGCAATATCCTCGCCCAGCAGCTCGATTGCCTCTGCTATGATCGCATCCCTGTCTTTATAATTACAGATGTCAAGCAAATTGACCGGATCAAATATGATCTGAAGATTCGGCGAAGCAATCTCATCAAGCACTCTTCTGGCGCGCTTCGGATTGCACACAATATGCTTATAGACCGGCTCGATCGCGACGATCACACCCATCTTTTCTGCATATTCCACGACCGGACGCAGATTCTTAATGAAAATCTCAAGCGCCTCCTCAGAGTGGCTTCTCTCCTCGAACCGGTATTCCTCATTGGGCGCGCCTGTCTCCGTTCCGACAACTCCCGCGCCAAGCAGCGACGCAAAGCGGATGTGCGCCATATAGCGGTGCGTGATCCCGGCAAGGCTCTTTGGATTTGGATTCGCCAGATTCAGATAACATCCGAGCACCGCCACATCCAGCTCATTCTCCCGGAAAATGCGTTTTAAGTACATTGCATAGCCCGGCGTAAGCGCCCCGTCATCCACCGGGTACTCTGAAATTACCTTAGAGAGCGCAAGATGACCGCAGGCAAACCCCTGCTCATGCGCAATCGCCAATCGTTCCTCAAGCGGCGCCTTTCTGATATCATGTAAACGTATTCCAAGCTGCATAATTTCTTCTCCTTTCGCTTTCCGGCATCCGATCCTTCTTCTGCCATTGCTCCCCGCATTTTGTGATTTCTGTATTATTTTATTACTTTCGGATGATTTCGTCCACCCCGAAAAGCTCGAACTCCTCGCCCTCACAGCCCTCGATCTTCACATTTTCAAGAACCATTTTCTTCACGTTCCTCGCAAACAATCCCTTCCTGCTGCAGGCATCCACGCCGTTTGACATGATCGGCACATCACATTTGGCATCCTTTGCAAAGGAAATCGCGACATTGCGCATCGTAATCTGTTCGATCTTCTCTTCCGGGAGTCCGTCGAACCAGGACGCCGCCACATGACAGTCCTTCGCCGTGATATTCTCGAAGCAGAAACGCTTCATGACAGGCGTTCCTTCATCGACCGGATAAGTCTCTCTGGACTGGACGAACTCTGTTCTGCCGTCCGGATCGCAGAAATAAAAGGCATTTGCCGTAAACGGCGTCATGACCTGTTCCATTTCCAGATCCCGGAAAATGATGTTGTCAAGCACCGCATCCCTGCCGCGACCTCTTCTCGTCTTGATGCGGAGTCCGCGGTCCGTGTGATAGAAGCGGCACTTCTCGACGATCAGATTATTTACGCCGCCTGCCATCTCGCTCCCCACCGTCACCGCGCCGTGCCCGTTCTCCATCAGGCACTGGTATACATGCACGTTGGAGGACGGCGTCTTATATTTTCTGCCCATATAGATCTTGCCGGACTTCACCGCGATACAATCGTCTCCAAGCGAGAACCGGATACCGCAGATTTCCACGTCCCGGCAGGATTCGGGATCAAGCCCATCCGTATTCGGCGACTGTGCCGGATTTTCGACGATCAGATTACAGAACAAAAGCTGATTGGAAAAATACGGGTGAATCACCCATGCGGGGCTGTCGTGAAAATAAAGTCCCTGTACGCGGATATTCTTACAACGGTTCAAGGAGAGCATACGCGGACGGAATGCCCCCACCATGACCTTTTCATTTTTCCACCAGTTCTCGTGATTCGCCGCACCATTGATACTGCCCTCCCCATAGAGTGTCACATCGGAGACGTCAATACCAGAAATGATTCCGGCGAACATCGGAAGCGGGTTTCCTTCCCATGTGCCGAGATTGTATTCCTCTGTCTCGTCATAGCTTTCCACAAGCCCCGGAAGAATTGCAAAATGGGAGCGGTCGGTATCTGCAAGCAGCTCGGCGCCCTTTTCCAGTTCCAGATTGATGCCGCTCTTTAAGAAAATACTTGTAATCTTATATGTTCCCTTCGGAATGAGCACACGGCTGTTGGCAGGACACGCCATGATTGCCGCCTGAATAAACGATGTATCATCCGAAATGCCGTCTCCTTTTGCGCCAAATTTCCGCACATTTAACGTAATAAATTCATAATCCGTACGAAATGCAAGATTGCCCTGCATTTCTCCCCGCATGTCTTCCACGCAGATTTCATAATCAGTGTCCGGTTTCAGTCCGTAAACGGAGGTGATTACCGTATCCGTCGTCTTCTCTTCCTTCCCGTTGACCAAAATGCGGTACGGCTCCTTTGTCTTATAGATGCCGCCGTCCTCCAGTTCCAAAGATACGCTTCTCGCCGTCTTCATCACAAGCCGAATATCCATCTTCTTTTCCTCCTGAATATTTGAAAAGGGTGGCAGAACTGCCACCCTCTTTTTTCTTAAATATTAGCCCTTAACACCGCCGGCGGAAATACCGTCTACGAACTTATCCTGTGCCATAAAGAATACGATCAGGGACGGGATAATGGAAATCAGAGATAATGCAAGGATTCTGTTCCACTGGAAGCCCGAATCAGCATCCATGGACATCTTGACAAAGATTGCCAGCGGATACTTCGCCGGTGTATTTACATAGAGCAACGGTCCCATAAAGTCATTGGATGACCACATGAACTGGAACAATGCGATGGAAGTAATCGCCGGGGAAAGCATCGGAACGATAACCTTCACCAATGTCTGCATAGCGTTACATCCGTCAATTTTCGCTGCCTCATCCAACTCCTTGGGCACATTGCGCAGGAACTGGATCAACTGGAATACGAAAAGCGTATCTGTTGCAAACAGCGTAGGTACAATGATCGGCAGATATAATGAGGAATCTACCCAGCCCAGCTTCGTGAATAAGATGAACTGCGGAACATTTAATACTACCTGCGGAAGGAACAGTGTCGCCATCAAAACGGAGAACAGGATTCCTCTTCCTTTGAACTCAAAACGTCCGAAACCATATGCGGTAACTGTCGCGGAAATCATCGTAAATACAACCTTCGGAATTACATAAGAGAAGGTATTGAGCATTGCCTTCCACACGTTGATGGCTCCGCCGTAATTCTGCATTGCTGCCTTATAGCCCTCTAAGGTCGGGTTCTTCGGAATAAATCCGATGCTGGAGAAAATCTCCGCATTCGACTTAAAAGTTGCACCGACCATCCAGATCAATGGGTAAATCATAATAAGACCAACGAGGATCAGGACAAAGTATCTTAAAAATAAATTGACATAATGTTTTGTTTTACTTTCTGCTGCCATTTCCTTTAACCCTCCTCATCAGAATAGAATACCCAGTACTTCTGGCTTAAGAATGCGATAATCGTAAATACCATTAAGATTACGAACATTACCCATGCCATCGCGCTCGCCATACCCATGTCATACTGCTTGAACGCACTGTTGTAAATCAACAGGGAAATCAGTGTGGTAGAGTTTCTCGGTCCGCCCTGTGTGATGATGTACGGTCCGTTGAACTCCTGGAACGCCTGACATAACTGTGTTACCAGGTTATAGAAGATAACCGGTGTGATGATCGGCACGGTAACGGAGAAGAACTGACGCCACTTGCCTGCACCATCGATAGAAGCCGCCTCGTAAAGGTCTGTCGGAACACCCTTCAACGCCGCGAGGAAGATAATCATCGCAGAGCCGAACTGCCATACACGGAGCAGACAGATAACGAACAGCGCGTAGTTCGGGTCAGAAAGCCAGCTCGGTCCCTCAATTCCGAAGATTCCCAAAAGACCGTTCAAAAGTCCGTCATCACGGAATACCGCTTTCCAGAGTACGGCGATTGCAACGGAACCACCGAGGATAGACGGAATGTAATATGCGGTACGGAAGAAGTTTACTCCCTTGATCTTAAAGTTCAATATGTAAGCGATGAACAATGCGAATACCAGCTTCAGCGGTACGGTAATAAACGCATACTTAAATGTAACGCCAAGCGCTGTCGTAATCTTCTTTGTCGTAAATACATCGATATAGTTCTCCAGCGTTCCGATTACATTCATTCCCTTGAACAGGTTATAGTCCGTAAAACTGTAGAATAATGACGCTCCCATTGGATAGAGTTTGAACACCAAAAATCCAATCAGCCACGGCAAAATGAAGAAAAAGCCAATGTTCTCTTTGCAAATGTCTTTAAATGATTTTTTCTTCTTTGGTACTGCGACACTTGCTGTGTTACTTTTCTTAGCCAACCTTTTGTACCTCCTACTTATTAATTATTTAGAATCAGACGCTCGGCATACGCCATCATGGCAAGCCCCGCAAGCTCTGAATCTTTCAAGCCGAATGATCCATTTATCAGACCATCTGTCATGGAAAGTCCAATTTCTGCATATTTTTCACTATTTAAAACGCCCAGATTACAAGCCTTTAGAATAGAGCAGCCCATCATTGCACTTTCTTTTTGCTCAAAGTCCTTATTCCAGCCAAGACTAAGAATGTTTCTGATGGTCGTTTTAAAAATCTCTTCCAGAGATTTGTAATGTTCAAAAATCTCTCTGCTCATGCGATCCATGACTATGATTACCGTCATAAGATACCATGCCGTCCCGGATGTCCATGTCTCATCCGACGGCGCAAGCCTTAAAAGCTGTTTTACGATATCCGCATAATCCGCTTTGTTGTGATACTTTGTCTCATACTCCATATAAAACGGATAGGCATCGTACATCCACGTCCACGGCATAGGACAGGCGCTTTCGCTCTGAAAGATTCCTTCCTTTGTCCGCGAGCAGTCTCTAAGCTGATTCATGCATGCTTCCATCGTTTCTCTGTAGTGCTCCTCTCCTGTCTGCTCATGCAGGAAGAAGCAGGCTCTCCCCACAACCGGGAAATCTGTTTTCATACCGCCAGCGCTTTCTCTTGCGCCGACTGCTTTTTCAAAAAGCTTTAACAATTGTTCTTTCTGTGATTCCGTCTCAGAGGTCTTATAGAGTGCCCGAAATCCCTCCAGGGCACATCCCGGAATCTGCTTACAGACCTCATCATCCTTAAGGCATTCTGCTACATAAATCTCAAAATCCATCATACACCTTTTAAAAACGGAGCTGCCGTTGTGCTAACAGCAGCTCCGAATGTTATGCAGTCAATTACTGAGAGATAACGCTTGTTACGCCATCAACTAATGTCTGTGCTGCTTCCTCTACCGTGTAATCACCATAGCTTAAACCAGCCATTACATCATAGTATACGCCGTCGCTGCTCTTTAACTGAGAATCCTCGAACTTCGGATCTAAGCTGTTCTGAACCCAAGCAAGAACCTTGCCGTTAGCCTCTACTACCTGACCGTTTAATAAACCTGCATCGTTCGCTGTCTTTAATGCGATCTGAGATACCGGAACACCTCTCTCAGAGCCAAGGATTGTAGCTGCTTCCTCATTGTTCATTAAGAAGTTTACAAGTAAAGCTGCCTCCTTCGGATGCTGGCAGGAAGATGCGATTGCCCAGCACATAGATACCTTTGCATATCCTCCCTGGTAGTCGCCAAGATCTGTTAAGTAATCACCAACAATGATCTCACGTCCCTCTGCTGCTGCGGAGAACTTGCTTGCAGAAGAATCCCACTCGAAGATACCTGCATAGTGTCCGTCGATCCAGTTCTGGTTCTGATCAAGAGAAGCTGCGCCGTCGCCAGCGATTGTTGCGATGGAAGGAATTACGTGTGCATCCTCAAGATCCTGGATGAACTGAAGTCCCTCTGCGACCTGATCTACTGTATAGTTGAGCTGTCCGTCTGTTACCCAGTCAGTTCCGTATACAGACTCAAGGTAGTATACCATGAGGATCATTCTGTCGTACTCACCTAATGCTAACGGATAGTAGTCATCGCCGTAAGCTGCGAATGCCTCTCCGCAAGCCTTTAACTCTTCCAGAGTGGTAGGAATCTCACATCCGATCTCATCGAAAGTTGTCTTATCCCAGTAGAAAATTCTACCTGTCATAGATACCGGAAGCGCTGCCTGGGAGCCGTCAGATGCTGTACACATATCAAGGTATGCAGAATCGATCTGGCTCATATCGATTACGCTTGCATAGTCATTTAAGTTAACGAATGCTGTTCCGTCGGAATCATACTGGGTAATCCAGTTCCAGTTGATCTGGTTTACATCCTGAGCGGTTCCTGCTGCGAAAGCAGTTGCCATCTTCTCTTCCCAGCCGTCCCATGCTGCGTATGTAGGCTCTACATGAATTCCCGGGTAAGCTGCCTCGAATGCCTCGATTGCTGCCAGAGTAGCCTCATGTCTGGAATCGCCGCCCCACCATGAAATGGTAAGCGTACACTCTTCATAGGAACCGTCGTCTGTTGCTGCTGCATCAGATGCTTCCTCGGTAGATGCCGCTGCCTCTGTTGCTGCCGGTGCATCTGTTGTCGTGTCTGCTGCCGGTGCGTCTGCCGCCTCGTCTGCGGAATCGCCACAGGCTGCTGTGCTGAGTGCCATAGCTGCTACTAAACCAGTAGCCATTACACGTTTCAAGAAATCCTTTTTCATAGTTCTCTTCTCCTTTTTCTTTCTTGGCAATGTGCCTGCTCCCCTGATCCGATTTGGATTCAGATTAGTCACATTGCAAATAATGTAAGTGCTTACATATTGTATTATAGCACAGCCCTTATAAAAATGCACTACTTTTTTTCATTTTTTTCAATTTTTTTGTAAAAAATGTTTTCGGGCTGTTTATGTGCGTTTTATGATCTATTGTGGCTGTTTTCCAATATAAGCCAGAATACCGCCGTCTACATATACAACATGACCATTGACGAAGTTGGATGCGTCAGAAGCCAGGAATACTGCGGTTCCCTGCAGATCCTCGGCGGTTCCCCATCTCGCTGCCGGAGTCTTTGCGATGATGAACTGGTCGAACGGATGTCTGGAGCCGTCCGGCTGGATCTCGCGGAGCGGTGCGGTCTGCGGAGTTGCAATATAGCCCGGTCCGATACCGTTGCACTGGATATTGTGCTCGCCGTACTCAGATGCGATATTTCTTGTAAGCATTTTCAAACCGCCCTTTGCAGCCGCATATGCAGATACCGTCTCACGGCCAAGCTCGCTCATCATAGAGCAGATGTTGATGATCTTTCCGTGTCCCTTCTTGATCATACCCGGGATGACTGCCTTAGATACGATGAACGGTGCGTTGAGGTCTACATCGATGACCTGTCTGAACTCGGAAGCCTTCATCTCAAGCATCGGGATACGCTTGATGATTCCTGCATTGTTGACAAGAATGTCGATCGTGCCGACCTCCTTCTCGATCTGAGCCACCATAGCGTCTACCTGCTCCTCGTTGGTAACGTCGCATACATAGCCGTGAGCCTTAATGCCCTTCTCCTCGTATGCCGCGATTCCCTTGTCTACAAGCTCCTGCTTGATATCGTTGAATACGATTGTCGCTCCCGCTTCAGCGTATGCGGATGCAATTGCAAATCCGATACCGTAGGATGCTCCTGTCACAAGTGCTACTTTGCCTTCCAGTGAAAAATTGTCTAAGATACCCATTTTTCTCTCTCCTTTTTATAATGAATGTTTATAGTGTTACGCCCTGTTTGAAGATTGCCATGTCGTGGAAGCCTGCCTTCTCACTGCAGACTTTCTCGCCGGATGCGACCTTTATCACGTAATCGAACAGCTTCTGTCCCATCTCGTCTAATTCCGCATCCTCCACCAGAACTCCCGCGTTAAAATCAATCCAGTTCTTCTTTTTGCCTGCAAGCATACTGTTGCTGGAAATCTTGACCGTCGGTACCGGTGATGCGAACGGTGTGCCGCGTCCTGTCGTAAACAGCACGATATGTGCGCCGCTCGCTGCGAGCGCTGTCGCTGCGACAAGATCATTGCCCGGTGCGGACAACAGATTCAGTCCCGGCGTTTCCACACGCTCTCCGTAGGAAAGAACGCCGCGTACCGGTGCGCTTCCCGATTTCTGGGTACATCCCAGAGATTTATCCTCTAAAGTAGAAATTCCACCCTTCTTATTGCCCGGAGACGGATTCTCATAGATGGTCTGATGATTATCCTTAAAATACTGTTTGAAATCATTGATCAGCGTCACAGTCTCATCAAACAGCTCGCGGTTCTCACAGCGGTTCATAAGAAGCGTCTCCGCTCCGAACATCTCCGGCACCTCTGTAAGGATTGTCGTACCGCCTTTTCCGATCAGAATATCCGAGAACTTTCCGACTAACGGGTTTGCCGTGATTCCCGAGAAACCGTCGCTTCCGCCGCACTTCATGCCGATGATGAGCTTCGATGCGTCAATCGGCACTCTCTTTGCGTCTGCCGCATAAGCAATCAGTTCGTCTAAGAGCTTTTCGCCCTCTTCCATCTCATCTTCGCATTCCTGACAGACAAGGAACTTCACACGGTTCTCATCATACTCGCCGATGTATTTCTTCAACTCGCCGATATTGCTGTTCTCACATCCAAGCCCAAGAACCAGCACGCCGCCTGCATTCGGATGCTTCACCAGATCCGCAAGGATCGTGCGCGTATGCTCCTGATCGTCTCCCATCTGGGAGCAGCCATACGGATGTGGAAAGGCAATGACTTCCTCCACGCTTCCCCTGACTCTCTTGTTTGCCGCTGCCGCCATCGCTGTCGCGATGTTGTTCACACAGCCGACCGTCGGAACGATCCAGATTTCATTCCGGACGCCGACTTTGCCGTCCGGGCGGTTAAAGCCCATAAATGTGGCATGCTCCGTCTCTGCAACGTCTGCATGCACCGGCTCATAAGTGTATTCCAGCAAATCGCCGAGCGCCGTCTTTACATTATGTACATGAACCCACTGTCCTGCCTTTATGTCTTCCCTGGCATTTCCGATTCGGAAACCGTATTTTACGACCTCTGCCCCGGCAGCGATATCACGGATCGCCATCTTGTGCCCCGCCGGGATCGTCTCGCACGCCGTGACCGTCCCGTCTGCAACCGGGACACTCTCGCCTGCTTCAAGCTCGCGCAGCGCTACGATGACATTATCATTTTCATGGATTTTGATAAAATCTTTCATGTATCGTCTCCTGACTGTTTCTCTCTATGCAAAAATCTTTTCCATTGCCTTACGCATTCCAAGAGCACGGATATCCTCTGTATAGGAAACCACTGCATCCTCAACGCCCGGCAGTGCGCTTAAATCCTGTCCCCAGAAAGACTCGTTGGAAAGTACTGCATGCGTATACTCCTTCGCATCCTTTGTGCTGTTTTCTGCAAAGAACTCGAGCACTGCGGCATCGTCCATGATATTGTACTCCTCGCCGTCTCTGTGTCCGATCAGCGCCTTGTCGCGGATCTCTGTTCCTGTGTAGAACGCCATCAGCGCTGCAAGTGAAAATGTAAGGTGTACCGGAAGCTTTCCTTCCTTCTCGATATATCCTAAGAAGCTCGGCATACATCTCGCTCTCCACTTGGAAACGGAGTTCAAAGAAATGGACAGCAGCGCATGCTTTACATACGGGTTATTGAATCTTGTAATCACAGCCTCCGCGAAATCAAGCAGATCCTGCTTCGGCAGCGTCAGTGTCGGGATGACCTCATCAAAGATCGTCGCTTTCATGAAGTTCAAGATCAGGTCGTCGTTCATGGACTCCAACACAATGTCATTGCCGCACAGATAAGACGCCAGTACGAAGGAAGTATGCGCTCCGTTTAAGATTCTTACCTTTCTCTGCTTATACGGCTTCTGGTTGTCGGTAAAGATGACCGGAAGTCCTGCATCCGGAAGCGGGAACTCCTTGCTGATGTCCTTTGCGCTCTCAATGACCCAGAGTGCGAACGGCTCGCCGGTTACGATCAGGTTGTCCTGATAACCGAACTCCCTGCACAGCTCTTCCGCCTCGTCTCTCGGGTATCCCGTTACGATACGGTCTACTAATGTGGAAGTAAATACACATGCCTCGTCAAGCCATGCGGTAAATTCGTCTTCCAGCTCCCAGAGCTTTGCAAGCTTTAACACACATTCCTTCAGATGGATGCCGTTGTCATCGATCAGTTCGACCGGCAGCATGACAAGTCCCTTGTCCATTGCACCGTTAAAATGTTTATATCTCTCATATAAGAACTTTGTCAGCTTTCCAGGATAGCTCTTCGGCGGGTTCATCTCCAGACGATCCGTATCGTCATATACAATGCCTGCCTCTGTTGTATTCGATACAATATAGCGAAGTGTATCAAGCTTTGCATATGCCGCGTACTTCTCATACTCGCCATAGGCGTCTACCGCATCCGCAACGCTGGTCACAATACGGTTGATTCTCTTCGGCTCTCCGTCTACGATTCCGCGAAGCTGTACCGTGTACTGGCACTCCTGCTCATGAAAACGGTCGAGGCTTCCGAACTCGATCGGTTTTACCAATACGATGTCCCCGTTAAATTTGCCCTGCTCATTTGCAATGTCGATCATGTAATCAACGAAGGCGCGAAGGAAGTTTCCCTCACCGAACTGCAGCACTTTGACCGGTCTTTCGACCTTTCCTGTTTTTTCCTTGCTTAATAACTCCATGATATCCTCCTGGTATTCTGCTAAATATTGCATTCTGTTGCTTTGTAAGCGTTTACACTATGTATTCTTACACCTTTTATCAAATTAGTCAATATGTAATTTTGCACAATTTAGTGAAGTTATCCATTTTCTTTCTTTTTCCCGCGTTCATTTTGGTATTTTTGTTATTTTTCTCATTTCAACAGTTGCTTTCTTTTTTTCCATATTGTATAATGAAAACAGTTGCAATGAAACTGCTTTCATCGTTATGCTTACTATATAAGAATCATTCGTGTAACAATACTGAATGCTATCATTCCCAATATGTAACGAAACGGATGAATTATTAAGGAATATAACTATGACAATCTACGACATTTCAAAGAAGGCCGGCGTATCCATTGCCACCGTCTCCCGCGTTTTGAACGGAAGCGACAAAGTCCGGCCGGCTACCCGCAAGAAGGTAATGGATATTATCGAAAAATATGACTACACGCCAAACGCTTTTGCAAGGGGGATGGGACTGCACTCCCTGCAGACGATCGGCATTCTCTGCGCCGACTCCTCTGATATCTTTCTCGCAAAAGCCGTTTATTATCTGGAGCAGGAGCTTCAGTCAAACGGCTATGAATCGCTGCTGTGCTGCACCGGATACAATCTCGACATCCGGAAGAATTACCTCAATTTAATTCTTTCAAAGAAGGTAGACGGGATCATTCTGGTCGGCTCGAATTTCATCGGTTCGACCGAGGATGAGAATCAGTATATCAAAGACGTCTCCTCACAGGTGCCGATCATGCTGCTCAACGCATCGTTCGATTATCCGAATGTATACAGCACGCTCTGCGACGACTACACATCCATGTATGAGGTCACTTCTTCCATGATGGATGCAGGCATTGAGGACATTCTCTACTTATACAATTCCAACTCCTACAGCGGTACCAAGAAGTTGAACGGCTTTAAGGCGGCAATGGAGGAGCGCCATATTTCCGATTACGAGAAGCGCATTCTTTTTTACGAAGGCGACCCGCAGCAGATGAACGATGTTGCCGACTGCATTGAACGCTTTTCCAAAAAGAAGCTGTCCTTCCACGGCGTCATCGCATCCGAGGATCCTCTCGCCATCGGCGCCATGAAATATGCGCGCAAAAACGGTTTATCGGTCCCGGAAGATTTATCTGTAATCGGATATAATAATTCCATGCTGACTACCTGCTGTACCCCCGAGCTCACCTCGGTGGACAACCGTCTGGAAACACAGACGCATCAGCTTGTACAGACACTGCTTGGCGTTCTCGCCGGAGATGAGATGCCAAAGAAATCGATTTTCTCCGGAAAACTGATCAAACGCGGAACCACATTATTTTAAATAATTTTATTATCATGAAACAAAATGGAGGGCAATCACATGAAACAATTTATGGACAAAAACTTTTTACTTCAGACGGAGACTGCGCAGAAGCTGTACTTCGACTACGCAGCAGACACCCCGGTTCTCGACTACCACTGCCACATCAATCCGCAGGAAATCTATGAGGACCGTCAGTTCGAGAACATCACGCAGGTATGGCTTGGCGGCGACCATTACAAATGGCGTTTCATGCGTTCCTGCGGTGTCGACGAGCGCTACATCACCGGCGACGCTTCCGATAAGGAGAAGTTCTTAAAATGGGCGGAGGTGCTCGGCAAGGCCATCGGCAACCCACTCTTCCACTGGAGCCATTTGGAGCTGCAGAAATATTTCGGCTATCACGGCGTGCTCAACAAGAACACTGCCGAGGAGGTATGGGAGCTTTGCAACAAGCGTCTCGCAGAGCCGGATATGACCGTCCGCAATATCATCAAGCAGTCCAACGTTACTTTAATCTGTACCACAGATGATCCGGTGGACTCTCTTGAATGGCACAAGAAAATCGCCGAGGACGCTTCCTTCGACGTACAGGTACTTCCTGCATGGCGTCCGGACAAGGCAATGAATATCGAGAAAGTCACTTATCTGGATTACATCGCAACGCTTGCCGGGGTTTCCGGCGTTTCGATCTCCACATTTGCCGATCTGTGCAAGGCGCTCTCGATCCGTATGGACTTCTTCGCATCCATGGGATGCTCGGTATCTGACCACGCGTTAGAGTATGTGATGTACGCTCCTGCCACCGCAGAAGAGATCGAGGCTATTTTTGCAAAGCGTCTCGGCGGCGCATCCGTCTCCCGTGAGGAAGAACTGAAATTTAAGACCGCATTCATGATCTATGTCGGAAAAGAATATGCAAAGCGCGGCTGGGTATTACAGCTTCACTACGGCTGCAAGCGCGACAACAACACGCCGATGTTCGACCGCTTAGGACCGGACACCGGATACGACTGCATCAACAACTACGCCCCGTCCTCCGAGATGGCTGATTTCTTAAATGCCTTAAATCAGGACGGCAACCTGCCAAAGACCATCATTTACAGCCTGAATCCGAACGACAATCAGGCGATCGGCACGATCTTAGGATGCTTCCAGGATTCCACCGCAATTGCAAAGATCCAGCAGGGTTCTGCATGGTGGTTCAACGATCACAAGACCGGTATGCAGGATCAGATGATTTCTCTGGCAAACCTCGGAAATCTCTCCGGCTTTGTCGGAATGCTGACCGATTCCAGAAGCTTCTTATCCTACACACGCCACGATTATTTCCGCAGAATCCTCTGCAATCTGATCGGCAACTGGGTAGAAAACGGCGAGTTCCCGGCGGACTACGAGATCTTAGAGGAGATCGTAAAGGGCATCTGCTACAACAACGCGGTCAACTATTTCGGTTTCGATTTAAAGACCTGTTAATTGTGTTATCATTCTCCCGCGGCGGGCGGCTGTCTGTGACGCTCTCCCACCGCGGGAAAAGCTATATAGAAAAGGAGAATTACATATTATGGAATTAAGAACCGCCGCATCTCCAAGAGATGTGAAACACTACACCACAGAACGCTTAAGAGAGGAATTTTTAATTGATGACCTTTTCCAGCCGGACGTCATCAAGCTGGTATACAGCCACATCGACCGCATTATCACCGGCTCTGCCGTTCCGGTAAAAGAGACTCTCGTCCTCACTGCCGGAGACGAGCTGCGCGCGCAGTATTTCTGCGAGAGACGTGAGCTTGGCGTCATCAATATCGGCGGCGCGGGAAAGATCACAATTGATGGAAAAGTATACAATGTCGGCCACAAGGAAGGCATGTACATCGGCATGGGCTCTAAGGATATTTCCTTTGCAAGCGACGACGCTTCCGCTCCTGCAAAGTTCTACTTAAACAGTGCTCCCGCACATATGACCTATCCGACTGTTTTGATCAAGCCGGAGGGCACACCGGAGGACGGCGTTGTCATCGTAAAGGACTGCAATAAGGTAGAGCTTGGCTCTTTAGAAAGCGCGAACCACAGAACGATCTGCAAATACATTCTTCCGGGACAGGTAGAGAGCTGCCAGCTTGAAATGGGTATGACAAAGCTTGAGCCCGGCAGTGTATGGAACACCATGCCATGCCACACACATGACAGACGTATGGAGGTCTATCTCTATTTTGATATGCCGGAGGATGCGCTTGTCATGCACTATATGGGCGAGCCGACCGAGACACGCCACATCGTAATGCGCAACGAGCAGGCGGTAATCTCCCCGAGCTGGTCGATTCATTCGGGATGCGGCACGCAGGCCTACACCTTTATCTGGGGTATGGTCGGCGAGAATCAGGACTTCGACGACATGGACGATGTCGCCATGACAGATTTAATGTAATTTCAGAAAGGAAGCAATCAGAATTATGAAAATCGCTTTAATTAATGAGAACAGCCAGGCGGCAAAAAACGAAATGATCTGCTCTACCTTAAAATCCGTTGTAGAGCCAATGGGACACACCGTATTCAACTACGGTATGTACTCCGCTGAAGATGAGCATCAGCTCACCTATGTACAGAATGGTATTCTTGCCGCTGTATTATTGAACTCCGGCGCAGCCGATTTCGTCATCACAGGATGCGGCACAGGTGAAGGCGCTATGCTCGCCTGCAACTCCTTCCCGCAGGTACTCTGCGGACATATTGAATCCCCGCTTGACGCTTATCTGTTTTCTCAGGTAAACGACGGAAACTGCATCGCTCTTCCGTTCGCAGAGAATTTTGGCTGGGGCGGCGAATTGAACCTCACCTACATCTTCGAGAAATTGTTCTGCGCACCGGGCGGCGGCGGATATCCGAAGGAGCGCGTCGTACCGGAGCAGCGCAACAAGAAGATCTTAGACGAAGTGAAAAAGGTAACGCACCGCGATTTAGTCTCCATTTTAAAGGAGCTTGACAGCGATCTTGTAAAAGGCGCATTAAGCGGCGAGCATTTCGCAGAATATTTCTTTGCAAACTGCAAAGATGATGCGATTGCGGCATGCGTGAAGGAAATTCTTGCATAAAGACCTTAAAAAGCATTGGTTTTTCATAACCAATGCTTTTTTACTCTATAGGAAATACCGCGTTGCTGTGAAGTGTGAAAGTATTGATTCCTATAGAGTAAAAAGCCCTGCCGGGCAGGATGCGCACCTCGCGGAATGGAAGATAGCCGTAAACGGCACCGCTCGGGCGCGGCAAAGTGTGCTCCGCATGTAAGTTAAAGCAAATTCGCGAGAGTGTGCGAAGCACACTTTGTTCTCCGGTACATAAATGCATAACAGCAAGCTTAAAAGAGTATGTGTATATGTACCAAAATCATAATCTCTGCTTATCCAAATATCCCCTTCACTCAATCCCAATGTCGCCCTCGTTTTATACGTCACGAAACCAGTCAATCAAATTGAAATTGTGTCAATTCTCCACAAACCATATAACCAATCCTTCGATAAGTAGCATTTGAACATACATTGTCTTGTTCTGTATAAAGCATTGGAATTCTGCCTTCGTCCAAAATCTTCTGTGTCACTTCCGCGACCAGCATTCCGGCGTATCCTTTCCCACGTTGCAAAAAATCTGTATATACTGTATTGATTCTGGCAAATTTCTCTGCTCTATGAACTATCATCGCCATGGAAACCACCTGTCTGTTATCTTCCCACAAATACAAATCCGGAGAACCTGCTACATCATTTGCAAAGCCTTCCGACTCACCTTCATACATAGGGCGTTTTTCTAAATCCCAAACCATTCCGCTAATAAATTTTTCCAAAATTTCTTTGTGTTTGGCATTTGACAATATCATGTGTCCACTTGCTTTCTTCGCATTTGTAACTTTATCGCAACGATAAATTACCATCGGAATCATACTATTATAGCTAACCTTTTTCCGTTCCGATATTCTATTCAGGATTGGTCGAATTATCGCTTCATCTGCAATTACATTTAATTTAGGATTCAAGTCCAGGCGCTCTTCAATAACCCCTTCAATATCTGTGAGTACATCCTCACTTGTATTTTCTTTTATCCAAATCCACATTGCCAGACGTTCATTTGTCTGTCCGATTATATAGAATTCCTCATCTGTTACCCAAAAAGCATCTTCACTATCTGATATTAGATAAAATAAGTTAAATAGTATTTTTTCATTTTCGGACATTAATTTGTTTATTGTTGGTAATGCATTGTTCAATCTTTTCATATTATTTACGTTTCTCCTTCTGTGCAAGTTTCTAAGTTACCTCATATAAATTATACCGGCATTTTTCATGCCAATCACCTCCATTCTTGCACAGATGGAATCAGAAACTAAATTAAAAAAACTCCCATTCGTAAATAAATGAGAGTCTGCTTGTCCCGAACTATTTACGTCATACCATCATATGCGTTCCTTGTAACGTAGGAAATACGTCAGCCTCTACTTGCATTTGCTTTCGGACTGCCAATCAGAAGGGATTTTCAATTATGACTACCTGCATCGGTTCTCACCTGCCCCGATTCTCTGTAACATTCATCATTATTTACTCTGCTTCTTCAATTTGTTTTTTATTATTATAATATCTGTTTTGTCACTTTGCAAGATTATTTATACAGGACAAATCTATAATACATTTTGTTTTAAAATCATCTTCGCCATATTTTGTTTCAGCAATCGCAGCAGAACAGGTAATATCCCGCAAGCAGACACAGAATCAACAAAATAAACCCGATAAAGCGGTTATGGATCACCAGCATGACCAGCATTCCCATCGCGAAACAAAACAGTGCAAAACCCAGCATCCGCTTCATAGAACCACCAAAAAAAGCATATATCATTATAATATATGCTTTTGGCTGTCCCGCTTATACTGTTTTGTCACGAAATGCTGACTTTCCCCTTCACAATAAAATTCTCTCCGCCGCGTGTCGAGCCTGCAGACACCGCCTTCCCGCCAGACACCGTTTGTCTGCTGTCCGGCAGAACGACATTCCGTCTTGCTCTGCGCTCTGCTTCCTCTTCCTGACGGAGCTTTTCGATCTTCTCCTTGCGCTCTTCCTCGCTGAGCTGATTCTTCTCGACTGCCTCTGCAATCTTTCTGATCTTCTGTCCCATCGTCAGCGAGACATTATTGATCCGCTCCTGCAATGCGCGCTTTTCTTCCTCGGTCTGCGCGGTAAGCATTCTTCCCTCAAGGCTCGTCTTGACTTTATGCATGTAGTTGATCTGGTCTTTGGTATTGGAAATAGAAATGATCACTCCCGTCTCGACATCACTAAGACCCTTTTCCCCGCTCTCGCCGTCCTTCTGATTCTGTCCGTCATTCTGATTCTGCCCGTCATTCTTCACAGAAAGCGTCTGTTGTGCCGTCTCGTTTGCCGCCACCGCTTTCGTCCGGTTCTCCTGCACTGCCGATGTACCGACGTCTCCTGCCGTTTCACGCTCCACAGCCGTTTCTTTCTGATGTTTCTGCACCTGATAACGCTTTAGCTGACTGTCGAGACTTTGTATTTGCTCCTGAAGCTTTTTCTTTTCGTTGACCTTCTCCTGATTCGAGAGCTTATGATCCGAAGTGACGCTGTTCATCTTCTCTTCGAGACTTGTGATTTCCTTCTCAATATTTTTTACATAGCTGTCCCTGCCGTAACGATCCCTGTCCTGATATCTGTTCGCCGACATATCGTCGGAAGCTTCTTTCACACGCATCATACTCATGCTCATCCCTCCCTGGCTGCTGGCATTCTAACATATCTGCGGCTTAAGCACTCCCCTGTTGCTGCTTTGATACTGAAATCCATCTTCAAAGACTGTACAGCACTCGCACAGTCCCGTTTGAACGGTTACGCTTCTTCCTTGTTTACGGAACCCTCCAGAATCTTCTCCATCTCTTTTCCTGCGGTCTCTCTCGCCTTTACATCCGCCTCGTCTTCCGGTGTCTTCGCTGCATTGTCCGCTGCACCGCTCTTGGAAGTGAACTTATTCACGAAATCCGGTACCATATCAAGAATCTTTGTCACGCCGTCCTGATTCTTGATGTTGACAAGCTTTGTCGTACCATTCTGAATCACAAGTACGGCGCTCGGTGTAATCTTACCGCCCATACCGCCGCCTGCATTGTTCTTCTTCTCCTGTGAAAATGCGCCTGCCCCCACGCCGAAGGAGACATCTACAAGCGGAAGGATGATCGTGTCTCCGATATGGATTGCATCCCCCACTACGGTCTTGGTCGTGATAAAGCTGTCCATTCCCTTAAATAAAGATTCTACGGTTGAATTAAAATTGTTTTCTGCCATTACGCTTACCATCCTTTCTTATATGCTCTTCTTATCTGTCCAATAGCTTTTTCAGCCAGATTCTAAATTCCTTTTTCCGAATCAGCCGGATGACTGATTTCAATACATGAATCCCTCTCGCATAGCCTTTGATATCAAAGCTGCCCTTTATATAGACTTCCTCCGACACAAAATCAGGCGCTATCTGTATCTCATACTGATACAGAAACGGCAGCACGCTCAATGCCCCAAGCACCTGTCCTGTCAGCGCCGGATCGCCGAGGGAAAACGCGAGATCCGTCTTTATCCTGCGGAATTTAAAGTGACAGAGCAGATACTTCACCTCTGTCCAGATTGCAGGAAATACGATTTTATTATTCTCATCCGAAAGAAAGCCCTTTATGTTGCAAAGCGTTTCTTTTATCCGGCTGGCAGCTCCCTTTAGCCCTTCGATCTTCGCCCGGATGCTCTGGAATACGCCCTGGATGCGGGCACGCATACGCGCTATCCATGATTCCTTCGGATGCTCCAGCGGCTTCTGCGCTTCGCTTCTTTGCTCCTCTGCCGTTCGCGCCGCGCTGGCGCTTCCTGTCTCTGTGTGCTGCTCTGTCTCCTGCGGATGCCCCGGCGGCTCCTTTGCTTCGCTTCTGCGCTCCTCTGCCGTTCGCGCCGCGCTGGCGCTTCCTGTCTCTGTGTGCTGCGCCTCTGTCTCCTGCGGATGCTCCGGCAACTCCTTTGGCATATGCTGCGCTTCGCCCGGAATCTCCGCTTCGTCCAAAATCTCATCCTCATCCGTCTGTTCATCATCTGATTCGTCCTCCGGTTCGGACGACGCTTTCCTGTCTTTTCTACGGATGCCTAAGATGCGAAGAACGGAAGTGAGTTCTCCCTCCTCGTACACGCTCCGAAAGCTCACCAGATGAAGCAGCCACGTGACTGCAATGCGAACCGATACATCCTCGTCCACCTTACCGCTGATCCGGTAGCGCACCGGAACCAAAAGCACCAGCGCAAGCGCAAGCAGGATGATTCCCAGCAGAAGAAGCAGGATGATTCCAATTATTTTTAATATCAGCAATATGACTGCCATTCATCCTCCCTGCTCTTTTTCTTCTCTGCCAGATAACCCCGGATGTCAAATGTCCCTGTCGCGCGGTATACCTCGTCCACTACCGAAGCGGCTACCTCCACCGCTTCGTCATAGCCCTTCGCGAGTCCGATGACGTGAAGCTGCCGCTTGGGATAACCGGAAAGCAGCAGCTCCTGCGCAGGTATGATATCTAAAAGATTATTCTCATTCGACGCAAGCGCAATGACATAGATTCCTATCTGTCCTGCATTATGGCAGATTTTCCATTTTATTTTCTTTGTCTTATGTACGATACTTTCTCCTACATACAACTCATCATACCATGTCATCTGACTTCTCCGTGCCATCCATGCTAAAAGTATTTGTGATTTCCCCACAAATTACTCTTCTTTAACTCCAGATATTCATTATAAGCCTTCTCAAGGATCTGTCTCTCGTTCGGAAACTTGAGCAGATGATACGCCTCGTGATACTTATAATATCCGGAATCCACAAAATACTCTTCCCGCTGTGGTTTGCTGTAATAACTGTCTGCCATCATGAGATACCAGTGGACTTCCTTTTCTACTGTGTCCTCCGGCACTGTAAAGGAGTACTGGCTCTTACCGACATACTTGATAATCGCCGCCTTTACCCCGCTCTCTTCCATGACTTCCCTCGCCGCGGTATCACGGTATTCTTCCCCTACCTCGACGGTCCCCTTCGGCAGAACCCAGCCTTCATACTTATTTCTGTAATTCTTGTATAAAAGCAATATCTTACCACGGAATATTACCACACCACCACAACTTGTTGCCTCTATCATTGCAATACCTCCTGATGTGGTCAAACCGACGGAAACTTCATTTTCCGTCTACTTAATCAGATTAAGTATAATACTTTTTGAGGCATCGTGCAACCGCTGTGTAATGTTTACTCCTCTTCCTTATAATATTCGTCAAAAATCTCCTGCGCAATCGGCACTGCATACTCGCTTCCGATTCCGGAATCCTCCACAATGATTGCCACCGCAATGTCGGGCTTACCGTCCTTATGCGCATATCCGACGAACCAGGAATGCGTCGAATCCGAGCTGGAAGAAAATTCTGCCGAACCTGTCTTCCCCGCCACCTCGTAATTGTCGTTCTTTAACTTTGTCGCCGTTCCTTCGTCCACAACCGCCTTCATATACTGCTGTAAAATTGCCGCGTCATTTTCCGAAAGGAGCATCCCATATTCCTTTGGCTGATAAAGCCTTACCAGATTTCCTTCATTGTCGTTCACATGATCGATGACATACGGCGTCATCAGCACGCCGTCATTGGCGATTGCCGATGTGACAAGCGCCATGTGAAACGGGGTCACAAGCGTCTTTCCCTGTCCGATCGCCGTCTCCATCACTGCGGATTCGCTGTCGCCGGGTGCAAGCACAAAGCTGCTCTTTGAATACTCCAATGTCGTCGGCAGCTCCGTGTTAAACAGCATATCCTCACAAAGCGTAGCGAAACGGTCGATATCCAGTGTTAAGCCCAGGGAAGCATACGAGGAGTTGCAGGATTCCGCAAAGGAATCCTCGAGATTCTCCTGCCCATGCCGCTTATTTCCATGACAATGGATCGTCTTCCTGCCGACCGTATATTCTCCGTCACAGTAAAAGCTGTAATCCTCATAGCCCGGATTCTCATGGATATATTCCAGCGTCGTAAATATCTTAAACGTCGATCCCGGCGGATACAACCCCTGTGTCGCGCGGTTTACGAGAACAGAACTGCTTTCATCAGAGACAAGCTCATCCCAGTCCTGCGCGATCGTATTCGGGTCAAAATCCGGCTTGGAGACCATTGCGAGAATCTTCCCGGTCTCCGGCTCCATCACAACAACAGCGCCGTCATAGCTGCCGAGCGCATCAAACGCCCGAAGCTGAATCTCATAGTTGAGCGTCGTCGTCACGTCATCCCCCGGACTTTTCTCTCCCTGCAGGTCGCTCACCGCTTTCTCCATATAGAAAATATTCGACCGAAGCAGCGAGAAATTCGCAAGCGCTTCAATGCCCGTCCTTCCATGCGTGGAATAGCCGACCACATGCGCAAAAATCCTTCCTGCCGGGTATTTGCGCGTCTCGTTTCCCGCATCATCCGTAAGCGTCTCGGCAAGCGTCACGCCGTCCGCCGAGTAAATCTCTCCCCGGATGACGCTCTGCGTAAAAAGCTCCTGCCGCTTATTATAAGGATTGTTAATGAACTGCTCGCTTTTCACCTGTTCAAAATAGCCAAAATACCCCATCAGACATAAAAACAGTCCCAAAAAAGAATAGGTGATCACCGCAAATTCCCGGTTCTTTGTATTTTTCTTTCTGGCTGTGCCTGTTTTACGAAAAATCTTCCACTTCTTCATCAAATCCCGTTTTTCTCCGCTTTGTTCCTGTTCGCCGCCGCTTTGTTCCATCTTTCTTTTCATTCAGATTCCCTTCATCCTGCCTTAATATGTATAAGCCCTGCGCGATTGCAAAGACAATCATCGTCGCAAGCAAAGAGCTTCCTCCGTAGCTGACAAGCGGCAGCGTCACACCCGTAGAAGGTATGAATTTGGTCGCGCCGCCCACCGTCAGAAATACCTGAAATCCGTACACCGTTCCAAGCCCGAGCGCAATCAGCTTATAGAACTGTTCCTTCATCTGCATTGCCACGTTAAAGAACATCAGAAAACAGCTCACGCAGACCATCAGAAGACACATTGCAAAAATTCCTCCGAGTTCCTCCGCAATCGCCGAGAACATGAAGTCCTGTTCGACGACCGGAATCTTTTCCGGCATTCCCTGATATAAGCCCATCCCGAACCAGCCGCCCGTACCGATTGCAAAAAGGGACTGGCTGATCTGGTAGCCCTCGTTCTCGATAACGGAGAGCGGATCCTGCCATGCAAGCACACGCACCCTGACATGTGCAAAGAGGTTGTATGCCACGACAGCCGCAATGCAGCCTGCAAGGATTCCCCCGGCGAAATAAAAGAGCTTTCTCGTCGCCACATAGAGCATGACAAGATATGTGATAAAGAAGATCAGCGCGCCTCCCAAATCTCTTGAGAGCACAAGAATCAGCACATGCGCCGCCGCAAGCACCGTCGTGATGCATACACGCTTAAAATCTGTCTTCTCATAAAGCATACATGCAATAAAAAATACAAACAGAATCTTAATGAACTCACTCGGCTGAATGGAAATACCAAACACTGCAATGGAAATCTTCGCGCCGCTGCTCGTCGCTCCGAGCGCAAACACCACCGCAAGCCCCAGAATCCCGATTGCCGCGTACAGCCATGGCACTCTCCGCAGGAATTTCACCTTCTGTATCAGAATCGGTATTACAAGTGTAATCACCATCGAGCCTACCGCGATTCCAAACTGCTTATACGCCTTGTCGATCGATAGCCTCGTGAGCATGATAAATCCGAGCAAAAGCAGCATACACATATTGTTGACCAAAAGTCCCGACGACCTCCCGTAAATCAACCGGTAGCAGGAAATGGTTATCGCAACGAACGCCACCTGAATGATATAAAAGAGAATCATTTCGATATCATCCGTCACCGCATAGATTGCAAGATAGGCGTCCAGATGAATCAGATACATCAAAAACATCTGCCGTCTGAAAATCCCCTGCCGCTTCTCGTCACTCAGCTTTCCGCGGAACGACGAAAAGCACTCATACGTATAGAGCGCAAATAAAAATGTCATGAGATATTTGGATATTTCAACAATCAAATCTGTCATACGGTCACTCTACCCCTCGCTTGTAATGTCCATTCGTATATTCCCGGGCAAATGCCTCTTTTGCCTTTCTTCTTCCCGAAAGAAATGACTCCTCGCAGGCAAAAAGCACCTGTTCTGCCGTCTTCTCATCCTCCAACGTAAATGCGATCCGGTACCCCGCCATCCCCATGCGGCGAAAATCCGGACGGCTGTCAAACAGCATCAGCGGCGTTGTATTATATATTGTATTATAACACGACGAGCAATTATTTTTGACCGGAAAATATTTTCCATAGCGGTCTTTTAAGTAGGTCACTGTCTGCTTTTTGTCGCATGTTCCCGTGTTGGCATGCACGCACTGCGCCGAAGTCATAAGCGGCAGATACCCATAAATCAGGATCTCGCTTCCCCGGTTGTCACGCCCGAAGAGCTCTCCCCGGTTCAGCTCCAGCGGCGCGGTGTCGCGAAGCGGCGAAAGCTCCCACAAAAGGCACTTTGCCTCATCATTCCACGTGTAGAGACTGTGATCTAAAATCATCGGAATATCCTGCCCGAGCTGCTTCCTTGTAAATGCCGCCGCATCAAAACTCTTTGCGACAACGCCGTCTATCCCCGTAGCAAGCAGTTCGTCTTTACGCGTCCGGTAAAACTCCGCCGTCTGTCCGCGGAACACTGCCGGAAGAATATAATACGCTTTCTTTCCCGCTTCGTGCGCCGCGCAGACGTCTTCCGCCAGCGCATCAAACAGCTCCCCGCCATAGCAGGCGCTGTCGTAATAAATATCGTCCACGAACGGCTTCGAGAGAATCATATCCCTGAGACTGCGCTGCTCCGTGGAGACTGCAAGGTTCTCCGTGGAGACTGCAAGGTTCTCCGTGGAGATTGTAAAGTTCTCCGTGGAGACTGCAGAATTGTTCTGACGGCCGCCTTCCGCCGCTGCTCCCTTTTGGAAAACGCCTCCCTCTTTGACGCAAGACACTGTTTTTCCTGACATATCCGCTCTTATAGCGTCGTCCGGCGCCGTCTGCGCCGCTCTCCGATATCCCGCCAGCAATCCTTCTTCCAGCGCGTCCAGCGCCTCCCTGCGCAGTGTATTAAGCGCCTGCACGGGAAGAAAGATCCCTTCGTCCATCTCAACCGCAAGCTTCTCAAATGCAAACGGGGTATTTCCCGTCTTTTGCATACAGGCTCTTACTTTCTCTTCTGACAGAGGCTGCTTTAATGCCGGCTGAACAATATCGCCCGTTCTTATGATCTGCACTTCCCCGCAGGACACTTCTATTGTAGCAGAAGAATCTTTCTTTAATCTTAAGATTCCATTGATTTTTTCTTTGATTTCGTCCTCAGGTCTGACGCGGACGTACCGCTCGCGTACCGCATCCCACAGCGCGTCGTTCGCCTTTGCATGTCCCGGCTTCTCAAAAGTAATCATCTCCCTGCCGTTCCTGCGAAGATAATAGCCGTCCGTAAAGCCGCTGCGGTTTCCAAAATCAAGCAGCTTCTTTGCATCCTCCTTCGACACCCGATACGACTTCGCGGCGATGGTTCTCGCCTCTTTTTCGCTGCACCCGCTGTGCCTTGCCTCTTTTAACTTTTCCACATAGCGGTCAATATAGCTGCGGTAAACGGACACTACGCCCGCCGCATACTCCGCCTGCTTCATTCTGCCCTCAATCTTAAAAGAATACACACCGTTTTCGGAGAGCTGCGGTATCATATCGATCGTGCAGAGATCTCTGGGGCTTAAGACAAATTCGCCCTGCGTGCCGCGTCTTTTCTTTGCAGCGTCGTATACCTCATAGGGCAGTCTGCACGGCTGTGCGCATCTGCCGCGGTTTCCGCTCCTGCCGCCCAACATGCTGCTTAAGAGGCACTGACCGGAATAGCAGTAGCACAGCGCCCCGTGCACAAAGCTCTCCAGTTCCACTCCCGTCTCCTCATGAATCTGCCGGATTTCGGGAAGCGACAGTTCGCGCGCCGTCACCACTCTGGAAGCGCCAAGCGATTTCATGTAAGCCGCGCCGTCCGCTCCCGTCACGGTCATCTGGGTGCTCGTATGGATTTCCATATCGGGAAATTCCCTGCGGATCAACGACAGCGCTCCCATATCCTGTACAATCACTGCATCCAGTCCCTGCTCATAGTATGGGCGCAGATAATCATACAGCCGGTGCTCCAGTTCTTCCTCCTTAAACAGCGTATTCACAGTCAGATAGACCTTTCTGCCATGGAGATGCGCATAGTCGATTGCCGCAAGCAGTTCTTCTTCCGTAAAATTGTCTGCATATGCCCGCGCACCGAACTGGCTGCCGCCCAGATAGACCGCATCCGCTCCCGCACGTATTACCGCACAGAAGGTCTCATAAGACCCCGCAGGCGCCAGCAATTCGATTTCTTTTTCCCGCTCGCTCATGCTATCCTTATCCTCCATCTGCAAGTCTTTCTCAAAGGGCCAAAGTGTGCTTCGCACACTCTCGCGAATTTACTTCAGCTTGCATGCGAATTACACTTTACAACAACACGGTATTTCCTATAGAGTGAAAACAAGGGACGAAAGCAAACCTCTCCGTCCCCCATAACTCTTACTCTTCCGTTTTCTTACCTTCCGCTTTCTTATCTTTCGTCACCTTTCCAAGCAGCGCATCCTCGAGCGACGCCTCAAGCTTCGCCTTATTCAAAAGAAGCTCCTGGTTCTTTGCTTCCAGCTCCTTAAGCTCCTTCTCGTCACTCTCCGCCTTGATCTGGTTGGAAATCAGATCGTGCTTTAAGTCGTAAATCTCCTTGTCCTTCTGCTCAATCTCCTGCTCTAACTTCTCCACCTGCGATCTTGCCTTGAAATAATCGTCCGCAATATTTAACTGTATCAGGGTCGCCTTCATATCGCCGGAGAGCCGCCGCAGTTCTTCCATATTGTTAAATTCATTGATCTTATTGTTAATATAGGTAGCAACCTTCTGCAGGTACTCTTCGCCTTCGTAACCGCTCAGTGTATATACCTTTCCACCGATAATCACTTCGGCGCTCGTCTTCTCTGCCATAGCCTCTTCCTCCTGATTGGGACATCCCGCTCACAATATATAGTATATTATAATGTCATATGCCTGCAAAAGCAACTACTTCTTGAAATAATAGTTACATCAGCGCGGTAACAGTTCAGTCCAGGATCTTGCACTCGCTGCAAGGTCCGTGAGAATATGTAAATTGAACCAAGAGGGAATCTGCCCCTCGCCGCAGGCGATTTTAAATGGGCAGATTCCGTAACAGTTCAGCCTGAAGGCTGAGCTGTTACATCAGCGCGTCAATCCGAAATGCTGATACGCCAGATCCGTCGCAACACGCCCCTTCGGCGTGCGGTTGATAAACCCGTTCTTCACCAGATAAGGCTCGTAGACATCCTCAATCGTTCCCGCATCCTCACCGATCGCCGCCGCTAACGTATCAAGCCCTACCGGACCTCCGGCGAACTTCTCAATTACAAGCATCAGAATGTTTCTGTCGTTCTGGTCGAGTCCCATCTTATCGACCTCAAGCAGATCAAGCGCGAAAGAAGCCACTTCCTTCGAAATTTTTCCGTCATACTTTACCTCGGCGAAATCTCTCACACGCTTCAACAGACGGTTCGCCAGACGCGGCGTGCCGCGCGAACGGCGTGCCAGCTCATAGGCGCCGTCCTCGTCGATTTCAACGCCCAGCGTCTTCGCCGAGTGAAGGATGATCGTCTTTAACTCGTCCACCGTATAAAATTCCAGATGATGCACCACGCCGAAACGGTCACGAAGCGGCGCCGACAAAAGTCCCGCTCTCGTTGTCGCCCCTACAAGTGTAAATTTCGGTAGGTCTAACCGGATGGAACGCGCCGTCGCGCCTTTGCCGATCATAATATCAATGGCATAGTCCTCCATCGCCGGATAAAGCACTTCCTCCACCTGACGGTTCAGACGGTGGATCTCATCCACGAAAAGAATGTCTCCCTCCTGCAAGTTGCTTAAGATCGCCGCCATTTCCCCCGGTTTTCCGATTGCAGGTCCCGAGGTAATCTTCATATGCGTTCCCATCTCATTTGCAATGATTCCCGAGAGCGTCGTCTTTCCAAGTCCCGGCGGTCCGTAAAAGAGCACATGGTCGAGCGCTTCCCCGCGCGCCTTCGCCGCCTCGATATAGACCTTTAAATTTTCTTTTGCTTTCTGCTGACCAATATAATCATCCAGCGTCTGCGGGCGGAGGCTTTTCTCAATCTTTAAGTCCTCCTCCTGCACCTGCGTGGATATCACACGTTTCTCCATCCCGTCAACCATGCCTTTCCATCACTCTCCGTGGAAGCTGCTTCCCAGACGCACCTCTGCTGTGAGCTGCTTCCCAGACGTACTCTCTGCTGTAAGGCATTCTTACAGAAATGCCATATTCTTAAGTGCTGCCTTTAGAATATCCTCCACATCGGTTTCCTCTGTAATCTCGATGCCGTTTAACGCCTTTAACGCCTCCGACGAGGAATAGCCAAGCGCCACAAGCGCCTGCACCGCCTCATTCTTTGTGCCCTTGACCGTATCCTTCGCCTGCTCCTCCACATGCGCGAGTTTCTGCTCAAACGCATCCTCGAGGGAAAGCTTATCCTTAAGCTCCAAAATCAGCCGCTGCGCTGTCTTAGCGCCGACTCCGGGCGCTTTGGCGATTGCCTTTGCATCGTCTCCCAGCACCGCAAAGCGCAGATCATCCGTCGTCATCACCGACAGAATCGCAAGCGCTCCCTTCGGTCCGATGCCGTTCACCCCGATAAGCAGCTTGAACACGCGCAGATCATCCTTTGTCAGAAATCCGTAGAGCACCATGGCGTCCTCGCGCACATTCAGATAGGTATACAGCTTTACCTCCTCACCGATTGACGGAAGGTAATCAAATGTCTGTCCCGTCGTATAGATGTTATAACCGATCCCTCCCGCTTCCACAACAACGCTCTCCGCCTCCACGTCCGTCAGGATTCCCTTGATATATGCATACACGCCCGCTTCCTCCTATTTCAATCGGTTTCCAATCCGAAGAATCATTTCCTGCGCTGCAACGCCGATCAAAAAGCCCGTGATGATCCCCGCGACAAGCAGCACAGGCATATAGTAAAAAATATTGTAATTCTCGACTACCGCCGCAGCAACGACAAGCTGTCCCACATTGTGAAACACGCCGCCGCTGACACTGATCGGAAGCACTCCAAGCTTTCCGGTCCGCTTTAACAGAACCATGATAAGAAAGCTTAACAGCCCGCCTGCGAGGCTGTAGAGAATACTGAACATATTTCCAAACAGAAAGCCCGCAAGTACGATGCGCAGCACCGATATCGCCAGAGCTTCCTTCGTTCCGACACAGTAGAGCATCAGAACAACAACGATATTTGTCAGTCCGAGCTTTACCCCCGGAATTCCAAAGTAAAATGGAATCAACGATTCCACATAACTGCAAATTAACGCCAGCGCCAGAAAGACGCCGAGATAAGCTACTTTATTTCGCAATGGAATCAAACCCGCTTTCTTCGCTTCCCATCACCTGCACGACAACCTTATTCGGCAGGCAGACGATGGTTTCATTGTTCTTGGATATGGCTTTCTGGTGCACGCAAAGCTTATCCGGACAGTCCGCCTCCGTCATGTCCGCAAAACCATCCTCAATGACGAGTACATTTGTCGTGACACCGTCCTGTATGATCGGTACTTCCTGCTCCTGCCAAAGACTGTACGTGCCATATTCCTCACCGTCAATCGTGACAAGGACATACGCCCCGTCCTCCTTGTTCCCCACCACAGAGAAGACAAGAAAAACAACTGCAACGACCGCCGCCAGAACCGCCAGAAATATTATATCATTCCTGCTGACCCGCTTCATATCTCCCAATCCTCTATTTTACTCTTCCCTAAGCTTCTAATTCCCCGATATAGTAGAAGCCTCTGCATTCCAGAAGTCTCACATTCACAATCTTCCCGATCAGCTCCGCAGTTCCCGGCAGATGTACCACGGAATTGTTGCTGAGGCGTCCCGTCACAAGCGACGCATCCTGCGCGTTTATCTCCTCGATCAGCACCGGCTGTACCTCTCCTGTGAGCTTTCCCGCCTTCTCTGCGGATATCCTCTGCACCTCGGCAAGCAGGCGGTCGAACCGCTCCTTTACGACCTCCTCCGACACCTGATCCTCGCGGAGCGCCGCCGGCGTTCCGGTACGCTTGGAATAGATAAAGGTGAACGCACTGTCGTAGCGGACTTTTCGCACGACATCCATCGTCTCTTCAAAGTCCTCCTCGGTTTCCCCCGGAAAACCTACGATAATATCGGTCGTAAGCGCGATATCCGGCACTGCCGCACGGATTTTTTCGACAAGGGCAAGATAATGCTCCTTGTCGTATCTGCGGTTCATCATTGCAAGAACGCGGCTGCTTCCCGACTGGAGCGGCAGATGCAGATGTTTACAGACCTTCTTTGAATGACGCATGACCTCGATCAGCTCGTCTGAGAGATCCTTCGGATGAGAGGTCATAAAGCGGATGCGCTCTAAGCCCTCGATTTTCTCAATCTCTGTAAGAAGTCCGGCAAAGGTCATCGGCTCTTCTAAGTTCTTGCCGTAGGAATTGACATTCTGTCCAAGCAGCATGACTTCCACCACACCGTCGGCAACCAGCTTCTCAATCTCCCGGATAATCTCCTTTGGCTCTCTGCTGCGCTCACGTCCGCGCACATACGGAACAATACAGTAGCTGCAGAAATTGTTGCAGCCGAACATAATATTGACGCCGGACTTAAACGAATACTTCCGTTCCACCGGAAGATCCTCCACAATCTGGTCGGTATCCTTCCAGATGTCGATTGTCATTCCGTCTGATTCGAACGCCGTCACGATCAGCTCCGCAAATTTATAGATATTATGCGTTCCGAAAATCAAATCGACGAAGCGGTAGCTCTCCTTTAGCTTCTCCACCACCGCAGGCTCCTGCATCATGCAGCCGCAAAGCCCAATCAGCATATGCGGATTCTTCTTTTTATAATTGCAAAGCGCCCCGAGGCGTCCATAGACCTTGTTATTGGCGTTCTCCCGCACCGTACAGGTGTTGTAGATCACAAAGTCGGCATCCTCCGTCTCCGTCTCCACATAGCCGATGCGCTCTAAGATACCGACAAGCTTCTCGGAATCGCGCGCATTCATCTGACAGCCAAATGTCGTTACATGAAAAGTAAGCGCGCTCCCCTTCTGCGCCGCGAGCTGGCTCACATAGTCCTTTGCGATATCCATAAAATAATACTGGCGCTGCGATTCGCTCTGCGGTATCTGCTTTTTGTCTATTATGGTAAGATTCATTTTCTTTTTCATAGTTGTGTTTATCTCTTCTTTTTCAAAATGAACGGCCTACGGGCGCACCTGCCCGTTTCCGTAAATGATATATTTGGTGCTGGTGAGCGCCTCCAATCCCATCGGTCCTCTCGCGTGAAGCTTCTGCGTACTGATGCCGATTTCCGCGCCGAACCCAAACTCGAAGCCATCGGAAAAACGTGTGGAGGCATTGACATAGACACATGCCGCATCCACCTCGTCTAAGAAACGCTGCGCGTTGGTATAGTTCTCCGTGATGATCGCCTCAGAATGCCCGGTGTTGTAACGGTTGATATGCGCGATTGCCTCATCGACCGAGGAAACCGTCTTGACGGAAATCATATAGTCAAGATATTCCGTACCCCAGTCCTCCTCTGTGGCAGGACGAAGCAGTTCCCTGTTTACCGTGCCCGCTGTCTTCGGCGCCGCCTGATTTCCTTCTCCCGCCGTCTCTCCATGCGCCGCCTGATTTTCTTCTCCTGCCGTCTCTCCATGCGCCGCCTGATTTCCTTCTCCTGCCGTCCCGCCAAGCGCCGCCTGATTTCCTTCTCCTGCCGTCCCGCCAAGCGCCGCCTTAAGGCTCTTCTCGTCGGCGTGCATCTCCACATTCTTCCCGGAGAGCGCCGCTGCGAGCTTCGGCATAAAAGCGTCTGCAATCTTCTCGTGGATCACAAGCGATTCACAGGCGTTGCACACGCCGATACGCTGCGTCTTGGCATTCAAAATAATCCGAACCGCCATATCGAAATCCGCAGACTCATCCACGAAAATATGACAGTTTCCGGTTCCCGTCTCGATGACCGGAATCGTCGCCTGATTCACGACCGCCTTAATCAGCCCTGCGCCGCCTCGCGGAATCAGCACATCCACATATTCATTCATCTTCATAAAGGCCGCCGCCGTCTCCCGGCTGGTGTCCTCTATCAAAAGAACCGCATCCCCGGAAATTCCCTGTGCGGCGAGCGCTTCCTGTATCACAGCGACGATCGCCATATTCGAAGAAATCGCGTCGCTTCCACCCTTTAGGATGACGGCATTTCCCGTCTTAAAGCACAGCCCAAACGCATCGACCGTGACATTCGGGCGCGCCTCGTAAATCATGCCGACAACGCCGATTGGAACGCGTTTCTTTCCGATTACAAGCCCATTGGGACGTTTTTTCATGGAAAGCACCTCCCCGATCGGGTCGTCTAAATCCGCCACCTGACGAAGCCCCTTAGCAATCTGCTCCATCCGCTCTCTTGTCAGAAGCAGGCGGTCAACCAGCCCCTCCGGCATATGGTTCTGCTTTCCCCGGACGATATCCTTCTCATTTTCCAGAATAATCTTATCTGCGTGTGCGACCAACGCGTCCGCCACAGCGCGCAATGCGCGGTTCTTCGTGTCCGTATCAAGCTTTGCGACCTGTGCGCTTACTTCCTTCGCTCTCTTACAGATTTCCAACAATTCCATATGCCACCCATCCTTTCTCAGCCATACAGCTCCGCTCTCATGTCCGTATTTCCATAGTGCGTTGCCTGTCACTTTGTTCTTATGCTTTTCTTCTCAATAGATTGTTTTCTCCGTATAGATATGTTCCATTCTTACATCTGTCTTAAACACGTCAAGCCGCGCTTCCATCTGGTTCTCGTAGGCAAGCGCCATGCGCCGCAAGCCCGGAAAACGGGCAAAATAACGGTCATAATATCCCCTGCCATACCCGTAGCGGTTCCCTGTACGGTCAAACACCACGCCCGGAACGATAACGACGGCATCCTCCGCCTGTATGAGCGGACACGTCTTTTCGGGTTCCATCACGTGAAAATTCCCTTCCGCGACCTGCGAAAGTGAAGTGATCCGTCGAAACTCCATCCGGCAATCCGCTTTCTCCGACACCGGAAGCGCGACCGTCTTTCCGTCGAGAAGCGCCTGCGCAAGAAACGGCAGCGGGTCCACTTCTTTGCCGAGCGGATAATAGCCGTATATCGTTCCGCTCTCCTCATACCAGTCAGACGCGAGCAGACGCGCACAGACCATACCGCTCTTCTGCCGCACTTCCTCTGCCGTCATCGCGCCGCGAAGCGCTATATGGCGTTTTCTGACTGCTTCCCGCTGCCTGCGTTCTTCCTCAGTTTCCTGTTGCCTGCGTTCTGCCGCAGCCTCCTGTTGCCCATGTTCTGCCGCAGCCTCCTGTTGCCCGTGTTCTGCCGCAGCTTCCTGTTCAGGAAAGCCCTGACTTGTTTCCATATTTCTCTCCCAGATTCTCCACAGTGCCGTCAGCATTTACCATATCAATATTATTAAGCTGCGCCGCAAGGTTATTCTTCACATCCGCCACGAACTGCCTGCGCAGCAGCTCCTGTTCCTTTTTCTCCTTCTCGGTCAGCCCTTCCGCCTTTGATTTGCGGTACAATTCATTAATTCTGTCAATCTGTTCCTGTTTCATAGCCTCTACTATCCAATCGTCTCTAAAATAAAATCCTCAATGCGGAACGATTCCTTCTTCTCCGCAGAGAAAATCGTTCCGGTAAATGAGTCATCAAAAATGTGGTGCAAAATACAGACGTCCTTGCCGTTTGCAATAATCATATCCGCACCGGAGCGCGTCGCGATCTTCGCCGCCGTCAGCTTGGTCGCCATACCGCCGGTTCCTACATCACTTCCAGTGGAGCTCTTCGCCATGCCGTAAATCTCGGAATCCATCTTCTCCACCACCTCGATCAGCTTCGCGTCCGGATTCTTGTGCGGATCGTCGGTAAACAGTCCATCAATATCGGAAAGAAGAATCAGAAGGTCCGCTCCCACAAGGGAAGCAACGATTGCAGAGAGTGTATCGTTGTCGCCGAACTGCATCTCATATGTAGATACCGTGTCATTCTCATTGACAATCGGAATCACACCGAGCCGAAACAGCTCATCAAAGGTGTTCTTCGCGTTCTCCCGGGAAACCGGATTTATCATCGTGTTCTTCGTCATAAGAATCTGAGCGGCGACCTGATTGTACTCCGCGAACATGCGCTGATAGATCATCATCAGACGCGCCTGTCCGACTGCCGCACACGCCTGCTTTGTAGAGATATCCTTCGGTCGTTCATCCATGCCGAGCGTCTGTCTGCCGACTGCAATCGCCCCGGAGCTTACCAGACAGACGTCCATTCCCCGGTTGCGCAGATTACAAAGTTCACGAACAAGATGCTCCAGCTTCGTAAAATTCAGATTTCCGGTTTCACCGTAATTGAGTGAAGACGAACCGATCTTAACAACGACTCTCTTCTTCTCATTAAAATGAAAATTCTTCTGTTCCATTTCTATTTTGTCCCCTTTATATAGAAATTCTATCTCTGTTTTGCACCTTCACAGCTACAAAATCTTCCTAAGTCACAAAATCTTCCTAACAAACTCACTCATCGCCTTATTAAAAAAAATCTAATACTGTATTACTCTACCATATATCTATGAAAATGGCAAAATGATTTGTATATAAATTTCATTGTATGAACCTTGATTTTATGGTACATTTTTATAGGATTTTACGATTCGCACCTAAATGGCACAGACATTGCACATATTTGCTGAGGTTTTCTATGAAAAAAAGACTTTTTTCCGTTTTTACGACAGTTTTGGTCGGGATAACCTTCCTTTTTTCCGGATGCGGCAGCGCAAGCACGGAAACTCTGACCAAATCCGGCTTTTATTTTAACACGGTGATTTCCGTCACACTCTATGCAGGCGGCAGCGAACAGCTTTTGGACGACTGCTTTGCCCTCGCCGAAAAATACGAAAACTATTTTTCGAACACGATTCCTGACAGCGACATATCAAGAATCAATGACGCGGCAAGCAGCCCCGTCACTGTCCACGACGAAACAATCGCGCTTTTGCAGGAAGGCATTGCCTACGGAGAGTTGAGCGGCGGCAAATTCGATATCACTATCGGAAAGCTCTCCGATCTGTGGGATATTTCGACCAAGGCGCTGCTCGATCAGACGGACGCCTCCATGATTCCCTCGGATGACGACATCCGGGCGGCGCTTTCCACCGTGGATTACCGCAGTATCGAGATTGATGGCAACGAAGTCACCCTGTTAAATCCCGACGCAAAAATTGACCTCGGCGGCATTGCCAAAGGCTATATCGCTGACGAGATGAAAGCGTTTCTGAATGAAAAGGGCGTGACCTCCGGCTTTATCAATCTGGGCGGGAATGTACTTGCACTCGGTCCAAAAGAGGACGGCAGCGCTTATACCATCGGCATCCAGAAGCCCTTCGGTCTGGAAAATGAAGCCATCGTATCCGTCTCTGTGACCGATGAGACTGTCGTATCTTCGGGCGTCTACGAACGCTATTTTACTGTGGATGGCAAGCGTTATCACCACATTCTAGACACCGGGACCGGATACCCCTACGACAACGGTCTGCTCGGCGTCACCATCATCACGAAGGATTCTGTGGATGGGGACGGACTCTCGACGACCTGCTTCTCCCTCGGGCTGACGGACGGCATGGCGCTCATCGAAAGCCTCGATAATACGGAGGCAATTTTTATCACGGACGATTATGAGATCCACGTAAGTTCAGGGATGGGAAAGTCGATTCCGTACACAATCCTTGAATAGCGGTAGTCCACTGCACACCTACACCCCGGAAAAGCATAAGCAGGCGCAGTTTTCATACTTTACAGAAACGCGGTATTTCCTATAGAGCAAAAGGCGGCGTCCTGCCATATGGCAGGAACACCGCCCTTTTCTTACTCTATAGAAAACAAATCTTCCTAAAGAATTATCTTCGGAGAAAATCATCCTAAAGGATGATTTTCTTTGGACACTTCTCTGCACAGATGCCGCATCCCGTACACTTCGTCTGATCGATGTATGCGATATTGTCCTCCACATGAATTGCATCCGACGGACAGTTCTTCTCGCACAGATGACATCCGATACATCCGACAGAACATGCCTTCATGACATCCTTGCCCTTATCCTTGGAACTGCACTGTACCAGATGCTTTGCATCGTAAGGTACAAGCTCGATCAAATGCTTCGGACATGCAGCCACACATTTTCCACATGCCTTACATGCTTCCTTATCGACAAGTGCGATACCGTCCACGATATGGATTGCATCGAACGGACATGCCTTCACACAGGAGCCATACCCAAGACATCCGTAATTACAGGATTTTGGTCCGCCATTCGGAACGAACGCCATAGCGCCGCAGTCCTCATTTCCTGTGTACTCGTAATCACGGTTCGCTTTCTCACAGGTTCCGGCACATTTCACGAAAGCGACCTGACGTGCGCCCTCTTCCGCCGCAACTCCCATGATTTCACCGACCTTCGCCGCTACAGGTGCGCCGCCGACCGGACATTGATTGACCGGAGCCTCGCCCTTTACGATCGCAGCAGCAAGACCGGAACAGCCTGCGTAGCCGCAGCCGCCGCAGTTGTTTCCCGGAAGCACCCCTAAGATTGCTTCCTCTCTCTCATCTACTTCTACTTTGAATTTTTCTCCTGAAATACCGAGGAAAAATCCAATTAAGATACCTACACCGCCGACAACAACGGCTGCAACTAAAATTGCTGTAATGTTCATCTTCTTTTTCCTCCTAAATCATTCCTGAGAATCCCATAAATGCAATGGACATCAGACATGCGGTAACGAGCACGATCGCCGTCCCCCGGAAAGGCTTCGGGATATCATTGTACTCGATCTTCTCACGGATACCTGCCATGATGACAATCGCGATCAAAAATCCCACTGCTGTAGCAAATCCATTGACAACACTCTCTAAAATACCATACTCCTTGGTCACGTTGGTAAGCGCTACACCAAGAACCGCACAGTTGGTCGTAATCAGCGGAAGATATACGCCAAGGCTCTCATACAGAGGCGGCATATTCTTCTTTAAGAACATTTCAACGAACTGAACCAGCGCTGCTATGACAAGGATAAATACGATAGTCTGCAGGTAAGTCAGGTCAATGCCCTTGCTCATCAATGCCTCGTTTGCAAGGATGAACTTATAGATCAACGCCGTTACAAAAGATGATATCGTGATAACGAACACGACTGCCGCGCCCATTCCGGCAGCGGTCTCTGTCTTCTTGGAAACTCCTAAGAACGGACAGATACCGAGGAACTGGCTTAATACAACGTTATTTACAATCGCAGAACCGATTGCAATCAAAAGTAATTCTTTCATCTGTACCTATCCTCCTATTCTGTCTTTGGCGCATTGGCCGCGTTCTTAGCCGCCGTCGCTTTCGCGGACGCCGCACCCTCTTTGGAAAGGCTGCGTCCGGTACACATTGCAGACTGTGCGCAGCCGGAGCAATCGCCCGAGAGACAACCGGAAGGTGCCGCAAGCGGCTTGCCTTTCGCTTCCATCTTCGCGCGCACAATATTCATGATCGCTACCAGACATGCCAGTACCAGGAATGCGCCCGGCGCCATGACGAAAATCGTAATCGGTGTAAACCACTCCAGAGAAAGAATCTGAAAACCGAAAATCTGTCCTGCTCCTAAAAGCTCACGAATCAGACCGATGCAGGTCAGACCGAAGGTAAATCCAAGTCCCATACCGATACCGTCAAAGATGGACGGAATTACCGGATTCTTGGATGCATAGCTCTCGGCACGGCCTAAGATGATACAGTTTACAACGATAAGCGGGATATACACGCCGAGGGACTCGGAGAGGCTCGGGGTATACGCATTCATGATGAACTGCACCATCGTAACCAGCGACGCAACAATAACGATAAACGCCGGCATACGCACGCCGTTCGGAATCACCTTACGGAATGCGGAAATCAGCAGATTGGAAAATACAAGTACTACCGTAGTGGAAAGTCCCATACCCAGTCCGTTGATGGCGGAGGATGTAACCGCAAGCGTCGGACACATACCGAGCATCAATACGAAGGTAGGGTTCTCTTTGATCAAACCGTTATACAAACGCTCTACATTTTTATTCATTATTCTGCACCTCCTGCCAATACATTCTGGAAGTAAACGATGCAGGCATTCACACCGTTTGCCATTGCCTTAGATGTGATGGTGGAACCGGAGATCGACTCAATCTCGTTATCCGCCGCCGGAGCAGACTTCACAACGGTAAAGGACTCAACATTCTTGCCCTCGAACTGGCTGTAGAATGCTTCCTCCTGCGCCTTCATACCAAGTCCCGGGGTCTCGGCAATCGAGGTGATGGAATATCCGTTGACCGTACCGTCATTGCGGATTCCCACAGAAAATGTAATCGTAGACTGGCTGGCGTCCTTCGCTGTCACAGTGATGACGTAGCCGATCACATTTCCGCTGTCATCCTTTGCCACCTGCACGTCCTCAATCTCATCCGCATAGCCGCTCTCCGCCACAAGCGCATTCGCCGCGTCCGCGTCAAAGCCCTCATAAGCCTCGAACGAAGCCGCATCCTCAAACACCTGCTTGTAAGCCGCCTGTGTCTTCTCGTAGTTTACTTTCTCAATCGGTTCCTTGGTAATACCATATACCACGCCGAGCAGAAGTCCTAATACCACGGTAAAAGCAAATAAAATCAAAGCGTCATGTACAATTCTCTTATTCATCCTATTTGCCCCCTTCCTTTGCCTTCGCTTCCTTTACCTGACCGAATGCTCTCGGAATCGTGAGTTTCTCGATCATCGGAACAAGCAGGTTGCTTAAAATGATTGCGAAGGAAACACCTTCTGCATTCGCGCCGAAGGTACGGAACAATCCTGTGAGGATACCGCAGCAGATACCGAACACGATCTGTCCTCTCGGTGTAATCGGCGAGGTCACATAGTCAGTCGCCATAAAAAATGCACCGAGCATCAGACCGCCGCCGCAAAGCTGTGCGGTGATGTAATTTGCGTCCAGTCCGTGTCCGCTAAAAAGCACCATGAACAGAACGAAGGTGATAATATAAGATGCCGGAATCCGAAGATCGATGACCCCCATCAGGATCAGGAAAATCGCACCGATTAAGATTGCGATTGCAGACGTCTCACCGATGGTTCCTGCGGTACGTCCGATCAGCATATCCATCGTGTTGACCGCCTCCCCGTTGCGCATCGCTGCAAGCGGTGTCGCCCCGGTGTAGGAATCAATCACGAAATTCGTCATATCTGCGGCAAACGCAATCAGAAGAAAACATCTTGCGCCGAGCGCCGGGTTCATAAAGTTCTGACCCAGACCTCCAAAGAGACATTTCACGACAACGATTGCAAAAACGCCGCCGATGACCGCCTCCCACCACGGAAGGGTTGCCGGAAGGTTCAGCGCTAACAGAAGTCCTGTCACGACCGCGCTTAAATCTGTAATCGTATTCTTTTTATGTACGATCTTATTAAAGATCCATTCGGAAGCTACACAGCTTGCGATGGTCACTAAAATCAAAATCAATGCTTTGATTCCAAAGTTGTAAATACCGAACAAGCTCGTCGGCAGCAATGCAATGATCACATACAGCATGATACGGCTTGTGGTGTCCTTGGAACGAACGTGTGGTGATGATGAAACATGATATAAATCACTCACGATAATCCACCTCTCTCTTTTTGTTTTTTGAATTATTTCTTACGCTTTGCAGCAAGTACCTGTTTCTTCATGGTCTTGATCGACTGTGCAAGCTGTCGTCTCGCAGGACAGACAAAGCTGCAGCTTCCGCACTCTACGCACTCAAGACCGTTCCACTTCTCGAACTCTGCCGAAAGACCGTTGTTGCTGAACTTCGCCAGTCTCGACGGGATGAGCTGCTCCGGACATGCCTCGACACAGCGTCCGCAGTTGATACACGCGGATGGCTCAATCTGGGATACCTCGTCTTTTGTCAGACACAGAAGGGAAGAAGACGTCTTCGTCGTCGGAACATCCAGTCCGAACATCGCGAATCCCATCATCGGACCGCCGGAAATAATCTTCTCGGGCTGCGTCTTAAATCCGCCTGCCGCATCGACCAGCTCTGCATAATTCGTGCCGATGCTGTATAAGAAATTCCCTGGATTGGCAATCGCATCACCTGTAATGGTAGAAATACGGTTCGTCACCGGTCTGCCAAGCTTCACAGCGTTATATACCGCAATGATCGTCTCTACGTTGTCCACGATACACCCCGCATCTGCCGGAAGCATCTTGGAATTGATCGCACGACCTGTCACCGCATAGATAAGCTGGCGCTCTCCACCCTGCGGATACTTCGTCTGCAGCGCGCACACCTCGATGCGCGGCTCATCCTTGACAAGCTCGCTTAACTTCTCAATACAGTCAGGCTTGTTGTCCTCGATTCCCAGAACGCCCTTTGCATGATCAAAAAGCTGAAGAATAATCTTCATACCTCCGATCAGTTCCTCCGGATTTTCCAGCATTCTGCGGTAATCCGCCGTAAGATACGGCTCGCACTCCGCACAGTTTGCAATGACATACTCAATCTTATCAGGTTCCTTCGGAGACAGTTTTACATGCGTCGGGAAGCCCGCGCCACCCATACCTACGACGCCTGCCTCTTTGACCTTATTTACAATCTCCTCTTTGGAAAGTGCAGTTACATCATCACATGGCGTATACTCCACTTCCTCGAACGCCCCGTCATTCTCAATGACGATGGAATTTACCATGTCGCCCACAGCTACGCGGCGCGGCTCAATCGCCTTGACCGTACCGGAAGCCGACGCATAGATCGGTGATGATACGAAACCGCCTGCTTCTGCGATTTTCTGTCCCTTCAACACCTTATCGCCTACCGCTACAACCGGACTGGCCGGCGCACCGATATGCTGCGACAGCGGATATACCAGATCACCCTTGGGTAAAACTTCTACGATTGGCTGATCTTTCGCTAATTCCTTTCCTTCATAAGGATGGACGCCGCCTTTAAATGTTTTTGAACCCATTTTTCGTGCCCCACTTTCTCTTATTTGTATTATATTCCATGTCGAAAGTCATAGAATACCTATCTTGTAAATTATATCACAATCATAGACAAATTGCGCTAATTTTTTGTATTTTTTCACATACCTCTTGATAAATATTTCACAACTCCTGCGGCTGTTTCTATGGTATAATTATAATTAAGAAAGCCGCAGGCTCCCGAATGACGCACTGCGGATTAATACAAATATATTTCAAGAGGATAACGCAATGATCACATGGCATGAAGAACTTCCTTTCGACTTTTCCGATCCGGTCACAGACCGCGAATTTAATGAAAATTCCATCTTTTTCGATATTGAGACGACCGGATTTTCCCCGGCGCGCACACAGCTTTATCTGATTGGCTGCGCCACAAGGAAGGGTGATACACTTTGTCTGGATCAGTTCTTCGCAGAAGATGCCGACGACGAACCGGAGCTTCTGCGCGCATTCTCTGCGCTGCTCTCGAACCATGCCACAATTCTCTCCTTCAACGGCATCGGCTTTGATATTCCATATCTTAAGGCAAAATGCGTCACGCATCAGATAGAAGACCCGTTCGCCTCACACAATTTTCTCGATCTGTACAAGGAAACTGCACGCTTTAAATTTCTCTTCGGGCTTCCCAGCTTAAAGCAGAAATCCGTCGAACTTTTCCTCGGAATCGACCGCGCGGACGCCTATTCGGGCGGCGAGCTGATCGAGGTGTATAAAGAGTATAAGAAATCCCCCTCAAAGGACGCGCTCGCGCTTCTGCGCGGTCACAACTACGAGGATGTGCTCTATATGCCAAAACTGCTTTCGATTCTCTCCTACCGCGAATTGTGGGCGGGAGCGTTTACCCTCTGTTCCATGGACGCGGGCGAATACACCTCCATGGACGGTGCATCCGGCAACAAGGAACTGTACTTTATCCTGACGCTCGCCTATCCGGTGCCAAAGCCCGTCTCCGTCTCCTACGACGACTGTTATCTGTCCATGAGCGGCAGCACGGCGCGGCTTCGGGTACGGCTCTTCGAGGGAGAGCTTCGTTTCTTCTACGGGAATCCGAAGAATTATTACTATCTTCCCGGAGAAGACCTCGCCATCCACAAGGATATCGCTGCCAGCGTCGATAAAGAACACCGCGTTCAGGCGACCGCCGCCAACTGCTACAACCGGAAATACGCCATTTTCCTCCCCCAGTACGAGGACTTATTCACACCTGCGTTCCGGGAGGAAGTGCGCTCCAAAAAGAGTTATTTTGAATTATCGGAGGCTTTTGCAGGCTCTTTCGATATGCAGCGGCAGTATATCGTCCACCTTCTTGCAGCAATCCAGACGCACCGCAAATAGGATGCAGCCGAAAGCAGCCCTTTGCGTCTGAAAGAGCGTTCAAAAAGGGCTGCCGCATCAGAAACACTCCACAAAAAGTATTCCTGATGTGACAGCCTATCCCGTCTTATGTAGTAACAGTTTTCTATGTACCCGCTTACTTCGCCTTCTCGAAGAAAAATGACTTGCTGCGGTCAAATCCAATCTCGCGGTAATTCATGATCTGCTCCGTACTTCCGATGAAAAGCGCACCGCCCGGCACAAGAGACTGATGGAACTTCTTATAAATTTCGTCCTTCGCCTCCTCCGTGAAATAAATCACGACATTCCTGCACACGATCAGATGACATCCGCTCGGGTAAGGATCTTTTAGCAGATCGTGCTCCTTGAACTCGACGCGCTTCTTGATCTCATCCGAAATCTGGTAAGAGCTTCCGACCTTGGTAAAGTACTTACTCTTCAAGTCATCCGGCACGCCCGCAATACTCTTCTCATTGTAAAGTCCCATACGTGCCGTATCAATGACCTGCTTATCAATATCCGTTGCAATAATCCTGATGTTGGCAAGCGGCAGATGTCTTGACAATGCCATAACAAGCGAATACGGCTCGTCGCCTGTCGAACATGCTGCGCTCCATATCTTAAGGTTCTTGCCGAACTTCTGAATCAACGACGGAAACACCTCGTTCTCCAGAATCTTCCACTGATCCGGATTGCGGTAGAACTCCGACACATTGATCGTCAGGAAATTGATGAACTGATCGAACTTCTCCTTATCCTTACGAATCAATGCGACATATTCATCATAGGTCTTGATATTGTTCTTGGTAATCAGCGTATTGATTCTGCGCCGCATCTGCTTTTCTTTGTAGGAATTGAGGTCAATCTTTGAAAGCGCCAAAATATCTTTTTTGAATTTCTCGTAATTATCATTCTCCAGCATATTTCATCCCCCGGTTCTGTGACTTCTCCTGTCACGTATTGTGCACGAAATGCCTCAATCGCATGGTCTGTATTTTCCTATACGAACTGTATTTCCCTATACGATATAAATAGGCTTCCACATATGTGCAAGCCTATTTAACCTCTTTACCAGTCTCGATAAAAGAATCAATTATTCTTCTTCGTTTGCAACTGCCTCAATGTCAACATCTGCGACATCCGCGTCAGACTCTGCCTCTTCCGGAGCAAGCAGCGCCTTCATGGACAGGCTGATCTTCTTCTCGTCCTCGTTGAAATCAACGATCTTAGCCTCAATCTCCTGACCTACCTTCAATACGTCAGACGGCTTCTCAACATGCTCCTTGGAAATCTGGGATACATGCAGAAGTGCATCTACGCCCGGTGCCAGCTCAACAAATGCGCCAAAGTCTGTCATTCTTGCCACCTTACCGGTCACAACGTTGCCGACAGCAAACTTCTCAGCCGCACCGTTCCACGGATTCTCAGCCGGGAACTTCATACTGAGCGCAATCTTATTCTCATTGATGTCCTTGATGAATACTCTGACATTGTCGCCTACAGAAAATACCTTCTTCGGGCTCTCCACTCTGCCCCATGACATCTCAGAGATGTGAAGCAGACCGTCTGCGCCGCCCAGATCGATAAATGCACCGAAATCCGTTACATTCTTAACCGTACCTTCTAATACGTCACCGATCTTAATTCTTGCGAACAGCTCTTTCTGCTGCTCCATCTTCTTCGCAACAAGAAGCTGCTTTCTGTCGCCGATGATTCTTCTGCGCTTCGGGTTGAACTCGCTGATTACGAACTCAATCTCCTGATCCTTGTACTTGGAAAGATCCTTCTCATAGGAATCAGATACAAGGCTTGCCGGGATGAAGACTCTCGTCTCATCCACAATGACGCATAAACCGCCATCTAATACCTGTGTTACCTTTGCAGTCAGCACTTCCTTGTTCTCAAACGCTTCCTCTAATCTCTTGCTTCCCTTCTCAGCAGCAAGACGCTTGTACGTCAGCAATACCTGACCTTCGCCATCGTTTACCTTTAAAACCTTTGCTTCCATGGTGTCGCCGACAGATACCAATGTGGTCAGATCAACGTTCGCTTCGTTCGTATATTCGTTCCGTGTAATGATTCCGTCTGACTTGTAGCCGATATTCAGAACGATCTCATCAGGTTTCACATCGATAACGGTACCCTCAACTACCTCTCCATTTCTTATTGTTTTAAATGATTCTTCCAGCATTTGTTCAAAGCTCATTTCTGACATTCTTTTGAACCTCCTCAATAATATTGTTTGGGGTAGAAGCCCCTGCGGTAATACCTACGTTATCGACGGATTCCAGCTTCGCCAGATCCAAATCCTTTACAGTTTGTATATAGTAAGTATTTTTGCATTCGTTTTTACATATTTCAAATAGCTTCTGCGTGTTGGAGCTGTTTCTGCCACCGATGACGATCATGGCGTCCACCTGCTTCGCAACTGCCCTGGCTTCCGTCTGTCGTTCTTCCGTGGCATTGCAGATTGTATTTAAAACAATTATATCATAACCTTTTTCTTTTATAATTTCAACTAATTCTTGAAATTTATTGTAATTAAATGTCGTTTGTGATACAATACATACCTTTTTCCCGCGATCCGCTGTAAAAGAAAGCGCGTCCTCACGGCTTGCAATCACGCGTGTACACGGCGCTTCCGACCAGCTTCTGATGCCCTTTACCTCGGGGTGATCCTCGTTCCCGACAATGACGATCTGGCATCCCTCCCCGCTGTAGCGTTCCACCAGCCGGTGAATCTTCAGCACAAACGGACAGGTCGCGTCAATAATGGAAAAGCCGCGCCGTCTGATTTCCTCACACACGCCCTTCTCCACGCCGTGGGCGCGTATAATGACTGTTCCGGGCGCTTTCTGTTCCAGTTCCTCGATATCATTTATCACCGTAACGCCCCGCTCCTCGAGATCCCGCACGACCTCCTCGTTGTGAATGATGGGACCGAACGTATAGATCGGATGATTTGCGCCAAGCTGTTCATACACCGTGTCCACTGCCCGCTTCACGCCAAAGCAGAAACCCGCGTTTTTCGCCAAAATTACATTCATACCGCACCTCTATGCACTTATCGCTCTTTCGTATACCTTTGTAATCGCCGCGACGACTTCATCAATATCCATAGCAGAACTGTCAACCAGCACAGCGTCGTCCGCCTGTTTTAACGGGGAAGTCTCACGGTGCATATCGCGGTAATCCCTGTCAATGATGTCGCGCTCAATCTCTGTGAGGTCGCAGGAAATCCCCTTTGCCACAAGCTCGTCAAATCTGCGTTTCGCCCTGGTCGCAGAGCTTGCCGTCAGATAAATCTTCACCTGTGCATCCGGCAGCACGCATGTTCCGATATCCCTGCCGTCCATGATCACATCCGCGCGCGCTGCAAGCTGTCTCTGCAGTTCTACCAGCTTTTCGCGCACGACCGGATAAACGCTCGTGGCGGACGCCATATTGCCGACCTCCTCGGTACGGATCACGCCGTTGACATTGCCGCCGTTTAAGATGACCTGCTGTTCGCTGTTCTCATAGGCAATCGTCACATCCACCTTTGGACATGCCGCCGCAATCGCCGCCTCATCATCCGCCGCGATCCCGTTCTGCAGGAAATAATACGCCATCGCGCGGTACATTGCCCCGGTGTCCACATAAATGAATCCAAGATTCTTTGCAAGCCTCTTTGCAATCGTACTCTTCCCTGCGCCTGCCGGACCGTCTATCGCTATATTCATACTCATACTATTATTTTCCCTTTCTCAAAAAAAATTCATATTACATCCATTCACCTTACACTGCTTCCCGCCAGATGCCCGGTCGACCACGCGATCTGCAGATTAAACCCGCCTGTCATCGCGTCAAGATCCAGCAGTTCTCCGCTAAAATACAGACCTTCCACCAGCTTTGATTCCATCGTGGAAGGATTGACCTCCCTGACATTCACGCCGCCGCGGGTGATGATTGCCTCCTTGAAATCGCGCAGACCGCACAGTGTCAGCGGAAACGCTTTCATCCGGCGGATAAAGGCAAGACGCTCCTCTCTTGTGATCTCGTTGACCTTCTTCTCGGGATCGATTCCGCCAAGCTTAAGCATGACCGGTATCATTTTCGCCGGGAACAGATGACCGATGGCATTCTTGAACTGCCTGTTCTTTGCCGCCTCAAACTCGCGCAGAAGACGCGCATCCAGTTGTTCCTCCGAAAGAGCAGGCTTTAAATCGATTTCCATCGCAAGTTCCTTTTCCACGCGTCCGGGTCTTATCGCCGCACTCGCACTTAACATCAAAGGACCGCTGACTCCGAAATGCGTAAAAAGCATCTCGCCGAACTCTTCGTAAAGCAATTTCTTTCCGTCCCGGATGCGCACGCAGACATTCTTAAGCGCAAGGCCCTGCATTTCCTTCACATAATCTTCCTTTGCGCAAAACGGCACAAGTGACGGATGAATCTCTGTCACAGTATGCCCCGTTTCCCTTGCAAAACGGTAACCGTCCCCGGTCGAGCCTGTTGTCTGGTAAGAAAAGCCTCCGGTCGCAAGAATCACTGCATCCGCTGTAAGAAGCGTGCCGTCGGCAAGCCGCACGCCCGTCACACGGCTTTGCGCGCGCTTTGCCTGTCCGCCGCCTGCATGTTCTGCCCTGCACGCGTCACTGTTTATTGCTCCGGCTCCGCTTTTTGCCTGTCCGCCGCCTGCATGTTCTGCATCTGTCTCTGTCAGAAGTTCCTTGACCTCTGTATAAAGTCTGACCGCAACATGCTTTTCCTTCAAAACGCGCTGCAATGCTGCAATTACATCTGACGAGTGATCCGACACCGGAAACACCCGCCCGCCGCGCTCCACCTTCGTAGCAAGCCCGTTCTGTTCAAAGAAATCGATCACGCGCTGATTGTCATAATCATAGAACGCGCTGTATAAAAACTTGGGATTTGTCATGACATTGGAAAACAGCGTGTCTATATCTCCCGCATTCGTGATATTACATCGTCCTTTTCCTGTTATGTACAGCTTCTTGCCAAGCTTCTCATTCTTCTCAAGCAGTGTGACCTCATGTCCGTTTTCCGCCGCCGCGATTGCCGCAAACATTCCTGCCGGTCCTCCGCCCACTACAATTACTCTACTCATGAAAATCGGTATCTCCCACCTTGCCGTAACGCATTTTTATGGAGTCATCAATATAATTGATCTCATCATTCTCATACACCTGATACTCATCCCAGATGTCCTCAAGCATCTCCAGTGTCTGCGCCACCTCTCCCTGCTTTTTCATGCAGAGCGCAACGATCAGCGCATTGATGACAGAAAGCGGCGCCACAAGTGAATCTACAATTGACGCCATATCACTGTCTGCAATCAGATTACACGAAGAATAGAGGTTCATCGGCGAATGGACACTGTCTGTGAGCGTGATAACCTTCGCATTGCGGTTATTTGCAAACTCCATCGCCTTTAAGGTCCGCATGGAATAGCGTGGAAAACTGATTCCTATGATAACGTCGTCCTTGCTGATGCGCACCATCTGCTCAAAAATCTCGCTCGAGCTGCTTGTCTGGATCAGATGGACATTCTGGAACATCAGCGTAAAATAGAACGCCATAAAGCTCGCAAGCGGCGCACAACTGCGGATACCGATAATATAGATATGCTTCGCGTGCAGGATCGTATCCACCGCCAGTTCAAACGCGTTCTGATCGATCTTCTCTAACGTGGAGTGAATCTTGTCCGCATCCGATTTCAGAACGGATTCCAGAATCTTTGACTGGCTGATCCTGCCGTATGTAACCTCCATGCGTTGAATCGAATTGAGCTTGTTGCGGACGAGTTCCTCCAACGCGCTCTGAAATTCAGGATACCCCTTATAACCAAGATGCGTTGCAAAGCGCACGACGGTAGACTCACTGACGCCTACTACCTCCCCCAGCTTTGCCGCCGTAAGGAAGACCGCCTTATCGTAATTGTCCGTGATATAAGTTGCCAGCAGCTTCTGCCCTTTGCTCAACTTGCTGTACGCATCATTGATGCGGTTACTCAGGTCATTCGTGTTGCTCATACTTCTCCTCGCTTCTGCGGAACGATTTCCGCCCCAATATTTTCATTATATCAAATACGCTCTTTTTTGCAAGAAAATCAGATACAGTATGTGCAAAGAATCCCAGACAATCCTGATGCAGTCCGCAAAAAGCCCGTATGAACCGGACAATTCCGACCCATACGGACTTCTTTCTCATGCTTCATAGACCAGATTGTACTTCACACACTTCCGCGCTTCGAAAGCAGTTCATGTCATTCCGGCGTGCTGCCTGAAGACGACGCCAGCTTGTAACCTGCCATCAGACTGCGGAGCTTCACTGCCTGATTCGACAATTCCTCGCTCGCCGCCGCGCACTGCTCGCTCGTCGCAGAGTTCGTCTGTACGACCTGGGAAACCTGCTCGATTGCCTGATCGATCTGTGTGACCGCCGTACTCTGATTTGCAGAGGAATCCGCAATATTACCGATCAGTGATGCCACCTGATCGATGGACGCTACGATTTCATCCAGAGCATCTGCCGTCTTCTTCGCAATCTTCGTGCCGTTGCCGACCTTGCCAATCGAATCCTCGATCATCTCCGCCGTCTCGCTCGCCGCCTCCGCACTTCTCGCGGCAAGATTGCGCACCTCATCCGCCACCACTGCAAAGCCTTTTCCGTGCTCTCCGGCTCTCGCCGCCTCGACGGTCGCATTCAGCGCAAGGATATTTGTCTGGAATGCAATATCGTCAATTACCTTGATAATCTTGGAAATCGTCTCGGAGGACGCATTGATTTCATTCATCGCCTCTATCATGGACTTCATCTGCTCATTTCCCATGACCGCTTTGTCCTTGACATTGGTAACCAGCGTATCTGCCTCGCGTGCCTGGGATGCATTTTCCCTTGTGCGCTCCGCGATCTCGTCAATGGAGGCTGTCACCTGCTCGATTGCGCTCGCCTGCTCTGTCGAGCCGGATGCAAGCGCCTGACTTGCCGCAGCGACCTCTCCTGCGCCTGTGTTCACCTGCATGGTTGCATCCATAATATTGCCAAGCATATAGTTATTATCGTCAACAAGCTTCTTTAATGCTTTCCCGAGAACATCGCGTTCCCCACGGGGCTGCACAGCGACCGTCATATCTCCCTGCGAAATGCGCTCCGCGATCTGTGCCTGCTCCTTAATCGTATCTGCCATCTCAGAGAAGTTGTCCATCAATACGCCCAGATCGTCATTGCGGTACTTCCTACAGTCCACCTCTATATCGCCTTCCGCCAGCTTATGGGAAGCCTCTGTGAGCCGTTTCACCGGAATTGAGATTACACGCATCAGGCTGACATTGCATACAGCCGATATGAGAACGCTCACGATACATATAAGAACAAGCCCGATTTTCAGCGTACTGATCTGTTCTTCAATCTGCGTACTCGCATTTGCAGATTCCTCTTCCAGTGCCGAAACGATCCTGTTCATCACCTCTTCCGCGTTATCCGCCGAAGTCACCCCGGTCGTTAAAAGCTCCTGCCTTGCGCTCTCGAGCTGATTCTCATTAACATAGGAAATCATCCGCTCCACAGACGCCTCGTACTCCTCTATGTAAGTAATGCACTGCTGAAAATCAGCGCTTATGCTATCGTCATATTGATCGATTCCTGCCGAGAACGACGTGAGGTTTGCCTCCGCGCTTTGCATGACCTCATTCATTCTTTCGATCTCTTCCGCCTGCTTGTCAGCGTCATCCGCATACAGATACAGCATATTCCGCAGATGAACCTTTATCTGGTGAAAATCACTGAATGCCTCGGAAAGCGCCAGTTCTCCCTTGCCGTAATTGTCGTAGCGCTTTGTCTGCGCCCGGTTTGTCAGCGTAACGACCTGTACGCCTACAACAGCAGTAAGTATAATGCACGCAAGCATCAGAACCCCAAAGATGATCAGTCTTCCTCTGACTGACATCCCCGTAGCCTTTGTTTCTTTCATAACGACTTCCTCCGTTCGTCTATTCTTCTTCCTGCTCTTCCCCGGCAGGCTCTGCATCCTCTGTTTCGAGCAGCTTTTCCACCTGCAGCAGCAAAATTACCTTGTTTCCCGCCTTTGCAAGGCTATAGATGTAATCGTCCTCCTGAAATTCCCAATGGTCATGCGTCTTGGGGAGCGGAATCAGATTCTCGTCCGTGACATCATGCACCTCTGCGATCTTCTCTACAATCAGTCCCACTACCGTCGCCCCGACGTGAATCACGATCACGCAGGTTCGATCCGTATATTCCGCCGGCTCCATTCCGAACTTCATTCTGACGTCAATCACCGGAATAATCTTCCCCCGAAGATTAATCAGCCCCTTCACATAATCCGGCGTCTCGGGAATCAGCGTGATTGGCTGCATTGCTACAATCTCATCGACATATTCAATACTTATGCCAAAAAATTCCTTCCCCATTTGAAATGTCATGAATTCATATCGAGTAATACTCTCCTCCTCAAGCTTCTCCATCAATTCCTCTGACATATCCCCCCACCTTTCATTCATAACAATAGTTTAATCATAATACTTTTGTACCATATCGTCAATATTTTCACCGCAAAATTGAACGAAAACCGTCAATCGCATTTTACAATTATCTGCATATGATAAACAAAAAGAGTTTTTATGAGAGAAATTACCCCTGGACTAACCTTTATCAGAACCATGCTGAACAATCCGCCCGACGCCACCGCGTGGGTGACCGGAAACCGTGATTATCCCGGACTCTCCGGACTGGTAAAGTTCTATTTTACCGATTATGAAGGGACGCTGATCGAAGCTGAATTTTTCGGGCTTCCCAATGTGACAACGCCAGGCTCTACCGATTTCTATGCCATGCACATTCACGAGTACGGCGACTGCACGCCGCCCTTCGACCGGACCGGAGGACACTATAACCGAAAAGAGCTTGGTCCGCTTCCGCACCCGGAGCACTCCGGAGATCTGATCCCGCTGTTCGGGAACCATGGCTATGCGTGGACCGCATTTTATGACAAACGTCTTGTCGTTCCCGAAGTCATCGGAAAATCTGTCGTCGTCCACCGGATGCGCGATGATTTTACCTCGCAGCCTGCCGGAGATTCCGGGTCAAAAATCGCCTGCGGCGTGATACGGGTTGTCTAAGACGCTCTCCAACACGGTATTTCCTATAGAGCAAAAACACCCCGGCATCACATTTCTGTGACGCCGGGGTGCCCCATATACTTCAAAAATTCACATTCCGATTATACCGGATAAGCTCCGTTCTTCGTATCGGCAACGGAAGCGTCAACCTTCTTCTGCTGCGCCTCACGATACTTGAAGAACTCGGTTGCAACCTGCGGGAACAGTGCGTAAGACAATACATCCTCATCCTGCTGTTTCCACTGCTTCATCTCAGCCTCGATCTTATCAAGCTCCGGCTCGAGAAGATCTGCATATCTGCATGTGATCGCGTTCTTCTTCTCCTCACCGAGCACCTTGTCTACAACTTCCGGATTAAACGGCTTTACAGTCTGTCCGTACTTTCCAAGCAGCACATCCTTTGTCTCCTTGGTAGCGACCTTGTAGCGCTCGCCCATCAGCACGTTGAACACTGCCTGCGTACCGACGATCTGGGAAGACGGGGTAACAAGAGGCGGCTCACCGAGATCCTTACGCACACGCGGAATCTCCTCGAGAACCTCCATGTACTTGTCCTCTGCGTTCTGCTCCTTCAACTGGGATACCATGTTGGACAACATACCGCCCGGAACCTGATACAACAGCGTCTGGATATCCACACCAAGAACCTTCGGGTTCATCAGACCGCTCTTTAATGCGTCCTCACGAATCGGGCGGAAGTAATCAGCGATTTCTTTCAGAAGCATCTGATCAAAGCCCGGATCATACTCTGTTCCGCGGAATGCCTCAGCCATAACCTCTGTTGCCGGCTGGCTCGTTCCAAGTGCGAACGGAGATATTGCCGTGTCGATAATGTCTACGCCTGCCTCGATTGCCTTCATGTAAGTCATGGAAGCGACACCGGAAGTGTAGTGTGTGTGAAGCTCGATCGGCAGGCTCGTGGATGACTTTAATGCCTTTACAAGCTCCTCTGCCTTATACGGAGTCAGAAGACCTGCCATATCCTTGATACACAGGGAATTAGCGCCCATATCTTCTACTCTCTTTGCCATATCCATCCAGTAATCAAGGGTATACGCATCACCGAGCGTATAGGATAATGCAACCTGTGCATGTCCCTTCTCCTTGTTACAAGCGGTAACTGCCGTCTGTAAATTACGGATATCATTCAGACAGTCAAAGATACGGATAATATCAATACCGTTTGCAATAGACTTCTGTACGAAATACTCTACCACATCATCAGCATACGGACGATATCCCAGAATATTCTGTCCACGGAATAACATCTGCAGCTTGGTATTCTTAAAACCGTCTCTCAACTTGCGGAGACGATCCCACGGATCTTCCTTTAAGAAACGAAGAGACGCATCAAACGTAGCTCCGCCCCAGCACTCTACCGCATTGTAGCCGACCTTATCCATCTTATCAACGATCGGAAGCATCTGCTCGGTTGTCATTCTGGTTGCAATCAGAGACTGATGTGCATCACGCAGCACAGTCTCAGTTATTTTAATTGGTTTTGTTCCAACTTCTGACATGTATCTATCCTCCTAAAATCAGCGGGTGTTCAAGCCACCCTGCTTATTCCTAAATTCCGAAAATTGCCATGAATACACCGGCTGCTACTGCCGTACCGATAACGCCGGCAACGTTCGGTCCCATTGCGTGCATAAGTAAAAAGTTTGTCGGGTCTTCCTCTGCTCCCACCTTCTGCGATACACGGGCTGCCATCGGAACAGCGGAAACACCTGCTGAACCAATCAGAGGATTGATCTTGCCCTTTGTGATATAGCATAAGAGCTTACCGAACAGTACGCCTGCCGCCGTACCAAACATAAATGCAACCAGTCCTAAGAAAACAATTTTGAGCGTTGTTGCATTTAAGAACGCCTCAGCACTCGTAGAAGCACCTACGGAGGTTCCGAGCAGGATAACAACGATATACATAAGAGCATTAGAAGCCGTCTCACTTAACTGACGAACTACGCCAGACTCACGGAACAGGTTGCCAAGCATCAGCATACCGACAAGCGGCGCTGTCGTCGGAAGAATCGTACACACCACAATTGTAACAACAATCGGGAACAGAATGCGCTCCAACTTGGAAACCGGACGCAGATTCTGCATCTTGATCGCACGCTCCTTCTTCGTTGTAAACAGCTTCATGATCGGCGGCTGGATAATCGGTACCAATGCCATATAAGAATACGCTGCCACTGCAATCGGTCCCATCAATCCCGACTGTCCAAGCTTTCCGGCAAGGAAAATCGAAGTAGGTCCGTCTGCTCCACCAATGATGGAAACAGCGGCTGCCGCCTTATCATTAAAACCGAGCAGAATTGCAAGGAAATATGCTCCGAAAATACCAAACTGCGCCGCAGCTCCCAAAAGGAAGCTGATCGGATTTGCAATCAACGGACCAAAATCAGTCATTGCCCCTACTCCGAGGAAAATCAGAGAAGGCAGAATCGACCATTCGTCCAGAATGTAAAAATAGTGGAATAATCCGCCTACACCGTTGCTCATCTGCTCCGGGCTTGCAAAAATATCAGGATAGATATTTACAAGCAGCATACCAAATGCAATCGGTACAAGCAGCAGCGGCTCAAAACCGAACTTTATCGCCAGAAGCAGGAAGAAACACGCAACAGCAATCATTACGACATTTCCCACGCTCAGGTTAAAAAACGCGGTCTGATGCAGGAGGTTATCCATTGTCTCCATAAAATAACTCATTGTCTTCCTCCTAAATTAGTTTAATGTTGCAAGTAATGCGCCCGCTTCTACCATATCTCCAACACTTACATTGATGCTTGCCACTGTACCGTCCTCGGTAGCGACAACCGGAGTCTCCATTTTCATAATCTCTAAGATCAAGATTGTATCGCCCTTCTTTACGGAAGTTCCGACAGAAGCCTCAATCTTGAATACCTTTCCGGCTGCTCCTGCCTCGATCTTAACACTGCCTGCTCCGGCTGCCGGTGCTGCCGCCGACTTCGCTGCCGGTGCAGGTGCTGCTGCCGCACGTCTCGGCGCTGCTGCCGGTGCGCTCACTGCGCCGTTCTCTTCTACTGTTACATCATAAACAGTCCCATTTACTGTAATCGTATAGCTCTTCATTAAATCTTCCTCCTAAATAATTTGTCTGAATTTCTATATTAGAACTTTCAATCAGATGCAGTCTCCGCATCATCGATGCGAAGAACGCTGCTTTTGCGTTCTTCAGTGTGAAACTTAGAACTTCTTTGCGAAATGCCCTCTGGCATGGGCTTTGGTAACCCGAAAGTTCGCTCTGCGAACTTTCAATCGGATGAACCCTCTGGTTCATTCGATTTAGCGTCTGCGAATCGATCTCACAACAAAGCCGTCTGCGGATGTACCGCTCGCTGCAGCGACTGCCGCCGAGATAACTGCAACCAGTTCCAGATCATCGGTAAGCTGCTGTGTTTCTCTTTGCTCAATCTGCTCTGCAACCGTTCCCTCTGTCTTCGCTTCTGCTGTCTTCCCCTTACCGGAAATCTTATCCTGCACTACGGAAATGAAACGGAAACAATAAATAATCAGGCTGATCAGAATCAGAACCACGAACACAGTTCCCATTCCCATCAATGTGTTAAGCCCCGCCTTTTCCATCTTCTCGCCAAGCGTATACACCTTATCCACAGACGCATCGGTAAGCTCCGCCTGCTCGGTTTCGTAATTATAGGTATACACATGAGAAACAACCACTTCCCTGCCCGGGAATTCGATGATCTGTTCTACCGTCATGGTATCCTGTGTCTTTGTAATGGAAAACTCACCCAGTCCCTGATAAGCTTCCAGATCGGCTGTTGCCTCATCCCATGTCTCAACAAGCTTAATCGCCGTATCCGCGCCGTATGCCTGTATATAAGCTCTGTCGTCGTCTGTAAATGACACCAGTGTAGCTACTTCCTGCTCCATCATACTCTGAATATCATCGTAGGTCATTCCAAAGTAATCAACGGACTTCGGATTCTCTCCACATGCTGCCAGTCCCAGAACCATAAAACAAAGACAAAGAATAAGAGATAATTTTTTCTTCATAAACTTCACCTTTCTACTTCGTTCCATGCTTCTTGTCCGGTGTGCCTGCACACTTCGTGTATAACAATTCAAATGCATTTACAAGATATTTTCTTGTGTCAGCAGGATCAATCACAAGGTCTACATAGCCTCTTCTCGCTGCTGTCATAACGCTGCCCTGCAGCGCGTCGTACTCTTTTGCCTTCGCTGCAAGCTCGTCCGCAGAAGCATCCGCATACATGATCTTCGCTGCAAGCTCTGCATCCATCATGCCGACCTTTGCATCCGTCCATGCGTATACGAAATCAGCGCCGACGGACTTGGAGTTCATCACAACATATGCGCTTCCATATGCTTCTCCGGTAATGAGATTCACCTTCGGACATGTAGCGCCTGCAAAAGCGCTTGTCAGATGCGCCAGTTCCTTCGCAAGTCTCTTCTCAGAGCACATGCACGCCTTGAAGCCCTTCACATTGGTAAGCGTCAGAACCGGAATCTCGAACGCGTCACAGAAGGAAACGAAATCAGACGCCTTACTGCATCCCTTTGCAGATAATACGTTGTCAAATTCCTCTGCTTTCTTTCCTTCCTCATCATATACCTCTGTGCAGTTTGCAACCGCACCGACGGTCATACCGTTTAATTTGATGAATCCGGTTACCATATCCTTTGCATAACCTGCCTTTGTCTCAAAGAAGACATGTCCATCGGAAATCTCTGTCAGAAGGTATCTCGGGTCGCCCTTCATCGCATCCATGCTCTCGCATGCGCGGTTCAGATCGTCCTCACACTCCTCCGTATATACATCGCCCTCATTGTTGAGCGGCAGCATGCCGACAAGCTCGCGGATATCTGCAAGGATCTCATCCTCTGTTCCCACTGCATCGATGCAGCCGTTCTCCTCGCCCTGGAACTTTGCTGCGGATGTATCGCACTTCTCGATACGGTTGCCATCGATGGCATTCGGAGAATTAACAAACATCCTGCCCTTGCTCTCCTCAATAAATGCGAAATCGCAGAGTGCAGGAACAACAGCAAGTCCGCCGCCGCAGCTTCCGAATACTGCGCAGATCTGCGGAACTACGCCGGATGCAGCGACCTGCTTCGCATAAATCTGTCCGAAGCCGTCCAACGCGTCAACAGACTCCTGCAGACGCATACCTGCACAGTCGATAAAACCGATGACCGGCGCTCCCATCTTCATCGCCATATCATAGACAGCCGCAATCTTCTTCGCGTGCATCTCACCGATCGTTCCGTTCAATACGGCTGCATTCTGGCTATAGATAAACACCAGATTGCCGTCGATCAGTCCATGACCGGTGATGACACCGTCGGATGGGGTGTCTGTTGCTGCAAGATTAAAGTCTGTGCTTCTTGCGGTTACGAGAGAACCGATTTCCATGAAACTGTTCTCGTCAACTAACCTGGTAATGCGCTGCATAGCCAGGCTATCATTACTACTATTCATTCTTTTGCCCTCCATCTATAAATTGTTGACCGCACCAAAATAAGACGCGGCTTCATAGTGAATGATGTAAATCTTTGCGCTTTTGTATAAAAATTCAACAAATTGCGCTATGATAAATTATAGTTGCTTTCTTACAATATTTCAAGTAAATTGTTATTTTTTTGACACTTTTTGGACACTTTTTTACACAAGCCACAACAACGCAAGTACCTGCCTTACGCACCAGGCGAAATCAATCTTTTCCACATCGTCTCCCGCCACGACGCAGCACTCCCCAAGCACCTCATTTCCCAGCACATATGAGATTTTTCCGATGAAATCCCCCTTCTTTACAGGCGCATACAGACGGTCGGAAATCTCATATTTTATGCCGACCTCTTCCCCTTCCTTAAGCAGCAGCCCCCTGCACCCGCTATAGTCCCCGACGACCGGTAAAACGCTCGCCGTACCGCCGATTGCCGTACTCTGCCCTCCACACACCTCGATGGGCACAAGCCTTGCGTCATCCCACTTTTTCTGCGCCGGGTCTTCCTTCCTGTAATTTTCAATGCCGTAGGTCATCAGCTTTTTCGTGTCCGACCACTTATACGTCTTATTGTTCGGCCAGCCGCAGGCGAGCAGCGCGACGATATAGGTCCTTCCGTCCCGCTCGAGCGCACCGATATAGCAGTAACCCGCCGTCCCGGTAAACCCGGTCTTTCCTGTCAGCGCGCCGTCCATCATCTGTAAAAATGCATTGTGGTTATAGCAGCTATAGGAAGACGTCCCCGCCACATCGGAAAAGCTATACTGCCCCGTCCGTGTGATTTCCAGAAATTCCGATACCTTTGCCGAATCCTTAATACAATAGCGCATGATCTTAGCAAGGTCGGACGCTGTCGTATGGTGGAAACCTCCATCATCTTTCTTATCCAGCCCGTTCGGCGTAATAAAATAGCTGTCCTCACAGCCAATCTCCTTCGCCTTTTCATTCATCATGTCTGCAAACCCCTCTGTGCTTCCGGCGATATGCTCCGCAATCGCCACGGCACAGTCATTGTAGGACTCCAACATCAGCCCGTAGAGCAGATCCTTCAGATAAAATATCTGCCCCTCACGCATCCCAAGATGTACCTTCGGCTGGGACGCAGCATTCTGCGAGACAGTCACCTGACTGTTCAAGTCGCAGTTTTCCAATGCAAGGATGCAGGTCAGAATCTTGGTCGTGCTGGCGTTCGCCATCGCTTCGTGACCGTTCTTCTCGTAGAGAATCCTGCCGGAGTCCGCATCCATGAGCACCGCGGACTTCGCATAAAGTTCCGTCTCCTTCGGCGGTTCTTCTGCCGACACGGAAAGCGTGGTGGAAATAAGGGTGATAATACATAGAAACAAAGATAAGATACGACGATACATACTGCTCCAGAAAAGTTGTTTCAAAGATTTATATGCGGTATCAACTGTTTTCTATGACACCGCCCTTCAAAAGATATTGCAGCCTTTTGATACATAATTCTTATTATACGCAATACAGCATACCTCACATTCCGAATGAAGAACGGCTGCGTCAATTTGGTCGCAAAATCCGGCATTTCTAACGCGCCGCTCTCACATCTTTGATTTTCCGTGTCTTTCCAATATTCGGGCACTCTGCTGGAATGTGTTCGCAAGCAGAAAGACAATATTAAGAATTTTCGTGCGGCACTTAGCAGGCTTCTAAGCAAAGCGTAACCGCGCAGCAAGATGTTTGAGACGCCTTTTGCCAAGGTTTTGAATTGCAAACGGCGTCGAGTTTCGAGCTGTGCGGTTTTATCGCGATTTTGTGAAGAAGCCTGCTTAGTACCGCCAGAAAGTTCGCCCTATTGTCTTTCGCTTGTCGAAGCACATCCGGCAGATTCCCCGCCCAGTGCAAGAGACACGGAACTTGATGTTCGAACCGGGCGCGAAGAATTGCCCGGATTTTGTTCCAACAAATATGCCGCATTCCATTCTCATTCCGGAATGTGGCATATTTATGTTCTCATAATAAGAATTATGTATCAAAAAAGCCGGACATCAAATGTCCAGCTTCATATGCATCTCCGCTTCCGCCTCCTGTTTAAATTCCTCCACCTGCACCGGATTTAAGACCGGAAGCTCATCAATCGACTGTACGCCAAAGCTCCGCAGAAATTCCTCTGTCGTCCCAAAAAGCAGCGGTCTGCCCGGCGCATCCAGTCTGCCAAGCTCGCAGACCAGATTGTATTCGACCAGCTTATTGACTGCGTGGTCGCAGGAAACTCCGCGGATTTTCTCGATCTCCGCTTTGGTGATGGGCTGTTTGTACGCAATGATCGACAACGTTTCAAGCAGGACGTCGGTCAAGACATGACGCTTCGGCTGCTTGGCGATTTTGATCAGATACTCATACATCTCACTCTTGGTGCACATCTGATATGCGCCGTCCAGTTCGATGATTTTCACCCCGATGGAATCATCCTCGTAATGCTCCATCATACGCTCAATAATCCGCTTCGTCTCTTTCTTGTCCAGTTCCAGAACTGCGGCAATCTTCTCCAATTCCACGGACTCGCCCATGGTAAAAAGGATTGCCTCTATAATCGCCTCATACTTCTTATCATCCATCTGCCAAAACTCCAACTCTATGCCACAATCTTTGACTGTATCTTGATATCGTCAAAGGTGTGCTCCTGTGAAATAAATATCTTTCCCGTCTTCATCAGTTCAAGAATTGCAAGGAACGTGACGATCACTTCCATCTTGCTCGCCTGCGCCTCCAGGAGACTGCGGAAGCTGAACTGACTGTGCGTCAGACAGAAATTCTCCAGATACGCCATCTTGTCCGCAAGTGAGACCTCTTCCTTCTCAATCTTGCCGAACTTGGACCGGATCGGGTCGATCTTGTCCGCCTGTTTTCTCATAATCGATTTAAAGATTTCATTGAGCTTCGCAAGCGTCACATCCGAGACCAGCTCGCTGACATCAACCGGTTCCTCGTACTCTGCCACCTCCGGTGGAATCGTCGGCTCCTTAAAAAGCACGCGCTCCGCATCGATCTGCCGGTCGCGCAGCTCGTATGCCATACACTTGTACATCTTGTACTCAAGAAGCTGCTGTACCAGCTCCGCTCTCGGGTCCTCTTCCTCCTCTTCCTCCGTCTCCGGCGCCGGAAGGAGCATCCGCGATTTGATATCGATCAAGGTCGCCGCCATCACAAGGAACTCACTCACAACATTTAGGTCCTGCCGCTTCATCTCCGCAATATATTCCATGTACTGGTTCGTAATCTCCACAATCGGTATATCGTAAATATTAACTTTATTCTTCTCCAATAAGTGCAGCAGCAAATCGAGTGGTCCCTCGAAAACCTGCAGCTTAATTGTCATATCCATGCGGTCTTCCTCTCAAACAACAAACTCTCTGACCGTCTAATTTTACATTGCTTTGGACAAAAATTCAAGAGGGAATTACCATATTTAGTATTTCCTATGCAAATTCCCACTATAATTTGTATTTTTATGTAAATCATTCGACAGAATGCCCGTCTCCGCGCCCTGTTCCTGCGCCTCTTTGCGATTCTTTTTCGCATAATGTACAGGCACCGCCACTACAATATATACAAAAGTACCGCCGTTCTATCGGTATTTAAGTTCCAGTCAGGAGGTTTTCCTTGAAGTTCTTTGTCTCTTTGCTATTATGTATGAATCTTGCCCTGTCTGCGCCCGCCGCAGACTATTTTACACCGCCTTTTGCTGCGGAAATGAACGATACTGCCACAGAAACAGATACCGATCCCCCGGCAGATATGAACGCAGACGCCGCTGTCACGGAAACCACAGCCCAGACGGACTCTTCCGCAGACGCTGCGCTCTCCGTCTCCGCTCCGAGTGTGATTCTGATGGAGGCGTCCACGGGAACCGTCATCTATGAAAAAAATTGCCACGACGTACTGCACCCGGCGAGCATTACCAAGATCATGACTTTGATTCTCATCTTCGACGCCATAGAGCGCGGTCAGATTTCACTGGACGACACCGTGACCGTCTCGGATTATGCGGCAAGCATGGGCGGCTCACAGGTCTTTTTAGAGCCTGGTGAGACGCAGACCGTTGATACCATGATCAAATGCATCAGCGTTGCAAGCGCAAATGACGCCTGTGTCGCCATGGCGGAATTTCTCTGCGGTTCGGAATCGGAATTTGTCCGGCAGATGAACGAACGCGCCAAGGGACTTGGCATGAATGATACTACTTTCGTAAACTGCTGTGGTCTTGATACCGACGGACATATGACGAGCGCCTACGACGTCGCCCTGATGTCCCGCGAGCTGATTACAAAGCATCCCGAAATCCACAACTACTGCACGATCTGGATGGAAAATATCACGCACAATACGGCGAAGGGAAGCAGTGAATTTGGTCTGACCAACACTAATAAGCTGATCAAACAGTATGAGTACGCGACAGGACTAAAGACAGGATCGACAGGACTGGCAAAATACTGTGTCTCTGCTACTGCAAAGAAAGATGATATGGAGCTGATTGCCGTCGTCATGGCAGCGCCCGATTACAAGGTGCGTTTTACCGATGCAACGACGCTGCTCAATTACGGCTTCGGGAAGTGTCATATCTACTCCGACGCCAATGAAGATAAGCTTCCTGCGCTTGACGTTGAAAAGGGAACGAAAGAATTTGTCAATCTGGAATATGAAAGCCCGTTCTCCTATATCTCCACGGACGGCAGCGACCTCTCCGGCGTAAAGAAAACGCTTAAGCTTCCGAAAAGTGCCGCCGCCCCGGTAAAAGAAGGCGACGTCGCCGGGAAAGCCGTCTACTCCCTGAACGGAAAAGAAATCGGCAGCGTGAATATTCTCTACACAACAAGCGTAGACGCCGCGACATACCGCGACTACTTCCTGAAAGCGCTCCAGTATTTTCTGAGTTGACTGACAACAAAGTGTGCTTCGCACGCTCTCTCGAATTTCCTTCAGTTTACATGCGGAGCACACTTTGCCGCGCCATACTATGGCGCTGACGAGCACAGTCGCTTGCGACATAATTCCTCTTGTGCGAGGTGCGCATCCCGCCCGGCAGGACTTTTTTAAAAGCGTCCTTCTCTCTTACCTAGAGCAGCGGGGCAAACAGCCGCAGAAGACTCTGTAAGATACGTACAGGCAACGCGCGGTTCCTGCAAAACTCCAATGTCATTTCCTCTGAGCAGGAGAAAGTCTCCATGCAGTCTTCCTTTACCTGCATCACAGCCGCCGAACGGTACATCCAGATTCCACACTCAAAATGCAGATAGAGACTTCTGAAATCCAGGTTGACCGTTCCCACCGTCGCAATCTCGTCATCACAGACAAAGCACTTCGCGTGAATAAATCCCGGCGTGTACTGATAAATCTTCACGCCGCACCGGATAAGCGGCTCGTAGTAAGACTGCGTCAGCAGATACACCGTCTTCTTATCCGGAATCCCCGGCGTCACGATCCGCACATCAATTCCGCTCTTTGCCGCGTTGCAGAGTGCAACCAGCATCTCATGATCCACAATGAGATACGGCGTGAAAATATAAACATATTTCGTGGCTCTTGTTATGATATTTAAATAAATGTCCTCTCCGACATTCTCGTGATCCAGCGGGCTGTCTCCATACGGCTGCACATATCCGTCATCCTCAAACGGCGCCTTCTGGTGCACCGACGGCATATAAGCGCAGCAATCCTCATCCGATCCTACGATATAGTTCCACATGCTAAGAAACATTGTTGTAAGGCTCCAGACCGCCTCGCCCTCGATGCGGATTCCCGTGTCCTTCCAATACCCGAAACGCTCTACCTTATTGATGTATTCGTCCGCCAAATTGATGCCTCCGGTAAATCCCAGCGCTCCGTCTACGACAAGGATCTTCCTGTGGTCGCGGTTGTTCATGACGACCGATATAATCGGACGGAACGGATTAAATGCAGCACATTTGATTCCTTTCTTCTGAAGCTTCTTATAATATCCTGCCGGAAGTGTATTGACGCACCCGACGTCATCGTAAATCAAACGCACCTCCACGCCCTCTTTCACCTTTCGTTCCAGAATATCCACGACCGCATTGAACATATAGCCCTCTTCGATAATGAAATACTCCAGAAAAATAAAATGCTCTGCGCTCTCTAACGCCGCAAGCATGTCGGGAAACATTTCTTCCCCGCATTTATAGTAGCGTGTGGTTGTCCCACGATAGAGCGGAAAACATCCCCACTCCCTGATATATTCCGATTGCCGGAACGCTCCGATACTCTCCGCGCGCAGCGCTTTCTCCGCCTCCTCATCCCGCTTAAGGTGCGCCGACACCGCCGCCCCGGCGGCATCCATCTTCCGTCTGGTCTGCTTCGTTAAGCCGGAACGTCCGAACAGAAAGTAAAGAAGCAGTCCGAGAACCGGCGAAAGCAGAATCAAAAACGTCCACGACAGCTTATTTGCAGGATTTACCCATTTATTGACAATGACAAGCACCACAATCACCGCAATCACACGGAATGCCAGATTGACATAGGTGAACTGATAGTTGAACCGCCACAGAACGATAAACATCCAGCCCACCTGCAACAGAATGGAAAGCCCCACCACAAATACTCTTCCCAAAAGCAAATGCGCGATTTTCTTCATAAGCAGCTCCCCCTTCACTCACATCCATGTAGTCATACCGACGGCAAATACCAGAACCGGTATTCTTCATTGTATGATTTTTCCTGTGAAAAGTCAATTGCTCTGCTGTCTAATCCAAAAGATTTCCCATACTCTTTAAACTGATTACAAGCGTGGAAGTATTGTGCAGAAGCGCCGAAGTCGTCGGCGGAAGGATTCCTCCAACGCCAAGCAGAATCAGACCGCTGTTAAAGCCCACGATCACACGGTAATTTCTGTGGATTCTCTTTACCAGCGCATCTCCAAGCGCCTTTAACGTCACGATCTTGTACAGGCTGTCCGCACCGATCGTCACATCCGCAATCTCCCTTGCAATTTCCGCGCCGTCACTGATTGCGATTCCAACGTCCGCTGCCGATAATGCCGGCGAGTCATTGATTCCGTCTCCGATCATCATGACCTTTCTTCCCTGCTGTTTCTCCTGCTCGATAAACCGCGCCTTATCCTCGGGAAGAACCTCCGCATAATACTCGTCAACACCCACTTTTTTTGCAATGGAGCGCGCCGTCCGCTCGCTGTCTCCGGTCATCATAACAATTTTTCCAATCCCAGCCTGTTTTAATGCCGCCACAACGTCCTTCGCCTCCTCGCGGAGCGGATCCTCAATGCAGATGACCGCTGCAAGTACAGAGTCCATTGCCATATACAGGTGGGAATATTCTACCGGAAGCGCGTCAAACCGTTCCTGCATTCCCTCAGGAATCTTACATCCCTCGTCCTCAAAGACAAAGTGGTAGCTTCCGATTACGACCTTCTGCTCCCCGATCAGGGAAGAAATACCGTGCGCTACGATATACTCCAGCTTCGAGTGCATCTCCTCGTGTTCCAGATGCCTCTCCTTTGCCGCATCGACGACTGCCTTTGCCATGGAATGCGGGAAATGCTCCTCCAGACACGCTGCAATCCGAAGCAGTTCGTCCGGCTCCTGCCCGCAGAACGGAACTACCTGTACCACCGTCGGCTTTGCCTTTGTGAGCGTTCCGGTCTTATCAAAGACGATCGTGTCCGCTTCCGCTACGGCTTCTAAGAACTTTCCGCCTTTTACCGTAATCTGGTGCGTGCTCGCCTCCCGGATCGCCGATAAAACAGAAACCGGCATTGCAAGCTTAAGCGCACACGAAAAATCAACCAAAAGCACCGACAACGCTTTCGTGACATTTCTGGTAAGCAGATAGGTAATTCCTGTGCCCGCCAGCATATACGGAACAAGCCTGTCCGCCAGATGCGCCGCCTTTCCCTCCATGGAAGATTTCAGCTTCTCCGACTCCTCAATCATGTCCACAATGCGCTCAAAGCGGCTCGCGCCTCCCGCAGCGCCGACAGTAACCGTCAGTTCTCCTTCCTCCACCACAGTGCCCGCATAGACAGCCGCTTCCTTCTGCTTATGGACCGGAACGGACTCCCCGGTCAGGGACGCCTGATTTACCATCCCCTCGCCATCTGAAACAACACCGTCGAACGGGATCACATTGCCCATGTGGACGACGACCTCGTCGCCCGGTCTTATCTCAGAGGAAGCGACCAGAATTTCCTGTCCATCCTTTTTCATCCATACCCTTCCGATATTTAAGGACATGCTTCTCGCCAGATCGTCCACCGATTTCTTGTGCGTCCACTCTTCAAGCGTCTCGCCGATGCCGAGCAAAAACATGATCGAGCCTGCGGTCTCCATGTCGCCCCTCACAATGGAGACTCCGATTGCCGTTGCATCCAGAACCGGAACCTCAAGCTTTCTCCTGCCAAGCGTCCTTATGCCCTCCCAAAGGTAGGGAAGTGATTTTACAACCGTAATTCCCGCTCTTAAAGGATATGGCAGAAACAGCTTTCCGCCATAGCGAAGCACCACTTTTCCGATCAGCTTCTCCTTATAGGCTTCGTTTAGGGCTCTCCCTGAATTTTCCAGATAAGATTCGGGAACCTTGGTCTTCTCATAGCAAAAGCCTTTCAGAAGCGCTATCACCGCGCCGCGCTCTCCCTCATAGCAGACGGTCGCATCCTGCGTGCGGCTCTGTACGCTTACCTTTGTCACAAAAGGCTGCTCTTCAAGCGCATACTGCAGGATATCCGCCTGACGGTAGGTCATCCCATTTTGAATAATATGTACGCGGATTCTTCCTCTGATTTCATGTCTGATCACAAATTTCATAAAAACTACCTTCCTTCGTAAAAATGAGGCAGCACACGCAGCCCACGTGCATCCGCCCCATTTTCTTTCTGCTGGTCTTATTCTGCCGCGCTCTCGTCAGCGCTTTCCTCTGCTCCGTCGTCCGCCTCGTCCTCATAAGAAGCTTCCGCCGCTTTCGCTGCACGCTCCTCATTGATCTGCTGTGCTTCCGCGTAGATATCCTCTGCATTCTCCTGAACCGTTGTCGCCGTCTTCATCACACAGTCCTTTGCGCGCAGAACCGCCGCCGTGCAGGATGTATACACTTTCTTTGCATCCTTGCTGGATAAAATCTTAATGCCTGCCGTTCCGAATAATACGCCTGCCGCAAAAATTCCTGTTTTCTTTGCATCAATTTTCTTTAAAAAGTTCGCCATGTTCCTCTCTCCTTTTCTCTATTTGTGCTGATAGCCTGTATAAATTGTCATAAGAAAGCAGACAACCGTAGTCCATGCCCACCATTTATGATTCTTCATTTGCATCCCTCCCTGTCCGTTCTTTTTATCATACTCTTTCATACAATGATTTTCCATAGTTATTCTTTTATCGAGAAACTTTATCATTTTGACGCGTCACAGATAGGAAACGCTTCAAAATCCATAAATATCAGCCGCGCACCAGATTGTCCACGTGTATCACACCCCAGCATTTTTTCCCGAGCTGCTCCCCTCTGGGATAAGCTCTCTCGTAAAGCCGCAGCTTCATTTCCGCAGGCGTCATATGCGGGTATCTCTGAAATGCCAATGCAAGCGCTCCCGTGACGACAGGCGCCGCCATCGACGTGCCGCTCTTTACCGCATATCCTCTTTTGTCCCTGCCGCAGCTCGTGATCTTCGTTCCCGGCGCAAGGATTTCCGGCTTTACAATACAGCATTCCGTGGGACCGCTGCTGCTGTAGCCGCTCCGCAGCCCTCTGTGGCCCGCGTCCGCTTTTGTGTCGTCGCTGCTTCCCACGGTAAGGATTTTACGGGAAATTCCCGGAATCGTGATGGAATTTTCCCTTGGTCCATTGTTGCCCGCCGCCGCAACGACCATGATGCCGCGATCCCACAGATCGTCGACTGCCGCAAGCAGATCCTGCTGTTCCTTCTGCCCTGCACCGGGCAGCATTCCTACCGATATATTCAAAATCCTGATATTGTATTTTTCGCGGTTCTGCACGATCCAGTCAATGCCCTTTAGCACCTTCGCCGTATTTCCATTCCCTTTTTCATCGAGCACTTTGAGCATGATGAGATTCGCACGGGGCGCGACGCCGCTGTAGACGCACAAGCCCTGTTTGTTTCTTGACATTTCCCCGCTTCCCGCGATAATTCCGGACACATGCGTGCCATGCCCGTTATCATCGTAAAGCCCGCTCCTGCCGTTGCAGAAATCGCGAAATTCAAGAATCCTTTCTCCAAAATCAATATGTCCTGCTATCCCGGTGTCCATAACTACAACCGTCACATTCTGTCCGTTCAATCCCATTCTATATGCATAATCCGTGTGGATCAGTTTTTTTACGTGATTCATAAAAAACCTTTTTTTATAACGTATGCAGAAAATAAAGCGGTGCTATCTTCCCACCAGACGAAAAAAAGCCGTCTCTACCGGGATATCTGTTACAATATCCCGATAAAAACGACTTTGTTCTGCTCTTATAACTCAGAATATGCTCTATGCCTCCTGCGGCACATCCTTGATGGAGAAGCTGATTCTTCCCATCTTGTCCTTTCCAAGGCATACGACCTTGACCTTGTCGCCAAGCGTGAGCACGTCCTCCACGCGGTTGATGCGCTCCTTCGCGATCTTTGAAATATGAACCATGCCCTCTTTGCCCGGTGCGAACTCCAAGAATGCGCCGAACTCCTTGATGCTGACTACGGTTCCGGTGAGTATCTGACCCTCGGCGAAATCGGTTGTGATAATGCGGATCATCTCGATTGCCTTATCCATCATGGCAGCATCCGTACCGCATACCGATACAGCGCCGTCATCTGTGATATCGATCTTCACGCCGGTGCGCGCGATAATCTCGTTGATGGTCTTTCCTCTCTGACCGACCACATCACCGATCTTCTCCGGATCGATCTGAATCTGGATGATCTTCGGCGCGTACTCGCTCACCTGCTTGCGCGGCTCTGCGATTGCCTTGGACATTACCTCGTCCATGATATAGATTCTCGCCTCTCTGGTTCTCGCGATTGCCTCCTCGACGATCGGTCTTGTCAGACCGTGAATCTTGATATCCATCTGAATCGCTGTGATACCCTTGTGCGTACCGGTTACCTTAAAGTCCATATCGCCAAAGAAATCCTCTAAGCCCTGGATATCCGTCAGAACGATGTAATCATCGTCTGTGTCGCCCGTTACAAGACCGCAGGAAATACCTGCAACCATGGACTTGATCGGAACACCTGCCGCCATTAAGGACATACAGGATGCACAGGTAGAAGCCATGGAGGTAGAACCGTTGGACTCAAACGTCTCAGATACGGCGCGGATTGCGTACGGGAACTCCTCCTCAGAAGGAAGCACTGCCATAAGCGCTTTCTCTGCGAGCGCACCGTGACCGATCTCACGGCGTCCCGGTCCGCGGGATACCTTCGTCTCACCTACAGAGTAGGACGGGAAATTGTACTGATGCATATATCTCTTGGTCGTGATGTTCTCATCCAGACCGTCAATCTTCTGTACCTCAGAAAGCGGCGCTAAGGTCACCACGTCGCAGATCTGTGTCTGTCCGCGGGTAAACATTGCAGAGCCGTGTACTCTCGGAATCAGATCGACCTCTGCAGCCAGCGGACGAATCTGGTTGATCGCACGTCCATCCGGGCGCTTGTGATCCTTTAAGATCATCTTGCGGACGGTCTTCTTCTGATACTGGTATACTGCCTCGCCCAGTACGGCAAGCCATTCCTCGTTCTCTGCGAACGCTTCCTCAAGCTTCTCTGTGATCTGGCGGATATTCTCCTCACGCTTCTGCTTCTCGTCGGTAAATACCGCCTCTTCCATCTGCTCCGGCGGTACAATTTCCTTGATTGCGGCAAACATCTCATCCGGGATTGCACAGCTTGTGTAGGTGTGCTTCGGCTTTCCTACCTCGGCAACGATCTGATTTACAAATGCGATGATTGTCTGGTTGATCTCATGACACTTGTAGATCGCCTCGATCATCTTATCCTCCGGGATCTCGTTCGCTCCCGCCTCGATCATGATGACCTTCTCCGCGGTGGATGCAACCGTGAGCTGTAAATCACCGGTATCCCATACCTTCTGGGACGGGTTCACGATGAACTCGCCATTTACCATACCCATCTGGGTCGTCGTACAGGGACCTGCAAACGGGATGTCGGAAATGGTCGTTACCAGTGCGGAACCGATCATTGCAACAATCTCAGGACGGCACTCCGGATCAACGGACATTACCATATTGTTGATGGTTACATCGTTGCGGTAATCCTTCGGGAATAACGGACGCATCGGACGGTCAATAACGCGGGAGGTAAGAATTGCATTCTCGGACGCCTTACCCTCTCTCTTGTTGAAGCCTCCCGGAATCTTTCCGACAGAGTACATCTTCTCTTCATACTCTACGGAGAGCGGGAAGAAATCGATACCGTCCCTCGGCTTATCAGATGCGGTGACCGTAGATAAGACCGTTGTCTCACCATATTTTAATAAAGCTGCTCCATTTGCCTGTGCGCAGACTCTTCCGATATCTACGGTCAAAGTTCTGCCCGCAAGCTCCATTGTAAAACTTTTGTACATGCTCATTCTCCTTTTCTTCTCTCAAATATCTCACAATCCATGTCGCACAGATTGCTGCCTGACAAAGCCGCTTTCGGCTTGTCCTCTGCAGAAGCACCGAAACTACTGAAATGCACACACGAAAACCGCTCCATGAAACAGTATGTATATTTCAGTGGTCTCGGGAGTACGCTTCTGCCATAAAATCATAGGAAATCCGGTGTTTCACACGCGAATGCGAAAGCACCTTCCTATGAAGTAAAAATAGAGCGGGAAACCCTCCGCTCTATTTGAAAGCGGGCAAATATGCCCGCCCTGACATCCTTATTTTCTAAGACCTAAACGCTCGATTAAGGAACGATATCTCTCGATGTCAATCTTCTTTAAGTAAGCAAGTAAACCACGTCTCTGACCTACCATCTTAAGAAGTCCTCTTCTGGAATGATGGTCGTTCGGGTTCTCCTGTAAATGAGCTGTCAGCTCCTCGATACGCGCTGTTAAAATAGCGATCTGTACCTCCGGTGAACCTGTGTCATTCGGGGTTCTTCCATACTCTGCAATAATGCTCTGCTTCTTGTCCTTTGCGATCATGTTCTGATCCTCCTTCTTGATTTCTTTGGATGGCATCATCTAATATGTGCCTCCGGGGCTGCGTTATGCGCCCATCGCCCAAAAACATCGGATACTCAGTAAAAGGTCGGAGTGTCCATCTACCGAATATGGGCTAAACTCATACTCTGGCATTATAACACAGCAATACCAGCTTGTAAATGCCTTTTTTAGTTATTGATGATTCTGACTACCTTCGCAGGAGTTCTGTAGTACGCGTTGGAAATCTTGATTCCGGACTTCGGTGAACTTGCATGTACAACCTGTCCATTGCCGATATAAATTGCCACGTGATTGATTCCTCCGCCGTTGCTGTAGAAGAACAGATCTCCCGGCTGTGCTTCCGAAGCGGAAATCGATGTACCGCAGCCTGCCTGCGCACGGGAAGAATGCGGCAGGGAAATACCGTAATTTGCAAATACGCTTAAGACAAATCCTGAGCAGTCCGCTCCGTTTGTCAGGCTCGTGCCGCCCCATACATACGGGTTGCCGACAAACTGTGTCGCATACTGTACCAGAGATACGCGCACATCCGAAACGCCCTGTCCGTAACGGATCTCCGTCATCGTCATCGCCTTTAAAAGTTCTGTGGAAATCTCCACATATTCAGAGGAAACATAACCTTCATCACTGTCGACGTTGATCTTCACCCAGCCGTCTAACACTTCAAGGACCTCAAGTTCCTCACCCTCCGGCATCATCGTGATAATAGTGCAGTCGGTGTTCGGCTGCTCTCTCACGTAAAGCGTCGTCGTCGTTACCTTCGCAATCGTCTGCTTTACTTCCTCTGCCCGGGCTAAAGCCGCGTCCCCGCTCAAAAGATATTCTGATTTTACATAACCCTCGACCTTACCGGAAGAAATCTTCGTCCACTCTCCCTCGACACCGAGGATCTCACATCCTGCATTGTTCGGCATCTTGCCGACAACCGACGCCTCTGTGCTCGCCGACTCTCTGACATTTAAATTGCCGTCTACACTGGCAACGCCAAGATTCGTATATCCATATGCCTGCGCTGCATTCACATCAGCCGTCTGTGTGTCTGCCGCCACGGTTCCATCTGCCGCTCCGTCCGCTGCCACAGCTCCGTCTGCTGCGACGGTTCCGTCAACCGCTACAGTCCCGTCCGCTGCCACGGTTCCGTCAACCGCTACAGTCCCGTCCGCTGTCACACTCTGGTCCGCCGCTGCTGTTCCATCTGCCGCCACGGTTCCGTCAACCGCTGCCGCGCTCTGGTCTGCCGCTGATCCATCTGCAACGATATCCTGTCCGGTCGCCGTCTTCACGGCATCCGTTCCGGTCACGCCGGCAACGCCCGTCGTCGCATCGCTCAGATAACCGGAAACTGCACCTGTTACCCCGGATGCCACCTTCGTATCGCCATGCGAACCAAGCTGTGCATCGAACTCAGTGGAAACGCCTGCCCTCACATCCTCATTCGAAAGCGCCGCGTCCTTCCCCTTTGCCTGACCTGTATATGCTGTAGTAAATACCAATGTACCGGTAAGTAATAATCCTGCTACTTTGATCAATCTTGCCTTCATAAGACCTCCTGATATGCTCATCCCGAAACTACTGCCACCATATCTTCCGGTGGGTTACTGTGCGAAAACGATTTCCGCGATTCCAGATTCCAGTATAGCAAGCATATTTTACGCTGTCAACACAATTCTGTAATATTTATGTAATAATTATTCTGCATTTTTCTCAAAATAGGCTCTCCGGTACGCAATATCATTCTGCATCTGCTCTTTGAGCGCCTCAACGGAAGTGAATTTATACTCTCCGCGCACGCGGCTTAAAAATTCCACCGTCACAAACCTGTCATACACATCTCCTGCGAAATCAAGCAGATGCGTCTCTACGCCGATCGGATTCTTCCCTTCAATCGTAGGTTTGCATCCGACATTTGTAATACCGCGGTATTTATGCCCGCTGATATAGACCTCCGTGACATACACGCCGTTCGGCGGCAGAAGCTTTTCCTCCGGCGGGATCTGGTTGATCGTGGGAATACCGATCGTCCTGCCGATCTGGTTTCCGTGCTTTACCATGCTCGTCACAAAATAGCGGTAGCCGAGCAGATGATTCGCCCGCTCGATATTTCCCGCAGCGATTTCTTCACGCACGAAGGTGCTGCTGATGTCGCGCTCCTCCTCTTTGATCTTCTCCACGACGATCACCTCGTACCCATACTGACTGGCATATTCCTTCAGCATATGGTAATCCCCTCTGCGGTTATGCCCGAAGCGGAAATCCTCTCCCACGACAAGACATTTCACATGGAGCTGACGCGCGATCTTCGCGATAAAATCCTCCGCCTCCATACACATAATCTCGGGGGTAAACGGACATTCCACGAGATAATCGATTCCAAGCTGTTCAAAAATATACATCTTTTCCTCGTTCGTCGTAAGCACCTTCGCCTCAACGTGCTGCACATTTTTGCGCGGCGGAATGTCAAATGTAAAAATCACGCTGCAAAGCCCTTTGGCTTTCTTCTCCGCAAAATGTTCAAGGAGCTTCGTATGCCCCCTGTGTATGCCGTCAAACTTCCCAAGCGAAATGACCGTATTTTCTTCTATATAAAAGTCCGTTGTATTCCTGATATATTTCATGCTCTACATAAACACCTTTAATGGTTTATAGTCTTTCCTGTCATTCTGATACGCATAGACGCCGACAAACTGTCCGTCCGCATCATAGACGCGGATGGGCTGCGCTTCCCATTCGCTCCGGTAGCCGGAAAACATTTCCTGACGCATCCGGTTGCCGTTGTACAACAGCTTCCCGAACTCTTTGTTTACCACTGCCTTTTCATACTGCATAAATACCGAGTCCACCGTGTGCAAAAAAGGAAACTTCACCGTCTCCCACGCTTCCGGCGGTATTCCGTCGGTAAGCGACTTCACCGACGCCTCGATCTCTGCAAGCGTCAGCGCGTCCGAAAGCGCAAAGCTTCCGACCCTCGTCCGAAGCAGGCTTTCCATACAGGCGCCGCAGCCAAGCTTTTCGCCGATATCCTCACAGAGCGTGCGGATATAAGTTCCCTTTGAGCAGGAAACCCGCATCCGCACTCTCGGCAGCTCCACCGACAGAATCTCAATTCCGTGAATCGTGACCGGGCGCGCCGCGCGCTCCACCGTCACCCCGGCTCTTGCCAGATCGCAGAGCTTTTTGCCATCGACCTTTAAGGCGGAGTACATCGGCGGTATCTGCATATAATCGCCGACAAAGCTCATGACCGCCTCTGTCACCTGTTTGCTGCCGCACATCACGTCTTTCTTCGCAAGCACGGTTCCGGTCACGTCCTGCGTGTCGGTCGTCATGCCAAGCAGCATGACAGCCTCGTACTCCTTACGCTTATCCGTCAGCAGATCGCAGACTTTTGTTGCTTTGCCAAGACACACAGGCAGCACCCCCTCCGCATCCGGATCGAGCGTCCCTGTGTGTCCGATTTTCTTTGTCTTAAGGATTCCCCGCAGCTTCGCTACCACATCGAACGAGGTATATCCTTTTTCTTTGTATACATTGATAATTCCACTGATCATATTTCCCTCATATGCCAAATTCAAGTCCGTTCCATTCTTATAACTCCAACAGGTAAACATCATCAGGTGTGACACGTCTCTTTGGTTCATAGATGATCCAGTCCGTTATCATGTCAATCGGATATTCTCCGATATCCCCTGCATGGAGACCCGCAATATAGTACGGTTCCTGTGTAAGCTCCGCCTTTATGGACAAATCCGAAATTTCTTTGAGTTCGAACCAGATATGTTCTTTCTGGCTTCCGTCCGGATTATCCCCATCCACGTTCAATCCAATCTTTACAAGGATATGTATGTCTTTGTTTCCAGCCACACGCTTTACATAGGAAATGCGCTCCTGCGCGAGAGCCTTCATCCGCGCTGTCTCCGACTCGCTGAACATAAAAATGGAATTTTTCTCCAGAATCTCATCATAAATCGAAAGCGGCGCCATCCGCTCCTGCTTTAAGTCTTCTGCGGACGGATACGCGAAAATACAGCTCGTATCCGCATTATGTCCGTCGACGCGGTCCTCTTTTCCTCCCAGAATGTCTTCATCATAAAAACGAATCGCCGTTTCCCACGGAAGCAATGTCGTTACAAGAATGACCTCCTCGGAAAGGCGCGCGAGAAATAACGGCTCTTTCGGCTGCAAGGGCTCCTCCAGCTCCAAAAGCCGATTTGCCATCCCCTCAATCACCTGATAATGCGCATTGTAATTGTCACGGGTCGAGCCGAGCACCTCAAGCTCCGTCACGCCACAGCGGTTCAAGCCGTGCGAGTGCAGCCACACGTCATCCCCGTCCTCCTCACAAACTGCCTGTACCGTAAACAGGTAACGGGGCGCAGGCGGCACGTTAGAGGATGCGGCAAGTGCAATCCAGCGTCCCGAGAGAATTTTCTCCGCGCTGCTGTCGAGCACCGCCAACACTCCGCAGGAAAACATCGCGTCAATCATCTTTATCTGCAAATGATAGGATATGAGCGCATTCCCCGCAAATTCCAACGCCACGGAAAGTCCCTTATGTCTTTTTTCCACTGCGTCCATATCCACATCCGGGAAAAAATGCTGCATCCTGAAAAACTGAGGCAATTCAAACTCCGTCGGATAGAGCCTTGCACAATAGAGCGTATCGTTGTAGATAAGCTCGACCGCAATCTCCGCATCCCGAAGTTCCGCTTTTATCACCTGAACGCCATTCATTTCCGAAATGCGTTTTATCAGAAGTTCTGGTTCCTCCAATTCCTTCTCTTCGGCCGGAACTGCCAGCATATAAGATGTCCGCTCCATCGTACCTCTCCTCTCTCCGTCAGATCTGCGCTGCGATACTCCGTACAGGCTGTACGCGCTTACAACTGCTCTGCAATATCGGCAACGACTGCCTCAACGATTGCATCTGCATCACCGCTCATCGAAAATCCCGCCGCACGGACGTGACCGCCGCCGCCGTATTTCACCGCGATACGCGCCACATCGACCGCCTCTTTCGAGCGTGTGCTCACCTTAAAGGTGCCGTCGCCCGTCTCATACAAAAAGACAGCGACCTCTACATCCTTTGTCACACGAAGCTGGCTCACGATTCCGTCAAGATGCTTCGGGAGCACATCGTACTCGCGCATCTCCTCCGCCGTAATCACACTGGAAATGCATTTTCCGTCAAGATGCAGTTTACTCTTAAGCAGCGCCAGTCCCATAATGCGGTTCTGGTTATATGTCTTGGTGTAAAATGTCTCGTCCACAATCTTCGGATAATTGATGCCAAGCTCCATCAGCGCGCCCGCCGTCTCCATCGTCTTCCTTGAAGTGCAGGAGTACTGGAACACGCCTGTGTCATGCACCATTCCGGTGTAGATGCACTCCGCGATTTCCTTCGTGATACGCTCCTTCGGTAAAAGCTCATAAATCAGTTCACATGTCGAGCTGGCATCCGGGAAAATATAATTTTCATCGGCGAAGCTCTGGTTGCTGATATGGTGATCGACGCAAAGCGTCTTATTCGCCGTTTCAAAAAAATGCGCCGCCTCTCCAAGCCGTCCTGCGTCCCCGCAGTCCTGCGCAATAAAAAGATCGTACTTCTCTTCTCCTGTGAAATCGGATACGATCTCGTCGGCATGCGCCATGAACTTAAAGATATTCGGAATCGGTTCAAGATAAAGCGTTACCGCAATCTGCGGATACCACGTCTTTATGTAATTATACGTAGCAAGACAGGAACCCACACAGTCGCCGTCCGGACGGATATGTCCGCCGATAGCGACTGTGTTCGCCTCCTTTAAATATTCATCAAAATTTGTCATATTCATCCTCCATGCCGCATCTGCCGCGGCACCACAGACAATACCGGAAACTTTGCCTCATTCTGCGTCCTTCTCTGCTCCGTTCTCCGGCTCTTCTGACCTGTCGGGAATATCCTTTGTCACATCGTCGATCATCTTCGACATGCGCACCCCGTACTCGATCGACTGATCCAGTATAAAGGTAATCTCCGGTGTATTGCGAAGATTGATGCTCCGCGCCAGTTCCCTGCGGATATACCCCTCCGCGCTGCGCAGGCCGGCAAGCGTATTCTTCTGGGCTTCCTCGTCCCCGAGAACACTGATGTATGCCTTGCAGGTCTTAAGATCCGGCGCGACCTCCACCGTCACTACGCTTGTCATCGGTGCGATCCGCGGGTCTTTGATTCCCCCGCGGATAATGTTCGACAACTCACGCAGCACTTCCCCGTTGATACGGGTATTCTTAATGCTGTTTTTTCTCATTCCATTTCTCCATATACGGATTCGGCAGCTATCCCTGTAAGCCCCGGGACTGCCGTTCCATATCTTCTATTACAATGTCATAAATCTCACCTAGCGATGCACAATACTCCAGCACCTTCCACGGCTCGTTCGTATGAAAATGAATCTTTAGCAATTCTTCATCGCCGACCGCCAAAAGACAATCCCCCTGAAAATGGCTGGTGAAATACTCATTCACCGCCTCCTCATCCAGATTCTTTCCTTCGATCAGAAGTTGTGTATCGTACCTGAACTCTAACATAACGTTCCTTTCTTCTTAACCTAACGACTCGACGCTCGGAAGAACACCTCCGGTGTTCTTCCCGCTAAATTTCGGTCACACCTTTTGTTCTTTCCATATGTGTTCCAGCCGAAATTTAACGTGGTACCTCCACCATCGTATAAGCCTCCACGATATCAAGTTCTGCAATATCGTTGAAGCCTTCAAATACAAGACCGCACTCGTAGCCTGCCTTTACTTCCTTCACGTCGTCCTTGAAACGCTTTAAGGATGCAAGATCGCCCTCGAAGATCTGCTCGCCCTCACGGGAAATACGAACCTTGCAGCCTCTCTGGAATACACCGTCAAGCACATAGGAACCAGCGATATTTCCGACGCCGGAAGCCTTGAAAATCTGGCGCACTTCCGCATGACCGAGCACCTTCTCCTCGAAGATCGGGTCTAACATACCCTTCATGGCCGCTTCCACGTCCTCGATTGCATTGTAGATGACCTTGTAAAGTCTGACGTCCACATTCTCCTTCTCGGCTGTCACCTTTGCGGTCGGGTCCGGACGGACATTGAAGCCGATAATGATTGCGTTGGAAGCGGATGCTAAGCTGACATCGGACTCGTTGATCGCACCTACGCCGCCGTGAATGACCTTTACAACGACCTCCTCGTTCGACAGCTTCACAAGGCTCTGCTTTACTGCCTCGACAGAACCCTGTACGTCCGCCTTCACGATGATATCCAATTCCTTTACGTTTCCGGACTGAATCTGTGAGAACAGATCGTCTAAGGACATCTTCGCCTTGGTATCCTCGATCAGACGGTTCTTGCCCTCGGAAATGTAGGTCTCTGCAAATGCTCTCGCCTCTTTTTCCGTATCCATGGCAACAAACGTCTCGCCTGCCTCAGGCACAGAGGAAAGTCCCAAAATCTCCACCGGTGTAGACGGTCCTGCCTCCTTGACTCTCCTGCCCTGGTCGTCGATCATCGCACGCACCTTACCGTAGCAGCTTCCGCACGCTACCGGCTGACCTACCTTTAACGTACCCTTCTGTACCAGAACGGTTGCAACCGCACCGCGTCCCTTGTCAAGCTGTGCCTCGATGACAAGTCCTCTCGCATTACGCTTCGGGTTTGCCTTTAATTCAAGCACATCCGCCGTCAGAAGAATCATCTCAAGCAGGTTCTCGATACCCTCTTTGGTGTGTGCAGATACCGGACAGAACACCGTACTTCCGCCCCAGTCCTCCGGAATCAGCTCATATTCGGAAAGCTCCTGCTTTACGCGCTCGATGTTTGCACTTGGCTTATCGATCTTGTTGATTGCAACAATAATTTCTACGCCCGCAGCCTTGGCATGGTTAATTGCCTCGACGGTCTGCGGCATAACGCCGTCGTCGGCAGCGACAACAAGGATTGCGATATCGGTGGAATTTGCTCCACGCATACGCATTGCCGTAAATGCCTCATGGCCCGGCGTGTCAAGGAATGTGATATTCTGACCGTTGATCGATACCACGGACGCACCGATATGCTGTGTGATACCGCCAGCCTCCTTGTCTGTCACACGGGTAGAACGGATTGCATCCAAAAGGGACGTCTTACCATGGTCAACGTGACCCATAACACATACGACCGGAGGACGCGCTACCAGTGTCTCCTCTGCGTCGTCTTCCTCTTTCAGAAGCTCGGCGATGACGTCAATCTTCTCCTCCGGCTCGCAGATGCAGTTGAACTCAAGCGCAATCTCCTCCGCCGTATCGTAATCGACTTCCTGATTTACCGTGACCATCGTTCCCTTTAAGAACAGCTTCTTGACGATAACAGACGGCTGTACCTTCATCTTATCCGCAAGCTCCTTGATTGTAAGCTTCTCCGGAAGTACCAGGGTCTTGATTACATCCTCTTCCTGCTTCGGCTGCGGCTGCTGGTTCGGCTTTTTCTTGCCGCCGTTCTTCTCAAGGTTGACAAAGCGCTCCTGCTTCTTGCCGCCAAGCGCATCAAATTCACCGCGCTGTCTGCCGTTCTTGTTGCGATCCTTCTCACGCTCTCTGGACTCTTTACCGCGAAGTTCTTCCGAAGCTGCCGCAGATTCCTTGTTGAAACGGTCGATTTCACGGTCGAGCCTGCCGCCAGGTTGGTTACCGCGATACGAATTGCCGCGGCCGTTGTTTCTGTCACCCTGCGCGCCATTCTGATTCGGTCTGCCGTTCGCGAAAGGTCTCTGATTTCCATTGGCTCTTCCTCCTCTGCCTCCGGCGAATCCACCGCCCTGTCCCGGTCTTCTGTCTCCGTTTGCCGGACGACGGTTATCCCCTGCCGGTCTTCTGTCTCCGTTTGCCGGACGGCGGTTATCCCCTGCCGGTCTTCTGTCCCCGTTTGCCGGACGACGGTTATCCCCGGTCGGGCGATTGTCCGTGCTCTGTGCGTAGACATTTTCATAAACGTTCTCATAAACGTTCTCCGGACGGCGTTCCGGCTTCTTCTCCGTCTCCTGCGGCTTCTTCTCTGCCGCTGCAGCCTTGGCTGCCTTTGCCCTCTCAGCCGCCTGACGCTCTGCTTCCTCCGCCGCTCTGGCTGCCTCCGGGTTGATTGCACGCTCAAATGCCTTTCTTACATCGTAACCGCTCGTCGGTCTGCCGCCTGCCGGGCGACGGTTGTCTCCTGCCGGTCTTCTGTCTCCGTTTGCCGGACGACGGTTATCTCCCTGCGGTCTGCCGCCCGGTCTTCTCGCACCGCCGTGCATGCTTCCCTGTTTACTATACTGTGCATTAAATACTGCGGTTATACTTGATTTCTTCTTCGGGCGCTCCGCTCTGCCGTCTGCGCCCTCTGCTCTCTGCTGCTTTGCAGCGGCGCCGTCCGTCTTTGCTGCCGGCTTTGCATCTGCGGTCTTTGATACGGCATCCGGCGCCGCCTTTGCCGGCGCTTCTGCCTTTGCCGACGCTTCCGCCTTTGCCGGCGCAGCGTTTGCCTGTGTGTCGGCCTTCGCCTGCGGCGCTTCCTTTGCGGCGCCTTTACCGAACTTTGTGCGCACCAGAGCCTGCACATTGTCCTCCACGCTGCTGCTGTGTGATTTTACCGCGTATTCCGTTGTACTTAAAAATTCGATTATCTGCTTATTTTCTATTCCTAACTCTTTTGCAAGTTCATGAACTCTCATTTTTGCCATATATCCTGTTTCCTCCATTATTCAGTTGTTAACATCTGTTTCAATTTATCTTCGATCGAATGGGCCAGCCCTTCGTTTGTCACTGCAAGTGATGCCCGGAACTCTTTTCCTATGAAATGTCCAAGCGATTCCTTATCTCCGTACAAATACATTGGAACCTCATAAAAATCCGTCATGTTCCGGAAACTCTTTTTCGTGTTCTCCGACGCGTCAGCCGCCACAATGACTAAATACGCCCTGCCGTCCTTGACCGCCTTCTCCGTGGAAAACTCCCCACTGACAACACCACCTGCCTTGGCAGCAATACCAAGCATCGACAATACTTTATCTGGTTTCAAACTCCTCCATCTCCTTTGTCAGCATTTCATATACATCCTTTGGAATTGGCATTTTAAATGATCGTTCCAGCCCTTTGCTCGCGATTGCTTTGCGCAGGCATTCACTGTTCGGACACAGATAAGCGCCTCTGCCGTTCTTTCTTCCGGTCACATCCAGAAGGATTTCACTGTCTGTGCCGTCTTCCGATGCCGTCTTAATGACCCGGATCATATCCTTCTTCGCTTTCATCTCCCGACAGCCTACACACTGACGCATTGGAATTTTCCTGTTTGCCATTCTCTCATCAACTCCTACTGCTCATAATCATCTTCCGCTGCAGCGTCTTCCTCTGCATACTCACCATCCTGGGCATACCCGCCGTCTTCTGTGTAAGCATCTTCCTGCGCGTATTCGCCGTCTTCCTCGTATTCGCCGTCCTCTGCGTATTCGCCGTCCTCTGCATATTCCTCGTCGTAGTACTCGTCGTCTTCATACTCATTCTCGTAATCGAAGAAATCACCGGACTCTCTCGCCTGCGTCTCGCTCTTGATGTCGATCTTAAAACCTGTCAGACGCGCCGCAAGGCGTGCGTTCTGTCCCTCCTTACCGATTGCAAGGGAAAGCTGGTAATCCGGCACAACGACCTTCGCAGATTTCTCCTCGGCATCAGCGATAACCGAGATGACCTTCGCCGGGCTTAACGCGTTCTCGATCATCATCGCCGGATTCTCGTTCCATGTGATGATGTCAATCTTCTCGCCGCGCAGCTCGCCGACAATCGCATTGACTCTCGCGCCGTTCATACCGACGCATGCGCCTACCGGATCGACGTCAGGATCGTTTGACCACACTGCAATCTTGGTACGGCTTCCAGCCTCACGCGCGATCGCTTTGATCTCAACAATACCTTCCTTTACCTCCGTGACTTCGGATTCAAACAGACGCTTTACCAGTTCCGGATGCGTTCTCGACACTAAGACCTTCGGTCCCTTGGAAGTGGACTTGACCTCAAGGATATACACCTTGATACGCTCGGTCGGCTGGAATACCTCGCCGCGCACCTGCTCGTTCTCTGTCAGGATGGCGTCTACCTTGCCGAGATTGATGCTGACGTTTCTGCCGATGTAGCGCTGTACAACGCCCGTAACAACATCCTTCTCCATGCTGTAGTACTGATCGAACAGCACCTTGCGCTCCTCCTCGCGGATTTTCTGTAAGATGACATTCTTCGCATTCTGTGTCGCGATACGCCCGAACTCCTTGGACTGTACCTCAACGTTTACGATATCGCCCTCCTCATACTTGGAATCGATCATCTTCGCATTGACAAGACTGATCTGCTCCACCGGATCCTCCACCTTCTCAACAACAGTTTTCTCCTGAAATACATGATACTCACAAGTCTCCGGATCAATGCTTACCTTTACGTTCTCGGACTTGCCAAAATGATTCTTGCATGCCGTCACAAGAGAATTCTCGATTGCCTCAAGAAGTGTCTCCTTGCTGATATTCTTCTCCTTTTCCAATATGTTCAATGCTTCTAACAGCTCATTATTATTTCCCATGGTATATTTTCCTCCTTATAATCTGGTTATCTATTAAAAATCAAACGCAAGACGAATCAACGCAATGTCCGTTTTCTCGAACGTCAGCGTGCCGCCGTCGTCGGTCTCTATGGTTACAGTACTTTCATCATATGCTGATAAAATACCGTAAAATTCTTTTTCACGGTTGATCGCACGGTAAGTCCGTATCTCCACTTCCCTGCCCATGCTCCGGATATAATCTTTTTCTTTCTTGAGCGGTCTTCCAAGTCCCGGGGAGCTGACCTCAAATACATAGGAATCCTCCACGAAATCCTCCCGGTCTAATATCTCGTTCATCTCTCTGGCGACTGCCTCGCAGTCGTTGACGGTAATCCCGCCCTCCTTGTCGATATAGGCTCTGAGATACCATGTACCTCCTTCTTTTACATACTCCACGTCCACAAGCTCAAAATTCATGCGCTCTAAGATGGGAGTAATCAGTTCTTCGGTGCGCGTTTCATATAATTCACGCTTCGACATCTGTACACCTTCCTCCATATTCAATTTTCGCGATAACTGCCGCTAAACATGAATTGAGAGAGGACGAAAGCCCTCTCTCAATCTAGTCACCGTGTTATCATAAGATAGAATAGCACTTTATGATAAGAAATGCAAGTGTTTTTCCAAACTTTGCCGCTGTTTTCGTATGGTTCAGCCTTCCGGGATTTTGCAGACGTTGGTCCATGCAAGCGGTCTCGCGAACTGTTCCAGTTCCGGAATCGTCAGCTCGATTGCACTGTTGCTGCTCCCACATGCAGGAAACACCGTCTCAAACCGCTTTAACGATTCATCCAGATAGACCTCCACTCCATCTTCGATCCCAAATGGGCAGACGCCGCCGACGGCATGTCCGATCTGCCTCTCCACCTCGTCCGGTGCCAGCATCTTTGCCTTCGTGTGGAAAAACGCTTTGTACTTTGCATTGTCTATTCTGGTATCTCCCGCGCACACAATAAGTACTGCACGCTCCTCAACCTGAAAAGACAGCGACTTTGCAATCCGGCAGCCCTGTGTACCGAGCGCCTGCGCCGCCAATTCCACAGTCGCCGATGATGTATCAAATTCCAGTATACGGTCTGCAACGCCGCATGTCTCCAGATATGCTCTTGCTCTCTCAATTGACATATGTATCCCTCTCTTTCCTGTCGGACATTATACTATAATTTCCCGCGAATTGTATACGGTTTTCAGATATTTAAAAAAATTTCAAAAAAGGGCTTGCTTTTTTTTCAAAGCCTGTTATAATGTTCATTGTTCGGTTCCTTGGTCAAGCGGTTAAGACGCCGCCCTCTCACGGCGGAAACAGGGGTTCGATTCCCCTAGGAACTGCTCAATTACATATTGTTTGTTGTTTTACCGTATGGTTCCTTGGTCAAGCGGTTAAGACGCCGCCCTCTCACGGCGGAAACAGGGGTTCGATTCCCCTAGGAACTGCTACTGTTAGTAATAACAGCCCAACCCGAAGATGCTGGAAAGCTTGAATTTCCGGCATTTTTTATTGCTCATTTTTCTTAAAATAGCAGGAATAGCCTGCTACTATTTCTGCAAGTGGCTAGAGGAAGATGACCGCTACGACTAGCCCAAAAAGAAAAGCCCGGGTCTGCTCACCCGGGCTTTTCACTTGTGCAACAATCGCCTTCTCTATTTTTACACATACATCAAATCGCACACCACGTCATGCACCGTAGAAATTTCTTTGATTTTCCCGACGTTGCTTCCGCAGAATATCAGACCGTTCTCCACATCGCCCCGGACTGCCGCTACGAGCGCCTTGGTGATGCAGTAGGGGATTTCCGCCGGGTTGCAGTGCTTGATGCAGTGATAGCACCGCCCGATCTGCTCCCTGCCGCCTTTTGCTCCCTTAATAAATGCATTGGAGAGCGCCCGTCCCGGCATTCCGACAGGGCTCTTAATAATCGTCGTGTCCGATTCCTCTGCATTGACATACGCCATCTTATACGCCTCCGACGCATCGCACTCACGCGTCGCCACAAAACGGGTCGCAGCCTGCACGCCGTCCGCCCCAAGCTCCTTCACACGCATGGCGTCCTTTGCATCCCAGATTCCGCCTGCCGCAAAGACCGGAATCGGTCTGTCATATTTCTCCTCGTAGCGCTTCTTCTCCTCGATCACCGACACAAGCTCTCTCTCAAAATGCATTCCGGGAATATCAGAAAGCTCCTGCTCATGGAAACCGAGATGACCGCCCGCTTTTGGTCCCTCCACCACGATAAAATCCGGCACGCGTCCGTATTTCTTATCCCACGCCTTTAAGATCAGCGCAGCCGCCTTCCGCGAGGAAACAATCGGCGCAATCTTTACGACGCTGCCCCGCACCAGCTCCGGCAGGTCAATCGGAAGCCCCGCACCGCAGATAATGACATCCGCGCCAGCCTTCACCGCCTCAAGCACATGCTCCTTATATTGCTGCAATGCGACCATCACATTGACGCCGACCATGCCGCAGCCCCCGGCGATTTTCTTTGCGCGTGCAATCTGCTTTCTGATGCCGCGCAGATTGCAGTCCGCTTCATGTCCTGCAAATTCCGGCTCATCAAACCCGATCTGCGCCGTGGAGATAATCCCGATTCCGCCCTCTTTTGCAACTGCCCCGGCGAGACCGCCGAGACTTACGCCAACGCCCATGCCGCCCTGAATCAACGGCAGGGAAATATTCCATCCGTCAAATACATTTCCGTCAAATATCTTTTTCATCATGTTCTCCTCTACTATACATGGTTTTTATTACTATGTATAACAGTATCATACATGACACTATATGGCAATGATTTTCTGTATGAATTTTTAAATGAAGAAGATCTGGCATCTATACGGGCAGGAACATAGCTTCACTGTGCAGCGCTTCAACAGCACAAAATACTTTCCAGTGGTTTCTGCAATTTGCTGCTGAAAATCTTTACAACAACTCCGGTGAGCAGAGCCGAAAGAATCGTCCCCTCTCTCGTTCCCACCACAGTAAAATCAAAAAAGATAAGGGACAGCACAAGGGAAATCACGACACAGAGAACGTCAAACGCAATCTTTACATTTCCAAATTCCTTGTGTATCGTATCGGAAACTGCTTTGACAAAGGCTTCACCCGAGTTCATAATCACATTCGCAATCACAGAAAGCGAAATGCCGAATCCAAGAACAACGATTCCGGAAACGACCATAATCATCCGTACGGGATAGGAATCTGCAGGGATAAACGATACGATCCACATTCCTAAATCGGTAAAGGCGCCAAATAAAAATGACAGAGGGATTTGCAGAAGCTGTATCAGCCGGAACTTTTTGCGCAGTATGAAAATCTGTCCTGCAATCAGAACGCAGTTCCAGATGATGAGCCATGTTCCCAGAGAAAGCGATGAAAACTTACAGCTCATAACATTCGCCACGGATGAGATCGGCGACACGCCCAATTCGCCATGCTTGGCAAACGCAACGCCTAACGCCGCAAAAAACAGGCTTATAATAAGCAGTACATAACGTTTTGCAATTTCAGTTTTCCTCATGCTAAACGCCTCCCTGCAAATTCTTGTTGACCCGCATCAGCAAGTCAATCAGCTTCTCTTTCTCTTCATCGGCAAACCCGAAAAGCGCTTCCTCTTCGATTGCGCCGAATTTTGACCTGATTTTGGCGGCAAGCGTCCTCCCCTTATCCGTCAGATAGACATACAGGTTGCGCCGGTTTCCATTGAGGTTTTTGCGCACCACAAGACCTTTCTTCTCCATTCCAAGGAGGACGGACGTCATCGTTGCCGGCTCAATATGACACCCCTCCGCGATTTCTTTCTGTACAACGCCGTCATGGTCTGATAAATAATCAAGAATTTTGGGCTGCCCCGGCGTCAGTTCCGTCTCCCGGATGCCTGCAAAAAATGATTTCTGCAGTAATGAATGGTCAGCCATGAGTAAATAATGTAATGTTTCTTCCATGATTTTCTCCTGATTGCAATATAATGAGTATTCTAATAATAAGGTTTCGAATAATTATTATAATACAACAGAAGGAATTGTCAATCCTCTTTTAAGTTTCACGCAAGCTGGCTCATCCACACTTTTTTGCGGAACAGCACCAGCGAAATTACAAGCCGCACACACTCCTCCAGCGAGAGCATCAGATAGACCCCTGCAATCGGAAGCTTTAAGACAAACGCCGCCAGCAGCCCGAGCGGCACGCCGAACAGCCATGTTCCTATAAAGTCAATATACATCACATAGTTCGTCTTTCCGCCGCTCCTTAAAATTCCGCTTCCCAGAATCATATTCAGCACCTTCACCGGAGCAATGAACGCATATACCAAAAGAATCTGGCGCGTCATCAGGCGCACCTCCTCCTCGACCTGATAGATCTGCACATAATAAGGGCTTAGCGCGACGACCAAAAGCGAGAGTATTCCTGCGCCGAGCAGTCCTGTGACAAGCAGCCGCTTTCCGTCCCGGTACGCCCTGTCATACTCCCCGCTGCCGAGTGCTTTTCCGGTGATAACGGACGCTGCCTGTGAAAGTCCCGTCAGTGCTCCGATCAAAAGCCCCTGTATCGGAGCGGTCAGCGTCATTGCCGCGCACGCCGCCGTCCCAATATGTCCGTAAATGGTCGCATATATATTTTCACCGAGCACCCATAACACTTCACAGGCGAGCATCGGCAGCAGAATTTTCGCATACTGGATACGCGCCTGCCCGTCCAGTCTCCAGAGAAACGGAAGCCTTAACTCCCTACGCTTTGCCATTCTGATATGCAGAAAAAATAACAGAAACATATTTGCAAACTGGGCGGTTACTGTGGCGATTGCTGCTCCCCTTGCCCCGAGTGCGGGAAACCCGAATTTTCCAAAGATCAACACATAGTTCCCCACAGTGTTGCAGACGGCTGCGGCGATACTTGCAATTAACGGGAGCTTTGCCGCCTCCCTGCACCGCAAAAGCGCAGCGAGCATTGAGACGACCGCCATCGGAACAGCCGAGAGACCAAGGATTCTAAGATACGCGGCAGCCTCCCCGATCGCGGCTGCATCGGTACTGTAGAGCGACATGATCTGCTCCGGCAGAATCATGCAAGCCAAAAGGAACAGCACGGCAACGGCGAGCGCGAGCAGCAGATTGACGTAAAAGCTCCGTCCCGTCTCGCGCTCCTTCCCTTTTCCGAGATACTGCGCCATCATAATTCCGGCAACGGAAGCCACCGCCGCAATTACCACGGAAAAGACCGAGAAAAATTTTCCGGCAAGACCGATCCCCGCGACACAGGTACTTCCAAGCTGTCCTGTCATCACCTGATCCGCCATGCTAAACGAGGACCCCAGTAAGCTTTGCAGTGTGACCGGAACTGCAATTTTGCGCAGCGCCTCTCTATAAGCCACCGCCTCCATATTGGTTTGTCTTTCTTCCTTATTCATAATAAACGCCTCCTGTGGACTGTCCGGTCTGTATTCCTTCTTCCGGCAGACCATTTTCATAAAGTAATGATTTCATATGAAAATATTAATTCCGGACAAGCGATCCGTCCATAGGTTAAACGCGTAACCCCATACAAAAATAGGCAATGTGTTTTGTGTATTTTGCCATATTTGCTTCACAATACCCTTCCGACACTTCCGCGCTCCACCAATGTGACAGGGAGAACACAGGTCTGTCCTTCCTCCTTCTGTTCCTTCAGTTCTGCAAGAAGGCGCATTGCAAGCCCCGCGCGCTCTGCGGCGTCCTGCCTTACCGTGGTAAGTCCCGGTCCGAACCACTCCGCCGCCGGGCTGTCGTCAAAGCCCGCCACGGAAATATCCTGCGGCACACGGATTCCATGCTCCTGTAAAAAGAAAATCAGCTCGATCGCGTGCGTATCTGACACAGCAAAGACCGCTGTATAAGACAGGATTTCCCCCAGCTTTTCCTCATAAAAGCTCCGGCGTTCCAACCGTGCCATCGGCACGATCAGAAGCTCTGGCGCTTCCTTATCAAATGCAGCGCACAGCCCCTGATAACGCTCCAGATCCACGCAGACGTCATTATCCGAAATACAGAGAACGCGCCTGTGTCCCATGCGCTTTAGGTAATTTCCCATCTGAAAGCCGCCGTCATAATTGTCTATCGTGATATTGGAAATGCGCTTTGCTCCGCAGAGATAGCCGTCATACACGACGAACGGAATGTGCATATTCTCCCGCAGCTTCCGGTAATCCGAATCACAGAAACCGATCAGTACCAGCCCCGTCATATTCCACATCGACGCGAACCGCGTGATTTCCTCCCAGCGGTCAGTGACCTTGACCATCATAAAGCAATCGACCTTCTGGATTTCCGTCTCTAACGCACTTAAGGAGGACGAGATAAACCCGTCCTCCAGAACATGACCTTCGTATTTCTCATGATTGTTGATGACAACGCCTATGATGTGGGAGTCATTCTGCGCCAGCAGAATTCCCGCCATACTGGGAATATACTGCTTTTCCTCCAAAAGCTCCTGCACGCGCCGCACCGTCTCGCCCGAAATCTTCTTCGTCTTGCCGTGGATCACATTGGAGACGGTCGCCGTACTAAGCCCAAGCTCCTCCGCGATATCGACAATTCTCACCCGATCCGCCATTAATCCTCGTATCCGTTCGGGTTATTCTTCTGCCATCTCCAGGAATCCTCGCACATCTCACGAATGCCGTACTGCGCCTCCCAGCCAAGTTCACGCTTTGCCTTGGACGGATCACAGTAGCAGGTCGCGATATCTCCCGGTCTTCTGTCCTTGATGACATACGGAATCTTCACGCCGTTTGCCTCCTCGAAATTCTTCACGATATCGAGCACGCTGTAGCCGTGACCTGTTCCGAGATTGTAGATGCAGAGCCCCGCTTTCTCCTCGATCTTCTTAAGCGCCTTGACATGGCCAAGCGCTAAGTCGACAACATGGATGTAATCTCTGACACCTGTTCCGTCCGGTGTATCGTAGTCGTTTCCAAATACGCCAAGCTCCTTTAATTTGCCGACAGCCACCTGCGTCACATACGGCATCAGGTTGTTCGGAATGCCGTTCGGATTCTCGCCCATTGTGCCGCTCTTATGCGCACCGATCGGGTTAAAGTAGCGAAGCAGGATCACGTTCCACTCCGGATCTGCCTTCTGGATATCCGACAATACCTGCTCTAACATCGACTTCGTCCAGCCATACGGATTCGTACACTGTCCCTTCGGGCAGTTCTCCGTGATCGGAATCTCCGCCGGATCTCCGTATACGGTAGCGGAGGAAGAAAAGATGATGTTCTTGCATCCGTTCTGGCGCATCACATCCACCAGTGTCAGCGTACCTGCGATATTGTTGTTGTAGTACTCCCATGGCTTTGCAACGGACTCCCCGACTGCTTTAAGTCCTGCAAAGTGAATACAACTGTCGATCTTCTCCTCTGCAAAAATTTTGTTCAGAATGTCTCTATCTAAAATATCGCCTTTATAGAACTTTACAGGCTTTCCGGTAATCGCGGTCACACGCTCCAAGGATTTCTCGGAAGCGTTGCTTAAGTTATCAAGCACTACCACCTCATAGCCTGCATTCTGTAATTCCACACATGTATGGCTGCCGATATATCCGGCGCCGCCTGTTACTAAAATCGCCATAATTCATTCCCCTTTCCCTGTACGCTTCGGTACATGTATCTGTTCATCCGTTTCACAGATTTCTTTCTTACGAGTTTTATATTAACCTATCCCACCCGAAATGTATAGCAAAAAATGTATAAATTATATGTAATAATGTTGCATCTTGCTTCCCGCACTTTTATAATATACATGCGGGAAAGTGAGGAAGCTTCCATGGTAAAAAATTATAAAAATTCTTACAAGGTCACCGAAAAGGAACTTGTGTCGCTATCGGTCTACAATGTCGGTTTTCAGAAATGCGACGCGCTCTACCAGTGGGGTCCGGGTATCCGTGACCACTACCTGATTCACTATATCATTTCCGGAAAGGGCTGCTATAAGGTACACGGGCAGACCTTTCTTCTGCACGCCGGGGATACCTTTCTGGTCTATCCCAACACCGAGGTGCTCTACTGCGCCGATGAATCCGATCCCTGGGAATACGCATGGGTCGGTTTTACCGGAAGCGATGCCTCGATGATTCTCAACGCGACCGATTTCACCCCGGATGTGCCCATTATCCGCGATACGCCGCTTGGCGATAATATCCGCCGGCAGATTCTTCACATCTACGATGCGCGCGGCAATGAATTTGAACACGCCGTGGAGATGACGGGCCGTCTCTACACGATGCTCGCCCTTTTCATGCACGGGGCGACCCGTTCGGGCAGCCAGAATTCCACCCACAGCTATGTGCAGAAAGGAATTGAATTTATCTCCTCGAATTACTCCTACGCGATTACCGTCGAGGATATCGCGGATTATGTCGGCGTCAGCCGAAGCCATCTGTTCCGCTCCTTTGAGACGGTCTTAGGGCAGTCTCCGAAGGAGTATCTGACGGATTTCCGCATGAAACAGGCGTGCTACCTCTTAGAACACTCCGACCTCTCGATTACTGCGATTGCCAACTCACTTGGCTTTGACAACAGCCTGTATTTTTCGAAGACCTTCCACAAACAGAAGGGAATGTCTCCGAAGGAATACCGAAACGCTTTCCATTAAAAAAGATGTTTGTTCTCCTCATTTGGCTCCATACGCTGGGTTCTGATTGCAAATCCGCATTCCTCCAAAAGCTTTGAAACCTCCGAAATCGTTCTCTCCTTATCCGCAAACAGCATCTTTCCTTCGGTTTCATTCCCGTGCGTCACAAGAAGCGTACACCGCATAGGACATGTGATTCCCTTTAGCTGCCGTAAATCCTCTTCCATGTATCGGACAAATTCCGCTCCGGCGGGATGCTTTGCATAGCGCAGACAATCCTGCCACGGATTGGGGACATTCGTAAGGTCTGTCATACCGGGATGAATGTCTTCTTTCCTGCATTCGAAATCCAGTCTCCCCGCTCCATGCCGCGTCACATAGGTACGGGTCACATAAAAGATTTCCAGATCGGGCTGCCCCATTTCTATTTTCTGTTCCTTCTGTACGCCTTCCTGCGTTCCGTCTTTGCAAAGCAGCTTTGCCACATTGAACAGTCCGGTATGGGAAGGCGTCAGATGCGGAAAATATTCCCGGTTGTCCTCATCCAGCATCAGCCCCTGGGCGTTTTCAAAAATAACCGTATCGTACCTTTCTGAAATATCCTCCCAGTCCGCCAGTGAAACATAGCGGTTAAAATTGTCACACATTTCCGCCGCCGCGTTCTGACAGAGATTTTCATCCCAGAGCAGCGCAAGCCATTCCTGAATCTCTTCCCGCGAAAATTCCTCCGGGTATTCTGCGCAAAGCTTATGGACCTTCGGCCGGACATAGCCTTCGCGAATCCGCCTTAACCGTTCTGCAATCTGCGCTTCGCCCGCACCGGAAAATTCACCAAGCCGCAGGGAAAATTCTTCTTCTCTGGTGCGCACGACCGCCTCATAGATTCCCATTCCGCAGGAGCCGTGCTTCTTCTTTCCTCTAAGCTGTTCCACAAGACTGTTTAACAGAACATCATAAACCGTGGTGCAGGCACAGTTCCCATCGGCATAGATTCTTCCCGCAAAGGAGACCCCCAGCTTTTCCTGTAATTCCCGCTTAAATGCCTCCACCTCCTCACCGAGCTTTAACAAATCCGGCAGAAAGGTTTCGCTCCAATAGGTCGGACAGTTCCAACGGCTGCCGCTCCCCAACTGATGAAATACAAAGCGGAAGCTTCCGTCCTCCACGGTATGCCCCGCCTGCGCTCCGCCGTTATGACGCACCACAACGGCGTTTTTCCCGCGGCAGAGCAGCTCTACGGTCTGTCCTTTTCCCTCGTCTCCAAAATTTTTTCCGATTACGACCTTGATCTCCCTCATCTAAAAAATCAAAAACCTCTTTTTCTTTCCAAGCTGTGTGGTTTCTAAAATATCTGCTACCACATCCCTTGCCTTTCCCTGCCATTGCGCCGCGATTTCTTTTCTTTCCATTCCCTTTACCGCCTGCATCAGACTGACAAAGATTTCCGGCAGCACATCCAGATCATCCGGGGACAGCTCTATCGCCCTGTCCTTAATCAGCGATTTCCAGTCCGCCCCGCTCTTCTGGCTGGAATAAGCACCCGCCTTCATGACAATATGAAAAATCTCATACTTCTGGGACGCCTCGTTATACAGCTCTATGGCGCTGTAGTTTCTTTCGGCGTTGTCACCGAATACCCGGCTGATCTCGCCCCGCGTTAATTCCTTATGCGTGCGTTCATCCCCTATGGTGAAAAGAAATCCCTTTTCTTTTCGCTTTTCGAAGCAGTCAATCTTTGTATGCTTTGCCGCGAAATACCAGGAAAGCAAATAGGATTCTCCGCCGTTTCCGCCGCCTCTGCCCTCGAAATAGACATCCAAAAGCTGCTCTGCAATGCGGATGTCCGCCTCAAACTGCGTGGTCTGTAAAGGTGCCTCATCACTCTTAGAATCCCCGATTGCCTGAAACATAATATGCGGATTGGTGACCGGCTTCTTTTCGTAGATTTCAAGCATTGTGCGGTTTAGCGCTCCCTTGGCAATCTCCTCCGACAAATATCCCATGGAGCCGGTCACATCCAATCCGAAAATAATCGCTGTCGACGCCGGATTATCCATAGAATCACAGGATTCCCGGAAGGCGACACCGTATGGGTTTAAATAATCTTTCATCCTTCTGGACTGATACAGTTCATTCACCGTTGAGGACGCGTTGATGCCGCGTGCACTCTTTAATTTTTCCCAATCCCTGCTCTGATAACTTCCATGTCCCATACTCTTTTCCTCCTCATTCTACCGATTTCTTTTCCCTTGCAAATATCTCCGCCTCAGTAATCGGAAGCGGAATGAATTTTCGCTCGCCATAGGAACGTTCCAGCACGCGGTCCCATTTTTCGAAATCTGCTCCTGCCGAAGCCTCCGGCTTATTCAGCAAAAATTCCAGAAACGGCTCCGGCAGCAATGCATACTCTCTTAGCTTTTCCCGGCTTTGACAGCCCAGAAGCTTTGCCGCCACAAGACGAAGGCTTTCAAGATCGGTACTCCCGTGATTTCTGTTCTCCCTCCATCTGCTCTGCTTTATATATGGTCTGACATCCCCGGAGCACCCATGTGCTTTTGCCCCTTCATAACCCGAAAACCACCAGCCGCCGTAAAGGTATAGCTGATGATTGGCAGGGTCTACAAACAGATTATCTACGGTCAGGGCATTTAGCACCATACCGTTATATTCTAACAGACAGCATAAGTTTTCCATCCGGCTTATCACCCATGCCACGTGCCGGTCCAGCAATATCCCAAGCATTCCCAACGGATATACCCCCTCTTGTTTTGCAATGGCAAGAAAGATTCTTCCATCCTTAAGCCGGCATTCCGTGATTACCTCCGGGATATAGCTTTTTAGCTCCCGCTCCATATCGGGATTGGGATATTTCAGTTCGCTTACCATTCTCTGATACTGGGCGGCGTATTGCTCATGCTCTTTTTCAAAAATGTAAATGACATGCTTTTTTGCCACATACATCGTGCACATATCCACTTTCTGTTTGACGAGGTAGGTAATCTGTATCTGCTCTCCGTCCTCCCGCAGCAATTCTTCCGTATTTGCTTCCACCCAAAAGCCATCGTCCGTAACGGTGCGGCTCTGCTGGTTTAAAAGTGCCCCGAACATATTCTGAAATTGCTCAAACAGCTTTTTGTCCTGTTCAAACACGGTGGCTTTGCTGCCGCAGTACGGGCAGACCGCCAGATTTTCCGTGCTGTCATATTCCATGGTTCCGCCGCACATTTTACACTTTAATATCGCCATGCCTTCTCCTTTGGTATTCTATTTCAGAAGTTTATAATAGCTGCTGGGTTTTTTGGAATATGTGAAGCATTTTTCTTCCAGCTTCTCCACTCTGCCCGTGTCAATAAATTTCTTTTTAAAGGAACGTCTGAAATTCGCGGTATCTGCCTTTTTCCCTGCAAGCGACTCATAGATTCGCTGCAGCTCATAGATAGAAAACTTCTCTTTATCCGCCAAAAGCTCCAGCGCGATATCGGAGTATCTAACCTTTCCTCTCAGACGCTCTAAGGCAGTCCGTATGATCTCACTGTGGTCGAACGCCAGATCCTCCTCCGTGAGCGTACAGTTCTTCTCCTTGGAAGAAAGCGTAAAGCCCTGTTCCGTTTGTTCCACCGTAAACAGGCTGGCATCGGCGGCATCATCCCCCGCCTGAAGGTTTATCCGGTTCGCAGGCACAAGCGCAAGATACGCCACGGAGATAACCCGCATCCGAACGTCCCGCTCCACCGCGCCGAAGGTGTAGAGCTGTTCCAGATAAATTCCGGTAAGTCCCGTCTCCTCCCGAAGTTCCCTGGCAGCTCCCTCCTCTAAGGATTCCTTCATCTGGACAAAGCCGCCGGGAATCGCCCATTTCCCAAGAAATGGATGTTTTCCTCTCTGTATCAGCAGTAATTGCAACTGCTGTTCCCGGTTCATGGTAAAAATCAGAATATCGACCGTAACGGAAGGCTTCTCGTATTTTTCGGGTTTGTATTGCTTTAAAAATTCTTCTTCTGTCATGGTTTCTTTGCTCTGCATGTCTTTCTCCTGTTTTCACCCTTTTTTATTAATGGTCTTCTCGACTTTTATTGTTTTTATTATAATAGTCAATTTGACAATTATTGTCAAGTGTTTTCTTCCACAATTTTCCCCGCTGCCCTCGCATAGATAAGAAGTTCTTCATTTGCCTTTTCCAGACTGCCGAACACACGCCTGCAGCAGATTACCCTGTCGCAGCCGTCTATGACCGCTTTTGCTTCGCTTACAAGTGTCTCTTTTATCGGTTCAAAGCTTTCCGCTTTGATGACCTTTGCCGCCAGCGCCGCAGCCACCGGATAATCGAGGTCATTTTCAAAAAGGATTCCGCTGGCAAACGGCGTTCCCGACCGCTGCAGCCTCCGGTAAACGCTTCTCCCCGTCCCGCCTCCGGCGATCACGAACACCTCCGGTTCTCCGGCGGGCGCTTTTAGCTCCATGCTGCTGTTTTCTTCGTCAAAGCTGCCCATTTCAATTCCAAAAAGAGCCTTCATATAGCCCTGCCGGAAAATTTCGTCCGTTGTGCCGAACCGTTCCACATATTCCCCCTTCACGCAGAGAATCCGGTCGGAAACCCGCTCCGCCAGCTCCAGTTCGTGAATTGACATGATTACGGTCAGACCTTTGTCGTTTCTTAGATTCTGCAGTACCGATAAAAATTCCAGCTTATATTTCACATCCAGAAAGGAAGTCGGCTCATCCAGAATAACAATCTCCGGCTCCTGGCTGATCGCTCTGGCAAGCATGACCCGCTGTCTTTGCCCGTCACTGATCTTCGTAAAGTCCTGATGCCTTATTTCTGTGACATGAACCAGCTTCATCGCTTCCTCTACAATGGCGTAATCCTCTTTTGATAAAATCCCAAAATGCCCGGTATATGGATATCTGCCCGTAGCAACAACATCCTCGCAGGTCATCAGCTCTGTCTTTAGCTTTTCTGTAAAAACGACTGCCATCCTCTTAGAAAGCTCTGCGCCTGACATCCCGGAAAGCTTTCTGTTATCCAGATATACGGCGCCGTCAATCAGCTTAAGCTGCCTTGCAATACTCTTTAATATCGTTGACTTTCCCGCGCCGTTTGGTCCGATCAGACTTAAGATCTCCCCCTTTTTCAGCCCGATTTCAATATCCCGGATCAGCGGCTTTCCCTGATATCCGACGCTCATCTGCTTTGTTTTAAAATAATACTCCATTATACCGCCCTCTCCTTTTTCTGCTTCGCCATGATCCATAAAACGACAGGCGCGCCGAAGATTGCCGTCACCGTGCTGATGCTTAATTCTGTCGGCGTAAGAAGATTTCTCGCGAGCAGGTCGCAGAATAAGCAGAAAACGCTTCCGCCCAGAAAACAGGCTGGGATCATCCAGATCGGCTCTGCCGTTCCAAGCAGTTTTTTGACCAGATGCGGCGTTGCGATTCCGACGAAGGAAATCGGTCCCGCAAAGGCGACAATGCAGGCGGACAGAATGCTTGATAAAATCACAAGCCATATCCGAAGAAGCCGGATATTGACTCCCATATTCTGCGCATAGGCTTCCCCGAGCTGATATGCGCCAAGCGGCTTTGACAGCAAAAAGACCGCCAGAAAGGTTATGGCAACCACGATTGCCATAACCTTTACATTTTCCCATGTCATTCCGGAAAAGCTGCCCTGCGACCAGTTGTGCAGATTTACAATGTCCGCATCGTCCGCAAAGGTCACCACAAGCTCTGTAATCGCAGAACAGATATAGCCGATCATGACCCCGCTGACTACCAGCATTGACATACCCTTTATCCTGCGCGACAAAAGCAGGACGAACCCCATAGACAGCATGGCGCCCACAAATGCGGCAAGAATCATATCCGCCGAAGTCACCCGGACGGCTCTTCCCATCAGAAAGACCATCATAAGCGCCACCACCATTTTCGCCCCCGAAGAAATCCCCAAAACAAACGGCCCGGCAATCGGGTTGTGAAAAAAAGTCTGTAACAGATATCCGGCAAGCGCCAGCGCACCGCCGAGTATCACAACAGACACCGCTCTCGGAAGCCTGATATCCCATAAAATTCTTGCCGCCGTCTCACTGCTTTTCTCTCCGGTCAGTGTTCCTATCATATCCGGCAGGGAAATCGTCACACTTCCGATACAGATATTGAGAATAAGAAACAAAATAACGCTGACCCCAAGAAAAACAAATGCCGCAATATATCTGTATTTTCTGCTTTTTGGCATATGAACCACAGTTCCTTTCTTTTATTCCAGATGGAAAAGATAATGCATGTCGTCTTCTTCCCCGCCCAGCAGCATGGTATGGATGTCTTCGGTCAGATAGCCGATGGAAAGCGACTGCTGGTACATGTCATTTGTAGTACACCAGACATTCCCTTCCTGTACCGCCTTAAAATCCGCCAGTAATCCGCATTTGTCAAGAAGCTCGTCAACGCTTGCCACGCCGCCGTCAATCGAACTGTTATAAATGAGAAAATCCGCATCCTTTGCGCTGTTATAAAATTCCTCCACCTGCATATTCATGGTTGAACGCTTTGTGTCGGGATCGCCGAGGTTCGCGGGAACATAGCTGCCACCCGCAAGCTCTATCATCTGGGGAACATAATCCGAGGACTGTCTCACCTGTACCAGACCGTTTGACGTGATGTAAAAGAAAGCGACTGTCTGATCTGTTTTTTCATCCGCTGTCACGCTCTCAAGAATCGCCGTCTGCTCCTCAAAAATCCGCGCTGCTTCCTCTTCCTTTCCGAGCAGCGCCCCGAAAAATTTGATCCATTCCACTCTGCCGAGCGGGTGCGATTCATAACTCGAATACTCGATCATAACAGGGATTCCAAAATCCTCCAGTTTTTCAACGACCTCAGGCGTATGAAAGATCATCGTGTTTTCTATGGCAAGGGAGCATCCCTCAGAAACGATCATCTCATAATCCGGCATACTGTATTTCCCAGCATAAAGGATATCGCCGTCTTCCATCGCTTCTCTCGCTTCCTCAATATACCAGTTTTCTTCTTTTTGACCGGAAAAAGCAATCGCATCCAGTCCGTCCAGCGCATGAAACATATCCATAACGGCGGACGCGACCAGATAGAAATTTTTCAGCGGGCGTTTCAATACCACGATGTCTTCCTCTAAATGTTCCGGTATCTCTTTGCCCTCCGGCACGATCAAAAACCTTTGCCCGTCAATTGTCGTCGTCAGCATTGTATAGCCGCCCGCGTAGTAGTCTACCGCAAAGTTTTTTGCGTACTTAAGTTCCATGCTGCTTTCATAAATAAGCCCCGACTGCGCCTGTTCTTCCCGGAGTTCGGATGCCGCGACCGCCGTCTCCGTGTCTTTCTGTGAAAGAACCTCAGAATCGGAAGAAGGACTGCCGCAGCCCAAAAGCCCCGACAGTCCTATCAAAAACAGACCGATTGCAACGATTGTCTTTTTTCTTCTTCGCATTCAAAATACCTCTTATTCCACCGGTTTCATGGTATCGGAATGAAATGTGAGCGTATACGCTATCTCATGCGGCTTGCTCATTGCCACGGTATCCCCGATGACGTCCATCGGCGCATCAAAGTTTAGAACAGGAATCTCAAATACAGAATTTCCTTCCGTATTCACCGGCAGATATTTTTCTCCGTCTACGAGCATATAATCATAGTTCGGGCTGCTCCACTCTATGGTTGCCGTCACAGTTTCTCCTGCTACTGTCACCGTTGCGGGAGATAAAACCTGTGCTTTGCCGCTTCCGCCTTCAAAGGTGAGCTCGACGGTATACGTACCGTCTTCCAGTTCGAGGTCACTTTCTGCCTGCGCCCCGTCCTCCGGGGTGCTTTGGGCCTGCGCCCCGTCCTCTGACGGCTCTGGATTCGAGACGCTGACCTTATGGTCGTACCAGATTCCCTTTGTTCCGATCAATGCCAGATCAAATTCCTCATCCAGTACCGGAACCGGCACGTCAAAGCCGTAGACCTCCTCTGTGATGCCATCGCTGTATGTAACCGAATCCTCCGTCGGCATAAGCAGTTTGGCTCCGTCTTTTGCCGCATCCTCTGCAAGTCCGGGATATAGATTTACAATCTTTTTGGACATGAGTGAAATGTGGATTGTCATTTCCCCGTTTTCTACCGTCAGCGTTCCTTTGCCGTCACAGGCTTCGTTTACCTGAAACATACTGCTGTCCGTATCAAAATACGCCGTGTAGATTCCATCGGGAAGTACTGCTTTCTCTTCGGTCTCTGTCTCTGCCGGAACATTTTCGGTTTCAGTAGAAATCTCTTCTGTTTCTGTGCCGGGAACCGCTTCTGTAGCAGAAACGGTTTCTTTTACATTTGTCTCCTGCGCACTGCTGTCGCCGGAGCATCCGCCTGACAACATACAGGTCAGTAAAAATATACCAAGTATTGTAATCCGTTTTTTCTTCATAATAACCCTCTACTGATTCATCACATTTGCGGTGTGTTCTACATAAAGCTGCTGAATGGCTTCAATCTCGCCCAGACCGTAAATCTGCACATCCACGCTCTCAAAATTGCCGGACGCCTGGAACATGCTTAACCATGAGTCCTCATCCTCACCCGCCATATCATTATGTGCGTGATCTCCGGCTACTACCATTAACGGCCGGAGGATTACTTTGGTGTAACCAGCCCCTGCAACCGCGTCAATCACTGCCTCACAGGAAGTCTCTTCCGGTTCTCCCTCTACAGTTCCGATAAACACGTTGTCATAGCCAAGCTCGCCCATCTGCGTCTGCATCTGGCTATAGGATACCTTTGCAGCGTGGGATGTGCCGTGTCCCATAAATACGAATGCAACGCCATCCTCTTTTGCAGCCTCAAGACTATCATAACCCGCATCCTTGACTGCCTCTGCTGTAAGCGCCTCAGCAACCGCCTTCTTGTCGTCATTGATCATTGTAGCGTCTGCTCCGACCTCTCCGAGCAGCGGCTCTGCAACTTTTACGGTTTCAAACTTATCCTGATAAGCCTCAACAGCTTCCATCAGTTCATCGTACTCTGCGCCATGCATTAAATGGGTCGGCTGGATTACCAGATTTTTAACGCCGTTCGTCACTGCGCGCTCCAGAGCCTGATCCATATTGTCAATGCACTCGCCGTCACGCGCCTGCACATGGTTGATAATGATCTGCGCCGTGAATGCTCTTCTTACGGACCAGTCGGGATAAGCCGCCTGCAGTGCATCCTCAACCCCCTTAATATCAGCCACACGGCTGTCATTGAAGGACGTACCAAAGCTTACTACCAGAATCTCATTTTCTCCGATTTCATCCTGATTGCGCGGATTGTCTTTGGAAGCGTCACCGGTATCTCTTCCAAAATAATCCGGGTCAGCATTCTCGCCTTCTACCAATTCTTTCTGCGCATCCGTCAGTGCATCCCATGCCGCCCTGGCGTCTGCGCACTGCTTGTCCGTCTCATCCGTTCTCTGCTGGACATAAATTGCATCAATCAATGCTGCCACTTCATCCGCTGCCTTCTGGTCTGCGTCTGCGTCTGCATCTGCTTCTGTTTCCGCTTCTGCCGCAGTATCTTCTTCTGCCTCTGCTTCTGTTTCCATCTGCACGTTTTCTTCCGGTGCAGTCCCTGCTGTTTCCTGGCTGTTTCCACATGCTGCCATCTGGAATGTTCCCATTAATGCCGCCATCAATAATGCTACTACTCTTTTTTTCATGTTTCCTCCCTCGACAGCAAATACTGTCATTTTCATTTTTCTTAAATATGTATGTCAGAAACATGATTCAGGCAACACAAATAAAAAACCCTTCTCCTATACAGGCAAAGGGTTTGTACACCAAAAAGACATACAGGAAAATCTATAGACGAAAAAATTCCCATACTCTTACACGTACAACCAGTTACTCGTGGCCTTAAAACTTTCGTTTCTGTACAGCAGACAGGCAGGTCTCCCGGCTTGAAAATCATCGCATCCGCCATCTTCCCGGTTTCCCAGTGATATATCGGCTTCTGCTCCCTAATTACGGTGACGAGTTCGCACAGGACTTGCACCTGTTTCCCTTTTCACCAGAGCCAATTGATCATAAAATAATTGCTCTGACACCTGACTGCTCCATATTCAATTCGCGTCATTATATCATAACCTTACAGAAAGTTCAACATTTTTCGCTGAAAAGGATACAAATTTCACATCATTTTCTATGTCTTTCTCTTTTAAACATTTCCTCACTGATTGGTTCATTTTGAATTTCGCTTACAACTTTTTTCCCCAGAATCGAGGTCTGATATAGAAACTCCGTTATTTGCTCATCCTGATTCGTCTCATAGAACTTTACGAGAAGTTCAAAGAACTCGTTATTTTTCTCTACCGGAATCCGCAGCAACCCCTTTCCTCCCTGTATCAATATCTGGTTTGCCGCTAACTGTGCCACTCTTTTATTTCCATCGCTAAACATCTGTGTACGCATAATATACAGCATCATCTTTATCGCCTTTTGCGTACAGCATTCCATTTCCATAATATGATTCACATTATTTATGATCTGTTCCTTTTCCGGGATATCCGGTTTCCATGAGGTTCCGCCAATATTGACATCATAATTCCGTAAGTTTCCAGCATCTGACATCAATCCCGTATTTATAATCTGGTTCAACTGCCGCAGGTATAAAATGTCCAAAGGATAATCCAGACTATCAAATAAGAACTGCCATGCATGTTTCAAATTATTAACTTTATTGATGTCATCAATGGTTAATCCTGCAACACTCCTTCCCTCATATATCTGTTGCGTATCAGGAAAGGTAACAGCTATTCCTTCAATCCTTGCAGAAGAATATATACAGTCCACGATATTCCGTTTTGCCAGCTCTACACATTCTTCCTGTGTCATATTATATATATCCTTCATACATCCTCCTACTATCATCTGCAACAAATATTTTTCTTTCCTTGATATTATACCAGACGCCTTTGTATTTTCAACGCCCCAATCGCGTACATTTCACCATCACAAATACATGTCCATTCCTCCTACGTGTTTCATTATATATTCCAAAATAATACAGGAGTGGTGTGCCGTTTCCAGCTTTTCACCACTCCTGTATTATTTTATAGAATATTCTATTGTGTTGCAGAACTTACAACATTTCCTAAAACTTACGGCAATTCCTTAGAACTTGCCAGCCTTATGAGCTTCCTCAATCGAAACTGCTACAGCAACGGTAGCGCCTACCATCGGGTTGTTACCCATACCAATCAGACCCATCATCTCTACGTGAGCCGGTACGGAGGAAGAACCTGCGAACTGTGCGTCAGAGTGCATACGTCCCATGGTATCTGTCATACCGTAGGAAGCAGGACCTGCAGCCATGTTGTCCGGGTGAAGGGTACGTCCTGTACCACCGCCGGATGCAACGGAGAAGTACTTCTTACCCTGCTCGATACATTCTTTCTTATATGTACCTGCTACCGGATGCTGGAAACGTGTCGGGTTGGTGGAGTTACCGGTGATAGATACACCTACGTTCTCCAGATGCATGATTGCAACACCTTCCTGAACATCGTCAGCGCCGTAGCACTTAACAGTTGCGCGAAGTCCGTTGGAGTACGGCTTCTCATATACAACGTTTACCTTGTTCTCCTTGTAGTCGAACTTGGTCTCAACAAAAGTAAATCCGTTGATACGGGAAATGATCTGTGCTGCATCCTTTCCAAGACCGTTTAAGATAACGCGAAGCGGCTTCTGACGAACCTTGTTCGCCTTCTCTGCGATACCGATTGCACCCTCAGCGGCTGCGAAAGACTCGTGACCTGCCAAGAAGCAGAAGCACTCTGTCTCTTCCTCTAATAACATCTTACCAAGGTTACCATGTCCAAGACCTACCTTTCTGTGGTCTGCAACGGAACCCGGAATACAGAATGCCTGAAGACCCTCTCCGATTGCTGCAGCAGCATCAGCGGCTCTTGTGCATCCCTTCTTGATTGCGATTGCAGCGCCTACCGTGTAAGCCCAGCAAGCGTTCTCAAAACAGATCGGCTGGATCTTCTTTACCTGATCGTATACGTCAAGTCCAGCGTCTTTTGTGATTTTCTCAGCCTCTTCGATCGAGCTGATACCATAGCTGTTAAGCACAGCGTTAATCTGGTCAATTCTTCTCTCATATGATTCAAATAAAGCCATTATCTTCGTTCTCCTTTCCTTACTCTACGCGCGGGTCGATGATCTTAACTGCATCTGCAACGCGACCGTACTGACCTTTTGCCTTCTCCCAAGCGTCGTTAGGCGTATCGCCCTTCTTGATGAAGTCAGTCATTTTGCCAAGAGAAACGAACTGATAACCGATAACCTCGTTGTTCTCGTCGAGAGCGATGCCTGTTACATAGCCCTCTGCCATCTCAAGATAACGAACACCCTTCTCCTTGGTTGCGTACATTGTACCAACCTGGGAACGAAGTCCCTTACCCAAATCCTCAAGACCTGCGCCGACTGCAAGTCCGTCGTCAGAGAAAGCACTCTGTGTACGACCGTAAACGATCTGCAAGAATAACTCTCTCATCGCTGTATTGATTGCATCACAGACAAGGTCTGTATTAAGTGCCTCAAGAATGGTCTTGCCCTGTAATACCTCTGCCGCCATAGCTGCGGAGTGCGTCATACCGGAACATCCGATAGTCTCAACTAATGCCTCTTCGATTACACCGTTCTTTACGTTCAATGAAAGCTTGCAGGCACCCTGCTGAGGTGCACACCAGCCAACACCGTGTGTAAAACCTGAAATATCTTCAATTTTCTTGGAATGAACCCATTTGCCTTCTTCCGGAATTGGAGCTGGTTCATGTTTTGCGCCCTTTGCTACAGGACACATGTTTTCAACTTCCTTAGTGTAAATCATTTTAAGACTCCTTTCACTTAAATAGAACTCTGTTGCTAAACATTGTTACACATTTAACATACTGCATTTATTTTCGCACATTTACAGGAAATAGTAAAGTCCTATTTCGACGAAATTTTCTCACGGATTTTGCAGCAAGTGCAAAGTCCCGGACGAAACTGTTACCTCACGCCTTCTCTACCACTTCATTCCGATTCTTATAAATCGAATTTGCCGGAACCACGCCCCGCACGGACGAAAGCGGATAAACGTTCGTGTGGCTGCCGATGACTGTACCGGGGTTTAAGACGGAGTTGCAGCCGACCTCCACATAATCGCCGAGCATCGCGCCAAATTTCTTTAATCCTGTTTCAATTTTCTCTTCTTTGTCCTTAACTACCACTAAAGTCTTGTCGGACTTCACGTTAGAGGTAATCGAACCCGCTCCCATATGCGACTTGTAGCCAAGAATGGAATCGCCCACATAATTGTAATGCGGAACCTGAACGGAATTAAAGATAACGACATTCTTAAGCTCTGTGGAATTGCCGACGACAGAACCCTTTCCGACAATGGCGCTTCCTCTTATGAATGCACAGTGGCGAATCTCCGCCTCTTCATCAATAATTAAAGGTCCATTTAAGAAAGCGGTCGGTGCGACCGAAGCGCTCTTTGCGACCCAGATATTCTCGCCGCGCTGTTCGTACCGCTCCGCATCAAGCGTCGGTCCAAGTTTCTTAATGAAATCGCTGATTTTTGCGAGCGCCTCCCACGGATAGGTCAGCCCCTCGAATAATTCCTTTGCAATCGTCTGGTCCAGATCGTACAAATTGCTGATTTTTGCGTTTTCCATTGTTTTCCCTTCCTTTTCTATAACTGATATTCCATCTGACAGTCGAACGGCTCTTTCTCTGTGTGCACGCTCTGGTACTCCTTTGCCTCCACACAGCCTGTTGCCATCGTATTCCTTAAGCAGCTTACCCAAAAAGTATAGTCTTCTTCACTCCAATCGTCAATAAACGGATCGGCGTTATGACCTACAGATTGCTGATGACAAGTGATACGCCGGATAAAATCAACATCACAAGCACCACCCGCTTTACCACAGATTCCTTCATCACCTTTGCCGCCGCCATTCCCAGAAACAGCCCTATTAGCATAAACGGCATCAGAAGCAGCGCCTGCCCTATGACTGCTTTCGTAATGATTCCAAGCCCTGTATACAGAATCAGCCGGAATGTATTTTCCGCCAGAAATACCACACAGAGATTCCCCTTAAACGCCTGACTGTTGTCCGTGGTGCGGCTCATATATGCCGCCATCAGTGCGCCGATACCGAACATCCCGCACAAAAGCCCCGATAACAGACCGATTCCAAGCAGCACGGCGCGGCTGCCCTTATGCTTTTTCTTCTGGTATTCCCTGCAGAACATCTCAATTCCAATCGCAGTGACCACCACGCCAAAGAAAATCTTGACCGTGCCCACATTTCCGTTTTTCAGCAGAAAAGTTCCCGGAATACAGCCAAGAAATACCAGCGCCGCCAACGGAACACAACTTTTGATATCGATTGCCTTTCGCTCCTTCCACGCAATCAATATATTGGACGGATAACCGATCAGAAGTTCCACCGGCGTAATATTGATGTTGTTGTCCCGAAAGCTTAATATCGTGCTGTGCACCAGCGTATTGGCAAAGCCGCACATTCCTTTGACGAAATACGCGCACAGCACCGCGACAATCATCAGCGCGTCCAATTCAAATCCATTCATTTAAACACAGACCTCTCAAATGTATCTTCTGTTTCTGTCTACGCTTCCATCCACCTTGCAATCAGAGCCAGCACCAGCAGATGCCCCGGATAAAAAATATAGAAAAACCACTTAGAAATTGTCCTTCCATGCTCTGCCCGCTTTCCATTGTACAGATTCTGGATAACAAAACCGGACGCAAGAATCCCCAAGGCTGCTCCTGCAGCGCTTAATAACGCAAGGAGCGGCTTGTAACGCATCCATGCCGTTCCAAGATTCGCACAGAAAAATCCGACAGCCGAGAAAATATAAGCATTCCAGATTTTCCTACGGTCACCTCTCCACGCATCGAACATAATCGTAAATACCGGCGCGCCAATCGCCCAGTCGCCGAACACAGTCGCCGCCGTCAATAGAATCACAAGTATGGTTCGAACAGGCTCTTTTGTCACCTTTTCCCGCACTTCAAGAATCAAAAAGCACACAAACAGCGTGTATATCATATTGAGCATCCCCATCCCAAATGCCATTTCATAGGGAATTTGAGAAATTAGCGCAAAAAGGAACAGCAATATATTTTATTATATCAGAATTTAATATTCTATATTTTTCATCTTTCATAACAAAATTCCTTCATAGCTGCCATCGGGCTTTTCGGCAAAATAACACTCGCACAGGCTTTCTTCCAGAAACAGCTTCAAGGTGTTCTCCATATCCTCCGCCAGTTCCATTTGCGTGAGTTCCTTTAACGGAGCCCAGAATACCTCGCCTTCCCCGGAGGAATGCAGCGTTCCGCAGAACTGCTTGGCGCAGTAGCAGAACACCAGATAGCGGATGCCCGCCTCCTCCCAGTCCTTGACGCCGCAGAGTCTCGGATGTGCAATCGTAAGTCCCGTCTCCTCGTATACCTCCCGGATTGCCGCATCGGTAAGAGATTCTCCCGCTTCCACATGACCGCCCGGAAACGTGATGCCCTTATAATCCTCTGCCAGACGGTTCTGCACCAGCACCTTATCGCCGTCGCGCACCATCACAAGATTCATGAGCACCGTGCCCACCGTGCGGTCGCGCTTCTGCTTCGCGCGGTACACATACTCACAGGACACAAAGGACTGCTTCATCGTTCTGGAAAAAATCTCTCTCTCGCGCTCCCACGCAAAGCCGCAGGCGGTAAGAAGCTTTGCGGCTGGCGCATTTTCTTTCTTACAGCAGGCATAAATCTGCCCTATGCCATCCGCAAGAAGTTTGCCTAAAACCGCCTTTAACACCTCTGCCATAATGCCCTGTCCCTGATAGTCACGGTTTAACGCAAACCCGAGTTCTCTGGTGTCGTCCCTCTTATTTTTCGTATCCTCGTACACTGCGATATGCCCGATCACCTTTTTGTCCTGCTTTGACACGATTGCCGCGACGTTCGGGTTTTTCAGGTATAATTTTAATGTGTGAAGCGATTCATTAATGGAAGTATGCGGCTTCCATCCCGCCATTTCTCCGACCTCCGGCTGGCTTGTATACTCGTGCAGATCATCCAGATCATCCGTACCGAACGCCCGAAGCCATGTTCGTTTTGTCTCAAGTTCCATATGCATCCTCCATGCCCGGATTCATTCATCGAACGATTCCGTTTTTCATCCCCGGATAGTTTCCAGCCCCGCACCGGAATGTCCTTAAGGATGAAATTCATCCAAAAAGTTCGTGGCGGCAGCCTGCGCCTCTTCCTCCTTAGCCTCATACGCGGCGAACTCCGCCGCCATCGCATCATAGAACGGCGGTACATCCTCGTCGATATACTGCGGTTCTTCCGCCTCACTCGCGCCCGGATGCGCTTCTACCGCCGCAGCAACCGCCGCCAGCTCGCCCTCCGTAATTTCCTCGTAGAACGGCCGCTCGTCTCCGCCCGCAGCTTTCGACGCGCCGCGGCTGCCTGACGAGCTTCCCGGATTATCAAAGTCAAAGGAAATCCGCTCGTCCTCGAACTTTAAACAGGTATCAAATACATTTCCCGCCTTCGAGACGAAGCCCGTCACCTTCTCCTTCGTCTTTCCCGTCTCTATGAGCTCCTTCATGATTTCCTCAGACAGCGGCACTTTCGCCACCGTATGGGAGACCTTAAACCCGCACTCGCACTCGTAATACCACTGGCTCTTCATCAGAAGCTTCTCACAGCGTGGACACCTGACTGTCGTCTCCACAGGCTTTGGCTTCTCCGGGAAATCGAACACCACCTGTCCCTCCGCCGTAAGCTTGAGCGGCGCGTCGAACTTCATGCCTGTCTTTGCCACGAATCCTTTGATTACATCTGTCTTTCCCCGCAGGAGTAGTTCTTTGACCTGTGCTTCCTTTATGCTCACGCCCGCGATCTTTCCAATCGAAAAACGGCAGCTTTCGGGATTGTCCTTCGAATAATTCGCACAGCCAAAGCCAAACGGCGTCTTCACGATATCGCCGCCGCAGAGCGGGCACTTCACATCCTTGACCTTCGGCGCTTCCAGATCCGTAAAATCGAATTTCAGCCCTGTGACCTTTCCCGTCTCATCCTTTGATAACGCGACTCTCGCATCGAATTTCTTTCCGGTCTTCGACTTAAAGCCGCGGATCGTCCCGGTTCTGCCATTTGTCAGAAGTTCCTTCACGTTCGCTTCCGTAAATGTCTTTTCCGCCATCTTTCCAATCGAGAAACGGCAGCTTTCCGGGTCATCCTTCACATAATTGGCGCAGCCGAAGCCAAACGGCGTCACGACAATGTCCCCGCCGCACATCGGGCAGACCACATCTTTGACCTTCTTCGCCTCCACATGGTCAAAATCGAATTTCAGACCGATTCTGCCGTCCTCGCCCTGCTCCAGAGCAACGCAGGCGTCGAACTTCTTTCCGGTCTTCGACTTAAAGCCGCGGATTGTTCCCGTGCGCCCCTGGTTCAGCAGTTCTTTGACCTGCGCGGCATTTAGATTCTTCCCGGCAAGCGTTCCGATGGAAAAACGGCAGCTCTTTGGGTCACTCGGATCGTAATTCGCGCAGCCGAAACCAAAGGATTTCACGACGATTGCCCCGCCGCACATCGGACATGCCACATCCGCGACTACTTCCGCCTCGTTCTGTGAGAAATCAAATGCGACGTTCTTTCGCCCGTCCTCCGCCGTTTCCAGTACAAGACATGCATTAAATTTCTTCTTATTCTTCGCGGTAAATCCCTTGATCTGCCCTGTCCTGCCGTTCGCCAGAAGCTCGGTCAGGTCATCGACGCTGATTGCCTTTCCCGCAATCTTGCCGACCGAGAAATAGCATTCCTCCGGGTGCTCGCGATGCTTCACGCAGCTATAGCCAAACGGCGTAATCTCCATGTCCGACCCGCAGACCGGGCACTTCACGCCCTCTAAGATTTCCGGCTGATTCCTTGAAAAATCAAATCCGACGGACGCCTTTCCCTCGTCGTCGCGCTCGAGCACAAGCGCCGCTTTGAATTTCTTCTTCGCCTTCGACACAAAACCGGAGAGCACCCCGGTGCGCCCCTCCGTCAAAAGCTGTTTTACTTCCTCGTCGTTTAAATCCCTGCCTGCAATCGTGCCGATGGAAAAACGGCAGCCCGTACCATCCTTGTTATAATTGCTGCATCCGTAGCCAAACGGCGTCGTCTCGATCGTACCGCCGCAGACCGGACAGGAAATCCCAAGGCTCCGCTTCGCCGCAAGCCCTCTGCCGCCCTTTCCCACAAGCGGATTGATGCGCGCCGCAATCTGCCCGGTGAGATCGTGCTCGATCATCGCGACGGTCTCTTTCCTTATGAACTCCTCCAGCTTCGCGCGGTAGTCCTCCATGATGACCGTTCCGCGTGTGATGCCATCCAGACCTTTTTCCCATGAAGCCGTCATCTTCGGGTTTAGAAGCGCCGGAACTGTCATTGACACCACCTCAAAAATCATTTCGCCAAGGCGCTCCGGTGTGAGCACCTGCGTTTTCTTATTGAGATTCAGATAACCGACACGTACAAGCTTCTTTATTATCTCCGCGCGCGTTGCGGATGTTCCGATGCCCGAGCCTTTGATCTGCTCGCGAAGCTCCTCCTCCTCGATGAGCTGTCCGGCATTCTCCATCGCGAGCACCATCGAACCAGAGGTGTAGCGCTTCGGCGGCGAGGTCTTTCCTTCGCGGATATCATAACCGTTTACAAGGAGCGTATCTCCGTTATGAAGCTGTCCGGCAAGCGCGAGAAGCCCTGCGTTTTCTTCCTCGTCCTCCTCGCCGGAAGCATCGGCGCTGCCGTCTCCGGCTGCACCCTCCCCGGGATTGCCGGAAGTTCTCCCGTTTTCTCCCTGCACACTGCGCTCCTTCTTCTTCGGAATGCCCGCAATTTCAAGGTAGCCCGGCAGCTTCAACGCCTTCGCGGAGGTATATAGCTTTTCCCCTGCGACAGCAACCACAAGCTTAACGGACTGATATTCCGCGGGCGGATAAAAGATACTTAGGAAACGGCGCACGATCAGTTCATACACTCTGCGCTGTAAATCATTTAACGATTCCAGCTCCGTCAACTGCCCGGTCGGAATGATTGCGTAGTGATCGGTAATCTTGGAGTCGTCCGTGTACTGCGTATTTGCGATCTGGCGATACCGCCCCTCTTTCATGATGCGCTCCACATATGCCCTTACCGGCTCGAAATTTTTCAGGCGGCTGATATTTTTCGCGATTTCCTTTGCCACCGCAGATGAAAGCACACGCGCATCCGTTCTCGGATATGTCGTCAGCTTCTTCTCATAGAGATCCTGCGCCACCTGAAGCGTCTCGTCCGGGCTGATCTTAAAACGCTTTGAGCACTCCGCCTGCAGCTCCGCCAGATTGAAAAGCAGCGGCGCGCGCTTCTTCGTCACTCCCGTCTCGATGGAAGCGACCACCGCCTCCTGCCCCATCAGCTCCCCGATCAGCGTTTTTGCGCTCTCCTCTTTCTTAAAACCGTTCTCTTTATACAAAAGCGGCGACTCGAAATACTTCGAACCCTCCACGGCTTTCCACTCCGCCGTGATGGCGGATGCCATGCGTCCGGCGTCCGCAGTCTGCGGCAAGCCGGATGCCTCTGCCGTGCCAGATAATCCTGCACTTCCCTGCGGCAGAAAGCTTCCGACCACGCGGTAGAACGGCGTCTCGGTAAAATTGCGTATCTCCCGCTCACGGATGACGACCATGCCGAGCACGCACGTCATAACGCGCCCCACGGCAATCGCCGTATAGCTCGTCGTTCCCGCCGCGTCGTTTAAGAGCTTTCCGTACTTCACCGACATCGCGCGGGAAAAATTGATTCCCATCGCGTAGTCCTCAATCGTCCGCATCACGCCCGATTTTGCGAGGTTGTCATATTCGGACATATCCTTCGCCTCGCGCATCCCGCGCAGAATCTCCTCCTCCGTCTGCGAGTCGATCCAGACGCGCAGCTCTTTCATTCCCTCTCTCACACCGCCGAATTTGCGGATATTCTCCTCGATGGTCTGTCCTTCCTTTCCGGCATCTCCCGCCCAGTAGACAACCTCAATATCCTCGCGGTGCAGCATTCTATGTACCACGTCATACTGTCTGCTCACATTCGGTATGACATTATATTTGTAATCTTTTGGCAGAAACGGTAAATCCTCCAGCTTCCATTTCTTATATTTCTCATCGTATTCCTCCGGATACACCATCTCGACCAGATGACCGACGCACCACGTAATCACATAGCTGTCGTTCTCTATATATCCGTCGTTCCTCCCGGAGACGCCCAGAATCCTCGCAAACTCCTGCGCCACGCTCGGCTTCTCCGTTATGATCAGCGACTTAGCCAACTTTCTTCCTCCAGTTTCTATAATTCATTCATGTCCACAAGAATAAAACGCTTATCCTGCTCTGCCATTGCGGTGACATCCTCCGCAAAGCCCTGCGCGGAAAATAAGAAATAGTACTCTGCGGAAATCTTTGCCTTTTTCATATTGGCAAACAGCGACTCGCACATTTCCATGGTAAGCGTGGGGTTCTCCCAGTTGCACAGTCCCACCATGTTCTGACGTATCTCATTTTGCGCGATAATATCAATATTTCCCTCTTTTCCGACCCATGTTCCCATTTTGACAATCTTAAGCGGCAGCTTGCCCACCACGCCAAGCAAACCGAGATACTCCATGCACACCTCGGTAAAATATCGCGCCAGATACGCGTCCAGCCCCGGCGCGATATAGCGGTCGTAAAACTCCTCCGCGCCGATCATCCAAAGCTCCGATAGATGCGGATAAATGAACCGGAACCAGAAATTCACATAGTTGTCCTTTATCCGGTAAACACCCTTCTTCGCATTCTCCCAGCCACCCGTCTCAAAAGATACGACCTTCGAAACGATATCGAACGCCGCCAGATTCTTCATGTAGACGCTGATCTTCGCGCGGGAAAATCCCGTTGCCTGATAGAGGTCGTTTAACTTGTCATGCCCCGCTGCAATCTGTGCAAGAATCGTCTCATAGACGGACAATTCACGCAGGCTCGCCCCGATCAGCTTCTCCGCAGCGCCATGCATATAACCGTTTGGAGACAGAATAAGCCGGCAGATATTGCTCTTTAAATCCTGCCTGGCATTCCAGCGGTTGATATAGCCCGGCACGCCGCCGACAATGCCGTATGCCTTGATGCACTCTGCGACCGGGTACTCCGGCAGCGCGCGCACCACCTCAAGGAAATTAAGGCTGCCAAGCTTGATCTTTTTGTCGAGCTTCTTTGCCGCCTGTTCTCCGATGCAGCCGTCAAGCTCCCGTTCCACCCATGCAACAGCCGAGCTGCATAAGACGACAAGCACAGGCCCCGGATAGAGCCGTCTCGCCTTCAGCATAAGAAGCGCCTCCATAAAAGACGCGTCCTTCTTCACAATATATTGAAATTCATCGATCACAATGACAAGCTTTGTCGCATCGCCGCTCTTTACACGGTTAAAGCACTCCCCGTAGGTATGCTTAAAAAGCGTAACGTCAAAGCGCTCCTGTATTTCCCGCTCGAACTGCACACGCTGTTCCTGCGCCGACACCTGTCTCGCCCTGTAATAGAAATACTTCTTATTCTGCACCAACGCCTTTATCAGCAATTCCTTCTCGGAATCCTCCCTGCCGTACAGAACTAAAAGCTGATTGCCAGACTTTGCATATTCGCCTTCCAGTTCCTTTAAAACCGCTGTCTTTACAACCATATTTTCCCTCCTGCGCTCTTTCTCTTATGATTTTCGCACCGCTCTGTGGGACGCATTCCCGCACAGATATAACTTTTAAAATTATATCATTTTTTAACTTTTCCGACAACCGGATTCTCGCTTTCTTTGTAATTCCCTCTTTCTTTCACTCAAAAAGGAGTGCCAAAGCACTCCTTTTAACAGAAAATCCCCTTACACGCCTCGAACAGCTTCCTCATCTCCTCCCGATTTGTCTGATAATACACCTTTCCATCCCTCTGCTCCACGGAAATCAGCCCAAGTCCCAGCAGCTTATTCATATGGTGGGAAACGGTCGCGGTCGTCAATGAAAATTGCTTTGCAATCTCGCTTCCATAGGAAGGTTTTTCCTTTATAAAAAGCAGAATATCATATTTGCTCTTATCGGAAAGCGCCTTAAGGCTCTTTAGCAGCCACTCCGTCTGATACTCCTCCTGCATTTCGCTGCGCGGTCCAAAATCTTCGTTCAGCAGCAGCCCGATCTGCCATGCCGTGGGCAGTCTCTTCCCTCGCGGGATCACCCCGCCGTCAATGGTGATATACAGCGACGCGCACTGCAAGACGGAAGGACACAGATACGCCCCCTTCTCTACCTCCTCACATTTCACGTTAAAACGCTGCATTACCTCTTCCAGACGCCGTTCTTCTACAACTTTCGTCCAATATTCTCTCCACGGCTCGCAGAGTGCGCGCATCTGCGCCTCATATCCCTGCAAAAAAGCAACCGCCCGCACAAGCAGCGCGGCAATCTCCTGAAAACAAGCGTCCCGGTTCAGATAGACATCCTCAAGTGCCGCCTTTTTCTCCAATGAAAGATCCAGCTTCCGGATTTCACACAAAATCCTTCGCATACGCTCCGCCTCGGAAACCACGATGCCCTCTTTCTCACAGCCGATGACCTCCCGGAATGCTTCCGGTTCTGCGCCCAGCGCCATTTCCTTATAGAAAAAGGCGTCTCTCTGCTGCGCTGTGAGCGCATCGTAATGCGCCGTAAGCCCTTCCACCGTAACACAGCTTCGCTCCGGATCTGTATCGCGGCACAATATAAAATCAACCAGCGGTGCGTCTGAAAGAAACTCTTTGAAATAATACTCTATCTGCTGCATATCGTCGGCAAAGACTTCCTTTGCGCCTGCCTGTATCTGTTCCAGCAGCAAAAGACATTTCCTGCTGTATTCCGTATCAAGACCGTACTTTACAAAGACCGCCTCTTTAAATTCATCCAGCGTGCGCTCTAAAAGCAGCCCACGAAAAAGCTGACAGCCCTCAAATACCCAATCAATCTCTGCACAAATCGTGACCCTGTTTTCCATCCGGTTTTCTCCTGCATTTCCTATTTGTCCTGCGCCGCTTCCCCCGCTGCCAAAGGTTCTTCCTCCACCTGCATCCTGAAAGCCCACACGCACAGAAAGATTATACCACAAAATGCGCTGCATATCAGAAAGAGATTTTTTACCGAAATAAATTTTACCAGAAAGCTAAGGAGAAAGGATGCAACAGGCATTGCCGCCGTCGCTCCCGCATTCAAAAGCGCTACCTCTCTGGAAAGGTAATCCTCCTCAACACTTTTTAAGAACTGAACACTGAACAGGGAGGAAAGCACGGACGCCGTCAGCCCAATCCCAAACGCCGCCAGAAACGTCATCGCATAGACAATCATCGTCTGCCCCTTAAAGTGGCTGCCCGCCGTGAGAAAGCCCTCGGAAAATGCCAGAAGCAGCCCGTTTATCAGAATAATCCGCCGTATGCTGATTTTCCCGGACAAATACGGGAAAAGAAAGCTTCCCATGCCGCTGCCGATCACAAATGCGATTCCCATGGCACTGAGAAGTCCGCTCCCCTCGCCGAGCACATCCGATACGAGCGGCGATTCAAAGGAATTGACCGGAACAAGCATCGCATTGACAAAAAGCGCCATCAGGCAGAAATTGCGCACAACGCGTCTGTCCTTCATGTACAAAAATCCATCCTTAAGATCTGTAAAATACTGCCGCACACCTTCTTTCCCGCTCTTTCTCCTGTTGTTTTCCTTCACCTTTAGGAACAGTTCCACGAACGCCGCTCCGAAGAAGGTCGCCGCGTCGATTAAAATAGCCGCCTGCACGCCAAAGCATCCGATGATGATTCCGGCAAGCCCTGTTCCGATCAGTTCCACGACCGTGCATACCACCGATTTCAAGGACATTCCGAACTCATAATACTCTGCATCTAATAGCTTCGGGATCAGCGCGGTCGCCGCCGGCATCTCAAATGCCTCAACCGTCGATATGACAAGGGTAAATATTGCCATAATCCACGGATTGATCGTTCCCGCCACATAAGACCACGCCAGCAGCGCGACGACGACGCCACGGATAAAGTCCGCCGCCACCATAATATATTTCTTATTCCTGCGCTCCACCGCCGCGCCCGTAAATGGCTGTAAAAGAATAGTCGGCACACGGTTCAAGGCAAAAATAAGCCCCGACCATGCCGCGCTCCCCGTCACCTGATAGACCAGCCACGTAAAAGCGATTGCATCCAGCGAATCGCCAAAACGCGTAATCACGCTTGCGAGCATCAGCTTGCCAAACTCCTTCTGCCGCAGGATATCCCGGTAGCCGATTTTCTTTTCCTTTGTCTCTTTGCCTGCCGCAATTTCCTCTTCCGCTTTACCTGTCTGTCTTGCTTCCGCTATTCTTATCTGTGTTTCTTCCTCTGTTCCTGTCGCTGTTCTCACAGTATTCTTATCTTGCATATTATACCCTCCGTTCCGGTCCGGTAATATTTCCGCTACCTGTTTCCTTCCGTTTGTTAGATATTTTTCTAATTTATCTTTTAGATTCATGTCTAACTATATAGAAAATATCATATAATCATCTAATATTCAAGTCATATTTTAGATTTGCGTCTAACATTCATGTAAATCTAATAAGCCAGGCGCTGCATCGGCGGGATATTTTTCTTTCACTGCCTGCGGGACTGCATACAATAGCTTTTTGCCGGAAGCGAAAAACCTTTTATCAAACAGATGGCAATGGGGTTTATCATATGCTAAAATATATGTATATACTTGGACGGCAAATCGGAATTTCCAGAGGAAACAGATATGATTGAAGTATTATTTGGAGAAAGTGAAGCGGCATCCATGAAAGCCGCAAAAAGTACAGTAATAGTCGGTCATGTGAACGGACCGACATCGGTATGGATGGCGGGGAAAAAGACACTGCCAGAGGGAACCTTTACCGGATGGGTGGAGGGAACGGCAGAAGAAGTCGTCTGTCTTGGTTTCATGCTGGATATTGGTAATATCAAAGAGCCTGTAGACAGTCAGTACCGGAAAAATCTGATCTATTCCATGTACGCGCAAAACCAATATGGTAAAAATCCAGAAATAGATGAGGAATTGAGACTGACAGGTGAAGTTTATTCGAATGAATTATTGCGTTTGAAGAAATATCTGGAAGATGGCGAGACAATCCGGGTATGGTACAGTGATGCACCATATTCCAGATGTGGTTTTTACAATCTGTGCCAGATACTGCAAAACTATAAAAATGAGGTTCATATCGTAAAACTCCCAGAACATGTGGTAAGGAAAACGAGTATTATTTCTTACAGAAACTGGGGCGAAGTCTCGGCGGAGGAATTTGCAGGATTCCTCTCCCATGAAAGGATGCTAACCAAAGAAGAAGTGAGGATGTATGCGCTGCTTTGGATAGAATTGACGGAGGATAACAGCCCTCTCAGAGCAGTGATAAACGGAAGAGTTACCAGTGTTCCAGAAGATTTTTATGATTTTTTGATATGGAAAAGACTCACATGTAAGCCAATCAAAGAGGCACGATTGATAGGTGATATTCTTGGGTATTTTCAGATAGGTATGGGCGACTGGTGGTTTGCAAGGCGAATCGAGCATTTTATTCAACAGGAAAAAATCAAAGTTATGGAAGATTCCGAAAATAAATATGCGAGAGTGATCTGTTTAGCGGGTACTCTATCTGGTCAATAACTTCCCATTTGTCGAGGATTTTGAACGAAACAATTTATCGGGGCAGGAAGGGAAAATACAATGAGGACTTTACCTATAACAGCCAGCAAGGAAGAAATCCGGCAATTAGTGATTGAGTGGAATGAGCTTTTGGCACAGGAAAAATACAAGGAAGCCTTTGAAATGTTTCCGGTTGTTGAAGATTATGAACAGGACTGGACACCGGAATTGTTGGAATCGGCGGTATATACTTATGGTTGTCCGGGTTATACAAGAGAGGAAGCAGAAAAAGAATTTGGTTCTGCTGATTATAAAGTGACATCCATTCTGGAAAATCCGGATAAGGATAAAATTATAAATAGTATCGACATTTCATCAGACTATGCCTGGGCGGGCAGCGATGAGATTGCAGTCATTCATTATGATAATGTTCCTCTTAACGGAAAGATGAGTGATTTGACAGCCATATTTTCTGTCCGCAAAGTAAACGATAATGAAATTACATTGGTATTCATGGATTTACATGTCATGTGACAGCATTTGCTGTCTTCCAATTATCGGACAGATTTCAGCCGCAAAAAGCGCAGGCGATTTATCCGCCTGCGCTTTTTCACATCATACACGCTTTATTTCTTTGTGATATATCCCTGTGCCTTTAACAGCTCTGCGCAGAGTACCGCGCCGCCTGCCGCACCGCGGACAGTGTTGTGGGACAGACCGACGAACTTCCAGTCGTAGACGGTGTCCTCTCTCAGACGTCCTACAGATACGCCCATGCCATGCTCGTAGTTGACGTCCTCCGTGATCTGCGGACGGTTATCCTCCTCGAGATACTGGATGAACTGCTTCGGTGCGCTCGGAAGCCCAAGTTCCTGCGGTACGCCGGAGAAATTCTTTAACGCGTCAAGAAGCTGCTCCTTGGTCGGATTCTTCTTAAACTTTACAAATACGGCTGCGGTATGTCCGTTTAAGACCGGAACGCGGATACACTGACAGGTAATCACCGGAGACTCTGCCGGAACGATTTCCTTCTTCGCGTCATCCACATGACCCCAGATACGAAGCGGCTCCTTCTCGGACTTCTCTTCCTCGCCGCCGATGTACGGGATGATATTTCCCACCATCTCCGGCCAGTCCTTAAAGGTCTTGCCTGCGCCGGAAATCGCCTGATAGGTCGTCACAACGACCTCGTACGGCTCGAACTCCTTCCATGCCGTAAGAACCGGCGCGTAGGACTGGATCGAGCAATTCGGCTTTACTGCAACGAAACCGCGCTTTGTGCCAAGACGCTCCTTCTGGTACTTGATGACCTCCATATGCTCCGGGTTTACCTCAGGAATCACCATCGGCACGTCCGGCGTCCAGCGGTGTGCGCTGTTGTTGGAAACAACCGGGGTCTCAGTCTTAGCGTATGCCTCCTCGATCTTCTTGATTTCTTCCTTTGTCATATCGACTGCAGAGAACACGAAATCCACCTCGGATGCTACCTTCTCCACCTCGTTTACATTCATGACTACGATTTTCTTTACTGCCTCCGGCATCGGAGTGTCCATCTTCCAGCGGTCTCCGACTGCCTCCTCATAAGTCTTGCCGGCGCTTCTCGGGCTTGCCGCAATCGTTGTCACCTCAAACCACGGATGATTCTCCAACAGCGAGATAAATCTCTGTCCTACCATACCTGTTCCGCCCAGAATACCAACCTTTAACTTTTCGCTCATGATTTCTCCAATCTCCCTTATCTTTTTTGATGCGATACATCTCTTCACCGTCTATGTATCTCTCTTCTCTCTGACCCTGCCGCCGTCGTGTCCGTCTGCGGCGAACAAGTGTCGTCATAGTGAATATATTATGCTATTTTCGTAAAAAAAGCAATGCCTATTTCGTAAAAGTTCACGTCATTTTTTGTCGTTTCTTGTACATTTCTCACAATAGCACGTTACCCTGTGAAAGCGGGCTCCATTATTCGAAAACAATAGGACGCAATTTCCTATTGCATAAGATATTCCTTCTCCGCCGCAATCACCTTTTCCATCGCCTCTTTGCCCGGCGCGCCCACGGTCAGACGCTTGTTCACACAGGTCTCCATGGAAATTGCCTCATAGATATCCTCTTCGAACACCGGACTAATCGCCTTTAACTCTTCAAGGCTCATATCGTCAATTGCAATGCCCTTGTCGATGCAATAGAGCACGATCTGACCGACAATCCCGTGCGCATCCCGAAACGGCACGCCGTGATTTACAAGGTAATCCGCCGCGTCCGTCGCATTTGTAAAGCCGCCGTTGGCTGACGCGCGCATCCGCTCCTTATTGAACTTCATCGTCGCAAGCATTCCGTTAAAGAGCGCAATACATCCCTTGACCGTGTCCATCGCGTCAAAGGAAAGTTCCTTGTCCTCCTGCATATCCTTATTGTATGCAAGCGGGATTCCCTTCATTGTGGTGAGCAGCGACATCAGCGCGCCGTAGACACGCCCTGTCTTGCCGCGCACAAGCTCCGCGATATCCGGGTTCTTCTTCTGCGGCATGATACTGCTTCCGGTGCTGTAGGCGTCGTCGATTTCCACGAACTGATACTCGTTGGAGTTCCAGATGATGACCTCCTCAGAGAAACGCGACAAATGCATCATAATTGTCGCGCACGCAGATAAGAACTCAATCAGATAATCGCGGTCGGACACGCCGTCCATACTGTTTAGCGTCGGTCCGTAAAAGCCCATAAGCTCTGCCGTGTAATCGCGGTCGAGCGGATAGGTCGTCCCGGCAAGCGCACCAGAACCGAGGGGACAGTAATTCATCCTCTCATAAATATCATGCAGGCGCAGGCGGTCGCGCTTGAACATCTCAAAATACGCGCCCATATGATGCGCCAGTGTAATCGGCTGCGCCTTCTGCAGATGCGTAAAGCCCGGCATAATTGTTTCCGTGTTCTCTTCCATAATATGTAAAATCGTCGCAAGCAGTTCCTTTAAAAGCGCATCGGTATGAAGCACTTCCTGTCTGGTGTAAAGGCGCATATCGAGCGCCACCTGATCGTTGCGGCTTCGTCCCGTATGAAGTTTCTTTCCCGTATCTCCGAGACGGTCGATGAGATTCGCCTCGACAAAACTGTGAATGTCCTCGTACTCGTTCGTAATCGCAAGACGGCCTTCCTCGACATCGCTCAGAATTTCCTTTAAGCACTTAATAATCGCCTGCATCTCTTCCTCTGTGAGAATCCCCTGCTTTCCAAGCATTGTCACATGTGCAATGCTCCCCTCGATGTCCTGCTTGTAGAACTTCTGGTCAAATGTAATGGACGCGTTAAAATTATAGACAAGCTGATCTGTCTCCTTCGTAAAGCGTCCTCCCCATAACTGTGCCATAATATGAATCCTCTCTTTCTATTTTCTCTATGTTAATATATCAAAAACACTTCTTCCATCTCTCCGGAAAACGGGAATTTATAAAAATTCTCTGCATTTATCAAAATGCATTCCAGAACAATTATTCTCGCGAGCTATGACATCATTTACTTCATCTATTTTATACCATTTAATATCATCTACTTCATCAGAATGCGTGAATTGTGTTTTATTTACGTATGCGATAAATCCAATCATAATAAGCTGCCGGGGTGCAAAGTAATAACTAGATATATACTCACAGCTTGTAACAGTTTGTCCCGTTTCTTCCTTTACTTCACGTGCTACAGCATCTTCTATTGTCTCTCCGTCTATCATATAGCCAGATACAACCGTCCATTTAGTTTCTGAAATATAATTCTGTTTTAATAGTAGTATTTCATTATATTCATTTACCACTAATACTTCAACAACAGGAAAAGGACTGCTCCCATATATTATTTTACAGGATGGACAAATTTTACAATCATCATCCCCACATTTAATATCTTCCAACTTATGACCACAGTCTGCACAATATTTAAAAATCATTTATGCTTCTCCCCCACAAATTCGAATCTGCAAAATCTTATGCTATGTACTTTCTGTGGGAATTCTTGACATTATTCTGGTTGACAATTGCATATTGCATCGTGGTATCAATTTGGGAATGACCAAGTATTTTCTGCACCTGCTCAATTGGCATTCCCTTATCAATAGCTCTTGTTGCCATTGTTCTTCGAAATTTATGAGGATGTATTCTCTCCGTATTGATTTTCCTTCCCAACTGCCGCATTCGAATCTCAACACCACTTATCTTAAGTCTCTCATACGGTGCATCAAGCGTAACAAACAGTGCCGGATTATCATCCACTCGTTCCTGTATGTACTTCTGTAAATGGAGTTTTGCCTTTGCATCAAAATATACTTTCCGTTCCTTATCTCCTTTTCCAAAAACAACACATTCTCTTTCCTCAAAATCAATATCAGAAATATTCAGATTCACTAATTCTCCAACTCGTATTCCTGTTGAATAAAGCAGATCTATCATAGCTAAGTCCCTGGAACATCTGCAGTTATCTCTCAACTTTTCAATCACTTCATCAGATATCGTTTCTTTTACAGCCTGTTTGGTCTTGATTTTATGAATACGCCGCATTGGGCTTTTTAGTATATAATCTTCCTCTTCAAGCCATGAAAAGAAACTTGAAATATTGCGTCTGATGTTGTCGACCGTAACCTTACTGCAATTATTTATTTTCTGGTAAGCAGCAAGGTATCCTCTGATTTCATCTGTTGTTATTTTTCGTATAGGAACATCAATCGTTTTTAGCAAATGTTCGACCGTCACCTGATAATATCGCACAGTCCGTTCCGAGCAGCCCTCTATTTTCTTGGCATCAATAAACATTTTCAAATAATCAGCGTTCGGAATCTGTTCTTTTTTCGCATCTCCCTTTTCAAAATTGCGTATCAGAACTTCCTGCAATTTTTTCATTTGTGATATACTCAGGTAATCTGCCATTTCATTTAAAATATCGACTAATCTTTCTTCCATGCTGGTACTTTCCTTTCTGTACCAACATCCTCCCCCGCTTTCATTGCTAAAGTATTTGATTTTCTCTATAACATTCGTATATATAAGAAGGATTTTCATAATACACGCTGCTGTTATAGTCATCTATCTTTGGGCTGATAAAAGAATTATAAACTTTAAGCAACGCATCTATTACGCTGATATTGTCGTTCTCGCATACCTGCTTGATCAGACGCTTATATACCTTCCCAATATCCCAGTAGGACGGGATGCTGTAACGGCACTGTCCCACATTATCATAATTCCCGCTCTCAATTCTGGCTTCCTCTATGAAATCATCACTTACCCGCTCCACATTATCACAATGGTATACATCTGCTAAATCATAGATCTTTTCAAGTCTTTCTTTTCCAAGCTTATTAACCACATCGGAACGGGTATTTTTCGTTTTTCTTGCAATATAATCAATCAGACTGCATGTGTAAAACAAGTCATTATCTTTTGGTGCTTCTCTTGCCACCTGCTGCATTACTTTTCAACCTCCTCATAGCCCCGATACTCCAAACATTTCAATGCTGCATTTGTACAGAAATTGATTTGATGCGTTGGATATTTGAATTTTGCTAACGTCCAAAACTGTTCCCTTGTGATAATTCCTTCCACATAATCCGAAATGTAATTATAAATCTGGTCGTCTGCCATTGCACCAATCACGATATCATACATATGCGGTTTTCCACTCCTGCAATCAACAATAAAATCAAGCCACTCATCTGTCATTTCTTTAAACTCTTTTATTTTTAGAGAGGAACTGAATTTTACATCATAAATTGATACAATTTTCGTATTATAGCGCTTTGCCCATCTCTGTGCCTGCTCCTTGATAACCGTACAATAAAATCCGGTACCAAAGTCTTTTGTATTCCGCCCTATGCGAATTTCCGGTACAGGAACCGGCTGATATCCTCCATGATATACTGTCATGATTGCCATACTCATTCACCTCACACTTCCAAACATTCTAAATAAAATACTTACACTACTGATACTAGACCTCTTCTTTTTCATCTACTATCCAAAATATTTTTGCATTAATGAATCAAATAACATTTGCGTTTCAGACAATGCCTTCTGTACCACAACTTTTGATTTGTCGACTTGGTGGACGAATTCCGCAAACTGCTTCTGTATCTCAATATCTGGAATAAGAATTTGTATCTTATTCATTGTAGATATAGGAAGCTGTGGCTGTGCAGAACCACTGGCAATCTTTTCCTTTATATCCGCAAGCTGCATCTTAAATTGCTCTATAAAATAGACCTCGTTCACAACTTCATGCTTCATCCTAAGAATTACCATTCCCGAATTAATTCTTACATGTTCAAATGGTATATCATCCGTATAAAATGCCAGATTTCCCAATGTTCCTCTTGTTGTAAGAACAACATCTCCTCTCGAAAGCTTGCCTTTACGCAAAACTTCATCTTTTTCCTTTGATACAAACATACAAGTATCAAAATTAAATCCAGAAGCAGTAACATTTTTAGCATTTAAAAATAGGCAATATCCTTCATCTGTAAACTCATCAGCTGTAGGATAATTTTTTCCTCTATCTCCATCAATAATCTCACAGACTTCTGTCATTGGCTTAGTTTCTAATCCTAAAGAATTACTCAATGGGTCGCCAAAGAGCTCGACAAATCGGGCTTTAATGAGATCGTCTAATGCTGATAATTCTTTTCTACGAAAATCAATCACTTTTTCTATTTTTGTAAGCTTATTTACTACGTTTTGCTGTTCCTCTTTACTCGGCAAATCTATCTTGATTTTCAGTAAATCTGACTTGGTTAAGCTCGGTATTGTAACAGTTTTATTTAGCTTTTCAAAATCATATTTTCTACAAAAATAGAACAAATATTGGGGCAATAAAATCTCTCTCCTTGCAGACAGTCCAAATGCAGTGTCAACATTCCAAAATGGTTCTGCTACAAAAATAGGATTATTTATACTACCTTTTCGCCCAATAATAACTGTGTCTGCTTCACATATATAATCGTTTGCATAACCCATTATTCCACCACTGCCATATATCGGATACTGCCCTTCTGGATTTTCTACTGCTTTTTGATTTTTCCCATTCTTTATTTCAAGAACATCATCAAATATATATTCCATCTACATCATCCCTACAGGCTACTCGCATCGCCCATTCGCATTCCGCTCCTCTTCATGCTCATGTTCTGCTGTCGCAGAATCAATCCTGCCACAATTAACTGCTTACACGCGCAAGCGCGCGACGCAGTTGATTGCGTCAGTCTTGGCTATGCTCGTAGCCCTACAAACCCGAATTTTTCGCTGTCTTTAACTCCCCGCTAAACCGGAATTTATTTTACTTACGTTCCATAAATCCTATGATTGAAAAAATCAATCCTACAATTCCAATTCCAATAGAGAGCGGCTCCATTCCTGATGAACAAAGAGAAATTACGATAGCAAAGAGTAATATTGCAATACCTAATCCGATTTTTTTCATTGTAACCCCCTCCTTTGTAAACTCCGATTTTAAGTTCTGTTCCGCTTACAGATAAACCGGAAGATTACCTGTTACACAACGCCATAGTCTGATAATCATATACTCTCTTGTTTATTCATGACTACGCCCTTCTTTCGCAGCAATTTCCTCATCCCGCTGCCGCTTTGAAAATACACAACCGCAATAATATTGACGGTACATCCCATATTCTTCGGAGAGCTCCACCGACCGCTTGTACCCGTTCTTCTTCTTAAAGTCTGAATGAAGATAGCGCACGCCGTATTCTCTGGCAAGCTGTTCCCCGATTTCATTGAGCTTTTCTGCATTCTTGAGCGGGCTGATGGAAAGCGTCGTCGTAAAATAATCCATCCCCATCCGGCGCGCCAGCTCTGCCGACTCCCGAAGCCTTAACTCATAACAGCGGAAACAGCGCTCGCCGCCCTCTCTTACCTCCTCAAGCCCCTTTGCCATCTCATAGAAGCGCTCCTTATCATATATTCCTTCCACGAACCGGATCGGATGCTTCGCCGGAAGCCGCTCAATGAAATGCTGCTGCTCGTTGACGCGCTTCCAATATTCTTCCTCCGGGTAAATATTCGGGTTATAATAAAATACCGTAATCTGAAAATAATCGGACAAATATTCCAGGCAATACGAACTGCACGGCGCGCAACAGCTATGCAAAAGCAGCGTCGGCGCAATTCCCTGCGCCGTAATCTGCGCAATCGTATCGTCCAACATCTTCTGGTAATTCTGTTTCATGAAATGCGCTTTCCTCTCCATTTCTATCCATGTATAAAAATTCAGACGTTTCTGCTATTTTACACGAAGAAGCGGGGAAGTGCAACCCTTCCCCGCTAAAACGCTCTCTATTCTTCTATGTATTCTATGTTCATCCGTATGTTCATCCATTCTCTTCGTTTCGGCTTTTGTCGTTATCCGTCCTTACTTCAATGCTTACTCTGATACCGCGCTGTCCGGTAAATTCCAATCAGCATCAAAATAATCGCCACAATCTGTGTCGCCATCTTTGCCGTCGGATGAATCGTTTCCTCCAGAATGAGCGCACAGCTATTTAGCAATAAGCCGCACGGCACCAGCGCCGACATCTGCCTGTATTTTCCGGAAACCGCCTCGCCCTTGCGCTCCTTAAGCTTTGCAATCATATCATTCATTTTAAAGACCTGATTCACAAGCGCAAGCAGAATCGCTCCAAGCAGAAATGCGAATGCAAACGCCATGCGGTTTCCATTTACCGCGCCGAACACCTCTATAAAGAAACAGATCAGTTCAAAAACAGTCACGACCTTGAACATCTTTCGTATTTTTGTATAGTGTTCGATACTCGAATCCACGTCCGTGTAAAGCTCGAACTTTCCTTTCTCCGCCAGCCTGCGAAGAATCACCCAGTACCCCCAGTTACAAACGATATCGGCTCCGGTCTCCTCCATAAATTCCCGGTAATCCTCACTGACAGCAAAAAATCGGTCGCCGAAATCCACCTGATAGATATATTTTCCCGGCTCGCAGCGTTCAAAACGGTAAAACCCTGCACAAAATCCGGTCATGGCAAAGCCCTCCGCCGCCATCTGATTCAGCCATTCTGTCTCTGCATCCTTATCTAAGTAAAGTCGAAATTTAATCATTTTCTTTCATCTCCTCCATCAATTCTGCGTTCTTTAATAATTCCTCCAACCGTGCTCTCTCTTCCTCAAAAACCTCACGTCCCAACGCTGTGATTACATATTCCTTTTTCTTACGGGACTCGGTATCAACACTGTAGACACGAATCCAGTTCTTCTTCTCCAATGTCTGGATCGCGCCGTATAAGGTTCCGGCTCCCAATGTGACCCTGCCGTCTGTAAGACGCTCCACTTCCTGAATGATCCCGTAACCGTGATTCGGTGTTCTCACCGCCAGCAGGATGTAAAACACGGCTTCTGTTAATGGAATATTTTTGTCCATTAATCGGCTCTCCTCCTTCATTCGCCTCGCGATATATCGTCAAGTGATATATCGTATTTTTATTATATCGTCGCCCGATATATTTGTCAATCACTTTTAAAAAAATATGGCTTAACGAGTAACAGTTCAGCCATCCGGCTGAACTGTTACCTTAACGAACCGCATCCGCCATTTTTAAGATCGCCTCTGCCCGGCACTTCCACGTATGCCCCGCTTCGTATGTCCTGTAGGCGTTCTCCGCAATCCGCCCGCGCAGCGCAGGGTCGCCCAGCAAGCGTTCCGCCGCATCTGCCAGCGTGTCCATCTTCTCCAGAGAATAAAACGCCATGTCCCCGCCATCCGCAAATTGTTCCGCAAGCCATGGGTTCTCATCCGTGAGCACGACCGTGTGATTCGCCATCCCCGCCGGAATCCGGTCATGCATCCCACGGTTGAAAATCGGGGAGACGTTTAAGAGCACATGCGCCTTGGCAATGCGCTCGAAAGAGAGCGCAAACGGCACGGCGCGCTCCCGCTTCAGGCTGCTCTCCTCCGCTCCTTTGTACTTCTCCCAGCCCTCACCGATGACTGTGACCGGAAGCCTTCGTGCCAGCAGCTCATCGAGCGCCGCTTTCCTGAAATAGTCCCTGACATACGCATCCACCGGGTACATGCTGTTCATGAACAACGCGAACTGCCCGACGGACAGCTCCATACCCTGTTCGAACAGATATTGCCGGAACGCCTCTTCCATCGGAAGAAGCGGCTCGCTCACCCTTCGCTCGATCAGAGCCTTCATCATTCCCCGCAGCGGCTCCGGCGAAGCTTTCACAAGCTCATAGACCGCATCCGGGGAGTCATATGTCCCCGGAAAAAGAATACGGCATTCCGCTTCCTTCTCACCGTCATAGAGCGCCTTTGTCGCGCCGAGCGGCAGCATATGAACGTCTGATACCCCCGGATAATACTCCTTTACATACTGCTTCTGCGCCTCGTCTAACACAATGGCGTGCAGATTTTTCGCCCCACATGTCAGTCCGTTGTAGTGAAACAGCGGGTGATCGAGAATATAATCAAAAAACGGTCCACAAAGCTTATCCAGATAAGGAACGCCGTCTTCTGTCTCCATGCGCGGCAGCATGGAATTAAAATCAAGAATCAGACGGTACTTTCCGCCGATATAAGGTTCCAGCTTCTCATCGAGATCGTCTCCTTTGGATAATTCGCAGATCTCCGCCGCAAAGCCAAGCTCCTCGAACGCCGCCCCGATCTGGTTTGCAAAAAAATTGCTCGACATATAACAGATTTCTCTTGATGCAAATACTAAAACCTTTTCTTTTTCCTTATAACGCTCCATCGTTTCCTCCATGCAGGTTTTTGTAGTCTTGTTTTATCTCATTTCCGTATCTATGCTTTCCGCCTGCGCCGCATTGCCCCAAAACATCTGCGCGCAGATTCTCTTTCCTGTCTCCGTCCAGAAAATACGCTCATAAGCCGTCCGCACCGCTTTTTCGTCCGGCAGGAATCCGCCCTTCCCGTCCGGCGTTCCATCCTCATAGAGATTCACCAGAAAATCCGCTTCCACAAGAATCTGATAATCTATTCCGTCGATATTGCTGTAGGTATGATGATGCCCGATCAGATAGCAGACGCGCTCCGTCACCTTCGCATCAAAGCCCAGCCTCCCTAACATTTCCCTTGCGACCGCAGGTCCTTCCTCCTCCTGCAATTTTCCCGCACAGCTTCCGTACTTTTCCTCGGCAGGCTTGATGCCGATATCGTGCGTGTACGCAGCCGCCTCAAGAATAAAAAGCTCCTCCGCAGATAAGCCCTCCTGTTCCCCGATCAGCTTCGCGTAGCTGTGCACCTTCGTAAAATGTCCGATCCTTTTCGGATCACCGCTGTAATAAGCGATCATTTCCAGAAAAAGTCTGTCTAACATTTCTTTCCTCCTCATGACATATTCCCTGCGCCTCTGTCCGGCAGGGATTTTTGTTCTGCCGGGGGGAAACGCCTTGCACCCCGGCGAAAGAAAAGGGACTTTTATCAAGTGCATCGCGCTTCATAAAAGTCCCCTCAAAATCCCCGTTCTTAATTCTTTATTACTCCAAGTGTCAAAATTCCAAGCAGATAGATTACCACACACATCACGACGAAAATGATGTTGTGGCACAGAATACCCGCCACAATCTGCACGAGCACTACCAGACCATGCAGCCAGATCGGCACGTCATGCAGGCACACAGCAAGCGCCGCCTCTATCAAAACAATGACACAGACCGGGACAACCGGCATATCGAATCCCAGAATGGAAATCAATATCACGAGCAATGCCGCGACAATGACTCCGAACAGAACCAGCATGTTCTTGTTCTCCGTCTCTCTCATAGTTCCTTCCTCTCTTTTCCGACATCAAAAACTGTCATAAATTTCCGACTCTGTCATTATAGCAATTATTCCGTAAAAGGACAAGTTCTTTCTACACGATAGCGCTGTCGGAATAATGCTGCTGGAAAATCAGCCCGATATCGTATATAATACATGGGAATGCTGCGGATATCTCACACATCCGGCAAATTGATTACAGGAAAAGGAATGATATATTATGAACGATACAAAATGGGTCTCCATGTGGGGAAATGCAATGTCGATTGCTGAACATCATCCTGAGGGCTACGCAAAGGATATCACTCTCCGCTATCCGGTCTACGCGCCGTTTTCCGGAAGTCAGCTCCGCTTCACCTTCGACAATTACTGTGGAAAGGAGGCTGTGACGATTGCAGAAGCCACGGTCGCCCTCTCCTCCGCCGATCTGACCGCTTCCATGCCGCTCTCCTGTCCGCTCGCACCGCACACCAGCCGTGCCATCACCTTTCAGGGAAAAACGGACGTGACGCTTGCCCCCGGTGAAACGGTTGTGAGCGACGCGGTTGATTTTCCGGTAAAGAGCGGCGCAACGCTTGCTGTCAGCATCTATTTTTCAGATTTCACTGCGATGCAGTCTGCCGTGATGATTACCGGACCGCTGTCAAAGGGCTATTTCTCCTTCGGCAACGTCACGTCAGAAGAAGCATTGCCTCCCCTCACCACGAAGACGACAAGCTGGTTCTATTTTCTGAGCAATATCGACATTTTAACGGACACAGACTGCCGCGCCCTCATCTGCTACGGAGATTCCATCACTGCACAGGCATGGCCGGACTATCTGACACTGCGTCTGCGCGGGGAAGGCTTTTCCCACACCTCGGTCATCCGGCGCGCTGCGAGCGGCACAAGGGTACTCCGTCAGTATGACTGCATCACCTACGATTCCTACGGTCTAAAGGGCGAGAACCGTTTCCGCCACGAGATACCGACCGCAGGGGCGGATACCGTCATTATCCAGCAGGGAATCAACGATATCATCCATCCCGTCGGCGTCGAGCAGAACCAGTTCCGTCCGATGAGCGATCTGCCGACCGCCGCCGAATTGATCGATGGTCTGAAATGGTATATTGAGGAGGCAAGAAAGCTTGATAAACAGGTCTATCTCGGCACGCTCCTTCCCATCGAGGGCTGGCGCACCTACGCGCCGTTCCGCGAAGAGCTGCGGCATGAAGTAAACGAGTGGATGCGCCACACGAAGGACGCCGACGGCTGTATCGACTTCGATGCGGCGCTGCGCGATCCCGCGAATCCCCGTGCCTTTAAAAACGGCTTTGACAGCGGTGATCACTTACATCCAAGCAGCACCGCCTACAACGAAATGGCGCGCTGCGTTCCAAAAGAGCTGTTGCGCTGAAAAAGCTGCCCCGCAAAAAACTGCCGTATTCCAAAGAAGAATGGAATACGGCAGTTTTATTTCCTATACGGAAAATGCTGCGCAGATGCGATACCATTTCGCACAGCCAACGATTCTCTTACTTTCCACTTCCGCCAAGATGCTTTCGCACCCGCTCAATCAGCATATCAAGCGCAACGAGATTCTCGCCGCCCTCCGGTATGATGATGTCCGCGCGCCGCTTGCTCGGCTCCACGAACTGCTCGTGCATCGGCTTTACCGTCGTTAAATACTGGCAGATGACACTGTCTAAGGAACGCTCGCGGTTCTTGACGTCCCGCACGATTCTGCGGAGAATACGCACATCCGCATCCGTGTCCACAAATACCTTGATGTCCATAAGGTCACAGAGCTTCGGTTCTGCAAAGATCAGGATTCCCTCCAGCACGATCACAGGCGCCGGCTTTACCAGAATCGTTTCCTCTGAACGGTTATGTACCGAATAATCATAGACCGGCATAAGCACGGAGCTTCCCGCCTTAAGCGCCTTAATGTGCTCGCATAAAAGCTCCGTATCAAACGCGTCGGGATGGTCGTAATTTAACCTGCTCCGCTCCTCATAATCCATCTCATCATGGCGCTTATAATAATTGTCGTGGCGCAGAACGCTCACCTCGTCATCGCCGAAGCTGTCAATCAGCCTGTTGGCAAGCGTCGTCTTTCCGCTTCCCGTTCCGCCTGCAATTCCTATCAATATCGTATCCATATGCCGCTCCTCTATCGTCAGACCACATCACTTTCCAATGATTGCAAGTGTTGCACTTGTTCCAAGACGGCTCGCCCCGGCGTCGATCATCGCCTGTGCTTCCTCTGCCGTATGAATCCCGCCGGACGCCTTCACGCCCATCTCTTCCCCGACTGTCCTTCGCATCAGCGCAACGTCCTCCGCCTTTGCGCCGCCTGTGGAAAATCCGGTAGAGGTCTTTACAAAGTCTGCTCCCGCTTCCTTCGCCAGTTCGCACGCTTTGACCTTCTCCTCCTCTGTGAGAAGACAGGTCTCGATGATGACCTTGAGCAGGATGTCGCTGCCGCATGTCTCCTTTAAGGTTCTGATCTCATTTAAGACATAATCATACTTCTTGTCCTTAAGCGCGCCGACATTGATTACCATATCGATTTCCTGTGCGCCGTCCTCAATCGCAGTCTTCGTCTCGAACGTCTTCACTCCCGTGTCCGACATGCCAAGCGGGAAGCCGACTACGGTACACACCTTCACGTCAGAGCCCTTCAGCTTTTCTGCGACAAACTTCGTATAATACTGATTGACGCATACCGACGCGAAATCATTTGCAAGCGCTTCCTCACAGATCTTTGCGACCTGCGCCTCGGTTGCCTCCGCCTTTAGAATTGTATGGTCAAAATATTTTGCCTGAATCATAGAAATCTCCTTTATACATATAAGCTTTTTCAAACAGCCGGAACGTCAGCGTGCTCCCTTATCATACGGGATTCCCTCGGCTCTCGGCGCCTGTGAATTTTTCGATGTAAAAATCAGTACAATCAATGTTGCAATATACGGAATCATCTTGTAGATATAGCTCGGGATTCCGATTGTCGAAAGGAACGGAATCGCTGAATACGACGCCGCTATCGTCTTCATCAGTCCGAAGAAGAACGCCGCCCCGAGAATCTTCACCGGATGCCACTGTCCGAAAATCAGTACGGCAAGCGCAAGGAAACCATATCCGGCTACCGTCGCATTGAAGTTCGTCGAGGTCGGAACAACAAATACAAGACCGCCAAGACCGCCGAGCGCACCGGAAATGATAACGCCCGCATACTGCATCTTGTAGACATTGATTCCGACGGAATCCGCCGCCTGCGGATGCTCGCCGCACGCCCGGAGCCTCAGGCCAAAGCGCGTGTGATAGACTACAATCACCGAAAGAACCAGAATCGCAAACCCGATATAGGTCGTGATATAGGTATTCTTAAAAAACAGCGGTCCAATCACCGGAATATCGCCGAGTACCGGAACAGAATCAATACGGAAGGTATTGGCAAACTGCACCTGCTGTGTTCCTCCAACGCGTCTCGCAACGAAGATTGCAAACGCGGGCGCGAACATATTAAGCGCTGTACCGCTGATGGTCTGATCTGCCTTCATGTTGATGGATGCGAACGCGTGGAACAGTGAAAAGAGGATTCCCGTTCCCGCAGCGATCAGAATGGCAAGGAACAACTGGAGCTGTCCACTCAGCTTATCCTGTGTCAGACTGATAAAAAGAATACTGGTGAACGCCCCCATGATCATGATACCCTCAAGCGCAATGTTGATGATACCGGAACGCTCGGAAAACATACCGCCGAGCGCAACCAAAAGCAGCGGAATTGTAAAAAACATTGTCTGCTGAAATATCAGAAATAGCGTATCCATTATTTTTTACCTCCTTCCTGCTTCTCCTCACGGCGCTTCTTAAGCTGCGTGATGAACACGCGCACAAACAGCGAGAACGCCGAGAAATAGATGATGACCGCAATGATAATATCAATAATCTCCGTCGAGAAATTAAGTAACTGCAGATAGAAGCCGCCCGCCGTGATGTAGGCGATAAAAATACCCGCAAGCAGCACGCCGATCGGATTGGAAAGTCCCAGCAGCGCGACCGAAATACCGGTAAAGCCCTCTGCCGCAAGAGAATCCACGATCTCGATATGCTTTCCCGAACCTGCCAGATAAAGCAGCGCTCCCGCCATACCGGAAAGTGCGCCCGCGATTGCCATCGAGAGAATGATATTGCGCTTCTCGTTCATTCCTGCATACTTGCTCGCATCCTTGTTAAAGCCTGCCGCCTTTAACTCATATCCAAAGGTCGTCTTCTCTAACAGAATGAAGATCACAACCGCCGTAATTACTGCAATGAAAAATCCGCCGTTCACGCTCGAACCCTCAAACACTTTATCCAGTCCCATTTTCGGGATATTTGCAGTGTTTGCAACACTCTTGGAATAGTTGTGGATCTTGTCATATAGGTCCTTGTTCGTGGAGACAAGATAGTTGACCAGATACATCCCGATATAGTTCGTCATGATACAGGCGATTACCTCGTTGACATTAAAATACGCCTTCACAAGACCCGGAATCGCGCCCCAGACGGCTCCTGCCAGCACCGCCGCAAGCAGTGCAACGACCCACTGTGCGCTGCCAAACGCCTCACCCTTGATACCGACGACGACCGCTGCAAATGCGCCGACAATGAACTGTCCCGACGCACCGATGTTAAAAAGTCCTGTCTTAAATGCAAAGCCCACCGAAAGGCCTGTTAAAATAATCGGCGTCGCATAGTAGAAAACCTGTCCCACACCCTTGCTGCCATGTGTCAGAGGTCCTGTAAGAATCGTGACAAAGCCCGCTCCCGCATCCGCCGGATTGCTGACGAGCAGAATCACAAAGCCGACAAGAAGTCCGACGATAATCGCGAACAGCGAGGACATAAACCCTATACTGTCTATCTTCTTTTTCATCTTATCTTCCCTCCTGCTTCTTCGAGCCTGCCATGTAAAGCCCCAGTTCCTGTACCGTCGTCTCCTTCGGATCAAGATCCGCCACGATCTCGCCCTCATAAATGACAAGAATACGGTCGCTTAAATTCATGACCTCATCCAGTTCCAGCGATACGAGAAGCACGCCTGCGCCGGCGTCCCGCTCCTTGACGATCTGGCTGTGGATGAACTCGATCGCGCCGACGTCCAGTCCGCGCGTCGGCTGTACCGCCACGAGGATCTTCGGATTCTTTGACAGCTCACGCGCGATAATCGCCTTCTGCTGATTGCCGCCCGACATACTGCGCGCCTTTGTGACTGCGCCCTGACCGCTTCTGATATCAAACTTCTCAATAAGCTCATTCGCATAAGCGTTCACCGCGTCCCTGCGGATGAAGCCGTGATTCTGGAAACGCTTCTCAAAATAATCCTGCAGTACAAGATTCTCCTCGAGGGAATAGTCCAGTACCAGACCGTGTTTGTGACGGTCCTCCGGTATATGGGACATCCCATGCGTATTGCGGTAGCGGATGGACTTCTTCGTCACATCCTCGCCCTTTACGCGGATGCTTCCCTCGTCTGCGTGGATCATTCCCGTGACCGCCTCGACTAACTCCGTCTGTCCGTTGCCGTCGATTCCTGCGATACAGACAATCTCGCCTTCCCGCACCTCAAATGAGACATTCTTAATGATATCCTTGGTGTGACCCTGCTTCTTATCCTTAACCGTCAGACCCTCCACGGACAGCACGACTTCGCCCGGCTTTGCCGCTTCCTTGTCTACGGTCAGATTGACCTTGTGACCGACCATCATCTCGGAAAGCGCCTGCTTGTCCGTCTCCGCCACGTCCACCGTTCCGATATATTTTCCGCGGCGGAGAACCGAACACCGGTCTGCAACCGCCTTGATCTCGTTCAGCTTATGGGTGATAAATATGATGGATTTGCCCTCGCTTACAAGCTCCTTCATAATATTCATCAGCTCGTCGATTTCCTGCGGCGTCAATACCGCAGTCGGCTCGTCGAAAATGAGAATATCATTGTCGCGGTAGAGCATCTTAAGAATCTCGACCCTCTGCTGCATTCCGACCGTGATATCCTGAATCTGGGCGTCAGGATCGACCGCAAGATGATAGCGCTCGCTAAGCGCCATGACCTTCTCTCTCGCCGCCTTCATCTCTAAAAGCCCGTGCTTTGTATCTTCATTTCCGAGCACAATATTTTGAAGAACTGTAAAATTATGCACCAATTTAAAATGCTGGTGCACCATACCAATCCCCAGTGCATTGGCATCCAGCGGATTATTGATCTTAACTTCTTTTCCTCTTACCTTAATGCATCCGCCCTCCGGCTGATACAGACCGAACAGTACGCTCATCAGCGTGGATTTCCCTGCGCCGTTTTCTCCGAGAAGAGCGTGAATCTCTCCCTTTTTGATCTGGAGCGTGATGTGATCGTTGGCAATGATCCCCGGAAATTCCTTTGTAATGTCTAACATTTCAATAATATAGTCCATCCATGTCTCCATTTCTGCTATCCGCAAAAACTCCTCTTCGGTTAGCACATTTCGCCTTATTAAACCAAGTACTATTTTACAATAAAAGGGGTGCTTTCACAAGCACCCCTTCGCTTTTTCTATCAATTACTGCTAAAAAACTTTACCGATTCCCGTTTTATTTACTGAACCTCTGTAACGGTAATGTTCGGCAGAGTGAGATCAGAAATCTCTTTCTCATAATCATTATCGATTGTGATCTCGCCGGAAACAATCTGTCCGAAAATCGCATCGTAATCTGCCTGTGTAAAGGTCGTAAACTGGGATGTCTCCATCGGAAGACCAACGCCGTCATTCGCCGCATTGAATACAGCAGTCTCGCCGCCCTTGAAGGAACCGTCATATACGGACTTTACTGCATCGTATACGGAGTTGGAAAGCATCTTCATAGCGGATGTGATAACGGTAGCGGACTCAGAAGACTGGTCAACGTCAACACCGATGACCTTGCCGTTCGATGCCTCTGCTGCTGCCATTACGGAGTTACCTACAGAACCGCCGCATGCAAAGATGACCTCTGTTCCTGCATTGTACCAGGAAGCTGCCATGGTCTGCGCCTCCGGTGTTGCATCAAAGGAACCTGTGTAATAGTAAGTAACCTCTACGCCGGAGATACCCATTTCCTCAGCCGCATAGTTTGCTCCTGCAAGGAATCCGTAGCCGTAACGGATAACTGCCGGAAGCGCCATACCGCCCATGAAACCGAGCTTTGTGTAGCCATCCTTGACTGCTGCGTAGCCTGCAAGGAAACCTGCCTCATCCTCCTGATACAGAATCGGCATCGTGTTGTCTGCTGTCTCATAGTTGTAATCTGCATCATGAGGCTCACCGTCTACTAAGATAAAGTGAACATCCGGATACTGGTTCTGCATGTTGTAGATCGGCTCCTCAAATAAGAATCCCGGGCATACAATGGTCTTTGCGCCGCCCTCGATTGCCAGACTGATCGTCTCCTGGAAAGAGTCTGTCGTAGCCTCAGCAGACTTGTAGTACTTGCAGGGAATACCGTTCTCCTCTGCATATCTTTGAATGCCCTCCCAGGAACCCTGGTTGAAGGACTTGTCGTCAATCGTTCCCACGTCGATTACAAGCGCCAGCTCATAACCGTCTGTGCTCTCGTCAGAAGCCGCTGCCTCTGTTCCCTCTGCCTCTGCTGCTGCCTCCGGTGCAGCCGCAGTATTGCCGTCTGCTGTTCCCTCGTCGGAATTGCCGCAGCCTGCCAGCATGGTGACTGCCATTGCCGCTGTGAGCAGTAAACTCATCACTTTCTTCTTCATAATAGAATCCTCCCTTAAATAAACCTAAGTTATAAGTTGTCCGGATTTCATGAACCATACTTATAACCAGCCTAAAAATAAAAATCTCCCAGCGTACACTGAGAGTTTTTATTAAGCCGATAGTCGGACTCGAACCGACGACCTACGCATTACGAATGCGTTGCTCTACCAACTGAGCCATATCGGCATCTTCATGGATGTCTCAACAACGGAACATCACATTGACTTATTATACCGTAATTTTCAAAAAAAGCAACTACTTTTTTTTAATTTATAAAAATAAAATGTATTGACTTTTTATGCAGATAACATACAATATAAATTCAGTTACGAAAGGAATCTTACCATATGAAGCGAAAATTAATCAATCTCATAGGAATCACGAAATCCTACGGCAATAATGTTATTCTGGACGATCTGAATCTATATATCCGGGAGAATGAATTTATCACGCTCCTCGGGCCGTCCGGCTGCGGAAAGACGACGACCCTGCGGATTCTTGGCGGATTCGAGACGCCGGATAAGGGTCAGGTCATATTTGACGACAGGGATATTACCCAGCTTCCGCCCAATATGCGCGACTTAAATACCGTCTTCCAGAAATACGCGCTCTTTCCGCACATGTCCATCGCGGAAAATATTGCCTTTGGTCTGAAAATCAAGAAAAAGAGCAAGGCGTACATCGAGGACAAGATCCGCTACGCCTTAAAACTCGTCAATCTCGAGGGCTTTGAGCACCGCTCCATCGACTCCTTAAGCGGCGGTCAGCAGCAGCGTATCGCCATCGCGCGCGCGATCGTAAACGAGCCGAAGGTCCTGCTGCTCGACGAACCGCTGGGCGCACTCGACTTAAAGCTGCGCCAGGAAATGCAGTACGAGCTGATCCGTTTAAAAAATGAGCTCGGCATCACTTTTGTCTACGTGACCCACGACCAGGAGGAGGCTCTTACGATGTCCGACACCATCGTCGTCATGAATCAGGGCTATATCCAGCAGATCGGCACGCCGGAAATGATCTACAACGAGCCGGTCAACGCTTTCGTCGCGGACTTTATCGGCGACAGCAATATCATAGACGGCGTCATGATACAGGATAAGGTCGTAGAGATCCTCGGGACGAAAATCCCCTGTGTGGACGAGGGCTTTGGCGAGAACACGCCTGTCGACGTCGTGATACGCCCGGAGGACGTCGAAATCGTAGCGCCCGGCGAGGGCTTTATGGACGGGGTGATTACATCCGTCATTTTCAAAGGCGTACACTATGAGATTGAAATTCTCGCAAACGGCTATGAATGGCTGGCGGACACGACGCAGTGCTACACCGCAGGAACAAGCGTCGGCATCCGCGTCATTCCTTTCAATATCCAGATTATGAACAAACCGGAATCCGAAGACGAGGAGGCGGCAGAGATCGATGTATAAGTTAAAAAAGCAATTTCTGGCAGGACCGTATTTTATCTGGATGATCGGCTTTATTCTCCTGCCGCTCGCCTTTATCCTTTACTATGCGCTGACGACAGCCGACGGTGCGTTCACCTTTTCCAACATCGCCGCTATCGCAGACCCGGTGCATGTGAAATCGATCGTGCTTTCCTTAAAGCTTGGCGCAATATGCACGCTCGTCTGTCTGGTGCTCGCCTACCCGCTGTGCATGATCCTTAGCTCGTTCCGTTTCCGGCACCAGAGCTTTGTCGTATTTTTATTCATCCTCCCGATGTGGATGAACTTTATGCTGCGCATTTTGGCATGGCGGCTGCTGCTCTCGAACAACGGCATTGTAAATTCCATCCTTGCCGCTGTGGGCATCGGTCACATCAAGATGTTAAATACCCAGACCGCCGTGGTCTTCGGCATGGTATACGATTTTCTTCCCTTTATGATTCTGCCCATCTACAATTCCATGGTGAGAATCAAGCCGGAGACCTTAGAGGCAGCGCGCGATCTCGGTGCAGGAAGCTTTACCGTCCTCGTAAAAATCATTTTCCCGCTGACGCTCTCCGGCATCATCAGCGGCGTGATTATGGTATTTGTCCCCGCCCTGACCTCCTTTGTTATCTCCGACCTGCTCGGCGGCGGCAAGGTGCTTTTGATCGGAAATGTGATCGAACAGGAATTTATGCAGGGCACGAACTGGCACTTAGGCTCGGGGCTTTCCGTTGTTTTGATGCTCTTTGTGATTGCGAGCATGGCGCTTATGAACGTATTCGATAAAGACGGAGGAGGTACTGCCGTATGGTAAAAAAATGGAGTGAACGCATCTACCTTGGAGTCATCTTCCTGTTTTTGTATCTGCCGATCCTCGTACTGATCGGGCTGTCCTTTAACAACTCCAGATCAAGAGTCGTCTGGGGCGGCTTTACCCTGAAATGGTACGCTTCCTGTTTTACCGACGAGACTATCACAGGCGCTTTTTTCACAACGCTGCAGATCACGCTCGCCGCAGCCGTCATATCGACGTTGATCGGAACGCTCGCCGCCATCGGCATCAGCGCCATGAAACGGAAGAACCGCTCCATCATGCTCGGCGCTACGAACATTCCGCTCTTAAATGCGGATATCGTCACCGGTATTTCGCTGATGCTGCTGTTCGTCAAATTTATGAATCTCGGATTTGTGACCGTGCTGATCGCACATATCACGTTCGACATTCCCTACGTGATTTTAAATGTGCTTCCAAAGCTCAATCAGGCGAACCGCTCTACCTATGAAGCAGCGTTAGACCTTGGCGCCTCGCCTGCCTATGCCTTTTACAAGGTGACCTGGCCCGAGATCAAACCCGGTGTGTTTTCCGGCTTTCTGATGGCGGTCACGATGTCGCTTGACGACTTTTCCATCACCTTTTTTACAAAGGGCGCGGGCGTCAATACGCTCTCGACAATGCTCTACACCGAGCTTCGCAAGGGCATCCGTCCGGAGTTATACGCATTGTCAACGATTCTGTTCCTGTTTGCCTTCCTGCTGCTTCTCGTGATGAACCGCCGTTCTGATAAGCAGATGACAGCAGGCAGCTTCTAAGGAGGTGCTCCCATGAAAAAGTTTTATATGCTTTCCCTTCCCCTTGCAGCAGCGCTTTTCCTCGGCGGATGCCGCGGCACGGCGGACGCGGCGGATGCAGATTCCAATACGCTCGTAGTCCTTAATTACGGAAAATATTTAGAGCCGTCCGTCATCGAACAGTTCGAGGAAGAGACAGGCATCAAAATCAAGCTGGAGGAATACGAAAGCCCGGAAGAAATGTACACCAAATTTACGGCAGGCTCCATTTCCTATGACGTTGTCTGTACCTCCGACTATATGGTAGAGCGCCTGATTTCCGAGGGGGAAGTTTCTCCGATTGACTTTTCGGGCTTTTCCAACTACCAGAACCTAAACCCCGATATCCTCGAGGCATCCCGCATTTTTGACCCGGAAAATCAGTATTCCATGCCCTATTTCTACGGCACGCTGGGCATTCTCTACAACACCACAATGGTGTCCCAAGAAGAGACGCAAAGCTGGAATATCCTCTGGGACGATACCTACCGGGATTCCATCATCATGCAAAATTCCGTGCGCGATACCTTTGTCCCGGCGCTCAGGCTTTTAGGCTATGACATCAACACGGAGGATGACAGGGAGCTTACCGATGCGCTCGCTCTTCTGATCGAACAAAAACCGATTGTCTACGCCTACTATGTGGATGAGACTGCAGACGAGATGGCTGCCGGAAACGCTGCAATGGCGCTTGTCTATTCCGGGGAAGCCGCCTACGCCATGGAGTTGAACGACGACCTTTCCTATTCTGTCCCGAAGGAAGGCTCAAACCTCTGGATCGATTCGTGGTTCATCCCCAAACGCTGCACCCACCGGGAAAATGCGGAGAAGTTCCTTGATTTTCTCTGCCGCGAGGATGTTGCCATGGCAAATTTCGAGTATGTCTGCTATGCATCACCCAATCAGAAGGTCGTGGACGCGCTCGATGAAGAAGTGAAAAATGACCCTACGATTTTTCCTCCCGACGAAATTTTAGAAAATTGTACCGTCTACAAACAGCTCGGTATTGACACGACGGAACGCTACAGTTATCTATGGAAAACCTTAAAATCCGAGTGATGGATGCTTACATTTTTAGTAATATTGCACAGTTGTATTTGAACACAACCTGTGATAAATTAAATCCACGCAGCAGCACAGTCTTATGTGCCGTCCGCGTGGATTTTATATGCGCAGCTTTGCGCCCTTCCCCATCTGTACGCTTCCCCTCCGGTATCTTTAGGAGGACATATGAATTATCAGACATTCAAGCAGCAAATCGTATCCGGGCTGAAAAAGCAGCTCGGTTCTGACGTAACCATCACTGTACAGGACATCATCAAGAATAACGACACACATCTCGACGGATTGACGATTCTGTCACCGAAATACAATCTATCGCCCACGATCTATCTGGACTATTATTACCGCCAGTATGAGCTTGGCAGACCGTTTGACGCCCTGTTATCCGATATTCTGGCGACCTACCGCGAGAACTGTCCCGGCGGGCGCATCGATATCAGCTTCTTTACCGACTACGACAAGGTGAAATCACGCATCATCTTAAAACTCGTGAATTATGAGCGCAACCGGACGCTGCTCTCTTCTGTTCCGCACTACCGCTTCTTAGATCTCGCCGTTGTATTCCACTGTCTCTTAAACTCCGGTTCCTACGGCAATGCCACGATTCTCATTCACAACCATCATCTGCCCTACTGGAATATCACAAGAGATGATCTCTACGCGCTTGCCATGCAGAATACGCCGCGTCTGATGCACTATGATCTCCGCGACATGACAGAGGTACTGCACGGACTATTCCCGGAAGAGGAAGCCTTTTCCCTACACAAAGGCACAGACGCGCTCTGCCCGATGTATGTCCTATCGAATGAACAGAAGCTCTACGGCTCCTCGTGCATTCTTTACGACAATCTTCTGCAGAGCTTTGCCAGCCGTCTCGGATGCGACTTCTACATTCTTCCGAGCAGCGTACACGAGGTACTGCTCATACCCGCAGACGACCGCACTTCCTGTCTGGAGCTTTCCGCTATGGTGAAAGACGTAAATTCCTCCCAGTTATCCCGGGAGGAAATCTTATCAGATCATGTATATTATTTTTCCAGAGAGAGCGGGCAGATTACCATGTGACCGCCTATCTGCATCTTCCCGTTTCCGATACGACCGTAAGATACAGATCTTCGTATTCCCGCGCCGATTTCTCCCACGAGAAATCTCTCTGCATTCCCCGGACGACCATATCATTCCATGACCGCCTGTCAGTACTGTATACCTTCACTGCATAGCGCAGTGTATCAAGCATCTCATGCGCGTTGTAATTGGCAAACGAGAAGCCTGTTCCCGTGTGCTCATACTCATTGTACGCCTCTACCGTGTCCTTAAGGCCGCCTGTCTCACGCACAATCGGAACCGTACCGTAACGCAGGCTCATAAGCTGTGACAGCCCGCACGGTTCGAACAGGGACGGCATCAGAAATGCGTCGCATGAACCGTAGATACGGTGCGCAAGCTCCTCCGAATACCCGATCGTCACATGGATCTTATCCGGATATTTTCCTGCAAAATAGCTGAGCATCTGCTCGTACTTCGCCTCGCCTGTCCCCGCGACCACGAACTGTAAATGCTCTGTGTTCATCAGTTCATCCATAACATACGCAATCAGATCAAAGCCCTTCTGATCCGTCATGCGCGATACCATACCAAGCAAAAATACATCCTTCTCCACCGGAAGCCCCAGATCCTTCTGCAGCTTTGCCTTATTGAGCGCCTTGCCCTCCGTATGATTCATCTCATTGAAGTGATTCGGCAGATAAGGATCTGTCATAGGATCGTACTCCTTATAGTCAATCCCGTTCAGAATGCCGTAGAGCCGTCTCTGGCGCGCACGCATCAGACCGTCTAACCCTTCCCCGCCCTCCGGCGTCAGAATCTCATTGGCATAGGTCTTGCTTACCGTTGCAATGGCATCCGCGTAGACTACGCCGCCTTTCAGGTAATTCGCTTCTCCGTAGGATTCCAGCTTATCCGCGGTAAAAATCTGCTCCGGCAGTCCGGTGATGTCCATGACTGCGGGCAGTCTCCACCGTCCCTGGAACTTGAGGTTATGTATGGAAAATACGGTCCGGATATTGGAGTAGCACTTCTCGTCGCCGTAGAGCGTGCGCAAAAAGACCGGAATCAGCCCTGTCTGCCAGTCATGACAGTGTATCACATCCGGGAAGAAATCCAGATACGGGATTGCCTCAATGACCGCCTTGGAAAAGAAAGCGAACTTCTCAACATCCTCATAAATGTTATTGTACGGCTTATCCCCTGCAAAATAGAACTCATTGTCCACGAAATAGTAGGTGATGCCGTTGTACTTCGTCTCAAAAATCCCTACATACTGCTTTCTCCAGCTCAAATGCACGTAAAAATGACACAAAAACTGAAGCTGTCCCTTCCACCGTTCGTCCATGCAGATATACTTTGGCAGAATGATACGCACATCGTACTTCTTCCTGTCAAAATATCCCGGCAGCGACCCTGTTACGTCCGCAAGTCCGCCGGTCTTGATAAAAGGTACAGCTTCCGAAGCAGCAAATAATACTTTCATCATGTTATAACCCTCCAAGCCTTTGAGTGATTGCCATCGGTTCTGATAACCCCCTCGTCCCAACCCTTTCCATCTCAGATATATTATAACTCTTTTTTGATGTTCTGAAAAGTATTAATGCATCTTATATTCCAGCCGGATGCGATCCGTAATCAGCGCAATGAACTCCGAGTTCGTCGGCTTTCCTTTGCCGTTGTGGATCGTATAGCCGAACATCTCGTCGATCGTGTCCATCTTGCCCCTGCTCCACGCCACCTCGATTGCATGACGGATCGCGCGTTCCACACGGCTCGACGTAGTCTGGTACTTCTTTGCGATCGTCGGATAGAGAATCTTTGTGATGGAGTTCAACATGTCCATGTCATTGACCGACATGACGATCGCATCGCGCAGATACTGATAACCCTTGATATGCGCCGGAACACCGATCTCATGGATAATCTCCGTCACATCCGCCTCAAGGTTGCGCTCCCCTAAATCCTTTGCCTTTTCATAGGCATTGACCTTGCGTATCTCCGCTCCGCGGCTTCCCGCGCTGCTCTTTATGTTCTTGATCCGGTTTAAGACCATGTCGTTGTCAAACGGCTTCATGATGTAATAATCCGCGCCCCGGTTAAAGGCGTCCTCGGTAATCTTTTCCTGTCCGATCGCGCTGATCATAATAAAGGTGGGGTGCTTCTTGATTGTCGTGTCATTGTTCACACGGTCGAGCACGCCAAGCCCGTCCAGCTTGGGCATAACGATGTCCAAAAGCACGACATCCGGCTCCTTTGTCTTTATCACGTTGTATGCTTCCTCGCCATCTCTGGCAACGCCTATCACATTAAGCTCATCATCGCTTTCGATAATATCCCCTAATAATCGTAACATTCTCTCATTATCATCCGCTATCGCTACGTTCAGTTTTTCCATATTAGCCCCTCCTGTGACAAAACTCTTTGCTTCTTGATGATACTGATTTTACCTTCCGATATTTTGTCGAAGTTCGTCGTCAACCAAAAAATATGCATTCTTTCCTCTACGCGCGTATTATAGCATCTTCTCAATGAAAATACCATAGCCCATCGACGCATCCGATACAAAAACATGCGTGACCGCCCCGATGATCTTACCGTCCTGGATGATCGGGCTGCCGCTCATCCCCTGTACAATCCCACCCGTGAGCGACAGAAGCGCGGGATCTGTGACCTTGAACATAATGCCCTTATTCTCCTCGTTTCCGCTGTAGTCAAGGCTTTGTATCTGAATCTCATACTGCCTGCTCTCTCCCGATACGGATGAGATGATATAGGCGGTTCCCGGGCGTATGTCCTGCTTATAGCAGACGGGATAGACTGCTCCCTCCTCTAAGCCATTCGCCCCCGTCTCCAGTTTTCCGAGAATGCCAAGCGGCGTATTCTGCGTGATCCGCCCCAGACAATGCTCCCTGCCGTAATCGATCACGCCGGAAAGCTCGCCCGGGCTCCCGCTTCCGCCTTTTTTGATTCCGACAATATCCGCCTGATAGATATAGCCCTCCGACAGGCTCATCTGCGTACCTGTATCGCCGTCGCTGACGGCATGTCCCAATGCGCCGAAGCTCCCATCCTCCTTATAGTATGTGAGCGTGCCGACCCCTGCGATATCGTCCCTGACCCAGATTCCGAGCAGATAACGCCCCTCCTGGCTCTTTACCGGAGTCATAGACACCTCAATATATTCGCCGTTCCTCTCGATTCCGATAATCTCCCTGTCGCTTCCGTATGCGTCGATTTTTTCCATCAGCTCCTCTTTCTCGTATACCGATTCCCCGTTGACGCTCACAATATAATCTCCGCCCCTGACCAGATTCTGCGCCGGTCTGCATTCATTGCCGCCTTCGTCGCAGACATTTGCCGTTCCGAGCACAAGAACGCCCTCCGTCCGCATATAGATGCCGATCGGCTCTCCGCTCGCGTGCACGTTCTGCTTGTCCACAAGCGTGACCTCCACATCCTTGACCGGGAAAATGCCGAACAGCTTGCAGGTGACCGTGTAGGACGGCTTGCCGGAAAACATCTGCTGCTCCGTAATATTATAGGAAGTCTCCTCGCTCTCCTTCGCAAGCGCAACGGACACCGGGACATGAAAATCATAGGATACTTCGTTCCCCTGTTCAATATACATTTCATCCGGTATCGCCTGATAAAAGGTCTTTACGGCGAATACCGCCACAAGAAAATATCCGATCCATGTCATCTGCTGTATCACTGCGTAAAATTTCTGCTTCATTTGAACTCCTTACTGTCATTTCCAGATTCTCCGCCGCTTTGGCGGTGCAATGACGTGCAAAAGCCGATTCTCCTGCTTTTCGCCTGCACGAAAAAAGGGAAGCCGCGAAACCATTTTGCTTCGCATCTTCCCTTATTATATGGATATTTTTACTTTTCAAACGTAAATACGCCACTTCTTTTGACTTTATGCGTCTGCCGGAATCTTCTTCCCCTGCTTTTTGCTCCTTGCAAGCCCGCGCATCTCCTCTGCGCTCTTTCGAACCGTCTCCGTAATCTCGACGCCGCCTAACATACGCGCAAGCTCCTCAATACTCTGCGCTTCCCCCAACCGTTCTATCGTAGAAACCGTCGCCTCATGCTGTACGGATTTCTGAATGAGATAGTGAGAGTCCGCCATCGCGGCGATCTGGGGCAGATGCGTGATACAGATGATCTGATGGTTTCTGCCGAGTACATTCATCTTCTCGGACACCATCTGCGCCGTCCTTCCGCTGATTCCACTGTCGATTTCGTCAAAAATCAGCGTCTCCACCGCATCCTCGTCGGCGAGCACCGTCTTGATTCCAAGCATAATACGGGAAAGCTCACCGCCGGACGCCACCTTCCCGAGCGGCTTTAACGGCTCGCCCGGGTTCGTGGAAATCAAAAATCCCGCGTCGTCATAACCGTTTGCCGTGTAATCTGCCGTGCGCTCAAATTCCATCGTAAAACGCACATCCAGAAAATTGAGATCCTTTAATGCTTCCGTGACCGCTGCCGTAAGCCGCTCTGCCGCTTCCTTTCGGATGCCGGAGACCGCCTCACACTGCTTATCCAGTACCGCCTTCGTCTTTTTGATCTTCGCGCGCAGCTCCTCTAAATAACTGTCATAATCGCAAAGCTTTGCAAGACGCTCCCGCTTTTCGTCAAGCGCCGCAAGCACCTTCGGAATCGTATCGCCGTACTTGGATTTTAGATGATTGACCGTATCCAGGCGCCGCTCGACCTCATAGAAGGTCTCCTCGTCAAACTCCATGCTCTCCACATAACCGGCGATTTCCCGGTTAAAATCATTCAAAAGCCCGTCGATTTCAGTAAGCTGCTGTTCTAAATCCGAGAGACGCTCGTCGTAGGAGGCAACGGAGGAAAGCTCCCTTACGGCTCTTCCGACAAGCTCCGACGCGCTCTCGGCGCCGCCCCCGGTACTTGTATATGCGGCGTTTACCGCCTCCACGATCTTCTGACCGTTTGAAAATCTGCGGTACTCGCTCTCAAGCTCCTCATCCTCGCCCGCTCTTAAGTCTGCTTCCTCGATTTCCTTTATCTCGTACGAGAGCAGGGAAATCTCTCTCTCCCGCTCTTTTGCATCCACATCCGCCCCGCTCTCCTCTTCTATGAGCTTCCGGTAGCTGTGGTAGGTTTCGGCAAGCGCCCTCTTCTCTTTCGCAAGCGCTTCCCCCGCAAAATCGTCAAGAATCTCAAGATGCTTTTTCTTTGACAAAAGCGACTGATGCTCATGCTGACCGTGAATGTCGATCAGGATTGCGGCAATTTCCTTCATGCGGGATGCCGGAACGCTCTCGCCGTTCACACGCGCCGCGCCTCTGCCGTTTACGATCCGGCGGCTTAAGATGACCTCGTCGTTCTCGGGATAGACCTCAAGCGCTTCAAGCTGCTTTTTCACACGCTCGTCCTCCGCGGTGAACACGAGTTCCACGAGCGCTGTCTCCAGCTCTCCCGTCTCCTTGTTCTCACGCAGCATTTCTTTTTGAATTTTCTCTCCCAGCGCCAGATTGATGGAGCCTATGATAATGGATTTGCCCGCGCCGGTCTCACCGGATAAAATATTAAGACCTCCGGTAAAATCCACCTCTGCCTCGTCAATCAGTGCCAGATTTTTTACATGTAGACTTTGTAACATAGAATCACCTTTTCTCTCCCCAAAAGAATCCTTCTATTCTTCTACAATCTTTTTCAGCCGGTTCATCACGGCAACGGTATCATCCACGCTCCGGATCGCGCACATGATGGTATCGTCCCCCGCAATACTCCCGACGATCTCATGCATATTCATCGCGTCAAGCGCGGCAGCAACCGCCATCGCCATGCCGGAAACCGTCTTGATCACAAGGATATTCTGCGCCATGTCCATGGACACGAAGCCGTCGCGGAACACGCGTACGTACTTCCTGGACAGATCCTCGTCTGTCTCCTGCAGCGCAACATATTTCTGCCTTCCGTTGCTCATTGCGACCTTTGTCAGCTTCAGTTCGCGGATATCTCTCGATACCGTCGCCTGCGTGACCTGATACCCCTCTTTTAAAAGATAGTCCGACAGTTCTTCCTGCGTCTCGATATCGTTCTTCTTAATCAGTTCCAGCATCTTTGCCTGTCGTTTTGTCTTCATGCTTCCCTCCCATGCCCTATGTATACATCTGCATCTTCTTACTCAGGATCTCCAGAAAACTCTTGTTGCTGAGCTTACAGATGCGTGCGGTATCTTTTGCCTTCTTTATCGTAAAACGGTCCCCGACCGTAAGCTTTACGGCGTTGTCCCCGTCAAAGCTCACCTCCACCGTCTCATCCTTCTGGGAACGGCGTTTCCCGATCTCGACCACGACTTCGTCCTCCGCGCCGATGACAATGCTTCTTGAGTTCAGATTATGCGCGTTGATCGGCGTAATCAGAATCATCTGCGCTTTGGGATCGACGATCGGTCCCCCTGCGGACATATTATAGCCCGTTGAGCCTGTCGGCGTAGAGACAATGATTCCGTCCGCCCGGAATGTATTCAGATACTCTCCGTTGACATAGACGATCAGACTGACGACCGAAAGCGCCCCTGTGCGGTGTATCACGATATCGTTCAGCGCGACGCCTTCCGCGACCTCTTTTCCAGCGGCGATTCCATGTCCGGTCAGCATCATGCGCTGCTCCACCATATACTCATCCGCCATCAACTGGTCGATTGCCGGGAACACATTGCTCTCCTCAAGCTCGCACAGATAACCGAGCGTACCGAGATTGACACCGATGAGCGGCAGCTTGCTGTCTACGAGGCTTGACGCAGCACGGATCAGCGTACCGTCCCCGCCCAGCACAATCACGCATTCCGTCTCCGGCGCAATCTCTTCCATGCGCGGCGCAGCAGAGGTAAGGCTCTCTCCGTTAGAGAAAAAGCTGTCGCAGAAGCCTCCCTTTTCCCTGATATAGGCTGCCAGTGCTGCGGTAAGCTTTCCGCCCTCATCCTTATAAGTATTTGCAATTATCAAAAAATGTCTCATACGCTTCCTCACATGGCACTACTTATCCAGTTCTCCGTGCGCTGCCGCCACTACGGCGTGAATGTTTATGGCGTCTTCCTTGCCGCCCGCCTCTGTCTTCTTAAGATGAACGAGGTACTCGATATTGCCCTCCGGTCCCTTGATCGGCGAATACTCGAGATTCTTCACGAAAAAGCCCTGCTCCGCCGCAAAATCAATTACCGCATGAATCACTTCCTCATGCACGGATGCGTCTCTTACCACGCCCTTTTTCCCGACCTTCTCACGTCCTGCCTCAAACTGCGGCTTGATCAGACAGACCATCTCCCCGCCGTCCTTCAGCAGTGCTCTTGCCGGAACGAGCACCTTCGTCAATGAGATAAAGGAGACGTCCACCGACGCGAAATCGAGTGCGTCTGCAATGTCCTCCGGCGTCACATAGCGGATGTTCGTCTTCTCCATGCACACCACCCGGGGATCCTGGCGCAGCTTCCACGCGAACTGCCCGTACCCCACGTCCACGGCATATACCTTCACCGCGCCGTTCTGCAGCATACAGTCTGTAAATCCGCCTGTCGAAGCACCGATATCCATACAGATCTTCCCGTCCAACGTAATGTCGAAATGCGTCATCGCCTTCTCGAGCTTTAACCCGCCCCGGCTGACATATTTCAATGTGCTGCCCTTGATCTCAATTGCCGCCTCCGTGTCGAAAGTGGCTCCCGCCTTGTCCTCCCTCTCATTTTCGACAAAGACATTTCCTTCCATGATCATCGCCTTTGCCTTCTCTCTGGAGGGCGCAAGTCCTCTGTTTACCAGTAAAACATCTAATCTTTCTTTCAAACGCCTATTCCTTTCCCTGTGCGCTTTTGTATGCCGAAATGACCCGCTCTAAAACGCTGTCTGCATCAATGCCGATTTCCTTCCGCAGAAGGTCCACATTTCCGTGTTCCACATATTCATCCGGTATTGCGATTACAAGCACAGACACCTCACATCCATGCTCCCTGTAAAAACGGATCACATGCTCGCCCATACCGCCGTTTATCACATTCTCCTCCATAGTGACAATCAGCGTATGGCGCTTTGCCGCCTCAAGCAATGTCTCCTCGTCCAGAGGCTTTGCGAATCTCGCATTGATAAGGCTTGCGGCATAGCCCTGCTCCTTTAATCCCGCATACACCGTCTCTGCCGTCTTCACCATCGAGCCGAGCGCGAAGAGCGCAATCCCGGACTCCCTGTAAATCCACTCGCTCTTTGCGCACGCAATCGGCGCGCGGTACTCCTTTAAGCCGTCATACGCCTCTCCTCTTGGATATCTTATCGCAATCGGCGCTCCGAAATCAACCGCATATTTGAGCATATCCGACAGTTCCCACTTATTCTTCGGCGCCATGATCGTCATGTTCGGAATCATGGACAGATACGAAATATCAAAAATCCCCTGATGCGTCTCCCCGTCGCTTCCGACAAGTCCTGCCCGGTCGATTGCAAAAATCACCGGGAGATTCTGGATACAGACATCGTGAAGGATCTGGTCGTAAGCGCGCTGCAAAAAGGATGAATACACCGCAAACACCGGCTTTAAGCCCCCTGCCGCAAGTCCTGCCGCAAACGTGACCGCGTGCTGCTCCGCGATTCCCACATCAAAGAAACGCTCCGGAAACATATTGCGAAACCGTTTTAGACCCGTTCCGTCCGTCATCGCGGCTGTGATGGCGACGACCTTCTCATCCCGGTCGCCAAGCTTGCGCATGACCGTAGAGAAAATGTCCGTATAATTCGCCGTTGTCCTCGGATGCTTTGGCAGCCCGGTTTCGATATCGAAAGGCTCCGTTCCGTGGAAACGCGCCGGATGCCGCTCCGCCGGCGCATAGCCCGCGCCCTTGTGGGTGACGACATGTACCAGAACCGGTCCGTCCACATTGGACGCCTCGCGCATCAGCTTTACGATGCCCTTGATATCGCCTCCGTCGACAGGTCCTAAATAGATGATTCCCATCTCCTCAAAGAGCATTCCGGGGATAAAAAGCTGCTTGATGCCGCTTTTGGTTCTGCGAATCCGCTCCACCATTTTATCTCCGTACACCGGAATCCTGTTGAGGGAATTCATAACGCCAAGCTTTAAATCCCGGTAGGCGTCTGCCGTCCGAAAGCCTGCAAGATAACTCGAAAGCCCTCCGACATTTTCAGAAATAGACATATTATTATCATTTAAGACAATGATAAAATTGGACTTAAGCTGCGCCGCATTGTTGAGCGCCTCGAATGCCATGCCTCCGGTCAGCGCACCGTCACCGATCACGGATACCACCTTATAGTCCTCCCCGGAAATCTCCCTCGCGTGGGCATACCCAAGCCCCGCCGATATGGACGTAGAACTGTGTCCCGTATCAAAGCAGTCGCACTCGCTTTCCCTGCGCTTCGGGAATCCGCTCATACCGCCGTACTTGCGCAGCGTGTCAAAGCCGTCCCGCCTTCCGGTCAGAAGCTTGTGTGTATAGGACTGATGCCCCACATCCCAGATCAGCTTATCCTTTGGCAGATCCAGAAAAAGATGAAGCGCCATCGTAAGCTCCACGACGCCGAGATTGGACGCAAGATGTCCCCCCGTCACGGAAATCTTCTCGATTAAGAACTCCCGTATCTCCGATGCCAGCAGTTTTAGTTCATCATCGGAAAGCTCCTTGATGTCATTTTCCTTCTGAATTCGTTCTAATATCATACAGAGCACCTCTGTTTCCTTTATTTCACCGGAATGCCGTTACTCCTGGCGCAGCCTATTTCTCCCGGAAAATCAAATATCTGAGCAATTCCGTCAAAAATTCGTTCTTTACTACAAGCTCATCCATCCGCGCGATCGCGCCCTCCGATATGGACTTAACGTCCTCTCTCGCCTTATCTAAGCCCTCGTAAGTCACATAGGTGATCTTGTGATTCTTCTCATCACTTCCGATCGGCTTTCCAAGAACCTCCTGCGTGCTGGTGACGTCTAAGATATCGTCCTGAATCTGGAACGCAAGCCCTACGGCTCCCGCGACCTCCTCAATAATCTTCTGCTCTCCTGCGGTCGCCCCGGCAAGCACAGCGCCCACCTGCATCGACGCCTCGAGCAGCGCGCTTGTCTTAAGACGGTAGATAAAGTCAAGCTTCTCCTTGGTCATATCGGAAGCGCCCTCGGACTCCACATCCACCGTCTGACCTCCGACCATGCCGTAGATTCCGGCTTTTTTCGCGAGAATCTGAAATGCCCGGCAGACACCCGGATTATCCGGCTCCATATCGAACGCGCGCGCCGCCGTCTCATACGCATAGTTAAGAAGCGCATCCCCGGCGAGGATTCCCATCGCCTCGCCGAATACCGCATGCGTCGTCTTCTTCCCTCTGCGGTATTCGTCGTTATCCATTGCCGGAAGGTCGTCATGCACCAGCGAATAGGTGTGGATCATCTCGATGGCTGCCATAAACGGCTCGATCACCTTCGACCTGCCGCCAAAAAGACGGTAAGTCTCCCGCATCAGCATAGGACGCAGGCGCTTCCCGCCGGCTAATACGCTGTAGTTCATCGCTTCCATGATTGTCTTCTGATAGCCTTCTTCCTTGGGAAGATACGCCTTAAGAACGTTCTCTATCTCCTGTGCGCGCTTTGCCATCTCCGTCTTAATATCCATCTGGCACATCCTTTCCGCCGACTTACAATTCTTCTAATTCTCCGTCCGCATTTAAAATCTGCATCTTCTTCTCGACCTCATCCAGAATGACGTTGCAGGTCTTAAGCTCTCCCACGCCCTTCTGATACAGACCGAACGCCTCCTCTAAGGAAGTATCCGGGTTCTCCATCTGCTCTAAAATCGATTCAATTCTTTCAAAGCTCTCCTCCAGGGTCGGCTTCTCTTTCTTCTCACTCATATGCTTCTATCCTTATGCTTACCTTATGCTTATATTCTACAGCTTCATTTTCGCAATTACCGCCCGCATTCATCCCATTCTGCGGCTTCGTCTCCGCAACTACAATCTGCGTTCATCCTATTCTGCGGCTTCATTTCCGCAATTACCGCCCGCATTCATCCCATTCTGCAGCTCCGTCTCCGTAACCTGCGCCGTAAGCGTGCCCTTATACAAGTGCACCGACAGCAGATCTCCCGGCTTCACATCCGCCGCATCCGTGACCGCCTTACCCGTGGCATCCGCGACATAGGAGTAACCCTGACTCAATTTGCGCACCGGCGACATTCCCTCCAACTGCCCGGAAAGCAGCGCAAGCGTATGCCGCTTCTCCCCGATGATCTGCGTCATATGTGCCGCAAGCGCATCCGAAAGATCCGCAGCGTACTTCCGGTTCTCGCGCAGCTTATTTGCCGGACTTAAATACTTAAGCCTGTCCCTCATATGCGACAGCCTTATCCTCTCCGTCTCCATCCGCTGCTCCATCCGCCGGTTCATCTGGCTCCGGCAGGCATATAAATACTCCTTCACCTGTCTGTAGTCAAACACCGCAAGCTCCGCTGCCGCAGAAGGAGTCGGCGCTCTTAAATCCGCCACAAAATCAGAAATCGTCGTATCTGTCTGATGCCCGACTGCCGAGATCACGGGCGTCTCGCACTCGAAAATCGCCCTTGCGACCTCTTCCTCGTTAAATGCCCAGAGATCCTCTATAGAACCTCCGCCGCGCCCTACGATCATCACATCCACGCCAAGCGCATCCAGCGCATGAATGCCGTTTACGATGCTCGCCACAGCGCCGTCGCCCTGCACGAGCGCCGGGTATAAGATCAACTGCACATAAGGATTTCTCCGCGCGGCGATATTGCGGATATCCTGCACCGCCGCCCCGGTCGGCGCCGTCACAACCCCAATGCGCGCGGCATACTTCGGGATCGGCTTCTTGTACTCCTCGGCGAACATCCCCATCTCTTCGAGTTCCCGCTTAAGCGCCTCGAACTTCAGATAGAGATTTCCCGCTCCGTCCAGTTCGATTTCCCGCGCATAGAGCTGATACTTGCCATCCCGCTCGTAGACCTCCACCGAACCGGTCGCAACGACCTTATCGCCCTCCTTCATCGGGAAGTTGAGCCCTCTTCTGTTCCCCGCGAACATAATCGCATTCAGCGTTCCCGACGCATCCTTGAGCGTAAAGTAAATGTGCCCCGACGTGTGATACTTACAGTTCGACACCTCTCCCTTGATACTGATACGGTTCAGCATGAAATCCTGTGCAAACATGTTCTTAATGTATGTATTCACTTGTCCGACGGAATAAACATTCTTTCTCATGCCAGCTTCGCCAGTACGCCGTTGATAAAGGATGGCGAATCATCCGTTCCATACTTCTTCGCAAGTTCCACCGCCTCATTGATCGCAACGCCGACCGGAACCTCCTCATCATACTTCATCTCATAGACTGCAAGCCGGATCAGCGTCAGATCGACCTTGCCCATTCTTCCGGTCTTCCAGCCCTCAGATACCTCGTTGACCGCAGCGTCGATCTCCGGCAGATGCGCAATGATATTCTCACATTTCTCCGTAATATACGCGCCGTCCTTACTGTCCCAGACCTGCTCGGTCTCCTCGTAGACCGCGATCTGCCCCGGCATTTCCTGTCTGTCGTGGAACTCCGCGCCAAACAGCACCTTAAATATCTGTTCTCTTAATTCTCTTCTGGTCATAAATTTATCCTTTCTGGTTTGAAACATGCGCCACAGGGCACAAACGTGCATCAACAGGACACAAACGTGTGTCACAGGACACAAACGTGTGTCACAGGACACACATGGAAAAAAGGATGCCACAACGGACACCCTTTATCATATTCACTGTGAATCTGATGCGTCTATTTGCTGCTGCCCATGTCCACACTTGCGATACGGATATTCACGATTGAAACTTCAAGCCCAGTCATGTTCTCAATCGCATTCTTCACACGCTCCTGCACCTTCGCGGATACCTCCGGAATCGAATAGCCGTAAGAGATGTTCAGTGCGACATCCACACTGACCATGCCCTCAAGCACCTCCACGCGGATGCCTTTGGAAAGGTTCTTCATACCAAGCTTACTTACCAGTTCATTTGTGATGTTGCCAGCCATGGAACCCACACCATCCACCTCGGTAGCGGCAAGTCCTGCAATGATGGCAACCACTTCATCTGCAATCTTCACTTCTCCTAAATTACCGTCCTTTATTTTAAATGTTTTACGATCCTCACCCATTGCTAACAGCCTCCTAAGTGATATTATGCGTTTATTATAACAGACTATTCCCGTTTTGGAAACCAAAAAAAGTATTAATTTATTCCGCCATCTCCATCTCCTGAAAATCGCATCCGTCGTCGCCGCCTGCCGAGGTGTATGTGTAGCCAAGCGTCTCTCCTTTGTAGCTTATGAAAAAGCTTCCATCCATTTCAAGGAAAGAGTGCGCCTGTGCGATCTCCGTCACAAGCCCCGCCATGTCGTCGATAAAGCTCTCCGCCATCTCCTCATTGCCGCACTCCGCTTCCTCGATTTCCTCGTCCACAAAAAGACGCAGTACAAAATCATCCATATCACTCTCGTCATCCAGCACCGCGCGGCTGATATAGGGATTGCCGCACCCTGCCAGTATGTTCTTCATATAAGACGCGCAGGAGAGAATCCGCGACTGCGATACATCCTCCGCCTCCAGAAATATCTTATAACTTATCTTCACTGCCTCTGCCATCCTTCGTCTCCTCTTCTCATTTGCCTGATTTTACTTGCGGCAAATTTATTTGCCTATAATCTCCGCCGTATCAATAAATTCAAACGGTGTCTGCTGGTACACATAGTAATTCAGCCAGTTGCTGTAGAGGATGTTCCCGTGGGAACGCCACTGCAGGTTCGGCTTTTTCGTGTCGTCATCCTGCGGGTAATAGTTCACCGGAAGCTCAATCGGAAGCCCTTTGTCCTTATCGCGCTTGTATTCCTTGTCCAGCGTGATTCTGTCATACTCGGGATGCCCCATGACAAAAATACGTCTTCCCTCGTCCGCGATTGCAAGGAATACGCCCGCCTCCTCAGATTCCGCGAGAATCGTGAGTTCCTTCACCGCACGGATGTCATCTGCCCGCACTTCCGTATGTCTCGAATGCGGCGCCATAAAGTTATCGTCAAAGCCGCGCACGAGCGGCACCTTGCGGTTCATCACATGATGCTCGTACACGCCGAACATCTTCTTCGGAAGCATATACTTTTTCAGACCATAATGATAGTAAAGCCCCGCCTGTGCTCCCCAGCACAGATGCAGCGTAGAGGTGACATGGCTCTTCGTCCACTCAAAGATCTGGCAAAGTTCCTGCCAGAAATCCACCTCTTCATACTCCATCTGCTCAAGCGGCGCCCCTGTGATAATCAATCCGTCAAAATACCGCCGCTTCACGTCGTCGAATGTCTCATAGAACTTGTTGAGGTGGCTCATCGACGTATTCTTCGATTCGTGCGTCGATACCGTGATAAACGTCACGTCCACCTGCAGCGGCGTGTTTGACAGGGAGCGCAATAGCTGCAGCTCCGTCTCCTCCTTAAGCGGCATCAGATTTAAGATTCCAATCGCGATTGGACGGATATCCTGATGTATTGCCCGATTCTCATCCATAACAAATATATTTTCCTTTTCCAGTATTTCCTTTGCCGGTAAATCACTCTGTGTTCTGATTGGCATTTCTAATTCCCTCTTTCCAAAATCGTATCCGTATCTTCGCTCTTCCGGACATTCCGGAAAAATCTATGCGTTCCGGTTCAACATCCCGTACAATTCCGCCTCGGAAATGACAGGCACGCCAAGCTCCTGTGCTTTCGTGAGCTTGCTGCCCGCGCTCTCTCCCGCCAGAAGATAATCCGTTTTCTTTGAGACGGAACCGGAAACTTTTCCTCCGTACTGCTCGATCAGCGCCTGCGCTTCCTTCCTGTCGAGTGTCGGCAGTGTTCCGGTCACTACAATTGTTTTTCCACTGATGGCGGATTCGATCGTCTCCTGCTCTGCCGCCGTCATATTCACGCCCGCTTCCCGCAGCCGTTCTAACACATCCAGATTCTTCGCATCGTCAAAAAAGCTGCGGATGCAAAGTGCACTGACCTCACCGATATCATTGACTTCCGTCAGTTCCTCTATCGCGGCGTCCTGTAGATTCTCCATCGTCTTAAAGTGCTTCATGATTGCTTTCGCAGCCGCTTTTCCCACGTTTGGAATCCCAAGACCGGTCAGAAGCTTGTAGGCGTCATTCTCTTTGGAATGCTCGATGGCGTCCAGAAGCTTGTCTGTGTTCTTTTCCTTGCCGATGACTCCCGCCGCAATCAAAGCCTCTCTGTGCTCCTTCAGGGAAAAAATATCAGCGACATCCTTAATATACCCCATTCTGACAAGTTCTTCAATATAAACCGTACCAAAGCCCTTGATGTCCATCGCATCCCTGCCGACAAAATTCATGATATGCCGTTCAAGCTGCGCCGGACAATTCGGGGAGGTACACTTGATATCCGCCGTATCGCGCTCCCGCTGCGTCTTCGCGCCGCACACCGGACAGACGTCCGGAATCAGAAAGCGCTTCCAGTCCGCCGGGCGCTTTTCCTTCTTCACTTCCTTGACCTTCGGAATAATCTCGCCCGACTTGTACACCACAATCGTATCACCGATTCCGATATCCAGATCGTCGATAAAGTCCTGATTGTGAAGCGTCGCCCTGGAAACGGAAGTCCCGCAGAGACGGATCGGTTCAAAAATCGCCGTCGGCGTGATGCGTCCCGTCCTTCCGACCGAAAGTTCAATATCGAGAAGCTTCGTCTCCTTCTCCTCGGGCGGATATTTGTAGGCGATTGCCCAGCGCGGCACCTTGGAGGTCGCGCCAAGCTGCTCACGGTCCGCATAGCGGTTGATCTTCACCACCGCGCCGTCAATATCGTAGGCGAGGTTTCCCCGGTTCTCCCCGATTGCTGTAATCGCGTCCCAGACCTCATCCGCCGTATGGCATACGCGGTAATCCTCTATGACCGTGATTCCCTGGCTCTTTAAATACTCGTACCCCTCGGTGTGCGTCTCAAACTGCATCCCACGGACTTCCTGAATGTTAAAGATAAACAGTGACAGGTCGCGCTCCTTCGTCACAGCGGAATCGAGCTGACGGAGCGTTCCCGCCGCACAGTTTCTCGGGTTGGCGAACGGCTTTTTCCCGAGAAGCTCCTGCCTCTCGTTGACCGCGTCAAATGCCGCATTCTTCATATAGACCTCGCCGCGGATTTCCAGATATTCCGGCGAAAAATCCTCTGTTCCTACCGCGCCCTTTAACTTCTTTTTCACATCCGAAATCACCTTTGCATTGGCGGTGACATCCTCGCCGAAATTGATGCCGTCCCCCCTTGTCTCGGCAAGCGCAAGCTCGCCCCTCTCATAGCGCAGCGACATCGACAGTCCGTCGATCTTGTACTCGACCACAAACTCAGGATCGTCAAGCTGTTCCTTCATCTGCGCCACAAAGTCATAAATCTCTTCCTTAGAAAAGACATCCTGCAGGCTTAACATCGGCACGTTATGACGCACCAGAACGCCCGCCGTCCGCTTCGCCGCACCGCCGACCTTCTGCGTCGGAGAATCCGGTGTCACAAGCTCCGGGTGCTCTTTCTCCAGCTTCTTTAGTTCCTGCATGAGCATATCGTACTCGTAATCGGTGATTTCAGGATTGTCCTGATTGTAATAGCGGTCGCTGTGATATGCGATCTGCTCCCTTAACGCTTTGATTCTCTCTTCCGGTGTCATCTGTTTCCTCCATCACGCTTTAAAATGACCGTCTCGTTTGACGAATGAGCCGTCAGTCTTAAAAGCTCCCTGTATTCGTCCGGCGTCACACTGCGGTAACTCCCACTTTTTAAACTTCCCAATTCGATATTCATAATACGGGTTCTGACTAATTTTTCCACGCGGTAGCCGAAATATTCACACATGCGTCTGATCTGACGGTTCAGCCCCTGTGTCAGGACGATCCCAAACTCCCGCTTTCCGACGCGCCATACCCTGCACTTTCTCGTCGTCACGCCCAGTTCCGCCAGCGGAACGCCGCCTGCAAGCCCTCGTAAAAATGTCTCGGTGACGGGCTTATTTACCGTCACAAGATATTCCTTTTCATGCATGTTTCCCGCACGCATGATCTTGTTGACAATATCGCCGTTGTTCGTCAGAAGCAAAAGCCCCTCCGAATCCTTATCCAGCCTCCCGACCGGATAGATGCGCTTCGGGTAATGAATATAGTCAATGACATTATTCTTCTCGCGCTTCTCGGCAGTACAGACGATGCCGGCAGGCTTATGGAATGCAAGCAGGATCATTTCTTCCTCCTTACGCACCGGCTTTCCGCAAAAAAGCACCTCCTGTCCCGGCAGGACGCGCGTTCCCATTTCTGCACACACACCGTCCACCGTAACGTTTCCAAGCGCGACCTCGCGATCTGCCTCCCTTCTGGAGCAGACCCCCGCCTCGCTCAAATATTTATTAATGCGAACTCCCTGTCCGTCCATCCGAACCTCCCTGAATCTACTCTGTATCTTTGCACTGTGCACATCCTGCCCGGCATCGCTTTTCCCTGTCGGAATCGCCACTTTTGCACTTCACAGCAGCACAGTTTCCCAATAGAGTGAAAAACGGAGACTTCACTTCCGAAAAGTCTCCGTTTCCAAGCGCCTTTACCGCCGCTTTTTCTACTGTAATAATGACGTCTTTATGTAACCGGTCTCACCGTTCCATTTTACCTTCGTCCAGCCTTCCGCGTAACTCATGACTACTGTCACCTTCTCACCCGTATATGCTGTTCCAAGACGGTCCGCGTCTTCGCTCATTCCCGAACGCACATTCACGGAATCCTGCAGTGTAATGACCGTACCCTCCGCAAGACTTGCGGCATTCTCTGCCCCGTTATCCGCATCTGTATTCGCAGCAGCTTCGTCTCCCGCATTTGCGGCAGTTCCCGAAGTGTCATAGGTCAGATACTCGTTCTTGATATATCCTGTCGTACCGTTGTAGTCGATCTTGCTCCAATCGCCTTCCACGCCGATACGCGTCACAACCGTGCCCTGCTCGACTGTTCCAAGCTTCTCAGAAGATGTATCTGCTCCTGCACGGACATTGACGCGGTCTGTCGTTGCAAGCTGCTCCGTCTGCGTCGTCTCCCCGGCATCATCCGTCTCCTGCGGTTCTTCTACGAATGTGGTGTCGCTGTTATTTGCATCCTCACCCGGCGCCTCGTTCGTTCCGTCTGCGTTTTCTGTAACCTCTGTCTGTCCCGCATCCGCCTGCGCATTCTGTGCTGTGACCTGCGCCACCCAGTCCTTGATTGCGCCCGGAATCGTCGTCTCAATCATCGTCGAGAGATTCGCATCCGCCGCAAGCGCCGCATCATAGCGCTCCTGCACCTCACTCTGAAGCGCAAGGACATCCGCCTCATTCTCAAACTCATAAATCAGGCTCTGCACACTGGTATCAAGCGCATTTTCCTGATTTGCCAGATTATACTGGCTGTATAAATTGTCAATGTAGAGCATTCCCTCATCATTTGTTCTTATATAGAAGAAATCAAGCCCCGGCGCCGGCGTATCTACTCCGGTAAATTTAATCTCCATCGATACGGACACCAGATAGGAATTTTCATCCAGTCCGCTCTTCGTGTAACACTTGATGTTCTGATACTCGTCCACATACTGACCGAACAGGGCAATATAACTCTGCTCGTTCTCGGACACCGGAGTCGCAATCGCTGTCAGCGTCGCGAGATCTCCTGACGCATACGCTGTATAGTACTGCGAAATAAGCGCGTTCACTTCCTCATAGGCATCCACCTGATATGCTTCCTCCGCAGCCTCTGTCTCTGTGCTCTCCACAGGGGAAGAAGCCTGTCCGATGCCGCCGCCTGTTCCCGGCCTGGCGCACATTGCAAGCACCAGCACCAGCACGACAAGCAGTGCTCCAGCCGCAAAATATCTGATATGCTCTCTCACAAAATCAAGCACCTTAGCAACGCCGTCCTTCTCTCCCGCCGGCTTTCTCTTCGGTGCTGTGCTTCCCTTACTCTGATTCTCTATCTTTGAAGTCTCTGTATTCTGAACTTCTGTATTCTGGTTCTCTGTATGATTTAACTTGGAATTTTCCATCGATAATCCACCGTACCTTTCTGAAAACTTATCCGCCATCCTGTTGCAAACCCGCATCACCTGCGCGCACATCCGCCGCCGCAGACGTCCCATCAGACAGTACATGTTCTGTCAATGCTTATCCAATATTCCATGACAACAGGCATACCGCCATGCTGTCATCTCCATAAAAATGCACCCGGCGGGAATCGAACCCGCATTGCCGGAGTCGGAGTCCGGTGTTCTATCCATTAGACTACGGTTGCATGGTTTCTGTTTCATCTATCAGAAACAACTTATTCATGGTAACAGAAATCAAATCTTTTTTCAAGACATTCCTGAAAATTTCATAAAAAAAGAATCCGGCTCTGCCGGATTCTCCGCGCCCGAGCGGTGCCGTTTACGGCTATCTACAACTCCGCGAGGTGCGCATCCTGCCCGGCAGGGCTTTTTACTCTATAGGAATCAGTACTTTCACACTTTACAACAACACGGTATTTCCTATAACTCTCTCCCTGATATCCGGAGAGCTTCTTAATAATTCTCCGCCTTGATCTGGAAATAAGCCTGCGGATGATTGCATACCGGACAGACCTCCGGCGCTTTCTTGCCCACGACGATGTGACCGCAATTCGAACACTGCCAGATGCAGTCGCCGTCTCTTGAAAATACCAGATCGCCCTCGATATTCGCAAGCAGTTTGCGGTAACGCTCCTCGTGCTCCTTCTCGATCCTGCCGACCTCTTCAAACAGCTTCGCAATCTCGTCAAAGCCCTCCGCCTTTGCATCCTTCGCAAACTGTGCATACATATCCGTCCACTCGTAGTTCTCTCCGTCCGCCGCATCCTTTAGGTTCGTCACCGTATCCGGCACCGCACCGTCGTGAAGCAGCTTGAACCAGATTTTTGCATGCTCCTTTTCATTTGCCGCAGTCTCCTCAAAAATATTTGCGATCTGCACATATCCGTCCTTCTTTGCCTTGGACGCATAATATGAATACTTATTTCTCGCCTGGGACTCGCCTGCAAATGCAGCCATAAGATTTGCTTCTGTCTTTGTTCCTTTTAATTCCGCCACGATTTCATCCTCCCTGTTTTCTTTTATAGATCATTTATGTAGCAATATTGTACTATATTCCGGCTTCTATTTCAACGCCGCTCCCGCTTTTCCCAAATCCTTTTCCACGCGCAAAAGCAATTCCTCCTGCGCCTTTTCGTCGTCGCCCGGAAGCTTTGCAGCAACCGCAAGCGCAACCTTTGAAATCCGGTATTTTTTCAGAAAAAGGATATCCTCATGCGATTCCAGATGATTCCGGTAGCGATAAACAATATCGTTGATTCCGGCAAAAATATGCATCAACTCCGCAAAACGGTTCTCCCGGTCAAGAATACTGCTTCCATATAACTGCCGCTCTTTTCCCGCCGTCGCAATGACCTGCATACAAAGTCTTAATTCCCCGGTCACATCCGACGCCTCCATCATGACATCGGGGCGCTCCGTTCTGCGCTTTAAGAAATATGCCTTTGCGCCGTCGATATCGCGTTCCGCAAAATATTCCGCCAGTTTCTCTTTTAATTCTCTCGTCTCCGCCTTCTCACCGAGCATCCCGACCTTACACTCGCACACTTTAAGCCCGCGTACCCTCGCCCATACGAACAGCAGAAATTCAGAAATAAATCCGAACACCCGCTTGTGGTAAGCATCCTCTCCCGTCTCCAGTTCAATGCGTTCTGCCACTGCAAAAAAGATCGTAAACAGCCATTTTGCATATTCGTCAAAGAGCGGCTTCGACATTACCATAATATTCCCAAAGTAAGTTTCGGTTCCATGCACGAGCCGTTCAAACGTCTCATAATATTCGGGATATATTTCCCGGATGACTTCCCCTGTCGCATCAAGCGCCTTTCCGTTGTGATTGGCACAAAATCCAAAATAATAGGAATTGTTCAGCTTCACTCTGCGCGTGGTAATCAGATCGTAGTTCTGCAGGAGCGCTTCATATTCCGCCTGCGTAAAGACCTGCTCCTTATCGTTGATCAGATACCGCCTGTAGTGGCAGGTCCCGACATAGTCCACATCCTTACAATTCTTCCAGATCCAGTACAGCCCGGTCAGCTCGCTGTAATAACAGTTGAGTGCGGAGATATTTTCTCCCACATCGTCGCCCGGATAACCCAGATCGTCATTCACCGCATGTCCCACATGCAGCGGCTGGTACATGGGATCCTGCGGCACGTCAAATTTCTTATGCGTCAGCGTATAGATGCGAAGCTTCATCTTTTCCTCCGGAAATTAAAGAACGTTTGTTCGATTTTTTCTTTACAATCGTTCCCTCTTTTGCTATAATGTAAGTCATAAATATCCATGGCATATTATAGCAAAACGAACGTGCAAGAGCAAGGAGGTGCGTCATGCCGGAACCACTGATCTTTCATATTGATGTCAATTCTGCTTTCTTAAGCTGGGAGGCCGCCGAGCTGCTGCGCGAGGACCCGGGCGCTCCCGACATCCGCACCTTTCCCTCCGTCATCGGCGGCGATGAATCCAGACGGCACGGCATTGTCCTCGCGAAGTCTGTCTCCGCCCGAAAGTACGGCATAAAGACCGGGGAGCCCCTTGCCCATGCAAGGCGCAAATGCCCCGGTCTTAAGATCTATCCGCCTCATTATTCTGTTTATGCAAGACGCTCTGAACAGTTCATGGAGCTGCTGCGCCGCTATGCGCCGTCTGTGGAAGCGTACAGCATCGACGAAGCCTTCTGTGACATGACGGGAACGACGCTGCTCTACGGCAATCCCGTAGCCTTCGCACACACGTTAAAGGATACCATCCGCACGGAGCTTGGCTTTACCGTCAATATCGGGATCTCGTCGAACCGGCTGCTCGCCAAGATGGCGTCCGATTTCGAAAAGCCCGATAAGGTGCACACCCTCTTTCCGGATGAGATCGCAGACAAGCTCTGGCCGCTCCCAATCGAGGATCTCTTCTTTGTCGGAAAGTCCTCCGCCAGACGGCTTCGCACACTTGGAATCACGACGATCGGTGAGCTTGCGCGTTCCGACCACGATATGATCGTCTCCATGCTCAAGTCGCACGGCGACACGATCTGGCATTACGCCAACGGTATCGAATCCGCCGAGCTGACGCATGATTCGCCCGCCAACAAGGGCTACGGCAATTCCCTGACGCTTTCCTACGATGTGACGGATTCCGATACTGCCAGACACGTGCTTCTCTCGCTCTGTGAGACTGTCGGCGCAAGAATCCGCTCCGCGAAAGCCTATGTCAGCGTGGTGCAGGTACAGATCGTGGACAGTGAATTTCGACACTCCTCACGCCAGATGACGCTCCCGTCCTCCACGAATGTCACGGAGCGCATTTACGAATGCGCCTGCGAACTGTTCGACGCCCTCTGGGATCACAGCCCGATCCGTCTGTTAGGCGTCTCCACAAGCAAGGCGACCACAGAGAGCTATGAGCAGTACAATCTGTTCGACACGGAGCGCACAGAGAAGCTTTCTAAGCTCAATCAGGCGGTGGACTCGATCCGCACGCGCTATGGGGAGGAGTCCATCAAGCGCGCCTGTTTCATGGACCCCGCCGCCAGGAGTGCCGGTATCTCCCACATCAGACGCGGCAGAAGCCACGAGATTCCGGACGAGGACTAGAAGCGCCTTTTATTCTGCCCTGGAATTTCGGATTGCTTCCCGCACCTTTAGGATCATGGACGGTGCGACGGAGAGTTCATCCACACCCATCTGTAAGAATGTCTCCGTCAGGGAGGTATCTGCGCCCAGTTCACCGCAGATGCCGACCCAGCAGTTCTCTTTATGTCCGTTCTCTACGACGAGGCGAAGCATCCGAAGGATCGCTTCATGATGCGAATCGTAGATTGCGTCCAGCTTTGGATTCTGGCGGTCGATTGCAAGCGTGTACTGTGTGAGGTCGTTGGTTCCCACAGAGAAGAAGTCTACCTCCTTCGCCAGAAGATCCGAGATCATCACTGCCGCCGGAGTTTCGATCATAATTCCGATTTCACAGTCCTTATAAGGAATCCCCTGCTTAGAAAGTTCCGCCTTTACCTCTGCAATAATTTCTTTGATCCGCTTTACCTCCGCCACAGAGATTATCATCGGGAACATAATTGATATTGTTCCGTAATAGCTGGCGCGGTAGATCGCGCGGAGCTGCGTCTTAAAGATTTCTGTCCGATCGAGGCAGATACGGATGGCGCGGTAGCCCATTGCCGGATTTTCCTCCTTCTCCATGCCGAAATAATCCACCTGTTTATCCGCCCCGATATCCAGCGTGCGGATAATGACCTTTTTCCCCGCCATATTTTCCGCAACTGTCTTATAGGCTGCAAACTGCGCCTCTTCGGTCGGATAGTCATTCGATTCGAGATAAAGAAATTCACTGCGGAACAGTCCGATTCCGCCCGCATCATTGGCAAGCGCGCCCGCAACATCCGCCACGCCGCCGATATTGGCGTACAGATTGATTTTTTTGCCATCCAGCGTAATATTTTCTTTTCCCTTCAGTTCCTGCAAAAGACGCTTTTTCTCTTCCTCCGCCGCCTTTTTCTCCCGATAATCTGCGAGTGTAGTCTCATCCGGTTCCACGATCAGTGTTCCCGTATAGCCATCCACAATGCCAAGCTTTCCGTCCACATCCTCTGCGAAATCAATTCCTATCAGCGCCGGAATATTCATAGTTCTCGCAAGAATCGCGGTATGGGAATTTGTCGAGCCCAGACGTGTTACAAAGGAAAGTACCCTGCTCTTGTCAAGCTGCACCGTTTCGCTCGGCGCCAGATCATCCGCCAGCAGGATGACAGGTTCTTCACCGCTAAGAGCGCCGCTCTCTGCGCCCAGCAGAATGGAGATGACACGGTTGCTGATATCCTTGACGTCGGCTGCACGCTCTCTCATATAATCGTCGTCCATCGCCGCAAACATGGAAGAAAAATTATCCCCCGTCGTCGCCACGGCAAACTCCGCATTGACCTGCTGCGTCCCGATCATATTTGTGACTGATTCCACGTAGTCCAGATCATCGAGCATCATCTGATGTACTTCAAAGATCATGGCGCCTGCCTCACCGACTTCTTTTACCGCCTTTTCGTACAGACCTGCCAGTTGCTCCTTCGCCGTCTCCCTTGCTGTGGTAAAACGTGCTATCTCGGCTGCGGCATCAGCTACTTTGCTGCGCTTTACCTGATGCTCCTTTTTGTTATATACGGACAAACGTCCGATTGCGATTCCTCCAAATACACTTTTGCCTTCCAGTAACATGTCATACCTCCATTCCCTTTACGGGACGGCACAGGCATTGCCCGGTCTGCACCATCCCGTTCTTCCCCGATATTTACAGATTCGCTTCCAGGAATGCGCTAAGCTTTTCGATTGCTTCTTCCTCACGCTCTCCGTCCGCTTTTAACACGATTTCCTCGCCGCACTTTACGCCAAGCCCCATAACACCGAAGATTCTCTTTGCATCGACTTCTTTTCCGTTCTTTGCAATGGTGATGCTGCACGGAAATGCCGCTGCCTCTTTGATAAATAATCCTGCGGGGCGGGCATGAATCCCCTGCTCATCCTTGATAACATATTTAAATTCTTTCATGTTCCTTACCTCTCTTTCTGATATTTCACAGGCAATCGCTTTTCAAGACTTTCACTGCATTGCCTTCTTTTCAAAATTCCCCATACATTGCTTTCTTTGCGATTTTCTCTTCTCATTGCTCTCTTTACAATCTTCTCTTCTCATCGCTTTCTCTTCACGACTTTTTAACATCCTTCTTCAGTATGCCGAGCAGTACGCAGCCTACGGCAGAGCCGACTGCAAGCGCCAGCAGATATAAAAGCGGATTGCCGACCGTCGGGAATACGAAGATTCCGCCGTGCGGCGCCATCAATGTACAGCCGAACGCCATGGAAAGCGCTCCTGCCACCGCCGAGCCGACGATACAGGACGGCAGTACGTGCAGCGGGTCGGATGCCGCGAACGGAATTGCTCCCTCTGAGATAAAGGATAATCCCATGATAAAGTTCGTAGGGCCTGCCTTGCGCTCTTCTGCGGTAAATTTATTCTTAAAGAATATGGTCGCAAGCGCGATGGCAAGCGGAGGAACCATACCGCCGATCATGACTGCCGCCATGATGTTATAGTTGCCTGCTGCAATCGATGCCGTTCCGAATACATAAGCCGCCTTGTTGACCGGGCCTCCCATATCCACCGACATCATTCCGCCGAGCAGCGCTCCCAGAATGATAGCGCTTGCACCGTTTAAGCTGTTAAGTCCATTGTTGATTGCCGTGTTCAATGCGCCGATCGGGGGTTCTACAATGTAAATCATCGCCAGTCCGATCAATAAGATTCCAAACAGCGGATAGAGCAGCACCGGTTTGATACCGTCTAAACTCTTCGGCAGCTTTTCGAACAGCTTCTTTAATCCCAGTACAATGTAGCCTGCCGCAAATCCTGCGATCAACGCGCCAAGGAAACCGGAAGTTCCGTTTGCCGCGATCGCTCCGCCGACGAAGCCGACAGCGAGTCCCGGACGGTCCGCAATACTCATTGCAATGTACCCCGCAAGGATCGGAAGCATGAAGCCGAACGCCACGCCGCCGATACCGCTCTTAAGCAGCGCCGCAAGCGGTGTAATCGTACCGAAGTTCGCGCGCTCCTCCAGTGGAAGTGCATTTAAATCAACCGCAAGTCCATCGATCAGGAATGCCAGCGCAATCAGAATACCGCCGCCCACCACGAACGGAAGCATATGGGAAACGCCATTCATCAGATGCTTGTAAATCTGATGTCCGATGCTGTCTTTTCCTTCTTCTTCATCTACAGTATGGCTGCCTCCTGCCGCCTGATAAACAGACACATGCCCCGAGAGCGCCCGGTTTAACAATTCCTCTGATTTGCTGATTCCGTCCGCAACCTTGCACTGGATCACAGGCTTGCCCGCGAAACGATCCATCGGGACCTGCGTATCGGCAGCCACAATGATGCATTCCGCCTCCGCGATCTCCGCTTTCGTAAGCACGTTCTTCGCGCCGCCCGAGCCTCTCGTCTCGACTTTTATACGGCAGCCGAGCTCTTTCGCCTTTTTCTCCAATGCCTCTGCCGCCATATAGGTGTGCGCGATTCCTGTCGGACATCCGGTCACCGCAAGGATAAGCTTTCCTGCCTGTGCGTTCGCCGGATTCTCTTCTTTCTTTGTCTCTGCGGAAAGTTCCCCGTTCTCTGCCGCATCCTTTTTCGTCTCCGCGTCGTCAATGATTCCAAGGAACTCATCGACCGTCTTCGCATTTTTCAGTTTTGTTGTAAAATCCTCGTCCATCAGAAGAACCGACAGCTTGCTAAGTACATCCAGATGTACATTGTCCTTGGTATCTGGCGCAGCGATCAGGAAAATCAAGTGTACCTTTTCCCCGTCAAGCGCGTCGAAATCGACGCCGTCCTTTACGACCATGGCTGCAAGTCCCGGTGCTATTACTGCATCGGACTTACAGTGCGGGATTGCAATTCCCTCTCCGATTCCTGTCGTGCTCTCCTCCTCCCGCGCGTAAACTCCCTTGCGATAGGTCTCCACATCTGCAATTTTCCCACTTTTTGCCATCAGCTCTACCATAGTATCAAGCGCTTCTTTTTTACTGCCGCATGTCCCGTTTAGCGATATGCTCTCTACGGCCAGTAATTCTTTGATTCTCATACCTTTTCCTCCTTTTCTCTCTGCTACTTCTCAAAGAGTCCTTTGTTTTTATCCAACAGGGCAAGCACCTCCGCCCGTGTTGCCAGTTCCTCTGAAAATGCCGAAGCGCTTCCGCTGCACACTCCCATCTGAAATGCGCGCCCGTAGCTTCCGCTCTCTAAATAGCCTGCCAGGAATCCGGCTACCATAGAATCTCCCGCTCCGACGGAATTTTTAAGTTCTCCCTTCGGCGCTTCTGCCATAAAAACATTTCCGTCTTCTGCAATCAGCACCGCTCCGTCTCCCGCCATGGAAACAAGGACATTCTTAGCTCCCATCTCCTGCAGCTTTCTGCCGTAAGCGACGACCTCCGCCTTATCGTGCAGCGTCACTCCGAAAATCTCGCCCAGCTCATGATTGTTCGGCTTTACCAGAAACGGTCGGTGGCAAAGTACATTGACTAACAAATCTCTCGTGGCGTCCACAACGATCTTTAAGTTTTTCTCCTTAAGATGCGTCATAATATCCATATACATCGAACTCGGCATGACGTCCGGGATGCTGCCCGCCAGGACAAGAACATCATCGTCCTTAAGCGCATCCAGTCTGCGGTAAAGCGCGTCGATATCCGATGCCGCAATGGCGGGACCCTGCCCGTTGATTTCCGTCTCTTCATCGGAGCGGAGCTTGACATTGATACGGGAAAGTCCGTTCTCTACCTTTATGAAATCCGTGGAGATTCCCTTTTCCTTTAAAAGCTGTTCTATTTTATCTCCGGTAAATCCCGCCAGAAATCCAAGGGCTGTATTTTCATGTCCGAGATTCTTAAGCACCATAGATACGTTGATTCCCTTTCCGCCCGGGTAAATGATCTCGTTTTGTGTCCGGTTTACAATACCGCACCGGAAATGTTCTACTGTTACGATATAATCCAACGACGGATTAAAAGTCACTGTGTAAATCATTCCCATCCTCCTCTCATTTCTTACAATACTTCCATCACATTCGCGCAGTTCTGATACGGCGGCTGCAGCGGTCCGTCTGTGATAACATCGGCGCTCTCAAACGATGCAAAGGTCACGCTTGAAATCTGACCGAATTTGCTGTTGTCCGCAAGGATATAACATTCCCTGCAGTTTTCCATCGCCCGCTTCTTGACCAGCGCCTCCTTGACCTCCGGTGTAGAAAAGCCTTTCTGGATGCTGACGCCGTTCGCTCCCCAGAAGCCCTTTGTAAAATTGTACTTGTCCAGGGTGGCAACCGCCTCCTCTCCGACAATCGCCTCGGTGACCGCCTTAAATTCTCCTCCCAGCAGATATACGGTAAATCCGTTTTCCGCCAGCCGCTTCGCATGGGTGATCGCGTTGGTCACAAATATCGCCTGCTTGTTGGTAATATAGTCTATCATCCGCTCCGTGGTCGTTCCCGCATCGAGATAAACAAAATCACCTGCCTCGATCAGACCCGCTGCGTACTTTGCGATTTTGATCTTTGCCTCCTTATTTAATTCTTTACGATTTATGACCTTTTCATCCTTTGTGCTGTACGCATTTCCCTTTAATACCGCTCCTCCGTGCACCTTTGTCAACTGACCGCCTGCATCCAGCGCCGTCAGATCCCTTCGGATGGTCGATTCGGATGCGTCCAGTTCCGTCATCAACTGCTGTACGGTGACGCTACCGTTTCGTTCCAGTATGGCGCATATTTTTGAAAATCTCTCTTCCGTCAGCATAACCTCACTCACTTTCATTCATTTTCATTCAATTTCGTTCATCTTTGATAATCTTATTATAGAATCACATTCCGTCACAGTCAATCATTTTCCGTCATTTCCAGTCACAAAAATCATGCTCCATTTTTGTGAAAAATATACAATTCCTATAGCGCAAAACAGGCAGGCACAAGATGCCGCGCATCCTGTGCCTGCCTGTTTTTTTCTTCTCCTATGCAACAGTTTCCTCAAACTGCGAACTGTAAAGATTTGCATAAAATCCGTTTGCCGCAAGCAGTTCCTCATGATTTCCCTGCTCTACGATATCGCCGTCCTTCATGACCAGAATCACATCCGCGTCACGGATCGTGGACAGACGATGCGCGATGATAAAGCTTGTGCGCCCCTTCATCAGGTTATCCATCGCCTTCTGAATCACTACCTCGGTGCGCGTATCTACCGAGGAGGTCGCTTCATCGAGAATCAGAATCTTATTATCCGCAAGGATCGCCCGCGCGATCGTCAGAAGCTGCTTCTGTCCCTGCGAGACATTGCTCGCATCCTCATTCAGCTCCATCTGATAGCCGCCCGGAAGCGTCCGGATAAAGTGATCCGCATGTGCAGCCTTCGCCGCCGCGATGACCTCCTCGTCGGTCGCATCCAGCCTTCCGTAACGGATGTTTTCCATGATCGTTCCCTGAAAGAGCCATGTGTCCTGAAGTACCATGCCGAAGGCGTCGCGCAGCTCCCTGCGGTTAAACTCCTTCACGTTGTGTCCGTCCAGACAGATTGCTCCGTCATTCACATCGTAAAACCGCATCAGAAGTTTCACCATCGTCGTCTTTCCCGCTCCGGTAGGTCCGACGATCGCCACCTTCTGTCCCGGCTTTACCTCGACGCTGAAATCATGGATGATCGTCTGATCCGGGCGATATCCAAAGCGCACATGTTCAAAGGAAACCGCTCCGGTCACCTTCGTCACATCACACGGGTGCTCTACGGTCTGCTCCTCCTCTTCCTCGCTTAAGAACTCAAATACACGCTCGGACGCCGCGGCCATCGACTGCACCTGATTGATGACCTGCGCAATCTGCTGGATCGGCTGCGTAAAATTCTTCACGTACTGTATGAACGCCTGAATATCACCGATCGTAATACTGCCGCGAATGGCGAGAAGACCGCCTGTCAACGCCACCGACGCATATCCTAAGTTTCCGACGAACACCATGATCGGATGCATCATGCCGGAGAGGAACTGTGATTTCCATGCGGAATCGTAGAGCGTCTCATTCGTCCTGTTAAATTCCTCAATCGTATCTTTTTCCCGGTTGAATGCCTTAATGACGAGATGACCGCTATAGACCTCCTCGACCTGCCCGTTGATATGTCCCAGATACTCCTGCTGCGTCTTAAAATACCCCTGCGATTTCTTCACAACAAAAGATACAAGCCCCGCCGAAATCGGCAGAATCACGATCGCGATCAATGTCATAAGCGGCGAAATACTGAGCATCATGATCAGCACGCCGATCATCGTCGCTACAGACGTGATAATCGTCGTGATGCTCTGATTTAATCCCTGTCCTAACGTATCCACATCGTTCGTGATCCGCGAGAGCACCTCTCCATAGGTTCTGCTCTCAAAATACTTCATCGGCATACGGTTGATTTTCTCTGAAATCTCCTTGCGCAGACGATAGCAGACCTTCTGGGTAACTCCGGTCATAATCCAGCCCTGCACAAAGGAAAACAACGCGCTGAGAAGATACAGCGCCAATACGAACAATAAGATCTGTCCGATATAGCTAAAGTCGATTCCTCCGGTTCCGCGAATCTTCGCCATCAGCCCTTCCGAGAGCGCCGTCGTCGCCTTTCCTAAAATCTTTGGTCCGATGACGCTGAACACCGTGGAACATGCTGCAAAAAGTATGACAACGATAATTGCAAGCTTAAAATCACCAATATATACCGCAAGCTTTCCTATGGAGCCTTTCAGATCCCTCGGCTTTTCTCCCGAGCCCGTTCCACGTCCCATCGGTCCGCGCCGTCTGCCTGCTCCCCTTGCCGTCTCATTTCCGTTACTCATCCAAAGGCACCTCGCTTTCCTCAAGTCCCAGCTCCTTCGCAGACATCTGGGATTTCGCTATTTCCCGATACGTCTCACAGTTCAAAAGCAGTTCTTCATGCGTTCCCTTTCCGACAATCCTTCCGTCGTTCAACACAAGAATCTGATCTGCATGCAGAATCGTGCTGATACGCTGCGCCACGATAATGACGGTCTTATCGGCAACCTTCTTCGCCAGCGCTTTGCGCAATGCGGCGTCAGTCTTTAAATCCAGCGCGGAAAAGCTGTCGTCAAAGATGAAGATCTGCGGCGCTTTGGCAATCGCACGCGCAATCGCAAGACGCTGCTTCTGTCCGCCGGAAACATTGCTTCCGCCCTGCGCAATCGCGCTCTCATAACCGTCCTTCTTCTCTTCGATAAAATCTGTCGCCTGCGCGATTTCTGCCGCCTCACGGATTTCTTCCTCCGTCGCCTCATCCCTGCCGAACCGCAGATTGGATGCGATCGTGCCGGAAAACAGTACGCCCTTCTGCGGTACGAAACCGATTTCCGCCCGCAGGTCTGCCATTGTAATCCGGCGGATATCCTTTCCGTCCAACGTAATACTTCCGCCCGTCACATCGTAAAGACGCGGTATGAGCTGGACAAGCGTTGATTTTCCACATCCGGTGCTGCCGATGATCGCTGTCGTCTTCCCCGGCTCCGCCACAAAATCAATGTCCGAAAGGACATCTTCCCTGGCGTTCGGGTAGCGGAAATTCACATGTGAAAACCGGATAACGCCCTTGTGTTCTGTGAGCTTTTCCGGCTCTTTGGAATCCGTAATCGTCGGTTCGGTCCTAAGCACCTCGTCGATACGCTCCGCAGCTACCGCAGCACGCGGAAGCATGATAGACATCGCCGCAAGCATCAGAAACGCCATGACGATCATCATGGAATATGTGATAAACGCCGTCATCGCGCCGACCTGCATCGTTCCCTCATCAATCCGGTGCGCTCCGAACCACACGATGCCGACCGTGAGCAGATTCATAATCATCATCATGCCCGGCATCATAAATGTCATGACACGGTTCGTAAACAGCATCGTCTTTGTGAGCTTCCGGTTCGCGTCGTCAAAGCGTTCCTCTTCCTTCTTCTCTCTTCCGAATGCGCGGATGACCGAAAGTCCGGTCAGGATCTCACGCGCCACAAGATTGATTCTGTCAACCAATTGCTGCATCAGCTTAAAACGCGGCATGGCAACTGCCATCAGCACCATCACGTAGCCGAGTATCAGGAGTACCGCCAGAACAATGATCCAGCTCATTCCCGCTCCGGTCTTTAGCACCTTTAAGATACCGCCGATGCCCAGAATCGGCGCATATGCGACCATTCGGATCAGCACCGCACACACCATCTGAATCTGCTGGATATCATTGGTGCTTCGCGTAATCAGCGACGCTGTGGAGAAATGATCCATCTCTGTGTTGGAGAAGCTCACCACGCGCGCAAAGATCCTGCCGCGCAGATCGCGCCCGATTCCCGCGCCGATGCGTGCCCCCAAGAAGCCGACCAGCACCGTCGCAATTCCCATAAGAAGCGCCATTCCGACCATCTTAAGTCCTGCCCTCCAGAGGTAACCCGTCTGTATCGCGTCCACATCAACGCCTGCCGCGGTATCCATATCCGCCGCATACGCAACGCCCATGGATTTCACCAGAGAGCTTCCCATCGCATCAATTGTAGATTCCATCTCGGCGCGCATTGAAAGCAGTTCCTCTTCCCCAATCGTTCCTGCCTGCCGCATCGCTGCCAGAAGCTGCCGCATATCCACACAGGTGACAACCGTGGTATTGCCGTCCTCGTCCTCCGTCTCCTTCTCAAAGGTGTTAAGCTCCACGCCCATGAGCGTACCGATTTCCCCGACAGTCGCATTCGCGAAGCGGGATTCATCAAGCCCTGTCTGCTCCGCCAATATGCTCTTAAAGGATGCCTCGTCGATTGCCGACATCTGATAATTCATAAGCAGCGGAAGCAAAAAGGTATCGTCCAGTTCATCTAAACGCTCCTCATCGGTAACACTGCAGGTATAGACATCCCCATCCTTTTCGTAGCTTTCTTCCCATACCGCTCTTTCCTCTTCCGTCATCAAAAGCTTTGCCGTTTCAAATTCCTCTGCTGTCACAGCCTCCGGGAGCACATGCTCAATTCCATGATTCTGTATTCCCACATCGATGATATCCGATGTATAAGCAGGCAGTGACAGATCGCACCATGCCTGCACGAACAACAGGAGCAGCACCAGAATGAGCTGTCTCCAATATGGAATCATATTTTTAAATATCTTTCCCATATTCCGTTCCTTTCTCCGTTATATTTTCTTTCTCCGGTTTCTTTTTCCAGCTTCTTTTCTCAATTTCCTGCCTTGCAATCTGATACATTTCCTTCAGACACGCCGTAAGCCTGCTGACGTCCTCATCACTCATCTGTGAGACCACTGACCTGCCAAATTCTCCCAGCGTAGCCGCAATCTCCTCCTGCTTTTTCTTTCCCTTTTCTGTCAGGGTCACGCAGGTGTTGCGCCGGTCCGCCCGGTTCACAGTGCGCTCGATCAGCCCCTGTACTTCCAGATTCCGCAGGCTTCTTGACACTGCCGAGTTCTGTGCATGCACCTTCTCCGCCAGCTCCGATACCGTCACGATGCCTTCCTTTTGGGCGCCCAGCCTGGCAATTGCCATCAAAAGCATGCAGTCGCTATTTGCCATGTCCGGAAACATATCTCCGATTCTCAGCTTGTGAAACTGATTCACCGCCGTAAACAGTTCGGCGTATGATTCATTCACTATTTCCACCACCTTGTTAATTATTAACATTGTTATGTTTTTTCGAGGGTTAATATTAACACAGGGAAACCGCTCCGTCAAGCAATCTCCCTGTGTTTATAATTATTTCACATTTGTTTCCGATTTTCTTAATATCCTAGCGCTCATTGCTCCCATGGATCGCATCCAGAATCATTTTCAATTCGCCCATCCCGTACTGTCCCGGCGCGCTCGGCTTCTCATGCGCTCCGAACGTCATGCAGGAGCCGAACGTCTCCCCGCATAGACGGCTGATATTCCCGAGTTTCCCCATCGACATCGTGATAATCGGCGTATCGGGATTCCCGGCGTGAAATTCCGACGTCACCGCAAGGAGGGCAAGCACATCCTCCGGCGTCTTCGGCATAACTGCAAGCTTCACGATATCCGCGCCGCCCACGCACATTTTCTCAAGCAGCATGCGCATCACCTCGGGCGACGGCGTACCTTCAAAATCATGGTGTGAAGCCACGACATGCGTCCCCCGCTCCTTTAAGCTCCGTATCTTTCGCATCGGCTTTTCTTCCTCGAAATATTCCAGATCCACCAGATCGACGCAGCCGGATTCTGCCGCCAGATCGTGCAGATCATTCAGCGTCTCCGCATCCACAGCCGCCTCGCCGCCCTGCCGCTTTGTACGGAATGTATACAAAAACAGCTTATCCGAAAGCACCGGCGCCACCGCCTCGAATACGCTGCGCACCGCGTTGTAATCACGGAATGCCGCAAATGCATCCACGCGCCATTCGATGACCTCCGCCGCGCTCTGGCTCAAATAAGTAATCTCCCGGATGACATCCGCCGCATCCGCCTCCATGACCGGAACACAGATAAGCGGCTTTCCCTCGCCAATCGTCCTGTTTTTGATCTGCAATGTCTTCATCTTATTATTCTTCCCTTCCTTTTCTCTCCCGTACCCATCGCACAGGCAGCCCCCTCTTTCGCCTGCCATGCATACTTTCTGAAAACAGTTTACTCTATCCCTGATAAATATGCAAATATTTGACATCTATTCTATTATCCTTTAAGATAATCCTTGTATTTTATTCAAATACAGATTATGCGTAAGAAAGGAGTGCATGCATAAAAATGAATATGCATGCAGGGACATATGAGTTTTACTTTTTTGAACCAATTACCAACGCCTGCGGAAATCAAACGGGATTATCCCTTCCCGGCGAATCTTGCCGCCTTAAAGAAAGAGCGCGATACGGCAATCAGCAATGTCATCACCGGAGCAGACGACCGTTTTCTCGTCATCATCGGTCCGTGCTCCGCGGATAACGAGGATTCTGTCTGCGATTACGTCAGCCGTCTCACCGCCATTCAGGAGGACGTTGCCGACAAGCTGATTCTGATTCCGCGTGTCTATACCAACAAGCCGCGCACCACAGGCGAGGGCTACAAGGGCATCGCCTCCCAGCCGGACCCCGAGAAGGCGCCGGATATGGTGGAGGGTCTCATTGCCATGCGCAAAATGCACATCCGCGCCGTCGCAGAAAGCGGTCTGACCTGCGCGGACGAGATGCTCTACCCGGAGAACTGGGGCTATGTGGAGGATCTGCTCTCCTACGTCGCCATCGGCGCACGCTCCGTCGAGGATCAGCAGCACCGCCTCACTGTCAGCGGCTTTGACGTTGCCTCCGGTATGAAGAACCCGACCAGCGGCGATTTCTCCGTCATGCTCAATTCGGTTTATGCCGCCCAGCATCCGCATCATTTTGTCTACCGCGGATACGAGGTCGAGACTTCCGGCAATCCGCTTACACACGTCGTACTCCGCGGCGCGGTCAGCAAACACGGCAACAGCACACAGAACTACCATTACGAGGATCTCATCCGTCTCTGCGAAATGTATGAGAAAATGGATTTAATGAATCCAGCCGCCGTTGTGGACGTCAATCATTCCAATTCCGGCAAGCGCTTCAAAGAGCAGATTCGAATTGTAAAAGAAGTGATGCACAACCGTCAGGTATCCCCGGATATCCGCCGCATGGTAAAGGGCGTCATGATCGAAAGCTACATTGAGGAAGGCTCCCAGAAGATCGGCGATCACATCTACGGAAAATCCATCACTGACCCATGCCTTGGCTGGGAGGATTCCAAAAAACTGATTTACGATATTGCTGATATGTGCTGATTTTTATGTATCTTAAAAACGGCAGGCGGTAAATTTACCGCCTGCCGTTTGCACTATCCCCTCGGATGCGCCTTGACATAGACCTCACGCATTCTTCTCTGTCCCATCTGCGCGTATACCTGCGTCGTGGAAATATCGGAATGTCCAAGCATCTCCTGCACGGACTTTAAATCCGCTCCGTTCCCGACCATATGCGCGGCAAAGGAATGCCTTAACATATGCGGTGTTATCTCCGCCTCAATGCCCGCTTTCTTTCCATAGGACTTGATCAGCTTCCAGAAGCCCTGTCTGCTCATCTGCTGCCCCGAACAATTCGTAAAGAGCCATTCCTCCTTCTCGTCTCCGACCAGCTTTGGTCTGCCAAGCTCCAGATAGCGGCTGAGCGCTTCCTTTGCAATGCTGCCAAAGGGAATGATACGCTCCTTATGCGAATCCGAACAGGTCAGATATTCCATCGCCAGATTCACGTCCGACACCTTGAGTGAAATCAGCTCCGACACACGGATTCCTGTCGCATAGAGAAGCTCTAACATCGCCTTATCCCGCAGTTCCTTGGGCGACGTTCCTCCCGGCTGTTCCAAAAGACGCGTCACTTCCTCCGGCGTCAGGATCGTCGGCATCTTCTTCTCAATCCTGGGCGCCTTCAAACGCTCCGATGGATCCACCGACACTCTGCGCTCCTTCTCCATATAGTGATAAAACGCCTTCATCGACGCAATACTTCTCGAAATCGTCGCAGGCTTCCTGCCTTCTTTCTCCAGAAACAGAATATAGGAATTCAGACTCGTAGCCGTAACCTCGCTCGCATCATGAATACCCTGCGCCATAAGATACTCATTCATCTTCTTTAGATCACGCGCATAGGAGACCTCTGTATTCTCAGACGTCTTTTTTACCTGATGAAGATATTGGATGAAATTCTGTATATCCTGTGTCATATTCGTACCTGCCCCAACGATCATTTGTTGAAAAAATGTATCTCCAAACGAGATACATCATTTATTATAATAACAAGTAAAAAGAAAAGCAATCGGTATTTTTCCTTGAAAACAGGGCGTTTTGCGGGATAATACAACATATCGGAATCACATTTTGCGCTGTACCACATCTTGTTATTTTTGGTAAAATTTTTCAAAATATTTTCTGCACCCATGCAAGCAGCATCGGGTTGATCCAGCTCTCCGCAAGAATCCCGGCGAGAATACAGACTGCAAGTATGCCTCCCAACGTCACAGCCGCCCCAAGTCCGCCTGCTCCTGTATCGTACCGCCTGTTCTCTCCCTGCCTGCTGCGCCAGTTCGCGTACAAAAAAAGCGCCGCAAGATAACAGAGCCATTGCGGGAACAGTCCGCAGAGCACGACAACAATTCCCCGGGCGCCCAGATTCACGATCGCCGCCACGCTCAAGAACCCGAACATTGCCGCCGCAAGCCCTTTTACCAGAAGCGCAAATATCCTGCCGTCCATGGCTCTCCCAAGGATATAGAAAAAGAACGCCGCCTGCATTCTTTCGACTGCGACATGACAGAACAGACGGTTTTCATCGACCGTCTGATACGAATACTGCCGCAGAAAATACTCATTCAGAATGCCGTATGTCGTAAGCAGCTCGCTCCCCAGAAGATTCGTCAGGGCAATTCCGCCAAGGAATGCAAGCAATATGATCCACCATTCACGCTTCATGACACGCCCCACAGCGATTCTTTCTCTATATCTATGCCTTCATTTTATTTCTGATTCACCAAATTTTTATATGCGAGCAGCGCGGAAACGGTCTTGGCATCCTGAAGCTTCCCCGCGTAAATCATCTCGCACAGCTCGTCAATCCCGAACGCTTCCACATCGATAAATTCGCCTTCGTCCAGATGCTGCTTTCCCGGCTTTAAGTTTTTCGCCAGATATACGTCGATGAACTCGTCGCAGAATGCAACGGTCGTCTTTAAGGAAATCAGGAACGATAAATCATCGCTCTTATATCCTGTCTCCTCCTCAAGCTCTCTCGCCGCACACACTCTGGTGTCCTCCGTCACACTGTCACGCGAGCCCGCCGGTATTTCAAGCGTCATACGGTCGATCGCATTGCGGTACTGGCGCACCATCAGAATCTTGCCGTCCCCGCGCACGGGAACGACCGCAGCCGCCCCCTTCCTGTGCGAAATAAAATCCCACTCCTCCTGCTTTCCATCGGGAAGCTCCATCGTATCTGTATAAATGTCAAGGATCGCGCCTCTTCTTATCAGTTCTCTCTTTACCCTTTTTACCTGTCCGTCCATCTTATCTCTCTTCCTTTCCTGCGGAATCCTTTCTCCGCAATCACATTCTTAAAGACATCTTATCATTCCCTGTGCGTTCCGTCAAAATAAATTCCCCTATACTTCCTACCAGACAAAAAAATAACGGCAGCGCCTCCAAAAGAGACATCTGCCGTTATTTTCTTTCTTATTTTCAAAACACCATGGTACTTCTTTTTGGGGATATCTTATCTGGTAGCATACCATTCCTCATACTGCCTGCCAAATTCATCCAATACCTCCTGCAGTCCTGCATTATAGCATTCCGAAATCATCTCGTCCAATGTGGCGTCCACATCATCTACAAGACCAAGCTCAATCATCGGGACATAATTGTTCAATACCGCATTGACCGCTGATTTATAGGACTCTACGCTGCTGTCGTCAAAAACGAAGGTGATGGTCGGATTGCTCTTGACACGCTCCTCCCAGGAATCTGTGACAGCCAGTTCTCTCGGGTCTGCCCCTGTCTCTCCGATATCTCCGTTCTTGATTGCCCATGAAGCGGAAATTGCATATGCGGCATAATCGCCTGCAGCGTCTAATTCCGTATATTTGCCCTCGTCATCAATGGTATAATGCTTACCTTCCACACCGAGAATTAAAAGTCTGTTCAGATAGGTATCCATCTTAATCAGATCAAGCACCATCGCCGCTCTCTCCGGATCCTTGCAGCTTGCCGTGATTGCCATATCATTGTTGGAATATGCCTCGCATCCCACAAAATGATCCTTTGTAAGATCATAGGCTGCTCCCACAACCCCCTCTGTCTGCTCCGCCTGCTCGATATAGGTAAATACAGAGGTATTCCATGCAATGGAAGCGCCCTGCAGAGCACCGAACGCATCATCATCCGTTATGGTGTTCGTAAGCGCCGAACGGCTCCATGCGCCTGCATCCGCCAGTTCTTTCATATCGTATGCAAATTGGCGAAATTCGTCCGTCTCATATACAAGCGAAATCTCATCCATGGTAGGAATGCCGCCGTTGTCTTTAAAGATCAAATCCATATAATCGCTGTCCAACGCCAGGAATGTATCGTACTGCTGACGGTAGACATCCCACAGTTCGTTGTTGTCAACCGAAGCCGCCAGCGCATAGATACCGCTCTCCGGCGTCTCTTTCTCGGCCACTGTCAGACAGAAATTCTTGTAATCCTCCCAGTTGTCCAGAGATTCAATTCCGTATTTGTCCGCAATATCCTGACGGATCGCCACAATTTTGCCTGCCGCAGACGCCACATTCGATGGAACGGCGATTGTTTTTCCTGCTATCGTCGTCTCATCCCAGCTTTCCTCCGCCTGATATTTATTGGTCAGAGGCATATAAGAAGCCCTGAAATCCTCGGTCAGCTCATAGAACGAACCCTTAGACGCCTCCGTGTACATGTAGCACCATGGAGCCGTAAAGATAATGTCAACATCCTCTCCGCCTGCCAGCACCAGAGAGTACATTGTCGAATAGTCGCTCCAGCTCATAAAGGTCACTGCCAGCTCCGTGTTAAAAGGCTCTAAATATTCGTTGACCAGCCCCAGCACTTCCTCCCAGTCATTTGGCGTATCGCCAATCAGATACATATTGATGGTTTCCTCTTTGCTAAGATCCGTATTCGCATACATCTCAGGTGTGGCGACAATGGTTCCCTCGCCGATGGCTGCGGGCAGCTCTGCAAGCGCAGCGCCCGAATCCGCTGTATCGCCTGCCGTACCGGCGGATTCCGTACCGCCTGCGGAAGCTGCCGCGCCGGAGGAATCGCTGCCGCATCCGGCGAAAAGTGAAGCGGTCATCGCCCCAACTAACAACATGGAAATTACGTTCTTCTTTTTCATAAAAATTCTCCTTTTCTAAAAAATGATGTTCTTATCATTCTTTTATGGTTCTATGGAAAGCCTGCGGCCTTCATACGACTGTATTATCCTTTCACAGCTCCGATGGTCAGACCTTTTACAAAATAGCGCTGTACGAAAGGATAGAGAAGCACGATCGGTCCGGTAGCGATAATGGTCATTGCCATTTTCATACTCTCTAACGGTACGGAGGGAAGCGGCATACCTGATTTCTCCGCAACAATCCGCATCGCCTCCGCGCTGCCTAAGACTCTTTGCAGGTAATACTGCAGGGTAAACATACTCTCCTCCGTCTCAAAGAGCATACAGTTATACCAGTCATTCCAATACGCTAACGCTGCAAACAGTCCGAGCGTGGCGATCAACGGTTTGCTGACCGGCAAAATCAGCCGCATAAAGATGACCATGTCATTTGCCCCGTCCAACTTGGCAGACTCCGAAATCTCCGCCGGAATGCCGCTCATGAAGGATTTGGCAATGATCATATTCCAGACCGAGAACATTAACGGCAGTATCAGGCCCAGCCAGCTATTTTTAAAATGCAGATACCGGATGCAGAGCAGATACCAGGGAACCAGTCCTCCGTTGAACAATGTGGTAAAGAAAAAGAAAAACGAAAACTGGTTTCTCCATGGAAAATCCTTGCGGGATAACACATACCCGGTCATGGTCGCCATCAGCACCGACAGAAATGTGCCGATGACCGTGACGCATATTGTGGTTCCATAGGCATGTAAGATCGCCGTGGGATTCTTCAGGCACAACTGGTACGCCTGTATGCTGAAATCCTTAAGCTGCGGCAAAATCGGATAACCGCTCCGGATCAGGGCTGCCTCATCCGTAAAGGATGCAATGACGATCAGATAAAACGGCGCCAGACAAATCAGGGCAAACAGTCCGATCACAACATATCCTACAAGATTTATGATGATAACATCCTTCCCCTTTTTCACTTTTGGTGTTTGATAAGCTTCTGCTTTCATACTTACCTCCATATGCACACGCTTTTGTGCGCTCTACCTTTCTTAATACAATGCGTAATCCGGGTTCACTTTTTTCACCAGCTTGTTGCAGACCGTAATCGTTATAAAGCACAGTACCGACTGGTATAGTCCCGCCGCCGCGGATACGCCGATATCTCCGGTATCGATCAGCAGCCGGAACACATACGTATCAATTACATCCGTCATCGGCTGTAACAGTGCACTGCTCTTGACCGTCTGATAGAACAGTCCGAAATCGCCGCGGAAAATATTTCCGATTGCCAGCAGTACCAGCACCATCATCGTCGGAATCAAAGACGGAATCGTCAGATACCGGATTTTCTGCCATGCGTTCGCGCCGTCTATGGAAGCCGCCTCGAACATTTCCTGATCCATCCCCGTAATCGCCGCCAAATATACCACCGAGCCGTACCCCGTGCCCTTCCACACTTTCAGGAAAATCAGCACGAACGGCCACGCCTCCGGCGTGTTGTACAGATCAAAAGACGCCGCTCCAAAAAAGCTCAGAATATGGTTAAATACGCCCTTCTCGTAGTTGAAGATATTGTACATGATGGCTCCCGCAACTACCCAGCTTATGAAATAAGGCAAAAACATCAAAGTCTGCGCCCCTTTTTTGAAAAACTTATTGCCGAGCTCGTTAATCAGGATTGCGCTTCCCATCTCGCAAATCACGCCGAGAACAATAAACGCCGCATTGTAGAGTACGGTGTTCCTTGTCACCTGCCCCAATTTGCCGGAAATCAAAAGCGCTTTAAAATTGTCCAGCCCGTTCCACGGGGAACCGTAAATCCCGCCCGCATACTGATACTTCTTAAACGCAAGCACGATGCCCGTCATAGGTGCGTAGCTGAAAACCAGCACATAGATGACTGCAGGCGCCAGCATCAAAAGAAGCATCCAGTGTTTCTGAATCACCCTTAGCGGCGACGGGGATCTTCCCTTCTTCTTTTCCTTGATCTTCTTCATTTTCACACACTTCTCCTTTCTTTCTTCCCGCGGCAGCCTCATCTTTTGCTTTACTCCCGGAAGGTTTTGTATACCGAAATCGCGTCCGTAAGCTGCAGCGTCTTTTCTTTCACCAGTCTGGCTGCCCCCAGCGGATAGCCATCCGGCAGCATGTCCCCGCTGACCTCAGGCTCCCAGTAGAAGACGCCGAGTCCCCGGTGGTCCGGCACCTGCATCACGGCTTTTATCGTATTCGCAATCACCTTCGCTGAACACTTCTCCTTCGTGGCATCCTCCCCCACCTCGCAGATCATCACCGGTTTTCCAAAGCGCTCTGCGTAGGTTATCAGCGGATTGTAAAAACGTGCCGGCTCATCGCTGTCTGTAAGCTTATCCCAATATGGATAATAGGAAAATCCCAATATGTCTGTTTTGCCCCCTAAGGAAAAGAACGTATCTAAAAAGGGATCGCAGCCTATTTCCGAAGTTACGCCTGCAAGATGGGTGATGACCTGACACTCCGGCAGACAGGCCTTCACTGCATCATAACCGCTGTTTAAGAGCCGCACCATAAGCTGCGGGTTCCCGGAAAGTCCTCCCCTCGGAAGCAACAGCCCGGGATTTATCTCATTCCCTACCTGTACCCACTCCGGACAGATGTCCTCCTGCCCTAAAAGCGTCAGAACGTCTTTCGTATGTTCATAGACATGGGCGACCAGCTCGTCGTCGCTGTCCGCCTGCCACGCCTCCGGCATATCCTGAATCTGCGCATCTGCGAAATGGTCGCTGTAATGGAAATCGATCATCAGCCTTAAGCCTTTCTCCTTGACTCTCTTAGCCGCCGACAGCACGCTCTTTGGATCACAGTAGCCTAACATGCATCTCGTATCTTTTGCTTTCTGCCAGTACGCATCTTCTGGCGGATTTACGAACACCCGCAGCCTGACGGCATCGGCTCCTTTCTCTATGACCGCGTCTAAAAGGTCCGTCTCATTCCCCGCTTCATCTACCCAGCGTATTCCCATATCCTCCAGTTGCGTCATCCATCCCAAATCTACTCCGAAAGCCATTTTTTGTATCATTTTTACTTCTCCATTTTGTTGATTTATTATAAATTCACAAAACCCTATTGATTTATAAGTAAATTTTAGCTATTTTATAATAAAGTGACAATGTCATATGTAGCAACGATTCATTCGATTTGTATCAAATATGGGATTGATAAGGAGGATGCCATGCAACAGGACAAAAACGCTTACGACAATAATTCCATTGATATCTACAATGTAAACAGTAAAGTAAGCCTGTTTTTCAGGCTGCCGACGCCATTCCAGATGACCTATGAATATTGCAGCGGGATTTTAGATGACGACTATCTGAATATTATAACCCTGTCGGAGAATGAACCTTTCTATATGCAGGAATCCATGAAAACACACAACAGTCTGTTCAACGGAAGGGCGGCGCATTTTCACGACCATTATGAATTTTTACTGGTGCTGGAGGGTATGCTTATCCATCAGATCGAAGGAAAGAATTATCTCTATCCCGCCGGCTCCTGTTGCCTGATCAACAGAAATATCCTGCACAAGGAAACCTTCAAAAAAGAAAGTAAGATATGCTTTTTCGGCTTCTCCGCCCGTTTTATCGCGGAGCTTCTCCACTCGGCGGACAACGCCAGTTTTCCGGAAGAACGGGCGATTAAGAACAGTGAACTGTATAAATTTATTATTGACGACATGAAAAATCCGGGCAAAAAAGTTTATCTGGACTTTCTGCCCGTCAACGACAATGTAATCAGGAACTTACAGAAGTGTCAGAACATCAGGCTTCTGATTGACGCCATGCTTTTCCCCAAATTCGGGGCAACCTACCAGATCAACGGTGCGCTGTGCAATATTCTCTCTATTCTTGCGGATAAAAGAAATTTCCACTGTACCACAGTGGAAGTAAGCAATGACAGCGATCATCTGTTATTCCAGCGCATCAGCCATCTGTTAGAGGACGAAAACGGGCGGCTGTCCAGACAGGAACTGAGCAAGCGGCTGAATTACAGCGGCGACTATATTAACCGGATCGTCCACAAATATACCGGTATGTGCCTGCACGATTACAGTATGGATTTCGCCATTCAGAAGGCTGCCGATGAACTGCTCTCCACCGACGCTTCCGTTGCAGAGATAGGCTCCCGCTTACAATTCAGCAACCGGACCTATTTCTATCAGGTCTTTAAAAACAAATACGGGATGACGCCCAAAGAATACCGGGACGCCCACAGGACAGAAGCAGACGCCGGGGAATCTGCGCCTTGAACCATAAGAACAAAGTGTGCTTCGCACGCAGTGCTTTTATGCAATAGGACGCAATTTCCTATTGCACAAAAAAAGCGAACCGCTATATTTTCAAAATACAACGGTTCGCTCTGCTCTTAAAAATTGTCTTAAAATTATTTCGCGTAGTCTGTTACTCTCGATTCACGAATTACATTTACCTTAATCTGTCCCGGGTATTCCATTTCCGATTCAATCTTCTTGGAAATATCACGCGCCATCAATACCATATCGGCATCGCTGACCTGTTCCGGAACAACCATTACTCGAATCTCCCTGCCTGCCTGAATAGCATAGGATTTGTCTACGCCCTTAAATCCGTTTGAAATGTCCTCTAACTGTTTTAATCTGTTTGAATATGTCTCTAATGTCTCTCTTCTTGCACCCGGTCTTGCTGCACTGATCGTATCTGCAGCCTGTACGATACAAGCGATCAGAGACTCCGGCTCTACATCGCCGTGGTGCGCTTCCACTGCATTGATAACAATGGCTGACTCCTTGTATTTTCTACAAAGATCCACACCAATCTGAATATGAGATCCTTCCATATCATGATCCACTGATTTACCAATGTCGTGAAGTAATCCGGCACGCTTTGCGGTTCTTACATCCACGCCAATCTCTGCTGCCAGCAAACCTGACAACTGAGCGACCTCGATAGAATGCTTGAGTGCGTTCTGACCATAACTTGTCCGGAACTTCATTCTACCAAGCAAGCGGACAAGCTCCGGATGGATTCCGTGAACACCGACCTCAAGAGTCGCTGCCTCACCTTCCTCGCGGATCATTGTCTCCACTTCTTTCTGTGCTTTCTCTACCATTTCTTCAATTCTAGCTGGATGAATACGTCCATCTACAATTAATTTCTCCAAAGCGATACGAGCGACTTCTCTTCGAATCGGATCAAATCCTGACAGAATCACCGCTTCCGGTGTATCGTCAATAATCAGCTCCACACCTGTCATATTCTCCAGTGTGCGGATGTTACGTCCTTCACGTCCGATGATTCTTCCCTTCATCTCGTCATTCGGAAGCTGGACAACCGAAATCGTCGTCTCTGCGACATGATCTGCGGCACATTTCTGAATCGCTGTGACCACATAATCCTTCGCTTTCTTGTCCGCCTCTTCCTTCGCTTTGTGTTCCATTTCTTTGATTAATTTTGCAGTATCAAGCTTAACATCTTCTTCAACGGTTTTTAAGAGGTATTCCTTTGCCTGTTCGGAGGTTAATCCGGAGATTCTTTCCAGTTCCTGTAAACGCTCTTCATTGAGCCTTGCGACCTGCACTTTCTGTTTGTTGATTTCCTCTTCCTTCGCAGCAAACCCTGCTTCACGCTTCTCGATGGACTCGAGCTTTCTGTCCAGATTCTCTTCCTTCTGCACAATACGGCGTTCGCTTCGCCCGATCTCCGCCCGGCGTTCTTTTACTTCCTTGTCCAGTTCGTTCTTCACACGGATGGACTCTTCCTTCGCCTCAAGCATTGCCTCGCGCTTCTTGGTCTCCGCTGTCTTTACTGCCTCGTCAATAATCTCTCGCGCCTTCTCTTCTGCATTTCCAATCTTGGCTTCCGTCACCTTCTTATGGTAAGCAGTCGTAATGAAGTAAACCACGATAGCAGTAACTGCGATGGCTACAACAACAGCAATCACTGTCTCCACAGGAGCACCTCCTTTATGAAATTTTCATTGTACATATAACATAAAAACATAAGCGTTATCTGTCATAATTTACAACATATAAATTTTATTCTATTTTATGCATTATGTCAAGTGAATTACTGTACAATATGCATAATATTGCATTCTCTTTTTGCCGCAATACAAGATATTGTACTAAAAATCCCATAATCCCTTATTCTTCTGCAAAAGTCTCTCCCGCCTTAAGAACCGCCAGTATATCGCCGCTCCGATAACCGCGGCGCATCAGAAACTGGTATGTTCTCTGCTGTTCCCTGCGGTCTGTGCAGGCATAATCGTAATGCCGCTTCTTCAAAAGCTCCTCTATCTTCGCTCTCTCGTCGGAGGCGAACTCTTCCTCTAACGCCTGCTCGATGACGTCCTTTGCGACGCCCTTCTGCATCAGATCCATCTTAAGCCTCTGCCTGCTCTTCTTCTGCTGCTGATACCGGACATACTGTTTCGCATAGCGCAGATCGTCAATATAGTGATACTGCTTCACATAATCAACGGCTGCTGCGACGCACTCCTCGGGATAACCGTTCTGCATTAGCTTGTCGTAAAGCTGCTTCTCCGTGCGGTCCATCTTCTCCAACAGAAACATTGCACGCTTCTTCGCACGCAGTCCGACGATCTCGGTAAGGATCTTCTGATACACCGTCCACGGAAGATATGCTTCCTCCGTGAGCAGAATCCTCTGTTCCTGCAGGGAAAGGCTGCGGATCTCGCTGCGGTAGAGCGAAACTGTGATTCCCGTCTCAAAGCTGATATGAACACGCCCCTTCTCCCCGCGCCTTACCTCTCTTATCTGCACATCCTCCATCGTCTTCTGCCTCCATCTTACTCTGCCTTAAGCTCCTCCGGCTTTCTGTCCGCGTCTGCCGTCTTCTTCGCTGCTGCGGGACGGGCAGCTTCCTTAGCGTCATCCTTCGGTTCTTCCTCAGACTCCTCCTGGCTGTACTTCGCCCTGACCTTCGCCTCCACTTCCTCACAGATCAGCGGATTCTCCTTCAGGTATGTCTTGGCGTTCTCACGTCCCTGTCCGATCTTCTCACCGTTGTACGCATACCATGCGCCGGACTTATTGATGATACCTGCCTCAGCCGCAAGATCGAGAATATCCCCTTCCTTCGAGATACCCTGACCGAACATGATATCAAACTCCGCCTCCTTAAACGGCGGCGCCACCTTATTCTTAACGACCTTTACTCTCGTGTGGTTGCCGACGACCTCTCCGCCCTGTTTTAACGCCTCAACTCTTCTGACGTCCAGACGCACCGACGAATAGAACTTTAATGCGCGTCCTCCGGTCGTCGTCTCCGGATTACCGAACATCACGCCGATCTTCTCGCGGAGCTGGTTGATAAAGATGACGATACAGTTTGACTTGCTGACAATCGAAGTCAATTTGCGCAGCGCCTGGCTCATCAGACGCGCCTGCAGACCCACATGGGAATCTCCCATATCGCCGTCGATCTCCGCTTTGGGCACGAGCGCCGCAACAGAGTCCACGATCACGATATCAATCGCGCCGGAACGCACCATCGTCTCTGCAATCTCAAGCGCCTGCTCGCCGCAGTCCGGCTGTGATATGTAGAGATTGTCGATATCTACGCCGATGTTCTTCGCATAGACCGGATCGAGTGCGTGCTCTGCATCTATAAAGCCCGCGATGCCGCCGCGCTTCTGCACCTCCGCTACCGCATGAAGCGCAACGGTCGTCTTACCGCTGGACTCCGGTCCGTAGATCTCAATAATTCTTCCCTTCGGAAGACCTCCGATGCCGAGCGCAAGGTCAAGGCTTAACGATCCGGTCGGAACGCCCTCAACGTTCATATGCGCCGAGTTATCCCCGAGCTTCATGACCGATCCCTTGCCGTACTGCTTCTCAATATGTGAAATCGCCGCGTCAAGCGCTTTTAACTTCTCTTCCTGCGTAGTAGGTCTTTCATTCATTACTTTATCGTCTTTTGCCATTTCTTCTCCTCCATGCGAACAAGTCCGATTGCGAACTTATGTTCGTTTTTCTGTTCTAATAGTATTATAATTCCACACAAATGTCAACTATAAAACTTGAAAATAATTTGTAGTGCTCTGATAACTGGCGGAAACCGCCGGAGAAACCTTAGAATGTTTCTGAAGTGTCAGGCAAATGCAAACGCCCTGTCTGACACAGATATTTGATAAGAAGTCTGCATGTATCGTAGCATAACTGCTCCGAAATGACAACTGTTTTCTAAAATTATGAGAAAAAGAGGGGGATATCAATTTCCTGAGCAGAAATGTCCCCCCCTTTTATTTATCCCTGCGCCGAGAGCTTTTCCTCGAACTCCGCTTCCGGCACAGGTTTAGAATAGAAATAGCCCTGCGCTACGTAAGCTCCGATTTCTTTCATCAAATTGATATCCGTTTCCGTCTCTACCCCCTCGCACACGATCTGCGCTTCCAGTTCTTTCCCGAGCTTCACGATACCGCGCATGATTTTTACCTGACGGTCATGATCCTCTTTGTTGAGCAGGAAAGAGCGGTCCAGCTTGATGACCGAGGCCGGAATCTGCTCAAACACACCAAGCGAGGAATAGCCTGCGCCAAAATCATCGATTGAGAGCCGGATGCCCTCTTTTTTCAGCGCATCCAACGTCTTTTTTACCATATGCTGCTGGAGTTCTTCTACGACAAGTGTCTCCGTAATTTCTACCTCGATCAGATCTTTTGAAATCTGATAACGGTCAAGAATTTCAACAAAATGCTCCGGGAAGCCCGGTTTGATAAAGTGCGTTCTCGAAAAGTTACAGGAAACCGCAACTACCGGCAATCCGGCGTCCAGACGCCTGCGCAGCATTTTGCAGACCGACTCAAATACAAAAAAATCAATCTCCGTAATCTTCCCTGTCTGCTCATAGTACGGCACGAAAAATCCCGGTGCTCTCACCGCTCCACCCTGCGTCGGATCGAGGAAACGCACCAGCGCCTCAGCGCCGATGATCTTTCCGTCCCGGATATCCACCTTCGGCTGGTAATATGCCACGAAATCCTTATTGACATCTACAGACTCCAATAATGTTTCACGCTCGTGGCGTTCCTTAATCAGTGTTTCCAGCCCCGCATCATAAGTCCTTACTTCGTCCCCCTTGTTATTTCCTGCAAAATCAAGCGCCTGATTTGCATAATTGATCGCCAGACGCAAATCGCTTTCGTCCTGCGGGATATCATAAATTCCCATCTGCAGCGACATATGATTGTCCGTATCGCTTACGATCCATTTTTCGACCTCGTCCCTGATTGCCTGAATCCGTTCCATAAATGCTTCCCTGTCCGAATAGTTCAGAAGCATTACAAAATGATCCCCCTGATCTCTTGCGCAGACTTCTGTTTTGGAGTCCACATTTTTCACCAGAATGTCAGCAACCTTTTCCAGCAGGCGTTCCCCCGCATTCCAGCCGTAGATAATGTTGTAGCGGCGGAACTGCGCCAGATTCACATAGACGACGGCATACTGCGCCCTGCGCTCCGGGAGCAGCTTGTGTTCTCCCCAGAAAATCAGGTAATTCAGATTCCAGATATCCATTTTGGTATCTTTGTACATCAGCTTCTGAATCTTCCTGCTGTCGCCTATGGTGTGCGCAGCCAGCAGTATGATCAGAATGATGATGGCAAGCAGAATACCGATAATCCAAAGACTGTTATTGCGCACGAAATCAATCACACTTATCAGCGGATAGGTATTTTCTTTGAGCATATATGCATTGACGCTTTTCGAATCAATTTCAGAAACCGTTTTTTCGAGAATATCGGAAAGCAGTTCGTCTTCTTCCCTGACTGCCATGGAAATAGCATGTCCGCCGTTAAATACATTTTTTATCTGTAAATTTTCATACCGAAATTCGGTGCGCATCAGATATTCCGCCAGATATCCGTCACAGAGCACTGCGTCTGCCATATCTTCGCTTACCGCGTCAATACACTCCTGCTGCGTTTCATAGGTGACGATCTTTGTCTCCCCTGTCTGCACTGCGGCGCCTGTCTCATCCAGAAGGAAAGAAACCGTTGCCAGAGTTCCGATTTCATTGATATTCCGGTTCTTCTCCGTTACCAGAACCAAAGGCACCTCCGCATACTCGCAGGCAGCCGTCAACTGATATTCCTCCAGCGCCGCTTCCGTTTCCGTGCAATACGCCAGAATATCGATCTCGCCGTTTCCAAGCATCGCCTGCGCCGATTTGCGGTCCGCCATTTTACGGTATTCGAGTTCCAATCCGGTATCGCGCAGACTGCTCTCCAAAAGTTCTCTGGTAAGGCCTTTAAATTCCCCATCCTTCTCATAAGAGAACGGATAAAATCCGTCGAGGTAGCCTACTATAACCTTCCCGGTCTCTGCAATGTACGCAGTTTCCGCGGTTGTAAGCAACGCCGTTTTATCGAATCTGCTGTAATAGAACTCGTTCATCAGTTCCGCTTCCAGCTCCGGACGGTTCATCTTAAGATCAGCCGCCGCCTGGTTCAGCTCGCGCATCACGTCGTCATTTCCCTTATATGTAATATAATAAAACGGTCTGGGCGCAAAACGCCCGAGCAGGCGCTGCCCTTCCCTCACCTCCGTAAACGTGTGAACCAGCGCGTCGATCTCCCCCGCCGAAAGCGCATTCTGCAACTCTGCTGTCGAGGCATACTCTACGATGACCGGACTCTCAATTCCGTTATCACGCAGATATTGCAAAAAATCATCCTTCCGTACATAATTCTCGACCATGCCGAAGGTGATATCCTGCATCGCCGCAAAATCCTCATAAGCGACGGCGCTGTCAGGATTTGCGGCAATCACCCCGAACGTATACCCGCTGGAAAGATCCGCATACTGATAAATCTGCGCCCGCTCTGTGGAATATTGCGCCGAACCGACCAGATCCACCTGCTTATCCGTAAGCATCTGCAGCGCTTCTTCCCAACTGCCGCAGCTTACATACTCGATTTCCCAGTCCGCATAATCACACAGCGCGTTTAAGTACGCGACGTCCATACCGCCATAGCTTCCGTCCGCATTCGTGATATGGTATCCGTCCATCGGAAAAAAAGCGACCTTTACCAGCCGTTTCTGGGCCGCGTAAATGTCGCTTTCAAAAAATGCACAAAATAAACACAGCATCCCTACCAGGACGCTGCCTGCCAATATGATTTTTCTACTTGTAGACTTTGCTTTCGAATAAATAAAATCACATCCTATCTGCTAAAAAAGCATCACTTATTCCTTTTTTCATCATACACTTTTTTACAAATAATGTCCATTGTCATTTTTTCATCTCACGAAAGTCCGCTTATATGAAGATTTCGATTGTGCAGCTCATTTTTCTCGTTTAAAAGCAGATTTTTCAGGAATAATTCAAGGTACTCCGTTGTTCCATGAAGACCTTTTTGCAGGTTCGTATCATTCGCACGGACAAGCGCATTTCTGAAATACCACGCATTCTCTGCAAAAACATCATTGGTCACTGAAAAACCGGGCGTTCTTAAGTATTTGATAAAGAATACCGCCGTCGTTCTTGTATTGCCCTCTCCGAAAATATGGATTTGTATGATTAAAGCTTACATAGCATAATGTATTCTTCTTCGTTTTCGTCAACTATTTTAAATCCAACATTCTTGTACATATTAACTGCATAGTTTGCTTTTTGAACGGCAAGTGATACCTGTTTATATTTTTCTGTCTTTAGTAGTTCAATCATTGATTTCATCAAAGTCGTTCCTATTCCATGATTTCTGTACTCAGGAAATAATGATATTGCCAAAGATGGAGTTTCATTATCAACATGACCATAATCATTCATAATGCGAACCCATACTGCACCAACTATTTTTTTGTCAGACTCTGCAACAAGACAGTAATCTCCCTTGTGTTTTCCAAAATCTGATATATATACCTGTAATTCGGGCTTATTAATAATATCTTTTGGAGGCGCTTTAACACCTTCGGGAATAAATAGAACACTTCATCACTCTCTTATATTTTAAGCAAATTAAGATAGCCACAAGTGGAAACACTCCCAATTCCAGAATATCTTGTGCTAAATAAATAAAATCCAATATAATTCCTTCTTGAATATTCTTACAAAAATGACTTGGTACTCTAATAATAATATCCCATATTGCATGAAATGTCATACACAATACAATACTATTTGAATGTAAGTAAATTGCCGCCAAAAATACTCCGAATGCACTAGCATATAGAGCTTGCCATAAGCAAGCAATAATATCTCCGTTGAAAAGAACATTTAAAATATGTAATGTTCCGAAAAGTATACCCGAAATAAATACCATACATATTCGTCCATGAACAGTATGTTTCCATTTCGATAGCATACCACTCATAACAAGCCCTTTTGATGCGAGTTCTTCAAAAAATCCTGTTGCCAACTGTTGACCACAGGATAAAATAAAAACAGAACTATATGCTGTAGATAAGCTTTCTGCTATCGGCAAATACAAAAACTGTAATCCTAGATATATAAAGAACGGAATAGCGAATAACCAAGTACTTTTTGGAATTTCCACTATAAACTGTTCACGAAACTTATCTTGGTGAATTTTTTTCATCAAGATAAGTGCAAATATACCAAACATTATTCTAATAAAAGAATCGGTTACTACGCCACACTCGGATATCTCCATACTTATAAGAAAATACTCCAATAGTACAAAGAATATGAATAATCCTTGTCCGTATAATATCCCATATAGAATCGGATATTTATCGTAAAATTTTTTAATCATTTCTGCACCTTTAAATTCTTACCTCGTCAAATCCCAATTTGTCGTTTTCTATATTATATACATTTTACCATCAAATTGTAAATTTTCTACCCTCCGATACATAGCATAGCCATTCGCTCCCGATCATTATGATATTTTCTTACATTTGCCTGTATCGTTCTATATCCTCTTAAGAAATACGGTCACCATTCGGACACCAAAGTGTCAAAAATTTTCTATAATTTTTCTTTTTATATGACAACGATTTGATGTAGAATAAGACATAAGAATTTTATATCTATAAGGAGATTCGTATGGAAAAACTATTACTCTTCGGCGCAGACGACGCCGAATTTCAAAAGGTAAATCAGATTGCATCCCGCTTAAAGCTGCGCTTAGAGCGGGTCGATCCCGCCTGTTACCACCTGACGCTCGGGGAAATCGCTTCCGGAAGCCATAATTCCAGTGCCTCCGGCGCGCCCGCCGCTTCCGGAAGCCCATCCTGCGGCGCACCCGCAGTTTCCGGTCGCCCATCCTCCGGCGCGCCCGCCTCTTCCGGAAGCCACGGACAGGCTGCCTCCTCCCCCGTGCTCTCCGAGAGCCTTCTTGTGATGTGCCACCTTTCCGACAAGCGCATGGACAAGCTGCTCTTTGAACTGCGCAGGGCAGACGTAGCGCTTTCCTATAAGGCAGTTCTCACGCCGACCAATGCAGGATGGACGCTTCCCCGCCTGATGCTTGAAATGCAGCGGGAGAAAGCTGCTTATGCGCAGAACGGGCGTTAAGCAGGATGACGCACTAACGCCCATGATTGTTTACGTATAATTCTCATTATGAGTCGTGAAAAATGCTGGTATTCCAAATGAGAACGGCTGCCGCAATTTCGGTCGCAAAATCCACAATTTCTAACGCGTCCGTTCTCGCATCTGTGATAATCCGTGTCTTTCCAATGTTCGAGCAATCCGCCTGAATGTGTTCGCAAGCAGAAAGACAATATTAAGAACTTTCGTGCAGCACTTGGCAGGCTTCTGAACAAAGCGTAACCGCGCAGCAAGATGTTTGAGACGCCTTCTGCCACGGGTCTTAATAGCAGACGGCGTCGAGTTTCGAGCTGCGCGGTTTTATCGTGATTTTGTGAAGAAACCTGCCTAGTGCTGGCAGGAAGTTCGCCCTAATTGTCTTTCGCTTGTCGAAACACATCCGGCGGCTTGTCGAAGCAGTGCAAGAGACACGGAATTAGATGCTCGAATCGGACGCGAAGAAATTCGGGGATTTTGTTCCAACGAAAGTTACGGCCGCCGTTCTCGTTTTGGAACACTGCGTATTTATGCCCTCATAATGAGAATTATGCCTATCAAAAGCAACCATTCATGCGTCAGCCCCTCTTTACATGCTCCGGCGCATCAATCAACATCTTGATCCGGTTATAGTAGTTGAGCTTTGACCCGCTCGCATCCACATTGACGCTCACAAGCTGCCCCTCGGGCAGCTTTCTTTGCAGCGAAGGATAAAGTCCTCTTCCGCAGACATGATTCGGCATACAGTCAAAGGGCTGCGCCGCAATGACCTTGCGGTAGCCTCCGCGGATATGCGCCACAGCCTCCGCCCCGATCAGCCATCCGTCTCCGGTCGTGCAGTGAAAACTGACATAGCCCTCCGCCGCTCTCTTGAACTCCGTGAACGCATCCGCACTGTAGAAGCCGTGATCTCGCAGCGCTTTAATCATTTTCTTCTGATAGTGCTCTAAAAAGCGCTGCCCGATCCCATAGAGCAGCCGCGCCGCACCGCCCTCCGCCGCAAGATGCGTGTCGATATAGTAGAGCACATACCACGACAGACCATTGATATAATATTCACAATCCTCTTCCCGCAGGAACTTCTCGAGATTCCAATTCCCCAGATGACAGTATTTCACATACAGCTCGCCGACGATTCCGATCTTCTGTTTCACCGCATGTGTTCTTGGAATCGCCGAGAACTCCTCCGCCATCCGAAGGAAATTCCTGCGCATCGCGCCGCAGGTCAGATGTCTTCCCCTCTTTAAATCCTCTGCGAGTAAATTCTGCCATCTTCTGTGACATTCCGCTGCCGCGCCGGATTCCTTTTCATAGGGTTCTACCTGATTCTTTAAGAGCATCAGGATATCGCTGTAGAACAGACCAAAAAACGCCCGCCAGACCATCCCGGCGTCAAGCTTTACCCGATTCTCCTTCTCCAAGCCCTTCGCATTCAAAGAGAGCGCCCTTACCTCCGGAAATCCTGCCGCAGCGACCGCCCTTCTTAAGACACTGATATAATTAGAGCCGCGGCACGCATCCCCCGCCTGCGGCATCAAGAGAACGGTGCGTTCTGTATCAAACGCACCGCTCTTTAACGCCGCCACCATCTGACCGACATTTAAGATTGCAGGATAGCACATATCGTGATTCACATAGCGAAGCCCCGTATCGGTGATGCCCTCCTCATTTTCCAGAATGACCGGATGATAATTGCGGGAATAAAAGGCGTACTTAAGAAGCGGAAAATGTGCGTCTAACATTGCCGGAAGTAAGAGAATATATTTTTCGCGATCTTCTGTCTCTTTAATTTTATACATGATACGCTCCCTTCCGAAGCCGCCACATTTCCCGGGAAGAACGCTGCTTCCTATTCCCACGGGAAGAACTCCTCCACGATATTTTCCGGGGAAAACATCAGTATGACATAATCATAATCTCCCGCTTTGATCGTCTCGTAATAATCCTCCTCATAAAATCGCGGATCGATCAGATCCACCGTATTGCATCTTAAGGACGTAAACGCCGAGAACGGCACGGCAAAGGAATCCTTAATGACACAGATGCGCAGCCCGTCCGGATGATCCATATTTTCGATATGCGTAAACGCCGGATTTCCATACAGATAGATTCCATACATATCCGTATCGAACGGCTGATTACTCTGCCGGATGACCGGGGTCGCAAGCAGCGCCTCCTCGAATCTGCCCGTAAACTGCAGATCGCCGGAAATGCTGTTCTCATAGGTATAATCGGTCGCAAACTTCGGATAGATCAGTGTAAAATCATCCACCTCCGTATAGAAACGCCCGGTCTTTCTCCCCATCGATCCGAGGAAAATGTCGTCATAGGTGATAAAGTTATAATTGTCCTTATCCTTGTAGTAATCGTCCGGGTCCAGCGTCTCCCCGTAGCGCTCCTCCAAGACGTCGCAGAACTGCGAAGCCGCCCAGAACGCCGTCTGAATCTTCCAGTGGTGATCCGTATTATAAAACACCTCAGACATCGGGATGCCGCTCTCATCGAGATAATCCCGCAGATCGATATAGTCCACGCCATACTCGTCCAGCCGTCTTAAGAAATCATCCGCCGTCTCGTTCGCCATGTTATAAGGGATTCCCGTCGAGAACTCGGTAAACCCATGGATGTATTTTGCCGGAGGCATCACGTAAAGAAGTCTCGTATCTTCGTCGCACACTGCATCCGCCAGCTTTTTCGTCTTCTCTGCCTCAGAAGAAACGTCGTTGATTTCCGTTGTAAAATAAGTGTAGTAGAGCTTTCCCGCGTGATCCTTTACCACCTCGAAATTGGACTCTTCCTCTTTGCCTAAAAGAAGCTGCATATACCCGTAGGCGTCGATAAACGCATATTTTTCCACTACGTTTTCATCAATCGCAGCATTTACCTGCGACACCAGTTCGGTCGGCGTCCCGTCGCTCTCATACCAGCCCGCTATCGTTTCCTTTAAAACCGGGATTTCCTTTCTGGCATTCAGAATCGCGTATCCAAATAGAAATGCAAGAAACAACAACGTCGTTATTTTCTTTTTCCCCAATAATCGTTCCATCTGTCTCACCCTTTTGTTTCTTTCTGCCGCTGTTAAAAGTTAAAATAGATAAACGGATTGTAGCTTCCCTTGACCAGATACGTCACACAGATCAGGAAGATTCCCATCATAAGCACCGGATAGATCACGTCTATGACCGCGGTGCGCACCTTCCCATTGACAATCAGGTAATTGCATCTCTTCCCGATCGGTACGCAGAAAACCGCTCCCAGCAGGAAAAATATTCCGTATTCCCTTAAGTACATCCACGCGTAGTCGCTGAAAAATCCGCTTCCGTCCAGACCGAACATACACTTTATGTAATTCCCGGCATATACCAGATTTTCCGCGCGGAAAATTACCCAGCCGAGATTCACGACAAACATCGTATAACACCATTTCAAGATTCCGTGTCCCGGTCTGTTTTCCAGATCAATAAAACGCTCCAGCACCAGAAATACGAAATTGATCAGTCCCCACACGATAAACGTCCATTCCGCCCCGTGCCATAGCCCCGTACACAGCCATACCACCAGCATATTGCGGATTACGATATCCATGTTCTTCACCTTCGAACCGCCCAGCGGGAAGTACACATATTCCTTGAACCACTTTCCCAGCGAAATGTGCCATCTGCGCCAAAATTCCCCGATGGAACGGGAAATATACGGATAATTGAAGTTCTCCTCAAATTTAAATCCGAACATAAGACCCAGACCGATCGCCATATCCGAATAGCCGGAAAAATCAAACAGAATCTGAAGCGTATAGGCAATCGATCCCAGCCACGCAAGCGTCACCGGCATTCCGCCCATCTGATAGCTGTCAAAAATCCGGTCTGCCACGATTGCGAAATTATTGGAGAGCAGGACCTTCTTTCCGAGCCCCGCAATAAAACGGCAGGTCCCTACGGAAAACTTGTCCCAGCTCTCTTTCCTGTGTATGATCTGTTCATCGATCGTTGCATACTGCACAATCGGTCCCGCAATAAGCTGCGGGAAAAACGCGATATACAGCGCCACGTAAAACGGATTCTTCTGCACCTTTCCGTTCTCCCGGTAAACATCCACCACATAGGAGAGCGCCTGAAACGTAAAAAAGGAAATTCCAATCGGCAAAGTCAGATTCGTAAGCGGCAGGTCGCGGTTGAGCGCCTGTCCGATATTGCGCAAAAAGAAATCCAGATATTTAAAGACGAACAGAAGTCCGATATTTAAAATCACAGTCAGCACCAGAAAAAGCTTCACGATGGGTTTCTTCCTGTAGCGGTCCACGAATAGCGCCAGCACATAATTGATCAGGATCGATGCCAGCATGATCAGTACGAACCATGGTTCTCCCCATGCGTAAAAGAACAGGCTTGCCGCCAGAAGAACCGCATTTTTCACCGGCGTCCATCGTCGGAACAGATAATACAGCACCAGAACCACCGGAAGGAAATAGAATAAAAACACAATGCTTGAAAATAACATATTACTTACCGCCCCTGCTTTTTCTTCTTACTGCCAGATAATACCCCAGGAAAATGACGCCTCCGGCCAACGCTGCGCCCCGGATCAGCCACAACGTATGCGGACTTCGCATATCATCCGCCCACCTTACAATCGGCTCGATCTCCGAAGGGTCTGCCAGCGACGCATCATACCCGTTATCCGTACTGACACTGTTCGTCCAGGAATCGTAAATCTGTATCTCGCGGACCGCCTCTAAGCCGTCCGGTGTCTTCGCTCTGATTTCAATCGTCTCCTCCGGGAATTTACAGCCCAGCGTAAGAACGCCGTCCTCGGAGACTGACGCCTGCTCATAATCAGTGTCCAGCGAGAAAACAGCCTCCGCGGGACTGCTCTCCCCCAGCATGTTATAGATCACAGCATGATATGGCGTATCGCTCTCGCCCACCTTCGGACGGAACGCCCGCTCATCCCCTTCTATCTCAAGCTCGCAGGGCTCTGCGGCGCTTACCGTCTCCTCTTTTGTAAGAAACGCAAGATTCGAAAACGTCACATCATAGGTTTCTCCCTGCTCGGCGACACAGATGATGCCATATCCCCATATCTGCGTGATTTCTCCGGCTCTTTCCCCGGTATCCTGGAACGCCAGAACATCGAAGGGAATCTCCACCGTTCCCGCAAATCCTGCCGGAAGCGTAAAACAGCCATACTCCACCTTTGCATAGGAAATGTCTTCCCCCTGCAATCTTACGTAGAACCCGGCTCCTACATCCATCGTCCTGCCATCCGCATCAAACAGGGCAAAATTCATCCGCACCGGCGTATCGGTATTGTTGGAGACCCCAAATGAAATTCCCGCCGACTCATTTAGATTTAATTTCAGATTCTTAAAGGCAGTGGCGGTATAATAGCGCTCCTGATACCCGTTTGTATCAAAGGATAGATTTAAGGTATCTTCCTCTTTTTCGTAGGTCAGCCCGGGCGCTACCGTCCCGCCTGCCATATCCTCTTCACTGCCAATGAAATCTGAAAAATCCGCTTTGTCCTTCTTCGCCGCCTCGACGCTTACGCTTCCGATTCCCACGCCCACCATGCACAAAAGCGCCGCAAGCATCAGGCTTTTCTTTTTCAAACCCTTCATATTTTCCTCTGTTTTTGTTCTCGTACCGCTTATAAATATTTCATCTCTGAAAATTCATCTTCCGCCTGCATACGCTGCCGTTTTAAGCTTACCCGCGGCGCGTCCGCCTCTTTGGGCTTCTCATGCATATGGGTGCACAGCCATGCTTTCAGCTTTTCATGCAGTACCGCGTCGTCATGCAGCTTCTGGTAATTGCTTACCCGATAGAGCCTTTTTCCGTCTTCAAGCCTTTTGTCCAGCACGCAATCAAGCACCAGTCCGTCCCCCAGCAAAACAGAAAATACCGCCGAGAGCTTCTTGTCAGACTCCAGAAGCACATACTCATAGTTATAGTCAATGATATGCACATCGCACTCCATATCCGTCGGATAATCGCTGTTAATCGGGATTCTCGCCCGTCTCCGGTTCTGGAAATTCTGCGTATACAAACGCTTGCTCACATTAATGCGCAGATCGTCGAAGCTGCTTACAGATTCGTCCAGATTGGTCGGAAGCGACGGATCTCTGTCATAGATAAGCTGCATAAACTCCGCCTTGCTCTCTTTCATATCCTGCACGAGAAATACATACCGCCACTTTTTTCCCTTATTCTGCACCAGGACGATTTTTCCGGCAATTTTGGCATGATATCTGCCGTCGTCCAACGTCAGTTCTACCGGCTCCGTTTCATCAATATCCATCGTATGATCCAGCAGCACGGAGATTCCGCTCTCTGAAATATCTATGGTCGTTCCCGTTTCCTCTTCGTACTCCGTCTTCACGCGGCACTCCATGGCTACGCTCTGCCGCTCCGCCTCTCTGACCGCCTTTCTTCCCAGAATAAAGAATAAGGACATCACCAGATTATACAGATTCAGAACAAGCCAGAACAGGATCACAAAGTAATCGATTCTTCCAGTGTCAAAGGTCCAGCGAATACAGTTTGCGATTCCGATGACCGACAGTAAAATCAGCACTGCATGCGGAATTGCATAGAGGAGATGCCTGCCGTCCTCCTTATTCCCGCTCTTTTTCGTAACCTTGAACTTCTTTAAGCTGATGCCTAACGTTTCCAGAAGCACCGGAATCAGCATAAACGGAAATATGACTGTCTCATAAAGATTCGTCCACTTCGTGGTTCTTATATTGCGGCTCATCATTTTCAGACAGACATTACTGCTGATATACATCGGCAGCCAGAAAATAAGGACCTCAACCAGCGTACACTTTACCACGACAACCCCAAAGGTGGCGAACAGAATCGGCGACATGATATAAATCAGCCGCTTCCATGGGGCATACCAGTACCAGATGGACGCCAGATAATTTGCTTTCTGCGAAAAGGTCATATTGCGCGACAAAATCAGATGCATCTTTCTTCCCGTCTGAATACAGCCTCTCGCCCAGCGCACACGCTGGTTGATCAGGCTTTGTAAGGTAGTCGGGGAAAGCCCGGACGCCAGCACCGTATTGATGGCATAGCACTGATAGCCCTTTTTCTGAATCAGGATTCCCGTCGCAAAATCCTCGGTGATACTTTTCGTGTAAAAGCCGCCCACTTCATTGAGCGCCTCTCTGGAAATCAGCGTGTTGGAGCCGCCATAGATAACGCTGTTGCTCTTATTTCGCGTGACCTGCACATCCTTGTAAAAGTAATCCTGCTCGTTGGGGATTCTTCCCTCGGAAAACAAATTGAACTGGAACAGATCCGGGTTGTAGAAGCTCTGCGGCGACTGGATAAACCCGATTTTGATCCGGTCCTTCTCTTCCAGTTCCCTGTTTTTTATTTCCTGCGCCACAAAATAGGACACCATGACCATCAGGAAATTATTCTTCGGAATCATGTCCGCGTCAAAGGTGGCAATTAACGGCGAGCTTGTCACCGACATTGCATGATTCAAATTTCCCGCCTTCGCGCCCTCGTGATCCTCCCTGTCGATATAGCCGACGCCCATCTGCTCTGCCAGTTCCCGCACTTCCGCGCGTTTGCCGTCGTCGCACAGATAGATGTGTACTTTCTTCTTATCGGGATATTTCATATGTACGCAGCCGTTGACCGTCTTGTACAGCAGTTCCACCGGCTCATTATATGTTGCGATAAATACATCCACATCCGGGAACTCTTCCAAAGGAGCCTCCGGCACCTCATGGTTTTCGATCCGGTACATATTGAAATAGTGCACAAACGCCTCCAGCATACCGATGATCTCCACGACAAGAAGTGAAATGCCTGCCACTGCCGGCAGGATGCCGTACCCCAACGGAACCGTACAAAACGTTCGCCAGAACAGATACAGGATCGTCCATCCGATATTAAAATACAGCCATGCCCGGTTCTTCCATTCTCCCCATTTCCCGGAGTATTCTCTTCTTCGTTTTTTCAATGTCATCACCCTTTAATCGATAGTCTCCGCTTTCGCGTAACCGTCTTTTCCGCTTCGTTTGGTCACATAAAGCGCCTCATCCGCATTTTTGTATAATTCATCGAACACTTTCCCATCCCGCGGCGCTAATGCTATTCCAATGCTCGCGGACATGTTCCAGCTATTGTTCCCTTCCGTATAGGTTTTCTTCAGCGCCCCTAACAGTTCCTCTGCGATTTCCTCCGCCCATTCTTCTGTTGTGACTGTCGGCAAAGGAATCAGTACGGCAAACTCATCACCGCCGATTCTTCCAAATATACATCCCGGTCCCAGATAGTATTGTACGGTCTGTACAAACTCCATAATTACTCCGTCTCCGAACGCATGTCCAAACCGGTCATTTGCCTGTTTAAAATTATCTATATCAAAAATAAGAAATGCAAAATTCTTATCCGGATATGTCGTGAGCATCTGTGACACATAATATCTTGTAGCCGTCTTATTATATATTCCTGTCATCTGATCAGTCTGTGCCTTTTTCACATACTGGAGCTTTGCTTCTTTTTCTTTATCAATTCTTTGCTGCAGAAAACCGACAATCTGATTATGAAATCCCTTCACCATGACAGAAACACCAAACATAATCACCACTCCGATTCCTATTGCAATGCACAGATTCTTTAAAAATTGAACTTGAATTCTCTTTGCATATTGATTGGCACTCTGCATTACAATCAGGTACCAGTCCAAATCCGGTATATAGCGTACGACCACATAGCTTTTTCCCCCGCCTCCACGTTCCGAAGATACCCAGAAGCTTCTGTCTTTGCCGTCTGCCTTACATGAAACTATTTCTTCCTTTTTGTCCTCCAGTCCATACTCCAAAAACAAGCTGACATTTTCATAACCGCTGTGCTCTGTCGATACCTGTATTGCCCCCTCTTTATCGACCAGTACCGCATTTACCCTGAATCGTTCTTCATAATCCCTGATTATTTCCTGAAACTTACGAACCTTTACTCCTACTCCGGCAATCGCAATCACCTCTCCCGCTTCATTCCTGATCTTACAATCCACGAAAATCGTGATCTCATTCCCTGCCTGTCCCGCTTCGTCATTGTCCACATCCAGGATATACTCTTTCTCAGAAGCAAGCGCCTGATAATACCATGCGTTTTCAGGGTTTTCCTCTTCTATGATCCGGTCAATCCCACTGAAATTGTAGTATCTTCCCGTGACCGCAGACACCAAAAATACCGAATCAAACTGATATTTTTCATGATAGACCGCCAGATAGCTGCTGATTTGATTTATGTACGCTTTGTCATCGAGATATTCCGCCTCCTGTTCCAGAAGTTCCCGCAACAGAGGGTCGTTTGCCATTGCAAGCGACACCTCCACCGGTTCTACGAACTCCCCGGAAATCTGATAAAAGATATTTTCAGATATGAGGTCTGACACGCTCCTGACATTCTCCTCCGACTGTCCGTAGCTGTATTGTCCCCAGAATAGTGTCATAACCAAAAAGCCAATCCCGATAATGAGACAAATCCACAAATTTGTCCAAAGAAGTCTTCTATCCTTCCCCTTCTCTTTATTTCCCATCCATATATTCCTTTACGTTTGATGCATCCACTTCCTCAAAAGGACCCCATACATGCACCGATTGAATCATAACCTTTTTGCGCGGCGGTGTCAATATTATTGCCCTGTTTCTCCCAGTCTCCCCCTGCCAGTACACTCTCCTCTTTCTTTCCATACCTTCCTCCTTGTTGGTTTGACGAAATTAGTCGTCATTTTCGGTCAATTTCAGCAAAATTCGTTCATGCTAATATGATATTACCAAAATTCGCCAAAATCAATCAAAACCTTTCAGCAAATATCCACGAAATAAATATTGCAAAATTGTACAATGTACACAAAAAGCGGTCAGCACGTTTTCTCTACGTGCTGACCGCTCAAATCATCTGCATTTCGTATTCACCTAAAACTTTGCATGGTCTTATTCTTCTTCCCCGCAGCTCTTAAGCATCTCTAAAATCGCTTCTCTCGTCTGCACGCCGATTGCCTTCGTCTGAAAGATTCCATACTGCATCACAATAAGCGTGGGAATGTTCATGACCTGATATTTGAGCGCCAGCGCAGCCTCCTCGTCCACGTTGACCTTGCCGAAAATGACCTTGCCTTCCAATTCCTCCGCAAGCGCATCAAACACCGGAGCCTGCATCTTGCAGGGACCGCACCAGTCCGCCCAGAAATCCAGAATGACCGGAAGCTTCGCCGCAAGTACCTCCTGTTCGAAATTATCGTTTGTGACTGTAATGACTGCCATATTTTTACCTCCTGATATCTGTTTACACTTCTGCACGCGTCCGTTCGCATTCCACGGATTCTGTTTCATCCCATGACCCCGCGCTCTCGCTTACTCCCGTCCGAACTCTGAGAGAACCAATCCCTCGTTGCGGTCTAAGACCATGCCGACGCTCCATGCGTTGACAAATAAAAGCAGCGGTCTGCCCTTTAAGTCCTGAATCTTCTTCATATCAGAAGTGCCGACCAGCTTATCCATGTCGATATCCGCATTCTCGATCCAGCGGATATGCTCGTACGGAAGCGTATCCATGCGGATTTCGACGTTATACTCGTTCTCGAGACGGTACTTTAAGACGTCGAACTGTAAGACGCCGACAACGCCGACGATGACCTCCTCCATTCCCATATTGTACTCCTGGAAAATCTGGATGGCGCCCTCCTGCGCGATCTGCTGCATCCCCTTCATGAACTGCTTGCGCTTCATCGTGTCGACCTGACGCACTCTCGCGAAATGCTCCGGTGCGAACGTCGGGATTCCCTCGAACCTAAACGGCTTCGCCGTCGTGATCGTATCGCCGATGGAAAAAATTCCCGGATCGAACACGCCGATAATATCCCCCGCATACGCCTCATCCACGATATGGCGTTCCTGCGCCATCATCTGCTGCGGCTGGGAAAGCTTGATTTTCTTATTGCCGCCCTGCACATGCGTGACCTCCATGCCCGCGTCAAACTTTCCCGAGCAGATCCGCATGAACGCGATACGGTCGCGGTGCGCCTTGTTCATGTTCGCCTGAATCTTGAATACAAACGCGGAGAAATCCTCCGAGAACGGGTCGATCATTCCGATATCCGCCTTTCTTGGCAGCGGCGAATAGGTCATCTGAAGGAAATGCTGCAAAAAAGTCTCCACGCCGAAGTTCGTCAGCGCAGAACCGAAAAATACCGGAGACAGTTCTCCCTTCGTCACAAGCTCCTGATCGAACTCTGCGCTCGCACCGTCGAGCAATTCGATCTCCTCCATCAGCTTGTCGTATGCATCCTGCCCGATCTCATCAATGAGCGCCGGGTCGTCCACGGAAATATGCGTCTCATTTCCCTCCTTCGTTCCCTTTAACGTATCGGAAAATGTCATGATTTCCTTCGTATTACGGTCGTAAACGCCCTTAAAGCCCTTTCCCGACCCGATCGGCCAGTTGACGGGACAGGTCGCGATGCCAAGCTCCTTCTCGATCTCGTCAAGAAGATCAAACGTATCGTTCGCGTCGCGGTCCATCTTATTGATAAACGTAAAAATCGGAATGTGGCGCATGACGCAGACCTTAAACAGCTTTCTCGTCTGCGCCTCGACGCCCTTCGAGCCGTCGATGACCATGACCGCGGAATCCGCCGCCATTAAGGTACGGTATGTGTCCTCCGAGAAATCCTGATGTCCCGGTGTGTCCAGAATGTTGATACAGTAACCGCCGTAATTGAACTGTAGCACCGAGGAAGTAACGGAGATACCTCTCTCCTTCTCAATCTCCATCCAGTCAGACACAGCATGGCGTGCCGTCGCCTTTCCCTTTACCGATCCTGCCAGATTGATCGCCCCTCCGTAGAGTAAGAACTTCTCCGTCAGCGTCGTCTTACCTGCATCCGGGTGGGAAATAATCGCAAAAGTACGTCTCTTTTCTATCTCTTTTCTCAAATCAGCCAAAATGATATGTTCCTCCAAAACCTAATCTTTATAAAGCGGAATCGCCTTACCCGCGCACTCCGGTTTCAGTCCGAAGTATGCAAGAATCGTAGCCGCGATATCCGCAAAGCTCTCCCGCGTCCCGAAGTTCTCACCGGAACGGATCGGTCTGCCGTACATCACAAGCGGTGTATACTCTCTGGAATGATCCGTGGACGGCGTGCTCGGATCGCAGCCGTGATCCGCCGTAATCATGAGTACGTCCTCATCTCTTAGCGCGGCGAGAAGCTCCGGCAGACGCCCGTCAAAATAAGTGAGCGCCTTCGCATAGCCCTCCACATCGTTCCGGTGTCCGTAGAGCATATCGTAGTCCACCAGATTCGTAAAACAAAGTCCGTGAAAGTCCTCCTTCATGTATTCCAGCGTCTTGTTGATGCCGTCCTCATTGCCCGTCGTGCGGACGTATTCGGTAATGCCCTTCTCCGCAAAAATATCAATAATTTTTCCGACGGAAAGCACGTCAAATCCCGCGCCGCTTAACTGGTCCAACATTGTCGTCTGCGGCGGCTGTAAGGAAAAATCATGCCTGCGCGTCGTGCGGGTGAAATTCCCCGGCGTTCCGGTAAACGGTCTTGCGATCACACGCCCGACGCCGTGCTCTCCCTGCAGCATCTCACGCGCGGTCTGGCAGTACTCATACAACTTCTCGACCGGAACGATATCCTCGTGCGCCGCCACCTGAAATACGGAATCCGCAGAGGTATACACGATCAGATCGCCCGTCTTCATATGCTCCTCTCCGTAGTCCCGGATGACATCTGTACCGGAATACGGCTTGTTGCAGAGCACGCCCCGCCCTGTCTTTGCCGCAAACCCGTCAATGATTTCCTTCGGAAAGCCGTTCGGGTAAGTCGGCAGCGGGCTTTCGGAAATCACGCCCGCGATCTCCCAGTGACCGATCGTCGTATCCTTGCCCTTCGATACCTCCGTCATCCGCGCAACGGAACCGGCCGGATGCTTCTCCTTCTCTCCGATGTCTACACCGTCAATGTTAAAAAATCCAAGCTTTCTCATATTCGGCATGGAAAAATACGGGCTCATGGAAGCCGCCTTTATCGTGTTGCTCCCCGCGTCTCCATACGCCGCCGCATCCGGCATCTCGCCGATGCCGACACTGTCTAATACAATCAGGAATACTCTCTTCATCCCATCCATCTCACTTTCTATATACTGCACCTTCTTACTAGAATAAACTGTAATCCCAATAAAATCAAGTATTTCTGTCGCTCCGCAGTCACATTCTGCCGCCCCGCAAGCACAGGCATTATACCCCTGTAATCAAAGACACGAGCGGAATCGTTGCGACGGATAAGATCGTTGTAAGCGCCACGCCGCGCGAGGCAAGCTCATAATTCCCGTCGTACTGCTGCGCTAACATTGCGGTCATGCTTGCGACCGGCGTGGCGAGCATCACAAGACATACCTTTAAGATGACCGGATCAGAGACAAAAAGTTTTAGCACAAAAAGCCCGATGACCGGAAGCACGAGAAGCTTGATCCCCGCAAAGGCAAGCAGCCTTACATCCGTAAAAAGTTCCCTTATCTTAAATTCCGTAAAGGACTGCCCGATGACAAGCATACTCAAAGGCGCTGTCAGATTGGCAAGATTCTTAAGAACCGTATCTGCAAAATCCGGCAGATCGGCCTTTCCGAAATACATCACGAGCGCCGCTATGCAGGAAATCACACCCGCATTCAAAAGCTTCCTAAAGCGCGCCGCCGCAGACGGTTTTTCCTGTTCCCGCGCCGTCTCCGGCCTGCGCATTGCCGCAATTCCGTAGGTATAGATCAGGATATTAAACAAAAACTGAAACAGCGCCGTATAGAGCACAGCCTCGCCGCCGACCGTCGCCGCGAGAAGCGGAATCCCCATAAACCCGATATTTGAGAAAATAAGCATCGTCCGGTAGCTTCCGACGTCCTCTTTTTTCACAAAAAGCAGCCGCGGAAGAAACATTGCAAGGAGTACCAGGACTGCATACATGGCGATGGCGATTCCACCGACAAATATCAGTTTTTCCCTTGGGATTCCATTCTGATTGTCAAGCCCTGCCTGCAATATCATGGCGACATTCGCCACATTTACGACAAGCCACGATATATTTTTCGTCGTCACGCGGTCTAAGATTCCTGCTCTTCCGCAAAAATAGCCGATGATTATCAGCACAAAAAGCGCCAGCATCTGCTGTAATAATATCATATCAATAACCGTACCTTTCCGTCACATATGCTTCCTGCACGCGCCTGCGTCCCCTGCATCCATTACTCCTGCTGCATTTCCGGCCAGACCTCCTGTATCGCCTGCTCCCATATTTCCTCGGGATAATCCGGCCATTCATAGCTGTCTGCGCAAAGTTCCTGTGTCCGCTTTAACACGGGCGTAGACTTGTCCACCCCCGTGCAAATCGTCTCGCGCGACATGCGCGCCCACGACGGCGCAAACGCATCCAGTCCGCTCTCTTTAAACTCGCGCAGCACCTTCTCTACATCATAACCGACCCGCAGCAATTCCGCCCGCCATGCCGCACCGTCACAGTGCAGAAGCGCGAACTGCGCCTTGCCGCCGTAATACCATGGCTCGCCGACCGATCCCGGATTGATGAGCTGCTTTCCCTCATATTCCCATGCAAACTGAATGTGCGTATGTGCGCTCAAGAGATAGTCTGTCTCTAAACCGGATAAAATACGCTTTGTATTTTCTTCCCCCTCGAATAAAAGCTCCTTTGCGCTCTTTGGCGAGCCGTGGCAGATGGCAAGCTTCGGGCATCCCTCATACTCCACGGCTCCATGATTCTTAAGAGATGCAAAAAAATCCAGATCCCGTCTGGTCAGATTCTCATAATTATACAAAAGCGACCCGGAGGCAGAACCGGGTTTCCAGTTCTTTTCGCTGCTCTTCTCGTAATCGAGCATATATTCCTCACGGTTTCCGCGAATAAACTTACAATCATAGGTTTCGTTTAATTCATAGAGCAGCTTCATCGTCTTCTGCGGATACGGACAATCACTCACATAATCCCCAAGGAAAATGAATTTCTGCGCCCCTTTTTGCAGGGCGCATTCCACGCACGCTTCAAGCGCCGCATGATTGTTATGGATATCCGCCATGACCGCGACGCAAAGCTCCTGTTTCTCCTTCTTTCGCCCGCCCGCATTTTTTAAGAACTGCATCATGACATCATAATTCTTCGCCTCATGCGGAAACGTGCAGTTCATGCAGGATTTGATCTGCCGCGTATATTCCCGTCCGTCTTTTCCAGTCTCTTTTTTCAGGAGATACTCAGGCTTTCCCGGACAGTGCTCACGCTCATACAGCGGGCAGTAGCAGAACAGACAATTAAGCTCCTCCACTCCCTCATGACAGGGATAATATTTACATGCTTTATTTGCAAAAAAGCGATAGGATGCTTCCATACTTTACTCCATGTGCAAATCCGTTGATATTTGAAAACGCCGCAGGCAGTCTCTTTTACGACCGCAGGCGGCCGCTTTCGTGACCGCCTACAATCTTACTACATTTTCTCTTCTTTGACAATCAGCGTCGTAAGATAACTTCCCGGCGCATCCATATTCTCCAATCCGCAGCACTTCCGCTCATCCTGCATTCCGCAGTTCTCTACGCAGTAAACAGAAATCTCCTTTTCCTTCTGCTGTTCCTCCAAGGCGTGCTTTAGCTTATCGAAGGTTCTGCCGGACTTCATGTAAACTCTCGTCCCGGACAGCGCAAGCGAAGCCTCGATATCGTAAGAGCCGGGAATAATATGTATCTCATCCCGGTTATCCCCGAGCGAAATCCCAAGCGCGCCCGCCGCCGCACAAAATGACGGCACGCCGCTAATCATCTTTGCGCGTCCGCCGCCCTCCTTCACCCTGCGGTGAATATAGCCGTAGGTCGAGTAGACCGCCGGATCTCCAATTGTGAGAAACGCCACGGTGCGCCCTGCATCCAGATACGCCGTGATGCGCTCATAGATTTCCTGATGCGCCGCATCTAAGACCGCCGCATCCTTCGTCATCGGAAACGGCAGGCAGCAAAGCTCCTTTGTGTCAATTTCCGGGCATACCTGCGCCGCAATGCGGTAGGCATGGCATGTCTCTTTCGTCGCCGCCGGAAGAATGACGACCTCACTCTCCCGGATGCAGCGCAGCGCCTTTAAGGTCATAAGCTCCGGATCTCCCGGTCCAACACCGATTCCGTATAAGATACCCTGCTTTTCCCCGATGCAGCGCCTTAAATGCTCCAGATAGCATTCCCTGATCTTCGGGTACTCCCCGATTCCCTTTAAAATACATTCCGGCTCATAACCCGCATCCCTTAACTTCTCTGCAAAGGAATCCTCCTCCCCCGCCATATCGTTATTGGCGTGATCGCCCGCCACAAGCATAAAGGGCGCGAGCAGTACCCGCCCGCTCTTTCGCCCGGAGGCGGTAAGTCTGCGCAGCACATCGTCAATGCTCACGCTTCCCTCCACGGTCGCCACATATACGGAATTGGGCGCATGACGTTTTAACGCTTCCTCGAACCGCGCGTAGCACGCGTCAGCCGTATGCTCCGACCCGTGTCCCATGAAAATCACCGGGGAATCCCCCGCAGCATCCGCCACCGATTTCCACAGCGCCTCTGCCATCTTATCGTAATCCGCTTCCGTCGCAAGCAGTACATCCGCTGTCTTTATCTCATCGAAATATGTAAGACACGCTTTTACGTCCTGTTTCATTCTGTTGTTTTCGATTCCGTCGATGATGTGGGTCGGAAATACGACGACGCTTTCCACTCCCGCCTCATGCATTGCTTTCAGCGCCTCTCTTACATCGGGGACGGCTATGCCGTCCCGTTCCTTTAATACTCTGCGCACGACCGCGCTGGAAAATGCTTCCGCCACCAGATACCCGGGATAAGTTTCCCGGACCATCTGTGTGATTCTTCCGATATTTTTTTCTCTTGTCTCGCGATAGGTGGTTCCAAAGCTGACCACCAGAATCCCCTTTTTCATGTGTTCTCCTTCTCGCCTGTTACAGCCGTTTTCCTGTCGGCATAGGAAGCCGCCTTTCTCACAAACGTCTCCGCAAATGCCGGATTGGAGTAGTAATACAGATGTGCAAAGCCCATCCATGCATTTTCGCGCTTGTGAACACACTCCCAACGCTTTTCGGATACCGGCTTTACAGCAATCGCGTCCGCGCCGTTTGCCGTGCTGTCATAATAGTGAAATTCATGCCCCGCAATCGTCTCCCCTTCCGGCAGAAAATCGGCGTGTTTTTCTTCCAGCGTCACATATCCGAAGCGCACCAGCTTTCCGGTGTAATAGCATTTCCCCGGGATTACGCCCGCCATCGGAAACTCCCGTCCCTGCATATCCTCCATCGTCTCATGCAGATAGAGAAACCCGCCGCACTCCGCGACCACGGGCATCCCGCCGCGAATGCACGCTGCGATGCCCTCTCTCATCGTCACATTGCCGCTCAGTTCCCCCGCGTAAAGCTCCGGGTAGCCGCCGCCGAGCAAAAGCCCGGAAATTCCCTCCGGCAGCGTTTTCTCATGAAGCGGCGAAAAGTACACAATCTCTGCTCCCGCCTCAGAAAGAAGTCTTAAGTTGTCCTCGTAGTAAAAACAGAACGCCTCGTCGCGCGCCACGCCGATTTTCACGCGGCTTTTGCGGCGTTCCATTGCTGCCGCAGGTTTTCTCCCGCAGGTTTTCTCCGGCGCATTTGCAGGTTCATCCGCCGGAAGTTCCTCTGCTTCCTTATGCCTGTCCGCAGAATACTCCTCTGTCTTTCTGGGTTCATCCGCAGGAAGTTCCTCTGCTTCCTCCGCAACCGCGAGAAGCTTGGCAAGGTCTAATGTCTCTTTAAGGACTTCCGCGACCGACGCAATCTGTGCCTTGATATCCTCTGTTTCCTGCGGCAGCACAAGCCCTAAGTGCCTGCTCTCTATGTGAAGCTCCTTTTGCTTTGGCAAAAAGCCTAGCACCGGAAGCTTTAGCCCGCGCTCGATTTCCGGTCGTATGACCTCAAAGAATTGTCTGGACGTCCGGTTTAAAATCACGCCTGCAATCCGCCCGTCCGTATCGTAATCCAGAAAGCCGCGAATCACCGGAAGAATGGATTTCCCCATCCCATGTGCATTCACGACCAGAATGACAGGTGTCTTCGTCACCTCCGCCAGATGGTAGGACGAGCCTTCCTTCCTGATTCCGGCAACGCCGTCATACAGCCCCATGACCCCCTCCATCACCACGATATCGGCATCCCTGCCCGCGCGTACAAACAGGCTTCTCGTAAGATCTTCTCCGGTAAAAAAGGTGTCAAGATTTCTGGACGGTACCCCGAGGAACTTCTGATGGAACATCGGGTCAATATAGTCCGGTCCGCATTTGACTGCGGCAACCTTCTTTTTTTCCTCTTTTAAGAGTGCGATCAGCGCACAGGTAAGCACGGTCTTTCCGCTGCCGCTGCCCGTTGCCGCAATCATCAGTCTCGGTATCTTAACGCGCATTTTCCGCTCCCTTCTCTTCCTCACCCTCCGTTTGGCGCATGGATTCTGAAAATGTAAACGAGAAAATGTAGACCGGATTCTCCGCCTGCATCAGATGATAGCCTCCGGCACGTCTGGCACGTTCCACCGACAGTTGTACGATTTTCTCCTCACAGATTGGAAGCTTTTGGATCAGACCTGTCACCTCCGCCACCGTCTCAAGTGATATCGCATTTAACACGACGCGGACATTCGGATTCTTTTCATACAGACAGCCAAGAATCTCCCCAAGCCTGCCGCCGCTTCCGCCAATAAAAGCGTGCGTCGGCGCGGGCAGCGCGGCAAGGCATTCCGGCGCCTCGCCTGCCACCAGTTTAAGATTTGTCAGCCCTGCCTTAGCGGCATTTTTCAAAATCAGCTCCTGCGCCTTTTCTTTGTGTTCGATGGCGTACACGGTCAGATTCTCTGACAGACGCGCCGCCTCGACTGCAATCGATCCCGTTCCGCTTCCGATATCATAGAGTACCGCGTGCTCCGTCAGCCCAAGTTTACACAGGGAAACCTGCCGCACCTCCTCCTTCGTCATCGGGACCTCCCCGCGGATGAAATAGGAATCGGGCAGCCCCGGCGTCAAAGGTCCGTTATAAGGCGCGGCATCCGTCTGCACACACGCCGAAAGCTCCGGCAAAGCCATGCACCCGTCCTTCCCGCAATCCGGCAGCCTGACCGCCGGATTCTCTATCATGCAGGCGTAAAGACCTTCCTCACAGAGCCCTTCGCACTCTTTTGGCGTCGCCTCAAAGATCCACTCGTTCGGGTATGACATCTGATATCCCACGGTAAGACGCACGCTGTCAAGACCGGACGCTGTCAGTTCTCCCGCAAGTTTTCTCATATCCTCTGCACCGGATACAATAAGGAATACCTTCTTCTCCTTGCGGACGACGCCTGCCACGTCCGTCTCCTTCCCATGCGTGCTCACAATCCTTGCGTCCTGCCAGCTCATTCCGGCACGCGCCGCAAGATACGACAGCGAGGAAATTCCCGGACAGATTTTAAGCTTTCCCGCAAGTTCCCCCGCGGCAAGCGCATCTTTCAGCGCCTCATGCATTGCGGCGGCGCCGCTGTAGAAGCCCGTATCGCCGGAAAACAAAAGCGCCGCCTTCGCCGGGCGCTGTTTTTCCTGTATGTCCTTAAGCTCCGGCAGAATCTGCCCGGGCAGATACGCCGCTTTCTGCACTGCATCCGGCTTTTTCAGTTCCGCGACCGCCTCAAGAAGACGTTTCGCCCCGAACAGATAATCCGCCTCCGCAATGGCGCTCCGCGCCTCCCCGGTCAGCAGCCCGGGATTTCCCATTCCGATTCCTACAAGTGTAATGTCATGCATATCCGGTTTCCTGTGCCCGCTTTCGGACACCGCTTCCAACCGGAATGCCGCTCCCTCGTCGGTTGTGCCTCCCTCGGATTTCTCCGCCGCCTCTGACAGGCGCCGGATTTCTGCAAGCACCTCCTCCCACGTATCGCCCTGATCTTTCTCCGGGTTTTTAATGACGATGACCGGAATCCCCGCGTGCTCCGCCGCTCTTATTTTTTCCGGAAAGCCTCCTGCATGTCCGCTCTCTTTCGTGACAAGCACGCCGATTTCAAACTGCTCTATCAGCGCTTCATTCAGTTTCTCCGAAAAAGGTCCCTGCATTGCGATGATCTGTTTTCCGGGCAAGCCCTGTTCCTTGCAGATTGCAATACTCTCAAGCCCCGGCAGTACGCGCACGTAAAGCCTGTCCCGAAGCGACGGCTCTCCTGTATACAGGGAAAGCTCCTTGCTGCCCGTCGTAAGCAGGATATTTCCCGGCAATTCCTTCAGGTAACAGATGCTCTCCGCGGCACTGTCCGCATAGCGGATATACGGCATATGTTCTGCTCCTTCTGGCTCCGTCTTTGTGTCACGGCTTAAGCGCAAATATGGAAGTCCTGTGCGCGCTGCGCTGTGTCTGATGTGTTCCGTGACCTCGACCGCATAGGGATGCGTAGCGTCCACGACGGCGAGAAAGTGCTCCTGCCGCATCAGCGCTTCCATCCCGTCTTCTCCCATCCGTCCCTCTCTGACGCGAAGATTCCTGCCCTCCGGCATGACCTCTCTGCCGTATTCGGTCGCCACGCACACCTCGCAGAAAAAGCCCGCCTTATCAAGTGTCTCCGCCAGATTCCTGCCCTCTGTTGTCCCTGCAAAAATCAATATCCGCTGCATACTTCCTCCGTCCCTACCGTTCGCTCCATCCTTACTGACCACTCCGTTTAAAGCAGCGTTTGCAAATCCCAGAATGCGCCGCGCAAATGGAATCTGCTCACACCCTCATAGTCTGTACCCGCGCTTTGTAATCAGCTTACCGCCGATAAGCTGCGACTGGGAATTTCCGATAAATACGGTCGTGAACATATTGACCTCTTTCTCCCGCAATTCGGCAAGCGTACAGGTATGCGCCGTTTCCCCGTCCCTTCCGATATTTTCCACATAGCCGCAGGCGCGCTTCCCATCTGCCCCCGCCTCAAGCAGGATATCACAGGCGCGTTTCAGATAATCCGCCCGCTTTTTGCTCGAAGGATTGTAAAGGGCGATTGCAAAATCCCCCATGACCGCCGCGCGAAGCCTCGCCTCAATGCGCTCCCACGGCGTTAAAAGATCGCTTAAGCTGATCACGCAGAAATCGTGATTGAGCGGTGCGCCAAGAAGCGCGGCGCCGCTTACCGCCGCCGTGATTCCCGGAACTACAGTAAGCGTACAGTCCGGGTAATCCGCACTGATTTCATACATCAGTGACGCCATACCATATACGCCTGCATCCCCGCTGCACACCATCGCAGCCTTTTTCCCTTTCTGCGCCTCCCGAAAACAGAGGTGACAGCGCTCAATTTCCTGCTTCATCGGTGTGGAGAGAAACTCCTTGCCCGCAAAACGCCCGGAAATCAATTTTAAATATACCGTGTAGCCGACGATAACGTCGCATTCCTCCAGCACGCGAAGCGCCTGCTCCGTCATCATTTCCTCCGCCCCCGGTCCGATTCCTACAATATAAATCTCATGCTTCATCAAACTTCACGCTCCATTGTCTTTCTGCGACTGCGAGGGTCTTTCCATCCTCCGCTGTCTTGTGCAGCAGAAGCCTTGCAGCCTCTCCCGCCGCGCACATTGCGGCGCGCTCGCATACATTCTCTACGCCGACCGTCTCCTCCACAAACGAGGATATCTGAAATTCTCCCTTTACTGCCGCAAGCGTCTCCGGCGGATAGGTCTTAAACGAAATTCCCTGCTTCTTAACAAAATCAAGAAATCCTTTCTCCTCCGCCTTTCTGTCGATCGTCGCAAGCGCCGTTACCGCCTGCATCGGAATATGAAGCCCGTCCAAAGCTGCGCGGACAAAGGCTTCCACCTCCGCCTCCGGCTTTCCCTTCTTACATCCCATACCAAGCACAATACAGCGCGGTACAAGGAACAGCCCGGCATCGACGCCCTCCGGTCTTTCCGGTGCGACGAGCACATCCACATCGCCCTTCGGCGGATAAGGAACCAATGTGACTTCAGGCGGAATTTCTCCCACACACGCCCCGGAAACCGACATTGTAATCTGCCCTTTGTCAAGGAGCTTCGCAGACACGCGGGCAATTCCGTTCCGGTCTGCAATCCAAAGACCGTTCTTCCTCGCAAACACATCCACCGCAAACAGCCCGTTGACGTCGGTTGCCGTCGTGATCACTGCCGCTGCAAAAAGCCGCCCGGCAATCAATTCCGCCAGCTCGTTCGCCCCGCCGTAATGACCGGAGAGCAGCGGAATCACATATTTCCCCGCCTCATCCATCACAAGCACCGGAACGTCCGAAAGCTTGTCGCGCACATGTCCGGCAATACTGCGCACCGCAATGCCGCACGCCCCGATAAAAAGGATGGCGTTCCCGGCTTTAAACTGCCGCCCCGCCCACACACCGAGCGGTTCCGTCACCTTTTTTGCTTCGGGCTGTCCCGGTTCCTTGTGAACACCGGAGCTGCTGCGTTTTGTATACAGCATACATTCTACAGACTCCACGGAATCTGCGGAATCTGAAAGCGCCGCCTTTACCCTGCCCGCAAGCGCCTCGCCGCGCTCCGTAAAACTGATGACCGCAAGCTTTCTCGTGCTGTTCACTTTTTCCTCCATCTGTCCCTTTTTCTCCATAAGGTTCTCCCCGCCTTATCCTCCTGCGGCTTATGCCTCCTTCTCCGTTTTCTTTGCACTGCGGTATTCTGTCTCAAATGACGGATCGTACAGCTTCGAACGGGAATACCCCTGTTTTCCAATGACCTCACCGACCAGAATCAGCGCCGTCTTTGTGATGCCATGCTCCTTTGCTGTGCGGTTTAGCGTATCGACCGTACAGATACAGGCTTCTTCCTCCGGCCATGTCGCCTTGTAGACAAGCGCCGCCGGAGTGTCCGGTGCATAGCCTCCCGCGATCAGCCGCTCTTCCAGTTCCTTTAACATTCCGGTGCTCAGATAGACCGCCATCGTCGCCTGATGCGCCGCAAAGGACTCGATGCTCTCCTTTTCCGGGACTGCGGTTCTCCCCGCCATCCTCGTGATGATAAGGCTCTGGGAAAGCCCCGGCAGGGTATATTCCAGATTCAGCGACGACGCCGCACCGAAGCAGGCACTGACACCCGGACAACTGTCATAGTCGATTCCAAGCGCATCCAGCGCGTCCATCTGCTCTCTGACGGCGCCGTAAATGCTCGGCTCTCCCGTGTGCAGACGCACCACCTCCCGCTGCTCCCCCCATGCACGCTTTATGATCTCTAATACTTCCTCCAGTGTCAGTTTTGCGCTGTCATATATCCTGCACTCCTCCTTCGCATAGGAAAGCAGCGCCGGATTCACCAGCGAGCCAGCGTAGATGATAACGTCCGCAGCCTTTAGCAGACGCATTCCCCGGACGGTGATCAGATCCTCCGCTCCCGGTCCCGCTCCAACGAAATGTACCATATCTTTCTCCTCCTACCAGTCACCTTTTGCCTTTTCAAGAAGTTCCAGCGCACCGCCGCTTTTTGCCAGTTCGCCAAACTCATTTGCATAAACGATGCATTCCACACGAAGCGCTTCCCCGGCGCGCCTACTTAAATAAAACATGATCCGCTCCATGAGAAGTTCCATAACGCGTTCCAGCCTGCCCTCCTTTTGTATGAGCGCAAGCGCCTCCTCCGTTGTCAGACACGCTAACATCTCCTGCAATGTCTGAAGCTTTACGCCGCCCTTTAGCGCCGCCGCCGCAAGAAGCTCCATCCGGCAGTCCGCCTCTTTCGAATGCGTATTCATAATGCCCCCTGCAAGCTTTACCAGCTTCCCGATATGTCCCACGAGCAGCAGTTCCCTGTAGCCAAGCTCTGCCGCCATATCAAGCGTCTGCCCGATAAAATTGCTACATTTGACACTCTGTGTGAGATCAAAGCCATAGGCGCGCTTCATAAAGTCAAGCCCGTAATTCCCGGGCGAAATGACCGCGGTCTCTGCTCCCTCCGCACGCCTCTGGCGAAGTTCCACCCGGATCGTATCGAGCAGTGCCTGACTGCTCATCGGCTCCACAATTCCCGTTGTACCCAGAATCGAAATTCCCCCGACAATGCCAAGCCTTGGATTAAAGGTCTTTTCCGCAAGTTCCTTTCCCTCCGGCACAAAGATTTCGACCAGAAGCCCGCCTGCATAGTCCGCCAGCCTGCATACCTCCGCGACCTCCCGCTCGATCATTTCCCTTGGCACATGGTTGATTGCCGCCGCCCCGACGGGCTGGTCAAGCCCCGGTCTTGTCACTATGCCTACGCCTGTTCCTCCCGCAATCTCAATGTGCGGTGCGTCCGCCTTCAACCGCTGTGACGTTTGCAGTTCTGACACCTCCGCAGCGATCAGAATCCCCGTCGTCACGTCGGGATCGTCCCCGCCGTCTTTCCTTACGGCGCAGCGCACTGCCCGCTCTGTGATTTCAATTTCTTCTATCCTTGCATGATACGGAATGCCCTTTGGCGTCTCAATCGTAATCTGCTCTTTCCGCTTTCCGGTCAAAAGCATGTATGCCGCCGCCTTTGCCGCTGCCGCCGCACAGCTTCCCGTCGTAAATCCATAGCGCACCGCCTTATCCCTCCCGTCCTAATTCATAGAGGATGGCATTGCAGATCGCCGCCGCCACATTGCTGCCGCCCTTTCTGCCCCGGTTTACGATGTGGGGAATGTCCGTCTTTAAAATCAGCTCCTTTGCCGCCTCCACATTGACGAAGCCGACCGGTACGCCGATGATAAACGCCGGGCGATAACCGTTCCCTATCATTTCATAAAGGGAAATGAGCGCCGTCGGCGCATTTCCTACCGCATAAATGACCGGCTTTTTTATTTCCGCCGCACGCTCCATGCTGACCGTCGCCCTTGTGACCCCGCGCTCCTTCGCCCGTTTTGCCGTCTCCTCATCCGCCATAAAACAATGCGCCGTACCGCCGTAGCGCGCAAGCACCCGTTTGTTGATCCCCGCAAGCGCCATGTTCGTATCAGTCACGATATCGGCTCCGGATTTTATCAGTTCCTTTGCGATCTGTACCGCATCCTTTGAAAATGTCATCGTCTCTGCATAGGAGAAATCCGCGCTCGTATGGATGACCCGCTTTGTCACCATCGCTTCTGTCTCGCTTAAGCTAATTTGCCGCTGCCTTAACTCCTCTCCGATAATGGCAAAGCTGCGCTGTTCAATCTCTCCCGGAAGCACGTATTCGATTTCAGGCATCTTCGATGAAGCCTCTTCTTCCGACATATGTCTGCTTGCAGCCGCTGCCTCCTGCGCTCCTACGGATTGCTTCCGCACGTTGGCATCCTTTGCCCCGCAAGCCTTTGCGACCGCGTCGAGCAGACGCATATTTTCCTCCCGCTTCTTTACGGCGACACGGTAATAGCCCTCCGAAAGCCCTCTGAAATTGCTGCAGTCGCGGATTAAAATCCGCTCTGCCAGAAGCCCCTTCGCAAGCGGATGCCTGGTATAAAGCAGTAAAAAGTCCGCCTTTGACGGGAACACCCTGATTCCATGCTTTTTAAGTTCTCCGACGAGCCACTCCCGCTCTCTTACAACGAACGCTTCCGACTCCTGCACATACGTATCTTCTTTGCACGCTGCAATTCCCGCCTGCTGCGCAAACACAGACAGATTCCATTCGGGCAGAACACTTCGGATGCGCGCGGCAGTTCCCGCATCCTGACACGCCAGATACCCGAGCCGCACACCCGGTATCGCAAACAGCTTCGTAAACGCGCGGACAACGATCACATTCGGGTATTCCCCGCTTTGTCCAAGGAAGGATGCCGTTTCCTCCTCCCCGGAAAACGGCAGGAAACACTCGTCAAGAACCAGTGTAATGTTCTGTCTGCGGCATACCTTGGCAATAGTGCAAAGAAGCTGCGGCTCGATTAAATTTCCCACCGGGTTGTTCGGATTCGCCAGAAACACGAGATCAACCTCCTTTGTCAGCACCGAAAGGAAATCCTCCGTCAGCACAAAGCCGTCGCACTCCTTCATCTCATAAAAAACGATTTCTGCGCCTGCTGCCTCTGCGGCATGTTCATAACCGTAAAAAGACGGAACCGGGATAAGTACACGCTTCGGGCGCATCGCCTGCAAAATTGCCGAAAAAAGCTCGGAAGCGCCGTTTCCGCAGACAAGCCGCTCCTCTGCTATCCGGTGCATTCCGGCAATCGCATGGTACAGCGCCTTGGCGCACGGATCAGGGTACTGCTCACACTGTTCTGCCGCCAGATGCAGCGCTTCCTTTACGCGCTGCGGAACGCCGAACGGATTGATATTCACAGAAAAATCCAGTTCGACCCGGTTGCGGTAGATGTCGCCGCCATGCAGGCTGTTCTTCTCATTCTTCAGTTGTTCCACAGCTTTATATGCTTCCATGCTTTTCTCCTTATCCGCAGATTATCCCGCCAGCAGCACAAGCGCCATCACGGCAGCGCAAATTATCCTGCCAGCAGCACAAGCGCCATCACGGCAGCGCAAATTATCCTGCCAGCAGCACAAGCGCCATCACGGCAGCGCAGATTCCTTCTCCCAGAAATGCCGTCCGGTAGAGCAGGCAGTTCGCCCTTAAAATATCCTCTGCCTCGACGGCTCTCGTCTCATCCCCGATATAGGGCTTCTCCACGATTTTGCCAAAATAGCTGGCATTTCCTGCAAGCCGGACGCCGAGCGCTCCCGCACAGACACTTTCCGTCTGCGCCGAATTGGGGCTGGCGTGCTGATATCTGTCTCTCTTAAAAATGCTCCATGCGCCTTTTCCGTCAAATTCCCTTCCGGGCAGAGCCGCCGCCAAAATCATGAGCAGTGCGCTGATGCGCGCCGGAAGATAATTGACCGCATCGTCCAGCTTTGCCGCCGCCCGCCCAAAGAAAAGATACCGCTCGTTCTTATAGCCGACCATCGAATCCATCGTATTAACTGCCTTATAGAAAAATCCGCCCGCAGGACCGAAAAGCGCCAGATAGAGCATCGGCGCGATCACACCGTCGGACGCATTTTCCGCCACCGTCTCGACGGCGGCTTTGGCAACGCCCTCCTCGGTAAGCTGCGCGGCATCTCTCCCTACAATCATAGAAACCGCTTTTCTGGCGCCGGGCAAGTCCTTTTCCTTTAATCTGTCATATACCCTGACGCTCTCCACCCGAAGGCACTTTAACGCCAGAAGCTGATAAGTCATGATGCCCTCAAGCACAATCCCCGCTATCGGGTGCAGATAATATCCCAGATACAGAATGCCGCAGGCTATGAGGGTGACGGGAATCGTTACGAGCAGTACAAGCAGTACGCCGCGCCGCACTTCCCTTCGCGCATCCCGCGGCTCTCCTGCGCCGCCGCTCTCCGCATTTCCGACGCTCTCTCCCGTGCTTCTCCCTGCGTTTCCGGCGCTCTCTCCAATGCTTCTCCCTGCGTTTCCGGCGCTCTCTCCAGTGCTGCTTGCGACGTTTCCACCATGCTCCATTGTGCTATCGCTCCCGGCATTTCCATCATGCTCCATTATGCCGCCGTTCCCCGCATTTCCATCATGCTCTCCGCGCCCCGGCACATCGCCAAGCAGCGCCCGATCCAGCCAGCCGATCCAGCGCCCGATGAGACGTATGGGATGCGGCAGCCAGTAGGGATCTCCGAAAAGAAGATCGAGCACAAAGCCTGCGACGAACGCAGTCATATGATACTTCAACATACAAGCCTCCTGATATCTGTGATCGCGGCAGACTCCCGGCAGAGCGTTCCGTCCTCCCGGAAGGTACCGGAAAAAATCCCCGTAAAGCCCTCGCCGTTTGCGCACTGATAGTCATAGTAATGCATTTCTTCGTCCGTTTGCCCGCGGACACCGGACACTTCGTCCACAGCTTGTACGTCGCAGGAGGAAAGCAGCGCCATAATCGTACCGCCGTGTACGACCGCCGCAATGTGCTCCGGGCGCTTCTTTGTCTTTCCCAGTTCCTCCAGAAGCGAGAAAAGCCCGTCCCTGCAGCGCGCGGTAAACGCCTCCCTGCTCTCGCCTCCCGGAAATGCCAGCGCTCCGCCGCTGTCGATCCACGCCTGATACCGCGTGTCGCCCTGCAGTTCTTCGTAATTTTTTCCTTCAAATTCACCGAAATCCATTTCCCGGAGTGCCGTAACGCAAATCTGCTCTTTTTCGGGATATAAAATCTCTGCGGTCTGCCTGCACCGCTTCATAGGACTTACCGCAAGCATATCCGCATCGGGATAATATCCGGCTTTTTTCTTTTCTTTTAATTCCGCCCTTCCGCCGTCCGAAAGCGCTTCATCCGTCCTTCCGATGTAGCGGTGTTCCTCATTGCCGGGTGTTTTTCCGTGACGGATGAGGGTCAGGCGTATCTGACATTCTATTTGATCTGCTCTCCGATTCCACATACAATTCTCTCCACATGCGAAGCTTTCTCCGCCAGTTCACAGAGCATTCTTCCCGTCTGCTCCCGGTATTCCCGCTCTGCGGAGTCGACCGGAACAATGCCGTTTCCGATCTCATCGCTTAGGATGATGCAATCCGGCTGCCCGGCAAGCAGAGACTCCACAAGCTTTTCTACATCCTCCCCAGCTTCAAGATGGCGTCTCACCCAAAGATGGAAATGATTGAAAATCCGGTTTCCACAGCCCTCCTGCCCGGCAAATTCCTCTTTTGCCCCGTCGATTGTCTCCCACGCGGGATATTTCTTTTGCACATACGCAAGCTTGCCCTGCGCATATCCGCCGATATAAAGCTCCATATCCGCCACCTCTCTTCTCACACTATGCTCCACGCTGCAACGAGCACCGCCATTACACCCTCGCACAGCGTCACAAAATATCCTGCGGTATCTCCGGTGATGCCGCCAAATTCCCTGTAACTGCGATAGCGGTAATATCCAAAGGTAAGTACTGCTCCTGCACTTGTAATCGCACCCAGATACGGCGATATATACAGCATGCATCCGATATAGAACGCAAGCTGCAGGTACAGCGTGATAAGTACGACCTTCTTATGCGCCTCGCTTGCAAACAAGAAGAGCATCCCGTCCTTTTTGGCACAACGAAGAGATACCACGCCAATCCCGCTTAAGGTGCGGGAGAGAAAATATCCCGCCGCAAGCATCCATATCTGCTCTCCTTCCCGGATCAAAGAAAATGCGCCGAGATAGATCAGGTAATATATTACAAGATGAATCACTGCAAATGCACCGATATGCGCGTCCTTTAGGATCGCAAGCTTTTTTTCCCTGTCCTGATACGAGTGCAGCGCATCCGCCGTGTCCAAAAAGCCGTCCACATGAAAGCCTCCTGAGACCACAAGCGGAATGACCGTTCCGATCGCGGCATATGCCACATCCGGCAGTGCAACTGCCACCGCAAAACGATTCCACGCCACCGCAAGTATTCCGATCACCGCTCCGACCCATGGAAAAAAACAGAGCGTATAGCGCATGTCCTCCTCCTTCCACGGGAACTGCGGCACCGGGATTTTGGAGTAAATTGAAAACGCGATAAAAAATGATTTGATAACTGTCATAACGCTCCCTTCCGCACCACCGGGATGCCGGCAATGACCTCTGCGACCGTCTCCGCCGTCTCCGCCAGACGGCAGTTTACCGCACCGAGCGCCCGCAGATATTCCATCGTGGAAGCGTCGTAGCGGATTCCGTCCTCGAACACATTGTTTGTCACGACAATCAGCTCTCTTGTTCCCTGACACAGCGCAAGAATCTCTGTTACGACCTTATCGGCGACGGCGTCGGCAGACTTTTGTTTTTCCTCCCCGAACATCTCATTGGCAACGAGATTCGACATGCACTCTAAAAGCACCGTCCCGGGTTCTGTCATTTCGTTAAGGCTTTCTGCTATTTCTCTCGGCTGCTCGATCGTGGCAAAACCCTTTCCCGCGCGGAGTCTCCGATGACGCTCTACTTTCGCCTCTCCCTCCGCATCATAAATCTGCATCGTCGCCAGATAATATAACGGCATACCCCTGCCGCGCGCGATAGCGGTCTGCTCTGCAAACGCTGATTTGCCGCTTGCACTTCCTCCGATGATAAGTATCATGTGCTCCTCCCAGTGATTCGTTTCATGTGCCGGTTCTCTGTGTTTCGTTCCATGAGTCCTCTGTGATTCGTTCCATGTGTCAGCTCTCAATGCCTCATGCCATAACGCCAACGCTCCGGCATTTAGCAGAATCTCTCGTATGGCTCCATATCAATATCTGCAAATGTCGTCCGTTCTCCGTAGACTGTGCGCGCAATATCCAAAAGCCCGAACATCATGACAGCTCCGGTTCCCTCGCCGAGGGCAAGCCCGGCGTCAATTACCGGTCTTACGCCAAGCTCCTCTAAAATATGCAGCGCCGCCGGCTCTCTGCTGCTGTGGGACGGAATCACGTACTCCTTCACTCCGGGTACAAGCCGCTCGGCAGTCAGCGCCGCCACAGCGCTGATCACTCCGTCGATTACGATCGGGATGTGATGCACGGCGCCGCCTATGAACACGCCGGTCAGCCCTGCGATATCGAGTCCGCCAACCGTACTTAAGATGCGAAGCGGCTCATTCTCTTTCAGCCCATGAAAGCGCAGCGCCTGCCGTATCACTTCAATCTTATGCGAAAGTCCCGCATCACTTAAGCCTGCGCCCCTGCCCGTAATCTCTTCCACCTCACAGGAGAGAAGCGCCGCTGCCACGGCACTGCTCGTCGTCGTGTTGCCGATGCCCATCTCTCCGGTCGCAATCAGCTTATAGCCGTCGCGCTTTAACTCTGCGACAAGCTGCATCCCTGTTCCGATTGCCCGAAGCGCCTCCTCTTCCGTCATCGCGGACTCCTTTAAGAAATTTCCTGTTCCACGGCGCACCTTTCGATCCGTCACTCCCGGAATCCGTTCTTTGCTGTTCACCCCAATGTCCACCGGGAACACATCCGCCCCGACGGCTGCCGCCATCCGGCAGACCGAGCTTGTCCGCCTGCCCATGGACGCTGCGACCTTTGCCGTGACCTCCTGCCCCGACTGGCTGATGTGCTCTTCCACGATTCCGTTGTCCGCACACATGACGACAACCGCCTTTTTTTCGATATCAAGCGACACATCCCCAAGGATCGCACCGATGCGCGACAGCAGAGGCTCAAATTCTCCCATGCTGTCAAGCGGCTTTGCAACCGCATCCCAGTTGTCTTTTACGGCCTTATACAGCGCCTTATCGGGCGGCGTGATCTTTAATTGTTCCAATTCTCTTTTGGTCAGCATATAATTTCTTCCTCTTGCATGATTCTGTCAGTTCTCTGACTGTGTCTCCAACACGCGGTACACTGCTTTCATATCGAGATATTCCCGCAGCGTATCCGCAAGCAGATCATACTGTTGTTCCTTAAACCCCGCATAGTCCGCGCCGTCCTGCTCATTCCACGCAATCCCCTTGCGCGCTGCCAGAAATTCGATCAGCTTTCCCGCGATTGTTCCATAGTCGAAAATGCCGTGTACATAAGTGCCGCAGACAGTTCCGCAGACCGCACCGTCCTCTTTTACCTCCCCGGTCATCCGGTCTGTAATACGGCAAAGTGCAGCGCACGACGCGGTACGCTCGCTTTTTCCCATATGGATTTCATACCCGGCGAGTTCCATTCCGGCAAGCGCGCCGCAAAGGATTTCTCCCGTCACCTGGCTTCTGGTCTTTTGCTCCATCAGCGTCGTTTTGACCGGAAGCAGCTCCATCCCGCGAATCACACCGCCGTACTCCACGCCGTGCGGATCCTCGATTCGCTCCCCAAGCATCTGATAACCGCCGCAGATGCCGAAAATCGGGATATCATTCCGGCGCTTTTTAATGGCTGCTTCCAACCCGTTCTGGCGCATCCACTTTAAATCCTCCATCGTATTCTTGCTCCCCGGAAGGAGAATCATATCGGGATTTCCCAACTTTTCCACGGAATCGACATACCTGAGGGAAACGTCCCCGAACTGCTCGAATACGGAAAAATCCGTAAAATTGGCAATGCGCGGGAACCGGATCACCGCAATATCAATCAGCCCTTCCCCCTGCGCCGTTGGCGCCGCAAAGCGTGTCGTAAGGCTGTCCTCGTCCTCCAGCGAAATCTGCATATAAGGCACGACACCGACTACGGGAATGCCGCCCTTCTCCTCCAACATCTCTATTCCCGGCGTTAATATGGAAAGATCGCCGCGGAATTTATTGATGATAAATCCTTTTACGCGCGCGCGCTCCCTCTCCTCCAGTAAAAGCTGCGTTCCCAAAAGCTGTGCGAACACGCCTCCCCGGTCAATATCGCCGACAATGAACACCGGAGCGTCCAAAAGCTCCGCCAGTCCCATATTTACAATGTCGTTTTCCTTAAGATTGATCTCCGCAGGGCTGCCCGCCCCCTCGATCACAATGATATCCGCCTGCTCCTCTAACTTCCGGCAGGCAGCAAGAATGTCGGGAATCAGTTTTTTCTTGTACGCAAAATATTCCCTTGCGCTCATATTGCCGACGACCTCGCCGTTTACGATGACCTGCGAACCGGTATCGTTCGTCGGCTTTAACAAAATGGGGTTCATGAAGACCGACGGCGCTATTCCCGCCGCCTCCGCCTGCATGACCTGCGCGCGTCCCATCTCAAGCCCTTCGCCCGTGATAAAGGAATTTAACGCCATATTCTGTGATTTAAACGGTGCGACGCGGTATCCATCCTGCTTAAAAATCCGGCAAAGCCCCGCCACAAGCAGGCTCTTGCCCGCAGCCGACATCGTCCCCTGTATCATGATACGTTTTGCCATGTGTTCTCCTCTTATACGGTTGAATTTTGCGCAAATATGCAGGTCTCAGACAAAGTCTGAGACTCGCGTTGCTCGTCAGATAACCGGGAATGTGCCTGCTTTTCTGCAAGCAGAAGCAGTCGCATTCCCGGTTATCTTCCTCTGCATATTCGCGCAAAAAAACCTCCATGCCACAAATGGCATGGAGGCAGCGTTAGTCGTGGGTATGATATCCCCGTCTATGTATTACCAGACCAGTTACTCGTGGCTGTTTCTTCTTCACACAAGGCAGGTCTCCTGGCTGAAAGTTCAACGCCTGCGGCAGTCTTCCCGATTTGCATCAGTGACGTATTTGCCGAAGCTCCCTTATCACAGTGACGAGTTCGTACAGGATTTGCACCTGTTTCCCTTTTCACCAGAACGACAAATCACTTGTCTTCCGGCACCTTATGCGTATTTAGCTGTAATGGCTATCATGAACGGATTATACTATATATCCTGCCTTTTTACCAGCATTTTTTATCATTTGAGGGATTGGGGACACGATTTCCTGCTGGAACAAAGTGTGCTTCGCACACTCTCGCGAATTTGCTTCAACTTACATGCGGAGCACACTTTGCCGCGCCCGAGCGGTGCCGTTTACGGCTATCTTCCATTCCGCGAGGTGCGCATCCTGCCCGGCAGGGCTTTTTGCTCTATAGGGATCAATACTTTCACGCTTCACAGCAACGCGGTATTTCCTATAGAGCAAAAAAAGTGCCAGACTGCCTGGCACTTTCGCGCCCGAAAGCGCCTGTCTACTCCGCAGCCGCCTCTTGGTCCGCTTCTCCTACTACAATCGGAGTAATTACGATCTTCTCCGCCGAGATATTGGTCTTGCGCTTTACAATGTCCTCGACCTGCGCGCGCTTCGCATCCGTGACCTCCCCCATATTTAAGACAACGTCGCAGTTGTCATCCGTGATGCTCACCACCACATCGGTAAAGCCTTTTGCCTCCAAAAGCATTTCGGCTGCCGCCTCACGCTCGGAAATATCGGTCATTGCAATCATCTTGTTTACCGCGTCCTGCTTTAAGCTTTCCTCGATGGAAGTATTGTTTACGATTTCAAGCAGCGCCTCCTTATTCTTGGAACGAATCTGCTCACGGTTCAGCTTCATCTCCGCCGCATAGTCGAGATTGGCGACTGAGGTGCTTGTAAGCACCGCCTCACCCGGATTTTCCACATTGGTGACGCCGTCCTCGTTCGCTGCGACCTCCGCCGCTTCTGCCGCGTCTGCTGTCTCTGCCGCGTCTGCTGCCGTCTCTCCCTGCGCTGTCTCTGCCGCCGCATCTGACTGCGCTTCATCTGCAGAAGCCGTCTCCGTGCCCTCTACTACTGCAAGCTCCTCACCCGTTCCCTCGTCGGTGAAAATCTCGCCTTCCATCAGCGTATCTTCATCCGATATCTCATACGCACCTTCCAGTACATCCACGCCGGCACTCGCCTCAGCCGTCACCTGATCATCCTCCATGTTATTATTCATGTAGCTGAAATAGCCTGCTACTGCAATCATAAGTGCCAATGCCGTAATCACCAGTTGGTTTTTCCGAAATATTTTTTTCACGTCTATTCCTCCTTGGAACACATCTTAACTACTCTAATCCTATGCGCCTCTACCTTTAATAATGCCTTTACGGATTCCGAAATCTCAGAAACCACGACCGGATTTCCCCCGCCCTCTGCCACCACGACGACGCCCTCGACGGTCGGCAGTTTCTCCTTCTGTATATAAGGATATGTCCCATCCTCTGTCTCAATATAAACCGTTGTACCCTCACTGCTGCTCTCTGTCACTGTGCGCGTGCCCCCGCCGCTGTCATTCTCGGAGGTCACCGTACTCTCTGCCTTTTTGTCCTTCTCCACGACAGACTCACCCGCATCGGAAACAGTGAGCATCACCTCCACCTTTCCGACGCCATCCATCTGTGACAGTACCTTTGTAAGCTTTTCCTCCAGATATTCTACATACTCCTCCTGTCCCATATCCCGGGCGTTGCCGCCCGCACTCCCGCTTCCCATCCCGCTCCCCTGCTGCCCGCCGTTTTCCCCCTCTGTATTGACAACGGCAGGCATCCCGTTTTCATTTGTCTTTTCTTTTTCTCCAAGCGGCATCGCTACAACGAGCAGCAGAATCCCCACCAGCGCCAGCACTGCCCAGTCGCTTTTTTTCATCTGCTTCCATTTTCCCTGTTCGATAAATTCCTTTAATTTAGACGGCATACTCCCTCCTATCCCGCATTCGCGTACTGTATCTTAATCTGTTTCTCTTCCATCTGATAGTAATCCGCAAGCCGCTGCCTTAATCCGGCATAGACGGCGTCATCCTCTTTTTCCTTTGCATCCCCCGAAATCAGAATCTCCCCGACCCTGATATCATCCGCCTCCATTTCGGCGATCTGTACATTTATCTCCTCAATCGTGTAATCCTCTCCCATCCGCACCGTCACGTCCTGTGCAAAAAGCCCGTATTCCGAAAGCATCTGCCCCGCCGTCTGCCGCACATCCTGCGCGATTACAAATTCGTACTCCTCCCTGTAGTAATCATTCTGCATATACTCGATTTTCTGTGTATCGCGCGATAATTCATCCAGATTTTCCATAAATTCTTCATATGCGATCTTATCCATAAATTCCTCATTTCCGCAGACGATTGAAAAGAACGGCGACAAAATGGAGAGCGCAAGCAATAGCTGCGCAAAAAAACGGATATATTTCTGATATTCCTTTCCCGGCGGCAGATACATAAGCAGCGCAAGCAGTACGAACAGTACGATAAATCCTCTGATATACGAAAGCATGTGCCACCTCCTTTCAACCTCTTTGCCGCCTAACGCATAAATCCTGACGCCGCCGTCGTGAGCGCTATCGTCACGAAGAACAGCGCAAGGCAGTAGATTACCAGCTTCAGATACAACATTCCTCCCTGTGCCATTCCCCGCATACATCCCGCAATCCGTTTGTCCGCCACAGGCTCAGAGACGGCTGCCGCAAGCTTATAGATGACGGACATCCCGAGTATCTTTAACACCGGGGCAAGTCCTATCACGAGCAGAAACAGCAGCGCCGCAACGCCCACACAATTCTTGATCAAAATACCCGCGCCCAGAATCAGTTCGCCCACCCCGTTCAACAGATTCCCGACCCCCGGAACGAACGCCGCCGCCTGACTTACCGCGCCGCTCGTCAAACGGTCCTTTGCAGGAGACAGCATACTCTGAACCGCATTTAGCCCGAGCACAAGCACCCCCGCGCTCTTCATCCCCCAGTTTACGGCTCCGTACACGAGTTCCGTGAGATTCTGGAACTTTTCATCCTCGAAGAAATGATTGAACAGCTCAAGCACCACATAAATCTGTATGAGCGGAATCAGGACCTTCAAAAACAGCCATTGTACCAGATAGATCACAAGAAACGCGAGCTGATAAAATCCTGCCGAGGATTCCGGTCCCGACGAGAACACCATACTGACGCAGAAGGTCGGTATCAGCGCCTTCATAAAATCCACGCTGCCGGAAATCGCCTCTGCTGCAATCTCTTCAAAAATGGCGAAAGATTGCAGCAGCAGCACTGCAAGAATACCGTACACGAGCAGAAAACAGATTTCCGATATGTACGCCTGCTTAAACGCGCCCGAGAAATTTTTTAACAACGAAAAGCCTACCGCAAGCAGCACGGCCTCGACCATAAGCGTTTTTCCTGCGTCCATCTCGTAAAACAATGCGTCAAAAATCCATTCCTTTACGATGGATGCGTCAAACCCATCCGCGCCGTCGGTCAAAAGCTTCTCCACCACATCGGAAAAACGGATCTTCTCCTGCTGCGCGGGGAAAAGCTCCGTGTCGATCAGCTCGTCCAGTTCCGTAAAGTCGAGTTCCCCCATAAAACGGTCCAGATACCCCTCTCCCGTCTCCTCCGGCGTCTCCCCCATCCTTCCGTCTGTTTCCGCCGCCAGCACCGGAGATGGAATGAGCAGAATCAAAAGAATGAAAAGGCATACTGCCGCCACACTGTTTTTTCTCATAAAAAGCTCCCTATCGTCTCCAGAAACGCACCCAGAACCGGCACGCTTACGACCAGAATGGATAATTTTGCAAAAATCTCAATCTGGCTTCCGATTGCCGCGTAGCCCGCATCCTTACAGATATTTGTCGCAAATTCCGCTACATATGTAATTCCCACCATCTTTACGACCAGCCCGATATATCTGCCGTCCACCACGATGACCGACTTTAATTCTTCCACAAAATTAAGAATCGTCTCTACCTTTGTCAGCAGATAGACAAAAATACAGATACAGACCACCATCGCGATAAATGTACTGTACTCGCTCTTCTCTCTTTTGAGCGGGAGCGCAATCAGTACCCCGGCGATTCCCAGAATCGCAATTTTAACTATATCCATCGAACCCTCCCCGCCCCAGACAAACCATGCCAAAGAATAAATGTCTACAGCGCGAACAGAGACTGCATCGTTTCAAACAACTCATAAATATACGGCACAATCCAGAACAGTACGATGATAAGTCCCGCAAGGCTTGTCAGAAATGCATGTTCCTCCCTGCCGCTGTGCTTTAGCACCTGGCTGATGACTGTCACAAGAATCCCGACTGCCGCTATCTTAAATATCAAATTTACGCTCATCGCTTGGCATCCTCTCTCTTTCCCTTGTCTTGTATTTATACCAGCAGGATTACCAGCATAAGTCCGCCTAAGATGCTGACCATCCCATATACCTTCTGCTTTTCCTTCTGCTCGCGCCTTGCCGTCTCAATCAGAAAATCCAGCCGCTCCAGTGTGAGGGAAAGCCGTCTTTTGTTCTCCTCAAGGCTTTTCCCAAAAAAGGCGCTGCCCGCATCCTCAATCAGTTCCCCTTCCTCGGCGGAGAGTCCGAGTTCTTTCCTGCCGGCCGCAAACACCTTTCTCCACACCTCTTCGCCCTGCCCTTCACGCTTTTCCATCAGCCGCTCTGCAATCTCCCCGCAGATATCATTCAGACGGGCATCCTGCGTGCGCACAAAGCAGCCCAGCAGAACTTCTACCGGCTGCAGCGTGCCGTTTCCGGCACACGATAAGTCCACAAAAAGTCTCCGAAGCTCGTACAACACGGTGAGGTGGTCCGCCAGCTCCCTTCGGATGCTCCCTGCAATTCCGACGGCTGCCGTAACGATTAAAATACTCCCGATGATCTTTAACATAATCTCTCCATCTGTGCATCGAACACCTGCGTACACCGCCTGCCGTCCGCCATACGCCTGATCCATATGTAGCGCCCGAACATCCGCTTTTCCACCCATTTTTGTAAAAAGGGCTTCTCCGAAAGCTCGCGGACGCTTCCCGCATGGATCGTACCGATGACTCTGCTCCCGGAATAGAGCGCCTGCTCCACCGCAAGGAAATCCTCCTCGCCTCCAAGCTCATCCACCGCGATCACCTGCGGCGACATTGCGCGCAGCAGCATCCGCATTCCCTCCGGCTTGCCGCAGCCGTCAAGGACATCCGTCCGCGGTCCCAGATCGTTCTGCGGTACGCCAAGGTGAGACGCCGCAATCTCCGAGCGCTCGTCCACAACGCAGACCTTCATTCCGTCCGCATCCCCCGTTCCCTCCGAAAGCTGCCGGATGCAGTCTCTTAAAAGCGTCGTCTTTCCCGCCCCGGGCTCGGAGAGAACCAGCGTGTTATATACGCTCTCCCCGTTTCGTATAAAACGCATGATTTCCTCTGCGCATCCCTTTTTCTCATGCGCAATACGGATATTTAAAAAAGCCACATGATGCAGACCGGAAATTTTCCCGTTTTCCCGCGCCACGCTTCCCGCCAGCCCGATGCGGTGTCCCCCTTCGATCGTGATATACCCCTGTTTTAGTTCCTCGCTGTACGCATAGAGCGAATAATTGCTGATATAATTGAGCATTTCTGTAATATCCGTCATGCTCATGCCGCTCTCCTGCCTGTCTGCTTCTCCGGGCAGCGCCCCGGCAAACACGCTGCCCGTCTCCGTCCGCAGCAGATATTTACACCCCATATCATAAAAAAATTCCACAGGCTGTCCCACACGGACGCGAATCTCCTCCAATCCCTCCTGCCAATCGTCCCTGGCAAGCGCCTCCCGCATATGCCCCGGAAAAATTTTTGCAATCTCCATGCACCGTTTTGCCTCCTTCCCTCCCTTTTTGCTATGTCTAATTCTATGACTTGTCTTATTTTTTATGACTGGAATTTTTAAAAAGATTTCCGGAAAACCTATCCCCATAATCCCGCAATCCGCTTTGTATATTTTTTCATACTTTATAGAATAAAAAAAACGGGCATGGTATAATGTACAGGAAAGCAATGAGCAGTGCCAAGACGTGAAGAAACAAATATCCGTGCTTGCACGAAGATATTTGTTTCTTTGCGGATTGATAGGGCGAACGCCCGTGAACGAGCGAACTATGTTCGCGAGTTCGCACTGCGGTGTACGTTTCTTTGCAAACTGCCAGGGCAAAATAAAAGGAGGATCATATGTCCAGAGACTATTTGACGGAATTTCTTCCCGATCTGGAAGAATTTAAAGAAAAAACAATGAAATTTCACAATAAAGAGATGACCGTACCGGAGTACAAAGGCTTTTCCGGCGGATTCGGAAGCTACGCACAGCGCGGCGGCGAAAAGCATATGCTGCGCCTGCGCATGGCTGGCGGACAGCTCACAAAGGAGCGTCTCAAATTTGTCGTAGACGTATGTGAGCAGTATCATATTGATCTGATCAAGCTTACGACCTGCCAGTCGATCCAGCTTCACAACTTAGAAGCCGAAGACCTCTGTGAGATAATCGGCGAGGCATGGAAAGCAGGAATGATTTCCCGCGGAGGCGGCGGAGATTTTCCGCGCAATGTCATGGCGTCCCCGCTCTCCGGCGTACAGGCGGATGAGAATTTCGACGTGCTCCCCTACGCAAAGGAAGCCGGCGAATACCTCATGGGCTTTATCAAAGCCGTAAAGTTCCCGCGCAAGCTAAAGGTCTGCTTCTCCAATTCTCCTGCCAACGAGCCGCATGCGACCTTCCGTGACCTTGGCTTTGTGTCAAGACCGGATGGAACCTTCGACGTATACGCTGCCGGAGGGCTCGGAAACAAGCCAAGCCTTGGCGCATGCGTCGCAACCGCAGTTGATCCGACGAAGATTCTCTACTATATCAAGGCAATGGTAGACACCTTTACCACCTACGGCAATTACGAGAACCGCGGACGCGCAAGGACACGCTTCATGCAGGAAACGCTCGGAACCGAGGGCTTTATTGCCGCCTACAACGAGAAGCTTGATGAAGTGCAAAAGACAGAGAAGCTTGACATCGACCCGGTAATCCCCGGGATTCAGAAAAAAGGAAACGGTTCTGCGATAACAGACCGCCGTGTAACGGCCCAGAAGCAGGACGGGCTTTATTCCGTTTTCTATCAGCCGATCGGCGGCGTTCTCTCCCCTGCCAAGGCGAAAGAGCTCTATGAACTGATTTCGGATATGGAAGACGTCGAGATCCGTCTCACCCCGGAGGAGGGGCTTTATGTCATCAACTGCAACGGAGACGAGGCAAAGGAAGTCCTCGCCCACACCGCTGACGGTGCAAATACAATTTTCGAGACATCTGTCGCCTGTATCGGCAATTCCATTTGTCAGGTCGGTGTCGGCAATTCCCAGGCGCTTCTTCGCTCCTGCGTCGATGCTGTGCAAAAGGAGAATTTTGCCAACGGCGTCCTCCCGAAGATTCATATTTCCGGCTGTCCTTCCTCCTGTGCCGCACACCAGACAGGCGACATCGGTTTCCGCGGCGCGGTAAAGCAGACGCCGGACGGTCCGAAGCCTGCGTTTGCGATTTTCGTCGGCGGATGCGCCCTGCAGGGCAAGGAACGCATTGCCGATACCGGAAAAGCGATCACGGTGGAGGAAATCCCGTTATTCCTCGTCGAGCTCGGAAAAATGATTTCCGCAGAAAACATGACCTATGAGACGTGGGTCGCTGCGCACCCGGATGCGCTTGAGGAATTAATTGCAAAATATACCGCGTAAATAGCTGCTATTTTGTAATTACATTTCTGACTGATATTTCTTATTGCATAAAAACAGGGCGTTGTCGTATGAACGCCGGATTTTATTCCAACAAATAATGCCGCATTCCATTGTTACTCTGGAATGCGGCATATTTATGTTGTACTGTTTTCGCCAGTACCTTAGTATGCGATTTTAAATGTCTCCCCGTCCAGATGTACCGCCGCCGACTTCGTAATCGTAAACTGCATTTCCGATGTAAAGCTCAACGTCTCCCCGTCGTGGAAACTCATATTGTTCTTAATGATATAATCCGATACCATGTAAAGGAAGCTAAGGGCTTCCTCCGGCGTGCGTTTCGTGTCTATGATTTCAACTTCAAGCTTTCCGAACTGCGAAAGCCCATAGGTATAGGCACAGCAGCCGTTTTCATCACCGATCAGTCCGACATAGATCCATGCGCCGACCGGAAGTTCCCCTTCCCTCATCCCCGCGCATGCCTTCTGATAAAATTCAGGCTGAAATACCGTCCCCGATGTATATACGCCGAGCGCGTTCTTCTGATTCAGACAGGAGGAAACCACTTTGGAAAAGCACAAGCCCGCCGCAACCGCATCGTTGTCACGATTCACGGTAAATACGACCAGATGCGCCTTATGACGCTTTGTCGTCTCGACAGCTTCCTTCCACAGATAATTCGCCGCAGCAAAATATTCCGCCTCACCATCCGGCACGGGCATTTCCATAAGCGCCACCGCGACCAGATTGTTTCCGGCATCGAACACAAGATTGCCGTCCTTCCTCTCGACGCCGTCTTCCGGCAGCAGCTTCCAGTCCGCCTTTAAATCTTCCACGAGGCGTTCCAGATCAAAGGAAGCGTCCGAAAGCAATACAAAGCCCTGTCGTTTGCCGACACCGCTCTCCTGCTCGCGCGCATTCGCTTCGTCGCCCTTTTTCGCCCACTCCTCGTCGCTCATCTGCGCAAATTCTTCCTCTGTCACACCGCGCCGCTCCATTTCCGCCCGCGCACGGTTCTTCCAGTAGGATTTTAAATATTCAATCATCGCGACACATTTTTCCTGTGCCGTCGCCGCCTCGTATTTCTCAAATTCGCTGAAGGTATAACCGCAGGGTGTTCCGTCCTCGTCCACGCCGCACACGCCGACCATCCATTTCCCCAGCACTTTCTCTTTGTACTTCAGGATATAGTAATGACAGTCGTCGTAATCAAATTCTCCTGCGACCTCTATTTTTGCGGGTGCTTTTCCAAGCTCATGCTCATCCGAAAGCCAGTGCACCATATCCTCAATTGCCGCCTGTGCAGACTTTTGTTCCAAACTTTTACTCATGTTTTACTCCAACATCCTTTTTGCACTTTCCGCAGAAAACACATTTTTCTTTATCGCATTTGATACAAAGCGGCTTACGCCCTACATCCGTTCCGGCGCTTCAAATCCAAGCAGATGAATACAGGTCTCAAGCACAGATTTTGTCAGTGTCAGAAGTCTGATGTATGACTTCTGTACCGTCTCGTTCTCCTCTGACATGATCTTTGTCTCGTGGTAGAAACTGTTGAACGCATTGGCAAGCTCATAGATATAAGAGCAGATCTTATGCGGCGCTGTCTCCTCATAAGCGTTCTCCATCATCGAATTAAAGCCTGCAAGCACGAGCATCAGATTTTTCTCGCTCTGGGAATGCGCCGCCTCGATCTTCGCGCCGCCCTCATCTTTTCCCGTACCGTGATACTTATTCAAAATGGACTTGATACGCACGATCGTATAGAGAATATAAGGACCTGTATTTCCTTCAAACGATGTAAAGCGGTCAATATCAAAAATATAGTCCTTGCTCGCCTGATTGGAGAGATCTCCGTACTTGATTGCCGCAAGCGCGATCGTCTTCGCCGTCTCGTTTGCCTCGTCCTCGCTGATATCCAGATTTTCCTTGGACTTCTGGTTCTCCGTAATCTTCTTAAGCATCTCCTCATTGACGCTCTCGAGCAGATACTGCAAACGCATCACACCGCCCTCACGCGTCTTAAACGGCTTGCCATCCTTGCCGTTCATCGTGCCAAAGCCCTGAAACTGAAGTTCTGTCTCCGGCTTTACCAGTCCTGTCTTTCTCGCGCAGCGGAATACCTGTGTGAAATAAAGCTCCTGCCGCTTGTCCACGACATAGATCAATTTATCCGGATTGTAATCCTTCATGCGCCAGACAATCGTCGCCAGATCGGTCGTATTATAAAGCGAAGCTCCGTCCGATTTCAGAATCATGCACGGCGGGATTTCCTTGGTGTCTGTGTCCTCTTTTACGTCCACGACGAGCGCGCCGTCGCTGATGTACGCAAAGCCGTCGTCCTTCATCTTCTGCACCATGTCGGGAATATACGGCTGCGCGTCGGATTCTCCCTTCCACAGATCAAAGGAAACGTCCAGATTCTCATAGTTGCGCTTTAAGTCTGTCACGGACACATTTAAAATGTGGGACAAAAGCGCCTGATATCCTCTTCTGCCATGCTGCAGCTCGAAGGTCGCCTGCATTGCAGCTTCCTTATATGCAGCGTCCTCCTTTGATTTCCCGCTCGCCGTCGGATAAATCTCCTCAAGCTCGGAAATGGTAAACGGCGCTTCCGCCGGATATTCTCCCTCATATTTTTCATCGAAGTACACAAGCTCTGGTTTTCTCTCCTTAAGCTCTGTGATGATAAGTCCCATCTGTAAGCCCCAGTCGCCTAAATGTACGTCACCGATTACCTTATGTCCCATGAAACGGCCGATGCGCTTGATGCTCTCTCCGATGATGGCGGAGCGCAGATGTCCGACATGAAGCGGCTTCGCCACATTCGGCCCGCCGTAATCGATCATGATCGTCTTAGGCGCTTTCGTCTCCTCACAGCCGAAGCGCCCTTCATCCTTCTGCATCTCTTCTACATATTCCGCCAGATATGTCTCACTCAGTTTGAAATTTAAGAAGCCGGGCTTTACGGATTCTACCATGGAAAACATCTCATTCCCGCAAAGCTTTGCAGCCACCTCGTCTGCAATCATAAAAGGCGCTTTCTTATATTCCTTCGCCGCTGCCATCGCACCGTTGCACTGATACTCGCAGAGATCCGGTCGGTTGGACAGCGTGACCTTTCCGTATTTGGAGTCGTAGCCGCAGGAGGCAAACGCCTCTGTGACTTCATCTGTAATCAAATCTAATATTTTCTTCATGCCAAATATTCCTTTTCTTTTTTCATAGCAATGTTTACTTGGGGCGGTTCGCGCTATCGCTCCGCTAAATTATTTACCCCGCAGTGCGAACTCGCGAGCAGAGCCCGCTCGGGCGGCGACTTTGCTGACGCTTGGGCGGTTCGCCCTATCAATCCGCAAAAAAACAAATATCCTCGTGCAAGCACGGATATTTGTTTCTTCACGTCTTGGCACTGCTCATTGCTTACGTGCACAATTATATCATTAAGATGGTAATTTAACAACAGAAAAAGGATTTTGCAAAATGCTGCCTGTTCTTTACGCTAAACCGGCATTAAAATTCTTAAAAAGCCGAATCAGAACAATCAAACCGATTGCTGACAGTATCAATTCGGCTGTAAATTGGGCATATGCCAAACCGTAAAGCGGGAACAGCTTATCCAAAACGAATAAAGCCGGTATTTCCAATACGATTTTACGAAGAACGGCAAACACAAGCGTTTTCTGTCCCATACCGCAGGCTGTAAATACTCCGACCGCAAGGAAATCCAGTGCGAGAAATGGCAGCGCCAGGGAAAGTCCTTTGAGGAACTGGCTTCCATACGCAATAATCGCCTCATTCTTCATAAAGAGCGACACAAGAAAACCCGCGCCAAAATGGAAAGCCAATAAGGAAACCGTCATAAAAGAAACTGATACTTTCATGGAAAAAACCGTCGCCTGCTTCATTCGCTTACTATTTTTACTCGCGTAGTTGTAGCTGATCAAAGGCATGATCCCCTGTGAAAATCCTTGCGCAATATAGAGGGGAACCATATTGATCTTTTGCGCGATCCCCATTGCCGCCACCGCTTCCGAACCGTAGGACGAAGTAAAATTGTTCAGAATCGTCATTCCTGTGACATTCAGAATGTTCTGGATAGCCGCCGGGATGCCCACGCCGCATACGCCAGCCACAATATCTTTCCGAAAGCCAAACATAGACGGGCGAATACAGACATAGGTACTTTTTCGCTTTACAAACAGTAAAATAAAAAAGTAGATACAGGCGGCACAGTTGGAAAGAAATGTGGCAAGTCCTGCTCCGGTTGCTCCCATGTCAAGTCCCCACGGAAGAATGAAAACAGGGTCTAACAGGATGTTGAGCAGACATCCGCTCATGGTGCCAATGCTTGCGTGAAGCGTTGCACCCTCGGAACGCACAAGATAAGCCATTACGACATTTAAGATTGCCGGAGCAGCCCCGCAGGTTACTGTCCATTTCAGGTACCCGGCTGTTGCCGCAGCGGTATCGGAAGATGTACCGAGCAGGTTCAAAAAAGAACCGTGAAAGACCGTATAGATCACGGAAAACAGGATGCCGCAGAACAAAGCCAGGTAAAAGCCAAAGGCGGAACTGCGGTATACGGTATCATAGTCTTTTCTCCCCAATGCGCGGCTCATCATGCTGGAGCTGCCCACTCCGAACAGATTGTTAATGGCATTAAAAGCTAATAACATGGGGGCAGCCAGTGTGACTGCTGCATTTTGGATCGGGTCATTTAACATTCCCACAAAATAGGTGTCCGAAAGGTTATAAATTACCATGACCAGCGAGCTGATCATGGTCGGAACCGCAAGTTTCATAACCGCCTCGGGCACAGGTTTTTCTTCAAATAAGGCTGTTTTTGAATGGCTTGTCATTCCCATTTTTCATCTCCTTTTCTTTCAGAGCATTATACCCTCTATTTCGATGCTTTTTCAAGGCATCTTGCTACGGCATCCTTAATTCCATCTGAAGTTACGGTAGCGCCGGAGACAGCGTCTACCTCATAAGACTGTGCTTCCACAATCTGACCGGGAAGCTGACTGATCGCAACGCCTCCTCTGTCGGGCGTTTCCTTGTTATCTCCGACTGTTACACCGGAAATCGTTCCGTCCTCAATGAGAACCGTGACATCAAAACTTCCGTTTTTCCCTTTCGCTGTTTCTGTATAAGTGCCATCTGTCCATGTCCCGGATTCCCCGATTTCATAAGCCGTTTTCATGTCCGCATCAGAAGCGCCGCACCCGGATAAGACCGTCAGGCTGGCTGCCAGCAGACTGATAATTACAATTGTCTGTCTTTTCATATTCAATCCTCCAAACCAATTCAGGTAGTGTGTTCCAGCCATCTGCTGATCGCAGCGCCATCCCGATACCCTCTTTGATATAATTTTTCCAAATTCTCTTTCTTTCTGGAAAGTGTCGATACGCCGTCTGTATCTTCCGGCGCAACGATACACACTTTCCCCATCTGCTCATATTCCTTTGCCACTTCCACAGAAGCGTTATAAACCTCTGCGCGTCTGGCAATCTTCTCCGCGGATACAGGGTATCGCCTGCGGATCAGCTTTGCCAGAGTCAGGTCTTTTCCCGGTTTTCTTGAGACAGATACCGGTCGGCTCAGGATGAGCACGACCCTGTCACAGCCAAGTTCAAAGGCTTTCTGTATCGGAACCGGGTCTGCCAAAGCCCCGTCAAAATAAGGCGTTTTGTCAATGACATATGGCTTATCAACGCCCGGAATACAGCAGGAAGCCATTAGAATCCTATAATCGTCCTGACGGACGTCTGCCTTTGAAAAATATTTGACGTCCCCCGTAATCGCATTTTCTGCAACAACATATAACTCTGCAGGATTTGCCATGAGCGCCGGATAATCCAACGGATATTCCCCATCAGAATTACTCAGCGTGCCATAAATGTAATCCAGTCCAATGTAAGAACCTGTTCGGAGCAGATTGCCAAATCCCATATACTCTTTACGGAATGTGTAATTTGAGTAATACTCTTTGCATCGTCCCCGCTGTCCGGCAACATATGTAATCAGGTTCGCGCTCCCTGCTGACACACCGATGCAGCAGTCAAAATGAATCCCCTGATCCATACAATAATCCATGATGCCAACGCCGTATATTCCACGCAAACCACCGCCCACGTCAACTACTCCTGTTTTCATTTGTGTTTACCTCCTTATAACAATATGGTGTGCGGAATCACGTCCGGGTCATGGTTCGCAAGAGATTCAAGACAATTTTTATTTCTGCTCATTTTCGCAATCCATTCCAATGATTTTATCTGGTTTTTTTTATCGGTTGCGATTCCGGAACAAATAAGCTGCCGCCATGACCCAGACGAATATCCTCCATCGGAATACAGCAGGACATAGCGCCCGCCGTCTCCTGTAATTAAAACAGCGTATAGCCCGTCGGAATGTCCGGGGATATTTACCAACTGGATCGAACCATCTTCAAACAGGTCAAAGGATTTCCCACAGGGACCGATTCCTGTGTTTTCAAAGGAGAAACCGGATAAGGGAACGCCTTTCCACATAGAAGCCCGGTATCGGATGGGATGCCGCCCTGCGCAGGCGATTTCATCTTCCGACACGAGAATATGCTTTGCTCCTTTTACCTGCTTTACTCCGCTGGCATGGTCGCAATCCAGATGTGTCAGCAGTACATAATCTAAATCTTCCGGGCGAATCCCCAATGTCCGAAGCTGCTCGTTGACTGCCATGCCTTTTGCGATTTCTCCCTGATTTGTAACGTAAAGCGGAAACGACATATGGTGAATCTGCGCCATCCGATCATATACTCCGCCAGGACTGATTTCCCGGCTCCAGCCGGTGTCAATCAGGAGTTTTCCTTTTGGATGCTCCACAAGATAAGCGGAAACGGGTAGCCATATCCGATCCTTTTTTCTTGTTGTCAGCCCTGCTGCTTTCATCAGGCTGCAATGTTTACCGCCAAAAGGCAGATATGGAGAAACGCATACCCGCCCGCAATGGAATACATGAATCCTAATCTTGTCCATTGTTCTCTCCCTGTTGTTGCGATGAATTTTTTATTTTTCATATGTCGCAACCTCTTTTCTGTCCTATTTCACTCTGTTTCCATGTAACAGTGTACTTGTATGCGCTGCCGATGGGAACGACATAAACAGCGATTGTGTACAAAGAATCCGGCGCTGACGGATTCTTTACGCCCGAGCGGCGCCGTTTACGGCTATCTTCCATTCCGCGAGGTGCGCATCCTGCCCGGCAGGGCGAAAAAAAGCGGAACCGCAACGGCCCCGCTCTACTTAAAAATTTCAAAGGATTTTATAATCAGGTGATTCATGCTGTCAATATCTACATCATAAGGGTTTTTCAGCCAATAGACAAAGGCTGAAATGGAAAGCGTTGAAATCATTTCCAATATCATGCTTTCATTTTTTATGCTTTCGCCACGAAAAAGCTGATTCCAGAAATGGTATTTTATTCCCGTCTGCCATTTCTGAATAAACTGAATATTCGGATTCGCGATCAGGAAGGCATAAAAAATCTGCTTGTTTTGCTCAATGAGATGGCAGGTATTTTGGAAAAACGGAAATCCTGTTTCAAAATCTATGGCCGTCTCTCCAAAATCTTTATTGACTTCAAGAAGTTGATACAGCAAGATATCTTCAATTTCTTCTTTGAGCTGTATCACATTATCGTAATAAGAGTAAAATGTGCTTCGCGCCACATGAGCCTGACTGCACAGGTCTTTCACAGAGATTACATGAATTTCCTTCTGCTGATTCAAGTCGATCAAGGCTTTCTGCAAAGCGCGCTGTGCATCTGTATTGGTCTTTCTTTCTACATTTGTGATATATTGATAAGGGTTCATATCCGATGTCCTCCGCCACAGTAATTGAGAATGCATAAAGTATGCCCTTTATTTGACACAACTATTGTAGCAGATTTTTTCAGAATTGTTTGTATAATATTAATTATGTCTTTTTATTTTTTACAACTCCCATAGCAACAGCCAAAGCAACTGGAAATATAATCATTCCCACAATTCCTGTCAATTTCAGTCCTAAAAACATCGCCATTAAAGTCGCCAATGGATGCAGCCCAATCTGTTTCCCTACCAGCTTTGGCTCTACTATGTTTCTGATAACTGTAATAATCAGATACAACACAAGTATTCCCACTGCCAGAGGTGTATTTTTCATAAAGAACAAAATGACTGCCCAGGGAAGCAGGATTCCTCCTGTTCCTAATACCGGAAGAATGTCAAATACTGCGATTGCCAGCCCCAGCAGGATCGGATATGGGACCTTTAAAATCATAAAGCCAATACTAAGCTCCGCAAAGGTCAGCAGGAACAAAAAACTATAGGATTTGACATAAATACCAATGGTATTTTTTACATAATTCACACCCCCACATAAGGCAACTTCCTTTTCCTGCGGTATATGCTCTTTAAAAAAAGCCATGATTCTATCATAGTCTGCCGCCATAAAGAAGGTCGAAACAACCATGACAACCACCTTTACAATAAAACCGGGTATTTCCGTAATGCCGCCTGAAATAATTTTTACTGCCTTCATGGAAAATTCAGATACATACTGTCCTATATTCTGTGTAAATTCCTGAAACGAATTTTCAATCTGCTCCGCCAGTTCTATACCCGCAGAATTTGCAGACATTTCCATTCGGTCAGATATATTTTCCAAAAACGGAACGATCTTATCCTGATAAATGATCGGAGCGGCTTCCACCAGCTTCCCTGCCCCGCCAAGCATCTTTACTCCGACTACCGCTACCGCCAAAAACAACAGAACATAAAATATACAGCAGAACAACACTGACAGTGCTTTCTTCCACCTTATCTTTTCCTTTCCTAATTTCCTGACCGGAATCTGAATCAGAGCCGCCGCAAAAAATGCGAGAATAAACGGTATCATTACCGGAAGAATATATTTGCATATCCCCAGAATAATCCCCCCGATCATAAGGAAGTACACAAAATTGATGATAAAATTTTTCTTTTTTTCCATGCTTATGACCTCCCTATACCGGATTGCATATAATTTCTTTCAGGCATCCGCATCTGCCGAGTATTTCCGGCAGTTGGTTCGGAAGATACAGCGATGGGCTCTTTTCCAGCACGATACTCCCTGATAATTGCAGCATTTCCATAACGAACTGAGAGCAAAAATATCCGTTTTCCATCTTAAACGGAATATGCAGCAGACAGAGCAACACGCCTAATCGTGAGTAATGCAGCTTTTCCCTGTTCTGTTCCATTTCCTCAATCTGTTTTCTTATCTTCTCAAAGGCTTCTTCCGATACCTCCAGCTTATAGCAAATGCTTTTTACGCATTTGTGAATGTGCCTTCCCGGATATTCATGCCGGAAGCCTTTAAAATTAAAGCTGTAAAAAAATTCTTCCCCATCATTCAGCGCAAGAGAGGCGTGCGTATATCCCCTTCCGGTAACCCAGTAAATAAAATTGGAAAATGTGCTGCAATATCTGGTCAGCAGGACGGTAATTGTCCTCTTTCTGTTTTCATTCATTCTCCCTTGCTCCTCCTCAGAATATAGCCTTTTAAAAATTGCCGGATGGGAATTTCCTTTCCTGATGTCCTGATGTTTCCATTTGAAAATAAAGTATGCCGGATTCAGGCATCCCAAACCATAACCGATACATCCGCAAATCAAGTATTCCATAAAACTGCTCCACTTTATCTGTCCTGCGGCATACACACTGCTGTAATCGTAATCCCGCAAATTGCAGCAAGCGCAACTATTACCATGACCATCTTTTTAATCGGAAACACCTCCCGACGAAGCGCATTTGCCGCAAGCGGCACATTTACCTTCGGAAACTTGTTTTCCGTTTTCTTTCCATAAACGGTCTGCCACCGGCGCCCATTTTTCCGCTGTCGCTACACACTTATCTGAAAACTCTTTCGCACTTTCCAGATTCTGATAGTCGGTACTCTTTGCACCACTCTTTTCCACAATCTCCGTCAGCCTTCCCGGATTATCTAAAACAGGACACGGGCGGAGCATATTTTCATTCCATGGCTGATGATCGTGATACCCCATGAACAGGGGAGAACGGTATGCCTCCAAAAGTGTTTTCTCACGAATATTGGAATCCGAATAATGAACAAACGCACATGGCTCAATGTCCCCGTTCGCATTGATATGCAGGTAACTCCGACCGCCTGCGATACAGCCGCCCACATACTCCCCGTCATTCCAGAAATCCACAGTGAAAAGCGGCTTCGTTCTCCTGTATTCCCGAATCTTATGGTACATCATTTCCCGCTGCTTAGCGGTTGCCATCAGTTCCGTTACCGCCCCTTTTCCTACCGGCATATAGGTAAAAAACCATGCAAATTTTGCACCCATTTCCACCATCTGATCAAAATATTCCTCGCTTCCGATGACCTCCGCATTGGCGGATGTATAGCAGCAGGAAATACCAAAGGGCAGCTTTTTCTCCTTCAGGATATTCATCGCCCGGATAATCTTCTGGTAAGTTCCATTTCCCCGTCTGGAATCGGTAGCTTCTTCAAAGCCTTCAATGCTGATGGCGGGCATGAAGTTCTTTACCCGCAGCATTTCCCCGGCAAAGGCTTCATCAATCAAAGTTCCGTTGGTAAACGTAGAAAACACGCAGTCGGGATGCTCCTCGCACAGCCGGATGATGTCTTTCTTTCTCACAAGAGGTTCTCCGCCGGTAAACAGATACACATAGGTTCCAAGCTCCACACCCTGCCTTACAATATCGTCCATTTCTTCATAAGTCAGGTTCATGTGGTTCCCATATTCCGCTGCCCAGCAGCCGGTACAGTGCAGGTTGCAGGCGCTGGTAGGATCAAGCAGAATCGCCCACGGAATATTGCAGTTGTATTTCTCCTTATTTTCTACCTGTCTCTGGTATCCCAAAAGACATCCGTTTATAATGAAGTTTTCAAACAGACGGTTACGGACTCCCGGATCAATGTCCTTCCACAAGCTGATGATGAGCTGATACCAGTTGCTGTCTTTATCTTCTATGACCTTGCGGATTGCCTTTCTCTCCACTTCCAGGGTTCCCTTCCGGTCAAAGCGGTCAAACCAGTCCATCAGCTTCGTCAGGTTCTTCTCCGGATCTTTATCCAGATAGCCAAGCGCAGTCTTTACTGCAAATGTTTCAATGTTTTCAATAATCGCCATTTTCAAGCTCTCCTTTCGCTTCCATGTCTGTATCATATCCTTTGAATATTTACTTTTTAATTCAATTCTGTTTCTGTAATATTAATTGAATATAATATCTGATATTCTTTTGAGGTGAAGTAAAAGAGATGCAATAATAACGGCGAGAAGATAATGGCATCGGAGAACAAAGTGTGCTTCGCACACTCTCGCGAATTTGCTTCAACTTACATGCAAAGCACACTTTGCCGCGCCCGAGCGGTGCCGTTTACGGCTATCTACATCTCCGCGAGGTGCGCATCCTGCCCGACAGGGCTTTTTACTCTATAGGAATCAGTACTTTCACGCTTTACAACAACACGGTATTTTCTATAGAGTAAAAAAAAGAATGCGCTGTGGCATTTATCTTTCCACAGTGCATTCTTTGTTATGTTTTAAGCGCAGTCATGCGCGTCATATTAGTACGTGAACAACTGGGTCCAGTAGTTTGTTCCCGCTGCATTCTGATAGTAGCCTACGCCGATAGATGTAAATTTCTCATTGAGAATATTCGCACGGTGTCCGGCGCTGTTCATCCAGCCGTTCATTACCTGTTCCGGCGTCCGCTGTCCCCACGCAATATTCTCCCCTGCGCCGCGATATGTCACGCCTGCCTGCGCAAGCGCGGTTGTAAACTTCGTCCCGTCCGGTCTGGTGTGCGAGAAAGAAACCTCTGTCTCCTGTGCGCGCACCTGTGCTGCCGCAGAAATATTTTTCCGGAGTGTAACCGGATTTAATCCTGCCTTTGCGCGCTCCTCATTGACCAGCTCCACGACACGGAGCACATACGCATGGTACTCTGTCTCAGCGCCTTCCTCCTGTCCCGGCTTGTTTTCCGGTGCGCTGTTGTCCGGTGTCTCTGTCGTGCTGTTGTCCGGCATCTCCGGCTTGTTGTCCGGTGTCTCCGGCTTGCTGTCGTCCGGCGTCTCCGGCTTGCTGTCCGGTGTGCTGTCGTCCGGCGTCTCCGGCTTGTTGTCCGGTGTCTCCGGCTTGCTGTCGTCCGGCGTCTCCGGCTTCTCTCCTGCGCCCGGATTGCATGGAAGCGTGATGACCACACAATTTCCAAACTGCTGCTTCTCCAATGACTCCAGACATTCCTTCAACGTGCCGCCATCCGCCATGACAACCTTCTTTATCGTATTCGCATTCACAGTCGCAGCCTGCACCCCGCTCGTCTGCCCTGTAAACGTCAGTCCCATCATCAATGCTGCTGCAAAAATCACTGCTCTCTTCATTCTGTACCTCCTATGTTGTTACAAATTTGTTACATCTTTGTTACAAAAAGATTGTAACATGGAAGGTACATGAATGATACCGGTAAATCATGGCAGGCATGGCGTTTCTAGTCATGCCGTTCTTCACTGTCATATGTTTCGCAGAACCGCCCCGAAAACGCAGGTTCCTCTTCACCGGCATACAGATGCGAGACGTCCCCGAAGCCACAGATGCGGAAAGATGCAATTCCCTTTCTGCGCTCTTCCGTATAGACGGTCGTCACAGAAGTCGGCGCCGCACAGGTGTGATGCCACAACACCATAGGCGACACATTCATCAGATGCGACAGCAGCACACATTCCAGACCGAAATGACAGAAGAACACAAGTGTGTCGCGGTTCGCGCGCTCCACACGGTAATTCGCGCCGTCTCTGACATACCCGTGTTCAGCGAGCAGCGCATCCAGATTCTGCACGACCCAGCCGTACTCTGCACCGGCTCCGCCCTCCGCGCTCCGCGCGATCCGTATGCCGTTTCCGTCGTGCGTTCCCTGCGTATTTCCCGCCTGCATCACCTCGTTTGCCGCCCACAGATCACTTCGTCCAAACCGCTCTTCCTTCGTCCAGTCCTGCGGAAGCCAGTCCCATGCAATACTCTCTGCGTCCGGGCGGTCGGGGCGCGTAATCTTTACGTCAAACTCCCTGAGCCACTGGCATTCCTCCGCTGTGCGGTTCATTTTCTTTAATGTCAGGGAAGCCGTATCCCTCGCTCTCCCAAGCGGCGATACATAAAAATCCTTCACCGTAAGCTTCGACAGCCGCTCGGCTAAAAGCTCCGCTTCCCTCCACCCTTTCTTCGTCAGAGAATCTCTCTCGTAATCCGGATCTCCGTGTCTTACAATCAATAAACGCATAGCCGATACTCTCCCTTTTCTCATAATCTGATAGAAAAAGTATACCCGCATCTATGCTTTCTGGCAAGCGCATTCCTACACTGCCGCAAATGCCTCCTACACTGCCACAAATGCCTCCTACACTGCCGCAAATGCTTCCTCCAAATCCTCGATAATGTCGTCAATATTTTCCGTTCCGATGGACAGACGGATCGTGTTCGGTTTGATTCCCTGCTCCAAAAGCTCCTCCGTCGTAAGCTGGGAATGCGTCGTGGATGCCGGATGAATCACAAGGGATTTTACATCCGCCACATTGGCAAGCAGCGAAAACAGCTCCAGATGGTCGATGAAATCCTTCGCCGTCTGCTCGTCCCCTTTGATCTCAAAAGTAAAAATCGAGCCTCCGCCGTTCGGGAAATACTTTTTATAAAGCTCCTTCTGTACCGGATCGTCAGATACGGAAGGATGATGCACCTTTTCCACCTTCGGATTTGCATTCAGGTATTCCACGACCTTCAATGCGTTCTCCACATGCCGCTCGACGCGCAAAGACAACGTTTCCAATCCCTGTAAGAACAGGAAGGAGTGGAACGGCGACACCGTTGCGCCCGTATCGCGAAGCAGAATCGCACGAATCTTCGTGACAAATGCCGCCGCGCCGACCGCCTTTGTAAAGCTGATGCCGTGGTAGCTCGGATTCGGTTCTGTCAGTGACGGGAATTTTCCGCTCGCCTCCCAGTCAAATTTTCCGCTGTCCACAATCACACCGCCGATTGCCGTTCCGTGGCCTCCGATGAACTTCGTTGCGGAATGTACGACGATGTCGGCTCCATACGCAATCGGACGCACCAGATAAGGTGTTGCAAAGGTATTGTCTACGACCAGCGGAATCTTATGTGCGTGTGCGATTGCCGCCAGCTTTTCAATATCTACCACATCGGAATTGGGATTGCCGAGCGTCTCAATATGGATTGCTCTCGTATTCTCCTGAATTGCATTTTCCACTTCCTCATAATTGAACGGATCGACGAAGGTTGTCGTGATCCCATACTCCGGAAATGTGTGTGCCAGCAGATTGTATGTACCGCCGTAAATGTTCTTCGCCGCCACAATGTGCTCCCCGGCGTGCGCCAGATTCTGAAGCGCATATGTAATCGCCGCCGCACCGGAAGCGACTGCAAGCGCCGCCACGCCGCCCTCTAACGCTGCGATTCTCTGCTCAAACACATCCTCGGTCGGGTTTGTCAGTCTTCCGTAAATATTTCCCGCATCCGCCAGTCCGAACCGCGCCGCCGCATGCGCGCTGTTGTCAAACACATAAGATGACGTCTGGTAAATCGGTACGGCTCTCGCGCCGGTAGCCGGGTCTGCTTCCTCCTGTCCTACATGAAGCTGTAATGTCTCAAATCTCAACTTTCTTTCCTTTAATGCTTTTCCCATAATTATGATCCTCCTTGTTTTGCGGAGCAAAATGCGACTGCCTTTGCAGGAGCAGAGGATTTTCCTCCTTGTTTTGCTTGTTTTGCTTATTTTGTTTTTCCTTTGCCTTATACTATATAATTCCTACTTGATTACAATGGAATCATAGCACGGAAATTTCTTCCTGTCTAATATGTAAAAGAGAGTACCGGCTATAGGTTCAACCTATAACCGGTACTCTCTTCCCTTCTGCCCGCCTTTTCAAGGCAATACGCAGAATTTTATTCGTAACAGTTCAGCTTTCCGCTCGGAAAATCACATTGCGCACCTTCGCCAGTGCATTCAGAAGGATCGTACCCAGGATGCAGCAGCAGATGACCTCTCCCGCTCCGACAGTCAGCATATAGAACGGAATCGACCAGTCCCTTCCGCCGTACTCCATCACAAGCCCGTACCCGTAGCGCAGAACAAACGGAATAATGATGACATTGGATGCTACCGGCGCAAGCGTGCACAGGAACTTATGCTTCCGCAGCAGATATGTACCGACCGCGCCAAGCAGTGTCGCCAGACTTCCGAAAACAATGTCATAGACTGCCGCACCTGTCAGAAGATTGGCAAGCAGACATCCCACGAACAAGCCCGGGATAGCCGCCGGTGTGAAATACGGTAAGATGGTAAGCGCCTCCGAAATGCGGACCTGAATTGCCCCGGAAGCAAGATTGAACGCGTTGATAAAATAAGTCAACACGACATAGATTGCCGCGATCATTGCGGCCTGCACAATGAATTGTACCTTTCGATTTCTCATATTCTTTTCTCCTTTAGTTTTGTTTTACGTCAGGAAGGTCTCGAACTGACGTATATCTGTTGATGCAGTAATTTCTGCAACGGGTTATACTTTAACACAGTCTCAGGCAAATTGCAATCAAATTTCTTATTCCATCCGGCTCAGTTGTATTATTGGGAGGCGAAATGCCCCAAATATGGGGCTTCGTCTCTTTTTCATTTTGACTGTGTCTGGTTTTCTTTCTGCTGTTCTCTGCATATTCTCTGCACCAGACGGGAAGCTACGAGAGAAATTGCTCCGCCAGCGTAATGCTCCCTATATAGACCACAGGTCCGGTCATGTCGATTCTTCCGTCCGAATCAAACTCGATCAGCAGCTCGCCGCCGTGCATATGCACCGTCACACGGTCATCCACCAGTCCCAGCCTGTGGGACGCCGCGGCAGCGGCGCAGGCTCCCGTTCCGGATGCAAAGGTATACCCCGCCCCGCGCTCGTAGATTTCAATCTGGATATTGTTTCGATCTAAGACCTGACAGAGCTGCATATTGATACGGTTGGGAAAGTACCTCGAATTTTCCACATAAGGCCCAAGCTGCAGCGCTTTTTTCTTATTCACTTCCTCCAGCATCAGCACGCAGTTCGGATTGCCCATGGACACACAGGTCGCATTGTAGAAATTATCGCAAAAAAAGATGGCTTCATTTACAACTTCATCCCCGAATCCCACTGCCGGAATCTCCTCCGCCAGAAACCTCGCATATCCCATATCCACCCGCATAACGTCTCCGCAATCGTCCAGAAACGTCACCTTTGTCTCTCCCGCCTTCGTATGCAGCGTATAGCTTTCTTCCCTGACATATCCCGCATCCTTTAAGTACCTTGAGAAAATGCGGATGCCGTTTCCGCTCTTTTCTGCCTCGCTTCCGTCCGGATTAAAGATCCGTACCCACATCTCCTTTCCATCAAAAAAAGGACCATAGAGAATCCCATCTGCCCCGACCCCGATGTTTCTCTTGCAGAGTGCCTGAATCTGCCTCTCCTGCAAAAGATTGTCATTGCGGTTCGGGTCATAAATCAGATAATCATTCCCAAGCCCATGATATTTGCGCAGCGTTATCTCTGACATAAACGCCTCCAACAGCCTTTCTTATTCTATTATATGCCAAAGAGCTCCCGCGTGCCTATTGCTGCTCCTCGTTCTGTTCAATCAGACTGCGGATCGCATCTGTCTTCTCGTGAAGAATCTTCTCGATCTGTCCCTTTGTCACCTCATCCTCCACATCGCTCCTGCCATATTCTCCTGAATAAGAGCCTGTGGTGACGTTGTAAGCTTCCTCATGCTCCTTCGCCGCCGTATTCTCGGTACAGACAGCATTCTGCTGTATTCCCGCCTGCTCCTCTGTGGCCTGCGGCTCCTCATACTGCGGTCTTGGAATATAGTTCACATTCCAGAACTTGACAACGCTCTTTGCAATCCGCTCTCTCTCATTTCTCTCATCAATTCGATCTTTCATATTCCGTCTGCCCCACTTATTTTATTACTATTATTTATACTACAAATTCATCTTTATTTCCATATTCTTCTGTATTTCTTTCCGAAAAATCCCTGAATAAAATCCCTCCAAATGAAGCATCCTTTTTAACAGAAAAAAATTCTGGAGGAACCCATCATGGCTTCATACAAAGTTGAAATCTGCGGCGTCAATACCGCCAAGCTCCCAATCTTAAAGGAGGAGGAAAAAGAAGCCCTCTTCGTCCGCATCAAGCAGGGAGATACAAAGGCCCGCGAGACCTATATCAAGGGAAACCTCCGCCTTGTCCTAAGCGTCATCAAGCGCTTTTCCGGCAATCACGAAAACGTGGACGATCTCTTCCAGATCGGATGCATCGGACTTATCAAGTCTATTGATAACTTTGACCCGACCATGGGCGTCAAATTCTCCACCTACGCCGTTCCCATGATTATCGGGGAAATCCGGCGCTATCTGCGCGACAACAATTCTATCCGCGTCAGCCGCTCCTTAAGGGACACCGCATACAAGGCAATCCACACCAGAGAGCTTCTCGCAAGAACCTCCGACAAAGAACCGACCATTGAAGAGATTGCCAGAGAATCCGGTCTTACTACGGAGGAGATCGTCTTTGCACTGGATGCGATTCAAAGCCCGGTCAGCCTCTACGATCCCGTGTACACCGACGGCGGCGATACCCTCTATGTCATGGATCAAATCAGCGACAAGAAGAACCGCGAGGACAACTGGATCGAAGAGCTGTCGTTAAGCGACGCCATGGACCACCTGAACGAACGCGAAAACTACATCCTTAAGCTGCGGTTCTTTGAGGGCAAAACACAGATGGAGGTTGCGGAGGAAATCCATATTTCCCAGGCACAGGTCAGCCGCCTGGAAAAGTCTGCGCTCAAATCCATCCGCAACTATCTCTCTCTGTAGGACCTTCCCTCACGCTGCCGCCGCGTCTATCTGTCCCACTTGTTGCACAGCTCGTTGATCTGATCTGCGAACTTGCCGAGCTCCCGGTTTGGCATTCCCTCGCACTTTTGAATCACAGCAATCAGGCGCTCTCCTGCCGCGAGCAGCCTTGCAAAGACATTGCTCGATGCGCGGCTCTTCTTCTTTACTGCCGCTTCCCTGGAGCCCTCTCTTATACATGCGCCCGTCAGCAGATCAAACGCGTCGCCGCTGTACGGCGCATAAGAAGAAAGCCCCAGTTCCCGTTGGATATGATCCGCGAACTGTTCCGTGACCTTGTCCTCCCCGTGGACAACAAATACGCGCTTCGGCTTTGTCTCAAACGCGCCGACCCATTTCGTGAGCTGATTCACATCCGCGTGCCCGCTGATGCCCGGCAAATTTTCGATCTTTGCCTGTACTTCGACCGTCTCACCGAACAGGCGCACCTCCTTCGCCCCGCCGAGCAGGGAATTTCCAAGCGTTCCCGGAACCTGATAGCCGACGAACAGAATCGTGGAATCCTTACGCCAGAGGTTGTGCTTTAGATGATGTCTGATACGCCCCGCCTCGCACATGCCGGATGCGGAAATGATGACCTTGGGTCTCTCATCAAAATTAATCATTTTGGACTCATCGCTGGTAATCGCCATCCGAAGCCCCGGAAAACCGATCGGGTTGATTCCCTGATTGACCAGCTCCATCGCCTCGTCGTCAAAGCAGTCCGCAACATTCTTATTGAAAATGGTCGTCGCCTCAACCGCAAGCGGGCTGTCCACATACACCTCAAAATCCGGATAGCCCTTTAGCATATCCTCCATCTTGATTCTTCGGATAAAATAAAGCATCTCCTGTGTGCGCCCGACAGAAAACGCAGGAATTACGAGATTGCCGCCGCGCGAAAACGTATCTGCGATCACTCTCGCAAGCTCTACCGCAAAATCCGGCGGCGCGGCGTGGGTGCGGTCGCCGTATGTGGATTCCATCACGACGTAATCCGCTTCCTTTATGTATTCCGGGTCCTTGATAAGCGGTCTGTTTCCCGGACCGATATCGCCGGAAAATACGATCTTGCGCTCTTCCCTTCCGCTTTCTGTCTCCTCGGCAATCCACATCTCAATACTCGACGAGCCAAGCAGATGTCCCGCGTCCACGAACCGGACCTTCAGTCCCTCGCAGACCTGTATGATCTTCTGATAATCACAGGACACAAAATGTGTGAGAACTCCCATCGCATCATTCATATCATACATCGGTACGACTTCCGGTTTTCCGGCACGCTTTGCCTTGCGGTTCTTCCACTCCGCCTCGAACATCTGGATATGGGCGCTGTCCTTTAACATGATCTCGCAGAGCTGGTGCGTCGCCTTCGTCGCAAAAATCTGCCCGCGGAAACCGTGATTGTATAACAGCGGCAGAAGTCCCGAATGATCGATATGCGCATGCGTCACAAACACATAGTCAATTGTCGCCGCATTGACCGGAATCTCCTGATTCACATAAATATCCGCTCCCTGCTCCATACCGCAGTCCACAAGAACATGCTTTCCTGCGAACTCCAGATAATGACAGCTTCCTGTCACCTCGTGTGCTGCTCCTAAAAATTCAAGTATCATATGCCTTCCCCCAAGCTTTTTCTTTCTGGTACAATTATACTATGTTTTCATGCCGGTTACAATTCTTTTCCCTTGTCATTCTTTTCACAATCTTACTGTCAAGCGCACGGCAAACCATCAGAAAACAGCCCTTACGTTACTCGAAACGGACAATTTCCTTTTTCAGACGTCCCATGATCTTCTTTTCAAGCCTCGAAATATAAGACTGGGAAATGCCGAGCATATCCGCCACCTCCTTCTGCGTCTTCTCCTCCCCATTTGCGGAGTTGAGCCCAAAACGCAGCTCGATAATCATGCGTTCCCTGCCGGAGAGCCTTGCAATCGCCTTTTTTAACAGCATACGTTCTACATCCGTCTCAATATCACGGTAGATCACATCCTCATCTGTTCCCAGAATATCGGACAAGAGCAGCTCGTTGCCGTCCCAGTCCACATTGAGCGGCTCGTCGATGGAGACCTCCAGTTTCGTCTTATTATTCCGGCGCAGATACATGAGGATTTCATTTTCAATGCAGCGCGAAGCATAGGTGGCAAGCTTGATGTTTTTCCCGGGATTAAAGGTATTGATCGCCTTGATCAGACCGATCGTCCCGATCGAGATCAGATCCTCCACCCCTACGCCCGTGTTATCAAATTTCTTCGCTATGTAGACGACAAGACGCAGATTATGTTCAATCAGCTTTCCCCGCGCCGCCTCAGGATCGTCTCCTGCCAGCATCTTTATGCAGGCGCTCTCCTCCTCCCCTGCGAGCGGCGGCGGAAGGACCTCCGCGCCCCCGATATAGTGCACCTCATCCTCTTCTTTCAGGAAAAAGCGGCTGATTCCCGCCCATATTCCCCGCATCCGGTATTCCGGAACTGCCAACTTTATGTACATATCCACCACATTCCTTTCTTATAATAATCCCATATCTCCCAATGCCTGCCGATTTCTGTGCACACTCGGTTTTCTTCCCGCGCTGTTACCCCAGCGAAGCGTGCAGAATCAGATCATATGCCTTATCCTCGAGCAGTCCCTTCTGCGCGATCCCGATTGCCATATGGCGAAGCTCCTGCCGTTTCTTGCCGTCCTTAAGCACCATTTCATCCACATCGAGGACTGCAAGAAGTCCCTCCGTCTCCCCCAGCGAACGATACGGCACAAAACGGATGCGATCCTTTTTTTCATCCACAAATTCACGCGCCTTCGCGTGGCTTAAAATACTGATTCCCTGTCCTGTATAAGGATCTCTCAACTGATTTCCGCTGTCCCAGTACCCTCTTAGTTCCATATTGCGGCAATCCTTGCAGATTCTCACCTCAACGATATGGTTGCCGAAATTCTTTCTTCGCATAAGATAGAAGAGAGCTACGCAGATTCCCGCGATTCCGGCAAGCGCCATCAGGAAAAAATTTTGCGGAAACATTCCGCTGCCCTGCAGCCATTCCAGAATACCGCCCAGCAAGATAACAACAAAATAAATGACGGCAAAGTTTTCTATAAATTCCTTTTTGCCGCATCTTCCGAAACAGAGCGCGGTCATAAAGGTATTTAATAAAAAATGCGTAATCAGACAATAGAGCAGATAATTCCGGATGAAAACCAGCAGCACAAGCCCCAGAAAAGAAGTGACTGCCGCGGCAGGAATCAGCCTGCGGTATTTTTTGCGCCGTTTCAAAAAGTAATTTGCTCCACAAACCGCGATCAGATCCATGATGAAATTCTGCAGCAGGAATACATCCGCATAAAATACATAAATCTCTTCTCACCTCGATTTTTCTCCGACATGCCTTTATTATAAGCCGGGGGGCGCGGATTTTTTGTCAAAACAGGAGACAGAGAATTTGGGATTCGTCACCCTTTTATGACAGAATGTGACTTTTGGAATTGTACCCAAAAAGGGAAGCGCCGGCAAACGGCACTTCCCTTTTCATCAGTCAATTTTTAAAATTAGCTCCAGTACACGTCTTGCGCAGCGCTCCAACTCCGGCCGGGTAATCGCACCCTTTTCCATCGCTTCCTTCACGCGCTCCGGATATCCGCATGCCATCTTCGCATCATTTCCTGCCTTAATCTCCTTATAGTGTTCCCCGCGGGTCCACCAGTCGGAGGTCACCATACCGCCAAAATGCCACTCGCCCCGCAGGATATCCTCCAACAGCTCGCGGTTTTCCGATGCCCGGTGTCCGTTGATGATATTGTAGGCAGACATGATGACCCAAGGGTCTGCCTCTTTTACAATGATCTCAAAACCTTTTAAGTAGATCTCGCGCAGCGCCCGCTCGGACACTCTCGAATCGCTGTGCTTCCGGTTCGTCTCCTTATTGTTGCATGCAAAATGCTTCACTGCCGCCGCAATGTGCTGCGACTGGATTCCGCGCACCATGGCAGCTCCCATCTTTCCGGTCAGATACGGGTCCTCCGAATAATATTCGAAGTTTCTTCCGCAGAGCGGGTTTCTGTGAATATTGACCGCAGGCGTGAGCCACACTGCGATGTTGTTCTCCTTGACCTCCTCGGCACCCGCTTTTCCCACCTGCTCGATCAGCTCGGTATTCCACGTGGCTGCAAGCAGCGTTGCGCAGGGCCATGCGGTTGTCTTAACGCCGCATTCCGCGCCGATGCGCAGTCCCGCCGGTCCGTCCGCCGTCATGACAGACGGCACACCGTATTCCGGCAGATTTCCATATCCATAGGTATTCGCGACGCCGGTATTCGGCTGTCCGCCCAAAAGCTCTATCAACTGCTCGTCGCTAAGCTGCGCTAAGAACTCTTCCATTGTCACCTTGCCCTCTGCCACCTCAATCAGGGGATGAACACCTTTCGCATACGGGCTGACGAGAAGATATCTGTCCCGGAACCGTACCTGCGGCGTCATTGCCTCCTCCGTTCCCGGCTCCATCTTCACCAGCACACAGGCATTCGGATCGTTCGGCTCTGCCTGTGGCAGTTCTTCAAAGCTTCCGTCCGAGAGCATTCTCTGTTTGAGGCTCGTCGGCGCAGCTTTGGCGCTTAACTGCTCTGTCACCTCATCCTCTGCAATATTTATCACGTAGTCCAGCTTCTTCACATCTCTCACGGAAGTACCGAAAAACAGTTCATATGTCCCCTTTTCCAGCACATATGCGGATTTGGCGATCTTTCCCAGATCATCATAAGACGCCATGGATGCCCGCGCAAATTCGAGAGAAACTGTCTGGCTCTCCCCCGGCAGGAGATTTCTTGTCTTGGCAAAGGCGGCAAGCTCTTTTGCCGGCTTCTTTAATTTGCCCTGAGGCGCGCTGTAATAGACCTGCACCACCTCTTTGCCCGCCATGCTGCCGGTATTTGTCACCTGCACCAGCAGCTTTATCATGCCGTCCTCTTCCGCAATTCCCGCCTCTTTAAGCGCAAAGCTTGTATAGGAAAGCCCGAACCCGAAGGGATAGCATACCTTCTCCGCCGCATTGGGCAGCGTCTCAAAATAACGGTAGCCGACGTAAATATCTTCGGTATAATCTACATACTCCACAGACTCGTGAAAGCCCGCCGTAGAAGGATAGTCCTCCACGCATCCCGCGAAGGTGTCGGTAAGCCTGCCGGATGGATTTACCTTTCCGCAGAGAATCTCCGCCGCCGCTAATCCGCCTTCCATGCCGCCCTGCCACATAACAAGGGCTGAGGAGATCTTTTCGTCCTGCTTGATCCATCTGGTATCTATCACGCCGCCGATATTTAATACCACCGCAATTTTCGCGAAGTTCTCCTTTACCTGTCCAATCAGTTTCTCTTCCTCACTCGTCAGATAAAAGTCTCCCTTCGGGAAAATCTTACCGGAAATCTGCGGCATGCTCGTCTCCGTCTCCCACGGATTGTACTCCCCGTTATATTCTATACTGGAACGATCCCAGCCCTCCCCGGAAAAACGGCTCAAGACGATTACTGCGGTGTCTGTGTATGCCTTAGCCCCGGCGAGCAATTCGTCTGTAAGCTCTGGTTCCACCGTCATCCCCGGCGCTGCCCCGGCGTCATACTGTTCCTTTACGTTCTCCCGGTAAAAGTCGGAAAGCGGTTCATAGACAGATACCGTATTTACGATCTTAAGTCCTTCATAGAGATTGCGGACATAGACGGTATTTACATCGCCGCTGCCGCCGCCTCCCTTTACATAATCAAAGCTTCCCTTTCCGAATAACGCCACTCTGCTTCCCTCGCTAAGGGGCAGCAGATTCTTCTCATTCTTCAGCAGCACCATACCCTCTTCTGCAGCCGTCCTGGAAATTGCAATATGCTCCTCCCCGGCGGTAACATATTTGCCCGGCATCAGCGGAAGATTCGGTTGATATAATACTCTGCTCCACTTGTTCATTTTGACCTCATTTCCGGCAGTTTCTGCCATTTATATTTCTTTTGGTTTTCGTTTCTGTAGCTTTATTGTAGTCAGTTCCGCTTCTTTACGCCATATATGATATTGCCGAAATTATAGGTCAATCTTGATATTTTTTCTGTTTGACGCTATAGTGTAACCAGAGACATTCACAAACGAACGGAGAACAGCCTATGTCGATTACACATGAAACCATTCAGGACGATAATTTTCTGCAGCTTCATTTTACGGACGTATACGCCGTCAATCAATCCCTGCCCCTGCATTGGCACAACCATCTGGAAATCCTTTATATCGTAACAGGGGCAATGACCGCTTACATCCATGACCGCTCTTACGCACTGACGCACGGCGATATCTTAATTGTAAATCCCAGGGACATTCATACTACGCACGTCAGAGATAACTGCCGCTACTATCTGCTGCAGATTCCCGCCGCCCACCTCGCGTTAATCGACAACGACTGGAAGCTGCTTCATTTCGGGGAGTACTTACCCGCTTCCGCCGATAATGCTTCCGTCAATCACAGTCTGTCTCTCATCTTAGAAGCGTTATTCCGATTGGATCAGGAGCAGGCTCCGGGCTACCGTCTGCTCTTTTTGGCACAGATTTATGAGCTTTTATATCTTCTCTACAAACAGGATTCCACCCGCTTAAGCGCCAAAAGCCAGAGCAAGACCGAGCGGGATTTTCTGCGCATCGAACAGAGTATGCAGTATGTGAAGAAGAATTACCGGAAACAGATCTCTCTGGAGGACGTTGCAAAGGAGCTCTCCTTAACACCGGAATATTTCTGCCGGATTTTCCGAAAATATACGGGGCAGACCTTTTTTACCTATGTGAATCAGGTGCGGCTTCTATACTTTTATGAGGATCTTATCCACACGGACGAAAGCGTTACCTATCTGTTAGGGAAGCACGGCATCACTAACTACAAGGTATTTATCCGCGAATTTAAAAAAGCCTATGGAACAACGCCCCATAGGCTTCGAAAATCTACTTGCGGGAATTCTTTAAGAAATCCGGAATCTTAATATCCATCTGCGGTACCGTGCTCTCCGGCTGACGCGGCTTCTGGATGCCCGAAAACGTCGGTGCAGACACGGTCTGTCCTGCCGTCTGCGTCGGCGCCGTATAGCCTGCCGCCGTTCCGCCTGCCATCGTCCTGCCAAGCGTCGATCCGGTCACCGGTCTGGTCGGCGTAGTGTTCGCATAGTTAAGCTTCGGCATGATCTTGCTTCCGCCTGCCGGGCTCTCAAGTCCGGTCGCGATAACCGTGATGGTCGCCTCATCCGTCATGGACTCGTCGTACTTCGCACCGAAGATGATATTGGCATTATCCCCGGCAAGATCCTGTACATAGCTTGCCGCGTCGTTCGCATCCATAAGAGAAATATCTCCGGAAATATTGATAATGACATGGGTCGCCCCATTGATCGTCGTCTCGAGCAGCGGGCTGGCAACTGCAAGCTTGACCGCTTCGATTGCCTTGTCGTCTCCCTTGGCGTTTCCGATACCGATATGCGCCATTCCCTTGTCCTTCATGACAGTCGACACATCTGCGAAGTCGAGGTTGATCAGTGCCGGCAGGTTAATCAGATCCGTGATTCCCTGTACCGCCTGCTGTAACACTTCGTCCGCCTTCTTTAAGGCATCCGGCATCGTGGTACGCCTGTCCACAATCTCAAGCAGCTTATCGTTCGGTATCACAATTAAGGTATCGACGCTGTCCTTTAAGCGGTCAATACCGGAAAGCGCATTCACCATGCGCTGCTTTGCCTCGAACTTGAAGGGCTTTGTCACAACACCGACTGTAAGGATTCCCTGCTCCTTTGCAATCCTTGCGACAACCGGAGCCGCACCTGTACCGGTTCCGCCGCCCATACCACAGGTGACGAATACCATGTCTGCGCCCTTTACCGCGGAAGAAAGCTCCTCCATGCTCTCCTCTGCCGCCTTCTCGCCAATCTCAGGCTGCGCGCCCGCGCCAAGCCCCTTGGTAAGCTTCTCACCGATCTGAATCAGCGTCGGCGCCTTGCAGAGGGTGAGTGCCTGCTTATCGGTATTGATTCCGATGAACTCCACTCCGCCGATATTCTCATCAATCATTCTATTTACAGCGTTATTACCAGCTCCTCCGACTCCGATTACAATGATTTTTGCACTGGTATCTGCTTCTGTTGTCATAATCTCCAGCAAGGTAGTTCCTCCTTCATTCTCTCCCATTAATTATATCCCGTGGTAAAGTGGCGCCAAACCGCACCATCTATCAACGAATCGTCCGGCATTCCATGCCTTCTGTTCCACTATCTGTCATATATCAGATGAGCCACGCGTACACAGTACTCGTTTTTAAACTCATATACACTATAATATAATCTTTCTTTCAATTAATCAACTAATTTTTTCATTTTTTTGTTCAAAAAAGGGTTATTCATCCCGCTCAAAAACGATATCCGTCGTGTCCGGCGTCCATGTATTCAGATACAGCGTCCCCGAAAGTCCCGATAGCTGCGGGAGAATTGCCGACAACCTCACAACCTTCTGCGAGAGATAATCATCCGACCCGACGACCACCCGCGTCCCCCCATAAGTCAGGGTCGGCATGAGCTTATCGTCATAGTGGATCTCCTGCGGCAGAAGATCATATTTCTTGAGCATCTGCGTTAAATTCAAAAGATCCTTAAGCACCTCCCCGCGCTCCAGCGGAAGCTGCTCATAGAGCACGACCTCCTCGCAGTTTACACCTGTCACCTTCGGCACGTCCGGGATTTCCTCCGCGGAAGTCTCCACGACAAAACCATCCTTGTCAAAATAGGCGTACTGCCCGATGGAATCAATGTAAAGACAGCCCAGGATTCCCTTCTCACTGACCGAAATCCGCACGGTATGCGGATCCTTAAGGCTCACCTCCATCGTATCGACGAACGGTACCTCTCCCATATCCACAAAACGGTGCTTTAACAGGACATAGAGGGAATTCCAGGAATACTCGTCATCCAACACAAGCTGCTCAATCTGTTCGGAGGAGTAAAGCTCATTGCCCTCCACTTCCACATTCTTCACGGTGAACACCTTCCAGACCACAAGCGCCGCCAATGCTACAAGCAGCACAAAAATCAGAAAAATGATAAGGCCGATCTTTCTTCTTTTTTTCCTTCTTCTCTGCTCTCTAATCATAATCAGGTAACCTCAAACGTAATCCCCCGCGATACAGACAGCGCAAGCCCCATTTCCGAAAGCAGGAACAGAATCGAAGTTCCGCCGTAGCTGATGAACGGAAGTGAAATTCCGGTATTGGGAATCGTATTCGTCACAACGGCGATATTTAAGACCACCTGAATGGAAATATGCGCCATGATGCCGACTACAATGAGCGCGCCGTATAAATCAGCCGCATTGTTGGCAATCACCATAAACCGCCAGATCATCAGCAGATACAGCAGGATAAGGCAGACTGCCCCAAAAAGTCCCAGTTCCTCACAGATGACCGAGAAAATCATATCATTCTGCGCCTCCGGGATAAAACCGAGCTTTTGCATACTCTCCCCAAGCCCTTTTCCGAAAAGTCCGCCGGAACCGATTGCATAAAGCCCCTGCAGCGTCTGATAGCCTTTCTCGTGCTCCTCCGGGTGCAGCCAGATCTGGATTCGCTCCGCGCGGTAGGAAGCCAGCGCGATAAAGACCACGCCCACCACCAGCACAACAAGACCTACGACGAAGAAATGCGAATATTTGGGGCTTGCCACGAACAGCATACACACCGCGATACCGAGGATAATAATTGCCGTACTTAAGTTATTATATGCAACCACGCCGACAATCGGAAGCACAATGAGCATGACCTTTACCAGCGTCTTAAATTCCCCGACCTGCTTGGAGGTCTTATAGATAATCAGCGCCAGAAAAATGATGACCGCAAGCTTTGCGAACTCGGACGGCTGGAACGACAGGGGACCTATGTAGATCCAGCGCGCCTGACCCTTTACCTCTCTTCCGCCGAAAATAACGAATGTACAAAGTCCAAGCGCCGCTAGATACGCAGCCCCGCTCAAATTCATCCAGAACCGGTAGGGAATCCGCGATACGATGATCATCGCGACGATTCCAAGGCTTGTCGCGAACAACTGCTTTTTCAGATAATATGCCGCGTCGCCAAATCTGGTCGAGCCATAATAGGAACTGGTACTGTAGAGCATGATCAGTCCAAAGCACAGCAAAAATATAATCAGAAACAGCAGGCTGTAGTCAAAATATCGAATTGGTTTTTGCTTTTTTTCTTTTTCCTGCCCTCGCGCCATTTACAACCTCTCTTAGAATTTGTTCTCACCCGTCAGTCTTCTTTCAAAGCACGCACATATTCCTTAAAGATGCGTCCGCGTTCCTCGTAATTTTTGAACATTCCCCAGCTTGCGCACGCGGGTGATAAGAGCACCGCGTCGCCCGGCTCTGCGTTCCGGTAGCACACGTCGATTGCCTCCTCTAAGGTATCGCACAGCACAATGTCCGTAAATCCGTGCTTTCTGGCGCACTCCGCAATCTTCTCCCTCGTCTGTCCGATAAGCACCAGCTTTTTCACCTTGCCGCCAAAGCTTTCGATCCACGCATCGTACTCCGACTGCTTGTCATAGCCCCCGCCGATCAGAAATGTCGGACGGTTCATCGCGCAGATGCCCTTGATCGCCGCATCGGGATTCGTTCCCTTGGAATCATTGTAGAACTTTACGCCGCGCTTCTCTGTCACATACTCGATGCGGTGCTCGACCGCCTGAAACCGCTTTAAGACCTCGACGATCTTTGGAATGGGCACGCCCATGGAAACCGCCATGCCGCACGCTGCCATCACATTCTCGTAGTTGTGCTTCCCAAGGATATTCAGCTCGTTCACGTTGATGATCTTTACCGTCTCATTTCCGTCTGCGTAGAAAATGTCGTCTCCGTCGAGATAAAGTCCCTTATCAAGCTTTCTCTCACTCGAGAAGAACAGTACGTTCGTCTGAAGCTGCTCCCCGAACGCCCGCAGCACCTCGTCCTCGTAATTTAAGACACAGGTATCGCCCGCATCCTGATTCTCTGCGATGCGCTCCTTCGTCCGGATGTAACACTCCATCGTGTGGTGGCGGTTCAGATGATCCGGCGTGATGTTTAAAATCGCCGACACCGCCGGATGGAAGGTGTGAATCGTCTCAAGCTGGAAGCTGCTGATCTCAGCGACCGTCACCGTCTCCTCCGTCGTCTCCGCCGCTACGGAAGTATAAGGGATTCCGATATTTCCGACCACCTTCACATCCTTGTAGTAGTTCGCCATAATCTCCCCGGTAAGCGCCGTCGTCGTCGTCTTGCCGTTCGTTCCGGTGATTGCCGCGACGCGTCCCTTTGCAAAGAAATAGGCAAGCTCAATCTCTCCCCAGATCGGAATCCCCCGCTCCCTTATGGCATTTACCATCGGAAGATCCGTCGGAACGCCGGGACTTAAGACCACAAGGTCAAAATGCTCCATATCCGCATCGGAAAGCTCACCGAGAATGATCTCCATATCGGAGAATACCGGATGCTTCTCCTTAAGCGCCGCGACATCCAGCTCGCGGTTGCCGTCAAACAATATCGTCTTTACCTGTTTCTTCTTCAAAAGTTCTGCTGCCGCCACTCCGCTTACGCCAGAGCCGGCTACAAGCACCGTCTTACCTGTCAAATCCATATTCTACACCTCTATTCTTAGGCATTGCATCCCTTGATGCAATGTCTTAGTTTTTCTTTTCGCTTTACAGTGCTAACAATGCAATCATGCACAAAATCGCCGTCGTGATGGAAAACACTGCAACGACTCTTGTCTCCGACCATCCGCCGAGTTCGAAGTGATGATGAATCGGCGCCATGCGGAAGATGCGCTTGCCGCCCGTCTTCTTATAATATGTCACCTGAATGATGACCGAAAGCACCTCGACCAGATAGATCAGTCCCACAATCAGGATAAACAACGGCATCTGCATCATATACGCCGTCGATACCACAAAGCCGCCAAGCGCCAGCGAACCGGTGTCTCCCATGAACACGCTCGCCGGATATACATTAAATAGAAGGAATCCGAGCAGCGCGCCTACGACCGCACAGGTAATCGGGGCAATTCCGGCATCCGTGCCGATTGCCACAACCGAGAAAAAGGTTGCGACCATGATTGTCACACTCGACGCCAGTCCGTCCAGTCCGTCTGTAAAGTTCGTTCCGTTTACCGTTCCGATCACGGCAATATAGAGCACCGGAATTGCAAGCCATCCAAGGTCTAAGTACTTGCCGCCCGAAAACGGAATCAGCATAGAGAGGGAAATTCCCGAGTACCGCACCATATAAACGGCAAACACAGTCGTTAGCACGATCTGACAGAGCATCTTCTGCCACGGAAGCAGTCCGTCCGATCTGCGCAACACGACCTTTAGGTAGTCATCCAGAAATCCGATCACGCCGAATCCGACCGTCATAAACAGGATCGGAACGATTTTCGGGTAGTCCTTCACGTAAAATACGGAAGTAATCACAATACTTGCCAGTATCATCAGCCCGCCCATCGTCGGCGTACCGTTTTTCTTCAAATGGGATTCCAGCTCCTTCCGCTCGGTCTGCCCCACCTTAAGTCTCCGCAGAAACGGAATGACAATCGGACCAAGCAAAGCGCTGATTGCAAAAGATACAATTACCGGAATTACGATTTCATACGTCATAATTAAACACCTCTTGTATTTTATCTCGCTATTTAACCCATCTAGTATACGTTATTTTTCATGATTTATCAAGGTAGGGCAAAATGTTTTCCATAATTTCCTTTACGACCGGAGCCGCGATCATACCTCCGTAGTAGGTTCCCTGCGGATTTCTTATGATCGCAAGCACCAGAACCTGCGGATCGTCCGCAGGTGCAAAGCCCAGAAAAGACGATATGTAACGGTGCTCGCTTCGCGGCAGCGTCTGCGAGGTCGCGGTCTTGCCGCCGATCGAATAGCCCTCGATCTTCGCATTCTTACCGCCGCCCTCGGAGACGACCTTTTCTAACAGGTACTGCATCGTCTCCGACGTCTCCTCGCTGCAGATTCCCTCTGTGGTATCATATTTCAGCTTCTCGACGAGATTGCCCTTCTCATCCCGGATTTCCACGCCGAAATGCGGCGTGATGCGCGTTCCCCCATTTATAATAGAAGAAACAGTCGTCACAAGCTGGATCGGCGTAATCTGGAACGACTGTCCGAAAGAAATCGTCGCAAGCTCCACCGGACCGACATTTTCCTTCTTGTGCATGATCGTCGCCGCCTCGCCCGGAAGATCGATATGCGTCTTCTCAAGCAGCCCGAACTGGTTAAAATACTTATAATAATTGTCCACGCCAAGCCGCTCGCCAAGCTCGATAAAGACCGGATTACAGGAATTCATAATCCCCGTCTCAAATGTCTCCGCGCCGTGGCCGCTCGTCTTGGCGCAGCGTATTCTCCGGTCCTCCACCATCTTGTAGCCCGGACAGTAGAATTGATCCGTGAGTGAGACGACGCCCTCCTCGAGCGCCGCCGACGCCGTGATGATCTTGAACGTCGATCCCGGCTCATAGGTATCGCTGATACACTGATTTCTCCACATCTGGTTCAAAAGATCCTGCTTTTGCTCTGCGTTAAGCGCCGAAGCGTCCTCTACGCCGGAAAGCATCTCGTCGGTCAGTGTAAACGGTTCGTTCAGATTAAATTCCGGGTAATTGACCATCGCCATCAGCTCCCCGTTCTGCGGATTGATAACGATAATGGACACACTGTCCGCCTGCTTCTTTAAATAGGCTTTCTCTGCCGCCTGCTCGCAGTACTGCTGAATGTTCACATCCATGGAAATGCAAAGATCATAGCCGTTGATTGGCTCCATCCGCGTCTCGCCCGCATTCTCAATCTCTATGCCGCGCGCATCGGTAAGCGTTAGAATCTGCCCGTTCGTTCCCTGCAGATAGGAGTCGTATTTTACTTCCAGTCCCAGAATCCCCTGATTGTCTGCTCCGGTAAAGCCGAGAACGGATGACGCCATCGACTCATACGGATAATAGCGCTTATAATCCTCGTCTACCTTCACGCCCGCAAGTCCATACGCACGGATGCGGTCTCCCACTTCCTTATCCACATTTGTTTTGACGCGCTCGATCGAACTGACCTTCTCGACCCGCGCCCGCACCTCATCTTCCGAAAGTCCGAGTTCCTTTACCAGCGCGTCAATGACCTTCTCCGGTTCCTCGATCTGGCTGTGAATCACGGAAATCGTACAGACGGACTTGTTCGTCGCGAGCACCGTTCCCGTGGCGTCTATGATCCTGCCGCGCGCCGCCTTGATGTCGCGCTCCCTCTCGTGAAGGTTCTCCGCTTTCTGTCCGTAATATTCCGAACAGAATACCATCAGATACACAAGCCTCCCGATCAGAAACATTAATACAAAAAAGACTGCAAGGAACATGATAAAAATCTTCTTGCGGTTAAAGGTCTTGCTCCTGTAAAACACATGCTCTTGTGACATATACAAAAACCTCACGAAAGTTCTCCATGAAATTTTATTCATCCTTTCGTGAGGTTATACATCGTTTGTTGCAATCCGCCAGCGCGTTACTGTCCGTTTCCTTCCACGGGCTCGTCTGTCACAGCGGGCGGCATATCCGCAGGCGGGCTCTCTCCGGTACCGTCCGCAGGCTGCGCGCCGTCTCCTGTGCCATCCGCAGGCGTTGTGCCGTCCCCTCCATCCGCAGGCTGCGTACCGTCTCCCCCCTCTGCAGGCGGTGTATCGGAAGTTCCTCCGGTATCGGCGGGCGGGGACGTTCCGTCTCCGCCGGATGCTGTTCCGTTATCGGCTCCCTCCTCATTTCCTGCGAGCCCGTCTGTCGTATCGGGCACATCGGTAAGTCCGTCCTCCACCGGAAGCTCGGCGTTCACAAGATCCGTCATTGCAAGTGCTCCCGCTTCTTCTCCCTTGATGTCCCAGCCGGAATGAATCCCGGTCGTCTCCTCATCGCGGTAGATATTCATATAAGGAAGGACTTCCTCCAAAATCTCGCGCACAATGTTCTGTGCAAAGGTGCTGTGATACTGTTCCTCGGCATTCGGCTCATCGACCACGCAGTAGATGACAAGCTGCGGATCATCCACCGGCGCAAATCCGATAAAGGACACCAGATAATTCACACCGTCACGCGGCACCTTCTGCGCCGTGCCCGTCTTGCCGCCCATCGAATAGCCGTCCACCTTCGCCGTGTTTCCCGTACCCGAGGTGACGGTCGAATACATATACTGCTTCAATGTCTCGCAGGTACTCTCCGACACCGTCTGGCGCAGCAGCGTAGACTTTGTCTCTTCAATCACATTGCCATTCTCGTCTGTAATGCGTTTTACCATATGCGGCTGGTAGAGCTTTCCGCCGTTTACCAGCGAACAATATGCCGTCGCAAGCTGAATCATTGTTGTGTTAAAATTCTGTCCGAAGACGTTTGTCGCAAGGTCAGTCGGCGTCATATTATCCGCTGTATAGATCAGGGAATCGGTCCGCGCCTCGCCCGGCAGATCGATATTGGTTCTCTGTCCGAAGCCAAACACCTGCTGATACTTTACGAAATTATCCTTTCCGATGGTATAAGACATCTGCATGAGCGCATCGTTGCAGGAATTCATAAGTGTCTGCTCTAAGGTCTGCATCCCGTGTCCGTTCCGGTTCACACAATGTATGTCATGACCGCCCACATGCTCGTGACCGTCGCAATAATAGGTATTCTGGGTCGATACCGTCCCCGTCTCAAGACCCGCCGCCACGGTAAAAGGCTTTGCCGTAGATCCCGGCTCATAGGTGTAGCTGACGCAAAAGTTCTGCCACAATGTATTTAAAGCGTCCATCTTCGCGTCATCGTCCATTGCTGCAAGTTCTTCCTCCGTATAATATGCGGAGAGATCGCGCGGATTGCTCAGATCAAAGTTCGGGTAATTCGCCATCGCAAGCACATCCCCGTTGTTCGGATCCATGATTACGACTCCGATGTGCGTCGCTCCCGCGTCCCCTTCCCGGTACGCGTTCGTATACGCGGTGTTGAAATCCGCGATCTTTGTCTCCACGATCGACTGAATATTCGCGTCAATTGTCATTACTACATTGTATCCGTTCTCCGCCTGCTTGATGACCTTCTCAAAATTATTGTCGGTATTCAGATAGCCGTATTCCCTGCCGTTAATACCGTTTAACGTGTCGTTGTAATAATTCTCCAGCCCGTTGACGCCGACATTTCCCGACGCGGTAAAGCCGATGACGGAGCTTGCAAGCGATCCATACGGATATTCTCTCTGGTATTCCTTCTCGAACCACACGCCCTTTATATTGGGATTGCTTTTGTTTCCCTTCTCATCCTCCGCTTCCTGAAGCTCCACGAAGGGCTGTATCTCCTCATAGGACGCCTTTTTCTTCAATATAATATATCTGTTGTCCGGGTCATCCCTGACATAACCGTACAGTTCATCCGCGCTAAGATCCGGAAAGCACTGCGTCAGCGCCTGAATCGTCGGATCGATATAGTCCTCGTCGCTCGTTACAATAGAACAATCCAGTATCACGTTGTAAACCGCAATACTGGTCGCCATCACCGTCCCCTTGGAATCCACGATATCGCCGCGCTGATAGGAAATCGTCTGACTGTCATACTCCTGCTGTGACAGTACAATTTTCTCGTATTTTTCTCCGCTCGTGTACTCAATGTACATCAGTCTTCCGACCAGCCCCATCAGCATAAGCGCCACGATTCCAAACATGACGATCAGCTTTTTCTGCATACGCCTCGGGAATTTCAGCAGAGGTTTTCTTTTCTTTTTCGCCATCGCAACTCCTGCCTGTCCTACTCACTCGGAATCTCACTGTACTGATTCATGTAATCATCGTCTCCGACGGAATAGTAAATAATCTGTGACTCCTTTGCATAGCACATTCCAAGCTGCAGCATCGCCGTATCACGGATGCTGTCAAGATCGACTGCCGTATTGATTCTCTTGTATGCCTCGTCGTTGTCCGCCTTTAAATCTGCAATCTGGCTCTCAAGACTTGAAATCGTCTTCATCCGCGCCGTCACATCCGACTGAATATGGATATAAAGACCCGCGAAAGCGCCGAACACGACAACCGCCATTGTGAGGAACGCCACATAGCTTCGGCTCATGCGAAGCGCACGTTCCTGATTCCGTCGCGCCGCGCGCTTTCTGCCGCGAAGCTCCTCCTCGTGCTCGCGCCTCTGACGCTCATTCGGCTCTCGCTGCGGTCTGCGGACCGGAGCCGCCTCCGCCCTGCGGACCGTGTTGCCGTCTACGTAATAATCTCTCTCCGGCGCCCGGCGGCGTGAACCATTCCCTGCCGTTCCTCTTCCCGTCTCATTTCTCATAGCTGTCACTTCCTTTTCACGCTTTCTTTTCAAACACGCGAAGCTTCGCGCTCTTTGATCTTGAGTTCTCCGCCAATTCCTTCTCCCCCGGCAGAATCGGCTTTCTCGTTATCACCTTTCCCTTGGAAACATTCCCGCATACGCACACCGGAAAATCTGCCGGGCAGGTACACGGATTCTCATTTCTCTTAAAGTTTGTCTTAACGATCCGGTCTTCGAGCGAATGGAAGGTGATAATACAGATTCTTCCACCCGGGCTTAACAGATCGATCATCTCATCCAGACTGTTCTGCAATACCTCAAGCTCGCGGTTAAGCTCAATCCGAATCGCCTGAAAGGTGCGCTTCGCCGGATGTCCTCCGGTCTTCTGCACCTTCATCGGGATGGATTCCCGGATAATTTCGGAGAGCTGCCCCGCCGTCTCGATCGGCTTTTTCGCTCTTTCGCTTACAATATGCTTTGCGATATTCTTTGCAAATTTATCTTCACCGTAATCACGAATGATCCGGTATAAGTCCATTTCACTGTAATCATTGACAATGTCTCTCGCCGTCAATGTCTGTCTGTCATCCATGCGCATGTCAAGAGGCGCGTCCTCCTCACGGTAGGTAAAGCCCCGCTCCGGCGTATCGAGCTGAAACGACGACACGCCAAGATCCAGCACGATCCCGTCGACGCTATCAATGCCGATTGCATGCAGTTCTTCCTTCATATTGGCATAGTTGCTGCGGATAATCGTAACGCGGTCACCGAATCTGCGAAGACGCTCTCCCGCCGCCGCAATCGCGTCCGCATCCTGATCGATTCCAATCAGGCGCCCTTTATCGGAAAGTCTTTCCGCAACCCGGCTGGCATGTCCGGCACCGCCTAAAGTCCCATCCACATAGATTCCGTCCGGTCTGATGTTAAGCTGTTCGATTGTCTCATTCAAAAGTACGGAATAATGCTTAAACTCCAACGATGCTCCTCCTAGATACTGAATCCTAACTCCGCCATATGCTCTGCGATCTCGTCCATCTCATCTTCATCATAGGTATTCTCCTGCCATCTGTCCTTATCCCAGATCTCGACTCTGCTTAAGACACCGACTAAGACGACGTCCTTCTGCAGGGAGGCATATTCCCGCAAAACCGGAGGGAGCAAAATTCTTCCCTGCTTGTCCAGTTCGACTGCGGCTGCTCCTGCGAAGAAAAAACGCGAGAACTTTCTCGCATCCTTGGAGGTCATGGAGATGCTGCGAAACTTCTCTTCGATGTTATGCCACTCATCTGCAGGGTACACAAATAAGCATCCATCCAGTCCCTTGGTAACCACAAATTCATTGCCTAACTGCTCTCTGAATTTGGATGGAACGATCAGTCTGCCCTTTGGGTCCACTGTGTGATTGTATTCTCCCATGAACATAACACAAACACCTGCCTCCAGTGGTTTTCCACAAAGTTATGAACTTATCCACCACTTTGTACCATTCTCCACCACTTTCCTCCACTCGTATGATAATATTACCCCACTTTTCGGAAAAAAGCAATAGAAAAAAGCCCAAAAGAGACTTTTGGGCAAAAAAATCGGCAGGTCAGAAATTCTGACCTGCCGCCAATATTAAATGATTCCTCACGTACCAATCTTTTCTTTTCGCTCGAGGTACTCCTCGATCAGCTTGTCTAACCTGGTACTTTTCTCGTAATAGTATTCGAACTCGTCTTCCTTCAGAAGCGCTTCGTCCAATTCATGTCGTGCCGTCTCTATCTTCTTTTGCAGCTCATAGATCCTTTTCATCCTGAATCCTCCTTAAAATCGCCAAGAATCCTATGTCTGTCTCCCTCAGACGCCATACGCAGCATCCACGGCAGAGCACTCTTACGCCACTGGCTTCATCCATATCCTATATTACTCTTTTTTCTTCCGAAAATCAACGAAAACCACACGCCAATTTTCGACATCATGACTGGCTAAGCTGCCATTCACTGCGCCTCTGGGCAAGCAGACTAATCATCGCGCGAAGCGCCTTGTGATTAATTTCGACAATATGCTCAATATCATCCTTCACATTATGCTTCTGCTCCAGATACTGGGCATGTGCCGCCTTAATATAACTGCAGATTGCATCCGCATCGCCAAAGCCTTCCTCCCTTGCTCCGTTCTTCGGCGGCGTCCACTCTGCGGCAAGCTTCCGTCCGTGATACCGTTTCGCCTCGCCGCTCTTTAGATAAGCGCGCAGATCGTTCTTGAGCTTTTCCTCGTAAGTGCAGTGATCCTTTAAGCTGCCCGGATAGATCGTATTATGTGGAAACGTAAAGTAATCCGCCAGATAATGGCTGATCTGCCCCAGATCCATATAATACTTGCGGCCTGCCTTCTCAATGACCTTCTGCCCCTCGGACAAACGCTTGATATGCCTGCTGATAGAGGGAAACGTGCCGCTCATCTCATGCCGCTTATAGAGAAACGACGGCTTGATGTCCGGCAGTATGCTGCCCAGATAAAAAGAAAATTTGTGGTGCTTCAGTTCCTCGTCTCCCAGGTTCTCCACCATGTAACGCGCCAATGAGATATGTGATTTCTTCCTCATGTTTCCCTCCTTGCGTATCTGTGACTTTCTTCCTGTTTTATTGTAATTCTACGCGCTGTGCTTTACAAGAAAAATTTATAGAAAAAAGCAGGAATCTTTTGTCATCTTAGGACATGGATTCCTGCTCTCCTGTTAATTAAGCATTGCAGCGAAAGCTTGCGCACTCCGTCTCGCCGCAGGAACAGGCTTCTCCTCCGGCGATACCGATATGGTCGGCACCACACTTTCTGTCCTCATTGAACACGCACTTGCACGCCTCGCACGCCACATCGATCATCTTGGAAATACGTCCCTGCCCGTTTCTCCCCGCGCCTCCGCGGCGTTCCTTAAAGCTGCCGCAGCAGGTCTCTTCATTGTGTACCGCCTTTTCGCCTTCTACCTGAATATCACCCTTACAGCAGCAGCGATCCTCATTGTATACACAACTGGTTACAGAACAATCCAATAATGTCATTGTTTCTCCACCCCCTTTCGCACTTAGTATTTCTCAGCACATCGGTTTTATACCGGGCGAAAGCGCCAAAACATTTTTACGGTGGTGGGAAGTGGAGGAAAAGCCGCATCCATTTTACGGATGCGGCTTTTCAAAAAAATTATTTATTTCGTTCTTCCTCCGGAATCTCCTTGCGGATTTCCTTCGTGCGGATTTCCTTACAGATATCATCGATAAACTGTGCAAGCGGCTTTACGCCCTCATCGCCCGCAAAGCGGCTGCGGACAGATACCGTGTGGTCTGTCTCCTCCTGCTGTCCGACTACAAGCATATACGGAAGCTTATCCAGTCTCGCCTCACGAATCTTAAAGCCGATCTTCTCCGAGCGGTTATCCGCCGTCGCATCAATTCCGTTTGCCTTTAACTCCTTAAGCACCTCTCCGGCATATGCCTCATACTTGTCGGAAATCGGAAGTACGCGCACCTGTTCCGGGCATAACCAGGTCGGGAACTTGCCGGCATATTTCTCAATCAGCCATGCAAGCGTTCTCTCGTAGCAGCCAAGAGAAGTTCTGTGGATAATATAAGGACGAATCTTCTCGCCGTTCTGATCGATATAGTACATATCGAAGTTCTCGGCAATCGCGCAGTCAAGCTGGATCGTAATCATCGTATCTTCCTTGCCGTAGACGTTCTTCGCCTGAATATCGATCTTCGGTCCGTAGAACGCCGCCTCGCCTTCCGCCTCGACGAACGGAAGATTCTTCTCCTTTAAGACCTCACGCAGCGCATTCTGTGTGGACTCCCAGTACTCCTCGTCCCCGAGATACTTCTCGCGGTTCTCGGGGTCCCACTTGGAGAGACGGAAGGTCACGTCCTCCGCAAGTCCTAAGGTATCAAGCACATAATATGCAAGATCCAGACAGCCTTTTAACTCTTCCTCCGCCTGATCCGGACGGATCACAAGATGTCCCTCGGAAATCGTGAACTGGCGCACACGGGTCAGACCGTGCATTTCCCCGGAATCCTCCGCGCGGAACAGTGTCGACGTCTCGCCCATGCGGTACGGCAGGTCGCGGTAGGATTTCTGTGTGTTCTTGTATACATAATACTGGAACGGACAGGTCATCGGACGAAGCGCGAACACTTCCTTGTCCACCTCCTCGTCTCCGAGCACGAACATACCGTCCTTGTAGTGATCCCAGTGACCGGAAATCTTATAGAGATCGGACTTTGCCATAAGCGGTGTACGTGTGCGCACATAGCCCCACTCATTGTCTTCCAGATCCTCAATCCAGCGCTGGAGCTTCATGATCATCTTGGTTCCCTTCGGAGTGAACAGCGGAAGCCCCTGTCCGATGACATCCACCGTGGTAAAAAGCTCCATCTCTCTTCCGAGCTTGTTGTGATCGCGGCGCTTTGCATCCTCCATGCGCTCCAAGTGCGCAGCAAGCTCCTCCTTCTTATTGTAAGCTGTTCCGTAGATTCTCTGCAGGCGCGCCTTGTTGGAATCGCCTCTCCAGTACGCCATCGAAGAGGAAGTCAGCTTAAATGCCTTGATGCCCTTGGTGCTCATCAAATGCGGTCCCGCGCACAGATCGACGAACTCGCCCTGATCGTAGAAGGAAATCTCAGAACCTTCCGGCAGATCCTCGATCAGCTCTACCTTGTACGGCTCACCCTTCTCCTGCATGAATTTGATCGCCTCTTCTCTCGGAAGCGTAAATCTCTTTAACTCATGTCCTTCCTTGATGATCTTCTTCATCTCCGCCTCGAGCCTGTCAAGATCCTCTCTGGAAAACGGCTCTGCATCAAAGTCATAATAGAAGCCATCCTCGATTGCCGGACCGATCGTCACCTTCGCCTCCGGGAACAGACGCTTTACCGCCTGCGCCAGCACGTGAGACGTGGTATGACGGATGACCTTCAGTCCCTCCGGGTCATTTGCCGTTACGATGTTCAGCTCGCAATCCTCGTTAAGCTCGGTGCGCAGATCAACGATCTCACCGTTTACCTCTCCGGCACATGCCACTCTCGCAAGTCCTTCGCTGATATCCTTTGCGATATCATACACGCTCATTTTTTCGGAATACTCCTTCACGGAGCCGTCTTTTAATGTGATTTTCATGTTCTAATATCCTCCCTTTTATTTTATACTCTTTTTTTCATTTCATTCGCAGCGCAAAGTGCATTTTCGACATCTGTCTGTCATTTGCTGTTCACTCCGCTCCAAGCCTCTTAGCGGAAGGAAATCGTCTCCTCATCTGTCCCGTCGCTTTCCGGCAATTCTCCCTCCGCGCCGTTGCGGTAAATCTGATTTCCGTTGTACCAGCGCGTCGTCTTTCTCGGCGAACACAGCATTCCAAGAAACATTCCGGCAAGCACACTGACCGCAACAATCAATACGCCGTCCAGCTTCGTGACGGTTATCGTCTCTGACAGATCACTGAAAAATTCTCTGATTCGTTTCACTTTCTTTCCCTCCCTTACTTTCCATTCGATATGCGCATAAGACTTTTCTATTGGAACAAAGTGTGCTTCGCACACTCTCAACTCCCCTAACCCCTCATTCATGAGGGGAAGGGGTTTTTCTTTGTGCTACTTTATTGTAAAATTCTATTATGAATATTTTACAATCCATTTTTACTGATTATTATGAACAAAT
>JAGBEG010000009.1 GCA_017937095.1 Roseburia sp. | reverse complement strand
CTTCGCACACTCTCGCGAATTTGCTTCAACTTACATGCAAAGCACACTTTGCCGCGCCCGAGCGGTGCCGTTTACGGCTATCTTCCATTCCGCGAGGTGCGCATCCTGCCCGGCAGGGCTTTTTGCTCTATAGGAATCATCGCTTTCACACTTTATCACAACACGATATTTCCTATAGAGTAAAAAACTCCCTTGTGGAAGCCGTGAATCAATTTCAACCGCTTTCCACAAGGGAGCTTTTCTCTTTTCTTCTTCTATTTTCTACTCATACGACTTTGCCATAATGCTTTTCACCTGATGTCCGTTCAGATAGCCGCATGCAGTCAGCCCGGACTGAATAATCTGATTCCACTTGCTGCTCGAAAGCTCAAGAACCGTATCATCATCAAATTCAATCGTGCAGGCCTTCTCCATCTCGCATCCGCTGTCACAGGCAATCCGGTACATATTCTTTCTGCTGATTGCACCGATTTCCTCCAGCGTGTTGACCATACGGTACACCGTCGCCGTACCGATTCGTTCGTCTATCTTGGACGCCCGGTAATAGATTTCCTTACAGCAGGAGCAATCCTCTTCCAGAATAATATCAAGAAGCATCAGGCGCTGTTTTGTGATGCGGCAGCCGCGTTCCCTAAGCTTCTGTATGATATTTTCCTTCTGCATCTGCGTCCTGTGATATCGTCTGTCCTGCTCCATCAGCCGCAATGTCCTCCGCAATGTTTACAATCGCCGCCGCACTGCAGGGATTTTCCGTTCTTCTTGTCGCGGATCATACTTCGCACAATCAGACACAAGATTCCAATCAGAATCACACCAACAATAAAAGTTCCCATACCCCTGCCTCCTTTTACAATTCTATTTTGCTCCAGCTACGCTTCTGATATTTACATTTAACGTTTTGCTCTCCTTATACGGGCGGAACAACAGATAAATGAAACCAATCACGCACAGGAAAGATACAACGGTTCCGATGCCGAACGCACCTGTTGTAATCAGCGTACCGATCTGATATACACACATAGAAACGATGTATGCAAGACCACACTGATATCCGATTGCAAACCAGAACCACTTTGCATTGTTCATTTCACGCTTGATCGCTCCCATTGCTGCAAAGCACGGTGCGCACAGAAGGTTGAATACCAGATAACCATATGCTGCGACCGGAGTCATAACTGCGGAAAGATTTCCCCAGAACTCTGCTCCATCCTCTGCAACCTCTGCAAAACCGAACAGCATACCAAAGGTAGCAACGACGTTCTCCTTTGCGATCAGACCGCTGACTGCCGCAACTGCCATCTTCCAGCCGTTTCCGCTCTGTGTCCATCCAAGCGGTGCGAAAATCCATGCGATTGCAGAACCGATCTTTGCAAGAACACACTCAGCCTGCGCCGCCTCAAGCGCTGCGCCCTCTAAGCCTTCGAAGTCAAGCATTCCGAATCCGCCGTCTGACCATCCGAAGTTCATTAAGAACCAGAGTACGATGGTTGAAAGTGTGATGATGGTTCCTGCCTTCTTGATAAAGGACCATCCGCGCTCCCACATGCTGCGAAGCACATTGGAAACTGTCGGCCAGTGATATGCCGGAAGCTCCATAACGAACGGTGCCGGATCACCGGCGAACATCTTTGTCTTCTTTAAGATAATACCGGAGCACACGATTGCCGCTACTCCAACGATATAAGCGCTCCATGCAACCCATCCGGCATTGTCGAAAAACGCGCCTGCAATGAGTGCGATAATCGGCAGCTTTGCTCCACACGGAATAAAGGTTGTTGTCATAACCGTCATCTTACGGTCACGGTCATTCTCGATGGTACGGGAAGCCATAACGCCAGGTACACCACATCCGGTTCCGATCATCATCGGAATGAAGGACTTGCCGGAAAGTCCGAATTTACGGAAAATACGGTCCATGATAAATGCTACACGTGCCATATAACCGCAGGACTCTAAAAATGCCAGGAAAATGAATAATACAAGCATCTGCGGTACGAATCCAAGAACTGCGCCGACACCGGAGATCACACCGTCAACGATAAGTCCTGTCAGCCAGTCTGCGCATCCGATGCTTTCAAATAAGCTCTGTGCACCCGGAATGATCCACTCGCCGAACAGTGTATCGTTCGTCCAGTCTGTCAGGATCGCACCTACCGTAGTTACGGACACATAATATACAAGCCACATAACAACCAGGAAAATCGGGATTGCTGCAAAACGGTTCGTCACAACGCGGTCAATCTTATCGGAAACGGACAGTTTCTCGCCGCTCTTTGCCTTTGTCACGCACTCGCCGATGATGGAAGAAATATATACATATCTCTCGTTTGTGATAATGCTCTCCGCATCATCATCAAACGCAGCTTCGAGCTTCTTTACCTCCGCCGATACATCCGGTGCGCTCTTCATCTGCTCTTTGATCTTATCATCCTGCTCCAACAGCTTGATCGCGAAGAAACGTTTCTGCTCCTCAGCAATATCAGAGCCGAGCTTCGCCTCTACCTCACGGATAATATCTTCCGCCTCTTTGGAAAATTCATGTACAGGCGTTGCCTTACCCTTCTTCTGTGCCAGTGCGACTGCCTTCTCCGCCGCTTTCTGAATGCCGGTTCCCTTCAGAGCGGAAATCTCTACGACCTCGCATCCAAGCTTCTGGCTGAGTTTGTCGATATGTATCTTCTCTCCGGTCTTCTCTAAAATATCCACCATGTTGACTGCCATGATGACCGGAATCCCCAGCTCCATGATCTGCGTGGACAGGTACAGGTTACGCTCGATGTTCGTTCCGTCCACAATATTGATAATCGCATCCGGCCGCTCTGCGATGAGATAATTTCTCGCCACGACCTCCTCTAAGGTATATGGGGACAGTGAATAGATTCCCGGTAAATCCATGATTGTGACATCCTTATGTCCCTTTAACTTACCTTCCTTCTTCTCCACCGTAACGCCCGGCCAGTTTCCTACGAACTGGTTGGACCCCGTCAGTGCGTTGAACAGTGTCGTCTTACCGCAGTTCGGGTTACCTGCTAATGCAATTTTAACTGCCATTTTTTGTTCCTCTTTTCTCATGATTAATTTCTTTGAATTAGTTTATCCTAACCTATGCAGCAAAAAAAATTATTCCACTTCGATCATTTCCGCATCGGCTTTGCGCAAGGATAATTCATAGCCTCTGACTGTCACCTCAACCGGATCCCCGAGCGGTGCAACCTTTCTCACATAGACGTCAACACCTTTGGTGATTCCCATGTCCATAATACGCCTCTTCACCGGTCCCTCGCCAGTCAGCTTCTTAACCCTGACAGTCTGCCCGCAGGCAACTTCCTTCAATGTCTTCATAATCTGCTCCTTCTCTGTATAAGTTCATCCGGCAATGTTCTGCCGCCCTATACCATGTTCTCGTTCCTCGTCCATGGCTTTCGCCGTGGGCGACCTATGCGCACTCCGGCGCGTATAATGTCTTGCGACATTATACCATAATCTTGTTCGCCATATCTTTTCCGATGGCAACTCTGGAATCCTTGACATTCACGATCATATTACCGCCAATCTGCGATATGACCGTCACCGTACCGCCGGTAACAAATCCAAGGTTCTCCAGAAACTTTCTGGTCTCCTCTTTTCCTCCGACCTTCTTGATTACATTTGGCTCTCCCTCTTTTACCATTGATAACGGCATCATCTCATCCTCTTTCTTCTTTCTGTCAAATTGTTGATAATGAGTTTCATTACCTTACGTGAGTTAGTATATTCTAACAATAGTTAGTTGTCAATAACTCTTTTGATATTTTTTCTCAATAAGAGAATGCCCTCCAATATTTGGCAGTTTTCGATAAAAAAACACAGGACTGCGGGGCGTTCCTTGTCGATTTAACAAAAACGCTCCGCAAAATCCTGTGTTTTGCTGTTCTTATGTATTTGTAGAATTACTTCTCCTCTGCACGGGCCATAGCAAGCTTGAAATCCTTCTGATCCGTGAAGATTTCATTCTTGTACGGATTCTTCTTCTGCTCAATGGAACGCTTGATAATTGCCGTCAGGCAGATAACGTTTGCGGCAAGCGCAATGATTGCAACAACTCCCTGTGCGGTCGGATTTGCATAAGTCGGCTGAGCCGCTGTGGATAACTCCAGACCATTCGTCCACTCCGGTCCATAGAGGCTTGGAAGTACTGCGAACTTCGTTCCTACCTGGAACAGCGGGAATACCTGTGCAAACATACACCATGTAGCCAGTGTATTCGCACGGTTCTGAATCCAGCCTCCCTTATTCCAGAACATGTTCGCGAAGGTCGGTGCAAGCAGCAGCGCCACGCCGCAGTACCATGAGTGTGTCGGAAGGTTGCTGTAGGTATACTCGAAATTCCATAAATCATATGCAATGATAAAGCACCAGGTCATATCAGGCCACAGCATATCATCCTTCTTCTTGGAGGTGTAAATTCCCCACCAGCCTGTCATACAGAAAATATTCAGGATGCCTGCGATACCATTTACCCAGTTCCACCATCCGCCGTAGAGCCATACGCCCTCATTGGACAGCCAGTATCTGGAACCGGTCTCTGCGAGTGCCTGCGCGCCCTTGATTGCAGACTCGAAATCAGAGCCGACTGCGATCAGAATGTTGATTGCAACGATGACGAACGGGAACGGCTTGAACCATTCCTTCGCGCCAACGCCCCATTTGTACTTGATCATCATAAAACCGATACATCCCGCTACTGCTGCATACAGCTTCGCATAATGGAACCATCCGTTCATGTAAACATGCGTCTGGTTATTGAGCGCCCACTCAGATCCATTTGCCGCGCCAACTGCGATTGCAATGAAGTAAACGGTAAGTGCTGCCGGAAGAATTAAGAAAAAGAACACTCCTCCTGCCTTTGTGCGGCGGGCAATCTCATTGCAGATTACCAGTCCTGCAAATACCAGTACCCATCCAAGTAACTGGTACATGGCATTATCGCCGTAAATTTGGAATAACATAACTTTCTCCTCCTTGTCTTATTAAAAATATGATACTCCCATTGAACTGGTCGTCAGGTATGTGGTATGACCAGTTCCACAATTAAATTTTAATACTTTTTTTAGAAAATTACAAGTATTTTTATATTTATATTGTTTGACGTTCTCGCATTTTTGTAAAAAGAATCCGGTATTTTCTATACAGAAAAAAAAGGCCGTCTGGTTATACCAGACAGCCTTCTGCATGAATCAAATCTGTTCATCCACCTGTATTCCCTTAAGATCCGCCTCCAGAACCTTCATATTGCTCTTAATATCGCTGAGATTCTGGCTCACATCCTTCTGCACCTTATCGCCCGATGTAATGTCAACCATCTCGTCGAGCCGGATATCCGCCGCTTCATTCCGGCGCTCGATCTGTTTCGCTTCCTCGACCGCTTCGTCCGTCCCCTCGAGCATGGCGCGTTCGATGGCGCGCTCCAGCTTGATTTCTTCCAGTTCTTCCTCGCGCTGCTCCTTCTCCTCCATGTTCTCCTCGGCTTTCTTCTCCGCCTCTTCCATCTGCTCGTCGACATGATCCTTGGCGTCCTGTACCAGCATTCCGATGATTTCCTTATTCGCTGCATCCATGATTTCATCCGCCGCATTCTGCGCGTCGACCATCGGATGCTCCTTCAGACGCTCCAGCTTAATCCGATTGATATTGGCAGTGTCATCCATCATCTGCCGTCTGGTGTCCTCCATCTGCTTCTTCAGATTACCGGCGCGGTCATTGATCTCCAGCGCACTGGTCTGATACTCAGTCAGCGGAGCCTCATGAATCTCTTTTAATCGCGCGAACTCCTCCCCGGTAAGTCCCTCATGAAGAATCCCGTTTTTGTAATCCTGCTCTTTTTCCAGCAGTTCCAGATCCTGCTGCTCCTTGGAATCCGGCGCTACTCCGAACTGTTCCCTTAAGCTCTCTTTCTCCCTGTCCGCATCCGAAAGCCCCGTCCGCAACTTTTCATACAGCTTCTCAAGCGACGCATAATGTCCGCGTCTCTCTGCAATCGAATCATCTATGTATTGGTCGTTCGCCCATGCGTTCTTTACGACCTTCCATGCCTGCCGTCTCGCCTCATCTCTTCGCTGCCCGATTGGATCGGCAAGAAGAGAATTTCCGCCGTATACGCTCTTTTTTCCTTCCGCCTGTACCCGCTCTGCTGCTCCTGCCTTTTCCGCCGCCGAATGGAATCCCGCCGCATTAATCGTCAAAGCCATAACTCATACCTCCCTGTATCTCATGCTGCGGCAGACAAAGCCGCAGGCATAGAACTCCCTGATCACTCTGTATTTATATCGGCAAATAAAGCTCTGTCCTTAACTTTCCCCGTTCTCCTCCTGCGTCAGCGCAATCAGTTCCTGTGATCGTCCGGCAATTGTCAGCAGATTTTGCATATTTTCTTCCTCCGCCTCAAGCGTCTCATTTGCGTGCGCAGATACCTCCTCCGAAACGGCGGAAATGGTCTGTATTGAGTTTGCGATCTGCTGGTTCGCGTCCTTTAACTGTTCCACGCTCTCCGTCAGGTGCTCCACGTTATCACGGATCGCATAGGTATGCTCCTCGATTGTTCCGAAGCTTGCCGCCGTATTTCCGGTAGACTCCTTCTCCGCATTGATTCCTTCTATCATATTGCGGATGACCGTAACGACTTCCGTAATAGAACCTGCCACATTGTTGATCAGATCTGTGATATGCGCCGTCGCATCCTTGGTCTGCGTGGCGAGCGCTGAGATTTCTGTCGCAACGACTGCAAAGCCTCTGCCCGCCTCTCCGGCGCGCGCCGCTTCAATGCTTGCGTTAAGTGCCAGAAGGCTTGTCTGGGATGTAATTCCGCTGATCAGTTCTACGATCGTATTCATTTCCGCAATATACTGATTCAATGTTTCAAGCTTCTCCGCCGCATCCACACTGTCCTGTACGGAGGTCTCCACCTCCCTCACGAGCGTGTCGACATCCTGCTTTCCGGTATCAAGCACCGATAAAGTCTTCTTCATGCGCTCCGCAATCTCTAAAACCGCATCGTTGACCTGATCTACACGTCCGCTGATCTGCTCGGTCTGTTCCATCTGCTTCTGGACTGCCTCCGCGGTCTCTGTCGCCCCTGACGTGACCTCGCTCATCGCTTCCTTCGTCAACTGTGACGCCGCCTGCAGCCGCTCCACCTTCTCGTGAATCTCGTCGATTCCCTGCCGCATGATCTGCGCATTCCGGGAAACATCCCCCAGTACGTTCTCCGTCCGGCTCTGCGCCTCCCTGATATTTTCAAGCTTCTGTTTGCTGTTCGCCTCAGAGGTGCGTGATGCAAAATAGGAATACACTCCGACCAGTATAATGACCATAAGCTGCAGAAGTCCCGATCCCATATCGCGGAAACCGAATTTTCCGGTGAGCGCTCCGCCGATGACAACAATGATATTTTCAAGTACGATACCTATATCGATCTTCAGCGCGTATGCCGTATCGTTATAAACGGAAATCACAAGCACCATCGGGATCACATACAGAAACGTCATACAGTTCGTCGTCGTAAACAGAATAAATGTATACATGACGGCAAATCCCTGCGCCACAAGATGCTTGATCATTACATGCTCATGATTCCTGCTCCAGAAATATAATTCTGCGATCACCGGCGCCATCGCAAGTATCACGACAAGCAGCGCATATAAGAACGTGCGGTTTCCAAGCAGAAATTCGCCGATAAAAGTCCCCGCAATGAGCAATGCCTCAAACAGATGGCAATACATCGCCGTCTTATTGTTCCGTTCCATATCTGATATTGTTCTTGTGTCCATTGTATCTCCTCCTGCGTTTCTCACATATCCGTAGTATCTTCTATTGTTAAATTAACATTTTTTCTCACATATCGCAATATTTGGCGCTTATTTTTTGACAATCTCCTACATCATTTTTTCCCGCAGAAGCAGCAGCGTCCGTTTCTCCATGCGGCTGACCTGCACCTGGCTCATGCCAAGAAGCCCTGCTGTCTCGCTCTGTGTCTTTCCCTCAAAATAGCGCAAGGTCAGAAGCTGGCGCTCCTTATCCCCCAGCATATCCAGAAGCTGGTTTACCACCATCTGGTTGAGCACCGCTTCTTTTTCCGGTTCCTCGCTGCCGTCCCCCGCTCCTCCGTCAATCTGGTCGATTAACAGCAGCTCGTCCCCATCCCGCTCATAGACCGGCTGGTAAATGGACTCCACTTCCCGGTTCGCCTCAAGGGCAAGCACGATTTCTTCCGGTTTTAATCCCACTGCCGCCGCAATTTCCTCCATACACGGCTCCCTGCCAAGCTCACGCACCAGATTTTCCCTTGCCCTGCTGATTTTATAACCGTTCTCCTTTAGCGTCCTGCTGACCTTCACCATACCGTCGTCCCGCAGAAAACGCCGGATTTCTCCGGTAATCATGGGAACCGCATAGGTGGAAAATGCAAGATGTAAGGAAACGTCAAATTTGTCGATCGCCTTCATCAGCCCGATGCAGCCGATCTGAAAAATCTCTTCCCTGTCGTGCCCCCTGTTGTCAAATCTTCTGGCAACTGCATGTACCAGCCCCAGATTTTCAGATACCAGACAATCTCTCGCCCGCTTATCCCCTCCGTGTGCCTGTTCCATCAATTCAGCCAAACGCTCCATATGTACTAACCTTCCTGTGCGCCGATTCTTTTCCGCATCCACACCCTGGTGCCCCTGTCCACCTCGGAGGTCACCTGCACCTCATCCATAAACGCCTCAATAAAGGCAAATCCCATTCCCGAGCGTTCCAGCTCCGGCTTTGTCGTGTAGAACGGCTCCATCGCCTTCGCGACGTCCGGTATTCCTTTTCCTGTATCTGTGACCGCAATTTCCACCTGATTCCCCTCTATCCTGCAAACCAGCTCCACCTTTTCACACGGATCGTCGTACCCATGGATAATCGCATTCGTGACCGCCTCGGAGACAGCCGTCTTGACATCCGCCACCTCGTCTAAGGTAGGGTTTAACTCTGTGATGAACGCCGCTACCGCCACCCTTGCAAATCCCTCATTCACGGAACGCGCATCAAAGCTCAGTTTCATTTCATTCTTACTCTGCATCATAGATTCTCCATTTCCTTTCCGCCTATTCTCCCTTTGGCATGTCTGTTTGTATCAACGCATGAAGCCCCGATACCCGGAAGATTTTCTGAACCCTGCCGTTTAAATTCTGTGCATAGACTTCTCCTCCGTAATATCCCATTTTTTTGCTCCGTCCGATCAGGACGCCGATTCCGGAACTGTCCATGAACTCCGTTTCGCCGAAATCAAAAATCAGCGTTTTGACATGATACGCATCAATCATCATGTCCGCCTCCAGCTTAAGCCTGCCCGCCTCATGGTGGTCCAACTCTTTCGGGACCCTGACTCTAAGGCAGTTCCCTTCCCGTTCGCAATATTGTTCCATCCTTTCATTCCCTCCTGTAATATGCTCCAAGAACAAAGTGTGCTTCGCACACTCTCGCGAATTTGCTTCAACTTACATGCGGAGCACACTTTGCCGCGCCCGAGCGGTGCCGTTTACGGCTATCTACAACTCCGCGAGGTGTGCATCCTGCCCGGCAGGGCTTTTTGCTCTATAGGAATCATTGCTTTCACACTTTAATGCAACACGGTATTTCCTATAGAGTAAAGAAGAATCCGGCTCTGCCGGATTCTCCGCGCCCGAGCGGTGCCGTTTACGGCTATCTACAACTCCGCGAGGTGCGCATCCCGCCCGGCAGGGCTTTTTGCTCTATAGGAATCAGTACTTTCACGCTTTACAACAACACGGTATTTCCTATAGAGCGAAAAAGACGCCGCAAGAAATGACAGGCATTTCTTTCGACGTCTTTCGTATTTTATGTTGTATGCTATTCTTCAATGTCCAGATATCTCTGTGCGTTCGCCGCACGCTCCGTACCCGGATACAATTCCACAACCTTCTGATAGTAAATCTTGGCATTTTCCAGATCATCATTCCTGCGGTATGCCTGTGCGAGATAATAGAGCGCGTTTCCGTCCTCGTATGTCTCGTCAAGCTCGATGACCTTCTGATAATCCTCAATCGCCTGTCCGAACTCCTGCGCATTGTATGCCTCGGTCGCCTGCTGGTACATCGCACTGATATAATCCGCGTTGACCTGCGCATTGATCGTATCGTAAATGCCTGCAGCCGTATCGCTTAAATACTCTGCATTGACATTGCCAAGCGCTGTTCCCGCTGCCTCAATATCCTCCTCAACATATGCGGTATATGCCTGCAGCAGTTGTTCGTAGGAGTTGATACGGCTGGCGCTGTTCTCCTCCTCGTTCTTCGCGTCCGAAATCTGCGCCGTCAGATCTTCGATCTGTGTCTCTAACGCGCTGATATTCTGATTCTTCGACGCAATCGTATTATTTGCCTCAACCACCTCCGCTTTCGCCTGATTCTGTATATCGCGCCTTACTCCCGGCACAACCAAAAACCAGGTGATCGCGACGCCGATTGCAATTCCGATCAGCATGTTGACGATGGTCACGACTGCGGAATTATCCTTTAGATATCTCGGCTGGATAATCGTCTCATTGCCGCTCTGATAAGAAATGAGTTCTTCATTCTTCTGCTTCTTCCCCGGATTGTTCTCACGCAGCCCGGCGTTCGCTTCCTTCAGATAGCGGAGCGTCGTCGTATTGTCCGCATCAATCTTCCCGGCATTGCGCAGAGACTTCTTCGCCAGATCATATTTCTGCTCCTGTATATAGAGGAGCGCCAGAAGCTGATGTCCCCGCACAAGCTTGGGATTCAGCGAAAGCACCTTCTTTAGCTGGATGATGGCAAGATCCCTGCTGTCCTGCTTGCAGTAAAGCAGCGCCTGATTATATTTCTTAATCGTCTGGTTGATCGTCTCAAGTCTCGACTGGTTGTTCTGAATCTCCTCGAGATAGCGGCTCGCGATATTCTCCTTCGGCTGATAATTCTTGCTGATGACCCACTCGGTCAGCGCGGCTACGACCTCGCCCATCTCGAAATAGACAAGACCAAGCAGATTTCTGGCGTCAATATTCATCTTGTTGAACCGGAGGCTCGCCTTTAAGCTCTCGATTGCCCCCGAAAGATTGCGCACCCCAGCCTTTTCCAACGCATCATTGTAGTACGCATTGGAAGCCATAATGATCTTTTTGTATATCCTCACATTGGTTCCGCAATTCGGGCAGACGTCCTCCCTGCCCAGCTTTGCTCCACAATTATAACATTCCATTTATAACCTCGTTTCATGATTCCTGATTGAAAAGTTCCTACATGCCGTGCTTCATATCCTGCATCATTTCCTGCAGCACGTCGGTCATATCCGTCAGTTCATGATTATATATCGCCTGCTCCGCCTCCTCGACTTCCAGGCTCGGCTTAAAATTCTTCAGTTCTTCCTCAAAATTTATCATAAATCATCCCACCTTCGCTCAAACGGTCTTCTATATACATAAAAATCACCACTATATTATTTCCTTTTACATTATAATATAGTGGTGACAATAATCAAGCAATTTTTGTCGCAGAAAAGTATCGCTATTCGACACCCGCGTAGCACGGTCTCGTCGCAATCTTGTCCGGCATTTTATAAAATTCAATTCCTGTTCCGATGTTCTTAAGTGTGAACTTCAGCTCATCAATGTTAATGATAACTCCCGGGTAGACCTCTCTGATAACGGATACGCACGCACCGCGCGCCCCGTCAGAAAGAGACTTCAGCTTCCTCGCTTCTCCCTCGTCACTTGCAAGAATCGCCGTATCTTTGATCTTCACCCGAAGCAGGGTCGTCCTTCTCGGATCGTTCGCATAGCTGACACCGCGCTCTTTGGAAAGCCGCTCGAACTTCTGCAGCCCCTCCTCGATCTTACTTAATTCATCCCGCGTTGCCTCGATCTTCTTCTCTAATACGCGCAGACGGCTGTATACATCAATGCCTGCCCCGACAAATACCTCCGTGCGCTTCTCCGCGTCATTGCCGAGCGAGGATACGATGATGCCGCGGATCGCATGTATCTTGCCTCCGATAATACTTCCTCTCGGACCATTTAAAATCAACTGTCCGTGGCAGATCACGTTGCAATCCATCAGCACATCCGCCTGAATATCACCCTCGCACTCAATCGTCGTAAATTCAAAAAACTTCGCGGTAATCCCGCCCTTGGTCTTCACAGAAGCCTTGTTGCCGCCGAGCATTCCGCTTCTTAGAATAATGTCCTTGCCTGCCTCTAACGTACAGGCCTCCACAATTCCGTCAATCGTGATCGAGCCCGTGGCACGGATCGTCACACCGTTCTCAACGCCGCCATGAATCACGATATCTCCTCTGAAATCGATATTGCCTGCCGAAAGCTCCGCATTCCCCTGCACCTCATGCACCGGAAGGATCACGATTCTGTCATTCTGCATCTCGATCTTGCCGTCCATCGTCGCGGTATATGTGATGTTGTCGCTCATCCGCTCAAAGCCCTTGCCCTTGATCGGCATCTGCTCTCTCCCGCGCTTTGCAGAAAGCGGCTTACCCTTGATATTCATGCCGTCCGTCCCCTCAATCGCCGGGTGGTAGACAGCGATGACCTGACCGGCAACCACTGACTCAATCGAGTGTACCGACCAGTAATCTACCGAACCGTCCGGGAGCATCTTGGGCTTGCGGTCCAGATTGGCGTCAAAGTTGTAGTCATAATAGCCGTCGACTCCATCGACCTCTTTCGTACCCTTGGCAATCAGAACTTCCGTATTGTACGCCCTTCCCTCGAGGATGCCGGAAAGCCGTTCCTTATCGATTCCATATGTGATTCCCTTCTCCGCCAACGCCTGCATCAACTGCGGAACAGTATAGACCGTATCAAGCTCTGGCTCCGGAAGCAGAATATATGCCTCCATCTCATCATACGTGATACGGATCATAGGTTTTTGTTCTGTAAGTGTCGCCATAATCAACCGCTCCCCAATTCTATAATCAACAGTAAAAAACCTCAAAGTAACATATATATCTTTCTACTATATAGAATACCAATTCCACGACACTTTTTCAAGCAAATATTTCAAATGTAAACCAGTTTTGCCTGATTTTACCGAAAAAGCTTCTGTATGCTTATCGGCTCATCTGCGCGAGCCGCTCTTCCACCTGCGCCATCATCTGCTCATAGCCTGCAAGCTTTTCTTTTTCTTCCTGTACCTTTGCCTCCGGCGCTTTGCTTAAGAACTTTTCATTGGAAAGCATACCTCTGGAACGCGCAAGCTCCTTCGTCAGGCGCTCCTTTTCCTTCTGCAGGCGCGCTCTCTCCTTTTCAAAGTCCACCAGATCCTCGAGCGGCAGATAGAGTGTCGCCCCCGGAATCACAACGGATACCGCATCCTCACCGATGCCCGCCTTATCGGACTGTACTGCGATCTCACCCGCACCTGCAAGGTTCTGATAAACCTCCTTGGTCTGTGCAAATGTCTCACGCAGCGCTTCATCCTCGGCTACAATAAATATCTTTGCCTTTCTTGACGGCGGTACGTCCATTTCTGTGCGCACATTGCGGACGCCCTTTACCAGATCCTTGCAGTGCTCGAGCATTTCCTCCTCTGCGGCAAAGTTCCACTCGTCCCTGTACTCCGGCCACTTGGCAAGCATGATCGTCTCTTCCTCCGGGTGAAGCGTACAGAAGATTTCCTCCGTGATGAACGGCATGAACGGATGCAGCAGCTTGAGCGCTTCCGTGAGCACGGTCTTTAATGTCCAGAACGCCGCGTTGGCGGACGCCGGATCCTTTTCCTTATTGTAGGTGCGTACCTTCGTGATCTCAATGTACCAGTCGCAGAACTCATCCCAGATGAAATCGTAGACCTTCTGTACCGCGATTCCCATCTCATATTTGTCCATATTCTCGGTCACATCCTTGGCAAGCGTGTTGACTCTGGAGAGAATCCACTTGTCGGCAATTCTAAGACCATTCTGCAAAAAGCCCTCCATCTCCTCGTGGGAAGAGGTGCAAAGCCCGCATGCCTGCGGCATTGTCAGGGCATCCGCCCCCTCGAGGTTCATCATGATAAATCTCGACGCATTCCATACTTTATTGGCGAAATTTCTTGACGCCTCAACGCGCTCCCAGTAGAAACGCATATCATTTCCCGGTGCATTTCCGGTAATCAGCGTCAGGCGCAGCGCATCCGCACCGTACTTGTCGATAACTTCAAGCGGATCGATTCCGTTTCCAAGGGACTTGCTCATCTTACGTCCCTGCGAATCTCTTACCAGTCCGTGGAACAGTACCGTATGGAACGGCGCTTTGCCCATCTGCTCATAGCCCGAGAAGATCATCCGGATAACCCAGAAGAAAATGATATCATATCCCGTTACCAGGACGTCTGTCGGGAAGAAATAATCTAAGTCTTCTGTTTTCTCCGGCCAGCCGAGCGTTGAGAACGGCCACAGCGCGGAGGAGAACCATGTGTCCAGTGTGTCCGGATCCTGCTCCATGTGATTGCAGCCGCATTTCGGGCACTTGTCCGGCGCAGTTTTTGCTACGACCATCTCGCCGCAGTCCGGGCAGTAGTAAGCCGGAATCCGGTGTCCCCACCAGAGCTGTCTGGAAATACACCAGTCGCGGATATTATCCGTCCAGTTGAAGTAGGTCTTTTCCATGCGCTTTGGAAGAAGCTGGATTTCCCCGTTCTTTACCGCTTCCACTGCCGGTTTGATCAATTCGTCCATCTTTACGAACCACTGCTGCTTTACCATCGGCTCAACGGTCGTACCGCAGCGGTCATGTGTTCCGACATTGTGGGAATGCGGTTCTACCTTTACCAGAAGCCCCTGCTCCTTTAGGTCGGCAACCAGAGCTTCGCGGCACTCATAGCGATCCATTCCGGCATATTTTCCGGCATACGCGTTCATTGTCGCGTCATCATTAATGACCGTGATTTCTTCCAGATTATGGCGTTTTCCAACCTCAAAGTCGTTCGGGTCGTGCGCAGGTGTGATCTTCACGCAGCCCGTTCCAAATTCCTTATCAACATAAGCATCGGCAATGACCGGAATCTCGCGGTCGGTCATCGGGAGCTTTAACATTTTTCCGACAATATCCTTGTAGCGCTCGTCGTCAGGGTTTACTGCGACCGCGGTATCTCCGAACAGGGTTTCCGGTCTTGTGGTGGCAATCTCCACAAATCTGCCCTCCTCGCCAACTACCGGATAATTGATATGCCAGAAAAATCCATCCTGCTCCTCGTGCTCTACCTCAGCGTCGGAAATGGAGGTCTTGCAGACCGGGCACCAGTTTACGATACGGGAACCCTTGTAGATAAGGCCTTTCTCGTACAGCTTTACAAATACCTCAAGTACTGCGTCAGAGCAGCCCTGATCCATCGTGAAGCGTTCTCTCTCCCAGTCGGCAGAGGAACCCATTTTCTTAAGCTGATTGATGATACGGCTGCCGTACTCATCCTTCCACTCATAGCATTTCTCAAGGAAGCCCTCGCGTCCTAAGTCGTGCTTGTCGATTCCCTGTGCTTTTAAGTTCTCGATGACCTTTACCTCGGTCGCGATCGACGCGTGATCCGTTCCCGGCTGCCACAGCGCGTTGTAGCCCTGCATTCTCTTATAACGGATCAGAATATCCTGCATCGTATTGTCGAGCGCGTGTCCCATGTGAAGCTGTCCTGTAATGTTTGGCGGCGGCATCACAATCGTGAACGGCTTTTTGCTGCGATCGACCTCCGCATGAAAATAGCCGTTATCCTCCCATTTCTTGTAAAGCCGTTCCTCTATGCCCTTCGGGTCATAGGTCTTTGCAAGTTCCTTGCTGCTGCAATTCTGACACATATTGTTCTCTCCTTTTCTTCGTTCACTTTCTGCTACACTGCCTGCGGCATTTTTCCTCAAAACAAAAAACACCCTCTGCATCCGTTGGATGCAAAGGGCGAATGTTCGCGGTACCACCTTTGTTCATCAGTAAAACTGATCTTCGCTCCGGTCGGCATATTATATCTGCTTAACCGGCGGTTCGCTAACGGGAACCACGCGTGAATGCTTACTGCACGGCGCATCCTTGCAGGATGCCTGCTCTGCGCTTTCTGGGCACTCCGGTTCAAAAGCTACCTTCCACACATCTCTTTCCAAGGAATCTTACAGCCGATGGATTCCTCTCTCTGCGGCGAGGCTCGTGTGTACTCCTCTTTCTCATCACCTTTTTCTTATTGTTTATCATACGAGCGGCATTTCGTTTTGTCAAGAGGGGATTTTTATTCTTCCTGCGCTTTCTCATTATGTACAATATAGACCTCGCAGTCCGGCAATTTCTCTTCGATTCGTCCCTTCAGGACAGTGTAATCGGCAGGCTGCTCTATATCGTCAAAATTCACTACAAAGTATTGCAAATTAGAGAAACTGTCCAGAAAGCTCAAATCGTATTCTTCCTGATCGCTGATTTCGCGCCCTTCCATATCCCATAGAACCACAGGTATGTCCATCTTCGTCTTCCCCATTTCCAGACATTGCTGCATTTTTTGCTCCCCTCTCACATAGAAATACTGCAGCCTGAAATCTTCCTCAATTTCAAAATCGATTCCACTCATTTTAAAACGCCAGTTTGGGCGACAATTTGACAACGCATAATATGCTTCATCATATGATACATCATATCCAACATATATACCAATGTTATAATCCTCTCTCTGAAAATAGTCTGGATTCTCTTCCACAAACTGGTTCGAAGCTTCCACAATTTCAGCCAGATTTTTCACAGCAGCGTCCTTTTTCTCCAAATAGCAAATCCACATTCCGAGTCCCGTTCTTTGAAACTCTATTAATCTCAGATTCTTCCCCTGCCATAAATCAATCGCGTCTGCCCACTCCTGCACATGCTGTATCTCCCGCACTGTGCGTTCATCAATTCTGCTCTTCGTTGTTCCAGCACAGCCAATTTTATCCGTGAGGTAATATATGCATAATATGACTGCCATTACTCGTAGTTTCGTGCTCATTTATTTTCCTCTTCCTTTACCAGCGACTCCCCGTTGTCCATAATATACACTTTGCAGTCTGGAACTTGTTCTTCGATTCGCTCTTTTAGAACAGTGTAATCAAATGTCTCATCACCTTGTATATTTATGATAATGTATTCCAGGTTTACGAAATAATCCAAAAACGATATATCAAACTCTTCCTGATTCCGTATCTCCCGTAATTCCCTATCTAAAAGCAGGACCGGCACATCCACCTTCACCTCATCATGCTCCACTCCTTTATAAAATCCATTTCTTATTTCAATATAAAGATACTGCAATTCATTCGTGTCCTCAATATCCAGTTCCAGCTCCCCCAGTCCAAAATATTCGTCTATCAATCGGTTTGAGAGCACGATATCGTCCGCTGGACCTCCCCCAACACATCTCATTGTAATTACAAAATCTTCCGTTCCAAAATAATCCGGATTGTCCGCCAAAAACTGATTGGATGACTCAATAAATTCTGCAAAGCTCTCCAATACTGTATGATTATCCTTTATCGTGTACCAGACAGTCATATTCTCATCACCAAGATTAAAACCATTTATCTTCAAGTCCGGCTTTTTAAGCATCTCTACCGCATCTGCCCACTCACGCACCTCCAATACCTGTTTTCTTTCTTTCCATCCAAAGCTGCTCTTTATACTGCCGCCGCACGCACTGAGGATAACTGCACACATAACTCCGGCAATCGCTATGATCTTTCTTATTTTCATCACTGCTCTTCCTTTTCGTTCGTCCTCATACTTTCCTGTTTTTTCTTCTCCGTGTCTTCATCTTCCTACACACAAACTGTTATTCCTCTACTTCCTCATCCCCGATAGCATCACTATCAACTGCCGCATTATATGCATGTATCCATCCCCTTTTCTCTGCGACATCCGTATCTCTCACCAATGACTTTCCATCATGTATCATGTAGACCTCACAGCCCGGAACCTGTGCTTCGATTCGCTCTTTTAAAATCGTATAATCGCTGACCCTTGCACGGTCAAAATTCACTACAAAGTATTGCAAATTAGAGAAACTGTCCAGAAAGCTCAAATCGTATTCTTCCTGATCGCTGATTTCGCGCCATTCCATATCCCACAGAACTACAGGTATGTCCATCTTCGTCTTACCCATTTCCAGACACTGCTGCATCTTCTGTTCCCCTCTCACATAGAAATACTGCAGCCTGAAATCTTCCTCTATTTCAAAATCAATTCCACTCATTTTAAAACGTCCGCTTGGCAGATGATTTGACAGCGCATAATCTGTTTCACCATATCCGACATATATATTAAGGTCATAATCCTCTCTTTGAAAATAGTCGGGATTCTCTTCCACGAACTGATTCGAAGCTTCCTCGATTTCGGCAAGATTTTTCACAGCAGCATCCTCTTTATCCAAATAACGAATCCATATTCCGAGTCCTGTCCTTTTAAAGCTCATTAATCGCAAATTCTTCCCCTGCCATAAATCAATCGCATCCGCCCACTCCTGCACATGCATTATCTGCTTCACTGTGTTTTCATCAATACTGCTCCGCGCTGTTCCCCCACAACCAATTTTATCCGTCAGGTAGTACATGCATAATATGACTGCCATTACTCGTAGTTTCGTGCTCATTTATTTTCCTCTTCCTTGATATACAATATATTGTTGTACGCATTTTCCCACATCTGGTTTAGAAGTCCGCTGTCTTTTTTTTGGAGTTCAATAAATGCCTTATATTCATCATAGTCCATATAATACTTCTTCCCCCATGTCGAGATCTCCAGCATAATTTGATGTTCGCCATCCGTTCCGTCATATTCCCTGATGCCTGTCACTGTAACATAATGCTCCTGACAATTCTGCACGAAAACATATTGTCCATTCTGATATTTATAAAAGGGAATTCCCCTTTTTATCACTACTTCATTCTCCTCCTCATCATCTTCTTTCTTCGCTTTCCCTTTCTCTATCCTATTTTCTATTTCACCACCAAACTGTTCTCCATCCCCAATATCCAATATTACCGGCAGATTATTCGAAAGCATCTCCTGCATCTTATCCAGCATATCATCCTGCGTCAATTTCCACATGGTTGTATATCCCATCTCATGACTGTCAAAATACTGATTTGTATAAAGCATCATAGAAATAGAATAATATCCTTCTTCATTGTCCAATTCTTTCCTTGCGCTCCAGTCGTCTTCTAAGAACTCCCTGACCTCCTGCATATATTCCTCCTGTGTCAGATTCGTTCTCCCGCTCATATAAAGCATCAGATTTACCGTCGCAATTATTCCGCATCCATAATTTTTTAATAGTATATCTTCCGAGGCAAACCACCCCTGATCTCCCCCGTAATACACCGTTCCATCCGCTCCCACAATCGCAACATACCCGTCTTCCTTCAGCCCGATTCGCGTTCCCTCCTTCACATGGTCCGTCCACGCTTCATTAATCACGCGCATCCACTCCTGATTCGTCTGCACGGTAAAGCCATTTCCATTCCACGCGCCCTCTAGCGCTTCGATACCCTGCAAAATATAGGGTGACAAATCCTGTCCGAACAAACACCTCGTCTGTGCGTCAATCTCCTCTATGCGTTCCAGCTTCTGTTCTAACAGCGTTATCATCCGATGGTTGGTGTCAATCTCCTCCTCATAATTCGCTATCATCCATCTCGCCCACCAGCCAAGAAATCCTGCATATGCCGGATTGCACAACAGCCTCTGATAGTTCCCGATACTCTCCTGGCATTCCTGATTACGCATTGTGAGTTTTCTTATCTGCTCGTTGATTTCCTCCTCGTCCAGAAGCTCGTCTCCCGCACACTGTTTGAGCGTACATGCATCCTCAATCCCCTGGCTGATTACACAGAGCATTCCCTGCAATACGGTTTTGTGATTTGAAAAATGCTCTCTCATACTCTCCCAGCTTACGCCCTGCAGTGTGTCCGTTTCCGCGAACTGCTCCATTACGACGATCAGCTTCGACAACGCGTCCTTATAGCCCCGGAAATTCTCTGTCATGTCATCCGCCTGCCTGCATATTTCATCCGGCACAATCACTCTTCCCATCGCTATGCTTCCCCCTGTTCATCTCTTAATCTTCTTATCAGTACCTCGCGCTCCTCCTGCTTCTGCCTTAAGACGCCGCGCAGCTTTCTGTCGCTCTCCTCCAGCATTCTGTTTCGCTCTTCCCTGATATTTCTAAGGCGCGTCCGATTCTCTTCCAGAAGCTCCGACAATACCGCGTCCTTACGCCATGTCTCCGCCATTTGCCCGTAAAACTGCTCATTGCGTCCGTCTGTATCGGCGCGCTCCTCTTCCTTGCGCTTGGCAGACATCCACATGCGTCTCTGTTCCTCTTCCGCTTCCCCAAGTTCGGAAAGCTTCCGTTTTGTCTCCTCTGTCACACTTAACTCCTTCCCCGATTGCCAGATTACTTCATTCCGTTTCAAAACCGTATCTGACACCGTCTGTCACGCTCTCCCTGACACATAGCTCTCATCTGTCACACCCGCCTTGCCGAATGGCTCTCATCCGTTGCCGCAAGTGATGTCGCCGTTTCCATGATATGAAGCGCATCCGCCTCAAACACCTGCCTGTACTCCCCGATTTGTGCCGCAAGGCTCTGATAGTACGCCGCGGCATTCGACACCCCGTCCAACACCGTCGTCTGTGCAAGGTATATCTCTTTCTGTTCAAGTTCCTCAAGCTGTCCGCGGATGCCTCCCGCCGTCTGCATTGCATCGTCCACATTATTCTTTAGTACTCCGCTCATGCGCTGCTTCTCCTCTTTTCGTTTCTTCTACATTTATAGTGGTTCATTTCATTTTAACATACGGTTGTCTCATTTGCAACTATGTCCTTAGTACTATTTACAAACCGAGTGTCAGTTCAACCGACTCCTGCGCGCCCTCACAGCGTCGTTTACAGCTATCTTCCCTTCCGCGAGGTACGCATCCCGCCCTGCAGGGCTTTTTGCTCTATAGGAATCAGTACTTTCACGCTTTACAACAACACGGTATTTCCTATAGAGCAAAAAAAAAGCATGCAGCCTAAGCCACATGCTTTTTCCTCAATTCAAGCTCTTCACGAGCGCCCCATATACAAATTCCTTTCCCTGCTCTATGGAAATCGGCGTTTCTTCCCCCTTCTCCTCTCTGACCAGAAGGCTCGCAAAAGCGATCATCTGCGCAACGAACGCCATCTTCTGGAATTCAGGATTCCGTTCCTTTATTACTCCCTCCGCAGCGGCCTGTCTCATAAGGCACTCCACAATGTCTTCCAGCAAACGGCCGTCCTTATCCTGCTGCCTTTTCTGGCATTCTCTGCGCAGCGGCTCCGAAATCTCATAGGAGCCTGTTACAATCCGCACCAGCAGGCAAAACGTCTCCTTCTCCTGAAATACTTCCGTCATGTAATCAAGGATTTTCCCGAACTTTTCCCGAAAGCTTCCGTCTTCTTTTACAATTTGCGCAAGGTGATCGTGTTTGCCCTGCACGTCGTAAAGAATTGCGTCTGCAATAATTTCCTCCTTCGATGAAAAATATTCGTACGCTGTTCCCTTTCCGATTCCCGCACGCGCTGTGATGTCGGAAACCTTCATTTTGTTGATGTCAAAGCCTTCCCCGATCATCCGGATCACCGCCTGATACATCAGGAGCACTTTCTCGGGAAGAGCGGAAAGCGCTTTTCTTCCTTCCATTTATAATTCCTCCTCTATAATTCCTCCTCCACCATGTTCTTCTCGCGGTTAAATGCATCGTAAATACACGGCACGACAATGAGTGTGAGCAGTGTTCCATAAATCAATCCGCCTTCGGTTACGATTGCCATCGGCTGCATCATTTCTGATCCGTCGCCGATTCCGAGCGCCATCGTAGACATGAAGAGAATTGTTGTGAGCGCAGTCATAAGTACCGGGCGAAGTCTCGTCCTCGCAGACTCAATGATCGCCTCCTTTTTGCTCATTCCCTCGCGTCTCAACTGGTTGATATAATCCACCAGCACGATACCGTTATTTACAATGATTCCGGCAAGCATAACAAAACCGATCATCGCAACGACGCTGATTTCATTTCCGGTGAAGAACAATGCAAACAATCCTCCGGTAAATGCAAGCGGAATTGTAAACATGATGATGAACGGCGACAAAAACGACTGGAACTGCGCCACCATAATCAGGTAAATAAATACAACTGCAAGGATCAGCATCAGATAAAGCTGCTGCATCGCGTCCGCGATCATCTCATCCTCTCCTGCCATGGCAATCGAATAACCTTCCGGCAGTTCGAGCTCTGCAAGCTTCTCCTGGAGCGAATTGCTGACAAGCGTGACATTGTGATCGTCATCAATTCCCGCAGTCACATTGACATAGCGCGTCTGGGAATCCCTCGAAATCGCGTTTAGGCTGTTGCCTTCCTCGAACGTTGCAATCTCGGTAAGCGGGATTTCCTCTGTGCCGTCATCCTCTTCCTCGTCATCAGCGTCCTCTCCATTTCCTTCCGTGCTGTCCGTATCGCCGCTGTTGGCATTCTCCTCGCTGCTATCCGTGTCCTCTCCGCTGCTGTCTGCGTCACTGCTGTCCTCTTCCTCGTCATCTCCGCTCATCTGGCTCATTTTATCCTCATAGGTAAAGGTAAGGTTCTTGATATCCTCAAGCGTAACGCCTGCCTGATCCTCGGTCTGCACATATACTTCATAATCCTTCAAATCCGTTGAAATCGTTGTCGGCGACGTCTGTGACGCCATCTTTGCATATACGAGCTGGAAGACCTGCGCCGTGGTCATGCCATACTCTGCCGCTTTCTCCTTGTCCACATGAATCGTGACAGACGGCGTTGTATTGTCAAGACCGTCATCCACATCCACGGTTCCTTCCTCCGCCTCGACAATCTCCGCGACCTGTGCTGCGATCTCCTGCAGCTTGTCCAGATCGCTTCCCTTGATCTCTACGGTGATTCCGCTTCCCAAAAATGAACTCATATCCGAAGCAGACGAATCCGTGCTGACTTCGCACGCAAGATCCTTCGTCAGTTCCTCAACCTGCGCCGTAATCTCACTGGAAGGAACGTCAGACTCCTCATCTAAAATGAGATACATCGTTACGCTGTCCGCACTTCCGCCCATTGACATCAGCGAACTGCCGCCGCCCGCCATGGCGCCGATCGTCTCGATTCCCTCGATACCGGATATGCGCGTCACGACCTCGTCGGAAAGCTCGCAAAGCTCCTCAAAGGTCAGCTCCTCATCCTCCTTTGCGGCGACCGTCACAGTGAGCTGATCCGTCTCCATGTCCATATCCATAAAGGAAAAACCTCTCGAATATGCAGCAAATGCGCTTGTCACCAGAAGCACGATGACCGCGATAAATACAATCGGTTTATAGCGGAGCGCCAGCTCTAAGAACCTGCTATAGCCATCCTGAACCTTCTCGAAAAAGTCATGCTTTACTTCTTTTGTATTTTTAAGTACGCCCGCCGCCATCATCGGTACAAAGGTCAGCGCCACAATAAGGCTTGCCGTCAGCGTAAACGCAATGGTGAGCGCAATGTCCACAAACAACTGTCTGGTAATTCCCTCGGTAAAAATAATCGGTGCAAATACGCAGACTGTGGTAAGCGTTGACGCAATGATCGCGCCCGTCACGCTTCCGGCTCCCTCGACCGCCGCTTTACGGATGGAATAGCCCTCGCTCCGCAGGCGGTAGATATTCTCGATCACGACAATGGAGTTGTCCACCAGCATACCGATGCCGAGCGCAAGACCCGACAGGGAAATAATGTTAAGTGAAATATCCGTAAAATACATCAGAACAATTGCAAAAATAACACTGAGCGGAATTGAGCAGGCAATCACGAGCGTCGGTTTTATATCCTTTAAAAACGCGATTAAGACAATGACTGCAAGCAGCGCTCCGAAAATCATATTTTGCACAACGGACTGTACGATAATATCAATATAGATTCCCTGATTCATCAGCACAGCCGTATGAAGCGCCTCATTCTCCTTCTCAAGCGCCGCAAATTTCTCCTGCACGCGTTTCGTGACGTCTCCGGTCGAATATCCGGTCTGCTTCTCAATGGAGAGCATGATCGCCGGATTGCCGTTTACCTTCGAATAAGACTCATCGGCATTATCCACCAGTTCCACCGCAGCCACGTCACACAGGCGGATCGGCTCAATGCCGTCCAGCCCCATATCCAGAAGAACTACATTCTTAAGTTCATCTACGGAATCCAGCTTATCGCCGACGCGGATCATGTACTGTTCCTCTCCCTCACCGACATAGCCTGCCGGCATGGAAAAGTTCTGTGCAACCAGAAGATTCCCGAGCATATCCACAGATAAAATGGTATCCAGATCGGCGGAATCCTCAGCGCTCTCTTTCGCTGTATCAAGCTGTGTCTGCCCCATCGCAAGCTGATTCTCGGCGTCCGCAAGCTGTGCGGACGCTTCGCTCATCTGAAGCAGTCCCTCAATCTGGCTCTGGCTAAGCTTTAATGAAGCTTCATCCAGCGCAGCCTTTCCGTCCGATACCTGCGTCTGCGCCGCCTGCATCGTTGCGATTCCCGTATTGATCTGTGCAAGCATCGTCGTCATATCTGCAATCGCCTGCGGGATATCATCCAATGAATATACGGTAATCCCAACGCTCTCAAGCGCGCTTCCCTGATTTGCAATCGATTCATTGATCCCGCTCAGTTGTGCAAGCAGAGCCTCTAACTGCGCCTGCTGCTCCGCGGTAAGCTGTCCTCCCGGAAGCTGGTCTGCCGGCACGTCCGGAAGCTGATCCGTCGGCACGTCCGGAAGCTGATCCGTCGGCACATCCGGAAGCTGGTCCGTCGGCACGTCCGGCGCAGTTCCCGCTCCCACAAGACTCTGCAGCGCCTCGATCTGCTGCTGAATGGCAACGCCCTCATTGTACAACTGCTGCAGCGCCGGGATCGCTTTCTCCAGAACCGCTTTCGCCTCCGTCATCAGCGTCAGATTCGTGCGCAGCTCCGACTCGCCGACATACGCCTGCAGTTTTCCGTTCTCCACCTCATTCTGCGCATCACTGAGCTGTTCGGAAAGCTCATCCTTTCCGTCATCCAGCTTCTTCTTGCCGCTCTCGATCTCCTCGGACGCGTCGTCCAACTCCTGCTGCGCTTCCTCAAACTGCTCGTCGATCGCATCCAGAATCTTCTGATTCAGCGCGTCGATCTTCGCCTGATCCATCGTCACCTGAACCGATTCCTCCAGCGCTCCGGTCGCCGTCACCGAAGCGACGCCCTCCACGCTTTCCAGCATCGGCGAAAGCTCGTTCTCGACATAGGAAGACACCTCGGACTGATTCATCCCGTCTACATCGACGGACGCTACCAGAACCGGCATCATGTCAGGATCGATCTGCATGATCATCGGCGTACCGACACTGTCCGCAAAGCTTCCCTCCAACTGGTCCAGCTTCTGCTGTATCTCAATGAGAAGCGAATCCATATTCGCACTCTGCTCATATTCCAGAATGACCATCGAATAATTGTCATAAGATACAGAGCTGATATTCTTGATATTCGACGTCGTCGCCATCGCCGCCTCGATCGGCGCCGTCACGTCCGTCTCCACTTCCTCCGGGCTTGCGCCCACATCTGTTGTGACTACCAACGCATAGGGAAGATTCATATCCGGCAGCAGGTCCGTCGTCATCCTCGTAAAGGACACGACGCCAAGTACGATGACCAGTATGACTCCCACAATGATGGTATATGGTTTCTTTACACTGAATTTTGAAATCAATGCTTTTTCCTCCTGCATATTTTACCGTCCGACCAGTCGGTCGGTGTCTATCAGTTTACACTTTCTGACATAAAAATCAAGATTTTGCCATGAATTTATACTTTTTTTAGAAGTTACCAGCATAATAAAAATCGCCGCCTGCTTCGCAGGGGCGATTCAAACTTTACTTTATCCGGCGAGGAACGCTTCGACCGTTTTTGCATCCTCGTACCCTTTTTCGTAGAAAGCCTTGAGCGCTTCCTTATTCTTTGTCAGTGTATCTACTCCGCATGTATCATCCGGCGCTATAATAAGCGCCTGCCCGCGGGCTTCATATTCCTTTGCCAGCGCCACTCCGTGGTTGTACTGCTCAGATCTCTGCCGCAACCGTTCCGCTGACATGGGATACTTTCTCTGTAGTCTGTCTGCAAACAGCCTGTCCTTATTGGATGTCCGCACAAGATCCCGGGGCTTTGTCAGAATGAGCACCACCTTATCGCATCCGCATTCAAAAGCCTTCTCAATCGGAACCGTATCGCCAAGCCCGCCGTCGTAATAAGCAGTACCCTGCACCTCATAAGGGTGACATACGAGCGGAATCGCGCAGGACGCCTTCAGTACACTATAATCATCCTGTGCCAGATCACTCTTGCCAAAATACTTTGCCTCACCGGTCTTCGCATCGGTAGCCACCGCCATAAATTCGGTGGAACTGTCTACAAGCTTCTGATAATCCAACGGATTCTCACCGTCCCCATTGCTTAACGTGCCGTAAATATAATCCAGATCCAGATAAGATTTTTTAAACAGGAGATTCCGAACACTCATGTACTCTTTCCGGAAGGGGTACTCTGTATAAAATGTATAATTCCTTCCTCTCTGCCGCGCTGCATAGGACGCCACATTCGCGCTTCCCGCCGATACGCCAATGCCCAGATCAAATTCTATTTCCGCATCAAGGCAATAGTCAAAAACACCGGCAGCATATACACCGCGCAGCCCGCCGCCTACATCAATCACTCCTGTTTTCATTTCAAATCTTATCCTCCGTCAGATATTATCCTATATCTTCTCCCTCTTCATCATCGACAATTGCCGCGGCTGCGCCCGACACTGCCGACACCACCGCAATCACGGTAACAATCACAACTAACAAAAGCAATACGCCTAAAAATATCAATAACCCACTCTCTGTCATATCCATTCATCTCCTAATCCAGACTCGCCAACTGATGTTCCCAGTATAGCACACTCCGTTCCTTCTGGAAAGTCCCCTCCTGCAATCCGTTCCGCTTCCTGCAATCCATCCCATTCTCCGGACGCCGCAGGCTTTCTGTGACATCTGCCGTTGTACGGACCGCCTACGCGGTCTCTTCTCCGAAGAACTTTCTGAAAAATTCCGCTCTGCTGCAAGGCCTTCCAAACAGAAATCCCTGAATATAATCCGGCTCCGCTTCTCTCGCCCTCGCAAGCTCCTCCTCTGTCTCAATTCCTTCCATGCACACATGAAGTCCCAGACTATGCGCCATCTCAACAATATGTCCCAACAGCCGGTATTCATACTCATGATTCAGCGCTTTCGCCATAAACGAACGGTCGATCTTAATATATGCAGGCTGAAGATCGCTTAAACAATGCAGATTGGAATATCCCGTTCCAAAATCATCCAGCGCCAGAAGAACCCCGTAATCCTTGAGTCCGTTCCACACCTTGTCAAAATGCGTGTTCTCCTCCAGATATCCGCTCTCTGTCAATTCAATGCAGACGCTCGACGGATTCATCTCGAACTCCTCCACAATTGACCTGACGTCAGAAAGCACACGGCTTTTGAGCACCTGCACATAGGACAGGTTCACATTCACCTTAAATTCCGGCAGATACTCCTGCCATTCCCTGCATGCATCGAGCGCCTGGCGCAGCACCCATCTTCCGACCGGAATGATCAGACCGGATTCCTCAAGAATCGGAATGAACTCGCCCGGCGATACCATCCTGCCGTCCTCCCCGTGAAAACGCAAAAGCGTCTCAGCGCCCGAAAGCTTTCCGTCAGCCGCCCCCACAAGCGGCTGGAAATAAGCCTCAAAGCCTTCAAAATCATGGTTGACTGCATGGTGCAGCGCATGCAGAAGACGCCGTTCATGCAGATACGCTGCATACTCCTCTGCATTAAATGCATGACAACTGTTCTTTCCGCCCTTCTTCGCCTGGCTGAGCGCAAATTCAGACAGCTTCATCGCACTCTCATACGAATCCTCAATGCATCTGTTGTCAAGGATTCCTCCCGAAATGGTGTAGACCGCTTTGTATTGATTCTCCTCAATAAAATCCAGAATGGAAAGACTGATGTTCCGGTAAAGCTTCCTTGCATCTTCAACGGTTCCGCCCATAAAATCAATCACTGCAAATTCATCCGCGACAATCCGGAACAGCTTCTGTCCCGGCTTTATATTCTCCTCAATGCACTGCGCCGTCTTACGAAGAATATAATCGCCGTATTCGCTTCCGTGAATCTCATTGATATCCCGGAACTCATCAATTCCAAGCCGCAGCAGAAAGCCATCCGGTATATTCGGCACATAATTCGCATAACAGGTACGGAGGCTGAACTCGCCCAGAAGCCCGCTGACATTATCCGCCTTCTGCTTTGCCCCGATCTCATTGATACAGCCCACCAGATAGCGCGGTGTCCCGTCCGGGTCATTGAGCACCCTGCCCCTGCAGTTAATCCAGATTGGCTCCATATCATGCCCCAGCCAGCGGTAGTGAAGATTGTGGAACGTCTTCTTTCCCTGACTCAAAAGCTCCAGCTCCACCATAATCATGTCCATATCTTCCGGGTACACGACCTGCCTGTGTACCTTTACCACCTCATGAAAATGATCGGAAGGAAGCAGAAAACGATTTACCGCCCCCGGTGAAATCTGATAATAATCCTCTTTAAAATCACATACATAGAGATAATCGTCCATACAGGGGCTAAGCAGACCGACCATATCGCTCATCTGCTCTGTCGTAAACTTCGCTATCTCCGCTGCCATGTTTCCACCTCCGACTCGTACTAATTTCCTACTCTTGATAGTACTGAATTTTCAGGAAAAAGTCAATAAAATCCCATAGATTTCCACAGGCAAAAGGAAAAAGGAGACGGCGGCAGACCTGCCGTCATCTCCTTATTTACTCTCATAGTTCCATTATCCCTTCACACTTCCGAGCGCAACGCCCTGTACGATATGCTTTGATAAAATCAGATACACAATAATTACCGGGAAAATGGAGAACGCGATCATCACGTATACCTGCCCCATATCAAATTTCAGCCAGTCAGCCGAACGCAACTGCGCAATCAGGATCGGGAGCGTCTTCTTGTTGTCATCATGCAATACCAATGCCGGAATGAAGTAGTTGTTCCAGCTTGATACAAAGGTGAAGATTGCCTGCACCGCAATTGCCGGCTTCATCAGCGGCAGCACAATGGAATTAAAGGTGCGGAACTCACCCGAGCCGTCGATGCGCGCCGCCTCGATCAATGACAGCGGAAGCGAGCTTTCCATGTACTGCTTCATATAGAAGAACGTTACCGGAGCCGCGATTGAAGGAACAATCAGCGGAATAAAGGAATCCTCCAGATGCATCTTAGAAACAAGCTGTACAAATCCAAGCGCCGTTACCTGCGTCGGGATCATCATGATCATCAGGATGAACGGATAGATGAAGCCCTTCAGCTTAAACTCATACGCATGAATCGCATACGC
>JAGBEG010000001.1 GCA_017937095.1 Roseburia sp. | reverse complement strand
TTCCTTCGGTCATTTGTACTTTGTGTACGGGTTTCTTTTCTCTTGCCATAATAAAAGGCCTCCTATGATTTAGATTTTATCATAGAAGACCTATTACTAATAACTATTTACAGAAAAAGTTTCATACTCTCGATAAATTCCTATAGCCGCGCGGTCCTGGCTTGTCAGAAAATAGCCAAGACCGCTTTTCACAAACTGCGAGGGATTGCCATCTATTACATTATAAGTTGCAGCGATATCCATCAACTCTAATTCTGTCTGAGCCCATAATGCAATTTCGCGTTGTAATCCTATTCGACGATGAAAAATCAACGGCACATTGCAAAGATCCTCCCGCTGTATTACATTCTTTTTTGCAAGTTCACATTCATTTGGCATTAAAAGACCCCAACAATCAAAATCCGGCAATGAGACATATTCATATTTTGTAGTGTCTATCGGCTCCAGCAGAACGGCAAAATCCAGACTGCCATGGTCCAGTCTTTCTACCACGTCAGTAGCATCGCTGCTGAAAAAATGAAATTGAATACCCGGATGTTTTTGTCTAAGTGCTGCCGCAACCTGTAGCACTTTTTTTGTTGGAGTTCCCCCAATAGAGATTTCTCCGCTGATTTCAGCGGTTCCCAGACTAATTTCCTGCATTGTTTTTTCCATCAATGTAACAATTTCGTCTGCCCGCTTGCGTAGTAGAACACCGTCTTCTGTTAATGTTATTTTTCTCTTCCCTCGAATGAAAAGCTGTTTGCCCAATTCTTTTTCCAGATCCATGAGCTGCTTGGAAAGAGACGGTTGGGCAATATGTAAACTTTCTGCCGCTCTTGTAATATTTCCTTCTCTCGCAACCGCTAAAAAATTACGCAATACTCGAATATCCATAACTATCACCTCGGCTCTATTATAATTTGGTTTATCATTCTTTTCAACTATGATAAACCATCAAGTATTTGTATTTGCCATCATTCTTTTTTTCGCCGTATACTGGAGAACAGAAAAAAGTGAGGTGTACAGATGTGGAGAGAACATTAACAAAACAAAAAATGGATATGCTTCATGGACCAGTTTGGAACAGATTACCCCAATTTGCCTTGCCTGTCGCTGCAACAGCAATTTTAGAGCAGTTATTTAATGCATCAGATATTGCCGTAGTCGGTAATTTTACCGGGGCAGAACGCACAGCCGCTGTCGCCGCTGTAGGGGCAAATAGTCCGATTATCGGATTGATTGTTAATTTATTTATAGGAATTGCATTGGGAACCAATGTAACAATTGCGCATTCGGTGGGGCAGGGAGACAAAATTTCTGTTCAAAAAGCTGTTCATACATCCGTTCTCATGGCGCTTTTCGGCGGGGTATTGGTTGCCGTTTTAGGAGAGATCATAGCCGCACCGTTACTTGGAACACTCCATGTACCATCGGATGTTTTTCCTTTGGCGCTTATGTATTTAAGAATTTATTTTCTTGGACTACCCGTTATTCTTCTGTATAACTTTGAGGCTGCAATTTTTCGTAGCATAGGTGAAACAAAAATCCCTTTACTGGCTCTGGCTTCTTCTGGAATTTTGAATGTCGCCCTAAATCTATTTTTTGTAGCCGTGTTGCACATGACGGTAAATGGCGTAGCGATTGCTACAGTGATTTCCAATGCAGTTAGTTCTATGTTACTGTATCGTAGACTCAGGCGTACAACACAAGTCATTCATTTGGAACCGAAAAATCTTCATATCGACTTGGAAATATTGAAAAGAATTTTGCAAATTGGATTACCCGCAGGGATTCAAAGTGCAGTATTTGCTGTTTCTAATATCGTAATTCAATCTGCAATCAATAGTTTGGGAACAGTAGTTATGGCTGCGTCCAGTGCCGCTTTTAATATTGAAGTTATTAGCTATGATATTCTAAATTCATTTAGTCAGGCATGTACTACGTTTGTTGGACAGAATTTTGGAGCAGGGAAGTTAAAGCGATGCCGGAAAACACTAATTCTTTGTCTTATAGAAGGCATTCTCACATTGTTAGTGGCAATTACGCTTATTCTCTTTTTTGGGAAAACGCTACTCGCCATCTTCAACAATGATCCACAGGTAGTGGACACCGGATATATTCGTTTAATGATGATAATGGTATCACATTCGTTTACTCTGATTTACGAAATCCTGGCGGGGTATCTCCGTGGATTTGGTATTTCGCTTGTACCCGCCATTTTGACAACCATTGGGGTATGTGGTGTTCGCATTTTATGGATTCAAACGGTATTTCCGCAAAGTCAGACTTTTTTATCTATTATGGAAGCGTATCCGATTAGCCTTGCGGTAACGGCATTGCTAATTCTAATTGCACTACTTTACTATCGCCCAACGAAAAGATTTGCAAGTATGCAGTAAGTACAGGAGGATATTCTTGAATAAAAATATAGATCTCTAATGTTTGTTAGATGCCGGGCAGAGTGATTTATTTCAGAATGAGATACTTTGCCGAATTGCGTGCATCGGGGTTTCTCCCAACGGAGAGATATAAAATGAGGTTGACCGACAGAAAAAAGATATACTATAATGGACAGACAAGAGAGGTCAGAATTTTATGATAGAAGTAAACCATATTTCAAAAGACTTTGTAGCGCCCAAGAAGTACCCGGGACTTAAGGGAGCAATCAAGGGCTTATTTTCAAATGAGAAAATTACGAAAACAGCGGTGGATGACATTTCATTTACGATTGAAAAAGGTGAGATTGTCGGGTACATCGGCAGCAACGGCGCGGGGAAATCCACCACCATCAAAATGATGACGGGAATACTCACGCCCACCAGAGGGACATGTACGGTGGCAGGAATTAACCCGAGTCAGAACCGCAGGGAAAACGCGCAGAACATCGGCGTTGTATTCGGGCAGAGAACGCAGCTCTGGTGGGATCTTCCGCTCAGCGAATCTTTCACTATTCTCAAGGAAATCTATAACGTTTCGGACGAAGACTTTAAAGAGCAGATGGAATTTTTGAACCGGGTGCTCGAACTGCAGGAGTTTTTTGACAGACCTGTGCGGACGCTTTCTCTGGGACAGCGTATGCGGGCGGACTTAGGCGCAGCGTTATTACATAATCCGAAGGTGCTTTATCTGGACGAGCCGACGATCGGTCTTGATCTGGTGGTAAAGGACAATATCCGCAAAGCGATCAAGGAGATCAATGAAAAGTATCAGACCACGGTCATTCTGACAACGCACGATATCGGTGATATTGAAGAACTGTGCAGCAGGATCATTATGATAGACGAGGGAAAGAAAATTTACGACGGCTCTCTGGAGAATTTAAAGGATATTTACGGAACCACGAAAACGGTGTCTATGGAAGTACGAAGTCCCGAAAAGGTGAAGGAGCTTGCACTTCATCTTCCGGAAATTCTGGGAGTGAAGGAAGAGGACTGCCGGGTAACCTTCCATAAAGAGAACAACGTTCTTGGCGTCACTTTTGACAAACATAAGCTGCAGGTTCCGCAGATACTTTCCGCGGTCATGGATGTCATGGAAATAAAGGATGTACAGATTCAGGAAACAGAGCTCGCCGAGATTGTAAAGGAAATATACCGGCATGGCATGACGGAGGAAGAAGGATGAAGAAAAGCTTAAGAATTTACCTTCCGTTTGTCTCCAATGAATTAAAACGACAGATGGCGTACAAGGGAGCATTTTATCTGTTCATTCTGATCAGTCTGTTCGGTTCGTTTATCAGCTACTACCTCTGGATGGCGATATACGGAAGCTCAGATCAGGCGGTGATTGGCGGGATGTCGCGAAATGAAATGGTCGTCTATGTATTTATGGTGTATGTGACGTCTTCCATTGTGACGATTTCCATTTCAGACTGGGTCAGTGACGATGTGGTAAAGGGAACGGTCGCGATGAATCTCATTAAGCCGATCGACTACAGGTTCAGCCTGATTTCGCGTGCGTTAGGCGATATGATCTACCGTTTCCTGGCGCCCGGCGTTTTTATCTGGATCGGGCTGGAAATTTATAAGGTGACGGTGCTTGGCATGGCTCCGGTGACGGTCGGCGGCGTCTTTCTGTATTTACTTAGCTGTGTCATGAGTTTTCTGATTTACGTGCTGTTCGACTTCTGTTTTGGGATGATTGCCTTTTTTACCACTTATATTTTCGGATTACAGTTGGCAAAGGATGCATTGTTGAGTTTCCTCACAGGGCAACTGATTCCAATCAGCTTTTTCCCGGAAGCGGTGCAGCGAATCTTTGATTTCCTGCCCTTTTCTTCCATGGTCTATACGCCGGTCATGATCTACCTTGGGAAATATACAGGAGAGACGCTTTGGTTCATGCTTCTCCGGCAGGCGGCGTGGGTCGTGATTCTTTACGTGCTTGGCAGCCTGATATGGAAAAAGGTGACAAAGCGGCTGGTGGTACTGGGAGGTTGATATGAATACATGGAAACGTTACCTGCGTCTTTACCGGATTTTGATTACGCAGTTTCTGAAAACGATCATGCAGTCGAAGGTTGATTTCCTGATGGGACTGCTCGGGTTTTTCTTTAACCAGATTCTTGGAATTGCATTTTTGTATCTGGTATTTGAACAGATTCCGTCCCTGCAGGGGTGGACGTTGGATCAGTTGATTTTTATTTATGGATTTGCACAGATTCCCAGAGGAATCGATCATCTTTTTACAGACAATATATGGCTTGTGGCATGGCGGCTTGTGATCAATGGGGATTTTGACCGCTATATGCTGCGCCCGATGAATATCTTTTTTCAGGTAATCGCGGAAAAGCTTCAGCCGGATGCATTGGGGGAGCTGCTTGTGGGTACGATCCTCGTGGTGAGTTCCCTGTCAAAAGGAATCGTCATTACGGATGCACTGCATGCGGCGCTGTTTGTTGTGTCGATTTTTGCAGGGGCGGTGATTTACACCTCCATTAAGCTGTTTTTTGCGGCGCTGGCATTTTGGATTAAGATCAGCGGACCTTTTTTGCAGGTGGCTTATGAAATGGCGGATTTTGCGAAGTATCCTACGGAAATCTACGCAAAAGGAATCCGTTTTCTGATCACATGGGTGATTCCCTTCGCATTTGTGGCGTATCTGCCCGCAAGCTTTTTCTTAAAGACAGGTACATCGGCATGGGTGATCGGAGTCGAGTGTGGAATAGCGGTTGTATTCTGGTGTATTGCGTATGCGGTATTCAACCGCGGAACGCATGTATATGAAAGTGCAGGAAATTAATCTGCGGGAGGTAAGATGCGATGAAATATACGACAACGGATGAATTGGAGCATTTTGGGTTTGCGGAGGCATATATCGGGGATGTGCAGGTGACAGGCGGATTTTTCCATCTGGTGCTTGACAACGTGACGATTCTGCCGGAAAATTCCTGCAACAGGGATATCCGCACGATGCGGGCGAACGAGCTGCTGCTCAAGCTTGAGGAGGCGGACATCTGCGCGGTGACGAAGGAAGGCTTTAAGGTCTATGACGCCAACGGCAGGCTGATGAAGACATATGATGACGAGGAAATAGAGAAAAAGGATTTTCTGGAGATAATTAAGACGTTTGTGGGTGGAATGATCTATTCCCTGAAAAAGGAGAACAATCAGTATGAGTTCGTCATCGACGCGCCGGATGAAGCGACGTATGTGCTGCGCGTTCTGGCGGCGCATGACGTGGAGAGCTGGGATCGGTTTCTGAATCAATAAGGAGGACTCTTATGCTGCATATAGCGGTCTGTGATGACGAGGAAACGATGGCTGCGGCGAATGCCGCGGCTGCGGAAGAGGTACTTAGGGAATGCGGGAGCATCGGCAGGATTGCAACGTATACGGACAGCGGAAATCTGCTTTACGATATCACGGAGGACGGATTTTATTTTGATTTGATTCTTCTGGATATCGAGATGCCGGGGAGCACGGGCATGGAGATTGCCAGAAAAATCAAGCCGGCGCTTCCGAATGCGAAGATCATCTTTATCACATCACATATCGAATACGCCGTCGATGCGTTTGAATTGTCGGTTTTCCGCTACGTGCCGAAGCAGGATCGGGAAAAGCGGCTGGCTGCTGCCATACGCGACGCCGTGAAGCTGCTTGCCATCGAGGAAGGCAGAATCTATACGATTCAGACGAGCAGCCGTCTGGAGAAGATTCCGTACAGGGAAATCCTCTATATCGAGCGCGACGGGAAGAATGCGACGCTTGTCACGGAGAGCGGCGCATCGAAGGTCAGAAAGAGCCTGCAGCAGGTCTGCGAGGAACTTGCGTCGGAGGAATTTCTCTATATTGACCGCGGCTGTATTGTCAACCTGATTCATGTGATGCAGGTGAAGGACGGCACGGCGGTACTGAAAAATCAGACGGCGCTACCCATCAGCCGTTCCCACTTAAAAGAGGTCAAGGAACGTATCAACGAATACTGGGGGACGCATATATGACGGAATGGATGCTGGCTGTCTCGGACGGCGCCGCAGGGTGCGTGCGCGTCGTGCTGGGACTGTGTCTGATTGGCGTATTACTTCAAGCGAAAAGAGTAGAAAGAGACGTTTGTCTTGCGGGCGTGCTCGGCGCAGCTATTATAGGCGTAGTTGCTGCGGCTTCGGGGCTTCCGATGTTTTACCGCGTGGTGACAGAGATACTGTGGCTTGGAATATGCGCCGTCCGTTTTCTTAAGGCTGATATAAGGATGAGCCTGTTCGTTGCCGTTTTCTGCGAAATCGGCGTTTCTTTGTGGTGCTTTCTTATTACCGCAGGATTTGGGATGCTCTGGGGTGCGGCGGCGATGCCGGAGCACGCAAGCGTTCCCGGGCAGGCAGCGGTCTGGGCGGTGCATCTTTTGCTTGCGGCGGCTGTGGTGTGGATTTTGCGGCAGGAGCAGAGCGGCGGAGCGCAGGACGGCGGCGCAGGATGGGAGAACGGCGGAGCGCAGGGCGATAGCGCGAAGCGTGTATTCGGGGGAATGCAGACGGCGGTTTTGGTGGCATTTCTGGGAATTGTGGCGCTGTCACAGCAGTCAAGGCTTTCGGTTCCTTCCGATACGCTTGATACATGGCTGATTTTGTCGCTCGTGCTCTTAATGGCAGTGCTCGTCTTCCGCTTGAGACGGCAGTATGAGATGGAGCGCGAGCTTGCCAGGCTAAAGGCGGAGCAGGCAGAATTGTTAGAGCGGGATTATACGGCGCTTAACCGTGCTTATGCGGCAAATGCGAAGCTGTTTCATGATTTTCATAATCACATCGGCGTGCTAAGACAACTGCTGGCGCATCAGAAATATGATGAAGCGCAGGGCTATCTGGATAAATTGCAGGCGCCCATCCGGGAGATGGTCGATACGGTCTGGACGGCGGATGAGACGGTAGATTATCTGATCAACAGTAAGATGCAGACGGCGGCGGAAGCGGGCGTTTCCTTTACTGCGCGGGTGGAGTTCCCGCGTCACACCAATATAGAGAGCGCAGATATGTGCGCGATTCTCGGCAATCTGCTGGATAATGCACTGGAGGCGGCAAGGCAGGTCGCGCAGAAGGAACAGCGGAGCATCGAGCTTACGATCCGGCGCATCAATCAGATGCTGGTCATCAAGGTGGAGAATACCTATTCGGGCAGGACAGTGTCGGAGAATGGCAGATTAAAAACGACGAAAACGGACGGCGGGCTGCACGGCTGGGGCTTAAAGAGCGCAGAGACGGCGGCGGAGAAATATGACGGCATGGTGCGGACCTCATGCGGGGAACGCACCTTTCGGGCGGTCGTTACGCTGTCCTATCAGGGCGTGGAGTAAAATGGGAGTGTTTCATTAGCGCCTGCTTTTGCTTGGCATAATTCTCATTATGGGGCATAAATACATTGTGTTCCAAAATGAGAACGGAATGTCGCAACTTTCGTTGGAACAAAATCCCCGAATTTCTTCGCGCCCGATTCGAACATCTGATTCCGTGTCTCTTGCACTGGGCGGGCAAACCGCCGGATGTGTTTCGGCAAGCGGAAGACAATAGAGCGAACTTCCTGGCAGCACTAAGGCAGGCTTCCTCACAAAAACGCGATAAAACCGCGCAGCTCGAAACTCGACGCCTTCTGCTATTTAGGCCCATGCCAGAAGGCGCCTCAAACATCTTGCTGCGCGGTTACGTTTTGCTTGGAAGCCTGTCAAGTGCTGCATGAAAGTTCTTAATATTGTCTTCCTGCCTGCGAACACATTCCGGCGGATTGACCGAACATTGGAAAGACACGGATCATCACAGATGTGAGAACGGACGCGTTAGAAATTCTGGATTTTGCGACCGAAATTGCGGCAGCCGCTCTCATTTGGAATGAAGGTAATTTTATTTCTTATAATGAAAATTATGTGCAAACAATCCCAGGCGTTAATATGACAGTCCCATTTTGCGGTCAAAAAACAGCAGATCGCGGACATTTCGTTTTTAACGTTTCTTTTCGGCTATACTGTAGCTATCAGAAAAAGAAATGATTTTTAAGGAGGATTTGTTTATGAGACATTGTTATATTCGTGGGATTCTGGCGGTCGTATGGATAGCGATAGCGGCGGTATATGCCGTCAGGGGCGAATTTGTTTTGGCGGGACTGGACGCCGTGATAGGCGCGTCATTTATCTATTCAGCGTATGATGCGTGGAAGAAGAATGGAAAAGGAGACCGTGAGTGATGGGGGAGACGCTGCTTTCGGTACAGGAGCTCTGCGCGTGGTATGACCGCAGAAAACCGGTGCTTACCGACCTCTCTCTGGAGTTAAGCGAGCATGAGGTCGTGGGACTGATCGGGCTGAACGGAGCGGGAAAGACCACCTTTTTAAATGTGCTGTCCGGGCTGCATGAGGGCTTCTGTGCAAAGAAGCTTGTAATGGACGCGCATCCGGCGGAGGTTCGTGACCGGGCGTTTCAGAGGCAGCGCTACACTGTGTTCGCGGAAGATACCTCGTTTTCCTATTTTACCTTTCGGGAATATATAACCTATGTATGTAGAGCGTATGGCATAAAGCAGCCGGACGTCTCGGAGTTTGTTACGGGGTTTCGCTTTGAGGAGTATACGGATGTTTTGATTAAGGATCTGTCGCTGGGAAACCGCAAGAAGGTTTTTCTGATTACAGCATTTGCCCTAAAACCAAGACTTTTGCTTTTGGATGAGCCTGTCAACGGACTGGATTTTGTGAGCACAGAGTATCTGTATCGGCTTATGGCAGGGTACAGAGAGCACGGAACGCTGCTTTTTTCCTCGCATATCTTAGAAAGCATTACGCTGACCTGCGACCGGGTGCTTGTGCTCGAAGAGGGACGTATCAGACAGAGCTTTGCACAGGGGAAAGTGGACGCCGCAGGCATCCGGGAGGCGCTTTTATTATGAGAGAGGTGTTTCGGGTATTCGGGAGAAAATTATTTGGGATGCGCGGCGAGCGGCTTGGCAGGAATCTGCTGATCTGCCTGGTCGTCTTTGCCGGGCTTTCGGCTGCGGATTACAGGGTGGAAATTGCGCCGAAAATTTTGTATCTGATGACCGCTGCTTTTTCCGCGGGCGCTATGTGGCAGGCGCTGTCTGCGAAGGAAAACAGGGAAAATCTAAAGCACCTTATGATGCTTCCGTGTAACGGGCGGGCGATGAAGCTCTCCTATACGGCGGCGCTTGCAGGCTATACGCTTTGTACCAAGACGGCGCTGCTTTGGGCTGTTGTGTTCGCGGTTTCGGAGTGGAGCGGCAGGGAGCTTGCGGCGTGCGTGCTCTGCGGAATCAATGCGGTGGCAGTGTCGGCGTGTATTTATCCGATGCGGCGGCGCATTTTCGGTTTCATCTGGGGCGGTGCGGCGCTTGCGGCAGTTTTATCTGCGGACGCTGTACCGTTTTTTGTGCCGATGCTTGCAGCGCACCTTGTGTTTGCCGGGTGGTATCTGCTAAAATGCGCGGATGCCTATTCCTTTTACCGGAGCGCATCTGTGGTGCGTCCGCACAGGAGCGGGAGGCATTTTCTCGTCGGACGGTATCTGTTCCGTTACCTGATTTCCCATAAAAATTATATGGTAAATACGTTTGTGATGTGGGGAATTGCCTGCATCCTTCCGGTATTTTTTCGAGGGACCGGCACGATGGCGGTGCTTCCTGTCGGGTTTGCCATGCTCACGTTAAATACGCCTGTCTGCGTATTGCTCTCCTGTGATCCCGCGACGGAGCGCGCGGTGCATTTTCTGCCCCAAGGGGAGATCTGTTTTCTGGTTCCTTATGGACTATTTCTTTTTCTGTGCAATCTGACCGCAGAGATCCTTTTTCTGGCAAGCTGGCAATGTCAGATCGGCGGGATTGGGATTTCCTATGTCCTTACAGCCGTCTGCTTTGCACTTCTTAGCGCCGCCTGTTCGGCACTGCTGGAGTGGCTCTGTCCGCTTCGCGGGATTGCGATTGAGAGCGATCTGTGGCATCATCCGAGGAAGTATCTTGTTCCGGCGGGAATGCTGCTGCTCGCGGGGCTGCTTGGCTTCGTGTTGTAGGTTTTGCCGCGTCTTAAAATGTAGGGGTTGTCATGTATGCAGGGCGCTTGCATTTTCCTGTGGTTGGTTATAGGGGTTGTCGTGTATGCAGGGCGCTTGCATTTTCCTGCGGTTGGTTATATGATATGTGTTAGAAAAGACTAACTGCATTGGAAAAGGAGCGGAATATGAAGTTTTATGAGTTTGGAGAACAGGAGCATCCGGTCATTCTTCTGCTTCCGGGAACCTGTTGTCATTGGAAGGCAAATTTTGAAGGGGTAATTCCCCTGCTATCGGAATATTTTCATGTGGTCTGCGTATCCTATGATGGATTTGATGAGACGGAAAAGACGGAGTTTTCGGATATGCTGGCGGAAACGGAAAAAATAGAAGCGTATATACGGGGAAATTTTAGCGGTCATATCTGCGCCGCGTACGGCTGTTCTCTGGGCGGCTCCTTTGTTGGGCTTTTGATTCAGCGAAAGAAGGTTCGCATCGATCACGGCATCCTTGGCAGTTCCGATCTGGATCAGAGCGGCGTACTGGCTGCAAAGCTTCAGGCGGCTATCGTTTCGCCGATACTGGCAGGTATGTTCAAAAAGGGAAAAATCCCCGGATTTATGAAGAAACGGCTGGCGGAAAAGCCGGAGGAAGAACAGGCTTATTATAAGAAGATGCTGGATATGTTCGGCGTGGGAAGTACCCGTATGGCTTTTGTGACAAAGAAGAGTATTAAGCATCAGTTTTATTCCGACCTTGTCACGCCTCTGGAAAACGGCATTTCTGTTCCGGGAACTTCGGTGCATTGCTTCTTCGCGGCTAAAATGGGCGAGAAATATCCGGAACGTTACCGACAGCACTTTGCGAATCCGGATATCCGCAGGCATGAATTGCAGCACGAGGAGCTGTTGATGAGATATCCGAAGGAGTGGGTGCAGGAAGTTTTAGATTGCTGCGGAATGCGGATGCGTGGGTGAAGGAGGTCTTAGACTGCTGCGGAATGCGGGAAATGTGAGAAAGCACCGGGGGATTCATCTCGATTTTCTTTACGAATGCCCTTTTTGGTGAAAAGTATGCTATAATCCGTTCAAATACTTAAACCAAAGGAGTGTATCATTATGGATATTTTAGAAATCATGAAAGCACGCCACAGCGTGCGGCAGTACAGCGGAAAAAAGATCGAGAGCGAGAAGAGAGAAGCACTGAGCGCCTTGGTAAAGGAGTGCAATGCGCAGAGCGGTTTAAATATTCAGATTATATTTGACGAGCCAAAATGTTTTGACAGTATGATGGCTCATTACGGAAAATTCAGCGGCGTAGAAAATTATATTGCGCTTGTCGGGAAAAAGAGCGCCGATCTGGAGGAAAAAGCAGGATATTATGGAGAAAAGCTTGTATTAAAGGCACAGGAGCTTGGGCTTAATACCTGCTGGGTTGCAATGACGCACGGCAAGAGCACCGCAGAGGTGGGAAAAGGGGAAAAACTGGCGTGTATCATTGCGCTTGGCTATGGAACGACACAGGGAATCGCGCATAAAAATAAGCCCGCAACACAGCTCTGCAACTGTACGGATGCTGCCCCGGACTGGTTTTCGCGGGGAATGGAAGCCGTCCTGCTCGCACCCACGGCGACGAATCAGCAGAAATTTTATTTTACACTTGAAGGCGAGAAGGTAACCGCCAAAGCAGGAAGCGGATTTTATACAAAGATGGATCTTGGCATTGTAAAATATCATTTTGAGGCTGCGTCGGGGCACAGGGTGGAATAAATGTACACAAAAGCAGGCATTGAAGCGCTGGCAGAGGAGTTTGAGAACTGCCGAAAGGTGATGATTGCGCTCGGGGACGAGAACCGGCAGCATTTAATCCTTGAAATGATGAAGATGGAAAATTGTTATGGCGCCAGAGTGGGCGACATTACGGAACGGTCGCATCTTTCGCGCCCGGCGGTATCGCACCATCTTCAGATTTTAAAGGATGCCGGAATCCTGAAGGTGCGGAGAGAAGGAACGAAAAATTATTATTATTTTGACTCGGACACAAAGAGCTTTGACAGGCTGATCCATATGCTGCAAAGAGCCAAAGAATTGACGGCGGAATTGCCGGACAGGAGCGGGGAAGAATGATAAAATTGCATATATTTCATACGGGAAGCGTAAAGGTGGACCAGTCAATTCCGCTGCATGAAAGAAATCCGCTGGCAGTGACCGGATTATTCCGCGGAAAGGAGAAAAAGAGAGTGCTTCCGGTTTCCTGCTATCTGATCGAACATCCCAGAGGGAGGATTTTAATCGATACCGGATGGGATACGAAGTTCGCCCATGAGAGACCGAAGGAATGGTTCGGTATGGTAGACAAGATCAGTGCGCCGATCATCGGTGAGAGGGACGGAATTGACAGTAAGCTTGCTTCGCTTGGACTTAAGGATAACGATATTGATGCTGTGTATCTAAGTCATATGGATTTTGACCATGCCAGCGGCATCCGTCTTGTGAAGAATGCGAAGGCTTTTTATGCATCCAAAGAAGAGATTGCGGATGCAAAGAAGTCGAAGTTCAGATATGTAGATACGTGGAGCGGGATTGCAGAAATCGGAGCGTTTGAATATCAGGAGACGGGGATTGGCCCGGTGGGAAAATCTTATGATGTATTTGCAGATGGCAGCGTGGTGCTGGTCAGCATACCGGGACACAGTCATGGAATTTTTGCTGTGAAAATTTCAGTGGGAGATAAGTATGTGATTCTGGCAAATGACGGAGCATATGTGCAGGAGTCCTTTGAAAAGAAAATAATACCGGGCTTTACTGTGGATAATGACCTTGCTGCAAAATCTCTGGAATGGCTGTGTACGTGCAGGGAGGACGGGAATTGCATTGAAGTACTGGCGAACCACGACCCGGGGGTAAAGGAGCATGTGGTGGAATTATAAGCGGTTTATGAGAGGAAGTGCTTTTTGTGGGCATTAAGATACTTGTGTGTTTCCTTGCCGGTATGGGCGCCGGTCTGGGAACAGGTTTTGCGGGCATGAGTGCCGCGGCGGTCATCAGCCCTATGCTGATTACCTTTTTGGGAATGCCGGCATATGAGGCGGTAGGAATTGCACTTGCGAGCGATGTACTTGCAAGCGCGGTCAGTGCCTATACTTATGGGAAAAATAAGAACCTGGATATCAAAAACGGTTTTGTGATGATGATTTCGGTGCTGCTCTTTACGCTGTTCGGAAGCTGGGTGGCAAGTAAGGTTCCTAATTCTGCGATGGGAAATTTTTCGGTTATAATGACCTTTCTTCTGGGAATCAAATTTATTGTAAAACCGGTTATGACGACCCGGGAGGCTATGACAGATGTGAATCCGCGTAAACGGCTGATTCAGTCTGTGATTAGCGGAATACTGGTTGGGTTTATCTGTGGATTTGTCGGCGCAGGAGGCGGAATGATGATGCTTCTTGTACTTACAAGTCTTTTGGGATATGAGCTTAAGACGGCAGTCGGCACCAGTGTTTTTATTATGACGTTTACTGCGCTGACGGGGGCGGTCAGTCATTTTGCGATTGGTGACATACCGGATTTGGCGTGTCTGGTGCTTTGCATTTTATTTACGCTGCTTTGGGCAAGAATTGCGGCTAAGTTTGCAAATAAAGCAAGCGCAATTACGTTAAATCGCGCGACCGGCTGTGTTCTTGCGGTGCTCGGGGCTGCAATTATGGTTGTGAACTATGTGCAAATTTGAACCTGAAATTTTATTTATGATTTTGGGTAAATGAATGGCGTTCTGCGTGACAGCAGGACGCTTTTTTGCTCTATAGGAAATACCGTGTTGTTGTAAAGCGTGAAAGTACTGATTCCTATAGAGCAAAAAGTCCTGCCGGGCAGGATGCGCACCTCGCGGAATGGAAGATAGCCGTAAACGGCACCGCTCGGGCGCGGCAAAGTGCGCTTCGTATGTAAACTGAAGTAAACTCGCGAGAGTGTGCGAAGCACACTTTGTTCCTCTATAGGAAATACCGCGTTGCTGTGAAGCGTGAAAGTATTGATTCCTATAGAGCAAAAAGCCCTGCCGGGCAGGATGCGCACCTCGCGGAATGGAAGATAGCCGTAAACGGCACCGCTCGGGCGCGGCAAAGTGTGCTCCGCATGTAAGTTGAAGTAAATTCGCGAGAGTGTGCGAAGCA
>JAGBEG010000008.1 GCA_017937095.1 Roseburia sp. | reverse complement strand
ATCATTTGTTCATAATAATCAGTAAAAATGGATTGTAAAATATTCATAATAGAATTTTACAATAAAGTAGCACAAAGAAAAACCCCTTCCCCTCATGAATGAGGGGTTAGGGGAGTTGAGAGTGCCGAAGGCACTTTCTTGCGCGAATGCCCGGAAACGAGGGAGCTTGCTCCTAAGCGGGCACTGCGAAGTGACCCAGTTGCACTGCGGCAAAAGTCAGTAAAGGAGAAATGAGAGGGTAAGACAATGCGTTTGGACAAGTTTTTAAAGGTGTCGCGTCTGATCAAGCGGCGCACCGTCGCCAATGAGGCGTGCGACGCAGGGCGTGTGACAGTGAACGGCAAGCCCGCCAAGGCGTCCGTAAATGTCAAGATTGGAGACATCATCGAAATCGCTTTCGGAACAAAAACGGTCAAGGTTCGTGTGCTGGATATACAGGACACGACGAAGAAGGACGAAGCGAAAGATTTATTTGAATATATATCATAAATGAGGACACCTCCCAATATATTATTTATAGAGAATGATAGCGGGAGGTTTTTCTATGGATGAGAGGAATAGCAGTACGGCAAAATCACACAAGGTCCTGCTGGTAAATCGGGGAAGCGGCGCATTCAGCGGTGTGGTGGATGTTCTCTCCTTTGATGTTGCGGAAATACTCTTGGAGACGGAGCTTGGCATGCTCTTGATCAAGGGACACGATCTGCATGTGAACCGCCTGAGCCTGGAGAAGGGCGAGATTGACATAGAAGGAAGAATCGATTCGCTTGCCTACTCGGATGTAAAGAGCGCTGGAAAACAGGCGGAATCACTGCTTGGAAGGCTGTTTAAATAGATGGTAGTCAGTGAATCGATCGGTCAGGAGGCATATTTCTTAGGAATTTCCGTTCTCGTGGGAATGGGGCTGTTCTTTTTGTACGATATCCTGCGCATTATAAGGCGGCTCGTGCCGCACGGCAATTTCTGGATCGGTGCGGAGGACTTCGTGTACTGGATGATCTGCACGGGGGCGGTGTTCGTCATGCTCTACCAGGAGAATGACGGCATGGTGCGCGGCTTTGCGCTGGGCGGCCTGCTTGTGGGAATGGGAATCTATTATCTGCTGCTCAGCCGTCTGGTAATCCGGATGAACGTACTTGTCTGGAAGAAGGTACTGGGATTCCTTGGGAAAATATTGGGCTTTTTCCTGCGCCCTGCCGCAAAGACCGGGAAAAAATTTGGACGATTTTTCAGAAAACAATTGAAAAAGTTTATCAGAGCGGTTAAAATGGGTTTATGTAAACTATAGCGGCATCACATGATGTGGGAAATGAGGAAGAGAATGGCGGCGGCAAAGAGACGGAGAAAGAATCAGAATAACAGAGCTGGTAAGATTTGCATCAGCATGATCCTGGTCGTATTTGTGGCGGTCATGTCGGTGCAGATTGTGAAGATTTACCAGAAGGATCAGGAGTACGCTAAGAAGCAGGAGCAGCTTGAAGCGCAGCTTGAGGAGGAGACGGCAAGATCGGAAGAACTGAGCGATTACGAGGCATACACGCAGTCGCAGGAGTACATAGAGGACATTGCAAAGAGCAAGCTTGGACTTGCCTATGACAATGAGATTATTTTTAAGGAAGAGTAGAGGAAGTATAGAAAGCCCCCGGGAACCGGACAGGAAGAACTGTCCGGTTCCCGGGGGCTTTTTGCTCTGTGGAAATTCCATTATCGGAGGCTTATTTTACAATATTGTCGATTGTAGTCAGCTCCTCTTCTGTAAAGGTGGTGTGTCCGACAATCGCGATGTTGTCCAGAATCTGCTCCGGTCTGGAAGCTCCGATTAAGACGCTTGTCACATCTCCGTCCTTTAACACCCAGCTTAAAGCCATCTCGGCAAGCGTCTGTCCGCGTTCTGCCGCGAGATCGTTTAAGGCGCGTATCTGGGCGAGAAGCTCCGGGGTCAAGGCAGACTCTTTTAGGAACCTGCCGTCGGTCGCAATCCGGCTGTCTGCCGGAATCCCGTTGAGATAACGGTTGGTCAGCATACCCTGCGCGAGCGGAGAGAATGCGATGATTCCCTTCTTCAGTTCCCTTGCCGCAGTCTTTAAGCCGTTTTCCTCAATCGTCCGGTCGAGGATGGAATAGCGGTTCTGATTGATGATGAACGGGCACTTTAAGTCGTCTAAAATTTCACAGGCTTTTCTTAAGGTAGGTCCGTTGTAATTGGAAAGTCCGACATAGAGCGCCTTGCCGCTCTTAACGATGGCGTCGAGCGCGCCCATTGTCTCCTCGAGCGGCGTCTCGGGGTCCATGCGGTGATGATAGAAGATATCAACATAGTCGAGCCCCAGCCGCTTTAAGCTTGCGTCGAGACTTGCAATGAGGTACTTGCGGCTTCCCCAGTTGCCGTAAGGTCCCGGCCACATATCATAGCCGGCTTTGGTGCTGATAATAAGCTCGTCGCGGTAAGGAAGAAAATCATCCTTTAAAATCTGTCCGAGGTTGCGCTCGGCGCTCCCGTAAGCAGGACCGTAGTTGTTGGCGAGGTCAAAATGCGTGATGCCGTTGTCAAAAGCGGTGCGGCACATTGCCTTCATGTTGTCGTAGTGTCCCGTGTCGCCAAAATTATGCCAGAATCCAAGGGATACCATAGGAAGCTTAAGTCCGCTTGCGCCGCAGCGGTTGTACTGCATGGTATCGTAGCGTGTGTCATGTGCTGTGTAAACCATAGTAATCTCCTTCTGGGACAGGAAATCTCCTGCCGTATTTGAATGTCAGGCGGATGCCTGAACTTCTTGTAAACAGTATAGCATGTTCCGGGAGAAAATGCGGTAGAAAATTTTGTGATTTGGGATAAGAATTGAAGTGAGCTTCTTAAAATTCATAAGCTTGTTCGAAATCCATGAAATAGACAAGTGAAAAGAGATTTTGGCGAAAAGTTTTAAAAAAGCGTTCCTTCCTTTGACAAACATTTTCAGAAAACAAACCTATAATCAGACTCACCCTGTCCGGGAGGAGGGAAAATGCGGTCAGACAGCACAGCCTGACCGGAAGAATGGAAGGAAAGAAGGTAAGAAGGATGAAAAAAACAAATGCAAGACAAATGATACTCTGCATAGCGGGGAGCGTGATGTGCAGTGTGAGCGTGATGGGCTGCTATCCGCTGGTGCCGGCGTACTTTGCCGCATTGTATTTGGAGCAGGCGAGCGGTCCCATTCTGCTTGGCGTGATGTATATTGGAATGTTCGTATTTATGCCGGTGACCGCTGCGGTGAAATATGCGGTGGCGCTGCTCGTCATTATGGGAGCGATCCGGCTGGTGGAATGGGCGAATGAAAGCTGTCCTTCCTATATGGCAGGCAGCATGGCGGCGATTACGACGATGATATTGTCTGTGGCGGGAGGTCTGCTCGAGTGGAAGGACCAGCCGGGAATCCTGGCGGCGGCGCTGGAGGGGGCGTTTGTGTTCGGTGCAGTCATTCTTATGAACCGCGCGATACATACCCTGCTGACATGGGAGAAAAAGAGCCTGCCGCAGGAGACGACGGACGGCGGAAGGGAGGAGCGGCTTCTTGGTTATGCGGAATCGTTTCAGGGGCTTTCCCAGATTTTTCACAGTATGAGTACCAAACAGAATAACGGTGCGATCGACGAACTCGGACAGATACAAAATGAGCTGACCGGAAAGATCTGCGCTTCCTGCGAGGCTTGCGCCGTCTGCTGGGAACGGGATTCGACGCCGCTCTATGGAATCCTCTCGCAGATGATCGCGGGAATCTGGCACAATGGCGTGCCGGAGGAGGAGACGAGGGAACAGTTGGAGCAGTATTGTAAGAAAAGCCGCGATATGGTCGAGGAAGCGGTACATGTCTTCGAGCGTGTGAGCTTAAACCGCGCGTGGTACAACAGGCTGCTGGAAAACCGTCAGGTCATTGCGGAACAGCTTGATGCGATGGCGTATATCATGCAGGACTGTGCGAAGGAAGAACGCCTGCTTGACGCAAAGGAGCGTCACGCGATGGCGGAGATCGGATACCGGGCGAAGGAGCAGGGAATCGTCATCGAGGAAATGCATCTGATCGAGGGCGTGGACGGGAGGCTCAAGGTGGAGGCGACACTGCGCAGCAGGCTCGGCGGCTGCATTGCAGTAAAGGCATTTTTGTCCGTCGTCTCGCATGTCCTTGGCAAAAAGATGCGGGCGACGTCGGACGCAAGAAATTTTATCTCGAAGGATCCTGTGCATTTTCTGCTGTATGAAGATACCGTATACCGGAGCGTGCAGGGGATTGCGCGCGTGCAGAAGGAGGACGCGAAGATTTCCGGGGATAACTTTTCGTTTCTGGAACTGGATCGCGGAGAAATGCTGCTCGGGCTATCGGACGGTATGGGCTCGGGGAGCACCGCGTGCAAGGAGAGCGAGATGGTGTTGGATTTAGTGGAGCGTTTTCTTGAGGCGGGATTTTCGCTTGAGACGGCAATCCGCATGATGAACTCGGCGATGGTCATGAAGGGGGAAAACGACCTGTATTCTACGGTGGATCTGTGCATGATCAATCTCTACAGCGGCATGGCGCGCCTCTATAAGGTCGGGGCGGCGACGACCTTTATCAAGCGGGAAGATACGGTGGAGTGCATCACTTCGGAGAGCCTTCCGGTGGGCGTGGGAATGCAGGTGGAAATGCGGGCGAAGGAGGTCTCGCTTCGAAACGGGGATTTTGTTGTCATGGTGACGGATGGTGTGTTAGAATACTTACATGTGCCAAAGCCCGAGGAGACGATGCAGGAAGTGATTTCGGCGATAAAGACCAATAATCCGGGAATCCTTGCCAAGAAGATCATGGAGCGCGTCATGCTTTTTACAGGGGGCAGGGCGCAGGATGACATGACGGTGCTCGCCGCGTGTATCTGGGAAAAAGCGTAGGAGCGCGGGCAGGATGGCGGCATATGGGAGATTGGAACGGAAAGATGAGAGAGCAGGTATATCGCCTGATTGAACAGGAAAAGTTAATAGAGCCGGGGGATTTTGTGCTCGCGGGAGTTTCCGGCGGAGCGGATTCTGTATGCATGTTGCTGCTTCTGCTCGCATATCAAAGTAAATGCAGCTATACCCTGCAGGCGGTTCATGTGGAGCACGGCATCCGCGGTGAAGAGAGCAGACAGGATGAGGCGTTCGTTAAGGCGCTTTGTGAGGAACACGGCGTCTGCTGCCGCAGCTTTGCGGTGGATGCGCCGGACTATGCGAAGCGCCGGGGAATCGGGCTTGAGGAGGCGGCGAGAGAACTGCGTTACGACTGCTATGCGCGTGCGGCAAAGGAAAGCGGCGCCCGGCGGGTCAAGGTCGCGCTTGCGCACCATGCGGATGACAATGCAGAGACGGTCCTCTTTCAGATGGTAAGAGGCAGCGGTATAAGGGGGCTTGGCGGAATGCGCCCGATGCGCAGGATGGATGACGCGGCTTTCATTATCCGTCCGCTGCTTGCGGTGAGCCGGAGCGAGATCGAAGCGTATCTGGAGGAATGCGGACAGCCCTACCGGGTGGATGCGACGAATCTTGACACGGAATACAGCAGAAACAGGATTCGGCACAAGGTCATCCCGGAGCTTACCGCAGTCAATCCGGGAGCAGTCAGCCATATAACGCGAACTGCCGGAACGCTGCTTGCGCTGTCGGATTATCTTGCGAAAGAGACGGAGCGGATTCTTGCTGTGACATGCCGCTTCGGGCAGGGTGACTGCGAGATTGGGGAAGCGCTTTTTAAAAATTATCCCACTGTGCTCCAAAAGGAGGCGGTTCACGAGGTCTTAAGCAGGATCGCGGGTAGCAGAAGAGACATTGCGGATGTCCATGTGGAGGATGTGCTGCGCCTGTCAGAATTACAGGTAGGGCGCATGCTTGATCTGCCATACCGGATGCAGGCGGTGCGCTGCTATGAGGGAGTCCGTATCCGGAGAGAAGCGGAGGCGGCAGAGACAGCAGAGGCAGAGGCAGCGGCGGATCATCCGGCGGAGTATGAGATTACAGAGGAACTGCTCGCGGCTGCGGAGTCGGAGGAGGGCATTGCGATTGTACTTGCGGACGGCATCCTGCGTCTGCGCGTGCGTGATTTTGGCGGAGAAATGCAGGAAATCCCGAAAAAAACATATACGAAATGGTTAAATTATGATAAAATAAAACGTAGTTTGCGTGTCCGCAGGAGAGTGGACAAAGACTATCTGACCATTGATGGGGAAGGGCATACGAAGAAGCTTTCTGATTACTTTACAGGGGAGAAGATTCCGAAAGAACGCAGGAATCAGATATGGCTTCTGGCGGAAGGAACGCATATTCTGTGGGTGGTCGGAGGGCGTATCAGCGCCGACTGCAGGATTGATAATCACACAAAAAAGATATTAGAAGTACAGATGAGTGGAGGAAAATATCGTGAAGATCAAGAAGATTAATGTTCATCTTACAGAGGAGCAGGTAGAACAGAGAGTAAGGGAGCTTGGAGCGCAGATCAGCGAGACGTACGGCGACGAACCGGTGTGCCTGATCTGTATTCTAAAGGGCTCGGTATTTTTCACCTGTGAGCTTGCAAAGCGCATCACCTCGCCGGTGGAACTCGAGTTCATGTCAGTGTCGAGTTACGGCTCGGGAACCAGTTCAAGCGGCGTTGTCCGTATTGTAAATGACCTGGGCACAAGCATCGAGGGTAAGAATGTGCTTGTCATCGAGGATATCATTGACTCGGGAAGGACATTAAGCTATCTGATGGAGAATTTGAAAACAAGAAATCCGAAGAGCTTAAGGCTGTGCACGCTGCTGGATAAGCCGGACCGCAGGGTTGTGGATGTAGCGGTGGATTATGTGGGATTTGTGATTCCGGATGAGTTCGTAGTGGGCTATGGTCTTGACTACGACCAGAAGTACCGGAACCTTCCCTATATCGGATTTGTTGAGATAGAGGAATAAAGGAGAATCAGCTTGAATAGGAAAAAGGGTTACAGAGGATTTGGAATGTATCTCATCCTGATACTGATGGTCATCGGCATCTGGTATTGGATGGATGGAAGCACGACGACGAACAATTATACGCGTGCGCAGTTTGAGGCGGCTCTCGGGAATGGGGATGTCGCACAGGTGAGGATTGTTCCCAACCAGGGAGAGGTGCCGACCGGAAATATTTATATCACGTTTAAGGACTCGACGACGCAGATACTCGCGGTAAACGATGTGAACGAGATGGAGGAGTATCTGCGCGGGGAACAGTTTGAAGCGTATGTGGTGGAGAATCCGCCGCAGGAAAGCTGGGTGCTTGAACTGCTTCCGTATCTGATTATTTTCGGGGCGATGTTCATTTTCTTTATCATTATGTCCAATCAGGCGGCGGCAAATAATGCGGGCGGCAACAACCGGATGATGTCTTTCGGGAAGAGCCGTGCAAAGCTGGCGCCGGACGATCCTGCGAACCGCGTGACATTTGCAAATGTGGCGGGGCTTAAGGAGGAGAAGGAAGAGCTTGAGGAAATCGTTGATTTCCTGCGTGCGCCCAAGAAATATAACAAGCTTGGGGCAAGAATCCCCAAGGGCGTGCTTTTGGTAGGACCGCCGGGAACCGGCAAGACGCTTCTTGCCAAAGCGATTGCAGGTGAGGCGGGAGTTCCGTTTTTCAGCATTTCCGGCTCAGATTTCGTGGAGATGTTCGTCGGCGTGGGTGCGTCGCGTGTGCGTGATCTGTTTGCAGATGCGAAGAAGAATGCGCCCTGCATCGTGTTCATCGACGAGATCGACGCGGTGGCGAGACGGCGCGGTACCGGAATGGGCGGCGGACACGATGAGCGCGAGCAGACCTTAAACCAGATGCTCGTAGAGATGGATGGCTTCGGCGTGAATGAGGGAATCATTGTCATGGCGGCAACGAACCGTGTGGATATCCTTGACCCGGCGATCATGCGTCCGGGACGATTCGACAGAAAGGTGCATGTGGGACGTCCTGATGTCGGCGGAAGAGAGGAGATTCTTGCGGTACATGCGAAGAATAAGCCGCTTGGCGACGATGTGGACTTAAAGCAGATCGCACAGACGACGGCGGGCTTTACCGGGGCAGATCTTGAGAATCTGCTCAATGAGGCGGCGATTGCCGCGGCAAAGGACGACCGTTCCTTTATCACGCAGGACGACATCAAAAAGTCATTCGTCAAGGTCGGAATCGGCGCGGAGAAGAAGAGCCGTATCATTTCCGAGAAGGAGAAGCGCATCACGGCGTTCCATGAGTCGGGTCATGCGATTCTGTTTCATCTGCTGCCGGACGTAGGACCGGTGTATTCGGTATCGATCATACCGACGGGAGCGGGGGCAGCAGGCTACACGATGCCGCTGCCGGAGAACGACGATATGTTCAACACCAAGGGCAAGATGCTGCAGGATATCATTGTGTCCTTAGGCGGACGTGTGGCGGAGGAGCTTGTCTTCGATGATATCACAACGGGAGCATCCCAGGATATCAAGCAGGCGACGCGCATGGCAAAGGCGATGGTCACGAAGTACGGAATGTCTGAGAATATCGGTCTGATCTGTTATGACAATGACGACGATGAGGTGTTCATCGGACGGGATCTCGCGCATACCAGAGGGTACGGCGAGGGCGTTGCGACCACGATCGATCAGGAAATCAAGCGCATCATTGACGAGTGTTACCTTAAGGCGAAGGAGATCATCGCCGAGAACAGGGATGTCTTAGACGCCTGCGCAAACCTTCTCCTCGAGAAGGAAAAGATCGGTCAGAAGGAGTTTGAGGCATTATTTAAGTCTGATTGTGCAGAATTTCTGTTATAAAAGAAAAACTAGTCCGAAGGTACTGTACAAAATGTACAGTTTTGGGGTGTGAAAATTGTGAAGTTTGTGCACACTTATTTGGCGGGGCATGCTATTATAATAACTGTAAAAACCCCCAATACATTATATATAGTTTTTGCTATACCCCATAGTAAAAATACCTTCTCCTAAAAAAGACAGCAGATCGAAAGGCTGTCTTTTTTATTTTGTCCTTTTAAGTATGGGACGCCTTGATTCGGGTAAGCTATGAACATAGAAATGCTTTTGATACGGAGGAAATGCTATGTCTATGTCACAGTCAGTATGGAGCAGGGAAGTACGATTGCCGGGCTTTGAGAAGCTGCACGGAACGGTTCACACCGACGTGCTGGTCATCGGGGGTGGTCTGTGCGGTGTGTTGTGCGCTTATTTCTTAAAAAATGCCGGAGTGGACTGTCTGCTGGTGGAAGCTGATACGATCGGCAGCGGCGTCACGAAAAATACGACGGCGAAGATTACTTCCCAGCACAGGCTGATTTACGACCGCCTGATGCGAACGAAGGGCAGGGAGATAGCGGCGGCTTATCTTTGGGCGAATGAGAAGGCCGTCTCGGAGTACCGCAGGCTTGCCGCACAGATCGACTGTGATTTCGAGGACAGGGATTCCTTTGTCTATACGCTGTCCGACGTCGCAAAAATCGAGGCGGAAGTGGCGGCGGTCAATGCGCTTGGAATCCCGGCAGAATTTGCAGAACATGTTCCGCTGCCGCTTGATGTCAGGGGTGCGGTGCGGTTCCCACATCAGGCGCAGTTTCATCCTCTGAAATTTCTGGCGGGCATTGCGGCGGGACTAAACATCCGCGAGCATACCTTTATCCGCGATCTGGCGCCGCACAGGGCTTGGAGCGACGGCGGGGAAATCCATGCGGATAAAATCATTGTCGCGACGCATTTCCCGTTTCTCAATAAGCATGGAAGCTATTTCTTAAAGCTGTATCAGGATCGTTCCTATGTGATCGCGTTGGAAAATGCGGCGGATGTAGGCGGGGTGTATGTGGACGAGGCGGCAGAGGGGATGTCGTTCCGCAATTACGGGGAACTGCTTCTCGTCGGCGGCGGAAGCCACCGGACCGGAAAACGCGGGGGAAGCTATCAGGAACTGCGGGAGTTTGCGACGGCGTGCTATCCGGATGCGCAGGAGAAATACTGCTGGGCGGCACAGGACTGCATGAGCCTTGACGGGCTTCCTTATGTCGGACAGTATTCCGCGCACACGCCGGAGCTTTTTGCGGCGTCCGGCTTCGGGAAATGGGGAGTGACGGGCTCCATGGCGGCGGCGCGGCTGTTGTGTGATCAGGTGCTGGGAATACAAAATGAATGGAGCAGCGTGTTTTCGCCGAGCCGCAGTATGCTCACGCCGCAGCTTCTGGTAAATGGATGGGAGGCAGTGAAGAATCTGCTGACGCCGACGACAAAGCGGTGTCCGCATCTGGGCTGCGCGCTCAAGTGGAACCCCATAGAGCACACATGGGACTGCCCGTGCCATGGCTCGCGCTTTGAAGAGGATGGGACGCTCATCGACAACCCGGCGACGGGAGACGCGAATATAAAATAAATACATGCAGGAGGCGTCCGGCTTCCTCAGGCGAATGGTACAGGCGGATGGCCCCGGGAAATTTCCCGGGGCTTTTTGGCATTTCAGGTAAGGATATGGCAGGATATGTTACGGCTGCTTGCGGGGGCAAAGAAGGTATGTTACGGTTATTGTGCCAAGGGGACGGGAGATGCGTTTTGCCGGATGCGGTCAATCCTGTTTCGGACGGAGAGGAGGAGAACGGTTGAAGATTGAAATCAATGTGGATGCGGAGATTACCGATACACAGATTAAAATTTCATGCAGCAGGCTGACGCCGGAAATTGAAAAGCTTCTGGCGACGCTTAGGATCATGGAAAGGAAGCTCACTGTCGCGAAAGACGGGGAAATTTACCTGCTGGATGTGGGAGAAATCATTTTTCTTGAGGCTGTGGATCGGAAAACATTTGTGTATACAAGGGAAGAAATCTATGAGTCGGATTTTAAACTGTATGAATTGGAAGAGCAGCTTGCAGAATGCGGATTCTTCCGCGCAAGCAAGTCCTGCCTGATACAGTTAAAGTACATAAAATCCCTGAAAGCGGACATAAACCGGAAAATCCGGGTGACGCTTGAGAACGGCGAACAGCTCATGGTGTCGAGGCAGTATGCGGATGCGCTGAAAAAGAGATTGGGGGTAAAGTAGATGGAAGAGAGAAAAGATATATTTGCTTATATAGGTCAGGTGCTTTTGATTTTCGGATTCACGGTGAGCGCATTGTGTGTGTTCTGCCTCCTGTTCGGGGAAGACGCAAAGGAGTATTCGACCATGTTCGCGCTTGGCTCAGATGGGATTCCGGTCGTGACACTGCTGCAGTTTTTGGGGGTGGCGGTGTGCATCACGGCATTAAGATTTCTGTTTTGTACGGATGCAATTATTAAAAGGCTTTCCGTGACATGGCGGACGTTGTTTTTGTTTTTGTCGATACTTGTGGTGATGAGCGCGCTTGTGTTCCTATGCGGATGGTTTCCGACGGACATGTGGGAGCCATGGGCGATGTTTTTCCTCTGCTTCGGAATAAGCGCAGGAGTGAGCACGGCAGTTACGATGTGTAAGGAACGCATAGAGAACCGCAGAATGGAGGAGGCGCTTAAGAGGTTAAAGGAGGAGAAGGATGTATAATATGGGGCGGAATGCGGCAGAGAGGAATACAGCAGAGAGAAAGGCAGCAGAGAGAAAGACAGCAGAGAGGAATACGGCAGGGACGAATGCAGTTGAGGTCACGCATGTGGTACATCGGTTTTCTGAAAAAACAGTGCTGGATGACGTCAGCTATCAGGTGGCTTCCGGGGAAATCTTCGGACTGCTCGGACCGTCCGGCGCGGGGAAGACGACGCTGATAAAGATTCTGACCGGACAGCTAAAGCAGACCAAAGGGCGCGCCGCGATTCTCGGGTGCGACAGCGCAAAACTTGACGGCGCGACCTATCGGAAAATCGGGATGATGCTGGACAATTTCGGGCTGTATGAAAGGCTGTCCGGCTATGAGAATCTCCGTTTGTATGCAAAGCTTTACGAGATACCGCAGAGCCGGGTGGATGATGTGCTGCGCCGCGTCGGATTGTGGGAGAGCAGAAAGCTTCCGGTCCTGAAGTATTCCAAGGGAATGCGCGGGCGGCTGCTTCTGGCGAGAGCCGTGATGAACGCGCCGGAAATTCTGTTTTTGGACGAACCGACCAGCGGACTTGACCCGGCGACAGCGGCACAGATTCACCGCCTGATGAAAGAGGAGCAAAAACGGGGCGCGACCGTGTTTCTGACGACGCACAATATGGCGGAGGCGCAGAAGCTGTGCGACAACATTGCGCTGCTTAACGAGGGCAGAATCGTAGAATATGGAAGCCCGGAACAGATCTGCGCGAAGTACAATCATCAGAACAGGCTTAAGATTACACTGTGCGACGGCAGATGTGTGGAGCTTTCCAACGATGGTTCTGCCGCTGCAGCGCTGACGGAGTATCTGGAACAGGAACGGATCAAATCAATCCATTCGACCGAGCCGAATCTGGAAACCGTCTTTATGGAACTGACGGGAAGAAAGTTTGAATAAAGAAAAAGAGGCTGGAAAGAAAGCCGGGGGGGGAAAGAATGCCCGAAAGAAAAAGAGGCTGGAAAGAAAGCCGGGGGAAAGAATGCCCGAAAGAAAAAGAGGCTGGAAAGAAAGCCAGGGGAAAGAATGCCCGAAAGAAAAGAGGATGGAAAACGGAGGGAACGGAAAATGAGGAATGTGGCGGTTGTATTTGAAAAGCAGTGCAGGGATACCTTTAAGAACAAGACGGTGCTGATACAGTTTTTGATGTTTCCGTTGGTGACAATCATCATGGAGAATGCTGTTGCGATGGAAGGTATGCCGGAGCACTATTTTGCAAAGCTTTTTGCGGCAATGTATATCGGGATGGCGCCGCTTACCTGTATGGCGTCGATAATCTCTGAGGAGAAGGAAAAGAATACGCTCCGGGTGCTTCTTATGTCCAACGTCAGACCCGTAGAATATCTGCTTGGAATCGGCGGCTATGTGTGGCTGATGTGCATATGCGGTGCAGGCGTGATCGCAGCGGCGGGGGGATTTACGGGAAAGGAACTGCCAGCCTTTTTGCTCGTGATGGCGGTCGGAAGCTTAACGTCGATTCTGATCGGGGCGGCAATCGGAACCTGGAGTAAAAACCAGATGATGGCAACGAGCGTGACCGTTCCGGTGATGATGGTATTTGCGTTCTGCCCGATGTTATCCATGTTCAATGAGACGATAAGCAAGGCGGCAAGGTTCACCTATTCCCAGCAGGTGAGCCTGCTCATGGAACAGCTCGGGCACGTGGATGTGACAGCGGAGTGTGCGGCAGTGATCTGCGCAAATATTGCGCTGGCTGCAGCGGCATTCGGATGGGCGTACAAAAAGTGCGGGCTGGCGTAGACGGGAAACTTATGATGCACAACGAAAAGAAGGGCTGGCGCAGACAGGAGATTATATGATACAATGAGCGCAAGAGAGAAGAACACGCTTGCGTGTTCGGCGAACGGCGAATGTCTGTCATGTGCTGCTTTTGCACATGATACAATGAGCGCAAGAGAGAAGAACACGTAAGAAGAGAGGTACAAAAGAATGTCGTTGGAGATATGTACAATGGTTGCGTTTGCCTGTGCGGCTCTGGTGGGAGTCATAGGATTTCTCCGCAGAGAAAAGTCTGCGGAAAACTGGCGAAAGCGTTTTATCAGGAAAGCGAAACGGCGCGGCGCCAGTGCAGAGGCTTTTACGATAAAAAAGGAGGAGCGCGCAGACGGAGGGACGTCGGTCACATATGAGTATGAGGTCGGGAGAAATAAGTACCGCAAAACGGTTGCATATGCACCCGAAACGGACTATAGCAATCGAATCATTGTGTATTATGATCCGAAAGCTCCGGGGCAGGGCGTGTGCGAGGAGTCCAAAGAGGTGCGGGGCGCAGGTCTGAATATTGCCGCGAAGTCATTTGTGACGTTTTTTGTGGTACTTCTCGGAACAGAGATCGCATTTGGCGGCAATGAGCTTTTGGGAGGGGACGCGGATCAGGCGGCTGACGCGTGGAAACGCCTGTTTTCCAATCCTCAGGCGCTTGTGGTCGCTGCGGTTGCCATAGCGCTTTACGCACTGGAGTTTCGATGGATAGCCAAACGGGGCGACGCGTGGGAGAAGAAGAAGGAAGCGGCAATCGAAGAAAAGCGCACTGCTCTGGGAACAAGAATCAGTTCCTGGTATGAAAGAGGGGAAAAATACAGCGACAGGGTATATCATGCGACTTACGTCTATGAGGTGGACGGCAGGAAATATAAGAAGAGCGTACATGCCGGTTCCAGGGAGCTGCCCCATATGCTCTGGTTTTATTACACGGGGGACCCGGGGAAAGCGTTCTGCGACTACGATAAGAGCAACGATAATGTGGTGCGCCTGCTGGCGCCGGTGCTCTTTATCCTTCCGATTGCGGTGACGTATTTTCTGGCAAAGCTCCTTGGGTTCGATCTGGAAGCGCTTGCCAATTTGTAGAAGGTTGTTTTTAAAACCGGATATTTTGTGCTTGCACATTTACTGACAGTATGCTATAATTTGTTTTCGTCAGGACAAAATTGACAAATGGGCAGATTCCCGAGTGGCCAAAGGGGACAGACTGTAAATCTGCTGCAAATTGCTTCGGTGGTTCGAATCCACCTCTGCCCATTACCAAGCGTTGACATAGGAGATATGTCAACGCTTTTTTCTGCAATAGGAAATTGCGTCCTATTGCAGAAAAGCACTGCGTGCACAGATGCGCACCTCGCGGAGTTGTAGATAGCCGTAAACGGCACCGCTCGGGCGCGGCAAAGTGTGCTTCACATGTAAGCTGAAGTAGATTCGCGAGAGTGTGCGAAGCACACTTTGTTCCTCTATATAGGAAATACCGTGTTGTTGTGATGCGTGAAAGTATTGATCCCTATAGAGCAAAAAGCCCTGCCGGGCAGGATTCTTTTTTATTTTATTAAGTGTTTTCTTATTTTCCGAGTTGTGCTAAAATAATATACATACGAAAGTATCAGATGAAGCAGTTTTTGCACGTCCGTCAGGGAAACGGACGGAAAAAGCAATGGGGAACGGGAGAGAAGACAATGGAGAAAACAAAGAAAGTAACATTTATTCATTCCATTTCAGCAAAGGTTACGCTTTTGACGATTTTTGTCGTGGTATTGGCGGTATTTGGAGTGATGGTGAATGCGAGTATTGAGTCTAAGGCGGCAATCGGGAACGTCGGAGCGAATTATGTACTCAGTATGGCGGAGCTGTCGGCGGATGTGCTGGATCAGATTCCGGCGGATATGATAAGCTCGGAACAATATGGAGAGCTGTTAGGCGACGTTAAGATGGAGGGCGTGGAATCCTCCTATGCGTATCTGGTCGATGCGGATGGAACGATGCTGTATCATCCGACTGCCGATAAGATCGGTCAGCCGGTAGAGAATGAGGTGATACTCGGCGTTGTTGAGAAGTTAAAGAGCGGACAGGTTCCGGCTGACGAGGTGGTAAGCTATGAGTTCAAGGGAACCACGAAGTATGCGGCGTATGCGATTACGAACGGAAAGCAGATTGTTGTCGTGACAGCCGATGAGGACGAGATTATGGAGCCGGTGAGCGACATGCAGAAAAAGCTCATTCTGTTCTCAGGTACGAGCCTTCTCATCTGTATCGTGATCGGATATATTGTAAGTATCTTCTTGTGCAATCCGATCAAGAAGCTTACCGACGTTATCGACGCTACGGCGAGACTGGATTTCAGACACAGCCCGCACAGTTCGAAGCTGCGCTCCCGGAAGGATGAGACCGGCGAGATGGCGCGTTCCGTACATCTTATGCGCAAGAATTTAAGACAGATGATAGCGGATATTGACGCGGCAAGTACCCAGATTACGGAGAACGTCGACGGTCTGCAGGAGATTACGCAGACGGTGGATCATATGTGTTCGGATAACTCCGCGACCAGCGAGCAGCTTGCAGCAGGCATGGAGGAGACAGCGGCTACGACAGTCACGATCAACGAGAATATCAACGTCATCAAGGCAGGGGCGGACGATATCAACGATATGGCGGCGCACGGTGCGCAGATGTCTGAGGAGGTCATGGAGCGCGCAAGCAATCTGCGGGAGAGAACCGTGGCAGCCAGCGCGAAGACCATGGATATGTACAATAACGTCAAGGTCAAGGCTGAGGAGGCAATCGAAGGCTCGAAGGCTGTGGAGAAGATCAACGAGCTTACGGGTACGATTATGGAGATTTCCTCGCAGACCAGCCTGCTTGCCTTAAACGCTTCCATTGAGGCGGCGCGGGCAGGAGAAGCAGGACGCGGATTTGCAGTTGTTGCAACGGAGATCGGCGGTCTGGCGGATCAGACGTCAAAGGCAATCAAGGATATCGGCACAATTGTGGAGGCTGTCAATGCGGCGGTTTCCAATATGGCGGACTGTCTGGAGGAGACGACAGGTTTCCTCGAAGATACGGTGCTGACGGAGTACAAGGAATTTGAGCAGGTGAGCGAGCAGTACCAGAAGGATGCAGATACCTATAAGGTGAGTATGGACGGTGTGCGTGACGCGATGGAGGGACTTGCAAATTCCATCGAGGCGATCGCGCAGGCGCTTGGCGGTATCAATTCCACGGTAGGAGAATCTTCTGTGGGCGTATCTGATATCGCGGAGAAGACAAGCGATATGGTGCAGAAGACGGGAACTACACATGACATGGTTTCCGAATGCTACGCATGCGTGGAGAATTTAAGAGACGTCATCCGCAGATTTGTGCTGGAATAAAGAAGAAGGGAGAGGCTGCGGCGTCTCCCTTCTGGCGTTTATGGAAGAATCTGCAGCACAACAGAGGTTTTGATTTGTAATTGAGGGGTTTCGATGGATAAAGAAGTATTGAATATGGGCAAATCATATAAGCTTATCGTGATTTCCGCCCTTCTGGCGCACGTGATTTACCTGCTTGCCTTTACGTACAGCGGAATCACGGTCTTGCAACTATATAATTTCGGCAGCGTCATTTTCTACGCGATAATGGAAGTGCTTGTAAGCAAAAAATATTACAGGGTCGCGACGATTCTTGTTCATGTGGAAATATGTTTGTTTGTCATCGTGTCGGTTGTCATGCTGGGCTGGGAGTTTGGATTTCAGGCAATTCTGGTCGCAGTGTGTACGCTTATGTATTTTAATCCGTTCACCAGGAAAAGAAGGATTTACGTTTTCCCGATTATGGAATTTGTACTTTTTATGGTGCTGCGGAATTGGAGTCTGCGCCATGGACCGATGATTGCGGTGGAGGGGGAAGGCTATTATTACTATCTGAACTACACGTTCTGTTTTGGCATTATTATATTCGGCGCAATCATAACGAAGATCGCGACCGACCGTCTCGAGCGGGAGAATACCCGTATGACGAGAGACTCGCTTACAAATGTCTACAACCATGATTTCTTCATAGAGGAGGTAGGCAGAGTATTACGGAGAAGCGGCAAACAGTACTATTTGCTCTGCACGAATATTTCCGGGTTCAAATTTTATAACGAACTGTTCGGCGTGGAACAGGGCGATAAGGTTCTCGTGGAGCAGGCGAATATGCTTAAGGCGGCGGCCGGGCAATTTTGCGTGTACGGCAGGCTGGCGGGCGACGAGTTCGGCATACTGATAGAGAAGGATAATTACAGTGAGGAGCAAATGACGGCGTATCTCAATGAACTCCAGAAAAAGTTCAGCACTTTTTTATACCACATGCATATCTGTGCAGGCGTGTATGAGATCAGGGATAATACGGAGCCTGTGAATACAATGTGTGAAAAGGCGAGAATCGCAGTCGATGAGATCAAGGACGATTATGATTGCTGCATCACTTATTTTGATGATAAGCTGCTGCAGGAATCCCTGATAAAGCGCAGGATATTGGGTGAATTTCAATATGCGCTGGAAGAGTCGCAGTTCTGTATATATCTGCAGCCGCAGATGACAGGGGAAGGCAGAATGCTGGGTGCGGAGGCGCTTGTAAGGTGGATTCATCCCAAGGAGGGAATGATTTCCCCGGCGGACTTTATCCCGGTGTTAGAGGAGAGCGGTCTGATCAGCCGGCTGGATCTGTTCGTATGGGATCAGGCGGCGCAGGTGCTGCGGAAATGGAAGGAGCAGGGAAGGGAAGATTTGTATATCTCGGTAAATGTTTCCGGAAAAGATTTTTATTACACGGATCTATATGAAGCGTTTACGGGGCTTGTGAAGAAATATGAGATCAAGCCGGAAAATTTAAAAATCGAGATTACGGAAACGGTTCTGATGAAAGAGGCGGAAAAGCAGATGGGACTGCTGCAGAAGCTGCGTGATTTTGGCTTTGAAATTGAAATTGACGATTTTGGAAGCGGTTATTCTTCCTTAAGTATGCTCAAGGATATCATAGTCGACGTCATGAAGATCGATATGGGATTTTTGAGAAAGACGGATCATGGAGAGCGAAGCTGGAGCATTATAAGAAGCGTCGCGAATCTTGCCCGGACATTGGAAATGAATACCGTCACAGAAGGAGTTGAGACAAAAGATCAGGTTACAAGGCTGCTTGATATTGGCTGTGATGTTTTTCAGGGGTACTATTTTGCAAGACCTATGCCTGTAATGGAATTGGAAAGACAATATTTGGAATAAAGTTGTCCATGCTCTCATAAGATGAGTTAGCAGCAGAAACCGCCGCGCAAAAGGCGGTTTTTGTTTGGAATCTTTGACGATGGGGGCGCGAAAATGGAAGAGCAATATCGGACAGATGGCAGAGAACGGGGAAAGAATGTGCTCGAGGACGAGGAGCGCAAATCAGCCGCGGAGAGCTTCATAGAGCAGTTGAACGATCCGCTGATTTTTATTCTCTTCGTGGCGGCGGTTATTTCCCTGTTCCTGCGGGAATACGGCGATACGATGATCATTCTGGCGGTCGTCCTGCTCAATGCAGTTGTCGGCGTGATTCAGGAGGGAAAGGCGAAGAAAGCGCTGGATGCGCTCAAAGCGATGACAAGCCCGCATGCCCTGATCAGGGAAGGGGAAGAGATTAAGGAGATTCCCGCTGCGGATCTCCTTCCAGGCGATATCGTCGTGCTTGAGGCGGGCTGTCAGGTGCCGGCGGACCTCACGCTGGTGGAGGCGGTCAACTTAAAGATTGAGGAATCCGCGCTGACGGGCGAATCTGTTCCGGTATCAAAAGATACAGCGGAGCACAAATTCGCCTATATGTCCACGAACGTGACATACGGGCGCGGCGAAGGTATGGTTACGGCAATCGGCATGGACACGGAAATCGGAAAGATAGCCGGAATGTTAAAGAATGTGGGAACGCAGATGACGCCGCTGCAGAAACGGCTTGCCGATCTGGGCAAGGTCCTTAGCACTGTATCCATTTTCCTGTGCCTCCTACTGTTCTTTATCGCGGTATTGCAGAAACGGGATATCGCGGAAATGCTCATTACGGCGATCTCACTTGCCGTGGCGGCAGTCCCGGAAGGACTTCCCGCAATCGTGACGATGGTGCTGGCGCTGTCGGTCTCACGGATGGTAAAGGTACATACGATCGTGAAGCGGCTGCCGAGCGTAGAGACGCTGGGCTGTGTCAGTGTCGTGTGTTCGGATAAGACGGGAACGCTGACGCAGAACCGCATGACCGTGACGAAATGTTATGTAAACGGAAAGGTGCTTGAGACCGAACAACTGCAGCCGGAATTGGAACGTCACTTTATACGCGGCTTCGTACTTTGCAACGACGCCTCGCTGCACGGCGGAGAGCGCCGGGGCGATCCGACGGAGCTGGCGCTTGCCGATATGGCGGCGCGTTTTGGAATCGAGCGGGAAACGCTTGAGAAGACGCTTCCGCGCGTGGATGAGCTTGCCTTTGACTCGGACCGGAAGATGATGACGACGGTACACCGGGAGGGCAGCCGCAGGATTTCTTACACGAAGGGTTCGCCGGACGAGATATTGGAGCGGTGCCGTTACGTCTTAAACGGCGGGGAGAAGACGCCGCTTACACCGGCGGTAAAGAAGCAGATTTTAAAAGGGCTGTCGGCAATGACGGCGGGCGGTCTCCGGGTGCTTGCGCTTGGAATGCGCGAGGACGTCTCGGGAATCGAGGAGAACGGGCTGACGTTTCTGGGGCTTGCGGGAATGGAGGACCCGATTCGTCCGGAGGCGGCGGAGGCGGTCAGGGAGTTCTGCCGCGCAGGCGTGCGCACGATCATGATTACCGGAGACCGGGCGGATACAGCGCTTGCGATTGCACGTCAGCTTGGAATTGCGCAGGATAAGGAGGAGTGCATCACCGGGGAAGAGTTAGAGCATATGGATGAGGAAGAGCTTGCCGGACGGATCGCAGGAACGAGCGTGTTCGCGCATGTCTCGCCGGAGCATAAGGTGCGGATTGTCTCCGCCTGCCGCAAATGCGGGGAAATTACCGCGATGACCGGGGACGGCGTCAATGATGCGCCGTCGCTGAAATCCGCGGACGTCGGCATCGCAATGGGAATGTCGGGAACGGATGTGGCGAAAAACGCTGCCGATATCGTTCTGACGGATGATAACTTTGCCACGATTGCAGGTGCAATCGCGCAGGGCAGAAGCATTTATGAGAATATCCGCAAATCGGTGCTCTTTCTGTTGTCTTCGAATTTCGGTGAGATCATCACGATGCTTGCAGCGGTGGCGATGGGGCTTGCCGCCCCGTTAAAGTCCAGCCATATTTTATGGATCAATCTGATTACGGACTCGCTTCCGGCGTTAGCGCTGGGCATCGATGAGGAGGAAAATAAGAGCTATATGGACCGTCCGCCGCGTGACGGCAAGGAGAGCCTCTTTGCAGGCGGCGGCTGGGGATGCACCTGTTTTTACGGCGTGCTCATTGCAATCATCAGCATGACTGCGTTTTTGCAGTACCCGGTGGGAATGCTCCTGCAGGCGGGACTGCCGGTCACGCCGGAGGGAATCGGAGGGCTCCTTGCCGAATCGGAAATCTTAAACCGTTGTCAGACCTATGCGTTCACGGTGCTTGGGATGGCGCAGCTTTTCCATGCAATCGGAATGCGGGATGTGGAGACGTCCCTGTTCCGGATGAATCATCTGGAGAACCGCCTGATGATCGTGGCGGTCTTTGTGGGGATTGGTCTGCAGCTTTTAGTCACGGAGATTCCATACTTTATCACGTTGTTCGGAACCTGTAAGCTCAGCGTGTTCGAGTGGGTAAAGCTTCTGGTGCTCGCTTCCATGCCGCTGCTTGCACATGAAATTCTGGTTCTGCTCTCCTGCGCCGGAAAACGGGAAAAGGCGGCGGAGGGACACACAAAACGGCAGGCGGCGTATTCCGGGATGAGTGCCCCGCGGCAGGAAGAGAGGAAGCGCGGAAATCCATATGAGAGATGGCATTGAGGTAAAAGATATGTTAAGGTTCCGGGATGGGGATTGACAGCGCGGGCGCGGCTCGTTATACTCTAAACAATCCTTAAAATAAAATAGCTAAAAGGGAGTAGTAAGAAATGCAGCGTCAACATACGCGGCCTTTTGGTCTGGCGCTGCATACCACTGATTTTATTTCATGGTTATGAGACTTTTAGCGCATGCTGCACAATCTGTGTACTTGCGCTGGAAGTCTCATTTTTTTAATGGAGGTTTCTTATGAAAGAATGGTATCAGATTTCTACAGATGACGTGCTAAAGAGCATGGCGACGACCGAAAACGGTCTGACGGAAGAGGAAGCAAAGGAGCGTCTGGCGGAGTACGGCGAGAATGTTCTCGCGGAGGGGAAGAAGCGGACCGTACCTGAGATTTTTCTCGGGCAGTTCGCAGACCTTCTGGTGGCAATTCTAATCGTTGCAGCAGTGATTTCCGCGTTCTCCGGGAATATGGAGAGTACGCTGGTCATTCTTGTTGTCATCGTTTTGAATGCGGTACTTGGAACGGTACAGTATGTCAAGGCGGAAAAATCGCTGGAGAGCTTAAAGAATCTTTCTTCGCCGAATGCAAAGGTGCTGCGCTTCGGGACGAAGATGGAGATTCCGGCAAGGGAGGTCGTACCGGGCGATATCCTGCTGCTTGAGGCGGGCGATCTCGTGGCGGCGGATGGACGGATTCTGCACAATTATTCGCTTCAGGTCAATGAAAGCTCCCTCACAGGGGAATCTACAAATGTGGATAAAACAGAGTGCGTCATGGAACAGGAGACGGCGCTGGCGGACCGCGTGAACATGGTCTATTCGGGAAGTCTCGTCACCTACGGACGGGCGAACGTCATTGTGACAGGAACCGGTATGGACACGGAGATCGGTAAGATCGCGGGGCTTTTGAATGCGGCAAAGGAGAAAAAGACGCCGCTTCAGATTTCGCTGGATGATTTCGGGAAGAAGCTGGCAATGATTATCCTGGTCATCTGCGCGGTGGTGTTCGGTCTGTCTCTCTACCGGAGGATGGAACTGATTGACGCGCTGATGTTTGCCGTAGCGCTTGCCGTGGCGGCAATTCCGGAGGCACTCAGTTCTATCGTCACCATCGTACAGGCGATGGGAACGCAGAAGATGGCGCGTGAAAATGCGATCATCAAGGATTTGAAAGCGGTCGAAAGCCTTGGCTGCGTATCGGTCATCTGCTCGGATAAGACGGGTACGCTCACACAGAATAAGATGACTGTGAAGCAGATTTATCTGGATCATGAAACATTCGCACCGGAGCGGCTGGATGTAAAGCAGCAGCTTCACCGTTATCTGATGTATGACGCGATTCTGAACAATGATTCGCGGACGGATGACGGAAAGGTCATCGGCGACCCGACAGAGTCTGCGCTTCTTGAGATGGTGCGCAAGGCGGGGATCGACGACAATTTCTTCCGGGAGGAAATGACGCGTCTTGAGGAACTGCCGTTTGACTCCGACCGCAAGCTGATGAGTACAAAATACAGGCTGCACGGCGTGCCGACCCTGCTCACAAAGGGAGCGCTTGACGTGCTTTTAGACCGGACCTGTTCGATCTGGGATCAATCGGGCGTGCGTCCGCTGACGGAACGCGACCGGGCGGAGATTGAACAGAAAAATCTGGAATTTTCCGGGCAGGGCTTACGTGTGCTTGCGTTTGCTTACAGGAACATGGAGAAAGACGAAACGCTCACGCTGGAAGGCGAGCGCGATTATACCTTCCTTGGGCTTGTGGCGATGATCGACCCGCCGCGCGAGGAATCGAAGGCAGCGGTGGCGGATGCGAAGCGTGCGGGAATCCGTCCGGTAATGATTACAGGCGATCACAAGATCACGGCGACCGCCATTGCGAAAGAAATCGGCATCTTCGGAGAGGGAGATATCGCGATGGTCGGCACGGAATTAGACGCTATGACAGACAAGGAGCTCGACCAGTTGATTGAACATATTGCGGTGTTCGCGCGCGTTTCGCCGGAGAACAAGATACGTATTGTCGAGGCATGGCAGCGCAAGGGGCGCATCGTATCGATGACCGGGGACGGCGTGAATGACGCACCGGCGCTAAAAGCCGCAGATATCGGCGTTGCAATGGGAATTACCGGAACGGAGGTGTCGAAGGACGCCGCGTCCATGATTCTGACCGATGATAACTTTGCGACGATCATCAAGGCGGTGGCAAACGGCAGAAATGTATACAAGAACATTAAGAATGCCATCCTGTTTCTTCTCTCGGGAAATATAGCTGGAATCATGGCGGTGCTCTATACGTCGATTGCGGCGCTTCCGGTTCCGTTTGCACCGGTGCATCTTCTGTTCATCAATCTTCTGACCGATTCGCTTCCGGCGCTTGCAATCGGCATGGAGCCGATGGAAAATGATGTGCTTGCGGAAAAGCCAAGAGACCCCAAGGCGGGCATCCTGAGCGGGAAATTTATGGCGCTGCTGCTCGTGCAGGGCGGATTGATCGCTGCCTGTACCATGGTCTCTTTCTATGCGGGACTTTCGGTGAGCGCGGCGGCAGCGAGCACGATGGCGTTTGCGACGCTCACGCTTGCGCGTCTGTTCCACGGCTTTAACTGCCGCAGCAGACATTCCATTTTTAAAATCGGTTTTGCGGGAAACTGGTACAGCCTCGGCGCGTTCGTGCTCGGCGCAATGCTGCTTGGCGCGGTGCTGTTCGTACCGCCGCTGCAGAAGCTCTTTGCCGTGGAGCAGCTTTCGGGAGGCGCTCTTGGGCTGATTCTTCTTATGGCGGTGCTGCCGACCGTGTGCATTCAGCTCGTCAAGGTAATTGCGGATTTCAGACGGCGGTAAGCAACGGATTGCAGGAAAGAACGCACAGGCAAGACAAGGTTGAGAAAAAATCAAATTTCATGTATGATAAAATGAGCGCAAGAGAGTCAACCTGCTTGCAGGATTGATGAACGGCGAATGCCGATCATGTGCCGTCTTTGCACATGATAAAATGAGCGATGACTATGAAAGAGAGGGAAGATACGTGAAGGAGAATGGAAAGAATGTAAAACGAAGCCTTGCATTGCTGCTGTGCGGCGCAATGCTTCTTGGAAGTACGGCGTGCGGGACGGCGGACGCAGGAGAGGAAGCGCCCGCAGGCACGGAAAACGCGGCGGGAGCTGCTGCCGGCGCAGCTTCCGGGGGAACGGAGAAGGCAGGAGAAGAAACAGCGCAGGACGAAGCTGCAGCGGGGGCGACCGCGCTGTCTGTGATGCAGGAGTTCAATACGGCGCAGCCCCAGATATCGCAGGATAACTACCGTACATGGTATGAGGTGTTCGTCTACAGCTTTTATGACGGCGACGGAGACGGAATCGGAGATCTGGCGGGTCTGACAGAAAAGCTGGATTACATCAATGACGGCGATCCGGCGACAGATACAGACCTTGGCTGCGACGGAATCTGGCTGATGCCTGTCATGCCGTCGACGACCTATCACAAGTATGATGTGACAGATTACTGCGCGATCGACAGCGAATACGGTACGATGGAGGATTTTGACGCATTTGTGGAGGCGTGTCACGAGCGGGGAATCCATGTCATCATCGACCTTGTCATGAATCATTCGTCCACACAGCACGAGTGGTTTCAAACGGCAGCGGAATACTTAAGGAATCTGCCCGAGGGGGCGGAGCCGGACGCAGCGGAATGCCCGTATGTGGACTATTATCATTTTTCAAGGGAGAACGGGGGCGGCTACTGTGAACTTGACGGTACAGACTGGTACTATGAAGCCCAGTTCTGGAGCGAGATGCCTGATCTTAACTTGGACAGCGAGGCGGTTCGCGAGGAATTTGCGGGGATTGTAGATTTCTGGCTGGATAAGGGCGTGGACGGGTTCCGTCTGGATGCGGCGAAGGAGTACGAGTCGGGAAACATTGAAGGCAATGTTGAGATTTTGTCCTGGTTTAATACCATGGTAAAGGAGAAAAAGGACGATGCGTACATCGTGGCGGAGGTCTGGAACGATCTGCCGACGTACGCGCAGTATTACGAGAGTGGAATTGACAGTTGTTTTGATTTCGCGTTTGCGGATAAGGACGGTATCATCGCCAGTGCGGTGAAAGGCTCCAGCGGAGCTGCTGCTTACGGCAAAGCGCTTGTAAATCTGCAGGAGACGATTGCACCTTACAGTGACAGCTATATTGACGCGCCGTTCTACACCAATCACGATATGGGAAGAAGCGCGGGATATTATTCGGGGGATTACAGTGAGAATCAGACGAAAATCGGACAGGCGTTAAACCTTCTGATGTCTGGAAGCAGCTTCCTCTATTACGGCGAAGAGCTTGGCATGAAGGGCTCCGGCAAGGATGAGAATAAGCGCGCGCCGATGTACTGGTCGATGGACGAAGGTACGGCGGGGATGTGCAAAGGTCCGGCGGATATGGATGATATTAAGATGAAATATGACAGCCTCGCAGAGCAGCAGGAGGACGGCGATTCGATCTATTCGTTCGTAAAGGAGGCTATAAAGCTCCGCAACAGCTATCCGGCGATCACGCATGGAACGGTAACTTACGAAGAAAGCCTTTCGGATGCATCTGTCTGCGTCATCACCAAAGCGTATATGGATGAAGAGGTTGTGCTGGTCATAAATCTGTCAGAGGAGACGAAAGAAGTCGATCTGTCACAGATGGGCGCAACGGAAATCTGCGGAGCGCTGCTTACGACGGCAGAAGCACCCGTTCTTACGGACGGTACGCTCACGCTGCCGCAGTATTCGGTGGTTGTGCTGCAATAGAAAGGACTGCCGGGCGGGGAAACGCTTATTTGGAATCATAGCCAAGCAGAAATTCGGCAAACTGCACCGATGCCTCTAAGTTATGGTTCTGATAAAAAATACCGAAATAGCAGGTATCGTAATAGTTGTTCTTTTTTAACCATGCATTGTCGGTAATTTCAATTGCACATGGGTAGGAATCGGCCTCTCCGCCGTCCGTCGAGTAGAGCAGGGAATCCTGATATTGTTCCAGCAGCTCTGCCGGAAGGACGGTCGAGAGGTCAATTAATGCGCCCTGCTCTGCATAATCCGTAAAGACGTTCCCGGTTCCGAAAAAGAGATCCTGATCGCCTGCCGCGATCATCATTGTGAGCACCTGATAGTCATTGTAGGACATGGAATATTCGCCCTCGGAGAAATGAAGGGATGAGGAGAGCGAAACAGGTGATTCCTTCGGGTCATACCCGTATTCCGTCAGAAATTCATCGAAGCCGTCGGCGGTTGCAGAGATGGAATCGTTGCAGTTGATCATGATGACATTTAAGAACGGTTCGCGGTAAGTTACATAGTGATAAATCATATAGACGACAAAAGAGACGATGGCGACAGTCAGAACGATCGGCCACTTATAATAGTCCCAGATATACTGTGCTTTTGCTTTGTTCGAGAGTGCTTTAAAATCTGTTTTCTTTTCCATAGTAGATACCCCTGTTTCTTATAAACTATTACTAAGGATAACACAGATAAAAGCTGGAAAAAAGGGAAAAAGAATGAAAAAAACATAAAATCTCAGACATGAAAAGAGCGGGTGATGGGAATCGAACCCACGTATCCAGCTTGGAAGGCTGGTGTTCTACCATTGAACTACACCCGCAGAAGTAAGAATGCCCAGTTCCGGAATCGAACCAGAGACACGAGGATTTTCAGTCCTCTGCTCTACCAACTGAGCTAACTGGGCGTCTCACAGAAATTTATTTTACATGAAGGGACCCGTAATGTCAAGATAAAACTTTTTAAACATTCTAAAAATTTGGAAAAATATCCAAAAGGGCTTTTCTGCGAAAAAGATACATGATAAAATAAAAGGACGGTGGATTGATCCACGAACGAGCGCGCGGCAACCGTGCGCGGAAAGAGGTCTGTGATGCATGAAAAATTAGTAATTGTTCCGAGAAAGAGATCGACGTTGAAGAAGGTTCTGAATATGCTGTGGTTCGTACTGGCGTGCGTGTCGTTTGTGCTGGCGATATTTGTGCCGGTCATCTTCCTGATTCCTGCGGTTATTTTTGCGGTTCTATGGTATTTTCAGGCGTTCCGCTCGGATATTGAATATGAATATACATATTATGACGGGGAATTTCGTTTTGCAAAGATCAAGGCGAAGCGCAAGAGAAAAGGGCTTGGCAGAGTTTCCATGGAGGATGTGCTTACGATTGCGCCGAAGGGAGAACGCAGCGTTTACAAATACGAGAACGACAAGAATCTTCCGTATAAGGATCTCACATCGGGAGAAGCCGGCGCGAAGATTTACGAGCTTATCTTCAAGGGAGAGAAGGGCATCAACCGTTATGAGTTTGAGCCGGACGAGGACATGCTCGATGAGGTCATGGTAAAGTATCCGCGTATGGTCATTAAGTAAATAAGAAACAAATGCCTGTGATCCGGCTTTCAAACCGAACCACAGGCACTTTTTATAGACAGAATTATTTCTTAGGATCGTCCAGATAGCGCATACGGCTGTCCTCGGCCTTGCCGGGACCGGCGGAATATCCGGCGGAACCCTGCAGGCGCAGGCATTTGGTGCATAGCGTGCCGAATGTGATCGGTGCGCCGCACTTGACGCAGTGCATACTGATGGTATTCAGGTGATTGTCCTTATATTCAATCCGCCCCTCTCTGATCCACTGCTTTACGCGCTGGCGGGGAATGTTAAAGTGTTCAGCAACGTCGTACTCTGTGACGTCGTTTGTCCGGATATACTCCTTTACCTCGCGGAAGAGCTTTTGCTCGGTACAGCTTGGGCAGAGCGCTGCACTGTAGGTTAAAGGCAGAGGTTTCCTGCATTCTTCACAATATTTGTAGTTGCCGAATAAAGCCTGTTGCTGTTCCATTTGATGTCACCTCCAGTATCTACCAAAACTAACTTTAAATTATTATAACATGAATAGCGGCAGATGAAAACTATTTTGTCTTGTAGTAAAATATATGGAAGAGCCTGCGTTACCGTATGGACCGGCTCCAAAAACGGGAAAACTCTTTTTCGGGAGGAAATATCGTGAAATTATTTCATTTATCGGATCTTCATATTGGAAAGCAGCTTCATCGCTACAATCTCGGGGCAGAGCAGCGCGATATCTTTGCACAGATTGCGGCGCTTGCGAAGGAGGAACAGCCGGACGCCGTGCTCATTGCGGGAGATATTTATGACGGGCCCGTGCCGTCGGCGGAGGCTGTCTCAATTTTTGATGAATTTCTGACAGAGCTTTGCGCCATGGAGCCGCAGCCTGCGGTACTTATCATTGCCGGAAATCACGACAGCGCAAGAAGGCTTGACTTTGCAAGCGACATTTTGTCAAAGCATAAGGTGTATATCGCGGGGACGCCTCCGATGCGGGAGGGAGAGCGGATTCTGCGGGTGACGCTTTCTGACGGCTACGGTCCGGTCGATTTCTATCTGCTGCCATTTGTAAAGCCCGGCTACGTCCGGCAGCTTTTTGCAGAGGAGATAACGGGCTATGATATGGCGGTCCGGTCGCTGCTTGCCAGAGAGGAAATTGACACCAAAAGGCGCAATGTCCTGCTGAGCCACCAGTTCTACACGGCAGGCAAAAAGGAGCCGCAGGTCAGCGATTCCGAGGTGCATTATGTCGGCGGAATCGAGAATGTGGATGTGTCTGTACTGGCGCCCTTCGATTACGCGGCGCTCGGTCATATCCATAAGACGCAGCAGATCGGCGGCGAGATGTACCGCTATTGCGGAACGCCGCTGCAGTACTCGGTGAGCGAGGCAGGGGATGAGAAGAGCGTTACGGTAGTGGAGCTTGGCAAAAAGGGGGAGAAGCCGCTTGTGCGGGAGCGCTCACTGCGGCCGATGCGGCGAGTGAGAAAGCTTACCGGAACGCTGCGGGAAATCTTAGACGCTGCGGGCGAAGAGGTCTGCCACGATTTTGTGAGCATTACGCTGACGGATGATGTCGAGGCGTATCAGCCGAAGGAGCAGTTGGAGGAGCGTTTTGACCATATCCTTGAGATCAGGATCGACAATGCACGCACGAGAAAGCTGGCAGAATTTTCCGGGGAGGAGCTTGTGGAAATCGATCCATATGAGGCGTTCGGAAAGTTTTTCGCTGAAATGAACGGGCGGGAAATGACGGAGCAGGAGGAGGCGATGATGCGTCAGGTAATCGCGCAGGAAGGGGAGGAAGAGGCATGAGACCGGAAAAGCTTGTGATGTCCGCGTTCGGCTCCTATGCAGGCAGGACGGAGATCGATTTTACAAAGCAGCGCGGCGGCTTGTTCCTGATTACCGGAGATACCGGGGCGGGCAAGACGACGATTTTTGACGCAATCACCTATGCGCTTTATAACCAGACGAGCGGCGGAGAGCGAAACGGAGCGATGATGCGCAGTCAGTACGCTAAGCCCGCGGACGAGACATATGTAGAATTTTCCTTTTCCTATGCGGATGCGTCTTACCGCGTGCGAAGGAACCCGGAATACAGGATTACAAAGCAGCTAAAAAACGGTAAGAGAAAGGAACAGAAGGTTCCGGCGGGCGTGGAGCTTGTACTTCCCGACGGGAGCGTATTTCCGGAGAAGCGGAGTGCAACGGATGCGAAGATTGAGGAGATCGTCGGACTGACAAAGGATCAGTTCACACAGATTGTCATGATTGCGCAGGGTGACTTCTTAAAGCTGCTCTATGCGAAGTCGGATGACCGCAAGATGATTTTCTCCAAGCTGTTTCGGACGGGAAGCTACTGGCGGATTCAGGAGAAACTGCGGCAGCGCTCGCTTGCCATGGATGATGCAATTGCGGAGAATGAGCGTGCGATGGAGCAGGAGCAGGCGAGGATTCTTCTGCCCGGGGCAGAGTGCCTGGAACTTTTGGCGGAGGAAGGTTTTCTGCTTTCAGGGGAAGATTCACAGCTTCCGGGGGAAGATGCGCCGCATTCGGAGGAAGATGCGCTGCTCTCGGAGGGGCAGCTTGCAGAGCTTCCGCTTGCGGAAATGGTAGAGAAAATGCGCGGCTGGGAGGAACGTCTTGCAGAGAAGCAGAGACAGAAGCAGAAGGAAGCGGAGCGGCTGACGGAGCTTCTGACCCGGGCAAAGGAGGTAAACCGCCTGTTCGCAGACTTGCGAAAATGTGAGGAGATCAAGACGGCGCTTTGCGAGGAAGCGCCTGCACAGGCACGAAGGAAGGAGCAGCTTGCGGCGGCGCTTCGTGCGGGTAAGGTACAGGAGCAGGAGAGCCGTCTGAAGGAGAAGGAGGACGCGCTTGCGCAGTCGAAGGAGACGGTGCAGGCGTTAGGCGCATGGATAGAGAACGCGCGCAGCGCGTATCAGGAACAGGAAGTACAGCTTAAGGCGCTCCAGAAACAGCAGACGAGAGAGTCGGAGCTGGCGAAGGAGCAGATACACCGCTTAAAGGAAAGCCTTCCCGCATATGAGCAGCTAAGCGCGGCAGCAGAGCGCGAACGGCAGGCGGGAGAGCGTTTCGCAGAGAAGGAAGCGGAGCTTCGCAAAAAGCAAAAGGAACAGGAACGTCAGCTTGCCGCATGGAACGAAGCGCTAGATCAGGCAAAGGACCGCCGCGCCAGAGCGGGAAGTTCATGGGAGAAGCGCACAAAGGAAGCTTCAGAGAGCGCAAGGCGTTATGAGGAGACATACAGGAGCTTCTTAAAGGAACAGGCGGGAATTTTAGCACAGCAGCTAGAGGAGCATACGCCATGTCCGGTGTGCGGTTCCACAGAACACCCGAATCCCGCCGTGCCCGCAGAGGGCGCGGCAAGCGAAGCGGACGTCAATACGGCAAAGGCAGAACGCGAGCAGGCGGAGGAGGATAGAGACCGCGCCCGGCAGGAGTTCGAGACATGGAAACAGAAGGAACAGGAGCTTACGCTTTTAATCGCACAGGGCAGGCAGGAGAATGTCCCGGAGCAGGTCGAACTGGAAAATCTGCGCCGCGACTGGCAGGAGTGCGGGAAGGAGAGCGAACGCATCCGCAGCGGTCTTTCCTATCCGACGGAAAGCGAGGCAAGGCAGGCACTGGAAGCACTCTACGCCGGAGAAGAGGCGCGAAATACAGCTTACCGTGAGAAAGAGAAGGTGCTTGCCGGATTAAAGGAGGAAATTGACAGGTGCGAGGGGCAGCGGACGCAGGAGGACGGAAAGGCAAAGGAACTTACAGAGGAATGCACACGGGAGGCGGCAGCTTTTGAAGAAGCGCGCAGACAGGCGGGCTTTTCGGACGAGGCGGCGTACCGGGACGCGCTTCTTACAGAGCAGCAGAAGGAAGTGTTAGAGCGGGAATCCGAGGATTTTGAGAAACGTTCTTTGAACAATCAGGGACAGCTCGAGGCGCTTAAAAAGGCGACCGAGGGCAAGGAAGAGACGGATACCGCAGAATGGGAGACGGCGGCAGCGCAGGTGGAACAGGAGCAGGGAGCGCTTCGTGATGCGCTTCTTAAGCTGCATACGGCATATGAGACGGACGCTGCCGTGCTTAAAAACTGCCGGGCGTATCTGGAGAAAAAGGAGAAGCTAAAGCAGCAGGATCAGGTGATAAAGAGTCTCTACCGCACGGCGGACGGAAGGCTGCCCGGTTCTGCAAAGATCGATTTCGAGACGTATATCCAGAGACAGTATTTCAACCGGGTGATTCATGAGGCGAACAAGCGGCTATTGACGATGAGCGGACATCAGTATATGCTAAAGTTAAAGGAGACCGGGCAGGGCGGCAAAAAGTCCAACGAAGGATTGGATCTTGCCGTGTACAGTCTCATCACGGACAGCGAGCGCGATATCAAGACGCTTTCCGGCGGGGAATCATTCCTCGCAGCGCTTGCGATGGCGCTCGGGCTGTCGGATATCGCCATCCGCGAGGCGGGAGCGGTACATCTGGACATGATGTTCATCGACGAGGGCTTCGGCTCGCTCGACGCGCATTCGAGAAAGCAGGCGATTGAAGTGCTTTCCGGGCTGGCGGGAGACGACCGTCTGGTGGGAATTATTTCGCATGTCACAGAATTAAAAGAACAGATTGAGCACAGACTGCTTGTCACACGCACGGAGCGGGGAAGTGCGGCGGTCTGGGAGGAATAAATTTGGAGGCTTATATGGATAAGACACAGTGTCCGATCGGCGTATTCGACTCCGGTGTCGGCGGAATCAGCGTGCTGCGTGAACTGGTGGCGCGGATGCCGAATGAGAATTATATATTTTTCGGAGATTCAAAGAATGCGCCCTATGGGACGAAGACGCTTGGGGAGGTGCAGAAGCTCACCTGCGCGGATGCGGAATATCTGGTTTCACAGAACGTAAAGGCGCTTGTAGTTGCGTGTAATACGGCGACGAGCGCGGCAATCAATATTCTTCGCAGGGAATATGCCGATATGCCGGTCATCGGCATCGAGCCGGCGTTAAAGCCGGCAGTTCACGCAAGGGAATACCCGCGCGTGCTCGTCATGGCGACGCCGATGACGCTTCGGGAGGAGAAATTCCATGCGCTGATGCAGAAATTCGAGACGGAGGCGGACATTCTGCCGCTTCCCTGTCCGGGGCTCGTGGAATTTGTAGAGCGGGGCGAACTGGACGGCGCAGAGCTTGAACGGTTTCTGCGTGAGCTGTTTGCGCCTTATAAGGAAAAGCCGGTAGACTGCGTTGTTTTAGGCTGTACGCATTATCCGTTCGTGCGCGGGATGATCCAGAAGGTGCTCGGAAGCAGAGTGCTGGTATTCGACGGCGGCGAGGGGACAGCGCGCGAGACGCAGCGCAGGTTAAAGGAGTGCGGATTGTGCAATCCGTCCGGAGAGAAGGGGAAGATCACACTGCAGAACAGTCTTGCGTCGGAGGAAACCGAACGGCTGGGCTGGTTCCTTTTGGAATCCCACCAGTAAATGCAGGGAAAATCTAAACAAAAAAATTGATTTATTAAAGAAATATAAAATAGGAAAAAACGAATTTTAGAAAGCTTTTCGAAAATTGACACACTTCGGACACAATTATTTCGTATACTAAGACCATCGAAAGGAGCTGATAACGTTTCCCAGAGCATCGTAGTCAGCAGCCCGGATTTGTGGAATAAAGGTCATACTTCCGGTGCATCTTTCGACAAAATTTCCTTTATATAGATTAACATTTTCATAACTAAACTCCTCGAAGAAACCCCGGAACAGTGATGTTTCCGGGGTTTTTTCATGGTGTTAAAACACCTTAGTCGCAGTATTCAAAATCGGTCGGCGCATCGATCAGCGTAGCCGCCTGGAAGACGTGACGGTGTCCGTCTTCTTCTTCCGTGTATGCTTTGATATAATGAACGTGTTTTCCGTTGCCGACTTCGATTGCCGGGCCGGTCTTTCCGCAAAATTCGTGGAAATGCTCGTCGGAAAAATCCGTGCGGAACTTTACCTCATGAACGTGGCTGACTCCATAGGGAATCGCTTCGTCAGATACGGTGCAGAAGCGGTGGTTGTGGCATTCGCCGCATTCCTCCACAATGGCGGTGCTGCCTGTAAGTTCATGAACGTGCTGCTGTTTATCGCAGTTTTCATTGTTTGAATAAAACATATTTGACTCCTTTTTTGTTTTGTTGATATATCTTATGTCGGAAACGGGAGAATGTGCAGGAATAAACCGATTTTTGGTCTGGTAAAAAGCACCAAAAAACGACATAAATTTAGTGCTTTTTCTTTAAAAACGCCACTTACAATTTGTATAATAAAGGTTTAAAATAGCTATGCTACAGAAATGCTTTATACAAATTTCATAATTATAAAGAAAGGGAGTATAGATATGGAATCGTATTCATTTTTATTGTTTCTGGGTATTATTATGATTTCTACCAAGGTGTTCGGCTTGTTCTCAAAGAAGATACATATGCCGGCAGTGGTAGGAGCGCTTCTGGCAGGCGTTATTTTAGGACCGTCCGTTCTCGGAATGGTCACACTGGAAGGCGAGTCCGGGAAGTTCCTCGAGCAGATGGCGGAGCTCGGCGTTATTCTTCTTATGTTCAATGCGGGACTTGAAACAGATTTAAATGAGCTTAAGAAAAACAGCGTCGCTTCTTTCGTCACGGCGATCATTGGCGTTATTGTTCCTCTGCTCGGCGGATTTTTAGGATATGCGCTCTATTTCCACACCGATTTCAGTGACTACGGCGAGGTGTTAAAGGCGGTATTCGTCGGCGTTGTGCTCACGGCGACATCAGTAAGTATCACGGTTGAGACGCTGCGCGAGATGGGCAAGCTCAAAGGAAAGGTCGGTACGACGATTCTTGGCGCGGCAGTCATCGACGATATTGTCGGTATCATCGTGCTCACGGTTGTGACGAGCTTAAAGGACCCTTCCGTAAATCCGCTTACGGTTCTCGTAAAGATTGTGGCATATTTTATTCTGATCGCGATCCTAATCGTAGTGCTGACAAAGCTTAAGGTGTTTGTGGAGAGAGAGGACGGAAAGAGAAGAACCGCGATTATCTGCGTGGCGCTCTGCTTTATCTTAGCTTATATCTCCGAGGAGTTTTTCCAGATTGCAGATATTACAGGAGCTTATTTTGCAGGTCTGATGCTCTGCACGATGAAGGTCAGCCCGTATGTGGCAAGACGCTGTGAGATTCCGTCTTACCTGATTTTCTCTCCGGTATTCTTCGCGAGCGTCGGTCTTAAGGTAACGCTTGGCGGAATGGATGCAGGTATCTGGATTTTCTCAATAATTCTGCTTGTAATCGCAATTTTGAGCAAGGTCGTCGGATGCGGTCTCGGTGCGAAGCTGTGCAGCTGCAACGCAAAGGAGGCGCTGCAGGTCGGTATCGGTATGATCTCACGTGGTGAGGTGGCGCTTATTGTAGCGCAGAAGGGTTATGCAAGCGGCATGTTAGACGATGTGCTCTTTGCACCGATCGTTCTTGTCGTTATCGTGACGACGCTGATTACGCCGATTCTGTTAAAAATGGTCATGGGCGACAAGCAGCCGCAGGAAGCGTAAGGGGCGCGGATGCGGTTTGAAGACCCGGCGCAGAAATAGAACATTACAGAATCATCTGAAAAATTCCGCGGACACGCGAAAGCGTGCCTGCGGAATTTTTTTGTGTCCTTTTTGTGGTTTGCACTATCTAATTGTCGTAGAAGCTTCTATGAAGAACAAGAGCCTGTGCCGGGCAAAGGATAAACGGCTGCCATAAACGGCAGTGAAAAATGCACGCGGAACGCCCGGTGGGCAGCGCAGAAACGAGGATGATATGGATAAGGAAGAATTTACGAAAGGAGTGCTGGCGGCGGAGAAGAGTCTTTATTATGTGGCGAAATCCATTTTGCGGAACGATGAGGATTGTGCCGATGCGATGCAGAATGCGATTTTGTCAGCCTACAGCAGTCTGCATACGTTGCGGCAGGAGGCGTATTTTAAGACATGGCTTACGAGGATTCTCATCAATGAATGCTATAAGATGCTGCGTGACCGAAAGTCTGAGATATCCTACGAGGAGTATATGGAGCATGAGGAAGCAGAGACATCCGGTGCAGATACGGGCGTGTTTGACGAGGTGCTAAAGCTTGCGGAGCAGTACCGTGTTCCGTTTGTGCTCCATTATATCGAGGGCTATCAGGTGAAGGAAATTGCTGAAATGCTCCACACTACAGAGGGAAGCATTAAGACGAGACTTTACCGAAGCAGGAATTTATTAAAGAAAAGATTGAAGGGGGAATTGGGATATGAAGCGTATTGATTGGGAAAATGAATTGCCGGATGTTCCGGAGAAGGTACATGCGTCAGTGCTTGCGGCGATTGAGGGACTGTCCGCAGAGAACAGAGAACTGCATACGGGAGGGGAAAATATGAGAGAAGACAATAATTTAAAAAGAAAGAATGTATGGGGAAAGAAAAAGACACTGGCGCTTGTGGCAGCACTTGCGGCAGTACTCGGAACAACGGTTGTAGGCGCAGAAATCCTGCACTGGAATGACAGGGCGGCAGAGGAATTTGATCATCCGGCTTCGGAGGTGCAGGAGCAGATGACGGCTGCCGGAGTCGCGGCGACGCCTCAGGCTTCTGTGACAGATGCGGGTGTGACAGTGACCGCTGTGCAGACGATTCAGGATGAATACCGTCTGTATATTCTGCTGGAGGTCACGTCAGAGGAGGCAGTGCTTGGAACGGGAGGCTTTGACGAAATGAATCTGGCGGCAGACGGACAGGGAACGACGTCCGACGTATTTAATAACGTGGGTTGGAGTTTCGCGGATCAGGTGACGGAAAACAGTACGCACGCATATTGCTGGATTGATGCAATGAAGGATCATGACACTGCATGGAACGGTGAAAGTGTCACCGTGACACTTGGAACATTGTCCTATTATACGGAACTGGATAAGGGGAATGGCGGCGTAGCGCATGTGGTCGATGGAAACTGGGAGCTTACCCTTCCGCTGTCCGATGCAAGTGGACTGACGCGCACATGGGATCTGGACACCGAGGTCATGCTTTCGGGCGTGCCTGTCACGGTCAGACGTGTGGAGCTGTCGCCGTTGACGCTTTCCATCAGCTATGACGATGAGGATGTCAATGAGCTTGTTAAGACGGTGTATGGGGACGCTGAGGAGGATATTTTTATCTCTGAAATGTTAATGTCGGAATTGCTGGATTCGGATGGCAATACGATAGAGAAGGGACATGATGCGTTTGGCGAAAGGATCGATACGGAGCGCGGAGAATATATATGGGATGTAGGACTGGCGTCTGTCGTAGATCCCGAAAAAGTCGGAGCGATACTGTTAGGCGAAGACAAAGTGAAGGTAGAACTTCCGTAGACACGAAAAGACATGGCGGAGACGTTTGTCTCCGCCATGCCCTATATAAAATATCCCCTCTGTTTAAAACTCTAATTTGCAGCTACATTTCTTGCAGCCACAATGTCAACGCCCGTGCCTGCAACATTCGGAAGAATGACGTCGCCGATTTTTACCGGGGCATTTACGGTGATGTCCTTTAACGCCTCCACGCAGGCGAAAATCTTGTCCTTGGGAATGTCGGCGGCAGTCTTGACGTTTGCCATCGGGAAAACGCCGCCTTTTACGCGGACAGTGGAGGTCACGATGCGGGTCGGATTGGTGACTTCCTTCCTCGCGTAGGCATCGCCGCGCGGGCAGGTGTTTCCGGTAACTGCGGTGACCGTGTCACCTTCCATGGTAACGGTAAGGGCGCACCCGAGCGGGCAGCCGATACAGGTAAGTTCTCTTGTACTCATAATAGCCTTCCTTTCTGTCACACGGACTCTTCAATGCGGATTGTAATCTTGCTGAGATCCGGAAATTCGCCGAGCTTCTTTTTATCCAGAATCACCTGTTCCATCTCACCGGGAGCCATGACCGGACGCTTGCGTCTACTGATTAAGGTATCGTCAAAGTAGGTAGCGATGGAACAATTCTTATACACAGCGTCGACGCGAAAACGGACGGTCAAGGTGTCGTCCATCTCGGCAGGACGGATATATTTCGGGACTGTATAGCGCACGCCGTCTACCGGGAAAATTTCGACGGATTTCGCGTCCTTTGCCGCTCCGTTCGTGATGTAGGCAGCGGCGTTTTTGCCTGCCGCCGTCGCTTCCTGTGACACATAGTCCACAAGGTCATGTACGTGGAGCACATTTCCGCAGGCGAAGATACCGTCAACGCTCGTCTCAAGGCTGTCATTTACGACAGGACCGGAGGTTACAGGGTTGATGTCAATGCCTGCGCTGCGGCTCAATTCATTCTCTGGGATCAGACCGCAGGAGAGCAGCAGGGTATCGCAGGTGTAACGCTCCTCCGTGCCAGGAATCGGCTTGCGGTCAGGACCGACCTCTGCAATCGTGACTGCCTCTACGCGGTTCTTTCCCTCGATGTCTACGACTGTGTGGCTTAACTTGAGCGGAATGCCGAAATCGTCAAGACACTGTACGATGTTGCGCTTCAGACCGCCGGAGTAGGGCATCAGCTCGGCAACGACCTTCACCTTGGCGCCCTCTAAGGTCATGCGGCGTGCCATGATAAGACCGATATCGCCGGAGCCTAAGATGACGACCTCGCGTCCCGGCATGTAGCCTTCCATATTGACAAGGCGCTGCGCCGTTCCGGCGGAGAAGATACCGGCAGGACGGTAGCCCGGGATATTTAATGCGCCTCTGGAGCGCTCGCGGCAGCCCATGGCGAGGATGACGGATTTCGCCTGAATCTCGAACATGCCGTCCTCACGGTTCATGGCGGTCACGGTCTTTGTGACTGTGCCGTTTGCGGATGAAGCGTCTGACGCTGCGATATCCATGACCATGGTATTCAACTTGTATTCGATGCCACGCTCCTCGACCTGTTCGATGAAGCGTGATGCATATTCCGGTCCGGTCAGCTCTTCCTTAAAGGTATGTAAGCCGAAGCCGTTGTGGATGCACTGGTTTAGGATGCCGCCGAGTTCCTTGTCGCGCTCGATAATGAGAATGCTGTCGATTCCGTGATCTCTTGCAGATACAGCGGCTGCAAGTCCGGCAGGACCGCCTCCGACGATGACTAAATCATAATTTTTCATGCCGATTTCCCCCTCTTATATCTCTTTGTTCGTGCCGATGACGATTTCGCCGCCGACGCCGTTCTTTGTGATGTCAAACATGCTCATAGGTATTTCGCGCTCTAAGATTTCCATGGTACGCGGTGAGCAGAAGCCTGCCTGACAGCGTCCCATGCCGGCTCTGGTGCGGCGCTTTACGCCGTCGAGAGAGCGTGCGCCTAACGGACGGTGGATGGCGTCCATAATTTCTCCCTCGGTGATCATTTCGCAGCGGCAGATGATATTGCCGTATTCCGGATGTTCTTTGATTAACTGGTTGCGCTCCTCCATGGAGAGCGTTTCCGGGCGCAGAATGCCTTTTCTTGTGGCGATGAAATCGCTCTTCGCGCTGAGATTTAACAGCTCTTTTACGATACCTGCGACCATCTCGCCGATTGCCGGGGCGGAGGAAAGTCCCGGGGATTCGATACCTGCGGCATTGATAAAGCCCTTGGCATCCGGGACTTCTCCGATGACGAAATCGCCGCCGTCCTCGTGGGCGCGCAGCCCTGCAAAGGAAGTGATGACCTGACGCATCGGAACATTTTTCACGCTTAGGGAAGCGGTGACGCCAAGAGAATCCAGACCCTCCTGCGTTGTGTTGACTGCTTCCTTATCGCTGACGTCCACGGCGGTCGGGCCGACGAGAAGGTTGCCGTGCACGGTAGGAGATACGAGAACGCCTTTTCCCATCTTCGACGGAAGCTGGAAGACGGTATGGCTTACATGGGTTCCGGCTTCCTTGTCAAGCAGACAATACTCGCCTTTGCGGGCGGTGATGTGCAGCCTGCGGGAGCTTACCATGTTGTTGAACTCATCGGAGTGAACGCCTGCGGCGTTGATGACGACCTTCGCCTTGAAAGTTTCCGACTCCTCGGTATCGGTGTGGATTGCCGCAAGCTCATAGCCGTCTGCCGTCTTTGAAATGGAAGTGACTTTGGTGTTTAAAAAGAAGGAAACGCCGTTTGTAAAAGCGTTTTCGGCAAATGCCATCGTCATGTGGAACGGACAGACGATTCCGCCGGTCGGCGCGTACAGCGCGCAGGTCACATCGTCGCTTAAATTAGGCTCGAGCCTCATTAATTCGTCACGCTCAAGGATTCTTAAATCCGGGACGCCGTTTTTCTTTCCCTTTTCTAAGAGGATGTCAAGTCCCGCGCGGTCCTGATCCTTCGTGCACACGACGAGGGAGCCGTTCCTCTTAAATGGAATATCAAGGTCTTTGGCAAGCTGATCCATCATTTCGTTGCCCCGTACATTCAGGCGCGCTTTCAGGGAACCGGGCGTCGCGTCGAAGCCCGCGTGGATGATCGCGCTGTTGGCTTTGGACGTGCCGCAGCAGACGTCTTCTTCGCGTTCAATGACGCAGATGCTTGCGTCGAATCTGGAAAGTTCCCTTGCAATCGCGCTGCCGATGACGCCTGCGCCGATAATTGCTACATCATACATAGTAGATTCTCCTTTTCTTTCTGCATTGCTGACAGAAGCATTGTTTTGGGATTGCCGGGAGAGAATGGAATAAAACGCGTATGTCTGTTCCCAATTATAATAAAAAAAGAGCACGAAAAACAAAACGATGAAAATCGCTTCTGTTTACCATGCTCTGATCTCTCGGTAATCTCTATGAACTTAATTCCATTATAGCACGAAGTACAAAAGATGCAAGAGTAAAAATATGTGGAGCATTCGGAAAAACTGCGTTATAATAGCGGATAGATGTTAGAGAATGCGGGAGGAACCGCCGGATGGGAAGAAGCGATAAACAGAAGTTAAAGCTGCTTTATATGGCAAAGTTCATATGTGAACGGACGGACGAGGAGCATCCGGTCACGACAAAGGAAATCATTGACTATCTGGACGCGAACGGGATCACCGTGGAGCGAAAGACGGTATACAGGGATATGGAGCAGCTTACGGAATTTGGGCTGGATATCATTCAGATTAAGGAGCGCCCGGGCGGATATTACCTTGCAAGCCGTAAGTTCGAGCTGGCGGAGCTAAAGCTTCTGGTGGATGCGGTGCAGGCGTCGAAGTTCATCACGGCGAAGAAGTCCGGCGAACTGATCGGAAAGCTTGAAACGCTCTGCGGCAGAGAGCAGGCGAAGCAGCTTCACAGACAGGTCGTGGTGACGAACCGGGGCAAGGCGGTGAACGAGAATATCTATTATAATATTGACATGATCTACAATGCAATTGCGGAGAATGTCAAGATACGGTTCCAGTATTTTGAGTGGAGCGTGAATAAGGAGATGAAGCTGCGCCGGGACGGGACGTTCTATGAGGTAAGTCCGTGGCTGCTGTCGTGGGACGACGAGAACTACTATCTGATCGCGTATGATGACAGGAGCAGGGAAATCCGCCATTACCGCGTGGACAAGATGCTCCGGATCGGTCTGATGGAAGCGCCAAGAGAGGGAAAGAGCAGCTTTGCGGATTTTGACGTGGCGGAATATTCGAAGAAGACTTTCGGAATGTTCGCGGGGGAAGATGAGACGGTAACGCTCTATTGCGACAGCAGGCTGACAGGCGTTATGATCGACCGCTTCGGCAAGGATGTCGCGATGCGCCAGTGCGATGAGGAGCACATCCGGGCGCGCGTCAATGTGGCGGTGAGCCGTCAGTTCTTCGGGTGGCTCACCGGGCTTGGCGCGGCGGTGCGCATCGAAGCGCCGGAGCACGTTGTGCGTGAATACAGGGAGTATCTCGGAGAAATTTTAAAGCAATATGGAAGGTAGGGCTATGCGGGAAAGAACATATCAGCTCATGATCGACGGGGTGACGATCACTGTCACGAAAAAGCGGATGAAAAATATGTATCTGCGTATTAAAAAGGAGGATGGATCGGTGCGCATTTCTGCACCGCATCAGATGAGCGACGCGCGTATCGAGGGCTTTGCGAGGGAACGCATCGAATGGATCCGGACGTACCAGCAGAAATATGCCAATGCAAAGCGGCAGAGGGCGGCGGACAGGGAGTTAGACCCTGCGGAGATAAAGCGCAGAAAGCAGATATTAAAGAAACAGGTGGAGCTTTTAGTGGCGAAGTGGGAGCCTGTGATGGGCGTTTCCGTCTCGGGAATCACGATCCGCCAGATGAAGACGAGATGGGGGTCGTGCAATGTGAAGACCCACCATATCAATATTAATCTGGCGCTTCTTTATAAGCCAAAGGAGTGTCTGGAATACGTGGTCGTGCACGAGATGACACATATTCTGGAAGCCAGCCACAACGAGGTATTCTGGGGATATATGACGCAATTCTATCCCGACTGGAAGCGTGTACGGAAATACTTAAATGATGAAGTCGTGACGTAAGGATTTCGGCGGCAGAAAGAATCCGGCGAAACCATTTTATACGAACTGATTTACCGTGGGATCATAGGTGTAGTCGATCGCGCCAAGCGCTGCCTGGGTCGCTTCGGCGTCCAGATGGAACGCGTTTGCAAAATCCTCGAAGGAAGCGTAGTTGTCGCGGAGCTGTGTGTTGATGAAGCTAAGAAGCATCACCGGATCTTTGGGAAGAGTATCGTATATCATGATGTGAGATTCCTTTCTGTCTTTTCCTGTGCTATAATAGGTGCAGGGACGGCGTTTCAGGGATGCGCAAAAGCCTGCGCAGTAACCGGACTGCAATGATTAAAATAGCACATTCCGGCGGAAATGGCAAGGCTGCGGGGCAACAGTCTGGCAGGAAGCCTGAACTGTTATGTTGTGGGAGAGAGACATGGGACAAAAGATTGACAAAGAGGTATTTGACAAATTTTTCGAGGAAAGTTATTGCGCGGTGGAATACGCGAATGTCAAAGAGGAATTTGAGGAGGCAGCGGCGGCGGGAAACGATATTTTTACCGGAAGCTACGAGGCGCGGAATTTAAACCGCGAGAATTTTATTCTGTATCTGACGAGCGAGAGCTACTGCGATTTTGAGGCAATCGTGCAGGAGGCGTTCGACGACCTGAATCCTGAGATTTTAGACGCGGTCATGGACGTCACGGAGACGCAGGATGACGGCGATGAGGTGACGGAGAAGTATTGGGAGACCCAGCGGGAACTGTTGAACGAGTTCCTGCTGAGACTTTATGATGATGTGATTTCCGGCTGGAAATAGCATATTTAATAGCTGCCCATCTGGCGCAGAAGCTGCTGCATCTGCCGGATGCCGCGCTCCTGGGAGGAGATGATCGCGTCGAGAATCGGGATAAGATCGACGCAGAGATTGTATTGCAGCGCATTTTTGGACATTTCAATGGCGCCCATATGATGCGGAATCATCTCACGCATGAAGCTGACATTGATGTCGTTGGACACGCGGGCGTTTAGCATACGGTCGAACATCGTGCGCATGATCTGGTCGGTCTTGCGCTGGTAGAGCGCGAGGTCGCGTTCTAAGTTCGTGATGCGCGAGCAGTACGGCTGAACCTTCTGCATACTTGCGATGCTTTGGGTCTGTGCTGTGATAATTCCGCTTGCAATATTCTGGAGCGGAATGTTTGTGGTATATTTCAAGAGGTTTTCAGACATCTGGATTGCCGCGCGGTGGTGCGGAATCATCTGAACGATGAAGTTGTGAGAGATGCTGTCGGTGAGAGTAACGTTTGTCATGCCCTCGATCATGTTGTCGAGAATGGAGTAATAGACTTCGAGGTAATCTTTGGTGTTATTGCTCAATGTAGATTCATGATTCATAGATGGACTCTTACCATTTTTATTATAGTATATGCGAGGTGCGAAAAGGCTTGCCGGTTTTGCGGGCGCAAATAAAGCGGAAAAGGAGAAGATTATGGCGAAAACGAGCTGCGATACCTGTGTGTACAATGTATACGACGAGGAGGATGAGGAATATTATTGTGAGGTGGATATGGACGAGGATGACGCGGCAAGGCTGATGCAGGGACATTATAAGGAATGTCCGTATTACCAGCTCGATGATGAGTATGCCGTCGTGCGCCATCAGATGTAGCCGGGAATGCCGAGAACGATGTCGGCATGGGTTGTAGCCGGGAAATGCCGCACAGACCGATGTCGGCATGAATATACGGACATAAGAAAGGAGCCTGCGCAAAATGTATGGATGCGCGGGCTCCTTTTCTGTGATTGTTCTTCTGTGCGGTCCGGCGTTCCGGACCGCTTCTTTTATTCGGTTAATGCAGTGTGCAGAACCTAGTTCTGACCGCAGCGAATCGCAGCTTCCACAAATCCCTTGAACAGCGGATGCGGGCGGTTCGGTCTGGACTTAAATTCCGGATGCGCCTGTGTGGCGATGAACCATGGGTGATCCGGAATCTCAATCATTTCTACGATCCTTCCGTCCGGTGATGTTCCGCAGAGCTTCATACCATTCTCGGTGAGCGACGCACGGAAATCATTGTTGACCTCGTAGCGGTGGCGGTGTCTCTCGTGAATCTCCTCAGAGCCGTAGACCTCATATGCTTTGGAAGACTTGTCGAGAATACATGGGTAAGAACCAAGGCGCAAGGTGCCGCCGATGTCTTCCACGCCGTTCTGATCCGGCATCAGTGCGATGACCGGATGCGTGGTATTCGGGTCAAGCTCGATGCTGTGCGCGTCATTGTAGCCGCAGACATGTCTTGCGTACTCGATGATCGCGACCTGCATACCGAGGCACAGACCAAGGTAAGGGACGCCGTGCTCTCTCGCGTACTGCGCTGCAAGAATCTTGCCCTCTACGCCGCGGGAACCGAAGCCGCCCGGAACGAGGATACCGGATACATCGGAGAAAATCTCGTCCACATTCTCAGCAGTGACGTCCTCGGAATCGACCCACTTGATATTGACGGTCGCGCGCTCTGCGATACCACCGTGTTTTAACGCCTCTACGACAGAGATGTAAGCGTCGTGCAGCGCGATATACTTTCCGACCAGCGCAATGTTGACTTCCTTATTCGGATGGCGGAGAGCGTCAACCATCGCTTCCCAATCCTTAAGATCCGGTTCGGGGCATTCCAGATGAAGCGCTTCACAGGCTACCTTTGCAAGATTTTCCCGCTCCATTGCAAGCGGAGCCTCATACAGATATTCAACGTCGAGGTTCTGCAACACATTGCGGTTCGGAACGTTACAGAACAGCGCGATCTTGTCCTTTAAGCTCTGCTCAAGCGGAAGCTCGGAACGGCAGACGATGATATCCGGCTGGATGCCCATTCCCTGCAGCTCCTTAACGCTTGCCTGCGTCGGCTTGGTCTTAAGCTCGCCGGAAGCCTTGATATATGGAATTAATGTCACATGAATGAGGATTGCATTTTCATGACCGACCTCATGCTGGAACTGCCGGATGGCTTCCAGAAAAGGCTGGCTCTCAATGTCGCCGACGGTTCCGCCGACCTCGATGATCGCGATGTGCGTCTCGTCAGAGGTAAAATTGCGGTAAAAACGTCCTTTGATCTCGTTGGTGATATGCGGGATTACCTGAACTGTGCCTCCGCCGAAATCGCCGCGGCGTTCCTTCTGTAAGACAGACCAGTATACCTTTCCGGTCGTCACATTGGAATTTTTGGTCAGGCTCTCGTCGATAAAACGCTCATAATGTCCCAGATCGAGATCTGTTTCCGCACCGTCGTCGGTTACGAACACTTCGCCATGCTGGATAGGGTTCATGGTTCCCGGATCGATGTTGATGTAGGGGTCGAATTTCTGCATGGTCACTTTGTATCCGCGAGCTTTTAAGAGTCTTCCAAGAGAAGCAGCCGTGATACCTTTCCCAAGACCGGAAACGACGCCGCCGGTGACAAAGACATATTTTACAGGCATAGGGTTTTCCTCCTCATATTAAAGTGCAGTTATGTAAATCCTAATTGTGCTATTGGCATGCCGGATAGCGCATGCCGCGTCCAAAAGACGCTCTATAACCAAATTAGTATACAACTAAGTTTCATTAAAATCCAGCAAAATTTCAAAAAGAATCAAAATATCTTTGGACGGGATTTTAGAAATAATTTAGAAATGACAACAAAAGTTCACGAAGTACGTATTGCTTTTGTATTTCTTTTTCAATATAATAAAGAAGATATACGACAAGAATCCGGTCATGGCGCAGGCTGTGACTGTTTGGAAAGGGTAAATACTATATGGATAATCAGGGACCTAATAATGGCTACAACAACGGCAATCATAACGGAGGCAACAATAATAACGGAGGCGGAGACAAGGGAAATCATAACGGTCAGCTTCTCATGGCGTTCATACTGATCTCGCTCATCGCGCTTTTTGTGATGAGCCTGGTGACGAATCAGTTCAATCAGATGAGCACGCAGAAGGTTTCCTACTCGGAGTTCCTCGATATGGTCAACGGCACCGGGAAGTGGGAAGGACACAGCGTAGAATCGGTTGAAATCGGTTCTTATCAGATTGACATTACGCTTCACACCGACCAGAAGACGCCGTATGAAGTGACCTATTACTGCGGACGCGTGGCGGATGATGATCTGATTCCGCTTTTGAAGGAAAAGGGCGTGGAAATCAACGGGGTGATCCCGGACAATACTTCGACATGGATTTACAGTATTTTAAGCTATCTGATACCGCTGATTTTAATCTGGGTAATTCTGGGCGTCGTGATGCGCCGGATGGGCGGCGGAGCCATGGGCGTCGGCAAGAGCAACGCCAAGGTATATGTGGAGAAACAGACAGGTGTGACCTTTAAGGATGTCGCCGGACAGGATGAGGCGAAGGAGTCCTTGCAGGAGGTCGTCGATTTTCTGCACAATCCGAAGCGATACCGCGATATCGGAGCGAAGCTCCCGAAGGGAGCGCTGCTCGTAGGACCTCCGGGTACAGGTAAGACGCTTCTCGCGAAGGCGGTCGCAGGCGAGGCGAAGGTACCGTTCTTTTCCCTCGCGGGTTCTGACTTCGTCGAGATGTTCGTGGGTGTCGGCGCTTCCCGTGTGCGTGATCTGTTTAAGGAGGCGCAGAAGCAGGCACCGTGTATTATCTTTATTGATGAGATTGACGCGATCGGTAAGAGCCGTGACAACCGCTACGGCGGCAACGACGAGCGTGAGCAGACATTGAACCAGCTTCTCGCGGAGATGGACGGATTTGATACCTCTAAGGGACTTCTGATCCTGGCGGCGACGAACCGCCCGGAGGTGCTTGATAAGGCACTCTTGCGTCCGGGACGTTTTGACCGTAGGATCATCGTGGATAAGCCGGATCTAAAGGGACGTCTTGAGACCTTAAAGGTACATTCCAAGGACGTTATGATGGATGAGACGGTCGATCTGGACGCGCTTGCACTTGCAACGGCAGGACTGGTCGGTTCCGATCTCGCCAATATGATCAATGAGGCGGCGATTAACGCAGTCAAGAACGGTAGAAAGTTCGTCAACCAGTCGGATTTATTTGACGCGTTTGAACTGGTCGCTGTCGGCGGCAAGGAGAAGAAGGACCGCGTGATGAGCGATAAGGAGCGCAAGATTGTGGCGTACCATGAGGTCGGTCACGCGATGGTGACGGCATTGCAGAAGAATACCGAGCCGGTGCAGAAGATTACGATTGTGCCGCGTACCATGGGTGCGCTCGGCTATACCTTGCAGACGCCGGAGGAAGAGAAGTTCTTACAGACCAAGGAAGAGCTTCTCGCCAAGATCACGACCTATATGGCGGGACGTGCAGCGGAGATGCTTGTGTTTGGCTCTGCGACCAGCGGTGCGGCGAATGATATCGAGAATGCGACGGCAATCGCGCGGGCGATGGTGACGCAGTACGGTATGTCGGAGAAGTTCGGCATGATGTGCCTTGCAACGGTGGAGAACCAGTATCTTGACAACCGTGCAGGACTGATCTGCGGTGAAGATACGGCTGCACAGATTGATAAGGAAGTACTCTCTATCATCAATAACGCATATGACGAGGCAATGCGTCTTCTGACGGAGAACCGTGAGGTGCTGGACAAGATTTCAGAATATCTGTATGAGCATGAGACGATTACCGGCAAGGAGTTCATGAAGATTTTCCGTGAACTGAAGGGAATCCCGGAGCCGGAGAATGCCGACGATAAGAAGACCTTCTTCGAGCAGGCGGAAGAAGCACGCCAGAATCTGGAAGAACAGAAGCCAAACGGGCAGCCGATGAATGAGGATTCACTGCTGCGGAATACATCCGATCATGAGGACAAATAATGTTTGATATTGCAGAGGAATTGAAAAAACTCCCGGATCAGCCGGGAGTTTATATTATGCATGACGCCCGCGATGCGATTATCTATATCGGTAAGGCGGTCAGCCTCAGGAAGCGGGTACATCAGTATTTTCAGCCGAGCCATGACGAGGGGCTTAAGAAAGCGCAGATGGTGAGACAGATTGCGCGCTTTGAGTATATCATCACGGACTCGGAACTGGAAGCGCTCGTGTTAGAGTGTAATTTAATCAAGGAGCACCGGCCCAAGTACAACACGATGCTCAGGGATGATAAGACATATCCATATATCAGGGTGACTCTCGGGGAGGATTTTCCGAGAGTCCTCTTTTCACGTCAGCAGAAAAAGGATAAGTCCAGATATTTCGGACCGTACACAAGTGCGGGAGCGGTCAAGGATACGATCGAGCTGGTCAATAAGATTTATCAGCTTCGTACCTGCAGCCGGAATCTGCCAAGAGATACCGGAAAGGAACGTCCGTGCCTGAACTATCATATTCATCAGTGCCAGGCGCCCTGTCAGGGCTATATCAGCAGGGAGGAATACCGCGAGCGCGTGGATGCTGTCATTGAGTTCTTAAACGGCAACTATGCGCCGGTCATCCGCGCGCTTGAGGAGAAGATGAATGCGGCGTCTGCCGCGATGGAATTTGAGAAGGCGATTGAGTACCGCGAGCTTTTAAGCAGTGTAAAGCAGATTGCGCAGAAGCAGAAAATTACCCACAATGACGGGGAGGATAAGGACATCATTGCATATGCGGCGGATGACAGGGATGCGGTCGTGCAGGTATTTTTCATCCGCGACGGCAAACTGATCGGAAGGGATCATTTCTACGTGCGGATCGGAACGGAAGATACGGGAGCGCAGATACTTTCTACATTTATAAAACAGTTCTATTCCGGGACGCCGTTTATTCCGCGTGAAATCATGCTGCCTGAGGAGGTAGAGGAGCGGGAGATATTAGCGGACTGGCTTGCTGCAAAACGCGGCGGCAAGGTCTACATCCGCGTGCCGCAGAAGGGCATGAAGGAAAAGCTGGTGGAACTGGCGCAGAAGAATGCAGAACTTGTTCTCTCACAGGATAAGGAGAAGATCAAGCGCGAGGAGGGGCGCACGATCGGCGCGCTTAAGGAGATTGAGAAGCTTCTTGAGATGGAGAATCTGCAGCGCGTGGAGGCGTTCGATATCTCGAACACGAACGGTTTTGAGACGGTCGGTTCGATGATCGTCTATGAAAAAGGCAGACCCAAGCGCAGCGATTACCGGAAATTTAAGCTTAAGACCATTACAGGTCCGGATGATTACGCGTCGATGCGCGAGGTGCTTACGAGAAGGTTCACACATGGAATGCGTGAGATGGAGGAGATGAGCGAGAAGGAATTGTCCGAAGAATACGGAAGCTTCACGCGTTTCCCTGATCTTATTATGATGGACGGCGGACGCGGACAGGTAAATATCGCGCTTGCGGTGCTCGATGAGCTTCATCTGAATATTCCGGTCTGCGGTATGGTAAAGGATGACTATCACCGCACCCGTGGGTTATACTATAATAATGTGGAAATTCCGATCGACCGGAGCAGTGAGGGCTTTAAACTGATTACGAGAATCCAGGATGAGGCGCACCGGTTTGCCATCGAGTATCACCGCTCTCTGCGCAGCAAGGAACAGGTGCATTCGGTGCTCGACGATATTCCGGGCGTAGGACCCGCAAGGCGGAAAGCGCTGATGAAGAAGTATCAGTCCTTAGAGGCGATCAAACAGGCGAGCGAGGAGGATCTTGCGGCGACAGACGCCATGAGTCCGCAGGCGGCGCGTTCGGTGTATCAGTTTTTCCGGGAAAAGGAACAGGAAAACCACGTTTCTGATTAGTTGAAGATTGTATGTGGATATGCTATATTTATGATATATTAATCAATCACAAAGGAGCGTAAGGGATGAGTGGTGTAGGTGTAGCAAAGGTAGCGCAGATTCTGGATCTGTACAATTTCCTGCCGGATATGGAACTAAAGGGGCATCGGATCATGATCCGCGATGTCAATCGTCCGGCGTTGCAGTTGAGCGGATATTTTGAGCACTTCGAGCAGTCGCGTGTTCAGATTATCGGTACGGTAGAGTACACGTACTTACAGCAGTTGGATGAGAAGAAGAAGGAGAAAATCTATCGTGAATTTATGGCATATGATATTCCGTGTGTCATTTTCTGCCGGGATCTTCAGCCGGATGAGATGTTTCTTAAAATCGCAGAGGAGAGCAAGCTTCCGGTATTCGGAACGAAGCGGAGCACCTCAGAATTTATGGCGGAGCTGATTTACTGTCTGAGCGAGCAGCTTGCGCCGTGCATCACGATTCACGGCGTGCTCGTCGACGTCTACGGCGAGGGACTTCTTATCATGGGCGAGAGCGGCATCGGTAAGAGCGAGGCGGCGCTGGAGTTGGTGCGCCGCGGTCATCGTCTCGTGACGGACGACGTGGTCGAGATCCGCAAGATCAATGAGCATACGCTCATCGGCACATCGCCGGATATCACGCGGTACTTTATCGAGCTTCGCGGTATCGGCATCATCGACGTTAAGACCCTGTTCGGTGTCGAGGGCGTCAAGGAGAAGCAGCAGATCGATCTTGTCATCAAGCTGGAGGATTGGAAGAAGGACAATGAGTATGACCGCCTCGGACTCGAGGAGGAGTATACCGAGTTCCTTGGAAATAAGGTCGTATGCCATTCCCTGCCGATTCGTGCAGGACGTAATCTTGCAGTGATCTGCGAGGCTGCGGCAGTCAACCACAGACAGAAGAAGATGGGCTACAATGCGGCACAGGAGCTGTACCGCCGTGTGCAGGAGAACCTGACAAAGAAATCCGACGAGGATGAATAGCAATGAACAGTGCAGGGCGAAGCGGATCTGCGGAAGCGGGCGGATGCACTGCGAATAGAAAGAAACACGATTTAAAGGAGTGGCAGAAATGGAAAGAATGAATGCATGGGAGAAATACCCGGAAGGCGCGAAGAGAACAGAAGTATATGATTTTGCAGAGAAGTATCGGAAGTTCCTCTCGGAGTGCAAGACAGAGCGCGAGTGTGTGACAAGATTTGAGGCGGACGCAAAGGCGGCGGGCTTTAAGAATCTTGAGGAGGTAATCGCTGACGGCACAGAGCTTAAGGCAGGCGATAAGGTCTACGCGAACAACATGGGAAAGGGACTTGCACTTTTTGTCATCGGTAAGAAGAGCATGGAGTGCGGTATGAATATCCTCGGAGCGCATATTGACTCTCCGCGTATGGACTTAAAGCAGGACCCGCTGTATGAGGACTCGGATTTTGCAATGCTTGATACGCACTATTACGGCGGCATTAAGAAATATCAGTGGGTGACGCTGCCGTTAGCGCTGCACGGCGTGATCGCAAAGAAGGACGGCACGGTCGTTTCCGTAAACATCGGAGACAAGCCGGGCGATCCGGTATTCGGCGTGAGCGACCTTCTGGTTCATCTCTCAGGCGAGCAGCTTGACAAGAAGGCGGCGAAGGTCATCGAGGGCGAGAACCTTGACTTGATCATCGGCAGCATTCCGCTTGCAAAGGATGACGCGGATGAGAAAGAAAATGCAAAAGAGAAAGTAAAAGCAAATATCATGAAAATCCTTACTGCGGAATATGGTATAGAGGAAGAGGATTTCCTTTCGGCGGAGATCGAGGTCGTACCAGCGGGAGATGCGAGAGACTATGGCTTTGACCGCAGCATGATCATGGGCTACGGACATGACGACAGAGTGTGCGCTTACCCGTCCTTTGAGGCGGTGCTTGCGATGGAAGAGCCGGAACTTACAAGTGTCTGTCTTCTGGTTGACAAGGAGGAGATCGGCAGCGTCGGAGCGAGCGGTATGCAGTCGCGGTTCTTCGAGAATACAGTCGCAGAAGTCATGAATGCAGCGGGCGGCTATTCGGAGCTTGCCTTAAGGCGTGCACTTCGCAATTCGAGCGTTCTCTCCTCTGACGTATCGGCGGCGTTCGATCCGAATTTCCCGTCGGTCATGACGAAGCGGAACGCGGCATATTTCGGCAGAGGGCTCGTGTTCAACAAGTATACCGGATCGAGAGGAAAGTCCGGTTCGAACGATGCGAACGCAGAGTATGTCGGTGCGCTTCGTGCGATCATGGATAAGAACGAGGTGGCGTTCCAGACGGCGGAGCTTGGCAAGGTAGACCAGGGCGGCGGCGGAACGATCGCTTATATTCTCGCGAATTACGGAATGCGCGTTATTGACAGCGGTGTTGCGGTGCTCAATATGCATGCGCCGTGGGAAATCATCAGCAAAGTGGACTTATATGAGGCATATCGCGGTTATATCGCTTTTTTGAAAGAGCAGGAATAAGCATGAACAATCAGCTTTTGGAACAACTGGAACAGATCGTTGGGAAAGACAGCGTGCGGCTGGCGGAGCCGATGAGCAGACACACGACCTTCCGCGTGGGAGGTCCGGCGGATGTGCTTGTGACACCGGACAGAAGCGCGCTGGCGCAGGTCGTCGCACTCTGCAAAAAGGAACAGACTCCATACTGCATCATCGGCAACGGAAGCAATCTTCTCGTGGGAGACGGGGGCATCCGCGGCGTTGTGATAGAGACGAAGGGCGCGCTTAATACGCTTAGAGCGGACGGTGAGCGGATTGTGGCGGGAGCGGGAGCGCTCCTGTCACAGGCTGCAAGCCGGGCGGCTTCCCAGGGGCTTTCCGGTATGGAATTTGCGGCGGGGATTCCGGGAACGGTCGGCGGCGCGGTAGTGATGAATGCGGGCGCATACGGCGGAGAAATGAAGGACATTATAGAAAGCGTCACCGTATTGGATCAGGAGTGCCGCGAAAAAGTGCTTTCCGTGGAAGAATTGGAACTGGGCTATCGCAGCAGCAGTATTTTAAAGAACGGCTATATTGTGCTGGAGGCGGTATTTCATCTTGCGGCGGGGGATGCGGCGCAGATTAAGGCGCGGATGCAGGAGCTTGCAGGGCAGCGGATGGCAAAGCAGCCGCTTGAATATCCGAGTGCGGGAAGTACCTTTAAGAGACCGGAGGGATATTTTGCGGGCAAGCTGATTATGGATGCAGGGCTTCGCGGATATCAGGTCGGCGGGGCGCAGGTGGCGGAAAAGCACTGTGGGTTCGTCATCAACCGGGGAGGCGCGACGGCAGCGGATATCGTAAAGCTGATGGAAGATGTGAAATGCGAGGTCGAGAGACAATTTCACGTGACGCTCGAGCCGGAGGTCAAGATGCTCGGGGAGTTTTGATCCCGAAAGTCGATGAGACGCCGTCTCTGTAGATGGCGCGCAGCATCTGTTATGTCTGGAATACGCAGGAATGGAGACTGGCTGAAATGAAATTCGTAATTTTGACCGGAATGTCCGGGGCAGGAAAAAGTACGGCAATTAAAATGATGGAGGATATCGGATTCTACTGTGTCGATAATCTTCCGATTCCGCTGTTGGAGAAGTTCGTGGAACTCTCCGATCTGCAGCAGAACGCGGAGTTACAGAAGGTAGCGGTTGGAATCGATATCAGAAACGGGCAGGCATTGGAGGAGCTTAAGGATGTGCTGGAGCGCATCCGGAGTACAGGGGCAAGCTATGAAATCCTTTTTCTGGACGCCGAGGATTCGGTCCTTGTCAAGCGTTACAAGGAGACGAGAAGAAATCATCCGCTTTCGGGCGGCGAGCGCGTGGATAAAGGAATTGCAGAAGAGAGAAAGAGACTTGCGTTCTTAAAAGAGGGCGCGGATTATATTATAGATACCAGCCAGCTTTTGACGAGAGAGCTCAAAGCGGAGCTGGACAAGATTTTTGTACAGAATCAGGATTATAAGAATCTGTTTATCACGATTCTGTCCTTTGGGTTTAAGTACGGCATCCCGGCGGATTCCGATCTGGTCTTCGATGTGCGTTTCCTGCCGAACCCATATTATGTGGAGGGGCTTCGCGCGAAGACGGGAAACGATAAGGAGATACAGGATTATGTGCTTCAGTTTGAGGAGGCGCATATCTTTTTGGACAAGCTGTCGGATATGCTGAATTTTCTGATTCCGAATTATATTGCGGAGGGAAAGAATCAGCTTGTCATTTCGATTGGCTGCACCGGAGGGAAGCACCGTTCTGTGACGCTCGCGAATGCACTCTATCAGGCGCTTTCCGGCAACAAGGAATACGGGCTTAAGATCGAGCATCGGGATATCGGGAAGGATGCGCTGCGCGGCAAATAAGAATGCGGCGGAAGCGGCAGACCAAACAGCATGGATCGTTGAGGTGTGATATGTCATTTTCAAGTGAAGTGAAGGAGGAGCTGGCGAAGCATCTGGGGAAGAGCAGACATTGCCAGATCGCGGAACTGGCGGCGCTGATTGCGTTCGAGGGAAAGACGAATGTGTCAGAGTCGGAAAATCAGCTTGTTGCACAGAAGTATCATCTGCTGCTTAAGCAGCTTTATAATATAGAAGAAATCCGTTCCGAAGAGGACGCATGGCGCGTGTTTTCCTCCGTGAAAATGTGGGATGAGTCGGCGCGTGAACCGGTGCTGCCGGAGACGGTCAAGGGACTATTGATACAGCAGAACTGCTGCAGGAGAGCATATATCCGGGGGGCGTTTCTGGCGGGAGGATCGATCAGCGATCCCAATAAGTCCTATCATTTTGAAATTGTGTGCAGGAATTTAGAGCAGGCAAAGCAGCTTAGAGACGTTATCAACAGTTTTGGAATGGATGCGAAGATTGTCGCAAGGAAAAAGTATGAGATCGTGTACTTAAAGGAAGGCGCACAGATCGTGGATATTTTAAATGTCATGGAAGCACATGTGGCGCTCATGAATCTGGAAAACGTCAGGATTTTAAAGGAAATGCGTAATTCGGTGAACCGCAAAGTGAATTGTGAGACGGCAAATATCAGCAAGACGGTAAACGCCGCGGTCAAGCAGCTTGCGGACATTGAATATATAAGAGAGACCGCAGGCTTATCGAGCCTGCCGGATAATCTCAAGGAGATGGCGCTGCTGCGGCTGGAATATCCGGATGCGCCGCTCGCGGAATTGGGGACGTATCTGAATCCCCCGGTCGGTAAGTCCGGGGTAAACCACAGGCTCCGCAAGATCAGCGAGATCGCAGAAGGGCTGAGGCAGTAGTGTATTGTGTGAGGCCGCTTTGACGGCAGAATGAGAGGGAAAACGAAATGAAAAGAAGTGTGGTAATTCAGATGCATGAGGAGCTTGAGGCAAGACCGATTGCAAATCTGGTGCAGGTGGCAAACAAATATGCGAGCAGAATCTATCTGGAGATGGGAGAGGCGCGCGTGAATGCGAAGAGCATCATGGGAATGATGAGCCTGGCGCTGATGAACGGCGAGACTGTTGTAGTAGATGCAGAAGGAGAAGACGAGGAAGAAGCGTTGGAAGCGCTTGCGAGGTTTTTGGGAGAATAAAGAGAAAAGGGTGTATGAATGGGTATGAAAAAGAGGCTATTGTTTGTATTGAATCCGCACTCCGGCAAGGCGCAGATCAAGAACCAGCTTTTGGATATCGTGGATACGATGGTGAAGGCGGATTATGAGGTGACGATCTATCCGACACAGGCGGCGGGTGACGCGATACATAAGGTGGAGACGGAGGCGGCCGGTTATGACATGGTTGTCTGCAGCGGCGGCGACGGCACGCTGGACGAGACAGTTACAGGTATGATGCGCCTTGAAAATAGACTGCCGCTTGGCTATATTCCGGCAGGAAGCACGAATGATTTTGCAACTTCGCTCGGGATTCCAAAGGATATGGTAAAGGCGGCGGGGGCGGCTGTAAGCGGAAAGCCGTTTCCATGCGATATCGGCGCGTTTAACGAAGATTTCTTTGTGTATGTGGCGGCATTCGGACTTTTCACCGAGGTTTCCTATAAGACCAGCCAGGAGTGGAAGAATGTGCTCGGTCATGCGGCGTATATCTTAGAGGGGGCGAAATGTCTGCATGACATACCGTCGTTTCTGATGCAGGTGGAGTATGAGAATGTGAGGATTCAGGATGAATTTATCTATGGGATGATCAGTAATTCTACTTCTGTAGGCGGATTCAAGGGGATGACCGGAAAGGATGTGCTCTTAGACGACGGCGTGTTTGAGGTGACGCTGATCAAGAAGCCGCGCAATCCGATCGAACTCAACGAGATCATTGCATCGTTAATCAACCTTGTCGACGATACGGATATGATCTACTCTTTTAAGACAAATGAGGTGCATTTTGCGGCGAAGGAAGAGATTCCATGGACGCTGGACGGAGAGTTTGGCGGCAACCACGAGCAGGTCGTTGTGAAGAATCTGTGCAAGGCGGTCACGATCATGGTGCCGGATGAGGAATAGTGCAGTGACACATTCACTTTCCGCGAAATGACGCAGCATGATTTTTCAGTCTGCAATGCGGAGGCGTGTCGGAGGACGGATTTGTCGGGCGAACGGAAAGATTGTTATAAATTTAACTTTATTTTTTATAGGAAGTAATATATAATAGCGGTAGGGTAAAATATTGCCGCATGCGGCAAATGATTAAGTTATGGAGGAATTCATTATGTTAGTATCTGCAAAAGAAATGTTAGACAAAGCAAAAGCTGGTCACTATGCAGTCGGTCAGTTCAACATCAACAACCTTGAGTGGACGAAGTCGATTCTTCTCACCGCAGAAGAGTTAAAGTCCCCGGTTATCCTTGGCGTATCTGAGGGAGCCGGCAAGTACATGACGGGCTTCGGCACGGTTGCAGCAATGGTAAAGGCAATGGATGAGGAGCTTGGAATCACAGTTCCGGTTGCACTGCACTTAGACCACGGTACATACGAAGGATGCTATAAGTGCATCAAGGCAGGTTTTACTTCCATTATGTTCGACGGTTCCCACTATCCGATCGATGAGAACGTTGCCAAGACAAAAGAGCTTGTAACGGTCGCTCATGCAATGGGAATGTCCATCGAGGCTGAGGTAGGTTCCATCGGCGGCGAGGAAGACGGCGTTGTAGGTATGGGCGAGTGCGCAGATCCGGATGAGTGCAAGCGCATTGCAGATCTCGGCGTGGACATGCTGGCAGCAGGTATCGGCAACATCCATGGCAAATATCCGGAGAACTGGCAGGGATTAAGCTTTGAGACTCTGGATGCAGTACAGCAGAAGACCGGCGTTATGCCGTTAGTACTTCACGGAGGTACAGGTATTCCTGAGGATATGATCAAGAAGGCAATCTCCCTTGGTGTTGCGAAGATCAATGTAAATACTGAGTGCCAGTTATCCTTCGCAGATGCTACACGTAAATACATCGAGGCAGGCAAAGACCTTGAGGGCAAGGGATTTGACCCGCGTAAGCTCTTAGCTCCGGGCGCTGAGGCAATCAAGGCTACCGTTAAGGAGAAGATGGAGCTGTTCGGTTCGGTAGGCAAAGCGAATGCGTAAACGCATTCGCTCTAAAAAAGCCAGCGTAGCTGGCTTTTTTCATGGCAATTCGCACGGTTATAATATTCGCTCTAAAAAAGCCAGCATAGCTGGCTTTTTTTCATGGCAATTCGCGCGGTTATAATATTCGCTCTAAAAAAGCCAGCATAGCTGGCTTTTTTTGTGACAATTTACGTTGCGGATGAATTTTACAGAATTAACAATAATTTTACGTGAAGTTCAAATTTTTTGTTGAATTAGTAAAAATTAAAAAAATATAAATTTTTCGCTTGCATTTCATTTGAAAAAGTATTATCTTAATACCAACAAAACAATGTGAGCGATGAACAAGGGTGTTCCAATAGACTTGGAGCGCCCTTTTTTCTGTATTACGATATTTTACCTGAAGTTCTGGTTGAAATCTTACAGGAAATCGCGTACATTAAAATAAGCAAATCTAGTCTCAGGGGATTAGACCAGTGAAAAGAAAGGATGTAGAATATGAGCGAAACAGGATATCTTAATGTAGCTGAGATCTTCGGCGAGAACGTATTTAACGATGCAGTGATGCAGGAACGTCTGCCGAAGAAGGTTTACAAGAAACTGAAGGAAGTAATCAACGAGGGCAAGGAACTTGATCTCGAGACAGCAGATGTTGTCGCACATGAGATGAAGGAATGGGCAATCGAAAAGGGCGCAACCCATTATACGCATTGGTTTCAGCCGCTGACCGGCGTAACGGCAGAGAAGCATGATTCCTTTATCACCGCTCCGATGGAGAATGGTAAAGTGCTGATGAGCTTTTCCGGTAAAGAGCTGATCAAGGGCGAGCCGGATGCATCTTCTTTCCCGTCCGGCGGACTGAGAGCTACGTTCGAGGCAAGAGGATATACAGCGTGGGATTGTACTTCACCGGCATTTGTAAGACAGGATGCAGCAGGCGCAACGCTCTGCATTCCGACCGCATTCTGCTCCTACACAGGAGAGGCGCTCGACCAGAAGACGCCGCTTCTTCGTTCCATGGAAGCAATCAATGAGCAGGCGCTTCGTCTGCTCCGGTTATTTGGAAATACGACATCTAAGAGAGTAACCCCGTCTGTCGGACCGGAGCAGGAATACTTCATCGTTGACAGAGAGAAGTATTTGCAGAGAAAGGATCTGATCTTTACCGGACGTACCTTATTCGGTGCAATGCCTCCGAAGGGTCAGGAGATGGAGGATCATTACTTTGGCGCAATCCGTGAGAGAATCGCAGCATTCATGAAGGATGTGAACGAGGAGCTCTGGAAGCTTGGCGTAACCGCAAAGACACAGCACAACGAGGTTGCTCCGGCACAGCACGAGCTGGCACCGATTTACGCCGAGGCGAATATCGCAGTTGACCACAACCAGTTGGTTATGGAGACATTAAAGAAAGTTGCAGGACGTCACGGATTACAGTGTCTGCTTCACGAGAAGCCGTTTGCAGGCGTGAATGGTTCCGGTAAGCACAACAACTGGTCCATCACCACAGATGACGGCATCAACCTGTTAGATCCGGGCAAGACACCGCACGAGAACGTACAGTTCTTACTGGTACTGACCTGTATCTTAAAGGCAGTTGATAAGCATGCAGACCTTTTAAGAGAGGCAGCGGCAGACGTCGGAAACGATCACAGACTTGGAGCGAACGAGGCACCGCCAGCTATCATTTCCATTTACCTTGGCGAGCAGCTTCAGGATGTGCTTTCCCAGCTCATCAGCACAGGTGAGGCAACACATAGCATTTCCGGTCAGAAGTTAGAGACAGGTGTTAAGACACTTCCGGACTTCATGAAGGATGCGACAGACAGAAACCGTACATCACCGTTTGCATTTACCGGAAACAAGTTCGAGTTCCGTATGGTAGGTTCCCAGGATTCCATCGCACAGCCGAACGTTGTACTCAATACCATCGTAGCAGAGGCATTCTCTGAGGCATGCGATGTGCTCGAGAAGGCGGACGATTTCGATATGGCAGTGCATGATCTGATTAAGGAGTACGCAACCGCACATCAGAGAATCGTATTCAACGGAAACGGTTATTCTGACGAGTGGGTAGCAGAAGCTGAGAGACGCGGACTTCCGAATATCCGCTCTATGGTAGATGCAATTCCGGCGCTCAACACAGAGAAGGCAGTTGCACTGTTTGAGAAGTTCAAGGTATTTACCAAGGCCGAGTTAGACTCCCGTGTGGAGATTGAATATGAGACTTATGCGAAGGAAATCAATATCGAGGCGAAGGCAATGATCGATATTGCGACAAAGCAGATTATTCCGGCAGTCATCAAGTACACTACCGTACTTGCCGAGTCTATCACCGCTGTAAAGAATGCATGCGGCGCAGATGTCAGCACACAGACAGAGATCCTTACCGAGGTATCCGATCTGCTCGCAGAGTCCAAGAGAGCGCTTGCAGCGTTGCAGGATGTAACAGAGAAAGCGGCTGCTATGGAAGAGGGCAGAGATCAGGCTGTTTACTACAGAGATGAGGTAAAAGCGGCAATGGATGCGTTAAGAGCTCCGGTTGATAAGCTTGAGATGTTAGTTGACAAGGCTATGTGGCCGATGCCGTCCTACGGAGATTTGATTTTCGAGGTATAGCTACCATAAAATGAGCCCGGCGGCTGCAGAGGTGAAGCGGAGGTTTCCCATGCAGCCGCAGGAAGCTCACTCCTTAAAATAAAAAACTCCCTATAACGGGAGGATTGCCAGGCAACAAATGTCACCTGGCAGATTATGAAAAAGTTTTGTGGGTAGTAACAAATACTGATAACTATCGTTTGTATGGTTATAGTATATGGAACAGAAATGAAGTTTCCATGTTTACAGAATGAAAGATTTTTGAATCTTAAATGAATAATCTGTGAACAGGGAACAGAAAACGGAAAACAAAAACAAGGAGGATTGGATATGAAGAAGTTGGAAATTATTATCAAGCCGGAAAAGCTCGAAGATTTAAAGAGCGTGCTTGACACAGAAGAAGTAAACGGTCTGAATATCGTAAACAGCATGGGTTATGGTAATCAGAAGGGTATTATCAAGAATTACCGCGGTGCAGAGTATGCAGTGAACCTGTTGCCGAAGATCAAGGTCGAGACGGTCGTAGCGGACGATGTGGCACCGGGACTGATCGATAAGATCGTAGATGAGATCAACACCGGTCATTTCGGCGATGGTAAGATTTTCGTGTACGATGTACAGGATGCAATCAGGATTCGTACAGGCGAGCATGGAACAGACGCACTGTAGGAACGACTGAAAAATCCCGTGTCAGAGGAAATGAGGAACCGTCTGATAGGGGAATGAGGAATACATATTATGAAAAAACTGAATCATGTAAGAAGAGATTATCAATGGGGATAATAGAGGGCGTAGTCTGTATACGTGCCGCTGTTATCCTCTTTTTTGTAGGAGGAAAAGATTATGGATATGAGTGTATGGTTCCTGATGGGAGCAGCGTTAGTCTTTTTTATGCAATGTGGATTCGCGATGGTCGAGGCGGGCTTCACCAGAGCGAAGAACGTAGGTAACATCACGATGAAGAACCTGATGGATTTCTGTATCGGTACAGTTGCTTTTTATCTGTTGGGTTACAACCTTCTCTGCGGAGACGGTAAGTTTTTCGGCTGGGGATTGAACCCATTTACGAATTTTGGTGAGACGGACTGGTCTTCCTTCGTATTTAACCTGGTATTCTGTGCAACAGCAGCAACGATTGTATCCGGAGCGATGGCAGAGCGTACCAAATTCGTTACCTATTGTATTTACAGCTTTATCATCAGCTTATGTGTATACCCGATCGAGGCGCACTGGGTATGGGGTGGAACACCGTGGCTTACAGAGATGGGATTTACCGATTTCGCAGGTTCTGCATGCATCCATATGGTAGGCGGTATCACAGCATTTATCGGTGCAGCGCTCTTAGGACCTCGTATCGGCAAGTATGACAAGAACGGCAAGCCAAGACCTATCCTTGGTCATAATATCTTAATCGGTGCGCTTGGCGTATTCATCCTCTGGTTCGGATGGTATGGTTTCAACGGTGCAGCAGCATCTGATACCATGCAGTTATCACAGATTTTTGCAACAACAACCGTAGCGCCGGCAGTCGCAACCGTTACGGCAATGCTTTATACATGGATCAGAAACGGTAAGCCGGATGTATCAATGTCCTTAAACGGTTCTCTTGCAGGACTTGTAGCGGTAACGGCAGGATGTGCAAATGTAGATGTTATCGGTTCTTTCATTATCGGAGCAGTTGCAGGCGTGCTTGTCTGCGTGGCAGTATATTTTATTGAGGATAAGTTAAAGATTGACGATCCGGTCGGAGCAGTCGCAGTACATGGCTGCAACGGTATCTGGGGAACGATCGCAGTCGGTCTGTTCGATTACAAGGACGGTTTATTCTACGGCGGCGGTGTACATCACCTTGCAATTCAGTGTCTTGGTATTGTCTGCATTGCAGCATGGACAATCGTGACGATGAGCATCGTATTTATCGTATTAAAGAAGACCATTGGTCTTAGAGTATCTGCAGAGGAAGAAATCGAAGGACTTGATTCTACCGAGCATGGTCTTGAATCAGGCTACCCGGATTTCGTTTCCAGAGAACTGCATTAGTATTGCACTAATCTAATCTGATTAGATTGGTGAATCTAATCCCCTTAGTTAGTATATACATCAACGCAAAGACCCCGAAGGAAACTTCGGGGTTTTTGCATGCCCCCACGATTGCCATATTGAAGAATCACCGGAAATCGATTATAATAAGTATAGGAAAAAGGTACTGGAAAAGAAAGGGGAGCGGCGATATGGGCGAACAGAAAAATGGGAGCAAATCGATGCTGTTTATCAGTAAATATCCGCAGATTATTCAGGAATTTCTGGACGCTATGGGGGAACAGGAATTTGAGATAGATACGGCACTAAACGGCATTGAGGCGGCGAAGAAAATCAAGAAAAAGGATTACGATGTGGTAGTGACAGGCTTATCGCTGGAAGGGTATAACGGGGAACAGATTATTACATACCTCAATAAGAATGTGCCGAGCACGGTCTGTATCATCTACACGACGACAATAAGTCCGGCGCAGCTTCATTTCTTTATCAATGAACGCAATGTGTTCCGTGTGTTCCTACGTCCGGTTGATTTCAAGGGAGTGTTTTTGGAGGCGCTGGCAGAAGCGTTCGAGTATCATGCGGTGCAGGTGAAAATTGCACAGGATGAGCAGGAGAAGCGGGAAACGCAGGAGAACCAGCGAAAAGAGATTCAGGCGATCGAGCATCGTATGCGTATGCAGCAGCTTGCAGGAGACAGCCTGAACCGTTATATGAAGCGTCTGATGAGATTGACGCTGAAAGAATATGCCGCAGAGAAAGTGCCGCAGGAGGAGCTGGCTGCAGTGTTAAGCGAAGAGGAGCGGGCAGTAGACTGGTGCTGTAGGAAAGGGGATCAGACCAAAGAGGCGCTCGCACAGGCGGAAGGGATTATGGAGAATATTTTTGCACGAACAGGGAGGCGCCCGAGAAGATAGGGCAGACAGGGGAAATGGCAGCTATAGGAAGGTGAAGCGCCGGGTGTGCATCAAAAAAGAGATACCGTTGGTCTTAGACCAATGGTATCTCTTTTTTAAAGAAATTATGTCTCATTGTCGGGGGAAGACGATCAATAGCCGCCGCCGTCCGTCGGGGTGTCCACGCCGGGAACAGGAGAATAAGGCGTTTCCTGATATGGCGTGGTGGGCGCATTGTGGAAGGTACAGGTATTGGCAAGCGCTTCCTCCGTCAGAAGATAAGGTGCATCCTCTGTCGTCGGCGTACCGCCGGTGATATATACGCCGGTCGCGTAGGTGTTCGGGCAGTTTGGTCCTGCAAGCTGTCCGGAATCTGCACAGATATTCATAAGAATATGGTGATCGCAGTATTCGGTAGGCTGCGTTCCCTCGGCAAAATACTCTGTGTAGGCTGCATTGCCGCGCGGATCGTTGGTGCATACGCCGTCGATTGCGAGCTTTCCGGATTCCTTGCAGACGGTCGCGGTCACGATGCCGTCCGGTTTTTCAAAGTCTTTGTATTCGAGATCCTCGTGTATCCGGCTCATAACGGCTTTCCAGATCTTCTTTGGATAAGCAGTCTGACTGCCGCTCTGAACAGCGTTGTCGTCGTAGCCGCCCCATACAACACAAGTGTAATATGGTGTATAGCCGGCAAAGAGGCAATCGCGGTTCTTCGTGGTCGTACCGGATTTACCTGCCTGCGCCATGCTGCTTCCGAAGTAGGCGGGTGTACCGGTTCCCTGCGTCATAACATCCGTCATGGCGTCTGTCAGAAGCCATGCGGTAGTTTCCTTAAGGACGGTGTGCGTCTCCGGCGAAGAATTGTCGAGCAGCACATTTCCGTCATGGTCAAGAATTTTCGTGTAGAACTTCGGCTTGATATAGGTACCGCCGTTGGCAATCGTCGCGTATGCAGCGGTCAGCTCTAAGTTGGAAACACCGTTCGTCAGACCGCCGAGTGCAAGCGTCTCATTGCCGCTCTCGTCGATGCCGACGCTCGTGAAACCGAAGTTGCGGATATAGTCATAACCGAGCGAAGGACCGATTTCCGCGAGTGTCTTGACGGTTACAATGTTGATAGAATCGGTGATGGCTTCCCTGAGTGTGGTAAAGCCGCGGTATCGTCCGTCATAGTTGTTGACGGATGCGCCTTCTCCGGTCGAATAGGTGTAAGGAGCATCGTCCTGTACATCTGCTAACGTCTTGCCGCCCGCATCGAGAGCCGGTGCATATGCCGCAATGATCTTGAACGTGGAACCCGGCTGACGTGTGGTGTCTGTCGCACGGTTCAACGTCTTGTTGGCGGTTTTATCGCCGCGTCCGCCGACGATGGCTTTGACCTCTCCGGTCGTCTGGTCGATGATGGTCAGGGCTGTCTGCGGCTGAAGCGTAAAGGAAAGCGTTTCGCTTCCGTCTACGACGACGTCCCCTTCTTCCATGATGTCCGCCTTATACTGTTCGATTGCGGCGAGTGCTTCTTCCTCGCTGGCAAAGTTGATATTGTAGTTCTTGTTGGCAGACTGATAATAGGAAAGCATCGTCTGCTGACTGTAATTGGAAACTGTACCGTCCGGCGACTCGATGGAAACGCGGTAGGAGAAGGACACCTTTGGATCGGTAGGATAATTCTCCAGATTGTTGATTTCCTCATCGCAGATTGCCTGAATGGAAGGGTCCTGTGTGGAGTAAATCGTCAGACCGCCCTGATAGAGCGCCTTATAAGCCTGCGTCTCGGTGTAGCCGAGAATGTCGATAAAATCCTGAATGATCTGGTCAGTCATTTCATCGACAAAGTAGGAATTAATGTTATCATCCTGCGATTCCACATTGACGAGCTGTATGCGGTCGTATACATTATCCGCGATCGCTTCGTCATATTCGGACTGTGTGATGTAGCCCTGCTCGAGCATATTGTTCAGTACCTTCCCGCGTCTCTCGGCATTGTTTTCCGGGTGCAGAATCGGATTGTACTTGGTCGGGCTCTGTGTGATTGCCGCAAGCACGGCGCACTCAGAGAGATTTAGCTCCGATACGTCCTTGCCGAAGTACCGTTCGGAAGCCACGCCGACGCCGAGCGTATTCTGACCGAGGTTGATCGCGTTAAGATAATTTTCAAGAATCCAGTCCTTGTCTACGACCTTTTCGAGCTGAAGCGCGAGGTACTGTTCCTGAAACTTTCGCTCGAACTTATCCGCCATGGACTGTTCGCTTGTCCACTCGGTAAAGACCGTGTTCTTAAGAAGCTGCTGTGTGATGGTGCTGGCGCCTTCCGTAAAATGAAAACCGGAGGCAACGCCTTTTAAGCCTGCACGCAGGATACCCTGCAGATCAATGCCGTTGTGTTCGTAGAAACGCTCGTCCTCAATGGCGACGAATGCGTGCTGCAAATCAAGCGGAATCTCGTCGATTGTTACATATTTGCGGTTCGAGCCGGAAGCGACCAGCGTTGCCGTCTGGTTTTCCTCGCTGTCAAGGACAGTCGTGAGATAGCCGGTCGGAGTCGCGTCGATATCATCGATTGTTGGAGCAGAGGCGATAATTCCGGAGATGACGCCGACTGCGGAGCATCCGCCGACAATCACGACTGCAAAAAAGCATATAAGCAATGCCTTGCAAAAAATTACGCTGAATTTTTTGCGAATCATGGTACTTTTAGAAGCCAGCTCATGCTCACGCTTCTGCGTACGTTTCTTTCCATAATTCATAGTAGGCCTCCTTTTCTAATCAATCCATTATACCAAAGAAATGTGTCAGAATAAAGAAAAAACTGAAAATACATGGATTCTTCACAGTTTCTTAAGGATTTATATTGCAAAAGGGAAACGGGGCATGGTACTATTTTAAAGAAAGTGATGGAACGGAAAGAGAGAGAATTTTATGAAGACCGTATACTCTGGTGGCGAAGGGGAGATTATAGAGAAGAAGTCCAGATTTATCGCGACGGTGCGCCCGGTGACCTCGGAAGAGGAAGCAGCGGCGTTTATCGCGGAGATGAAGAAGAAATACTGGGACGCCAGACATAACTGTTCGGCGTTTGTAATCGGAGGGCGTCAGGAGATCAGCCGTTGTTCGGACGACGGAGAACCGGCACAGACCGCTGGGCGTCCGATGCTTGACGTGCTGCTCCGGGAGGACATTCACAATGCTGCCGTTGTGGTGACGCGTTATTTCGGCGGCGTGCTGCTTGGAACCGGCGGTCTGGTGCGCGCCTACCAGAAGGCGACGCAGGAGGGGCTTGCGGCGAGCGTCATTATAGATAAGAAGGAAGGCATAAGGCTTTCAGTCGGGACAGATTATAACGGTCTTGGCAAGCTGCAGTATCTGATTGCACAGAAAGGGCTTTTGCTGATCGATACCGTCTACACCGATGCCGTGGAACTGCTTCTGATGGTTCCGGTCGAAGAGCAGCAGGCGGTGGAGCGTGAAATCGTGGAGGCGACCTGCGGCAATGCGCGGATTTCCTGGGGAGAGCAGGTGCAGTATGCAATGGTTGGAAAAAAATTAGAAATTTTTGAAAAAAACACTTGATTTTTTTTGGACACCTGTTATAATATCATTTGTTGACAGCACTTAGGGCTATCGCCAAACGGTAAGGCAACGGACTCTGACTCCGTCATTTCCAGGTTCGAATCCTGGTAGCCCTGCTAACAAGACCTCAGCAGTTTTCTGCTGGGGCTTTTTGTTTTTTATTGTCCGGGTGACCGCAGTTTTTCAGGGCGACATGTACGATACACGCCAGAACTGCCGCAGGCAAAGTTCGTGCAGCGCTTCACTGTAAAAACAGAAATGTATAAAAGAAGAAATGCACAAAAGTGGCAGATTGAAAAAAAGAAAGCGGTGTGTTAGAGTACTTAATGAGGCAATGCGTGGATTTTTGGAATGCACATCCGCGTGGAAAGGAAAGATATGTATCAGTTTAAGAGTCGTGTACGTTACAGTGAGATAAACAGCGAACAGCAGCTTACGCTTCCGGCATTGCTGGATTATCTGCAGGACTGCTGTACCTTCGAATCCGAGGAGCTTGGAATCGGCGTAGACTACCTTGCGCGGGAGCACGTTGCATGGGTCTTATCCTCGTGGGAGATTCGGATCGCGAGATATCCGAAGATGGGAGAAGAAATCAGTGTCAGCACATGGCCGTATGATTTTAAAGGCTTTTACGGATACCGTAATTTTCAGATCAAGGATGAAAACGGAGCGGAGCTTGTGCGCGCAAATTCCGTGTGGGTGTTCATGGATACGGAGCGGATGCGTCCGGTGAAGATATCCGACCATATGATAAAGGTATACCGTGACGAGATTACCGGGGGACTTTCCGGCGAGTGGGGCGACCGTAAGGTGGCGGCACCGGACGACGGAGAGAAAAAGGAACCGGTGCGTGTGGCGCGGTTTCACATTGATACGAATCATCACATGAACAACGGCAAATATGTACTTGTGGCGGAAGAATTTCTGCCGGATGATTTCGTGGTGGGCGGACTTCGCGTCGAATACCGCAAGGCGGCGGTACTCGGAGATACCCTTTATCCGGTCGTTACGGTCGGGGAGCAGAGCGCGACGGTCGTGCTTGGCGGCGAAGCGGATGAGGTATATGCCGTCGTACAGTTTTTGCGCAGATAGTAGCAAGGAGAGCACACCGGATGTCGCGCCGGAAGTCGGTGTGGAACAGCATATGCGCAAAAGTGTGCGCAGATAGGAGCGCAGGAAGGACACGGGATGTCTGCGCTGTAAATTCATGAGAAACAGCATATGCGCAAAAGTGTGCGCAGAAATGAGGAACGGAATGAAATTAGGAGAGTATCAGGAGCTTACCGTGGTAAAGAAGGTGGAGTTCGGCGTGTACTTAGCGGAGCGTGAGGGAGACGAACAGCGTGTGCTGCTTCCGGCAAAGCAGGTGCCGGAACAGGCAAAGCCGGGCGATAAGCTTAAAGTGTTTTTGTACAAGGATTCGAAAGACCGCATGATTGCGACGACCCATACGCCGGGAATCGTCATCGGAGAGGCGGCAGTGCTTCGCGTGGCGGAGGTCGGAAAGATCGGTGCGTTTTTGGACTGGGGGCTGGAAAAGGATCTGTTTCTTCCATATAAAGAAATGACAAGAAAGGTACAGCCGGACGATGAAATCTTAGTGAGGCTCTACATCGACAAGAGCCACAGACTGTGTGCGAGCATGAAAAAGCTGTACGAGCTGCTTCGCACCGATGCGCCGTACAAAAAGGGTGATATGGTAAACGGCAGAATCTATGAGTTCGGTCATGACTTCGGGACATTTGTCGCGGTGGATGACCGCTACTCTGCGATGGTTCCGGCGCATGAGGATCTGGGCAGATTCCAGATCGGGGATGTGATCGAGGCGAAGGTGACAGGGGTGAAGCCGGACGGCAAGCTTGACATTACCCTGCGCGAAAAGGCGTATCTGCAGATGGATGCGGACGCCAGGAAGGTCATGGAGGTCATCGAGGAATTTGCAGGCGTGCTACCTTTTACGGACAAGGCTTCCCCGGAGGTCATTATGCGGGAGGTGGGACTGAGCAAGAACGCATTCAAGCGCGCAGTAGGAAGACTTTATAAGGAGCGGCGTATCGAGATTACAGAGCGCGCCATCCGCAAATTGTAGTGGCATACGGGTAGAAAGTGTGCTATGATAGATGAAACTTAAAAGTGACAAGGCAGGATCAGAGGAAAGGGAGATTCATAATGAAGAATGTAATCAGCACAGACAAGGCTCCGGCAGCAATCGGACCGTATTCGCAGGCAATCGAGGTAAATGGTATGGTATACACATCGGGTATTATCCCGGTCGTACCGGCAACAGGAGAGATCCCGGAGGGCTCGGCGGCGCAGGCAAAGCAGGCGCTGACGAATCTGTCGAATCTGCTTGAGGCGGCAGGGACAAGCATGGCGAATGTCATCAAGACCACTGTTTTTATCAAGGAAATGAATGATTTCGGCGCAATCAACGAAGTATACCAGACATTTTTCGAGGGCGCATATCCGGCGAGAAGCTGCGTGGAGGTTGCACGTCTTCCGAAGGACGTCATGCTCGAAATCGAGGCAATCGCAACCAAATAAGAACTGCTTTGCAAAGAGATTTGCGGCAAAGAAAAACGGGCTGACAGCAATTTTATTGCCGACAGCCCGTTTTTTACAGGCGGTTACTAAATGTAAACGTCGATGTTGCCGCCAAGCTCCGGCGTTACGGAGCGCTCCATCATCTGGATCATGGAAGCTCCCATCTCCTGCGTCATATCGAGAGACTGGCTGAGTATCTCGGTGCCGACAGCGTAGGCGAGACTGGCGGAGCTGACGGAAGATGTGGCGTCGTAGGCAGTCAATGTGCCAAGCGCCAGATCAATATTGGAAAAATCCATAAGAATCCCACCTTTCCTGTCATTTCTAAGGTCATTATCGCATAAAACAATAGGATTGGCAAGGAAAAGGGACTAAGTCACAGAACATGAGGGGAAAATGTTATAGTATGTTATGGAACAAGGAATACGGGACGGCAGACGCGGCGAAAAGACCGCACGTCTGAGACAGTATAGAGTGAGGAGGAAAAGCGATGTACGATATTATTATAATAGGAAGCGGTCCCGCGGGACTTTCCGCTGCAATTTACGGACAGAGGGCAAGGCTGTCGGTGCTGGTGATTGAGAAACAGCCGATGAGCGGGGGACAGATCATAAACACCTACGATGTGGATAACTATCCGGGACTTCCGGGCATCGGCGGGTTTGAACTTGCCGCAAAGATGCGCGCGCATGCGGATGCGCTCGGTGCAAAGTTCGTGACGGAGGAGGTGCGTTTTGCGGAGCTTTCCGGGGAGGAGAAGATCATACGCACGGATGCCGGGGAGTATCGGACGAAGACGGTTGTAATCGCAACGGGTGCCGTGCACCGGAAGCTTTCCGTACCGGGTGAGGACGCGCTTCTTGGAAGGGGCGTTTCCTACTGTGCGACCTGCGACGGGGCATTTTTCCGGGGGAAGGAAACTGCAGTGGTCGGCGGCGGCGACGTGGCGCTTGAGGATGCGCTGTTTCTGGCGCGTGCATGCAGCCGCGTCTACGTGATCCACAGGCGTGACGAATTTCGCGGCGCAAAGGTATTGCAGGAAAAGGTGTTTGCGGCGGAGAATATTACGGTGCTGTGGGACACTGTCGTGGATGAAATCTGCGGGGAAGAACAGGTGGAGGCACTTTCGTTAGAGAACAGGAAGACTGGTGAAAAACAGAAGCTTCCGGTGCAGGGCGTGTTCGTGGCGGTCGGAATCGTTCCGAATACCGGATTGTTTGACGGCGCGCTTAAGACGGACGAGGCGGGATATATCTGCGCAGGGGAGGACGGCGCAACAAGCCTGCCGGGCGTTTTTGCCGCCGGGGACGTGCGCACAAAGCAGCTTCGCCAGATTGTTACGGCAGCCGCCGACGGGGCGAATGCGATCACCTCGGTTGAGCGCTATCTCAACCAGCAAATGTCGAAATAGGGAAAATCTTGTACCCCATTGGAAAAATATTACAAAATCTAGCGGGTTGACAGTATATAGTGCCTTTGTTATAATAACCGTGTAATAAATGTAACAAATTCGTAATAAATGCGTGGAGGCTTTCATGAAGAGAGGCATTCTTGGGGTAACAGGTCTTATTTTAACAGGGGCATTAATTGTGGGAGATACCACATCGACCATATACGCAGCGCCGGTCGCAGGGGTTTCTGTTGCGACGGCAGTGGATGCGGCAGCAGCCGGGAACGGTAATCCTACTGCGGGAGTTTCACTTGCGGTGACGGATTGTCTGATTGAGAGCAATGAGGAGGCGGCGCAGGCGGCGGCAGAGGCAGAGGAGCAGGTCAGCGAGAATGAGGCTCCGGTCGTGGAATCCGAGTATTCCGACATTGCAATCGCACAGGTAGATAATTACGTGAATGTTCGTTCCGAGCCGAATACCGAGAGCGAGGTACTTGGCAAGTTATATAATAATTCTGCAGCAACCATTCTTGAGACGACGGAAGACGGCTGGTATAAGATCACATCGGGAAGCGTCACCGGCTATGTCAAGTGTGAATATGTAGTTGCAGGGGATGAAGAGCTGGCGAAGGCGGTCAGCACAAGATATGCGAAGGTTACAACGACGACGCTTTATGTGCGGACGGAACCGTCCACAGAATCGAGCGTTCTTACAATGGTACCGCTTGAGGATGATCTGGTTGTACTTGATGAGTCTATTCCGGGATGGGCACTTGTGACGACCGAAGAGGGCGAGGGATATGTATCGACCGATTTTGTCACGCTGTCAACGGATTTCGTACAGGCAGAGTCCAAGGAGGAAGAAGCGGCAAGACTTGCGAAGGAAGAGGCGGAACGTCTTGCGGCAGCCGCTGCGGCGGAGACGGCAAGAAAGAAGGAGGCGGCAGCGCAGGCGTCACAGGATTCCGGCTCGGCGGAGGCGTCTTACAGCGCACCGACAAGCTCTAACGGACAGGCAGTGGCAAGCTATGCATGCCAGTTTGTCGGAAATCCATATGTATACGGTGGGTCAAGCCTGACGAATGGTACGGACTGCTCGGGCTTTGTCATGAGCGTCTACGCCGCATTCGGAATCGGACTTCCGCATTCCTCGAGTGCGCTTCGAAGCTGCGGCTACGAGGTAAGCCTTTCTTCCGCACAGCCGGGCGATATCGTATGCTATAGCGGACACGTCGGCATCTATGTCGGCAATGGAACGATTGTACACGCAAGTACGCCGTCGAGCGGAATCACGTATTCCAGCGTGAACTACCGCAGCCCGATTTGTGTAAGAAGAATTTTCTAAATAGAGTATGTTAAGGGAATGTTCGTATCGGACATTCCCTTTTTTACTCTATAGGAAATACCGTGTTGTTGTAAAGTGTGAAAGTATTGATTCCTATAGAGTAAAAAGCCCTGCCGGGCAGGATGCGCACCTCGCGGAATGGAAGATAGCCGTAAACGGCACCGCTCGGGCGCGGAGAATCCGGCAGAGCCGGATTCTTTTTTGGGAAAGCCCAGTCTCAATGAACAGACATGAGCCATGCTTTCATATTAAAAGCCCGGTCCCAAAATGCAGCCCCATGCATGAACCATAGCTCTATACAATATGCACAAAATGTAAAAAAGCCCTTCAAAAAAGTGCCGAAATGACCCGGTGAGAGGAAAAAGTTATCCACATTCAAAAGAATGGAAAAATGGAAAAAAACGAGTTATACACGAAGTTATGCACATTATCCACAGAAAGAAAGGAAAAAATAAGGTTTACATAGTAGAAAAATCGAATATTTGTTTTGTACACAAATAATAAAGTTTTGTGTTTGGGACGGAAATGGCAAAATGATATTGACATTTCAAATATAAAAAAATTAGATGAAATTCGAAAAGATGTCTGTAAATTCTGAAAAAAGAGCGTTCAGGCATGGAAAAATAAGCTGTGAATGGAAGAATCTTGAAATATCATAAGACTTTTGCTATACTATGTGCGTATATTTTTTTAATCCAGTGGAAATGAATATGGGTGTATTATGACGAAGAAGATAGATATTATGGGAATCGAACTGGATAATTATACCGTACGCGAAGCGGTGATGCAGATTGAGACCTATCTGAGCGACGATATGCTGAATACGGTTGAAAGCGTTTCCATGCGTATGCTGATCGAGTCAGAGAATGACCCGGTGGTGCGCGGGGTGCTGTCGTCGCTTGATCTTGCTGTAATTGGCGAAAAAGAGATTATACAGGCGGCGGGCGTCCCCACGATGCAGCGTATGCAGGAAACCGATGAGAATGATTTTACGTATGAATTTTTTAAGCGCATCGAGCGCAATAAGAAAAGCGTATTTCTGCTCGGGGAGACGGAACACAGGCTTGCGGGGATAAAGCGGGAGCTAAAGGAGACATTTCCCAAGCTGGTGTTTGCCGGCGAATATGCGCTTGAAAACTGTGTGGGCGATCTGGAGGCGGTCATCAATGAGATGAATGCGATGACGCCCGATGTGATCGTGTCGATTCTTCCGACGCCGCTGCAGGAGCATTTCTTTGCGGAGCATAAGGATAAGATGAGCGCAACGATCTGGTATGGAATGGGAGAATTTGGAATCCATGGCAGAAAGAACGGCATAGGAAGCTTCTTCCGTAACCGGATGCATCTCGGAAAGCTAAAGAACAGCATGAGTAAGTACCAGAGCCAGAAGCTTGAGACGACAGAACGGGGAGAGGACGAGGCGCAGTAATGCAAAGCTTTTTGTATCGACAGTCAAGAATATGGGATTACTTTCTGCTTGTGATCGGAACAGGGCTGGTAGCGGCAAGCATCCAGTGTGTGTATGATCCGATCCGGCTGGTGACGGGCGGGTTCACAGGACTTGCCATCATCGTAAAGGAGGTGACGGGCAGCGTGATACCGGGCGGTGTGCCGCTCTGGCTTACGAACCTCGCGCTCAACATTCCCGTATTTCTGATCGCCCTTAAGGTGAAGGGGAAACGCTTCATCGGAAGGACGTTAGTCGGTACTTTTTTATTGTCCGCATGGCTTTATGTCATTCCGTCTGTCGACCTGACAGGAGGCGATTTTATTCTTGCGTCGCTTTTCGGCGGAGTGATCGGCGGGGTAGGAATGGGCTTCATATTGCTTGCAAAGGCGACGACCGGAGGGACGGATATGGTGGCGACGCTGATTCAGCATTATGTGCGCCACTATTCGATCGTGCAGATCATGCAGGTATTAGACGGGCTGATCGTGCTGTGCGGTCTGTATGTTTTCGGCGTGCGCGCTGCGCTGTATGCAATCGTTGCGATTTTTGTTACAAGTAAGGTCTCCGATACGCTGATGGAGGGACTGAAATTCTCGAAGGCGGCGTATATCATCACGGATCAGTACGAACTGGTGGCAAAGAAAATCATGGAGGAGCTGGAGCGCGGGGTGACAGGACTTCATGCGCGCGGTATGTATTCGGGAGATGAAAAGTGTATGCTTTACTGTGTGGTATCGCCCAAGGAAATCGTGCGTGTCAAGGAGATCGTCGCGCAGGCGGACCCGGCGGCATTTGTGATCGTGTCGGACGCCAGGGAGGTTCTCGGGGAGGGCTTTGGAGAATATAACGGAAACGGAATTTAGGCAATTTTTTCTTAGATAGAAAGAAAAAAGAGGAAGTGCATAAAAAATGTGCATTTCCTCTTTCCTTTTTTGGTGTTTTGCATTAAAATATAGATTAGATATTTTTGTTCCGCAGACAAGAGCGCGTTTTTTATTGTGAAAGTTGCCTATAGCGGTCGTGCGGATGTGTTTCAGGAGAAACAAGATAAAAAGGAGCGAAGCTTATGATTTCAAATCAAATACTTCAGAATACAATCGACGGATTAAAAGGAATCACCAGAATAGACCTCTGTATTATTGATGTGGAGGGAAAGGTACTTGCGGCAACGTTCCCGGAGGCTGAACAATATATTGAACCTGCGCAGGCGTTCGTAGAATCACCGGCGGACAGTCAGGTGGTAAATGGCTATCAGTTCTTTAAAGTATTTGATGAACATCAGTTGGAGTATATTCTGCTCGCCAACGGCGACAGCGACGACGTATACATGGTGGGTAAAATTGCCAGTTTTCAGATACAGAATCTTCTGGTAGCATATAAGGAGCGGTTCGATAAGGACAATTTTATCAAGAACCTTCTGCTCGACAATCTTCTGCTGGTGGATATCTATAACCGTGCGAAGAAATTGCATATTGATACCGAGGTGCGCAGAGTCGTATTTATCGTTGAGACGAACCGGGACAAGGACGGCAATGAGCTTGAGAAGATCCGCGGTCTGTTCGGGGGCAAGACGAAGGACTTTGTGACCGCGGTGGATGAGAAGAATATTATCGTGGTGAAAGAGGTCGGCGAGAATGAGGGCTATGACGAGCTGAATAAGACGGCTGAGGTCATGGTGAATCTGTTCCGCTCGGATGCCGAAGGCGATGTGCATGTGGCATACGGTACGATCGTGGGCGAGATCAAGGAAGTATCGAGATCGTACAAGGAGGCGCGCATGGCGCTTGACGTCGGCAAGATTTTCTTTGAGGATAAGGATGTAATCGCTTACTCAACGCTTGGAATCGGACGCCTGATCTATCAGCTCCCAATTCCTCTCTGCAAGATGTTCATCAAGGAGATTTTTGACAACAAGTCCCCGGATGATTTCGACGAGGAGACGCTTACGACGATCAACAAGTTCTTCGAGAACAGCTTAAACGTGTCTGAGACGTCGAGACAGCTTTATATTCACCGCAATACGCTCGTCTACCGCCTCGACAAGCTGCAGAAGAGCACCGGGCTTGATCTGCGTGTGTTTGAGGATGCGATCACCTTTAAGATCGCCCTTATGGTCGTAAAGTACATGAAGTACATGGAGAGCCTCGATTATTAAAATTTTCTTAAGTCGCAGAAAGGTATTGCAACAAAAGCGCGTGTTGACTAGACTATATAATTGGAGACACAATGTGATAGGTCTGCCGCCCGGCGGATTTGGATACAGAAATGAGGTAAGTTCATGATAAAGTTAGAGCATGTCAGCAAGTCGTATTCTGCGGGGATTCCTGCACTTAATGACGTGAATCTTAACATCGGAGAAGGAGAGTTCGTATTCGTTGTCGGCGACAGCGGTTCCGGCAAGTCAACGCTGATCAAGCTTCTGCTTAAGGAGCTGGAACCGACGTCAGGGACCATTACCATTAATGGCAGGAAATTAAATAAGATAAAAAGAAGGCAAATCCCGAAATTCCGCCGCAATATAGGGGTGGTATTTCAGGATTTCCGATTGTTAAAGGACAGAAATATTTATGACAACGTTGCGTTTGCGCAGAAGGTGATCGGTGAGTCGAATCGTTCCATCAAGAAGAATGTGCCGTCCATGCTGTCGATGGTAGGACTGGCGGCAAAGTACCGCTCTTATCCGCGCCAGCTTTCCGGCGGTGAGCAGCAGCGTGTCGCGATTGCGCGTGCGCTGATCAATAAGCCGAAGATTCTTCTGGCGGACGAGCCTACGGGAAACTTAGACGCGAACAATGCGTGGGAGATTATGAAGCTCATGGAGGAAATCAATGAGCAGGGAACGACAGTAGTCGTGGTAACGCATAATCTCGAGATTGTAAAAGCGATGAACAAGCGCGTCATTACGATGCAGAAGGGTGTTGTCGTAGATGACACCGGAGCAGGCGAGAGTACGGATATCTCCTACGACAGGGACGAGGATATGTTTGACGACGTTTTACTGGACGACGAGGGGGATGACGACTATGCGAATTAGTACTTTTTTCTATACAATCAAACAGGGAATCGTGAATATCTGGAAGAATAAGCTGTTTTCGCTGGCGTCGATCGCGACGATGACGGCATGTATTTTTCTGTTTGGTCTGTTCTATATGATCGTGACAAATTTTCAGTCCATGGTAAGGGATGCGGAAGCGGGAGTTGCCGTTACGGTGCTTTTTGATACGGGTATTTCGGAGCAGCGGATTGAGGAAATCGGCGAGCTGATCGACGCGCGCGTGGAGGTGTCGCATTACGATTATACCTCTGCAGATGAGGCGTGGGACAGCTTTAAGGACATTTATTTTGAGGGCAATGAAGCGGCGGCGGAGAGTTTTGCAGGTGACAACCCGCTTGCGAACTCTGCGAGTTATTCTATCTACATGAACGATATTTCCATGCAGGACACGCTTGTGACCTATCTGCAGTCGATTGACGGGGTGCGTGAGGTCAAGCAGTCTACGATGGTGGCGAATACGCTGACGGATTTTAACAGCCTGATCGGTTATATCTCGGCGGGAATCATACTGATCCTGCTCGGCGTTGCAGTCTTTTTGATCAGCAATACGATTACGGTCGGCATTTCGGTGCGCCGGGAGGAGATTGGCATCATGAAGCTGATCGGAGCGACGGATTATTTTGTGCGCGCGCCGTTTGTCGTAGAGGGAATCGTTATCGGGCTGATCGGAGCGGCGATTCCGCTTGGCATTCTGTATGTGCTCTACGGTAAGGTGATCGTTTATATCGCAGATAAGTTTGAGTTTATCGGTAATATGATGCAATTTCTGGATGCAGAGGAGGTATTCCACACATTGGTGCCTGTGGCGCTGATTCTGGGCGTCGGCATCGGGTTCATCGGAAGCCGGATTACGATTCGTAAGCATTTAAAGGTATAATATGAAGAAAAGATTATTGCGAAGATGGACAGCGATCAGTCTGGTGCTTCTGCTTGGCGTGGGAATGTCATTCGAGGCGCAGGCGGCTACGGCAAAGACCGGGGGAGCGGATTCTTCTGCGTCATCCTCCCAGTCCTTAAAGGAGGCGCAGGATGAGAAGGCGCAGCTTGAGAAAGCCTTGAAAGAAGCACAGGATACGATTGCTGATTTAAAAGAGTCCAAGGGAAATGTCGAGGACAAGGTAGCGGAACTGAATCGGCAGCTTATTGATATTTCCGCGCGGATTACAGACCTTGAGAACCAGCTTACCGCAAAGAGCGAAGATATTGTAGATACGCAGGCGGAGCTGGAAACTGCGAAGCAGATGGAAGAGCAGCAGTATGAGGATATGAAGACCCGCATACAGTTCATGTATGAGAACGGTCAGGACTCTTATCTGGAGGTGCTGCTTTCGTCCCGCGATATTTCAGAGTTTTTAAATTCGGCGGAATATATCGCGCAGATTCAGAATTATGACAGACAAAAGCTCACAGAGTACCAGAATACGGTTGAGACGATCACGAATCTGGAGGCGCAGCTCGAACAGGAGTATGATGATCTGCAGACGTTAAAGGAGACGGTGGAGAACGATAAAGCGACGGTGGCAGCCATGATGCGGCAGAAGGAGTCGGAGCTTGCGGGACTCAACGACGATATCGCGGGCGCGCAGAGCGAGGCTGATTATTATGCAGCCGAGATTCAGGCGCAGGAAGAGCTGATCGCGGCAATCAAGCGCGCGGAGGCGGAGAAAGCGGCAGCGGGCATTGTAGAGAATCCGTACAGCGGCGGTGCGTTCGTGTGGCCGTGTCCGAGCAGTACAAGAGTGACGAGTGATTATGGAACGCGGGTTTCACCGACCTCGGGTGCTTCCTCGAACCACAAGGGAATCGATATCGGAGCGGCAGGAGGAGCGGATATTGTAGCGGCAGCGGATGGAACGGTGAAGGCTGCATCCTACAGCAGCGCGGCAGGTAATTATGTTATGATCGATCACGGCGGCGGACTGTATACGGTATATATGCATGCGTCATCCCTGCTGGTATCGCCGGGGCAGACGGTGACTGCCGGACAGGTGATTGCAAAGGTCGGAAGTACAGGTATTTCGACCGGAAACCATTTACATTTCGGTGTGTCATTGAACGGAAGCTATGTCAGCCCATGGGGATATCTGGGCGGCTGATAAATTCCCTGTCCTTGGACAGGGAATTTTTACATATGTTGTTACATGGGTGCACGGGAAAGCTGTGCAGAGTGAAAGGTGTGGTAATAGGTATGGACGAACAAAGAGGAAATTGGGAAAACAATACGACATCCGGCAGTACGGGGATGCCGACAGGAGCAGGAATGTCAGCGGGCACAGGGACGCCGATGGGAGAGCAGCAGAGAGGAGGCGGGTTTCTTAGGGGAATCTGTCTCGGGATTGCGGGAACGCTCTTAGTCGGGGTGCTCGGTACGTTTATCGTCTGCCGCGCGACGGGAAGCCAGATTATCATTGCGGGCGGAGGGGCAAGTCAGACGGGCGGAACAGAATCCGTGCTGGATGCGGAAGCGGTCGCCAAGGTAAATGAGCTTGCCGCCTATATCGACCTGTATTATTATGATGAGACGGACCGTGAGGATTTAAAGAACGGGCTGTATGCAGGACTGTTAGAGGGACTTTCCGATAAATACTCCGTGTACTATACGGCGGAGGAGTACGCGGAGTCCCAGGTCAGCATGACGGGGCAGTATTATGGCATTGGCGCAGGTCTGGCGCAGGATAAAGAGACAATGGTAGTAACGATTTCCAAGGTATACGAGGGAACGCCGTCCGAGGCGGCAGGACTCCGGGCGGAGGACATCATTTTGTCCGTGGATGACACGGAGGCGTCCTCGATGGAGGTCACAGAGCTTGTGAAGCTGATCCGTGGCGAGGCGGGTACAACGGTTCATCTGGAAGTTTACCGCCCGTCGACGGGAGAGAATCTTTCCTTCGACGTGGAGCGTGCAGATGTGACGCTGCCGAGTGTGGCTTCCGAGATGCTGACGGAGGAAATCGGTTACATCCGCATCGAATCTTTTGAGAAGGAGACTGCGACGCAGTTCGAGACGGCGCTTGCCGGGCTGGAAGGACAGGGAATGAAGTCCTTAGTGGTCGATCTGCGCTATAACGGCGGCGGTCTTGTGGATTCGGTCGTACAGATTCTGGATGATATCTTACCGGAGGGGCTGATTGTTTATACGGAGGATAAGAACGGCAACCGTCAGGAATATAAGTCAAGCGGAGAGACACATTTTGACTATCCGATGGCGGTGCTCATCAATCAGGACAGCGCCAGCGCGTCTGAGATTTTTGCGGGCGCAATTAAGGACTATAAATACGGAACGCTGATTGGTACGACGACCTTCGGAAAGGGAATTGTCCAGAGCATATTCCCGCTTTCGGACGGAGACGCGGTGAAGCTGACGACGGCAAAGTATTTTACGCCGAACGGGAACTATATTCACGGCGTCGGAATCGAGCCGGATATTGAACTGGAATATGAGTACTTAAATCCTGACGGAGAAGAGTACGAGATGCAGTATGATAATCAGATTCAAAAGGCAATTGAAGTATTGAGCGCAGCCGAGTGACTGACGCAGCCGTTTGGCGGGGCGCAGCCGTTTGGCAGCATGGAGAACAAGAAAGCATGGGAAAACTATTTTACCGCATCATAACAGGGGTGCTTTTGGCAGGCTGGATGCTTACCATTTTCCGGTTTTCGGCACAGCCGGCGGTGGAATCAGAGAAGGTGAGCGGCTCCGTCTCCTACCGGGTGGTGGAAGCTTACTGTGAAATGTTTCATAAGGAACTGCCGCAGGATAAGATGGCTGCACTGGCGGAGCGCATCGATTATCCGATACGCAAGGCGGCGCATATGACAGAGTATGCCGTGATGGGGATTTTGGCATATGCGTTTTTAGCTGGATATTGGGAGAAAAAAGCACAGACTTACCTCGTGGCGCTTCTGATAGCGGCACTATATGCGGCATCGGATGAAATACACCAGTTGTTCGTTCCCGGGCGCGCGGGGCGGTTCAGTGACGTGTGCATTGACACATTGGGCGCACTGCTTGGACTTTTCGCACTTTTTCTGCTGCAAAAAATATGGGAAATGATTGCGAAAAGGAGAGGCTTACATTACAATAAAAACATATCAAAATGAAAGAGGTGATACTGTGGTAGAACTTGATCAATTTAAAGTGACCCTGAATTCTTACAGGGAACCGCTGCAGGAAGTGAGGGATTCACTTTGACCTGGTAAATAAGGAACAGAAGATCCAGGAGTTAGAGCGGGAAATGGAAGCGCCGGATTTCTGGGATAATCCGGAGATTTCACAGAAGAAAATGAAAGAATTAAAGAGCATGAAGGACGATGTGGAGACGTATGCTTCTTTAAAGACACAGTTCGAGGATATAGAGACGTTGATCGAGATGGGATACGAGGAGAACGACGCTTCTCTGATTCCGGAGATAGAGGAAACGATGAACGAATTTGTGCAGACGTATGACGGAATCCGCGCGAAGACGCTTCTTTCGGGAGAATACGACAGCGACAATGCAATCGTTTCCCTGCACGCCGGAGCGGGCGGTACGGAGTCGTGCGACTGGGCGGCAATGCTTTACCGTATGTTCACGCGCTGGGCTGCGGATAAGGGCTATACGGTGGAGGTGCTCGACTCTCTCGACGGAGAGGAAGCGGGAATCAAATCCGTGACGTTTCAGGTGAATGGCGAGAACGCCTACGGCTATATGAAGTCTGAGAAGGGCGTACACCGTCTGGTGCGCATTTCGCCTTTTAATGCGGCAGGAAAGCGGCAGACATCCTTTGTCTCCTGCGACGTTATGCCGGATATCGAGGAGGATCTTGATATCGAGATCAACGATGACGATATCCGCATTGACACGTATCGTTCGAGCGGTGCGGGAGGTCAGCATATCAACAAGACCTCTTCGGCGATCCGCATCACACATCTGCCGACCGGCATCGTGGTGCAGTGTCAGAATGAACGTTCACAGTTCCAGAACAAGGATAAGGCAATGCAGATGTTAAAGGCAAAGCTGTATCTGTTAAAGCAGCAGGAGAACGCCGAGAAAGCGGCGGGCATCCGCGGCGAAGTGACGGAGATCGGATGGGGCAATCAGATCCGCTCCTACGTTATGCAGCCGTACACGATGGTGAAGGATCACCGCACAGGCGTGGAGACAGGAAATGTGGACAGCGTGCTAGACGGCAAAATCGACCTTTTTATGAACGGCTATTTAAAGTGGCTCTCTTTGGGATGCCCGAAGGGGCTTGGAGGGGATGATGAGTAGCGGATGGATCATTTTTCTGGCAATCGTAGCCGGGATTGGAATCAGCAGCTTTGTCATATACCGGAAGATCAAGACGAAGGTAGAGCAGGTGTCGATGGCGGCATTTGGAACCAGGAATTTTGTAGAAGGCTACAAAAGACAGGCGGATGCGCTTGCCGAAAGACCCAAATCCGTCTCCGCGATGACGCGGGTTTTTGCCCCGCAGATCGCAAGAGATTTTCCGGAGTTTAACTTAGAGCAGTTCAGGAATAAAGCGGAGAATTTACTGGTATGTGCCCTGCAGGCAGTGTCTGCGGGGAATGCCGGACTTCTTAAGGACGCGTCCGGCGAGCTTTGCCAGCAGGTAGTAAACCAGATTGAGGGAAACCGCGCTGCGGGCGTCCGGGAAGTGTACCGGGATATCAAGGTGCATCAGACGGAGATTTCCAATTACCAGAAGAAGGACGGCAAGTGCATCATCACGTTTCAGAGCGCGGTCGAACACTTTCATTACAAGGAGAAGGACGGCGGCGTTATCTGGGGCGACGCCCAGAGAAAGCAGCAGACAAAGTACAATACAGAGCTTGTGTATATTCAGGACGCAGCGCGTATGGGAGCAGGGAACGCCGTGGGAACGACGTGTCCGAACTGCGGCGCGCCGATTACCGATCTCGGGAACATGCGCTGTGAATATTGCGGCGCAGCGGTCACGCCGGTGGATGAGAAGGTGTGGACATTGCAGCAATATTACGAGGTCGATTATCACCGCGTCTGAGACGGCAGGACTGTCCGGTGCGGCAGGACTGCGTGCGGCGGGACTGCGTGCGGCAGGTAAGCCCAAAATGAAAACAGTTATAGCGAACACATAAGAAATCATCAGGAGGGAATGTTATGGGAATTATCAAAGCAGTTGCAAATGCAATCGGGGGAGGTTTTGCAGATCAGTGGCTCGAGGTCTACGAGGCGAACGATATGGGAGAGCGCACGGTCTTTACGGACGGCGTGCTGATCCGCAAAGGGCAGAACACGAAGGGCACAAATAACACGGTCAGCAACGGTTCGATCATCCACGTATACGACAACCAGTTCATGATGCTGGTGGATGGCGGCAAGGTCGTCGATTACACCGCGGAGCCGGGCTACTATAAGGTGGATAATTCCTCGATGCCGTCTTTATTTAACGGCGAGCTGGGTGAGACGGTAAAGGAGACTTTCAGCCGTATCAAGTTCGGCGGTCAGACGCCGACGATGCAGAAGGTGTTCTTCATCAATCTGCAGGAGATTAAGGGAATCAAGTTCGGAACAAGAAATCCAATCAACTACTTTGATAATTTCTATAATGCGGAGCTTTTTCTCCGCGCACACGGTACTTATTCCGTCAAGATTACGAATCCGCTTCAGTTCTATGCGGAGGTGATCCCGAGAAATAAGGACAGAGTGGACTTCGAGGAGATCGGCGATCAGTATATCTCTGAGTTCTTAGAGGCGCTGCAGTCAGCAATTAATCAGATGTCGGCGGACGGCACCAGAATTTCCTACGTGACGTCTAAGGCGATGGAGCTCGGGAAATACATGCAGGACATTCTCGATGAAGAGTGGAACCAGCTTCGCGGTATGGAGATTCAGAAGGTGGGTATCGCGAGCGTATCCTATGATGAGGAATCCCAGAAGCTCATCAACATGCGCAACGAAGGCGCGATGCTCGGCTCTGATTTTAATGTAATGCGCGGTATGGCAGTGAAGAATCTGACCGAGGGTGTGCGTGACGCCGGAAGCAATGCGGGCGGAGCGATGAACGGTTTTATGGGCGTCGGCATGGGAATGAATGCGATGAACCAGACGCTGTCCGGGCTTGGCGCGATGCAGACGCCCGCCGATATGCAGCGCATGGGAATGCAGCAGGGCGGAATGAATCCGGGAATGCAGCAGAATGGCGTGAATGCAGGGATGCAGGGCGGAATGAATGCAGGGATGCAGCAGAATGGCGTGAATCCGGGGATGCAGGGACAGACGATGAACATGGGAATGCAGCAGGGCGTAGCCTCCGGCATGGCACAGGGTGCAGGCTGGACGTGTGCGTGCGGTCATGTGAATACAGGAAAGTTCTGCAGTGAGTGCGGCAAACCGATGCCTGCTCCGGCAGCATCGGAGTGGACGTGTGTGTGCGGTCATGTGAATACGGGAAAATTCTGCAGTGAGTGCGGAAAACCGGCACCAACAGCAGCGCCGGCAGAGTGGACATGTGAGTGCGGAACAGTCAATGCAGGAAAGTTCTGCAGTAACTGCGGGAAAGCGAGGAACTGAGGATGGCGGTAATCAGTTTTAAGTGTCCGAACTGTGATGGAGAACTGATTTTTGACCCGTCTACCCAGAAGTATAAATGCGAGTATTGTAATTCCCTTTTCTCGCAGGCGGAGCTGGACGCAATGCAGCCGGCGACGGAGAGCGAGAAGGAGGCGCAGCAGACGGATGATCTGCAGAGAACGCAGCAGACAGATGATTCGCAGAGAATGCAGCAGAGGGATTCGCAGGGAACGCAGCAGGGGACAGGCGGATATGAATCGGAAGAAGCAGTCAGCTATACCTGTCCTTCCTGCGGCGCGGAAATCATGACCGATCAGACGACGGCGGCGACCTTCTGCTACTACTGCCATAATCCGGTCGTGCTTGGAAAGCGTCTTTCAGGAAAGTATCTTCCGAACCGGGTGATTCCGTTTGAAATCACGAAAGAGGCGGCGCAAAAGGGATTTCTGGATTACGTTGGAAAAAAGAAGTTCGTTCCTAAGGCATTTTTCAATAAGAAGCAGATTGAGAGCATAACGGGCGTGTATTTTCCGTACTGGCTCTACGATGTGGAACTGGAAGGAAATATGGACGGAAGCGCCCGCAATATCCGTGTGTGGCGGGCCGGAGATATTGAGTATACGGAGACAAAGCACTATTCGGTCAGAAGAGAGGGGGATATTACCCTTCGCAATCTGACGGAAAATGCATTGCAGAAGGCGAATGTCAGGCTTGCAAGCGGCGTGATGCCGTATCGCTTTGAGAGCATGAAAGAATTTCATATGGGGTATCTTTCCGGATTTCTGGCAGAGCGGCGCGATATTGAGCAGAAAGCCGTACAGGGCAAGATGCAGCAGGAAATGCGCGAGAGCGCGGAGAAGCTCATGCGCGAGACGATTACGGGCTATAACAGTGTGTCGGTAAACAATACATTTTTCCGTCCGAAGCGTGAGAACTGGTCCTATGTGCTGCTTCCGGTGTGGACGATTACATATAAAGGGAGAAATGGGAAAATTTACTATTATTCCATGAACGGACAGACGGGAAAGGTCTGCGGAGAATTGCCGGTCGATCGCGCAAAGCTTGCATTGACGAGCGTTATCACAGCACTCATCGTGCTGGCGGCAGGATTGCTGGGAGGGTATTTCGTATGGTAAGAGAAAGGAAAAAATTGCTTTCGTCAGGAAAACTGCTCTTAGGAATCATGCTGTTTTTGCTGCTTGGCGGTGTTACCGCGTATGCCGCGGATGATGATAATGTGTACGACGACGCCGGGCTTCTGACGGAGGGAGAAATCAGTACCTTAAATCAGAAGATCAATGACCTTGAGGCGGAGTCCGGCTGGAATATCTACGCAGTGACGACAGAAGACGCCATGGGGAAAAGCGCAACGGCATATGCAGATGATTTTTTTGACACGCATTCGCCGAAGCAGGAGGATGGCGTGGCGTTGCTCATTGACATGGATAACCGCGAGATTACGATTTCCACCTGCGGGGAAGCGATCCGTTATCTGACGGATGCACGTATCGATTCTATTTTGGATGATGCGTACACAGATGTTTCCGATGGGGATTACGGCGACTGTCTGATCACGATGGTGGACGGCGTGGCAGGCTGCTATCAGAAGGGGATTCCTGAGGGACAGTACAATTATGATACGGAAACGGGAGCGGTATCGCGTTATCATAAGCTGACGCTTGCAGAGGCGGGTGTGACGCTTTTAATTGCACTGGTGTGCGGCATCCTGCTTTATGCGGCAATCTCGGCGAACTATACGCTGCGCCTTGGCACATATCAGTATGATTTCCGTGCAAACAGTAAGGTGGCGCTTCGGATCAGGCAGGATAATTTTGTGAATCAGACTGTGACGCACCGGCGGATTCCAAAGCAGACGAGCAGCAGCAGCGGCGGACACAGCAGCGGACGCAGCAGTACGCACCGCAGCAGCAGCGGACGGTCCCATGGAGGGGGAAGCCGTAGGTTCTAAAAAAATGCCGAAATTCTGTTTTGTGCAGGCTTTCGGCATTTTGCATTGAAAGATTTTTAATGGTTTGCATAAATTTATAATAAATTCATATAATAACGTAAAGCGAAAGATTGACATTTGCTTTACACTATGCTATGCTCGATATAAAGAGAGAGGGGTGGTATTCATGGCACAGACAATGGTGAATTTCCGTATGGATGCAGATTTGAAAAAGAGCATGGAAGAGACCTGCAAGGAAATGGGGCTTTCTATGACAGCGGCGTTTACAATGTTTGCAACCAAGGTTAGCAGAGAAAAAAGAATACCGTTTGAGATTTCCGCTGATCCGTTCTATTCTGAGAGCAATATGAATTATCTGAGGTCGGTTGTTGCTGACATTCAATCAGGCGAGGCTAAGCTGGTTGAACACGATCTGATAGAGGATTGAGTGCATGAAATTACTTTGGGAAGAAAGAGCGTGGGAAGAGTATTGTTATTGGCAAAGACAGGACAAGAAAACGCTCAAGCGCATCAACACCATTATTAAAGATATACAGCGCAGTAGTTTTGAGGGTGTTGGCAAGCCTGAACCTCTTAGAGATAATTTAAGCGGTTGGTGGAGCAGACGAATTGATGAAGTGAATAGAATTGTCTATTGCGAAAAGGACGGCGCAATTATTATTGCTTCCTGTAAAGGGCACTATGACGATTAAAGCGGGCGAGGTTTTGCCCGCTTTTTTACTTTATAGGAAATTTCGCAAATAGTCAAAAATGGTGTATAATGAATTGAAAATAAAAAATGACATGACAAAAGAGCGAAGGTGCTACTTCGCCATGACGTTGTTTATGGAGTTTTTTGTTTTGGTTTGGACTGCACTATCT
>JAGBEG010000007.1 GCA_017937095.1 Roseburia sp. | reverse complement strand
TGCTTCGCACACTCTCGCGAATTTACTTCAACTTACATGCGGAGCACACTTTGCCGCGCCCGAGCGGTGCCGTTTACGGCTATCTTCCATTCCGCGAGGTGCGCATCCTGCCCGGCAGGGCTTTTTGCTCTATAGGAATCAGCACTTTCACACTTCACAGCAACGCGGTATTTCCTATAGAGTAAAAAAAATCCCTGACACTGCATCACTGCAATGTCAGGGACGATAAACAATCTTACCGTGGTTCCACCCGGATTCGTTCTCCTATACCGGAAAACCTCATACTATGATGATAACGGAATCACCGGACCGGATTAGGGCCACTCCGAGATGGTCTTCGGCTGCTTTCTGCCCGGATGCTTCCAGCACTCTTATCAAAAGAGGCATCCTTCTCTGTCACATACCACAGCGTACTCTTCTCTTCCACGCTTTCTCTATCTCTTGTTCATTCGGATTATAGACCTTTTCCGCCGATTTGTAAAGTACTTTTGCCCAATGCTTTTGACATTTTGTCCGACGGTTTTGCCAAAACACAGCGAACCTCTTACGCCGCCGCGCATAACATATAGAGAAAAAAGTAAAAAGGAGTCACCTAAATGAGCATGCCAAAAATTGAATGCGCAGACATCGACAAATGCTGTGCCGCTTCATCGCTTCTTCAGTCAATCGCACTTGAGGAAACCGCGATCTCCCATATTCTCAACGCAGAGGGCGAGAAAATCCAGAAGGTTCTTTCTCTGCATAACTGCGACCAGAAGGACATTCTTGAGGTCAACAAGTCCGTGGAAGATATGGTCGATAAGATTACCAGCCTTGAAATCGTATTAAAGTCAAAGCTTGACCTTATCACTCCGCTTCTCGACGACTGCTGTAAAAAACCGTCCAAAGACGACTGCTGCAAAAAATCGCCGAAGGAAGAATATTAATAAAGTAGGGCTTCCGCCCTACTTTACATACCTGCTCCCATTACTTCTTATTCATACAGCACTGCTTGTACTTCTTGCCGCTTCCGCACGGACACGGATCGTTGCGTCCGATCTTCTTGCCGACGATGACCGTACCGGACTTCTTCTGCTCTAAGTACAGTCTCTTCTTCGTCTCCGGATCAAAAATCTCGTTCCACTGCGGCAGTTCGTACAGCCAGTCCGCTTTCGCGTCGACCATGTTCTTGTAAAGCTTCTCCTTGTCAAATGCAAGGCTTACCTTCGTGTCCTCCTCCATCGTATCGATCGGATTCGGTGTAACCAAGCTGTCATTGATTCCGTCAAGAAATCCTGTCATATCCATAACGCTCAGCTCGTATTTATCTGCAAGCTCCTTTACCGTACCCTCTACCTTCTCGTCCGGGTTCGTAAGAAGCTTCTCATATACGCCCTTCTCCAACAGGAAGTATCTCTGCCAGAATCTCTGCAGATCTCCTCTGTCTGCCTTCTCATTATAGGCAACCTTCTGCCACTGCTCTAATAATGCCATATCTGATTCCTCGATTTCTATATGATTATTTGATGCACCATAATATTATAACAAATATCTTCTCAGATTTCAAAATATTTTTGTTATTTTCCGAAGCTTTTCCAAAAATCATAGAATCGGGGAACCAGATACCCGTTTATTCGTTGAGCAGATTGTAATCTGCAATGGATGCATTGATGGTATCCGCCATTTTCTGCACCGCTTCCTCCGGCGTCTGCCTGCCGTTCAAGGTGTTCTCAATCTCTGTCTGCACCGTCTGGCGCGCCTCCGGGAATACGCTAAGGAGTGCCCCTGCATACTCGCCCTTGGTATCATTCAACTGGTCGATCGCTGTCTGGAACTGCGGGTACTGCTCGATATTGGACTTGAATACCTCTTCATTATAAGCATCGTTCGTCACCGGGAAATATCCTGTCTCCGTCGCCCAGTATGCCTGTGACTCTGCGGATACAAGGTACTCGACGAACTTCCATGTCGCTGCCGCCTTCACCTCGTCCTGATTCTCAATCGCCCACAGGGAAGCGCCTCCGATGGACACGCCGCCCTCATCGTCCGCCGCAACACTCGGGAAATATGCCGTTCCGACCTCGAAGGAACCATTCACATCATTTAAAATCTGCTTTAACGAAGCCGTAGAGCCAAGCGTAATCGCTGCCTTTCCCGCGGAGAAATCCGTAAGCCCTGCGTCACCGCCGACGCCGACGTTCGGCGCATATCCCTTGTCATACAGATCTTTCCATTCAGATACAATCTTTAACGCCGCACCGTTGCTGTCAAAATCGACTGCCGTTGCCGCTGCGCTTCTTCCGTTGTCATTGTCTGCATAGGTCAGCCCCTGCTTGCAGATGAACTGCTCAAAGAACCATCCGTAGATTCCCATGGAAAGCGCCTCTCCTGCGCCGCCCTTCTCTACAAGGTCATCCGCGATCTCACCGATACCCTCAAGGCTCGTCGGCACTTCTGTGATTCCCGCCGCCTCGAACATATTCTTATTGTAGTAAAGAATCGGCGTAGATGTATTAAACGGCATGGAGTAAAGTTGACCGTCAATCGTATAATATGCCGCGATATTCGGAACAATATTTGCGCTGTCATAGCCGTCTGCATCCATCAGCTCCTGCATCGGGATGACCCAGCCGGAATCAATCATAAAACGTGTTCCGATCTCATATACCTGAATCAGATCCGGTCCGCTGCCGCCTACCATCGAGCTCTTTAACTTATTGATCGCATCGTCATATTCGCCCTCGAACTCCGCATCCACGGTAATCCCATACTCATTTTCTGCATTGAACTTATCGACCAGTGTCGTAAGCGCCTCTCCGTTCACACCGCTCATGGAATGCCAGAAGGTAATTGTCGTGCCCGAAAGATCCAGTTCCCCGCTTGATGCGGTCGTGTTTCCTTCCGCTTGGGCAACCTCTGCCCCATTTTCCCCAGTCTGCGTCTGCGCATCCGCCGTCTCTCCCGTCGTCTGCGCATTCCCGCCGCAGCCCGTCAGTGCTGCCGCCAGCATAGATACCGTCAATACGGATGCAATTACTCTCTTTTTCATTTCCTCTTTTCTCCTTATTCTTATTAAGTTATTGAAATAAAATCTATGTCAACCTTTTACTGCCCCGGAAAACATACCGCGAATCAACTGCTTCTGCCCCAGAATAAAGACGAGCAGCGACGGCAGGATTACCATCACGACTCCGGCGATTACCATGGTAATCGACTGGGAATCCACACTGTTCAACATGCTGATACCAATCTGGACGGTACGCATCTCCTCAGTTCCGGTTACAAGCAAAGGCCACATATACATATTGTAAGCATTGATAAAGGTATAGACCGCCATCGCTCCGATTGCCGACTTTGTGAGCGGAATCAGAATCTTTATAATAAACACAAGATTCGGACAGCCGTCAATCTTCGCCGCCTCATACAGAGATTTCGGAAATGTCAGATAGAACTGACGAAACAGGAAAATCCCCATGGCGGAAGTCATATATGGAATGATGAGTACCTTGTAGGTATTTAACCAGCCCCATCCGCTTACCGTTAAATAATTTGAGATAATCGTCGCTTCCCCCGGCACCATCATCGTCGCCATGATCAGCATGAAAATCACATTTTTCCCCTTGAAATCCAGAAAGGAAAGCGCAAATGCCGCAAGCGAACAGGATATGATCTGTCCAATCGTAATGCAGCCCGCTACCAGAAAGGAGTTCAAGATAAAACGGAACAGCGGTATCTTCGCAAACGCCTGCACAAAATTGTCGACTGTCGGCGCCTTGGGGAGCAGATTCATTTCCATGGAAAACAATTCGCCGGACGGCATAAATGCGATGGAAAGCGCATACAAAAGCGGCAGTATCACAAGTACTGACACAATCAGATTCACCCCAAAGCGTGCGCCGAGCTTCCGAAGTCTCCTGCTCTTCTCCCTCTTTTTCATGCGCTCATGCAGCTTCTTTAGTTCCTCCCCGCTCATTCGTCCCGCTGCCTGCGGTTCCAACTGAATATCCATCAGTATTTCACTCCTCTCTTCTCAAGCTTGAACATGATCAATGTCAGAATCATGATCATTGTAAACAATACGACTGACTGCGCCGCCGCCCCGCCAAAACGGAAATTAAAGAACGCATCCCGGTAGATCGAATACACGATCAGATTCGTGGATTCCCCCGGTCCGCCCTCTGTCAGGATCTTTACCTGCCCGAAGGACTGAAACGCCAGAATGATATTGACGACCACCGTGTAAAACAGGATCGGGCTTAACCCCGGAAGCGTCAGTCTCGTAAACTTCTGCCACTCGTTCGCTCCGTCCACCGACGCGCGCTCATAAATCGCTTCGTCAATATTGGCAAGTCCCGCGGAAAAATACAGGTAGTTGATGCCGCTGTTGAGCCACGCCGTTAAAAGCGCCACGCAGACTAACGCATACCGCTCGTCATGCAGCCAATTGATGTCTGTTCCAAGCACCTTGTCGATGATTCCGATTGTCGGGTCCAACATAATTTCAAAAATCAGCGCCGCCGCACTCGATGCAATCGCCATCGGGAGCGCATAAGCCGTCGAAAACACCCGGATTCCCGGAAAATTCTTATTCACAAGCAGCGCCGTGATCAGTCCGAGCAGCATACTCACCGACACCACGATTGCCACAAAGATAAATGTGACAAGCAGGCTGTGAAAAAAGGATTCCGACGTGAACAGCTCCGCATAATTTCCAAGTCCCACAAAAAGTTTCGCCTGCCCCAGCTTATCCGTCTTATAGAGGCTTAAGTAAATCGTCTTCGCGAACGGATAGAACAGAAACAACGCAAATATGGTAAGACACGGCACGAAAAACAGGTACGCGCCAAGTCTCTGTTTCATTTTCATTACAGTTTTCATCGCTCTCACTCCTTTGTCATCAAATCCGCTTTTCAGTCGCACAGTCAAACAAATGCGCCGCCGCCATATTCAGATACAGCCGCCTTTGCTCCCCTGTTTTAACCTGCGTTTCCGCCGGAACCTTCGCAACGTACTTCTTTCCGTACAGCAGAAAAATCAAAAGCTTTTCTGCGCCCAGCAGTTCTATATCTGTAATCAGGACTTCCAGATAATTTCCGTCCGCCAAAAGTCCCTCTTTCCATCCAGGCCGCCGCTCTGTCTGCCGTCCTTCCTGCGGAGCGGAGACCGCGATATCCTCCGGTCGGATTCCAAGCCAGACCTTGTCTGCGCCGTGCGCTCTTAAGCGTGCCGCATCCTCCCCCGAAAGTCTTATCCTGTGCTCGCCCACGAGGAGCAGGACGCCCTCTTCCTCCCGCACTGCCTGCGCCTCAAAGAAATTCATCGACGGTGTTCCGATAAAGCCCGCCACAAATTTGTTTGCCGGCGCATCATAGAGGTTCGCCGGCGTGTCGACCTGCTGCATCTCGCCTTCCTTCATCACGACGATCCGGCTGCCAAGCGTCATCGCCTCCGTCTGATCGTGCGTCACATAGATTGTCGTGGTCTTCATCTTGTGCTGCAGCGCTGCAAGCTCCACACGCATCTGAGTGCGCAGCTTCGCGTCCAGATTCGAGAGCGGCTCATCCATCAGCAGTGCCCTCGGATTCCGGATAATCGCATTTCCAATCGCCACACGCTGCTTTTGTCCGCCCGAAAGTTCGCCGGGTCTTCGGTCAAGAAGCTGCTCGATGCCGAGCAGCTTCGCCGTCTCATGTACCTTCCTGTCAATTTCTTCCTTATCCTTTTTGCGCACGCTTAAGGAAAATGCAATATTGTCATACACGCTCATATTGGGATAGAGCGCATAGTTCTGAAATACCATCGCCAGATTCCGCTCTCCCGGCTCCTTGTAATTACCAATCTCTCCGTCCATCCACAATTCGCCCGACGTGATATCCTCAAGCCCTGCAATCATCCGGAGCAGCGTCGATTTTCCGCAGCCGGACGGTCCTACCAGGATCAAAAATTCCCCTTCCTCTATCTCAAGGGAAAAATTGTGAACCGCCTCGTAGCCGTTCTTATAGATCTTCCTCACATTCTCCAATGCCAACTTCGCCAAAACAAAAACCTCCCAGCACTTTTTCTCTCTTGTCATTCTCAACAATAACAAGTTTAAAAAAATTGCCGGGAGGCAACTATCATTGTATTGTAATTTTTTTTAGTTTTTGTGTAAATTTTGTATATACCAGATAAAGTTTGTACAATTTGTGTAAAAATGATTCTGCATATTTTCCCTTGACGAAAACCGCTTTTGCATCTAACATGAAATCAAGCGGTATTGCCGCATTGACACAAATATCATTCCCTGTATTTTATGGGAAAGCATTATGCTGCATCCTGACTTCTGCAGCAGGGAGGTTTCCATGAAAAAGACAAAACAGATTCTCGCCCTCATCGGCGTCGTGATACTGATCGGACTCTACGTCTCCACCTTAGTCTGCGCCTTAAGCTCCAGTGAGAACTTTATGAATATGCTGATGGCTTCCATCTATGCGACCGTCATCATTCCTGTATTGATCTGGGCATACACATTCATTTACCGCCTTGTGCGAAAGGATTCGGACGACGAAAAAGAGGATTCCATGAACTGATTTCATGGAATCCTCTTTTTCGTATGCGCACCGGACAGCTCACACTTCTACGCCGTATTCTCTTAAGCTCTGCTTCGCCTGCTCAAAGGAAGTAAAACGAATCCCGTGTATTCCGCACGCCTTCGCACCTTCGATATTTTCCGCTCTGTCATCGAGAAATACGCATTCATCTGCTTTTAAGTCATAGCGCGCAAGCAGCGTTCGATAGATTTCCGGTTCCGGCTTGATCTGCTTCACCTGAAAGGAAAACAGCGCACCATCCACATCTTCTACAAACGAAAGTGCTTCCTTCGTATGCTCATAAGTCCACGCGCCGTAATTCGAAAGAATATACAGATGATAACCGTGCTCCTTTAACGCCTGCATCCATTCCTTTACATAATCGTACTGGTAAATCGCCATACCGATATGCTCCCAGAAATCCCGGATTTCCTTTTCATATTCCGGGGCTTTTTCAATGAAATGTAACAGCAGTTCCTCCGGTGTAAGCGCTCCGCGGTCTGCCTCATCCCAGTCCTTCATGCGCACAGTGGCATCCGCCACCGCATCTACCGTCGCAGCGTCCATTCCAAGCCGCGCCATCGCCTGTTCCGGCTCCCACTCCACAAGAACCTTTCCTACGTCGAATATAATATTTTTAATCATTCATCTCTCCTGAAAACAAAGTGTGCTTCGCACACTCTCGCGAATTTACTTCAGTTTACATGCGAAGCACACTTTGCCGCGCCATACTATGGCGCTGACGAGCACAGTCGCTTGCGACATACTTCCTCTTGTGCGAGTGCGCATCCTGCCCGGCAGGGCTTTTTGCTCTATAGGAATCAACACTTTCATGCTTCACAGCAACGCGGTATTTCCTATAGAGCAGGAAAATTGCCGATGACGCTCCCGTCATCGGCACTCCCACCATTTCCATCTATTTATTTACTGCGGTAAATGATATCGTCTCTTCCCGGTCCGTTGGAAACCATCGTAATCGGATAACCGATCTGCTCCTCGATGAACTCCACATACTTTCTGCAGTTCTCCGGTAAATCCTCATACTTCTTAATACCGCGGATATCACACTTCCAGCCCGGCAGTTTCTTTAATACAGGCTTTGCCTTCTCGAGCTTCGCCGTTACCGGAAACTCTGTCGTAACCTCTCCGTCGATTTCATATCCGACACATACCGGAATCTCATCCAGATAGCCGAGCACGTCAAGCACGGTAAACGCGACGTCTGTCGTTCCCTGTAAGCGGCATCCATATTTACTTGCCACGCAGTCGAACCAGCCCATACGTCTCGGCCGTCCTGTGGTCGCGCCGAACTCTCCGCCGTCGCCGCCGCGTCTTCTGAGTTCATCCGCCTCATCTCCGAAAATCTCGCTGACAAATGCGCCTGCTCCGACTGCGGAGGAATATGCCTTGCAGACCGTCACAATCTGCTTGATCTCATACGGTGCAATTCCTGCTCCGATCGCGCCGTAAGCCGCCAGTGTGGAGGAGGAAGTTACCATCGGATAAATACCGTGATCCGGGTCCTTTAAGGTACCAAGCTGTCCCTCTAAGAGAACCGTCTTGCCCTCTTTTAAGGCTTTATCAAGATAGGAGGAGACATCGCATACATAAGGAGCGATCATATCGCGGTACTCATGCAGCGTGTCAAGCAGTTCATCCGGATCGATGAGCGGCTTATGGTATAAATGCTCTAACATTACGTTCTTCATTTCGGCAATGCGCACGACCTTTTCCTTTAACAGCTTCTCGTCGAACAGTTCGCTGACCTGAAAACCGATCTTGGCGTATTTGTCGGAATAGAACGGTGCAATACCGGACTTCGTAGAACCAAAGGACTTTCCTCCGAGACGCTCCTCCTCGTACTGATCGAACAGGATATGATATGGCATCACAATCTGCGCACGGTCTGACACCAGAATCTTCGGCATCGGAACATCGCGGTCCACAATCGACTGAATCTCCTTAAATAAAATCGGAATATTCAGCGCAACGCCATTTCCGATAATGCTTGTGGTATGTCCGTAGAACACACCCGACGGCAGGGTGTGAAGTGCAAACTTACCATAATCATTGACGATGGTATGTCCTGCGTTCGCTCCGCCCTGAAAGCGCACGATAATGTCCGCTTCCTTTGCAAGCATATCGGTAATCTTACCTTTTCCCTCGTCACCCCAGTTGGCTCCAACTACTGCTTTAACCATTTGTTCATCATCCTCCTAGTTGCATTCCCACGTTTTTACTTATTGATTATACACGACGTTTCCATATAAGTAAAATTAATATTCATTATATAAGGCATAAATATACATTATGCTATTCCAGCGCACACTGTTCATTCCCCATGCTCCCCTCATATGCCTGCGAGCCGCTCATTCCCCATGCTCCCCTCATATGCCTGCGGACCGTTCATTCCCGACGCTCCCCTCATATGCCTGCGGACCGTTCATTCCCGATGATCCATCAGGTATTCAAGAAGCCTCTTCGCTGCCGCCGACATCGGAATGCGCTCATTGGAAACAATGCAGAACTTACGCTTCGGCAGTTCGCTCTCGAACGTCAGCCGGAAAAGTTCCCCGCTTTTTATATGCTCTGCGGCAAAATTCTCGACAACGCTCGCAATCCCAAGATTGCGCACGGCAAACTGAATCAGCATATCGCTGGTCGCCAGTTCAAACTCCGGCGTAAGATGCACATTCTCCTTCGCGAGGAAATTTTCCACATACTGTCTGGTGGAGGTGCTCCCTTCAAGGCACATGACCGGAAGCTCCATCAGCCTGCGGTACGAAAGCGTCTGTCCTTTCAGATATTCGAACTTTCTCCCTGCCACGAAGACATCCTGTATCTCCTTTACCGGAACGGTCTTTATATTCGGCTTCCTGTCAACCGGCGTGCTCACGATTCCAAAGTCGATCTTGCCGTCCGTCAGATGCTTCAGCGTCTCCGGCGTCGGCGCGTTCGTCACCGTCACACGGATTCCCGGGTAGCGCTCATGAAATTCTTCCAGATAAGGCAGCAGAAAAAACTGCAGCGTCATGTCGCTCGCACCGATACAGATCTCGCCCTGTTCCAGATTGAGCATTTCCGAAAGCTTCTTCTCACCGGAGAGGATCATCTCATATCCACGCTGCACATAGGAAAAGAGCATCTCACCCTCCTTCGTCAGCCGCACCCCTTTCGAGGTGCGCACGAACAGCGTACAGGAAAGACCACTCTCCAGATGCTTCACCGCCTGACTGACTGCAGGCTGGGAGATAGAAAGCGTCTCCGCAGCCAGTGTGATGCTCTTATAGCTTGCCACATAATAGAAAATTTTATAATATTCAAGGTTGATGTCCATAGCTTTATGCTTCCAGTTCCGGCAGCTTTCTCGAACAAGTAACGGCAAGCGCCCCCGGTCCGATATGGCAGGAAATGCTTAACGACAGCGGATCCATGTGAATGTCCCTTCCCGGAAATGCTGCTTCCACTTCCCTCTTGAACTCCTCCGCCGCCTCAAGGTCATGCGTATATGCCATCGCCACATGCATATGCTCTCCATCCGGATCATGGAAGCGGTTTACAAAATCATTCTTTACCGCTTCAATCATGATGTTCTTCGCCTGCTTAACGGTTCTCGCCTTGGCAAATGCATCTAACTTCTCTCCCTGAATCTGCAGTACCGGCTTTAGCTTCAGCAGTGTTCCAAGCGCCGCCGCTGCCGGGGTGATGCGGCCTCCCTTTTTCAGATAGTAAAGCGTATCTACCATGATATAGATGGAAGATTCAAACTTGTCACGCTCTAAGATCTCCTTAATCTCCGCTGCGCTTCTGCCCTGTGCGGCAAGTGCCACGGCATCCAGTACAGACTCTCTCTGTGTCACGGAGATTCTCTGGTTATTGACTACCTGCACCCTGCCGTCATAATCCTGTGCCAGCATCATCGCTGTCTCGCAGGAACCGCTTAAGCCGGACGACATCGGAATGTGCACAATCCCGTCATATTCCTTCAGCAGCTCGTCCCATGTGTCCGTCACGTTGCCTATCAAAGGCATGGACGTCGAAATATCCGTATTCTGTGTCAACATCTCGTAAAATTCCTGCTGCGTCAGATCAATATCCTCATACAGTGTCTTTTCTCCCACCATAAACGGCATCGGCAGAATCGTCACGCCAAGCTCCTTCGCCTGCGTCTGCGTGATTCCGCTGTTGCTGTCAGATACTACCGCTATTCTGCTCATAACTTCTGGTCCCCCTTATAACGTCTGTGAACGTTCCTTGATATTTTTCTTAAAATTGATGATCTCATGCTCATATTCCGTATTCATATAAGCAGAATGAATCATAAAATCGGCAGAAGCGCGATTATTCGCAATCGGAATATCATACACCTGCGCAATGCGCAAAAGCGCCTTCACATCCGGGTCGTGCGGCTGCGCCGTGAGCGGGTCCGAAAAGAAAATCACAAAATCCACTCTGCCCTCCACGATCTTGGCTCCGATCTGCTGATCCCCGCCGAGCGGACCGCTGTTGTACCCACGCACCGGAAGCCCCGTCCTGTCTGTGATCATCCGTGCTGTCGTGCCTGTCCCACAGAGGAAATGCTGCTTTAAGATTTCCTTGTTCTCCTCGCACCAGTCAATCAGGTCCGCCTTTTTATTATCGTGCGCAATTAACGCAATATTCTTCTGCTTTCCAATCGTCATCTTGATATAATTATCATCCATAGCGATTCTTATACCCCCTTTTGCAATAGAAATGTCAGTAACTGCTATTTATTTTAGCACATCCCCACCGGTTGCGCCACATAAAAAAACTGAGATTCCGCAAAAAAGCAGAGACGGAATCATCCATCCGTCTCTGCCTGTCGTCTCTTTTGGCACCGCTATTCAAAAAGAACCGTTTCCTCTTCCTGCACCACATTTCTCATGCGCTCGGAGATTGCATAGATTTCTCCTAAGAGCTGGTTCAGATTCTCCATATCCTGCATACTGTCTTCACTGATCGACATACTGCTCTCAGAAGACGCCGCCACTTCCTCGCTTGTCGCAGACAGGTTGGTAATGCTGTCGTTGATCTGCGTGTTAGCGACGAGGACATTCTCGACCTCTCCCGTCAATTCCTGCATAGAATCATGGAAGACATTCATCTTCTCCTCGATCAGCTCAAACTTCTCTCTCGTCGTCTCTATCATATCATTCTGCTTATCCGCAGATTCTGCCGACTTCTGCATATTCGTAGAAGCTTCTCCGACATTGACGGTAAGCTTCTCGATAATATCCGTAATCTTACCGGTAGATTCCTTTGTCTCCTCGGAAAGCTTGCGAATCTCATCCGCAACAACGGCAAATCCCTTGCCCGCTTCTCCGGCTCTCGCCGCCTCGATGGACGCATTGAGCGCCAGCAGATTCGTCTGGTCGGAAATGCTTAAAATGGTGCCGATGATGACCTCGACCTCCTGAATACGGTTGTTAAGTTCGTCCGTTGTGACTCTCGTCGCACGGTTGATCTCCGCGGTGCGGATTGCCTGCTTCTTCAATTCTGCGATCAGATTCGCGCCCTCACGGATCGCATCCTGCGTAATATCGGAAGCCTCCTGCATCTCCTTTGTCTCTCTTTCCGCCTTCTCGATATTGCCCTGAATATCGTTCGTCCGCAGCGTCTGCTGCTCGATTGCCTCCGCGGTAAGCTTCACGCTCGAAGCGATTTCCTTTACGGAATTATTGCTGCTCGTCATGCTCTCTGTGAGAACCTCTGCCTTATCCCGCGCGCTGTCGAATTTCTCTACCAGCGTCTCCGATAACTGGATGATTTCCGCCGCCACACGCGCCGCCGTATCCATCTGGTTCTTAATCGCCTGCGTATTCTCCTTGCACTGCCGTTCCAGCATCCTCACAACGATGCAGACCACGACTGCAAATGAAATTGCAAACGCCACCTGAATAATCGACTCCGCCTGTGTCTCCGGATATATCACATAATGGATGATACCTGAAATAACGTTGAGCACCGCAATCACTACCGAGCAGATTCCCGCGAGCTTTTTGTCCATATACAACACGACCGATAATAAAATCAGATACATGAACGCATAGACAAATGTATTGCGGTTGGATATCAGCGTCACTGCATAAGTCGCAATCATACAGGTGAGCGACACACCGATAAACTTCTCGTCTCCTTTGTACTTTACCCGTCCGATAAAAAATATGATCAGTATAATAATATTGATAACCGTTCTGACAAGGACAATCGTCCGGTTCGCCGTCGCATCTGCAAATCCCAGAAGCGTCAGCACATTCAATAATCCAAGAATGATCAGTCCAACTATAAAAGTCAATCCGTTTCTCTCTGCCTGTTGCTTTTGTTTCAAATCCATAGCTTTATCTCCTTTGCTCCTCAGGTCATCTTTCTCCATATCTGTCAGTCCGGAAGTATCACGCGCTCATCCAACAGCATCTTCACAAACGCCGTATCTCTCACAATCCACGGATCTTTCTCTATCAGTATATTTCTCTGATAGATCTCTGCCGGGGTAGCCCACTTCAGTTCATAGCCCTTTGCAATCTCACTCGGCGTAAGCTGCAGGGGTGCCTGTCCATCGTGCACCTTGCAATGATAAAACAGTGAGTGGCAGATATACTTCTTCGTCTTATCAAAGATATCGCGCCGCAGTTCTACAATCTCTCCCAATTCACAGATCGTATCTCTTCGGACGGAAAGCCCTGTCTCCTCACGCACTTCGCGAATCAGCGTCTCAATATAATCTTCCCCGTTCTCCTGACCCCCTCCCGGAATCTTATATTCCCCATCCCTGCTGCACTGCATCGCAAGCCTCCCGCCGCGCATAATGACCGCTCTCACGGAAAACTTCTCGTAAACACCTGTCGTGCCCTCGTAATCTCTGGCGTCAAATGTTGCAAGGATTCTCATACGCTTTCCCTCCGTGCCGCTTTACTTCTTTCACGAATTATATCATTTTTTTGCATTTTTAACAATCATTTTTGCCTAAAATTTTGTTTTTTCTGTTATTTATTCCAAATTGTCAGAAACTAAAAAAGTCTCATACCGGTCAGACCGACCGATATGAGACTTCTTTGCAGAAACTCTTTTACAATGCGTAATCTGAATTTACATCATTCCCATGCCGCCTGCGCCGCCTGCCGGCACTGCCGGAGCATCCTCTTTGATGTTTGCAACAACAGACTCTGTGGTAAGGAGTGTGGATGCAACAGAGGTCGCATTCTGTAATGCGGTTCTTGTCACCTTCACCGGATCAAGGATACCCTGCTCTACCATGTCAACATATTCCTCGGTAGCCGCATTGAATCCGACGCCAGGTGCAGATTCCTTTACCTTGTTGATGATGACTGCGCCCTCTAAGCCTGCATTTGCAGAAATATAGTACAGCGGAGCCTCGAGTGCCTTTAAGATGACCTTTGCACCGGTCTTCTCGTCGCCCTCAAGCGTCTCTGCGAGTGCAGCAACATCCTTGGTCGCATGGATATAAGCGGAACCGCCGCCTGCAATGATACCTTCCTCTACGGCTGCTCTGGTTGCATTTAAAGCGTCCTCCATACGAAGCTTCGCTTCCTTCATCTCTGTCTCTGTCGCTGCGCCTACGCGGATAACTGCAACGCCGCCTGCCAGCTTTGCAAGGCGCTCCTGTAACTTCTCCTTGTCGAACTCGGAGGTCGTCTCCTCGATCTGTCCGCGAATCTGGTGGATTCTGCTCTCGATGGCAGCCTTATCGCCTGCGCCGTCAACGATAACGGTATTCTCCTTCTGAACCTTTACAGACTTCGCGCGTCCGAGCTGATCCATGGTCGTATCCTTAAGCTCTAAGCCAAGATCGGAGCTGATGACCTGACCGCCTGTTAAGATTGCGATATCCTCAAGCATTGCTTTTCTTCTGTCGCCGTAACCAGGAGCCTTTACTGCAACGACATTGAACGTACCGCGCAATTTGTTCACGATCAATGTGGTGAGCGCCTCACCCTCGATATCCTCTGCAATGATAAGAAGTCTTGCGCCGCTCTGTACGATCTGCTCTAACAGCGGAAGAATCTCCTGAATATTGCTGATCTTCTTATCGGTAATAAGGATATACGGATCGTCTAAGACTGCCTCCATCTTATCCATATCTGTGCACATATATGCGGATACATATCCACGGTCGAACTGCATACCTTCTACAAGATCCAGTTCTGTCTGCATGGTCTTGGACTCCTCGATGGTGATAACGCCGTCGTTGGAAACCTTCTCCATAGCATCTGCTACCATGTTGCCGACTTCCTCATCCCCTGCGGAGATTGCTGCAACCTTGGCGATCTGATCCTTGCCCTTTACCTTGGAGGACATTGCAAGAATGGACTCTACTGCCTTGTCAGTCGCTTTCTTCATACCGCGGCGGAGAATAATCGGGTTCGCGCCTGCTTCCAGATTCTTCATTCCCTCCTGAACCATTGCCTGTGCGAGTACGGTAGCTGTTGTTGTACCGTCGCCTGCTACATCGTTGGTCTTGGTCGCAACTTCCTTTACGAGCTGTGCTCCCATGTTCTCGAAAGCATCCTCAAGCTCGATCTCCTTTGCGATTGTCACACCGTCGTTCGTAATGAGCGGCGCACCGTAGGACTTATCCAGTACAACGTTTCTTCCCTTCGGTCCAAGCGTTACTCTTACTGTATTCGCCAGCTTATCAACACCGACGCCTAATGCTGTTCTTGCTTCTGTTCCGTATTTGATTTCCTTTGCCATGATGATCTACCTCTTTCTTATTTTATTATTATCGTTCCTGTGGCACGAACCCCTGTGCAAACTTCGTTTTCACAGTACCTCTCGCTGCCTATTCAACAACTGCTAAGATATCGTTCTGTCTTACGATGATATACTCTTCGCCGTCCAGCTTGACTTCTGTTCCTGCATATTTGGAATAGATGACCTTCTGTCCTTCCTTCACCTGCATTGTGATTTCCTTGCCGTCTACAACACCGCCCGGTCCTACGGCGATTACCTCTGCCTCCTGCGGCTTCTCCTGCGCTGCGCTGGTAAGGATGATTCCTGATTTGGTGGTCTCTTCTGCTTCACACTGCTTTAATACAACTCTGTCGCTCAATGGTACTAATTTCATTTTGTCTACCTCCTGCTTTTTATAAAAAATGACTTCTTTTGCTTTGTTATTAGCACTCGATTCATTTGAGTGCTAACCGATAGTGCTATAATAGATTTTTACCAGACAATCTGCAACCGGATTTATTCCGGTTTATCGGTAAATATCCTTTCATTTTCTCTGTTTTTCTCTTGTTTTCTTTGATTTTTATATTTTCATCCATTTTCTGCTATTTTATACTTTTTTTATTTTTTCCGTCTGTCCGCATTTATTCCTGCTCCGACTGTTCTGTCAGGGAGGCAGCCGTCCGCATATCCATCACCGCCTGCTTCACATTCTTCTTCACCGTATCATTTCCGGTCTTCCAGAGCAGCTTGAGTGCTTTGGCGAACAGCTTCTGGTTCGCTTCCGGCAGACGGTTCTTCGCCTTCATCAGCTCCTGTACCTTCTTCCATTTACTATTGTAGAAATCATCCACCGTCTTAATGTTCGCTTCCTCGAGCATTCCAAAGACTGTATCCACAATCTGCTCGCGCTCTTCCCCGTCAAGCTGATAGAGCCATGCCTTCATCGCCTCGTCTAAGATAAGGCTCTGCGCCGCCACCTCCTTCACATAGACAAAAGAAGCGCCAAGCACCTCCCACGATGTGGCGTCATGCTGCTGGATGCCGCTGTGCGAGCTGCGCACGACCTCATACTTCTCCTGATGCTCCAAAAGCATTCCCACAATCGAGGACTCGGGCAGGATCGTATGGATTTTCGGCAGCATCTTCTGGTATTGTGCGCTCTCTATCATATCGCGGCGAAACCCCGGTCCGTCGTTGCTGTATACCGCAATAATCCTCTCCTGAAGCGCCTCATTGCACTTGACCGATGCGTAAACCGCAAGATTTCCTCCCTTGGAATGACCGCCCACGCGAATCACCCCATGTTCCGGCTTTATCATGCGCTCCATGTACGCCACCGCCTTAAGCTGTCCCGGCGTCTCCGAAAGATACCCCATATTAAAGTCCTCGCGCCAGCCTGTGATCGTGTTATCCGTTCCGCGGAATGCCACGTAAATGCTCTCATCCGGCAGCGTCACGCAGACAACCGAAAACTGCGACTGTTCCTCATCACTGATTTCATTGACATACCCCCAGAGACGTATGTCCTTAAAACGCACCGTCTGCGCCATTTTCTCCATAACAAACGCTGCGGATTTCGTCATGGACACGCGCGCTAAAATCTCCTCCTTCGTATGCTCCGACCAGAATTTTTCTGATGCTTCCCACAGCGGAACGCCCTCCTGCACAGCCCCCTTGCCGTCGCAGTCTCCCGTGCGCTCCTCTCCCGTTTCCGGCACAATCCCCTCAAAATCCACATACACGAGCTGTGCCAGAATCAGGTTGTCAACCTCATTGAATGGTGATGCCTCAAACGTCAGGTCCCCTCTCCAGTCAAGGTAATCCATCATATTTGCCATCGCAGTTCTCCTTTCCCTTCGATTCTATTCATCCGATAAGTCCATAATACTTAAGTCCATTTCGGATGCCGTCGTCCATAATATCTGTCGTCACATAATCCGCCGCCTGCCGGACTGCCGCCCCGGCGTTTCCCATCGCAATCCCGTGCGCGACATATTCCAGCATTTCAAGATCATTCGGACTGTCTCCGAATGCATAGGTATTTTCCCTCTGGATGTTCAGATACCCGCACAGTTTCTGAATCCCCGTCGCCTTTGTAATCCCGCGCGGTACAATCTCGATCAGTTTCGGATTGTGCACAATTACGGAAAATGCATCGCCAAGCTCGTCTCTCACCGCTTCGATATCCGCCCCGTTTGTCGCCGCGCTCATCTTGTTTACTTCATACACCGTCGTTTGGTCAATGGATTTCATATCCTTGTCCAGTTCTTTCCTCAGCAGCGTAATAAACGGATCGCCGGCAAATTCCTCTTCCTTTGCATAGACGTATTTCGGTCCCTCGAGCACTGCGGAAATATGATGTCTCCCGATTACAGAAAGCGCGTGTTCAACCTCCTCCTGACTCATCAGCTTCTGAAAAATGCTTTCCCCCTGAAATTCAATATCGGCTCCGCACGCTGCAACCATCCCGTCAAATCCGATTTCCAAAAGCTTCGGCGTCCGTATATTCGCCCGGCTCCTTCCGCTGCACAAAAATGCATAATGCCCGGACGCACGCAGGGCGCGCACCGCATCCGGCGTGCTCTGCGGAATCTGCATCCGCTCATTCCAAAGCGTTCCGTCTATATCGAAAAAAACTGCTTTTTTCATATATTCGCTCCCTCTTTACTCTTTCAGTATCAAGTATTCTATCAGATTTCACGCACAAAAAAAAGAGGAAAACATGAAAGTCATGTTTCCTCTTTCTAACGCTCCTATGCCCCGCTAGTCGCGATGCAACGCCCCGCTAATCGCGATGCAACGCCCCGCTAGTCGCGATGCAACGCCCCGCTAGTCGCGGTGCATGGAAAAGCTGTCCATATCATAATTGCCAAGGTTCTCGTGGATGCCGCGTCCGTCCGCCTGGGAAATCAACGCATCGCGGTTCTTCTTGGAAGAGAACTGATCGTTGTATGCGCTCGGTCCGCCGACACAGCCGCCCTCGCACGCCATACCCTCGATGAAGTCCTCCGGAAGTCTTGCCGCCTTGAGCAGAAGAAGCGCCTTCTTACACTCTGCCGCACCGTTTGCAACACATACCTTTGCATCGATCTCGTCCTCGGACTCCTTTAAGCTCTGCAGTACCGCAGCGGTTACGCCGCCGGAATTTGCAAACCGCTTGCCAAATGTGGATGCGATCTGATCATCGTTTGCGCACGGCTCTAAGACAACGCTCTTCGCTTTCATGATTGCACGAATCTCGCTGTAGGTCAGAACGTAATCTGCATTGCCCGGAATCTTCTGGTCTACGACCTCTGACTTCTTCGCAAGACACGGTCCGATAAATACCGTCACTGCCTCCGGATCTCTTGCCTTGATGAGACGCGATACCGCGCACATCGGGGATACGGTCGTGGATACGCACTCAGCCAGCTCCGGATAATGCAGACGCACCATATTCACGAATGCCGGACAGCAGGAAGTAACCTTCTTCTTACCGTCCTTATATGCCTCTGCCCACTCTTCCGCCTCATAAGCTGCCGTCATATCACCGCCGAGTCCTACGTCGAAGAAATCGGTAAAGCCGACTTCCTTCATCGCCTTCTTCCAGCTCGCCATTGTGATGTCATCGCCGAACTGGCCTTCCGTCGCGGGCGCCGCCATTGCATACACGTGCTTGCCGGATCTGATTGCATCAATGACCTGTACGATAAATGTCTTGGAACCGATAGCGCCGAACGGACAACTGTGAATACACTTGCCGCAGCGGATGCATTTATTCTTGTCGATGACGGAAATACCGTGCTCATCGTATGTAATCGCATTGACCGGGCAACTGAACTTACACGGTCTCTTTAAGTGTGCGATCGCATTGTACGGACAGGCCTGCGCACACTTGCCGCACTCCTTACATTTCGCAGGATCGATATGTGAACGGTCTCTTCCCGGTTCGATCGCGCCGAACTTACATGCGTTGATACACGCTTTTCCGATACAGTTCTGGCAATTCTCCGTTACCGTATAACTGGAGATCGGACAATCCTCGCACGCGGAGCTGATGACCTGAATAACATTCCCGTCATCGATGGCTCCCGGAGCCTTCCCCTCTGCCAGACGCACTCTCTGCCGGATAATCTCCCTCTCTTTATAGATACAACAGCGAAACTGCGGTGTCGGACCAGGGATCAAGCTCATTGCGATATTATCCCTCTTCTCCTCGAGCTCTCCGGCAAATGCCAGTTTTGCCACCTCATAGAGTACATCATGTTTGATTCGGATCACATTTTCGTCAGCATACATCGTGTTTTACCTCGCCCCTTTTCTTTTTGTTAATTTTTTAACCATTTTAAATATTATATATTATCTGTATAGAATTTCAAGAGGGTCGGTTGTTTTTTTCATAGTACATAAATTTATTTTATTCTTGTAGTATTTCTCACATTGTGTTATCATCTTTTTATCTTAATTAATTCTTTTGTAATACTTCTTTGTATCTGTTTTTCTGACCGTTTGGTCGCATTATCACTTTTGTTACATTTCTATCAAGGAGGTTCTATGGCAATTTACCAAATCTACGACAAAATTTTCAAGAAAATTCTTACACTCTCTTCCACTGCAATCGTCAACCTGATCAACGGGCTTTTTGACACACACTATCCGTCAGACAGCAGTATTGCCTACAACTGGACAGAGTTCGAAGACGATACCTTACGGCGCATTCTGGCGGATACCATCATAACGATCAATGGGCGTGACAGCTATCATCTGGAAGCCCAGATGACCCAAGATGAATCTATTATTTTCCGCGTCTTTGATTACGGTTATGCCCATTCTCTAAGAAACCTCGAAAAAGATGCCTTTTGTGGCACGCTTCATTTTCCCGAACCCAAAATCATTTATCTTTATACGCGGACACCTGCACCGGACAGTTATCGGCTGACTCTGGACTTTGGCACGCAGGGTACCTTTCTCTATGAAGTCTCAACCTTTAAATATCTGGAAATCAGCCCGCAGGAACTGACTCAGAAAAAAATGATCATCCTCATTCCATTTGAACTTTTAAAACTTCGGGATGCCATGAAAAAGGAACGCTCCTCCGCGAATCTTGCGGCGTTGAAAAATCTGATTCAAAATGATATAATCGGTAGTATCAATCAAAATCTTCTGTATGGGAATATCACAGAGGATGATGCCAGACGGCTTCGCCGCCTGACACAACAGTTATACGACCATATCTACTCTCATTATGAAGAAATGGAGGAGTTGAACGAGATGACGGATGAATCCCTGTTGCTTGATATTGATATCATTGAAAAACAGCATGAAAAAGAAATCGAAAAAATTATCGCAGAAAAAGATTCGGTGATTTCCGAGAAAGACTCTCTGATTTTCGAAAAAGAATCTGCGCTTCTCGAAAAAGACGCAGAGATTGCTCTGTTGAAAAAGCAGTTGGAAGAGCTCATGTTTCAGCAGGCACATTAGACTGCACCCATTCCCGGCACAGAAAAGGTGCTATTCCGATCGTCTCCAAAATAGCACCTTTTTTTCAATTTTCTTTCAATAAAAATGTATCCCCCATGATAACCCTGCGCGTCGCGATCAGCCACTCCTCCCCCTTTCCCGAAACAGAGTAGAACTCCCAATAATACCCCTCCTCATCTTTGGCATATGCGATCAGCTTCTTTCGCTTCGTATCCTGCTCTAGCGCTCCATAAAAGATGTAGCTCCTGCCGTCCATGACAAGTTCCGTCTCATTCCACTCTGCCTCTTTTGCATTTCGGTAACGAATTTTTCCCGGCTGTACCAAAAGCCAGCCGCCTAAGAATACCGCTCCCAATAAAACGGCAGATACACACCAAATGCTTCTTCCTCTCTTCCCCATAATATCTACTCTCCCAGCAGCCGGCTTGCGATATAATGCGATAAATTAAAATTGCGCAGCGTGATATTTTCCATCACATCTTTCTGCTCCATACAATACAGCTTATACCACTCCGGCAGTTCTTCCTCCTTTCCAGCGCGCTCCTGCGCCCTTATATAGCGCTCGATTGCCGGCGCCGCATCTGTGGAAAGCTTATAAAGATATCCGTAATCCACACTTTCGGTTCTGTCCGACCCACCAGCGACAGGATGCGACAGATTATAGGAAGCGATAAAATAGTCCACATGTGAAAAGGAAAATGCCAGATACACAACGCAGACCACAGCAATCCCATACCGGAAGAGAGGAAAGCCGGACGCCAGAATTTTTGCGACGACTCCCGCCAGCAAAAGCGCAATGACCGCCAGCGCCACAAGCACAGATACCCTTAAAAACGTAAGCTGATATGCCGTGATATAGAGCGCCATCCGGCATGCACTTGATGCCGTCATAACAAACGTACAACCGGAAATCACCAGAAGCAGTATTTTCAACATGAGATTCTCCCCGAAATACTTCTGGATCACAAGCACCAGTACCAGATTGACTGCACAGACAAACAATAGCTGGAAAAATCCTTTTCTGGCATACTCCGCGTAGGTCACGCCCTCCGGGAGCTGCATTCCGCCCACAAAAAGGTATACAATCTGAATGACGGAAAAGACAATATAAAGCAGCGCAATCGGCGCGGTAAATGCAATCGCGATAAGGGGCTGCCCGCTTTTCTTCTCCTCCGGGGCAATTGCCGCAGCGTGCGCCTCCACATACCGCACGCCGCAGTAAGAAGAGAAAAAGCCAAAGCACAGCATAAAAATAACGCCGAACGCCCTCGCAGGAACTTTAAACTGCATAAAGAATCTGCTCACCATATCCGCAAAGACCATATCCGCCGACACCAGCATTGTACCGAGAAACAGCAGGCAGGGAACTGCCGCGCCGATTCCAATCAGAATATAGACGCCATTCTTATTTCCGCTTTTTCGTCTGCTCCGATAAAACGCGCTCCCATCTGTAAACGGCTTGCCGACTGCTCCGATTGCCCCGCAAACCGCAACCAGCATCTCTTTTGCGTATTTGCCAAAATCCCAACCGTTATCCTGCGCAAAATTGTGAAGCAATAGCGCCACAAGTAGTATAAAAATCATGGCGTAATTCATCCCGACAATCCACTGATTTCCCGTCAAAAATGTGGAGACTCCGAGGAGTCCCATCACGATTACAGGGAAAATGCTGTCCCTCTTTTCACGGATGCCGAACATACGAAACACCGTATACGCATAGCCGATGCAGGCAGCCACCCAGAGCACCACGGCGATCCCCATCGTATTCTTATAGAGACATATTGTATAAATCAGTGTATAAACGAGACTTGCCGCGCCAAGCTTTCCAAAAACGGACGCGCCCTTTTTCTTTTCCCGTTCCTCTTCCTCCTGCCTTTCGCGCATCTGCTGTCCGTATATAAGCATCTGCTCTTTTCTTCGCCTCTCCTGCTCCTCGTATGCGCGCATCTGCTCCTGTGCCCTTCTCTGTCCCTGCTCTTCATATGCGCGCATCTGCTCCTGTGCCCTTCTTTGTCCCTGGTCTTCATATGCACGCATCTGCTCCTGTGCCCTTCTCTGTCCCTGCTCTTCATATGCGCGCATCTGCTCCTGTGCCCTTCTTTGTCCCTGCTCTTCATATGCGCGCATCTGCTCCTGTGATTTTCGCTGCCCTTCACAATTCATCTGAAAATTTCCGTCCATCGTCAATCCTCCTCCGGTACATACTCTAAGATATCGCCGGGCTGACAGTTCAATGCCCGGCAGATTTTGTCCAATGTATCTATTCGGATGGCTTTTGCTTTCCCGTTTTTTAAAATAGAAATATTCGCCATCGTGATCCCGACCTTTTCGGATAGCTCTGTCACGCTCATCTTGCGCTTTGCAAGCATGACATCCACATTAATTCTGATTGCCATTTTTCTTTCCCCGCTTCTTTCCCGTCTGTATTGTCAGATCCTTCTTCTAAGCCTGCCTCTTTCTCCGCCTATATTGTCAGATCCCTCTTCTAAGCCTGCCTCTTTCCACACCTATATTGTCAGATCCTGCTCCTGCTTCAATTCATAAGACTTATAAATCAGATGCGACAACGCTGCGGCGAGCACCGCGAGCACAACGCAGACAAAAATCAATAGTATCATAAAAATCAGATATGCCGGACCAAGGCAATGGACGACCGCCAGAAACACGATGCCGCAAAACCATACCGCCGCCATGATGACGGCCAGACGGCTGATGTTTACAAACGAAGTTGCATTTTCCTTTGAAAACGAATTGTCCCGCCCGATTTCCACGCACACCTTCCAGAACTGCCAGAGAATCGCATAACAGATGACGCCGATTCCCCATCCGTAAATCATCCCCGGCCAGAATAAATATGCCGCCTCGGGATAGGACTCCGCTATATCATGCGCCATATACGGCATCACCAGAAAAAAGAATAAAAGCCCCATAATTGCGATTGCAACCGTAATTCCCTTCAGCCAAATTGACACCTGCTTCTGATTCATATCTCCCTCATTTCCGCAGTATAACATTGTCGTTTGTATGTCCGCCCTGCCATACCGCCGTTTTTCTTTTATTGTTTTTCTTTTATTATATCCAGAATTTTCTATATTTCAATAGTTTTTTATCGTTTTACGATAAATTAGTATCGTTTTAAGGAAATCTTAAAAAACGGACAGGGCGTCTCTTTCCATAGACCGCACCTGTCCGCTTTTTTGCTGTATTCTTCTCCCGCTGCACCTCATCGTTTCTCATTCTTCCACGCGCGCAAACTCCACCGTCACGACGAACAGATCCGCAATCGTCTCAATCTGAAATGCTCCGCCGCATGCCTCCGTAAAGCTCCTCGCAATCGAAAGCCCCAGCCCGCTCCCGCCGTCGGTGCGGCTCTCGTCGCCGCGCACAAAGCGCTCCGTAAAATCCTTATCGCCGCTCAATTCCTGCTTTGACGTATTCTTGATGCTCGCCGCCGCAGTTCTGCCGTTTTCCTGCAGCGTTAAGAATACCCGCGAGCCGTCCAGTGAGTACCGCAGCGCATTCTGTACAAGATTCTGAAATACCCGGTACATGCGCTTGCCGTCCGCCCGGATGTATACCGGAGCCTCCGGCAGTTGTGCCTTGATCGTCACGGAGCTTCTCTCAATCTCCTCCGCCATGTCCGCTAAGGTCTGCCGCAGAAGCTTTCCAAAATCCAGCGTCTCCAGTTCGACCGGAAGTTGCCCGGACGCCGCCTTGCTGACTGAGAAGACGTCCTGCACCATGTTATTTAAGCGCTCCGATTTCTCGTCCAGAATACGGATATAGTCCTTCACATGCTCCGGCAAATCCTCCTCCTGCTTTAAGAACTGAATGTAACTGATAATCGAGGTCAGCGGCGTCTTGATATCATGCGAGACATTTGCGACCAGCTCCACCTTCATCCGCTCACTCTTCATGCGCTCCTCGACTGCCGCCTCCATTCCGTTTCGGATATCATCAAGCTCCGCAGCCGCAGCAGCAAGTTCAGAATCCTCTGGCAGCGCTGTTTTCGTCCCCATATTGTCTCCGCCGTAATCGCCGTCGTGAATTACGTGAATCGTCTCCACAAGCAAATCCAAATCCTTTGCCTGCCGCTTCGTCTTAACGAGATACCAGCAGGCCATCCCCGCAAAAACGGTCAGTGCAAGCAGCGCGCTCCCCCAGTACAACGCCTCAGTATATTGATAAAAATGATTATAATTCAGGGTGACGAAAATCACCGCGCCAACCCCGCAGAGCACTCCCACAAGCACCACCAGCACAAACCGCCGCACCATGCGCTTAGAAAAGGACAACGACAGGGATTTCGTCTCCGCGACTCCGACGAACCGGCTGATAAGTCCCCTCCAGAAGGTATGCGGATTTCTTCGAATATCATTTACCGCGAAATAGATACTCCACAGCAATAACAGCAATACGGGATATCTCGCGCTGTCCAGAGAAGATTCATACGCATACCCCCACACGCCGTTTCCGACATAGCCGTACGTGACATCTACCACCGTATAGATTCCTGCAAACACCACGATCACCGCAAAGAGAAGCAGCTTGACCTCAAACCAGATTTTCCCGGTTATCGCTCCGATCCAAACGTCCGCCTCTCTTTTATCACGGCGCATACGCAGATACAGGATAAACAGCGCCGCTCCCACAACAAGCCCTGCAATTTTTCTGTGCAGCCAGACACAGCTTTGCGCAGTATCTTCATACAGCCAGTACAGACTGCTCGACTGGATGCTTGTACCTCTGCCATACCTGATATTGGTATAGTTTCTGGGCTCCTCGGCGGCAAACATCACGACCTCCGCCTTATTGAGCGCCTCATCCGCTGTAAAATTCTGATAGCCCGGAACATACCAGTCATCCCCGCCGTCATAGTAGCCGTCGCCGTAGACGTCGATCTCCTTTCCGTCCTTTTCTATCTTCACATGGCTTCCCTGATATTGCATTGCAAAGTTATAGCCGTCCGGAAGCTTATCCCCCCAGATCCGCCATTTTGTCGCCGCCATATTGGTATAGAGCACTTCCCCGTCATAGGAAACGCGGTACAATAAATTGCGGTCTTTGCACATGGATTCGTGAAATTTGTCCGCTGCCGCCTTCTTCTGCGCGTCCGTCAAGCCTTGCGCGCCCCCGCCCGACGCTGCGCTCCCATCCGAAGTTCCATACACTCCATTCTCCGAAGTGGCATCTGCACTCTGTTCAGCGACCGCGGTGGCTGTGACGGAGTTTCCGAAAAGACTGCCTAAGACGTCGCCGCTTACATCAGCGCCCGAAGTCTGCGTGCCTTCTACAGCCAAAGTTATATAGTTCTCTAAAATTCCATCTTCCACGACTACATCCGAGTCATAATACCCTCCGTAACCGAAGGCTCCCGGTTCTTCTCCAGCCGCCATCGCCAGAAAATCCGCCAGATATTCTTCCATCTGATTTCGGAATCCGGCGGTATTCTGGTAATCCTGCTCCATGCCTGTCATGGGTACGCCGTTTCGCAGTGCCCAGACAATCTCCTGCACGAGCGGCAGCCCATTTGCCAGAAGCAGACTGATACTTAAGAAAAACGCGCCAAAACTAATGATACTTTTCCACTTTCTCGATTTTATAACCAATTCCCCACACCACCTTTAAGTATTCCGGCTCTTTGGGATTAAGTTCGATTTTCTCACGAATGCGTCTGATATGTACCATGACCGTATTTTCCGGCGCGAAGCTCTCCTCCTCCCAGACGCGGCTGTAGATTTCCTCCGCCGGAAAAATTCGCCCCAGGTTGCGCATGAGAAGCTCCACGATCTTTGTCTCCGTTGCCGTCAGCCGTACCGCCTCCCCGTCCGCATACAGGATGCGCTCCTTCGTGTGATAACGAAGCCTGCCGTTTACGATTTCATCCGCAGAGGTTCCCGCATGGATATCGCCCAGACTCGTATAACGGCGCAGATGGCTTTTGACCCGCGCTGCGAGTTCCGCCGGATTGTAGGGCTTTGCCACATAGTCGTCGGCTCCCATGGATAAGCCTAAGACCTTGTCCGTCTCCTCGCTCTTGGCGCTTAAAACAATAATCGGGATATTCTTCCGCTCGCGGATTTTCATGACAGCCGACAGACCGTCGAGCTTCGGCATCATAACGTCCATCAGCACGAGCTGCACAGATTCCTCCGCCAGCCGCTCCAACGCCTGCATTCCGTCATAAGCCTTTAAAACACGGTAGCCCTCTCCCTCCAGAAGAATGGCAATCGCCTTGACGATTTCCCGGTCGTCGTCCACCACCAGCACGCATTCGTTCATAACCTCACTGCGGCGCCGATGCGCCGCTCTCCTTTCAAGCCTGCCCTTATCTTACACGCGTTTTCTTACAAAAGCGCCGACAGATTTCTTACAGATTTCTTACGATTTATTCTGCGCCATTTGCGGATGCCTGTCAACTGTCTGCGCAGCGCCTGATGCACATAATGTAGCAGTTCAGCCTCCCGGCTGAACTGCTACCGCATAATTCTTATGATTAAAATATTGATACGCCGCATTCCGTTCTCATTTCGGAATGCGGCGTATTTCTGTTGCCATAATAAGAAATATTACTCTGACATCTACATTACGAGCACGTCGTCCGCAATTCCCATTGTAGATTTCCGGTGCGATACCAGAAGAATCGTCTTATCTGCTTTTTCCCGCTCCAGACTCTGTAAGATCATTCCCTCGTTGATACTGTCGATATTGCTCGTCGGCTCATCCAAAAACAGGTAGTCCGCATCATGCAGAAATGCACGGGCAATTCCAAGGCGCTGCCTCTCCCCGCCGGATATGGAAGCTCCAAGCTCCGCGAGCACTGTCTCGTAACCGTCCGGCAATGTCATGATAAAGTCATGGATCGAAGCTTTCTTCGCGGCGGCGATCAGTTCTTCTCTTGTCGCATCCGCCTTCGCGACCTTCAGATTGTTCTCGATCGTGTCGTGGAAGAGAAATGTCTCCTGCGTCACATAGGAAATATTTGCGCGCAGCGCAGACGTATTGATTTCACCTATTTTCTTTTCTCCGTAGGAAATCTCACCGCGCTCCGTCTCATAAAAGCGCATCAGAAGCTTTAACAATGTTGATTTTCCGCAGCCGCTCTTTCCGAGAATACCATGGATGCGGTTCTTCGCAAACTGCGCGGAAAAATCAGATAAAATATCCGCCCCAGCGGCGCTCTCCTGCATGTTTGCCTTCTCCTGCCCTTCCTCGTCCGGCTGCCCTTCCGTCTCTCCGTCATGATAGGCAAAATCCACGTGCTCACACCGGATATCCCCCGTGCATACGTCCGATTTTCCCTCGACGTCGTATACAAGCGGCGCTTCCTCCAATAAATTCAATACACGGTTTCCGCTTGCCAGCGTATGATGCAGATTATTCGACAGCGCAGAAAGCGCCGCTGTCGGTCCAAAGGAACTTACCATTGCAATGACTGCAATGAGCGCCTGCGCGCCTGTGAGCGCACCGGCCGCCGCAAGCTGCGACGACGCTGCCGCCATCAGCACGCCAGCCAGAAGAATCACACCGTCCGTCGTAACGCGCTGTGCGGTCTCCTGCCGCTTGAGCTGTCCGCTGATATTCTCAAGATTTCCTGTCTGCTCCGCCATCTGCGCCATGCGCTTCTCCTGCTGGCTGTACTGCAAAATTTCCTCTAATCCGTAGAGATTATCAAGCACGCAGGTATTTAGCGCACCGAAGGAATCGCGATACTCCTGCCCTCTCGCGCCGCCGCGCTTTCCATTTATGACCGGAATCACAAGTCCGACAATCACATAAAACACAAGCGCCAATGCGCCCAGAGCCGGGTGCAGATTCCCGATAAATACCACCATAAAAACCGAAGTGATAACCGCAATGGCAATCGGCGAGATCGTATGCGCATAAAATACCTCCAGCAGCTCGATGTCGCTGGTAATAATCGAAATCAGATTTCCCTTTTTGCTTCCGTCAAGCTTTGCGGGTGCAAGCGTGCGAAGCGCCGCAAATACCTGATGCCTGATACGCGCCAAAAGCTTAAATGCAATATAGTGGTTGCTCGCCTGCTCCGCATAGCGCAGGATTCCCCGCGCCACCGCAAACACAATGAGAAGCGCAAAAATCACAGAAAGCTTCATGCCCTCGTATAAGCCCGCGACGGACAAAAGCGCGTATCCGCCGAGTACCGTCAGAAACGTCGCCGCCAGATTTCCGGCGCATCCCATCAGAATCGCCACGCACATCACGCCAAGCAGCGGCTTTATCATGCCGATCAGTCCCCGCATAACGGCAAACGCACTGCGGCTGCCGTCCTTCCTTTCTTTCTTCTTATCCATTTGCTGCATTCGCTGCCACCTCCTTTTGCTGCGGGATTCCCTGCGCATCTGCTTTTTCAGCTTCCATGCCCTTTCTTCCAGCTTCCGCATCTGCTTTTTCAGCTTCCGCATCCGCTTTTTCAGCTTCCATGCCCGTGACGTCCGCTGCCGCATAACGCTCAAGCTCCTGCTGTGTCTCGTACAGTTTACAGTAATAGCCCTTCTGCGCCATCAGTTCTTCGTGCGTGCCGCACTCGGCAATTCCTTCCGTGCCCGCCTTTAAGACCAGAATCCGGTCCGCCGCCACAACGTTTGCAAGGCGGTGGGAAATCAGGAGTACCGTTTTATTGTGCGCCAGTTCCTGCACGACCTCCATAATCTTGTTCTCGCTCTCCACATCAATGTTGGAGGTCGCCTCATCAAAAATGTAAATATCGCTGTCATGCAGCAATGCTCTCGCAAGCACGAGCCGCTGCTTCTGACCGCCCGACAGATTGGAAGCCTTCTCCTCTACCGGCATCATAAGACCGCCTTTTTCCATGATCGTATCATACAGATCGACACGGCGGAGCGCCTCCTCCATCTCGTGGATTCCCGCGCTCTCATTTCCCATTTTAAGGTTGTCAAACACCGTTCCGGCAAACAGATAACTGTCGTGGCGCACGCGCGTCACCTTCCCGTAGAGCGTCTCCCTGGAAAGCTCCGTGACAGGCACGCCGCCGATCGTCACGCTGCCGCTGTTGGCTGTCTCAGGCGCACCGTCTGCCGCGCTGCCGCTGTTGGCTGTCTCAGATGCACTGTCTGCCGCGCTGCCGCTGTTTTCCGGCAGCCGGTTATCCCCCATCAGAAGGGATGCAATCGTGCTCTTGCCGCAGCCGGACTCCCCGACAAGCGCGACAAAGCTCTTCTCCGGAACTACAAAGTTCATATTTTTTAATACCTGCTTGCCGTCTCCGTAACCGAAATTGACCCCGGCAAATTCCACCTCATTGCCGCTTGTCTGCGTCACGTTTCCATGGGAAGGCACCGGAGCGTCAAGCAAACGGAAAATCTTGTCCGCAGCCGCATTTCCGTTCATTGCAATGTGGAAAAAAGAACCGAGCAGCCGGAGCGGAAGGAAAAATTCCGCCGAGACCATAATGATAAAAAGACATTCCGCCACTGTAATCTGTCCACTGCGAAGTTCAAGCACACTAAGGAGAATGCCGACCGCTGCGCCGCCGTATGCGACCAGATCCATCACACTGATGGAATTTAACTGCATGATGAGCACGCGCATCGTCACCTTGCGGAATTTCTCCGCCTCCTCATCCATCTTCTTTGCATAACGCTCGTCCGCCTGATAAATTTTTAAGGTCACAAGCCCCTGAAGATTTTCAAGGAAGGTGTCTCCCAGCCCCGTGTAAGTTCCCCAGTATTTTGCCAGCAGACGTTTCGCGAACTTCTGCACCGCAACGATGGAAACCGGAATGAGCGGCACGCACAGAAGCAGCACGCCCGCCACCTTAAGGCTCATCGTTCCCACGATCACAAACAATGTGAGCGGGGCGAGCAGACTGTAGAAAAACTGCGGAACATATTTCCCGAAGTAGATTTCAAGCTGATCGACGCCTTCCGTACTGACCTGCACCGCTTCCGAAGTCGCCGTCACGTCATGGTATTCTGTGCCCAGCTCCATCAGCTTCTCATAGACCCTCTCCCGCAACCTGCGTTTTACACGTGTAGAAGCCTGATAGGACAGGCGGTCCGCCACATTTGCCGCAAGCAGGCGCACAAGAAATGCCACAACAAACACAAGGAAAAGCGTACCCGTGGAAACGGACGATACAGTTCCCAGCAGATTGCTGACAAACTGCGCGAGCACAAACATCAGCGTTACATTTGCAAGAAGCGACACCCATTGCGCCGCCACGATTCCCGCCACGCATTTCTGATTGTCCGGAAATTCTTTTAACAGCCGTTTATGAAACATGCTTTTCACCTCCGTTTTTCCGGTGCTGCACGATATGCCCGATGATTCCAAGCACAAGCACGATTGCCGCAAGCTTGTGTACAATCTTTATGACAAGCATTCCCTGAAGCGGATGCAGAAGCATTCCCGTCACAAACAGCACGACAAGCGCTCCAAGCAGCACCTCATCCACCACGCGCACCGCCTTTTTCTGATAGCGCAGCTTGACCATCTGTCTGCACAGATGCCCGACCAGCAGCACAATCAGCAGCACTCCAAATACTGCATGCCAGATTTCTCCCGTAAAATGTTCCAGAAACAACAGTACGCATAAAAGCAGCGTTACCGCCACAAACAATTTCTCTCTCGTTTTTTTCATCTCTGCTCCTTATGAAAGTCCCTCCGTCCCCCGGCGGGCTTTCCGTTTATTTTCCAATGTTACCTTCATATGTCCAAGCGCAAGCACCGGATGCACGAACAGCATCCGCGGTCCCGCGTAGCGCATGACCTGCCTGATTTCATTTTGCATTTCTTTGGAATAACAGTGTACCTTGCAGGCGCTGCAGAATGTCTTCGTCTCCATGAACGGACATTTCTCCGTGCGCAAATCGGCATAATCGCGCAGCTTTTTGCACGCGTCACAGAGTGTGCCGCGCTTCGTTTTATGTACGCCGTGACAGTAGATTTCAATCATCGAGCCGACCGTCTCCTTTTCCCGTCTGCGCTTTTTCTCAATGTCCGCGACCCGCTTTTCTTCTACTGTCCGTCCGCCGCCCGCAGACTTTTCTTCCGTCTCCTGCCTGCCATCCGCGACCCGCTTTTCTTCCGTCATACTTCCTCCCATTCTTCCATGCCGCATACGACGCCGCGATCCGGCTGCGTGCCACGCTCCGGCTCCGTCACGCGCGCTTCTTCCCCGCAGTCTGATTCTTCGCTACATGGAACCGTCTTCACGCGGAAAAGGAAATAATAGAAATGGAATGCCGCCACAAACAGGATAATGATTTTTGCAATCATCGGTGAGAAAATCAGCCCGATCGAAAATACAATCCCGAGCACAAGCAACATGTTGCGCTTTGCCTTCCTGTCCATTGCCTTATTCTTCACCGCCTGCTCGATATAGCGCTTATACAGGTTTGTTCCGACAAACCATTTGTGAAAGCGTTCCGACCCCTTCGCAAAGAAAAATGCCGCCGCAAGAAGAAACGGCGTGGTCGGAAGTACCGGAAGCACTGCGCCAAGCGCTCCGATTCCAAAGAATAGCAGTCCCAATATCACACAGATTGTATTTCCGATTTTTCTCACAGTAATCCTCCGTTTCCCTCTAATTTGTTAGAGATAGCTAACTTATCGCCATGTTAGTTTATCCTAACCTATTTGAACTTGTCAAGAGTCATTTTCTTCCAGAACAAAGTGTGCTTCGCACACTCCTCGCGAATTTGCTTCAACTTACATGCAAAAATGGACAGCCTTTTGGCTGTCCACCCGACTTCTTATTCCGCCGCCCTTATAATCATCTCCACGCAGCCCTCGATTCCAAAAGCGCTGCTGTCAAGCGTAAGGTGATAGTTTCTGGCGCATCCCCACTCCTGCTCTGTGTAATAGCGATAGTTGACCGCCCGCTTCTTATCCTTATCCTGCAGGCGTTTGAAAGGCTCGGTGTCTGTCTCGCCATAAAGCTCCACAATGCGCTTCGCGCGGTCCGCCTTTGGAGCATGTACAAAAACATTCAATACATCGTCACGCTCCCGCAAAATATAATCCGCACAGCGTCCTACAATGACACAGCTTTCCCGCTCCGCCAGCTCCAGAATTTTCCTGCGCTGCTCATTCCACAGGTAATCACCGATGGACATTCCGTTCATGCTGCGCCCGACAAACGCATAGGTGAACGGATGCTTTGACGGCGCATACTCTCCCTGCTCCTCGATATACTTTTTCGCAAGCCCTGTCTCATCCGCAAGCTGCTCGATCAGTTCCTTGTCGTAGCAGGGAATGCCGAGCTGCGCGGCAACCTGCTTTCCAATGGTTCTTCCGCCGCTTCCGAACTCACGGCTGATTGTGATAATTCTCTTTTTCATAAATAAACGCCCTTCCTTTCTGTATTTATTTTTCTTCCAGCGTATCCACTACCTTCTTGTTGATGCGTCTCATAAAAATCGTTGCAATGACAACCGACAAAAATTCCGCAATCAAAAATGTCATCCACACAAGCCACATGTAATCCATCGACTGTCTCGCCAGGAGTGAAAAGCCCCACGCCACCGGGAGCACGAACAGAAATTGTCTGCACACCGAAATCACCAGCGATTCCAAACCTGCGTCAAGTGCCTGGAAAATACCCTGATACGCAATGTTCGCCCCTGCGAAAAGAAAGCTCAAGGACACGATCCGCATTGCACTGATGCAAAGCTCCTGGGTCTGCCCCGACAAGCCGAAAATCTTTGAAAACGGCTCTGCAAACAGTTCCATTACAAGTAAGCCCACCGCCATTACAATCAATGTATACTGCATACCATACCGGATTCCCTCTTTGACACGGCTCTTACTCCGCATTCCATGATTAAATGAAACGATCGGGGTAATCGCATCGCGCAGTCCGAATGCCGCAAACAGGATAAACTGCTGGATCTTATAGTAAAGTCCATACGCCGTCACGACCGACTCGTCGATTTTTACGAAAATAATATTGAGCCCGTATGTCATAAACGACATCAAAGCCTGTGCGATAATTGCCGGAAGTCCGATCGTATAGATTTCTTTTATGATCTGCCACGACGGCTTCATATACCGGAGTCCGTTTGAAATTTCCTTATTTAGCTTCAAATGGAAAATCAAACCGAGCGCTCCCGATACGATCTGTCCTACGACCGTCGCGTAAGCTGCGCCTGCAACGCCAAACTCCGGAACCCCGAACAATCCGTAAATCAAAATCGGGTCTAATATAATATTCGTCACCGCTCCTGCAACCTGTGCGATCGTCGAATAAAGCGATCTTCCCGTCGCCTGCAGCAATTTCTCAAAGATGTTGAAAAATACGATTCCCATGGAAATGATACAGCAGATTCTAAGATACGTTCCCGCCATCCCGGCAATCGTCTCATTTGTGGTCTGTGTTCCTATGTAAGCGTCCACTCCAAAACAGCCGAACAACAGGAATAAAACGTAAATGATAATGCAGAGAAAGATTGCATTTCCGGCTACCCGGCTCGCCTTCTCCTTATTTCCCTGCCCGATGCTCTTCGACAGCAGGGCGTTTGTTCCGACTCCCGTTCCGATTCCGATTGCCACCATCAGCATCTGTACCGGAAATGCAAGCGTCAGCGCATTTAAAGCCAGTTCGCCGTCACCCTTCATGTTCGACACAAAGGCGCTGTCCACGATATTGTAGACTGCCTGCAGCATCATGGATAATACCATCGGGATTCCCATAGACAGCATCAGCCTCTTCACGGGCATTGTGCCCATTTTGTTCATTGATTCTTTCTGTTCCATATGTACCTCCAAAGTTCTTCCGCTGCTCCCTGCCGTTTGCAGCGCAATTTCACGGAGTCTTTTGAGGAAAGCTGCCACAACCTGCCGAGTGTTTTGCAGAAACAAAAAAAGCGCAAACCCATATCTGGATTTACGCTTTTTGCCACTCGACGTTCCTTATTTTAGCAATGCAATTTCAGAAAGTCAAGATTTTTTTCAATTTCGCAATCGCCATACGCAGCGCTTCTTCTCAGTACAGATTGCAGCGTCCGCGTTCCTCGCGCTCCATGTCCTTTACATACTGCGCCTGATATTCCATCGTAATCTCACGCAGTTCTTTTTTGCCCTCGATATAGGGCACATACATATCATAACCGTCCACAGCGTCATCGCAGCCGAGATCGCCGTAACCAAGCGATTCCCTTACAATGCGTTCCCGCTCTTCTCTCGTCGTGTTCTTAATTAAATATTCGTCCATTTTCTGTTGCTCCTTTTCTAGTTAGTGTAGTAGCACATTCATTAATATTCTTTCACTACGTCTGTAACGCCGCACATCCGCTTAAAGGTTTCCAAATCCTTTTCTCCCCGGATGACCATGACCTCTTCGACTTTTCCGGTTTTTATGTTTTTCAGTCCCGCTACCTGCTCTCCGTTGCAGATGCTGCATTTTAACACCGGTTTCTGCTCTGCGGGATCGTAGTCCAGTTTTTTTACCGCCGCTTTCTTTCCAAACATCATTGTTCCTCCGCGATTTGTATTTGCCGCGCATGAAAATGCACCGCATCCCCTTATACCGTGTTATGCCCGCTTATCAGCGACGCCGTGTTCCAGCTTCCTGCGCTTCGGCTTCGTCAGGTCGTAGCTTTCCCCAATCATACGGCGGATTTCCTCTTCCGGCACTGTGCCGTCCAGTATAATAGAATTCCACCATGTTTTATTGAGATGATACGCCGGAACCACCGACGCAAATGCCTCCCGCCAGAAGTCCCTCCACTGCGGATCGCACTTGACATTGATCCACACATAACCGTCCTTGTCAAATATCCACGCAAAGACCTTTTTGTTTTCCCTGTGACGGATCACACACCAATTCGGGTCGTGAAAGGGATAGTCCTCATACACTTCATCAAAGGTCAGGCAGTAGGCAATCGCTTCTTTTTTCTCTCTCATCTGTGTCTCCCTTTAAAATGTCAGACGCATCGCATACCACACTGCTCCGCCGTGCACTGATTCCGATACGCCCTCACTTACAAATCCGAATTGTTCATAAAAGGGAATCAGCTTCTCCTTGCAGGTCAGCACAAGTCCTTTTCTGCCCTGCTGCTTCACATCCGAGATCACGCGCTCCATCAGCTTTGTAGCACATCCCCTCTTCTGATACTCCGGTGATGTGACCACTCCGAAAATCATCTGCCATGCACCCGCTTCGTCATGCATGGACGGCTTCTCGTACATCTCATCTGTGAGCATTGAACTGTTTGTCGTCATTCCGTTTATCATCGAAACCAGCGTCTCCGCATCCCAAAGAAGCCAGAAATGCTCCGGGAATGCCAGAAGCCTCGCTTGGAATGCTTCCCTTGTCGCTGCTTCCGCTGGCGGGAAGCAGGCGGCTTCTAAGGCGGTGATGGTGGTCAGGTCGGTTGGTGTGGCATGAGTGATGGTCATGGGGTGCTCCTTTGGTAAAATGTGGTATATACTTTGGTTTATGTAATGTCTGACGATATTATAGCATAATTTTCTCCGTCTGAGGATTCTCACTAGCACAGTTTAAAATTAGATTTTTTCGCTACTACTAACACACCTACATGTCAATCCGTGCTAAATATTCTGCATTTTTTCTCATCCATCGTCTTTTTTCTATAATTACAACCGGATTACCATAATAGTCAATACAACTAATATCTTTTTCTCTAATTCTTATTTTTTCATCCTTACCATTAGTATATCTGTTGACAAACAACCACTCTCCATTTTTTTTCATACTTCCTGCTGAAACTTCTTTTATCGGCTCTACTCCAGTTACATAAATATCTGCATAACTCTTTTCTAGAACGAGAACAATATCTGCTATCTTATATAAATCCATCATCCACAAAAAAAATAATATCACAAATATTATATCCGCCATATATTTGATTATCTCAACATGAAATACAATAGCAAAAATCATATACATAAATATAATAGATCGTATTTTTCTTTTTTTATTACATAATAGTTCAATCCTTACTTTTGTAGTATTTATGTTATATAGAACAATACATGCATTAATAAGAAGATACACTCCATATGCTATTATATATGAAAAAATGTACCCCATCATATCTACAAAAAATGCTCTAATTACTTGTATTCCAATAAGGCTTATTAAATAGTAAATCATAAAGCGAATAGAGATATCATCAAACCCAAACTGCTTTTCATACTTTAATTTCCAGTATCCCAATTCTCTATTCTTCTTATTTATATCAGACTTGCTTTTCCACCAATTTAGAACAAGTATAATTATCGGCATCCATACATTATACACTATATCACTTGATAATATCTTTTGTATCATATCACCCTCTCCTTCACCGCTATTATATGACAAGTAAAGTGTTTTTCCAACAATAAAATAACTATGTTTGCAATACATGCTTTAACAACTCTTCAAAATACGCATTCTATTAATAATATTATTGTTAAAGGTTATCCTACGCACGACATCGATGATTTCTTAATTCAATGCTATAATAATAAACTTTTAGTTGGCATAGCTTGTTACCATGATGCGAATGGAAACCCCCACATCGAAAAAATTGGCACACCTACTCTAACCATTGACGGATTTCAATATCTCAATAACCTGTATGCCAAAAGTGCTCGAAAATTGCACGTAATTCAATGATTTCATCCATAACTGCCATTATTATTTTACTTGTAGGATTATTAATACAGTTTTTACAGTATTTTCCAACTACCTCAATTATTTTACAAAAATAATTATATAGAATAATAATTCAAGGGGATACTTTTGTCCCCTTAAATTAATTATATAATATCTGTAACTCCTGCTTTTCTCAGTTTCCCTACTTCCGAATCCCTTCGAGCACTTCCGCCGGAATCACAAATTCCACGCAGCCCATATACATCGGCGCGACATCGCCCTCATTAAAGCAGATGACCACATTTCCGTCATCGTTCAAATAGAAGGACGTCTCATCCGTAATCTTCTCAAAATTCCATTCCGGTATGTCTTCGTCATCCAGCCAGTAAATCACATTTTCATCGGCGTCCATCTGCTCTTTCATCTGCTCCTTGATATTCTCGCTGATCGGTGTGATATAATCCGTGCCGTCGGCAAACAGATCCTTAAGCGACAGGCGCTCTCCGGTCGCCAGATCGATCGTATAGAAATAATTCCACTCAGCGCCGCTTCCCGCTCCCTGATAGCAGATCAGCTTCAGCGTGAAATAATTTTCGGTCGTGCTTAAGACCTCGTGCTTTACCACAACGCTCTGATAGCCGCCCTCACTCTTAAGATTCTCCTCGAACTCCGCCACGATTTCATCTGTAATTTTCTGAATCTCCGCGTTGATTTCCTCGGTCGTCTTCTTTAAATTCTCCTGCACCCCGGGATTCCCGGCTGCCTGTTCTGTCCCCTCTGTAAGCTGCTCCGTCCCCGCAGTCTCTCCCGTCTCGTTTACCGTCAGCTCCGGCACCTCGATGTCCGCGTTGTTGCGCTCGCTCTCATATTTATAATCCCGGAACGTCACCGCCTCTACCAGCTTTCCTACCACAGGGATGCTGCTCATGGCGTATGCTACGCTCTCCGATGTATTCGGCAGCGCCACAAACACAATTGCCGCTGCCGCCGCTGCTGCCGCCGTGTTGCGAAGTACACGATTCTTTTTATTCCGATTCTCTTTCTTTTTGTTCTGATTCTCTTTCTTCTTGTCCCGTTTCTCCATCTTTGCTTCCTCCATCCGCTCTTTCATGCGCGCAAGCTGTTCGCCGGACATTTCCGGTTCCTTGTACGCCTGTTTTAACTCGTGCATTTTCTCTATGTCTTTCTTATTCTCTTCCATAAATGATACCTCGCTTTCTGCTCCTGACTGCGCATCCGCGCTTTAAGCGCGCCTGCCGCAGCATTTCTTCTACTCCCACTGCCACGTATCCGCAAGTTCCAGCCGCAGCTTCTTTAGCCCGCGGTAGAGACGGCTCTTCACTGTGTTTACATTTTCATCCATCACCCTTGCGATCTCCTCAAACTTCATATCCTCAAAATACCTCAGTTCAATGACCGCCTTATCCGCCTCGTCCATCGCGTCAAGCGCCCTCTTTAAGTCAAGATTCTCGTAAGTATCTTCACGCCCCGTCTCTGCGGGGATTTCATCCATCGAAGCAGGCGTCTCCCTTTTTAAAAACCGGAAAATCTCGTTGAGCATGATCCGGTAAATCCAGGTCGCCGCGTATTCTTCCTGTCTTAATGTATCGCTGTTTAAAATCGCCTTGTACGCGCCGTTCTGCACAATATCCGCCGCGTCCGCCTCATTATGTACATAACTGATCGCCAGACGATAATATCTGTTATAATTTTCCAGCAGAAGCTTCTCTATCTTTTGTTCTTTCGTATCTTTTCCCGGGAAAAACATGAAAGTTCTGCACCTCCTTTATCGTTCTCTGATAATTAGACATTGCACAGTTCCAAAAAGTTTCACTCTGTATAAAATTTTTGAATCATTATTTTCGTACCATATAATAACACGGTATTTCCTATAGATAATAACACGGTATTTCCTATAGAGCAAAAAGCCCCTGTTCCGTCCGGCGGAACAGGGGCTCTCCCTCTTATACAAACCGGTGCTCTCCCGGTCTGTACGCCTGCGCCTAGCAGGCTTCTATTTCCTTGATATTACATTCATTTCCTTTCAGAAGATATGTCTCATGGCTGCCGCAATGCGGACACTGCTTTCCGTACTCTACGGTCGGATATGTCTCCTTACAGTTCTCACAGAAGGTGACCGCAGGCAGCATTTCAATCTTCATCCCGGAATCCGCAAGCAAAGGGCTCTTCTTGCGGTAGAAGTTCCAGCACTCAGTCAGATATTCCGGCACAACGCCGCTGACCTCGCCGATTTCCAGCGTGACCGAGCCGATCTTCGTGACCTCGTTCTCCGCCGCCACCTGATCGAGCGTCTTTGCAATATGGACAATGATTCCTAATTCGTGCATATGTACTCTGCCTCTTATCAATATATCATGTGCAAAAGCAGCACATGATCAGCATTCGCCGCTCCTCAATCATGTAAACACGTTGACTCGCTTGCGCTCATTGTATCATGTATTTGCAATGCCTATTTATACATCGCCTACTGTTTCTTGCGCTTTACTTTGATCTGGCGCTTTAACGCATACGGCGCGATCGCTTTGAGCTTATCCTCAGACTTCCACATACGGCTTGCATCCGGCAGGTCGCGTGTCAGATGGATTGCGTCGAACTCACACTTCGTCGTACAGACGCCGCAGCCGATACACTGATTCTCATCGACAACCGTCGCGCCGCAGCCAAGGCAGCGCTTTGCCTCTGTCTTGATCTGCTCTTCGGTGAGCGTACAGCGCAGATCGCGGAAAGTCTCTTTTGCGACGCCTGCCTTTTTGCCCGGAATCTGGCGCTTCGCATTGTCGAACGTCTCGACCTCGATATTGTTCTTATCCAGCTCGATGAACTGTCTGCGGTTGCGTCCTAAGGTCAGGCTCTGACCCGGGTTTACAAAGCGGTGCATCGATACGAAGCCCTCTTTGCCCGCTGCGATCGCATCGATTGCAAAACGCGGTCCGGTGTACACATCACCGCCGACAAAGATATCCGGCTCTGCGGTCTGGTAAGTCACAGGATCTGCCTTTAAGGTTCCGTTCGGGTTGATCTCCGCCTTAGTACCTGCAAGCAGATCGCCCCATACGATGGACTGACCGATGGAGAGAAGCACATTTTCACACTCTACCGTCACAAGCTCGTTCTCGTCGTACTGCGGATTGAAACGTCCTGTCTCATCCTTGACGGATATACATTTCTTGAACACGATTGCTTTTACCCTGCCGTTCTCGGTGAGTATCTCCTTCGGTCCCCAGGAATTGTTCACTGCAATTCCCTCTTCCTCCGCCTCTTCGACCTCATCCTTTGCTGCCGGCATGATATCGCGGGACTCCAGACAGAACATGGACACCTCGGACGCGCCTGCGCGGAGTGCGGTTCTCGCCACGTCCACCGCAACGTTTCCGCCGCCGACTACCACGGTGCGCCCGGAAATTCGGGTATGTTCCTCGTCGAGATTTACGCTGCGGAGAAATTCCACGCCCGTCTTAACACCGTCTGCATCCTCACCCGGAACTCCGGTCTTACGACCGCCCTGCGCGCCGATTGCGATATAAAACGCCTTGTAGCCCTCCTCACGGAGTCCGGCGATCGTCACATCCTTACCGACTTCCACGCCGCACTTAAACTCAACGCCCATCTCGCGAAGCACCTCGATTTCGGCGTCAATGACATTCTTCTCCAGACGGAAGGACGGAATACCGTTCATCAGCATACCGCCCGGACGGGACTCCTTCTCAAATACCGTGACCGGATAGCCCATCTTACGGCAGTAGAACGCTGCGGACATACCGGCAGGACCTGCGCCGATAATTGCGATCTTCTGCGGAAGATCGACTCCCGTTCCCACATGGTTCACAATCTCCGGGATATAACGCTTGTCGGCATGAATCTCCTGCTCGGCGATGAACTTCTTGATCTCGTCGATCGCCACCGCCTGATCGATCGTTCCGCGCGTACATGCATCCTCACAGCGGCGGTTACAGATAGCGCCGCAGACTGCCGGAAACGGATTCTCGTTCTTGATCAGCTTTAAAGCGTCCATATATCTGCCCTCAGCCGCCATCTTCACATAGCCCTGTACCGGCAGATGCGCCGGACAGGCGGTCTTACACGGTGCTGTACCCGTCTCATAGCAGTTGATCTGGTTGTTGTCGCGGTAATCCTTATTCCACTTCTCCGGTCCCCACTTCACTGCATCCGGGAGCTCCTGCTTCGGATAGGAAATCTCACCGTTCTTCGTGCACAGCTTCTGTCCGAGCTTTGCCGCTCCGGTCGGGCAGTACTCCACGCAGCGGCCGCAGGCTACACAGTTCTCCTTCGTCACATGCGCGCGGTATGCGGAGCGCGACATATTCGGCGTATTGAAGAGCTGCGAGGTGCGGAGCGCGTTACAGACGCCGACCGCACAGTTACAGATAGCAAAAATCTTGTTCTCGCCGTCGATATTTGTAATCTGATGCACATAGCCCATCTTCTCGGCGCGCTCTAAGATCTGCATGACCTCGTCAAGCTCCACATAATGCCCTCTTCCCGTCTCCACGAGGAAATCCGCCATATCGCCGACGCCGATACACCAGTCGCCCTCGATATCGCCCGTACCCTCGCCGCGGATTCTCTGCTGTAAGCGGCAGGAGCACTGTCCGACCGCGTACTTATCCTTATACTTCTTCAGCCAGTAAGAAATATGCTCCACGTCAACAGATTCCTGCGCTGCCGGAATCGCCTTCTCCACCGGGATGACATGCATTCCGATTCCCGCTCCGCCAAGCGGCACCATCGGCGTTACCTTCTCAAGCGGAAGTCTTGACATATGCTCGAAGAAATCTGCAATCTCGGTATGCTCCTCCACCTGCTTCTTGTTCATGACCATGAACTCTGCACTTCCCGGAACGAACATCGGCAGGACATACTGCTTCTCATGCTCAGGATTCTCCCAGTTATACTCCACAAGACCGATGACCGCCATCTCCTGCAGAAGCTTCTCAAGCTCCGCCTCGGGCTTTTTCGTCTTCTTCGCAAGCTTCGGCAGCGTGATCGGCTTTCTCACATCCATGCAGAGCGCTACCTCCGCCATCTCATCGGTGACAACACCAGCCAGTCCCCAGTACTCCGGATCCTCTGTCGTCAACTTCTCCATACCCAGCTTATACGGAATACGGTCCGTAATCTTCTTGCCTAATTTTAAGATCAACTCTCTTTGTTCAGCCATAACTAAACTCTCCTTCTTCTTTCCCCCAAGGGGATATTGGTAAAACAAAGTGCGCTTCGCACACTCTCGCGAATTTACTTCAGCTTACATGTGAAGCACACTTTGCCGCGCCCGGGCGGTGCCGTTTACGGATATCTTTCGTGCCGCCGCGGTACGCTGCTTATTTATTCTGTCTTAGGACCGCATGTCTTAGCGCTTCCACTCCGCCACTTCACTGCGCAGCCAGTCATACCACGCATCCATTCCCTCACCTGTGCGGGATGATATCGGGATGATCTGAATCTTCGGATTCAGCTTCTTTACGCGCTCCTTACAAGCCTCGATGTCAAAATCGAAATATGGAAGTACATCCGTCTTGTTGATCAAAAGCACGTCGCAGATGGAAAACATCAGCGGATATTTCAAAGGCTTATCGTCTCCCTCCGGCACGCTTAAGATCATGGCGTTCTTCACCGCTCCTGTGTCGAACTCCGCCGGACAGACCAGATTGCCGACATTCTCCAGAATCGCAAGGTCTACATCCCCTGTTTCAAGACTCTCGATTCCCTGTCTCGTCATATCCGCATCCAGATGGCACATGCCGCCCGTATGGATCTGAACCGCCTTTACCCCGGTCTTCGCGATCGTGTCCGCGTCCACATCCGAATCAATATCCGCCTCCATGACGCCGATGCGCATTTCATCCTTCAATGCCTCAATCGTCCGCACGAGCGTTGTCGTCTTTCCGGACCCCGGCGAGGACATCAGATTCAGAAGAAACGTCCCTTCGTTCTTCAATTCACCGCGCAGCTTATCCGCTTCCCGGTCATTGTCTTCCAGGATGTTCTTCTTGATCTCAATCACCTTGAACTCACTCATTTTATACCCCTTTCCCTGTAACGAGGTATGTTCTCCAGCGCATCTGCCCTCTGGTCATACCTCATGTTTGTCTAAATTTTAACATACTTTTCCCTTGAAATCAACGTCATTTTCCGCTATATTTGCTTCACTTCTTTTGTGCATATTGCCATCTGGTTTCTGGTATAACCAGATGATATCAGACGCCGCCCCGCACCTCGCGGCAGGACTTTTTCTCTACAAGGGATCCGTGCTTTCCCGCTTTACAACAACACGGTATTTTGGATAGAGTTAAAAAAATTGCACCATACCAAAAAATCACATATTGTAATTTTCTGGTACTTTGACTATATTTTATTTTATAGAAGGAAAACTTTCGGAAATGGGGGCGCTTGCATATGTATCACACAGAAAAAATCGGCGTGTTTATCTCACATATCATGGGATATTATCAGAAAAACGTCTGTCAGGGAATTATCGATACGGCGCAGGAATACGGATACTGCACCGACATATTTACGACTCTGGACGGGGAGGATCTCGGGGATTACGGCATCGGCGAAGAAAGTATTCTGCACCTCCCGGACTACAGGGAATATGACGGTATTATTTTTGCCTCAGATACCTACCCATGCGAAGAGTTAAAGACGCAGATACGCGATTCCCTGCGCCGGGACTGTCCCTGCCCCGTCATCGAAATCGCCTCCGCAAACTACAGCTTCCCCACGGTCTTCCTGGAGAACAACCGCATGACCGCCGGGCTTGTCACACATCTTGCAAAGGTGCATCACTGCAGGCGGATCTGCTATCTCGGCTGCGAGAGCCAGCGTTTCTTCTCCGACAGCCGCGAGCAGTATTACCGCAGCGCAATGGAAGAGGCAGGGCTTGCCGTAGGAGACGACGACGTCTGCATCTGTGCGATCAGTGAAGCCGCCATCGCCGAAGCATTCGCCCGCTTTACTGCGGACGGCACGCATCCCGACGCCATTGTCTGCTACAATGACGATATGGCGCTTATGCTCATGCAGACCGCAATAGACAGCGGCTACCGCATTCCGGAGGATATCGCGGTTACCGGGTGCGACCACACCCCGGCGGGACAGAACGCCATTCCCTCCCTCACCACTGTGACCTTCCCGGTCTATGAGCTCGGCGAGCGCGCCGTAGAGCTGCTGACCCAGAAGCTGCGCGGCGGCAGCATCCCGGACGTCACCTGTGTGAATGCCGCGCCCGTTTACGCCGGTTCCTGCGGCTGCAAAGAGGAGACGGGGCGCGATGTGGTAGCCTTTCAGCAGTCCTTAAACCGCCGCATTGCTTCCCTCGAATCCGCCATTTTAGAATCCATACGCATGTCCGCCGCCGCTTCGCACATCACGGATCTGGAGGAAGGCATGGATCTGATTGAGCGCTATATCCAGGGAATCGAACACTGCCGCGAGTTCTATCTCTGCCTCTACGCAGACTGGGATTCCGTGTCAAGCAGCATCCGCAGGCTGACCGCACAGGATGCGGACACAGATGCGTCCTCCGGCGAAACGCTTCTTGCGCTCGCCATCCGGGACGGCAAACGTCTGCCCTCCTGCACCTTTACGCGCTGTCTGCCGCACGCGCTCCTGCCGGAGCACCTCCGCCGCCAATCGTCCGCCTCCTACATCTATACGCCGCTGTTCTTCGAAGACAAAGAGTTTGGCTATATAGCGCTTTCCTACAAAGATAATCAGGTCGAATACCACTTTCAGCTCGTCCACTGGTTCTCAAACATCAACCGGATGCTGCACGGCATCTGCGAGGCGAAGTGCAATCACCTCATGCTGCATCATCTGGAAACGATCTACACGAAGGATATGCTGACAGGACTTTACAACCGTCATGGCTACCTGCAGAATCTCGACGCATTGATCGCCCGCGCCGTCTTGCGCGGCGAGGACGTCACCTGCTTTCTGTTCGACCTTGACGGCTTAAAGCAGATCAACGATACCTACGGACATGCCGAGGGCGATTTCGCGCTGCAGGTCATCGGACAGGCGCTCTCCCATGTCACGCGTGAAAATGATATCTGCGCTCATTTCAGCGGTGATGAATTTTACCTTGTGACCAGCGGCTGCATCAAAAAAGACGCGGACGATCTTCTCGCCCACGTCAATGAATACCTTACGAATTATAACCGCCTGAGTACCAGAGAATACACGATTTCTGTCAGCGGCGGCTACGCCTCTGCGCCCGCTGTCTGCGGCTTTGACAGTCAGGATATCGACGCTCTTTTCGCAAAAGCGGATCAGCAGATGTACCAGAGAAAGCACGCCAAAAAAACGTCTGATAGCAGCGCCATCCGATAAGCAGTCCGGCAAAACACTAATCCTCCCGCATATTCCTGCGGTACTCGCTGGGGGATACGCCACAGGACGCCTTAAATATCTTCATAAAGTGCTTCTCGTTGTCGTATCCCACTTCCTGACTGATCTCTATAATGCGCATATCCGTTTCCGCCAGCAGGCGCTTCGCCTCCCGCATGCGGATATCCTTCAGATAATTTACAAAGTTGCTTCCCGTATATTGCTTGAAGGAGTAGGAAAACAGCGAATAGTTCATGGAGATATAATTAGATACCACCGCCATATTCAGATCCTTCGCATAATTTTGTTCAATGTACTCCACTGCACGCTGTATCTTCTGCCCGTTCCGGTTCACATCCAACTGACTGTTGATGCTCTCCCAGAGTGCGAAGATAAACGACATGAATTTTTTCTCATACACATCAATACAGTCCTCCGCAAACAGCTCCCGGGCCTCCTTTAGCGCATCCTCCTCGATGACATTCCGGTATGTCTTTGCCGCCTCCCGGAAAAAATCTTCCATACACGCTTCATACTGCGCCGCCTCTATCCTGCCGTTCTTCACTTCATAGAAGAACTGGCTCCAGGCACGCTCTGCATCGACCCTGCGGTCCGTACCGATGAGCTGCACGCGCTGCAGCTTCGCCGCCTCCGTTGTCAGCTTCCCTGCCTCCTGCACCAGACCTTCCGGGATGTGTTCCCTGCCGTCTTCTCCCCGCACTTCCTTTTTATTGCGGCAGAACGCCTCCTTGCGCAGCGTGACGCTCTCAAGATATGCGGTTCTTAATTCGCGCAGACCGTGATGAATCCCGCTCACGCCGGTGCACCCTGCCTGAAGTTCGTTCTTAAGCAGAAATTCCAGCTTATCCTCCGGCACGACAAACACGTCGCATCCCTCGATATCCGACAGATAGATATAATTCTCCTGCGAAAGGTCCGTCCTCTCCTTCGCATTCTGACATAAGACGGCATAGCCGCTCTCGTAGAACTCCTTCTCATACTGCCGTTCCAGCGTCTGCATTTCCTCCTCGGTGGTGTGGGAGAGCAGCATCAGATGCTTCATCTGCTGATGCCCCAGACGCTTTTTCTCATTGCGTTTCTCCTGCTCTTTCTCGATCTCGTCATTTAACTTTTTCAGAATCTCCGTGATCTTCTCGCGCTCCACGGGCTTTAGTATGTATTCCCGCACGCCGTTTCTTAGCATTTCCACCGCATAAGAGAAATCATCATAACCGCTGATCGCGACCGTAAGCGGCACATGCTCGCAGGACTGCATCTGTTTTACCAGCTCAATGCCGTCCATCTTAGGCATACGGATATCAGTGAACATGACGTCCACCTTCTGCTCCCTTATCACGTCAAGCGCCATCTCCCCGTTGCTGCATTCGATGATGACCTCCACCGGCACACCGCTCCGCTGTATCATCGTCTTGATTCCCTGACGTATCAGCTTTTCATCCTCTACAATCAATACTGTCTTCATAGCATTCTCCTACCGCCCTGCATCTGCAAAAGCTTTCTCCTCATCTATCCCCCGGTATGTCATTGGAATCCGCACCCGAATCTTTGTGTAGCATCCCAGCTTTGAGGCGATCTCGATTCCGTATGCCTCCCCAAAAGCGATATGAATCCGGTCCTGCACATTCTTAAGCCCGATCCCGTTGCCCGAACCGCCGCTCGAATCAATCTCCCCGGCGATCTTAAGCCGCAGCTTCTCCACGGTCTCCTCCGTCATGCCTTTTCCCGCATCCGTAATCTCTATGACGCAGTCCTCTCCCTCCAGAAGCCCCTTGATGTAAATATTGGTGTCCTCCGCCATCTCCTCGATCCCGTGATAGATGGCATTCTCCACGATCGGCTGTAAGGACATCTTGGGAATCTCCTGCTTTAGAATGATCTCCGGAATATTGAGCGACAAATAAATCTCATAGTCAAACCGCAGATTAATAAGCGCCATATAGTTCTTAATGTATTCCAATTCCTGCTCCACGAGCACATTGCCTGACACCCACTTCATACTGTAGCGCAGCAGCTTTCCGAGCGCTGTGACCGCATCGGATATCGCATATTCCTCGTCGATTTCCGCCATCATCTTGATGGACTCGAGCACATTGTAGATAAAGTGCGCGTTGATCTGGTTCTGCAGCGCCCGGATCTCCGAGTTCTTCGCCAGCATTTCACGCTTGAGATTATCGTCCATCAACTGCTTGATGCGCTCTAGCATCTTATTGATCTGGGTTCCAAGCTCCCCCATCTCATCCCCGCCGCAATTCTCGATCACAACGTCCAGGTCGCCCTTCTGCACCTTGCGGATGGAGCGCAGAATCTCGTAGAACTGCTTTAGGAGATGCTGCACGATACCGTTGATAAAAAATGCCAGCGCAATCAGAAATACGATCATGACCGCCACAAAGATATTGCGCATCCGGTATACCTCATGCACATTCTCCGTGATATCCTTAACGCACACAAGCACGCCGTCCAGCTCCTGTATCGTCAGATAGGTAACGACAAGATTGCTGCGCGCTGTCCGGATATAGGTGGTCTGTATTCCCTCCCCGTCTTCATACGCCGCCATGATTTCATCCAGCGACTCCTGCGCTATCTCCTCCGTTCTATCCCCGAAATAGCGCTCTCCATCCTCCGTCAGAAAGAAGCTCCACTCATTCTCAATCCCTTCATAGAGACTTGGAAACATATTTTCCATCGTCATCACCGCCTCGATCGTTCCGATCTGTCCATTGTCACTGTCAATCACCGGCGTCACAAAGCTTACGATCCTGCGGTTCTGGCTCATCGTATAGGAAGAGAAGATATTGTCCGTAATATTATAGTGCCATCCAAAATAATCTTCATCGCCCGCCCACTCCTGTTTCTCCATGCGCGAAGCCTGATAGAGAATCGGCATCATCTCCTGCACATTGTCCCCCGCCGCATAGACCCTCACGCCGTAGAGCAGCGGATTATTATTGACCAGACGCTCCAGCGAGGAGACGTCTTCACTCTTAAACGTAAGCCACTCCTCCGTCGTAAGCGTCTCTCCCTCCTTCGCCCGGTTGAGCACCGCAAGCAGCTTCTCGTCGCTCAGGAAAAACTGCGTGGACATATTAATCGAATTGATGCCAGTCGCGATAGAGTCCTCATTGCGCTCCATGGTGTATTCCATGTAATTTAAGTTGTCATCCACCACATTCTGTTCCATATTGTAAAAAAGGATTCCTGCAAATACCCCGATGGGCACAATGGTAAACGCAATGATTACAAATGTAAACTTGATATTTAATTTCTGGTTGCGAAACCGCTCTAAAAAACGTATCTTTCCCATCCGGCCTGTACTGTCACCTTTCTGTCATTCCATTCCCAGCTTTTCCTTCGCCTCTCTCATATACTCCGTCTTCTTCTGCATCATCTCATCAAAGCCCAGCGCCTCCCGTTCTGTGACAAACGTCTCCAGAATCTGATCAAATTCCTCCTCCGTAGACGCCAGTAAAAGCCTCGGCAGCGTCTCGCTCCACAGCCTTGTGATCTTGTCCTCCGCGACTGCCTCCGGCGAACCTGCCGGAAGGACAACATCCGCCTGCCCGTTGTATACGACATACTGCCTTGTCCACTCCTCAAGCTGCGCCACCGCAGGCGACACCTCCTGCTTCCACTGCATCTGCATCACGTTATCCTGCAGCATCCAGTAGGCGTCGTCCGCGCCGTAGATCCTGTCATAGGAAACCCGGTCAGTATCCAGAAGCTCCCTTACCTCCTCCTTTAACACAGGCTTTCCGTCCACCATATCATATGTCTCGCCCTCCACGCCGAGGTATGTGATCATCTGTCCATGCTCGCTCATCAGATAATCCAGAAATGCGATTGCACGCTCCGGGCTCTTGCAGTTCTTCGAGATCATCGTCACCGTCCAGCCGCCTACTCCGGTGGTCGGAAGCGTCGGATCGTCCCCCACCGAATTTTTCGGTCCGTCCACCGCAATATAAATACTGTCAGGGTCGTTGGCGTAAAGCGTCTTCTGCTGGGAAATCATATCGCTGTACTGATACAGCATACAAAAATATCTGCCCTCGCTGATTTTCTCCTCCATCTGGGTTCTGGTGTCCACGAAGATATCGTTCGCCAGATACCCTTCCTCGCCCAGCTCGCGGAACATCTTAAGCCAGTGGATATATTCGGGGTCTGTATACCTGTCGTAATACACGCCGTCCTTTTCCCACGGAATCGCAAGAAAATTCATCAGATATTTGTCAAACGATACGTTTCCCTCGTTGTCGAACACATGTGCGCCGACAGGAATGAGCGCGCCTCCCTCCACTTCGGGGAACTGCTCCGCCGCTGCCTTCACCGCTGCCGCAAATCCCTCCGGCGTCGTCATGTCCGGGCTTCCGATCGCCTCGTAGATGTCACCCCGCACGAGAAATGTCTCGTTGGAGCTTAACATTTCATTCTCCTCCACATCCTGCGGCGTCACGGACGAATTCGGATAGGCGTAGATATTGCCGTCCTCCTGCGTATACCAGTTGACCGCCGCCGGATCGGAGACCTCCCAGAAATACGGGTCGTAAGCATCCGCCAGTTCGTTTAACGGGTACACCATATCATTCGTGACGACCTCGTTGACCTGCGGCTCCCACCAGCCGATGGTGATAATATCCGGAAGCGTGTCCGAAGCAATCAGCGCATTTAACTTCTCCGTCTCATTTCCGATCGGCGTGATAAAATTGATATTCACGCCCGTCTCCTCCGTGATGGTCTTTGAGACGAGATTCTCTCCCCACGGCGTCGCAAACCAGGAATAATTCACATACCAGTCCAGCGTGATCTCCTCGTCTGCGTACCGCTCCCACGCGGGCGCAGACCCGCCCGCATCCTCCGTTGTCTGCGAATCGTTCTGCTCTCCGGCGCCCGTTTCTGCGGTATCGCCGCACGATATAAGCCCCGGAAGCATCATTGCTGCGCACAGCAGCGCCACTGCCCGTTTTCCTGCTCTTCTCCTCATAAAAGTACCCCTGTTCCTTCTCTTTCTTATTCTTTTAGTATACCATTTCTTTCTCCCTTTCTCCACCCCTTCTTGTCACTTGATTTTTCACACTTCCTGTCACTTGATTTTCCACATTTTTACACGGCGGTGAAGCACAGACTTTTTTCCGTATCTTTTCTGCGCCACAAAAAGAGAGCTGCCGCAACCGACAGCCCTCTTGGGAGAAAAGTGTATTATGAAAAAAGTTTGTAGCTTACTCTTTAACAGCACCCGCAGAAATACTGCTGATGATATATTTTGAGAAGAATGCAAATACCAGAAGAATCGGTATTACGGAGATTGCAACTGCCAGGTAAATCGCACCCTGATTTGCAGTGATATCCGTCGATGCATTTAAACTTGCCATCATGACCGGCAATGTAAACTTGTCATTCTTATTTAAGATGATCATCGGGAGCAGGTAGTTGTTCCAGTTTCCGATGAATCCCATGATACCCATGGTCGCAAGTCCCGGTGACATGATCGGAATTACGATTCTGTGGAAGGAATAAAGCTCCCCTGCACCGTCAATTCTTGCCGCCTCAATCAGGGATGGCGGAAGGACGGACTCCACATACTGCTTTAAGAAGAATACCGTACCAGGCGATGCGATTGCCGGAATAATGAGCGGTATGTAGGAGTTGATCAGGTGTAACTTTGCACATAAGTTGTAGAAACCAATGAGTCCAAGCTGTCCGGGAATCATCATAAAGATCAGGATCGTCATGAAGATTGCTTTGTTTCCCTTGAACTTATACATTGCAAGACCGTATGCAGTCAACGCTGAGAAATAGATTGACAGCAATGTTGCCGGAACTGCAACCTTCACACTGTTCCACATACCCTTGAACAGATTGAAATATCCGGTAATCGTGTCCCAGTTCTCTTTGATATGCGTACTCGGAATCAAAGTAAAGGAAGTAACGATTTCTGCACCGCTTCTGGTGGCATTGACCATCATCAGAAGGAATGGCAGCAAACAGGTCACACCAAGAAGAATTAAGAGAGCATACAGGATGCCTTTTTTTACTTTATAACCAATACCGTTCATACCCCTTAATCCTCCTTTCTGTTAAATAATTTTAACTGAATCAGCGATACCACAAGGATAATCAGGAAAATTGCGTATGCAATCGCAGATGCATATGAAATCTGTGTCGTTCCTGTCCTGAATCCAAATTTATAGAGATACATTACCAACGTCTCTACCGATTTATAGGATGCACTCGACGGAGCAACCATCAGATACGGCAAGTCGAATAACTGCAATCCACCGATCAGGGATGTGATTGCCACATACATCAAAATCGGGCGGATCAGCGGTAACGTGATTTTTCCAAATACAGTCCATCTTCCTGCCCCGTCAATAGCTGCCGCCTCAAAGTAATCCTTTGAGATACCCTGAACGCCCGCCATCAGCATGATAAAGGAGTTGCCGAACCACATCCAGGTCTGAATGACCGCGATGGTTCCTCCTGCATACTGTCCGGTTCCCAGCCAGTCAATCGGGTTGTAGCTCTTTCCAAACAGCTTGTAAATCTGGAAAATGATCTGATTAAACGTACCGTAACGCCAGTCTAACAGGGTCTTGTATAAGAATGCGACGGAGGTCGCGGCAATCAGATTCGGAAGATAGTAAATTACCCGGAAGATACCAAGTCCTTTCATTTTGTACTTTACATCTGAGAATACCATCATCAGAAGGAATGCCACGCCAAGCTGTAAGACAATGTTGACGCCCCAGATTTTTACGGTATTCCACAATGCTTTATAGAAATATTTATCTGTGAAAACACGTTTATAATTGTCAAACCATACCCAGTGCGCTGTCTGCGCTCCCACAAGCTTTACGTCAGTGAAGCTTAAATACAGAGTTCTGAGTACCGGGTATACACTAAAAATCAAAAACACGATAACAAACGGAAGTACGAACAGATATCCCATGTTATCATAGCTTTTCAGCCCCTTTTTCTTCTTTCCCATAATAAACCATGCCCTTTCTGCAGACTGGACATTGTTTACAATGTCCTCTAAAGAACCGGGGGACCTGCATAAACAGGTCCGCCGCGGCAATAAATGTTTTATCTGTTTACTGTGATGTCAGGGAATGTGCTCTCAACCTTGTCATAGAACTCATTGATTGCATCTTCCTTGCTTGCCTCACCGGTCTTGATTGCGGAAATTGCCTCGCCCCAGTAATCACCGATCTGCTTGTCGTATCTGGTTACCTTGGAGTAATCAATACCCTCAGCCTGCTCTAACCAGAAGCTGTACAGATGCTGTCCGCCATAAACTTCGTTTGCGTCATCCTTGTGTGCCTCAAGTACAGGAATCAGGGAAACGGTATCACCCTCGGATGCCTCGATCCACCAGTTTGCAGTATCCTCGTTCAAAGTACAGAATTTTACGAACTCCCATGCTTCGTCCTGCTTCTCAGAATTTGCAGAGATACCGATGAAAGTACCGCCGCCGAATCCGTAGGAAGGACCGGCACATACGCCCCATTTACCGGAGGTCTCACCTACATGATCTCTCAAGGTAAGTACGCCCCAGGAAGGAAGACCGAATGCGAATACTTCTGTTGTACCTTCTGAATATGCAGCAGCCTGCTCATTAAATGCATCAATACCTTCCTGACTATCGCCCTGCCAGATGTTCATGTCATCTGTACCCCCCTGGGTGTCAGCTGATAAGATAGGTACCTCGCCGGCCATAGCCTGATACCAGGGTGTAGCCCACTGGGAAGCGTAAGCGGTCAGATCCTGCTGATATAAATCTACACAAAGATCCATGTAATCCAGTCTGCCCTGGTCTACATTTAAGACTCCGTCAATTACCCATGCGGAATCTCCGGAGAAGTAATTGATCTCTGCGTCAGAAGCGAAGATTCTGTAGCCTGCATCCTTTAAGGTCTGGGCTGTCTGTAAAATCGTATCATAATCTGCAAATAATTTGCCGATCTCTTCCGGATCTTCCGTTCCGAATACTTCCTGGGCGATATCTCTTCTGTAGTAGATACCTGCCGGTGTGATCTGATAAGAGATTGCTCTCTGGATACCATCCGCATCCTGACCAACTTCCCATACATAGTCAACAATCTGGTCTGCGTAATCCTGTGCACCCAGCGCATCTAAGTCTGCGAAAGCTCCGATATCATAGAAATCCTGAAGCATCTGCGGCTCGCCAACGAAAACATCCGGCTCAGTCTCACCAGCCTGGATCGCTGTCTGTACCTTTGTCGGGTAGTTCTCCGGCTCGGTAACTACAACCTCAACATGCTTGCCGGTCTCCTCCTCGTACTTCGCTGCGAACTGCTTTAAGTCATCGGTAAGAGTCCATACAACGAGGTCTGCATCCGAAGTATCTACGCTTGCTGCATCGCTGCCGGAAGCTTCGGTTCCCTCTGCCACGCTGTTGCCATCGCTGTTGCTTCCTGTTGTGTCTCCTGTCTCAGAATCCCCACAAGCTGTCATGGAAAGTGCCATTGCACTGACAAGTAATACTGATACTGCCTTCTTCCAATTCATAAAAATATCCTCCTTATTTTTCTTCTTGGGTTTTCAACATCTTTGTTGTTTGTTGATAATTGAATTATATATGGGATGCGCTTCCCAAAAAATGATTCGAATTTTAAAAAGGTGTCATTTTTTTAGTCGTAATCACGAATAATTTTGATCATATTAACCAATCTCTATCACGATCTCTGCCACCCTGCCCTTACGGATGTCTTCCGCAAGCGTTCCCTGTGCATAGGAAAGCTTCGTATCCGCCACAGTTCCGTTGTGATAGAGGAACTTCATACTCCTGATCTCATAACTGCCCGGAATGTAATCCTTCACGTCCGCAAAGTGGTAGTTCACCTTTACGCCGGAAAGAAGCGTCGTCTCAAGAATGCCGTTTTCCGGTATCAGATAGGCAGGCACTGCCGGCTCCGGCGCAAATGCAAGCTCCCCATCCTTCACCGTAAATATATGTGCTCCGAACATCATGAGCTTCCACATGCTGATGAACTCGATCGTAGAACCGCTTAAGCGCGCCACAAAGCCCTTGCCGTGGTATGCCTTATTCGGATTCTTGCTGCTTGCGATAAAGGACGAATTTTCATAGATGCTCCTGCCGTATACCTTCGGGTCTAAAAACGGTATCGCAGCCTTGTGGAAATCCTCAAAGAACTCCGTATAGAGTCCGCTGCGCAAAAGCTCTAAGAGATATTTGTATTCCATGTGCAGCCAGATGGACTCATTTTCCAGCCATCCCGGCGTAAATGCACGCGCGCGCCCCAGCTCGAAGGATGCGTCCTTAAGGGAAGCGTTTACCTTGTACATCGACAGCTTTGTATCATAGAGATCGCTGTTCTTCACATGCTCATACAGTGCACGCTTTGTCTCCTTGTCCTCGTTCAGCTTTAAGTAGCGCACCGGACCCTCGAGGAAATACGGCACAGGCTTCACAGTAAACGCCAGCGGACGGATGCCCTCCGCCGTCACTTCATATTGGGGCACTTCGTAGGTAAAGTACGTCGGACAAATACCGCCGCCGAGCTTTACCGCCTTTGCGATTCCGCGCTTTACGATCGCAAGAAAGCCCTCAAGCACCTCCGCCAGATTCTCCGCGGTAAAGATCATCTTCTTGCCGGAAATACCGCTGAAGGTCTTATCCCGGTACATTTCCTTTACATCGTTGATTCTGTTCCAGAAGGAAAGCACCATACCCTGTGTCTTTAACGCCTCCCCCTCGATGCGGCAGATCAGATGCAGCTCGTCGATCAGGCATCCCAGTTCCTCGATCACACGGATTTCTCCCGGATATTTTTTCAGCGCTCCGATGGTGTACTCCAACATCCGGCAAAGCTCATAGGTCTCCGCCATTGAAGAGCCGAACATGCCCGGCATACCGTTTAAGGCGTCATACCAGCCCGGCTTTCCGCCCTCCATCTCAACGCCCATTCCGTAGGCATCGAGCGTCGCGAACTTCGTCGTGCACAGAAGTATCAGCTTTTCAAATAAGGACATATGAAGAATTTCGCCCTTGCCGTACTCCGTGCGCACCAGCTTTTCTTCGGTCTCCCGTCTGGTGGACTCGTTTAACGCGTGATACTGGCGCAGACCGTTCTCCGTCTCGGCATAGCGCGCCATCCGGCGGTTGACATTCACCTGCGCAAGAAAACAGGTGTAATCCTCCTCGTAGAGCATCTCCCGCTCCTGCTCCGGGAAAATCTCCAGATAATCCAGAATCAGATCCAGATTATAGGTCCAGTGATCGCTCCAGTAGCCCTCGCCGAAATTTCCGTTTACAAGGCTGTCCGCGAAATCAATGATCTGGAAGAACAGCGATTCGTTCCATGCGTCGCCGAACACCTCATCCATCTTGCGGCAGAGCGCTCCCGGCGTGAATGCCTTTGTGGTAAATGCGGTCAGTTCCTCTCTCTTCGCCTTATCCAGCCCCTCGAACAACTGTCCCGCCGTCTTTGGCTTCAACTGATAGGTCAGCTTCTCCACGCCGAGCGGATTATAGCCGTCCAACTGGATCAGGCTGTAAAATTCCTTGATATTCTCCCTTCCTACAAACGGCGCGAAGAAGGTATCGCATCTGCGGTTCTGATTCACATCACGGAAATTGCCGTTGCCTTGGGAATAGAACTCCGGCAGCATGGAAAAGTAGTTGTAGTCGCGCTCCAGATCGCCGTGCTTTCTGGAATATACATAGAAGATCTTATTGCTGCCAAGCTGCATCGGGTAACCGCCTCTTAGGACGTTATCCATATAGGTATATTTGCAGTAGGCGTCAAAGTCTGCGGACGCCGTGTGCGTATCGATTCCGGCGCAAAGCTCTTTTACCAGCTCATCCGCCTCTTTTTTCTTCGCCTCGAAATAATCGCAGTCCTTTTTCTCCGCAAAGAAGCTCTCCAGAATCTCTTTTCTCTCCACCTGACCGATCATTTCATAGAGCGTGATGCTCTCCCCTGCGGCAAGCTCCCGCTCCACGCCGTAGAAGCTGCACGGAAGCTGGTTTGTCGTGATCTGCTCCATCGACGAAAGCTCTGCAAGGGACATCTCCTCAAAGCCCACCGCCCTGCGCATGGAAGTATCATAGGCAAACACCAGCATCGGATCGACAATCGGCGTAAGCAGCTTCCCGTCAGACAGCGTGCCTGCGGTAAAGTTGCCGCCCTCGATTTTCGTGACCGCAGCGGTATCATCCATGCTGGCGCGCACTCTGAAATACGGAAGTCCCGTCTCGGCATCCTCGACCTGCATCCACGCCTTTGACGTCTGTCCCATGTTCTTCATGCTGTCAATTCCCACTCCGTAAGGAATCACAGCAGGCATACCGTCGAGCAGTTCAAGCGCGATTGTCTCCTTAGCGATATTCTGTACGCAGACCTTGCGCACCAACGCGCCAAGGTTCTCTCCCGGCAGTGTGAAATAGGTCACATGCGTAAGGATGCCCGTCTCCTCATTCCGCTCCTCGATTTCAAGCCCGTTTGCGGCGATCTGCATACAGTGAGGAACCGTCTCGTCCGAAAACGCCTCCGTCACCGCCCCGTTTACCTTAAGAAATGTGCGGAAGCCTGTCGTCTTGACATTCTGATATGCCTGATGCGCCGGATAAAATTCCATGATCGCATGATCTTTGTTGTCAACGCCAAAGCTTACCACGCACTGCCCGCGATTCACATAATAGCACCAGATCGGAATGCCGCGGATACCGGAGATTCCCGGAAGGAAGCTCGCAAAGGTGGATTCCCTTCCATAGTTTTTCATCATAAAATTGTCTGACTGTCTTATCATCTTCTCTGTCCTCTCATTCTTGTTCTATTTTCTGGCTGCTGCCACTTAGCTCTTAACTCTCTCATTCCTACCGGAGTGTAATCTCAAGCTGATGCGTTTCGTCTGCCAAAAGCCCTGCGATCAGTTCCTTCGGCAGTTCCACCGTCGTGATATTCTCCATGGCAAGCTCCTTGTCATCTAACTTCACGCCTGCGATCCGGTATTCGCCGTACTCCTTTGCCCCGTCATTGCGGTAGCAGATACTCCAATGCTTTCCGCCAAAATCAAGCTGCAGACAGGCTTTCCCATCCGCATCGAACTGCTCCGCCAGAAGCTTCGGCTCTAACACAAGATTTCCAAGTTCTCCCCTTACGCCATACATCTGCGTAATAACTGTCAGCATATACCAGCTTGCCGCTCCGGTCAGATAATGGTAAAGTCCTCTGCCCCTGCCGTTGAAATACTCGGGGATTCCCGGATAGATGCGGCTGCGCTCAAAGTCCATTGCCTGCTCGTAGAGCGCTGCAAGCGCCTTGTACCCTTCCTTTGCATAACCTCTGCCGTAGAGCGCGTTCGCGTACATTACCGCCATGTGGGAGAATACCGCCCCGTTTTCTTTCTCTCCGTATGCGAAGCCGAACATTCTGCCCAGATCAAGCTTCACCTCTTTAAAATCGGTGTTGAGCCTGTAGCCGCCGAGTTCCTTCTTATAGAGATAACGGTCCGCGCTCTCTACAATCTTACGAATCTGATCGTCCGATGCCGTTCCCGCCATGACAGAAAAGACCTGCCCGGTCAGCATCATACGCACGCCCGAATCAAATTCGCCCTCCACGCGCTCGCCGTGATTGTCGTAGTAGCCGTTGAACCATCCGTTTCCTTCCGAGTCCTCTACCCACTCGGTCTTTCTTATATGTTCTCTGATCCACTCCGCCTTGTGTCTTAAGCCTGCTGCAAGCTCTGTCACCGGAACTTCTGCCGTTTCCCCGCTGACGTCATGCATACAGGCGTCCATGTACTGCGCAAGAAGCTGCTGCTTCTTTTCGATCGAATCATATAACGCCGGATCGTCGGAAAGCAGGATGAGAAGCTCCTTTGAAAGTGTCACCGCCGTCTTTTGCCCCGCGCCATCCTGCTGCGCTTTCGCAAGCGCCTCCACAAGGTCTGCCAGATCACTTAAATTGCCCGCATACGCGTTGGTGAACGCCACGCTCTCGCCGCGCTCGTCTGCCATGTCAAGCGCGTCGTTCCAGTCCGCCCCGCGCAGTCTCATATGTCCGTGCTCTCCCACCTCATAGAATGCGGTGAGGTTCTGGAGCAGCAGATGCTCTAAGACAGTTCCCTCATAGACCGCGCCCTGCTTCGTTTTCTGTATACATCCGTAGTCTTCGTTCCAGTCTGTATCGGTCCTTGTACCTCTTGCCGCCTGCTTATCCTTAAAGTAGGAAACCTTTTCCTCTAATATGCCGATATCCCCGGTCTGGTCGATATAAAGCTTCGTCGTCATGAGCGGCCATACGCCGTGATCCATCCATACGCGCGTGATGTTATTGCGGTCTGCGACAAACTCCCCCGGTCTGCTTCCGATGATCGTCGCATTGCTTCCGTCCATGCGGACACCGCCAAAGTTGTCAAGCAGCATCCCACGTACACCGTCCGGGTTCATCAGAAGCAGCGCCAGACAATCCTGCCAGAGATCTCTCCAGCCTCTTCCGCCCTTGCCGTAATCGTGATGAGGCAGGAACGAACAGCCGAAGATTCTTCTTAAAATCGGCTGAAAGCTGACCCAGTGCATAAACGCGTCAAATCTCTTATCTCCGGTGTGATAGGAGGCGTTCACCTTCTTCTGCCAGTAATCCTTTACCTGCAAAAGTTCCGCCTCGGTCTTTTCTTCCGTCCGGAAACGCTCTGTGATTTCCGGTATCTTCTCCGGCTCTTCTGTCATTCCCATCACAATCGTAAAGCCTGTACTCTCGTCTGCCTCAAGCTGCACCTCTTGAAAATGCAGTCCGCCCATCGCTTCCATCCCGGCAAGGCTGCTTCCCGCCGGAACGCCCGCACGGTTCTCCACCACGGCTGCCGGGCGGTCGAAGCTTCCGCCCTCGCCGATATAATCCTCCACCGACGGATAGAAATCCACCGGCGTCCTGCCGTCTTTCGTATAGCCGCAGACAAAATACGTCTTATCATTTCTCTGGTGTCCCCTCTCGTCAAAGGACAGGGTCGGCGTCACAAGCACGCCGTTTTCTATCGTGCGGATGCGGTGCAGCAGCGACGTCACGTGTCTGTGATCTCTCAGATTATCCGCGCTTCTTCCGTAAATCGGAATCGCCGCCGTCGGTGTGAAATCCACCCGCATTTTTCCTGTATTGCGAAGCTTCACGTACATGATTTCCACATTCTCGTCCACCGCCGCAAAGGAAGTAATCTCCGCCTCAAGCTGGTATTTATCCGATCTGCGCGTTACAGTCTGCCACATCAGCCCCGCAGTAAGCTCGCTCTTATCCTGACAATCCGTAAAACGCTTTGCCGTCTCTTCCGCCGACACACCTGTCGCCGACCAGTTCCCGTGCTGCTTCACATGGCACCAGAAGTTTCTTGTACTCCGGTTGTTATGCAGATTCTCAATGCTTACAGGCTCAAGCAGAAAGCTGTTCTGGTCAAGCTTGCAGTCTCCGCCCAGATTCGGCGTTATGGCGCTTTTCAGCCCCTGCTCTCCCGCCAACGGAAAATAAAGCCCGCTGTAATTTTCGGGCTGCTCTAATGTAAACGTTCCTTTCTCATCCAGGATACGATATGATTCCATGATATACTCCTCCTTTTCCCTTTCTACTGCCATTCTATAAAAAACGGAGGAACCAAAAAAAGATACCTTTTTTAAGAGAGGTATCTTTTTTTTAGAATCATTTTCTATTTCTGTATGCCGTTCTCGTATTCGCAGATGACCTGCCGCTCTCCCGCCGTCCTGACCGCTTCCCCGCTGTCATTGATGATATGCTCCATGCCCGGATATCCTGTCAGCATGACCGTGCAGATATTATGTACTTTCACGCCCTCCCGGTCGGGCACTTCCATCGCCGTATGCAGGGTAACTGCCGTGTCTCTGTTGTATAAATAAATTCCAAGCCCCCACGCCTCAAACTGCTCTGCCTCCTCTGCCACATAAAAGGATGCGTAGCCCTCCTGCGCTCCGTCATGGCTCATCCATGCCGCCTGATCCGGCACATCATAGGGAATTTCACTCTGATACATATAGACTCTGCCGTTTCGCCCATTCCATACGGTCTGGTATTTTTCAAAATGCTCCACCATGAGCGCATATATCGTTACATTGTCCCCGTTTACCACAATTCCTGTATCGGCGGTATTCTGATCCCACGCTACCATATCGCCGTGATCTGCACGCCATACCCAGAAGTTATCTCCGACGACATTGCTGCTGTGGATCGTGACACAGCACTTTGCCTTCGCCGGCTGCCGGGTAGCCGTTCCGCCCACCCGGAAGAACACGTCGGACAACGTGATAAATGCCCTGCCGCTTTTCCCTTGCGCCGCCGCATCTTCCGCCTGTATCTCCGCGGCTTCCCCGGAAGTATCTGCCGGGCTGCCTACGACGAGAAGCTGTTCGGACTCCACCTCTCCCGCATCGAACAGAAGCCCAGCTATGATAAGCCCGGTGACGTCTCCGGTCTCCATACACGCGTTTCCGTTCACGGGCTTTAATGTGGCAAGTCCCATCCCCAGGACAATCGTATCGGGATTTGTTATAAGCAGCGCCTCGTCAAGCTCATAGATACCGGGCGTGAGCAGCAGATGCTTCCCCTTGGCAAGCGCGGCGTTCAATGTCTCCGCTGTATCATACCCCGCCTTAGCGACGTAAAATTCACTGATCGGAATTTTCTCTCCTGCTGCCCCGCTCTGCCATGATACGCCCGCTGCATCCTCTCTTACTTCGGGAACATAGACCTGATATCCTTCCTTCTCGTCATAGATCAAAAATGGCTTCTCCTGTATCAGAGGCGTCTCCTCCACATCGGTATAGGGAACCGCCGGCCATGTGCCCTGTGGCGTCCTGCCCTCCTCTGTGCCAACGAACACCATATTCCAGTTGGCTCCCATCCATGTCTTCCAGTTGCAGTTTCTTGACAGCCACTGCTGCTGCGAGCCGGAATCCGTCATTAATTCCGTGTTGGAATCCGCCAGAAATCCCCCGCTGCACCAGCCGTAATTGTCATGGAGAAACAATGCGCCGTCCACCTGCGTCCGGCGCATAAAGGTAGCCTGCGACACCGCCCACATGGTGTTGCTTCCGATCTCGATATTTTCCACGCCTCTCCAGAAATTACAGCAGGCATTGTGATTATTCGGATCATCCCCAAGCCACGTCGCCGTACACTGTAAGCTCGGAATCCTCGTATCGGTCGGCAGCTCGCCAAGCCCCGCCACCTGCGTATAGAAGCCGACGTTCACCTCGATATCCTCATCATATACGCCCGGCATAAAGCAGACTGCATACCGCTCACTGCCGAACTGATTCTCTTCCTGTCTGTCATAGATATCTTCCAATATCTGATTTACCGCGGCAGGGTCATCCTCCGGTGAAAATAAGTATACATTTTCGCCAAACAGCTCGTTGTGATAGTCCTTAATCTCCATGTCTCTTTTGCTCTCTCCCGTCGTCAGAATAACGGCTCCCACAGCCGCCAGGCATATTGCCCCAAGCGCCCCTGCCTGCAAATATTTCTTCATGTAAGAATCCCCCGCTTCTCTCATTCTGATTTCTTATACTCGGACGGCGACATTCCCTTCACCTTGCGGAACACCTTGGAAAAGTACTTCTCGTCCCGAAATCCCACCTTATAGGCGATCTCGTATGTCTTCAGATAATTCTGCCGCAAATAGGTACAGGCATGATCGATCCGGACTTCATTGAGATAGTCGACAAACGTAACACCCATTTGCTGTGAAAACAGGCTGGATAAATAGCTTGCTGTAATTCCCGCTTTTTCCGCCACGTCCCCCAGCGCAATGTTTTCAAAATAATGCTCTTCTATATATTCCTTCGCCTGATCTACGAGACGGTTCTTTCCTTCCGGCAGGCTGACAGCGGACTTCTCTGTTCCGAATTGTTCATCCGCAATTTCATTTATCTTCTTAAGAATATCCGAGGAGCGGCTCGGCTTTAACATATAATCTCTCGCTCCGTAGCGCAGCGCCTGCTGTGCATAGGAAAATTCGTCATAACCGCTTAAAATAATTGTACACGGCAGAATCCCCGCCCGCTTTGCCTGACGCATCACCTCTATTCCGTCCATGACCGGCATCTGGACGTCTAAGAGCATGATATCCGGCTTGTAACGGTGGAGCAGTTCCAACGCCTCCTGCCCGTTTCTGGCGAGGTAAATATTCTCATAACGATCCGTGTGCAGCGCAATGTACTTGGCAATTCCGTTGCGTATCATATCCTCATCGTCTGCAATCAGCAATTTTACACACATACAGGCTTCCTCCTTATCATCGTCTCCTTCACGTCTGACCGGCGCATCCCCGGCTTCATGTCTGACCGGCGCATCCCCGGCTTCACATCTGACCGGCGCATCCCCGGCTTCACCCTTCCCACGGAATGCGGATCGTCACACAGGTACCGACGCCTCTGGCGCTTTCGATTTTAAGCTCAAATCCGTCATGATACTTTAACGCAAGACGCTCTCTTACATTCTTAATCGCATAACGTCCGATGCGCTGTCCTGCATACCGCTTTGTGTCCGGCACTTCCCATATACCGTCAATCTGCTCTTTTGTCATGCCGACTCCATTGTCTTTGACCGTAAATACCAGCCAGCCGCCGTCTCTTTTTCCCTCGACCCTGATCAGACACGATTCGCCGCCCCGTTCAAACCCATGCACGACCGCATTCTCCACGAACGGCTGCAAAATCAGCTTTGGAATCTGCTGCTCTAAGATTTCGTCCTCCATCTGTATCTCGTAATCCAGATTTTCTGAGAAACGCATTTTTTGTATATGAAGATATTCTTCAATCAATGCCTTTTCATTTGCGATGCTGATGATGCCGCTTCCCTGCCCGAGCACCATGCGGAACAGATTGGACAGTGCAAGAATATCCTCGCCGATTTCCTCATTGCCGTCATTTACCGCCCGCCAGTAGAGCGAATCCAACGTATTGTACAGGAAATGCGGATTGATCTGCGCCTGTAATGCATTCAGTTCGCTTTCCTTTTCCCGCAGCGCCATGACATAGTTCGTGTCGATGAGCTCGCGGATGTCCTCCACCATCTGATTAAAGCAGGCAGCCGCTTCCCCGACCTCATCCGCTGTGCCTACCTTTACCTTCTGTTCAAAATCGCCCTGCTTAAACGCGAGCATTGCCCGGCACAGTTCCTTTAAGGGCTTTGATACGATATTGGACACAAGTATCAGTATCGGATATAGTCCGATCAGAAAGCCGAAAAGCAATGCGAACGGTCCTTTCGCAATTTCCCATAAATTGTCCTTAATCCCATTCTCTGAGACAAGCTCGTATACGGTCACGCCTGTCTGTTCGCTGGTATGGCGGTAGACCGTATACGCCGCATCCCCCGGTACGCTCCCCTGCCCCTCACATTCCAAAAGCTCCGAAAGCAGCGTATCGTCCACGTCTCCCGCCTGCATCAGCACATTTTTGTCCTCATTCACCACAACAATCCCTGCCGCATCCGCGGTCAGGGAATTTTCACATAGCTGTATATATTTTTCTGCCGAAGCGCCGATCACAAGATAGCCGAGCCGCTTCTGCTTTGCCCGGTCATATATCTCACGGTACAGCACGATTTTATCGGCGCGGTTCGCCTGATAAAAGTCCCCTCCGTCCTTTGATACCCTTCCGAAGGAGATTTTCCCCCGCTTTGAAACAGCGGTCCGGTAACATGCTGTTTCCCGGATTGCTTCTATGCCGCTGATGTACGCCGTCGCATCGGTACACCGCAGATACGGCTTCACACCGTTCTCAGGATAGATGGCAAGCGTCTTGATCTGCCCGTTCAATGCGATCATATCCTGCAACGTGCGCATCGGGGCATTGTGTACCCAGAGCTGCGAATCCGCATTCAACGCCGCCTGGTCCGCACTGGATAAAATCGCAAGGATATCATTGTTGATTGAAATATACGTTCCAAATTCTATGATGCTCCCAAGCATCGTATCGATGCCGTCGGAGAGGTTTTCCACATTTCTCTGATAGACCTCCCTCTCTGCACTTGCGCTCTTACGGTAATTGCTCGCGAAAAGGCAGACGCTGATCACCAGAAGAATCGGCGTGATGATCATATAACTGTAACATATTAATTTCGTCCGAATACTCGCATCACGAATCCTTTTTCTCATCTGCATCCTGCCCTTCCGCCCGTTTTCTTAGCCTTTGACAGCTCCCATGGCAACACCCTTGGTAATGTGCTTATTCAATATGATATACACGATGACCGCAGGCGCCGCAGTAAGTGCCATGACCGCGAACTGCACCGCATAATTGGAAGAATACTGTCCTGTAAACTCCAGTACCGAGAACGGAAGCGTCTTCCATTTCTCTGAACTTAAATAAGTACTTGCCATCATGAACTCATTCCAGTTATTTAAGAATGTCATAATCGCCACTGTTGCAATCGAAGGCTTTAGCATCGGTGTGATAATCTGAAATACGATCCGGTAAATACCGCAGCCGTCCATCACCGCAGCCTCTTCGAGCTCCCACGGAATCGAATCGATGAATCCTGTCATTAAGAACAATCCCTGCGGAAGTGAAAATGCCACATATGGAATGAGCAGCGCCCACAGGGTATCGGTAAGCCCTATTGTATTATAGATCTTGTAGTTCGGCAGCAGCGTCGCATGAATCGGAATCATCATTCCAAGCAATAAAATTGTCTTTACCAGTCCGCTCAGCTTCCAGCGCATTCTCCGGCATGCATATGCCGCCATAATGGAAATAAGAACGACCAGGATCACTGCCAGTCCGTTGATGAGAATACTGTTTTTCAAATAGAGCAGGAAATGTCCATCTACAAACGCAGTAACATAATTTCCCCACTGTATCTTCTCCGGTATAATCAGCAATCCGTTGGTAAACATCTCCGTGCTGCTCGCCAGTGAAAAATCTACCAGCCAGATCAGCGGAAAGATCTGGATGACCGCCACCAATATTAAGACAATCCACAGGCAGCCCTTTTTTATCCGCTGCAGCAGCGTCGAATCAACTTTGGTTTTTTCCTTTTTACTCATCGCGCACCTCCTAATCGATATCCTTATTCTGGAAAATCTTGTTCAGTCCCACAGTTACGAGGATACAAATCAGGATGAACACTACGCCAATCGCATTGCCATATCCGTATTTGAACGCCTTGAATGCCTGCTGATACAGATAGTTCGCCGCGAACTGCGTCGTATCTCCCGGACCGCCGCCCGTCAGAAGATATACGGTCTCCATCTGCTTTAATGCGGAGATGATCGCCATTGTCACATTGATCTGGATGACCGGCTTCATCAGAGGAAGCGTAATGCGGAAAAATGTTGTTTTCCAGTCTGCCCCATCGATAGATGCCGCTTCGTAAAGTACCGGATCAATGTTCTTAATCCCTGTGTAATAGATCAGCATACCCCAGCCAAACCCATGCCAGATCAGTACGATCAGCACGGACCAGATTGCCATCTGCGGAGAAAACCAGTTGATTTTCCCTTCGTATCCAAAAGCCTTTAAGATATTATTCAGCAGACCAAAATCGGGATTATATATAAATTTCCACAGATAGGCAATGACTGCCACGGAAATAACATTCGGTATAAAATACACACACCGGAAGAACCCTTCCGCTCTTCCTCCCAGCTTATCAAGGACTGCCGCCGTCACGATTGCAAGCGGATGCTGAATACAGATAAACCCGATTGCAAGCAAAAGTGAGTTAAGCAGCGCTCTTCCAAAAGAGCTGTCATGCATCAGATTTTTATAGTTTTCCAGTCCGATAAAGTTTGCCTCTCCCATGCCGGAGTAATCGGTGAATCCATAGTAAACGCTCAGACAGATCGGCGCCAGAATTGCAAAAACAAATACCAGAATCCCCGGCAGAACGAGACTGAAAATCACCCATTTATTGCTATATAATTTCTTCATATAAGCCCCTTTCCAAATCGCTTTAAAGCTTATTTGAAAAAAGGTCGTTACACCTTTTAAGTTTTTCTAACTTCGTGCAACGACCTTCTGTCATACTTATTTACATGCCTCTCCTAATGCTGCCAGGAAATCTTCTGCCGTCTCTGATCCGTTCGCAAGACTCTGGATTTCTGTCTCAATCGTTGTCTTGAAGCTGGAAGATCCGCAGTCGTTGATCGGTGTTCCGGAAATATTGGTCGCATTCTTAAGAAGATCCATAACCTGAAGCTGAAGCTCTGTCTCATCTCCGGTCAGATAAGACGTCTGATCCTGTGCGGAAAGTCCTACGCCAAACTCCCATCCATACTTGGATAACTTATCCGGCTGATACATAAAGTTCAGGAACTTGATTGCTTCGTCCTTTACCTCGGAATCCGCAGAAACTCCATATCCGCCGCCGTTCCATGCCGCAAGGTCTGTTGCTGTTGCGCTTCCGCCTTCTACTGCCGGCATTACGAAAACACGGATATTATTTCTTACATCCTCCGGGATGTCCTCGTTGAGCGCCATCGAAGTCTCCCAGCTTCCCATATAGAACATTGCCGCCTGTCCGTTGGTAAAGAGGTTCTGCGCTGTTCCGTAATCCTGAGAATCGAATCCAGTCTGGAATACGCCTGCTGCAGCCGTATCCGCAAGGAGCTGTGACGCCTCTGTAAATAACGGGTCAGAGAAATCTCCATTCGCGATTGCATTTGCGATCTTATCACTCGGTGTCTGTGCCAGACGAACCATCAGATCCTGCATATAGCATGCAAGTACCCAGCCGTCGCCGCCGTCCATTGCCACCGGAACGATACCTGCTGCATTGATCTCATCTGCCAGTGCCAGAAGATCATCATAGGTCTGCGGCACTTCCCAGCCATTGTCCGTAAACATTTTTTCGTTGTAATAGAATACCATGATATCTGTATTTCTCGGCAGACCATAGAGCTTTCCGTCCTTCTTAAAGCCCTCCAGAGAACCGGAAACAAAGCTGTAATCTGCATAGTCGCTCTCGTTCAACTCTGCAAGCACGCCTGCGTCAAGTACCTCATCCAGGAAGGATGGCTGTCCCCAGATGCTTACCACATCCGGCATTCCGTCCATCGCATATGCCTTGAACTTTGTCTTATAGGATTCCTCATCCAATGCCTCGACTTCGATCGTGACATTCGGATTCTCCAGCATGTACTCGTCAATGAGTGTCTGCTCTACAAGTCCCTGTCCGTTCTTTCGATCCGGAAGATTGGAGAACAATTTAATCGTAACTTCCTCACCCGATGCGCTGTCATCCGCTGCGTTTGCTGCGTCTGCCGCTTCCGTTGCGCCTGCGCTCTCTGTCTTGGTGTCTGCAGCCGCATCGGCAGTCGCATCCTTCGTATCTCCACATCCTGTCATCATGGATACAGCCATTGCCGCCGCAAGAATAGATGCCATTAGTTTTTTCTTCATGTCATAACCCTCCCATTTGGTTTATTTTTTTGACACTTAAATCGTAGCACCAGCCACAGAGAGATAACAGAGACTGAATTTTTAAAATAGTGGAATATTTTTCGATTTTTTAATTTTATTATGCCGTATCCGGGTTCTGATTTTCAGGTATGAAATTTTAAATTGGGTGTCTATTTTTTACTTTTACGAAAAAAAGAGAACGGCTGCACCGCTCTCCCTTTTCCATCATACGCTGCTTCTGCGCAGAAACCAGCCTCAAACACTTTCCCCCAAAATCTCATCCAGCACCGTGACCGCCGTATCAATCTCTTTCTCCGTGACGATCAGCGGAGCGATAAAGCGCACCACATTGTGATCGCTTCCGCAGGTCAGAAGCAGCAGATCCTTTTCCAATGCGGCATCCTTGATTTTGGCAGTCAGCGCCGCATCCGGCCCGCCCGTTTCCGTGACGATTTCCATTGCGATCATCAGCCCGACGCCGCGGACATCCCCGATGACCGTGGGATATTTCGCCTGCAATTCCTGTAACCGCTTCAGGAAATAATCGCCCATCTCCCTGCAATGGGCGAGCAGATCATCTTCCTCAATAATGCTTAACGTCTCAAGCGCCGCTGCGCAGGCGAGGGGATTTCCCCCGAACGTGCCGCCGTGCGCCCCTGCCGGCCATTTTACCATGATTTCTTTTTTGGCTATCACGGCGGCAAGCGGGATTCCGCCGCTCAATGCCTTCGCGGAGGTAAATATATCCGGGCGGACGCCGAAGGTCTCCGAAGCATAAAGTCTTCCCGTTCTTCCTACACCTGTCTGTACTTCATCAAAAATCAGCAGGATTCCGTTGTCGTCGCAGATTTTCCGGATTCCCTCTAAGAATGCCTTCGGCGGAACGATATAGCCGCCTTCCCCCTGCACCGGCTCTAACATGATCGCCGCAACGCATTCCGGGTCGATGAGCTTGTGGAAAATCTCATCGAACTGTTTTAGACATTCCATCTTGCAGCAGCCCTCTTTCTGTCCGAACGGACAGCGGTAGCAGTTCGCATATTCCGCCCAGTAAACGCTTGGCAGAAGCGGCTCGTAGAATTTCCGGTAATTCGCATTGGAACCGGTAATCGACGCGCATCCGATCGTCCGTCCGTGAAAGGAGTTTTTAAATGCGATGATTCCGGGGCGTTTTGTCACATATTTTGCAAGCTTCATCGCGCCCTCGTTTACCTCCGCGCCGGAATTGCTGAAATACACCATCGTATCTCCTCCGGTCAGTTCCACAAGCTTCTCCGCCAGACGCACATACGATTCATTGTAGACAACATTGTGTCCGACATGAATCATCGTCTCAAGCTGCTTTTCGATCGCTGCCACGACCCGTTTGTTCTTATTTCCAAGGTTATTCACCGCGACCCCGCTCGCAAAATCGAGTACCTTTCTGCCGTCCTCCGTGTACAGATAGCACCCTTCCGAATCGACGATTCCAAGCTGGGTCGCCCTGTTTGCAACCGCAGGCATCACCTTTTTACACCGTTCATACATGCTTTCCATCTCATTAACCTCCATCCGTGAAAAGGAAAAAGCTATATTTCCCTTTTCTTGCAATCAAAAATCTATAGTTCCTCCGTAATATACGGTATCGATCATCCGGCTCATGCTCTCTATATCCATCACGACGGGATTGACCTTCGTTGCGCCGAGCATGGCATGTTCTATCAGAAGTTCCCGTTTGTTCTTAAAGTCTTCTTCGGAAAGTCCCGCCGCTGCAAATGATTCCGGTATATGAAGCGTTTCTCTCATCTCCTCGATTGCGCGGATGATATCGTCACAGCGGCAATGGTAAGAGAGCTCCGAAAGCTTTTCTGCCACCGTCTCATTTCTGCTGTTATACTTAAGAACATACGGCAGGATCACCGCATTCGTAAGACCATGCGCCATATTAAATGCCGCCCCGAAGGAATGTGCGATTCCGTGCACCATGCCGAGCCCGACATTTGCAAAGCCGATTCCCGCCATCGCCTGATAATTGTGCATCTTCTCACGGCTTTCTTTGCTTTCTTCCTGATACGAAACCGGGAGCCATTTCATAATGCCCCGGATCGCAGCCATGCAAAGCCCCTCATCGAAATCATCCAGATTGTGATTCGTGTACGCCTCTATCGCATGTGTCAGCGCATCCATGCCTGTCTCGGCTGCAATCTGCTTCGGCATCGTCATCGTGATATCGGCATCCAGAATCGCAATGTCCGGCCGCAGACAGTCCGTCATGATCGGAACCTTAAGCTCCTGTCAGGTATCGGTAATCACAGTGCCGCGTGTCACCTCAGAGCCTGTACCTGAGGTCGACGCCACGCAGATCAGCCCTGTTTTCCGCTCCGCCGGAATTTCTCCCGCCGCGTTCTTCTCGAGCACGTTTTCAAAGTTCAATTCCGGGAACTCATAGAAAAGGAGCATTGCCTTTGCCGCATCCATCGCAGAACCGCCGCCGACTGCAATGACAACGTCGGGCTCTATCTCCTTCATACAGACAAGTCCCGCCCGCACCTCGTCAATTGTCGGGTTCTTGCCGATTCCGGCATAGACCGTGCTCCCGCAGCCTGCCTCCTTTAAATATGCCTGCACCTTATCAAGCACTCCTGACCGCTGCATGGAATGTCCTCCTGTCACCAGAAATGCTTTCTTGTATGATATCTCTTTCAGGTACGCGATGCTCCCGCTCCCTGTAACGATGCCTTTTCCACTAAGTACCAGCTTCTTCACGCTATTCTCTCTCCTCACTTTCATACACGATCTGTCCGTCGCAGATGGTATATTTGATCTTGCCGAACAGCCGCTCGCCCCTGTAAGGCGAACTGTCCGACTTGGACTCAAAATGATCTGCCGAAAACGATTCTTCCTCGTTAAAAATCACGATATTCGCCTTACAGCCCTCCGCGATATACCCGGCGTCCAGATTATAGAGCTGCGCCGGATTTAACGACATCTTTTCAATCAGCTTCCACATAGTCAGATGTCCCTTTTTCACAAGGTATGTCACGCAGACGGGAAGCGCCGTCTCAAGCCCGATGATTCCGGTCGGCGCATCGAGCAGCCCGCTGTCCTTCTCCTCTCTGCTGTGCGGCGCATGGTCGCTTGCGATAATGGTGATCGTTCCGTCCCGCAGTCCCTCTAACAACGCAAACCGGTCCCTGCTCGTGCGGAGCGGCGGGTCTACCTTGGCGTCCGCGCCGAATTTGTGTATCGCATCCTCCGTGAGTGACAGATGATGCGGCGTGACCTCCGCAAGCACCTTCGCCCCCATCTTCTGTGCCATTCGGATAAGCTGTACGGACGCCTCGGTGCTCACATGCTGGATGACGACCGTACAGCCTGTGTGAAGCGCCAGCATACAGTCCCTTGCCACCATCGTATCTTCCGCCATATTCGGGGAACCCGTGATTTTCAGTTCTTCCGAGATTTTCCCTTCGTTGATTCCAAGTACGCCGACCAATTCGGGATGCTCGTCATGGACACTGATGGGAACTGCAAGGCGTTCGCACTCCTGCATTGCCCGAATCATCAGATTTACGTCCATGATCGCTGCGGCATCGTTCGTAAAGCCGACTGCCCCGTGCGCCTTAAGCTGTTCCATATCGGTCAGCTCCTTGTTCTCAAAGCCCTTTGTGATTGCCGCAGTGGAGTAAATATGCAGTTTTCGCTTCGACGCCTTCTCTACCACATAATCGAGCACCTTCGTATTGTCCACGATCGGGTTCGTATTGGTCCGGCAGACTACTGTTGTAAATCCTCCTGCAAACGCTGCGCGCTCGCCGCTTTCCATATCTTCTTTGTATTCAAAGCCCGGATCGCGGAAATGCACATGGACATCCACAAGCCCCGGCGCTACGATACAGCCCTTTGCCTCAATGATGCGCTCGTATTCCTCGCTCCTGTGAAATTTTCCTATGTATTTCACCAGGTCCCCGTCAATGACAAGATCGCGGATTTCATCTATTTTACTGAGCGGATCGACCAGACGTCCGTCTTTTATCAATATCATATTGATTCTCCTTTCAGATACTCATAAATGACGATCGCGCCGTCACAGATACTTTCTATGGTAGCAAATTCCTTTTTGTTATGGCTGACTCCCTTGTCGCAGGGGATAAATAACAGCGCCGTGTCACAGATATTTGCAAAGGACATCGCATCATGCCCCGCACCGCTCATCATGATCCGGTGCGGAATTTTAAGCCGCTTCGCCACCGCGCCAAGTCCCTCCTGCATATCACGGGACATGTCAATCGGCGGTATCTCACTGATTTTTTCCTTGTAAAAGGTAAGTCCCCGCTTCTCGCAGATTTTCTTCGCCGAGCTTTTCATGCGGTTCTCCATCCTCTCAAGGCTGTCTGTATCGACCCCGCGCATATCAACGCCGAGTGTCACTTCGCCCGGAATGACATTTAATGCGTTCGGTTCGTTCTGGATGACTCCCACAGTCGCAACCGATTTCCACATCTTCTCTTCCCTGCCGATGCTCTCGATCTCGGTGATGATCTCCGCTGCGCCGCAGAGCGCGTCGTTTCTCATATCCATCGGCGTTGCGCCGGAGTGCTCCGCCTGCCCGATGACATGGAGCATAAACCGTCTGGGTCCCGCAATCGTGCTGACGATGCCGAGCTTCTCGCCGTATTCCTCTAAGACCTTGCCCTGTTCGATGTGAAGCTCAATATACTCTTTCACACCTCTGATTCGTTTCGGCTGGAGCGAATACCCACGCTCTTTGAAAATTTCTGCTAATGTCTTTCCGGCTTTCGAAACCGCCTCCCCGACATCATGCTTATAGGTCTCATTCGTAATCAGCCCGCTTCCGATTGTGCATTTCCCAAAGTTGCTCGACTCCTCACAGCGGAAAGCACCCACGCGCACCGGTATCGTAAGCCCGTTCTTTTTGATCCAGTAGAGCACCATAAGCCCTGCTATGACCCCGGCAACCCCGTCGTAGCGCCCGCCTTCGATCACGGAATCCAGATGCGAAGCAATCAGATAGTACCCCTGTTCGTCCGAATTACAGACGTACGAATTTCCGACCTCATCTGTCAGGTACGCATAGCCGTTTTCCTCGCCGATCTGCCGGAACACCTCATGCATCTCGTCCTCGACCTCCGTATAACCAAGTCTTGTGACCCCTCCTGTTCCGGTGCTTCCGACCGCATAAAATTTATCAAACAGGTATTCCGCATAGGCAATATCCTCTACGCTGTGCAATTCTATCGGTAATTTTGCCATAGCCCTTCCTCCTTCAGCACATGTTCCGCCACCTGGCTGTTGGTGGCAAACCATGCTCCGTTTTCCTTCATGTACTGAATCAGCTTTCTCAAATGGCAGATATTATGCGGCCGTCCGATAAACTGCGGATGCATGACAAAGTTAATCATCCGGTTCTCCTCCGCCAATGCGTCAAATTCCTCCCGCCAGACATCCGTCATCTCTTTTCCGCTGCGCAGATTCAGATGTATCGGCGCGCATTCCGTATACATGTCGTAAGCGGTGTCATCCAAAACGGAATCCTTCGGCACCTCCACTAACGGAATCTTTTTGCCGTTTATTTCATGAACGAACGGACCGTCGCTGTCCCGCCAGTTGGAGCTGTAAATCTCGCCGCGTTCTAACCAGAGCCCCAGACTGTAGTCGTAGACATCTCCGTTCGGTGCACGATTTCCTTTCGGTCTGCTTCCGGTAATCTCCTCAATGATCGCCTCCGCTTTTTCCATCTGGGCGTCTTCGTCCTCCTTGTTTTTAAACACTTCATGAAGATATCCGTGATAACCGATTTCATGTCCCTGCGCCGCGATTTCCTTAATGACTCCCGGATATTTTTCTGCAATCCACGCCGGTGTAAAGAAGGTAGCCACTACGCCCTCCTCTTCCAGCATCTTAAGGATTCTTGGAATTGCCTGTAAGGTGGAATATCTTCCTCTGGAAAAATTCGTGATATGATCCATACCTCGGCACATCCAGAGCGTCTCTCCGTCAATATCAAATGCCAGCATAATTGCGATTCTCTTTCCGTCCGGCCATTTTATCGATTTTCCTTTCATGCCATCCCCTCCTTTTCCATGCAGGCGCAGCGCCCGGCAGACCGTGTGGGATTTTCCTCCTTCGCGTGCGCTATAACGTAGTCCGCCACTTCTTCGCAGGTCGCAATCCATGCACCTTTTGACTGCATATAAATAATAAATTCTTTTAACATCCGCGCCCTGCTCGCTCTGCCTATGAGCTGCGGATGAAGCTTTAACACAAAGACCTTGTCCTTTTCCCTGCACAGTTCATCAAAATAATCCGTCCAGATGCCTTTCACATATTCCGAGGTATAGTTGCTCTTATTGACCGGCTTGCAGTAGGAAAAGTAAAAATATGTCACATCGTCGAGCGTATGCTCTGTCGGAAGCTCTGCGACCGGGGCTTCTCCTTCCTTTCCCGGATACAGGTACGCCCAGTCCCTGTCCTTCATGACAGAGCTGTATTTGTAGCCGCGGCTTCGGATCAGATCTATGGTGTACGGCTGTATGATGTTGTAGCAACCCCTGTGCCCTACGATTTTCTTTCCTCCAAGCTCTTCTAAGATTTTCTCGCTCCTTTCCATGTTCCTGATTTCTTTCTCGATCGGATAACCAATCTCGCTTTCATGCTCGTAACCGTGGTATGCAAGCTCATGTCCTTTTGATGCGATTTCTCTTACCTTCTCAGGATAACGCTCCGCGATTTTCCCCGGAATAAAGAAGGTAGATTTGATCCCGGTGTCCTCTAGCACCTTTAAGCATCGCTCTAAGCCCTCATTCGGTCCGTACAGGCCTCTGGACATATCTGCAAAATTTATGACGCCATCGTCATTTCTGGATATTCTTAAATATTCCGCGTCAAAATCAAAGGTGACCATAACTGCAATGTCCGCCTGATTTGGCCAGACAATTCCATCGCCCAATTTTAAATTTACCATCTCACCCATTCCCTTCTGTTTTTGTTTTTTTATGTACTGCGAATACATAGTTTTCGACAAAAAGGCAGCCGTATCACTGATACCGCTGCCCCTTTGCAATTATAATATTTAATTTGTGTGCAAACCCCTTTGTCTGCATATGCATATTATAATTGGGTTATTTTTCTTTTTCCAATATCGTTTTCGGCTATCCCTTATAACAATTTTGTTATAAATATTACGCCTTTATAAATCTTCCGATCGGCGTATCCTCCTTCACCTTTCCATTCTCCATAATGACATTCCCCCGCAAAATGGTGTATACCGGTTTTCCTTTGATCTTCATTCCGTCAAACGCTGTGACCTTGCTGACGCTCTGAAAATCCTCCTTATGCACCTCATATTCCCGGTCAAAGTCCACAATCGAGATATCCGCGTCCGTTCCTGTCTCCAAAGACCCCTTCCTCGGATAAATCCCAAACATTTTTGCAGGTTCCTCCGACAATACGCTTGCAAGCTGCTGCCTGCTTATCCTGCCGTCATTGACCGCCTGCAGCATTAACGGTACCAGCGTCTCCAGACCACACATGCCGGAAGGGATTTTAAAAAGGCTGCCCTCCTTTTCTTCGGGGGTGTGGGGTGCGTGGTCAGAGCAGACCAACATGAGCGTTCCGTCCTCTAACCCCTCCCACAGCTTCTTCTGGTCTTCTTTTCTGCGCACCGGCGGGTAACACTTGATCATGCTGCCGATTCTGTCATAGTCCTCGTTGGTGAGATACAGATAGTGGGGGCAGGTCTCCCCCGTTACGGGAATCTGCTCCTTTTGCGCCCTCTTTACCATGTCCACCGTTTCTTTTGCGCTGATATGAAGAATATGCAGCCTTGCCCCGGTCTCCCTGGAATACTGGATTGCCGTGTTTACGACCAGCTCTTCCGCCAGATTCGGACGGCACGCCAACAGCGCTTCAAATTCATTTTCGTAATCCTCCACCCTGATATTGGCGGTCAGCGACTTAATCAAATCTGCATTTTCCGCATGAATGGCAATCGGCTTTCCCGTCTTTGCCACCGCCTGAAATATCCCGTACACCTCGCCGTCATCAAAGGGCGGTATCACGCTGGAATCCGCCGGGTCATAGTTATAGATCAGGGAATATGTCTTTTGGTCTATCGCGTACCCCCAGAAAAACTTGAATGCCCCTACCCCGCATTCCGACAGTTCCATAAGCTTGTCGTTATTGAGCGCTCCGATACACAGCCCCCACATGGCAAAGTCCACATTCGCCTTGCTAAGCAGATTCGCTTTCTGCGCCTGAAAGCTCTCCTTATCCACCACTGCGGGCACGGCGTTTGGCATTTCAAAAATCGTGGTGATGCCGCCCGCCGCGGCTGCCCTGGTGGAATGATAGAAATCTTCCTTGTGCGTGCTTCCGCCGTCTCTGGAATGCACATGCGTGTCAATAAATCCCGGATAGACATATAAGCCTGCCGCATCGATCGTCTTTTTCACCGGTTCATTCAGCAGCTCGGATGTGACCGCCACAATTTTCTCGTCCCTGACGTAAATGTGCTTGATTCCTGTATTTTCAGGCGTTACCACTGTTCCGTTTTTTATCAGTAAATCATACATTGCTTTCTCCTCCTATAGCTTTCCTTCCCGCATATACTGCGCGTTTCTTCCGTTGATTTCCTCAAACTGCTTTTGCGCCTTTGCTCCGATCACATCGGCATATTTCTGGGCGTCTTCTATGATTTGTGCCAGATCAAATGTCAATGGGATTCTGTGCTCTACAATGACCCTTCCGTGCGTAATGACGGTGTCTACTTCATTTCCTCTTGCCGCATATACCAGATTTGGGACAAGATTGCGCATCGGCACCGTATAGACCGGTGCAAGCTGCGGGTTCTTTAAGTCGATCAGAATGATATCTGCACATTTCCCGACCTCGATGCTTCCTGTCACATCGTCAATTCCAAGCGCCCTTGCCCCTTCTATGGTCGCCATGCGCAGCACCTTCCATGCCGGCATGATCGTGGAACTCTGATATTTTATCTTGTTAAAGCAGGAGGTCGCCTTCATTTCGGAGAACATATTATGCCCGTTATTTCCCGGCGCCTGATCCGTTCCAAGTCCCACGTTTCCGCCCGCCTCCAAAAACTCCTGCGCCGGAGGTACTCTTCCCGCAATAACGCCGATGGAATTTGAGCAGAGTATCATGTTTCCTCTATGGGCTGCCACCGTCTCAACCTCTTCCTTTGTGGCGTCTGTCAGGTGAATCCCGATATAGTCCTCATCAAAATAATTCATTTTTTCCAGGAAAGGAATTGTCCGCTGCCCGTAGCGCATCATCATCTGTTCTGTCTCCCTCGTTCCCTGCGCCAGATGCATATGTATTTTTGTCTTTTTGTCCTTTGCAATCCGTTTCACCCGTTCTAACAGCCCGACTCCCAGAAAGTCCGCCCCCTGAGGGCCAAAACGGATTTTGATTCTGCCGCCGTCCCTGTCATGATATTTTTCATACAAGGATAACGCCTCTCCTAAAGTCTCCTCCCCCATCTTTTCATCGAGCACATAGAGTTCTCCCTTTTTGTATGCCTTCGGCAGCGCACTTCGCACGCGGACGCTGACATTTCCCCGCGTTCCCGACTGTTCAATAAACTTTATCGCTCCCTCCATTGCAGAGCCGTCATCCCCGATGGTCGTCGTCCCCCACAGAATCGCCTCCGCGATTGCAAGACGGCTTCCCGCATCCTTTGCTTCGGCGCTTCTTGCGGCTTCAAAGGGCGCCATTCCCTCCATCATCCAGTTGTCAATGTCCTGCGCCACTCCCCGGATCACGCCATGCCCTGTATGCATATGTCCGTCTACGAAGCCGGGCAGCGTCAGCATATCCTCGGCGTGAATCTCCTTTTCCGCCTGATACCGGCTCTGTATGTTCTCCGTTTCATCTATATCAATAATTTTACTTCCGTCGACGGCGATAGATTTTCCCTGACAAAATCCAAGTCCGTCACCCTGCATGGTATACATCATTCCCGTATGAATCATTAAATCTATTTTTTTCATGCCTGTGCCTCCTGTTAAATTTGGGTACAAAAAAGAATCCGGCTCTGCCGGATTCTCCGCGCCCGAGCGGTGCCGTTTACGGCTAGTCAACTTTTTCTTTCCACCTTCTGAAATTCTCCACCGCCACATCCACCTGACGGTACACCGCTTCCTTCGTAAGCCACGCCATATGCGGTGTGATATAAGCATTTTTGCAGTAAAATATCCCAGTTTTCTCCTTTAACGGCTCGCCGCTTACCACATCCAGCCCTGCCGCCCGGATTTTTCCACTATTCAGTGCTTCTATCAGGTCTTTTTCTACGATGATATCTCCCCGCGCCGTGTTGATCAGAATCACGCCGTCCTTCATCCGTGAAATCGTTTCACGGTTGATCATTCCACGGGTGTCTTCCGTGAGCGGACAGTGAATGGAAACCACATCGCTGTTTTTTATCACTTCCTCGACAGATACCTGCTCAATAAATTCGTATTCCTTTCCCTCTTTGGGATGACGGCTGCTTGCGATCACCTTCATGCCAAAGCCCGCCGCCATTTTTGCCACCCACAACCCGATACTCCCAAGCCCTATGATGCCAAGCGTTTTTCCGTATAATTCCATCTGTGATGTCACAGGAGGCGGATTCTTCCCGGCTTCCTGCGGGCGGTTAAAATGCTCCTCTTTGTAATAAGTGCTGTTTGCAGTTATGTCATGACAGATATTTAAGAGCAGCGCCATAGCAAACTGTGCCACCGTCACATCGCCATAGACCGTATTCGTAACGGTGACGCCGTGGCGTTTTACCGCCTCCCTGTCATAACTGCCAAAGCCGTGATTGAAAGTCGCCGCATACTTTAGCGCCGGATATCTGTTTAAAAATTCTTCGGAGAGACTTCCATCTTTTAGCTTCATTCCTAAAACAGCATCCGCGTTTTTATAAGCCGCCTCCTGCACTGTGATATCCCTAAGTTCCGCTTCCCTGACGATGCAGATTTCATCTATTCCGCCAATGGCGGAGAGCTTTTTCTGCCATAAGTCCTTTAACTCGTCAAAGGACGCAAGTTCCCCGCGGATTTCTTCTACACATACGACCACCTTCATTTTACAGACTCCTTCCCTGCCTTATTACTCCATGCTCCCGCCTGCCCAGATGCGCGCCCGCTTCGGAGGGTTGCAGTAGGCATGCCTTGACTGCGCCAGTTTCTGACGGCACAAAGCCTCGGCAAGTCCCACCATGGCAAATGCCGGATCTATGACCGGGACGCCCACTGCGCGGCTTACGGCTTCTCCCATTCCTGCAAAGCCGAGACATCCTAAAATCACGACGTCCGCCCCGTCAGCCACACACTTCCTTGCCGCGGCAGTCAACTGATTTACCGTGTCTGTTTTCTCTTTCTGCTTTTGCATGGAAAGAATATCATATTCAATGCTCTGCACCGATATGAAATCTCCCGAATTTAACCCGGACGCCTTGATAAAGCGGTGCTTCTCCGACTCCCGTTCCTTTGAGGTAATTATCATGGAATAACGGCTTCCGACTGCCGCAGCCGTCAAAAAAGACGCCATGCCCCCGCCGATGACCGGAATCTTTACCGCCTCTCTGCACGCCTCCATAGCGGGATCGCTGGTGCAATATAAAAGCACTGCATCATAGCCCTCTTTTTCCGCCTTTATCGCCTTCTTGATGATTTCCGGTGAAGCGAGCGCTACATCCAACTGGGAATCAATGCATATTTTTGTCTCTTCCAGACATTCCATATGAATCGTAGTGTCCGGCGAAGCAGCCCGTTTCATCCTCTGCACACGTATTTCAATCTCCTCGTCCGACATATCATAGCCCGTATTGATTACAAACAACCGCACCCTTGTCACGCTCCTTCCCTGTGCACCGCATCTTTATTTTTTTCCTCTCTGATTTCCTTTAACGCCTCAATAAACAGACGGTTCTGCTCCATCGTTCCGACGGAAATACGTGGGTACTCCAGATTCGTCCGAATCAATATGCCGCGCCGCATAAAGGCTTCGTCCAGATATGCCTTATCCATATGAAGGTCACAGAATACGAAATTCGCCGCGCTCTCATAAGGGCTGTACCCAAGCGCGCGCAGCTCCCGGATCAGATAGTCCCTGCCCTCTACCGTGACCGCAAGCGTTCTGTCATAAAATTCCTGATCGTCGAGCGCAGCAAGCGCCGCCGCCTGCTGCACGTTGCTCAATCTGACGCCTCCGTAGTTGCGCAAATATCCCGATATCTCCCGGTTGCTGATGATATAGCCGACGCGGATTCCCGCCATTCCGTAAATCTTGGAAAACGTGTGTGTGACAATCAGATTCACATCCTCGCAGACCTCGGTGTAAACGGACTGCTCCATGCCTCCCGGCGCAAAATGAATATAGGCTTCATCCACGATCAGAATCTTATCCTTCGGAAAACGCTTCACGAACTCCTGCACCTTTTCCTTCTTCTCAAAGCATCCGGTCGGGTTATTCGGATTGCACAAAATCACGATTTTCGTCTGATCGGTAATCGCCGCAAGCAGCCCGTCAAAATCGCAATGCCCGTCTGCAAGGAACGGAATCGTCTTTTTCACGCCGCCTGCTCTCGCAATCGTGCGGTTATAGCCACTGTAGGAAGGCGCCGAAATCAGCACCTCGTCACCCTCCTTTAAGAAAATCTCCATAATCATATTGAGCGCATGTTCCGCCCCCGCCGTCACGTTTAAGTTTTCAATTCCCATACCGTATGCCGCAAAATCAAGCATTCCTGCAAGCTTCGTGCGAAGCTCGGTGGAATTGGTATCCGGATAGACGCTTCCGCCCTCTGCCGCCGCTCTTGCAATCGCCTCCGCTGCCTTCGGTGAGATGCCGAGCGGATTCTCGTTTGCAAGCATCCGGTGTGCGTAAGGCAAATGATATTTTTCTTTTGTCTCCTTGACTGATTTCCCGCCGAGCACATAAGTCGGCGCCACCAGACAGATTGGTTTTGTGATAAGATTTTCTACCATAGCTTTCCCTCTATTCTAACTTAGCATCTCAACAAACGCGCTGACTCTCGTAAGAAGCTGTCCGCTCGGCGGTCCGACCTGGAAGGTTCCCTGAATGCTGAGACTTGAGATTCCTCTTTCTTTTAAATCGGCTCTTAAAATTTCATGCTCGACACCGGAATAAGAGCATCCCACATAACCGTAGAAGATCACGCCCTTTGCCTTTGTAAGCTCTAACTGCTCGTTGATATATTTCATCTTGTGTTCCGATGCGCCCGACCACGTTCCGTCGATATAGTACGCCGCAAGCGACTCTAACACCGGAAGGCTCTCGTCGTATTTTCTTGTACAGCAATTGTCACCGACCCAGCCGAGCAGCGCCCCGTTGCACTGATCCACCGCGTGATAAACGCCAAACTCCTGACCGCGCCCGCCGATCCAGACAATCGGCATTGCAAGATCCCTGCCGATAAACGATGCATCGCAGTTTTCCAGCTCGTCGATCAGCTCGTCCAAAATGTCGATGTATTCGTCCGGTCTTCCAAAATAGTGTCCCAGTCCCGTCATCAGATACATGGTCGCAAGACTCTTGACATAGGTCGGACGCTCGATGCGCAGATCCATAATCCGCTTTACCTTGTCAATCGCCTCATTATTCCGATGGATTTCCCGGCGGATTGCCTCCTCGTCCCACGGCTTGCCGTCGCAGAGGAAATCCGCGATTCCCTCAAGCTGTCTCGTCAGATTCTTCACGAGCTGTGCGCGCCGTTCCTCGGTGCAGTGAGGCGGACGATAGATTCCCTCATAACGGTAAATCTTATAGCCCTCATTCTTGATCAACTCAGATACCATGTTCTGCGCTTCGCAATGCGAGCTTGCCCCGACGCACATCTTAATCGGGTAATCCTTGCGCAGGTACCATTCTCCGAGCAGAGAGCCAAGCATGGAACACGCCTCGCGCGGAATCAGGAAATGATTCTCCGCAACGGAAATCGCCTGTCTGCTTCCCAGACGTCCAAGCTCTGTATTTGCGACCGGCAGGACGTTACAGCCATAGAACAGCGGCGCCTCCCATGTCGCTCCGCAGTAGGACGCTTTCTGCCCCTTTGTGGCCTGCTCCTCGGCGTAGAATATGTAGCTGCTCGCAAGATCAATGAGCCGCCCTACCGCATGGGAATACGGGTGCTGCACATTTTTACAATAGTCAAAATAATCCTGCTGTGATTTAAAATCCCTGATATCAACAAAGGTTTCTCCTTCCATTATGCATTCTCCTTTCTCGTCATAACTTCCAACAGTACTTCCGCAAATGCCTCAATTCTCGTCTTAAGCTGTCCCTCATCACTCTTAGAGTAATCGACAGGAAGCTCTAACAGCGGAATTCCCATCTCCTGAAATTTCTTTACGAAGCAGCCCTTTAACGTTCCATAGCTCGGACAGAACTTCACATATGCATAAATCACTCCGTCTACGTTATATTCCTTTGCAAGCTTTGCCGTAAATTCCACTCTGTGCTCAATCGGTGCAAGGATTGCACAGGGCGCCTTATCAAGATACCCTTCCGACAGGCAGCGCAGCGCGTCTCCCTCCTCCGGTATCTGATTGTAGAACGGGCTTAAGCCCGTGCAGTGATCCTCGACAACGACTCTTGCTCCAATCTGCTTTTCAATGATCTCAATGACTCTTCTGTCGCCGTCAAATACAGTTCCGCCGACCATCATCAGACGCATACGCTTCATCTCTTTGTCCGGTCTCTTTGCAAGCTGCTCATATTTTTTCTCCAGAACCGGAAGCAATTTTTCCGGGCTGACATAGAAATAAGATTTTGCGATCTCAAGAAATTCCTCTCCGGTAAGCGCCGGCTCATTGCGCAGACGCAGCTCCGATATCTGCTTTAGCTTCGCGCGCACCTGATTGTAGAGGTGAATCCGCTCTAAAATCTGCTCATTGGAAATCTCGTGTCCGACAAATTTCTCAAGATCCCTCTTACAGTTTGTCATCTCCTCGTAATACTCGTCCCTTGAGCTTTCTCTCGTCGCCTGCCGCGGCGTTGCGTAGATAGACGTCTCGACAAAATGAGCCCCCATTGACTCTGCCGCCTTGCGCATGGACGCGCAGGTATAAAATACGAACATCCTGTCAATCGCCTTATTGAGCGGCTGATCCATGGCAAACCGTCCGAGACAGCTCTTGATGACGTCGCAGTATGCGCTTTTCGTCAATACCTCGCCGTAAGATACCTCCTCCGTATTTCCTGCCTGCATCAGGCGAATATGCTGCACGCCTGCCGCATCGAGCAGCTCAACCGGCGTATAGGTACAGGTATAAGCGACCTTCTTCGTGCCGTCCTTCTTTTCGATAAAGCGCTCCTGCTCTTCCTCTATCACCTGCTCGATTTCTGTCAGATCACACGGATTTAAAATCGTCGACATGCTGATGTTGCTCTCCTGCACATTCAGATAGCGGAGCGCGTAAATTGCCGCTCCAAGACATCCGGCATAAATCATATCCAGCGGAAGCTTCTTGATTTCCACACCCATCAGCTTTTCAATCGCGTAGCGCATACCGCTGTTATTCGACACACCGCCCGAAAACTGCAGTCCCGGCGCAAATTCCACGCGCTTTACAAGCGTGTACACTCTGTTTGCCGCCGCAAAATGGATGCCCGCCGCAATATCCTCCGGCAGTTCTCCGTTCGCACGCAGGGAAATGATCTCCGACTCTGCAAATACAACGCACTGGCTGCTGATTTCAATGTCCTTCTTGCTCTTTAACGCGACATCTCCGATTTCTTCCGTCGTGTAGCCCAGAATATTTGCGACCTTCTCTAAGAAACGTCCGGTTCCCGCCGCACATTTATCATTCATGACAAAGCTGATGACCTTTCCGGTGAGCGGGTTGATCCGGATTGCCTTGGAATCCTGTCCGCCGATATCGATGATGGTCTGTGTCCCGGAATCCAGATAATGCACGCCCATCGCGTGACAGGAAATCTCAGACACCATATGCTTTTCCATTCCTTCAAAGTTCATTGCGACGCGCCCGTAACCTGTCCCGACGATGTACTGCACATCCTGCATCGTAATACCCGACTGCTCAAACAACATATCGAGAAGTTCATTTGCAGTCATCTGCATATCATACCCTGTCCCGACCTGCGCCACATACAGCTCGTCCTTATTGATCAGCACCGCTTTTCCGGTTCTTGAACCGATATCGATTCCCACGACGACATTATTGGTGCTTAATTCATTTACCACCTTTTCATCTATCACATCTTTTAACTTCATATATGAATCCTCCCTAGTCTGCCGCGCCGTTATAGAATTGCTGCGCGATGATGGCTGCGCCAAGTGCGCCGTTATATGACATATTCATTTTCGTCTCCGTAAACGGATGACCGACAACCTCCGCAAGCGCCTGCTTCATTCCCGGATTGTTTGCCACACCGCCGGAGAAAACAAGATCCGGGTCAAGTCCCACACGGTTTACAAGGTTGCGCACTCTTCTGGCAGAAGCCATATTTACCGCAGCGATAATGTCCGCCCGCTCCTCTCCCTTTGCACGGAGCGTTACGATTTCAGACTCGGCAAACACCACGCACTGGCTGCTGATGTCAATTTTCTTCGTCGTCTCAAGCGCAAGCTTACTTGCCTCTTCAAGCGTGCACGAGAGTAAATCAGCCACCTTCTCAAAAAAGCGTCCCGTTCCCGCCGCACATTTATCGTTCATGATAAAGTCAACGACCTTGCCGTTCTCCGGGTCGATCTTGATCGCCTTGGAATCCTGTCCGCCGATATCAATGATCGTCTTCGTCGGCTGATTCAGGTAATGCGCGCCCATACCGTGGCAGGAAATCTCTGTCACGGATTTGGTCGGAATATCGCCAAGCCCCAGATTGATTCTTCCGTAACCGGTGCTGACCGCATAGGCAATATCATCCACCGTCCGCCCTGCCTGCTTCGTGAGCTGATCCAGCAGGATTTCCGCTGTTTTCTGCATACTGACGCCTGTTGCCGTGAGCGCTGTATAACAGTTCCCATCTGCGAGCAGAACGCCTTTTCCCATTCTTGATCCGATATCAATTCCCAGTGTCGGGACGTCCTTTAGCTCCCCGTACACCGACGCATCTATGATTTCTTTTAATTTCATAATAATAACCATGCCCTTTCCAATCCCTTATTCGTTGTCCATTCCGGCAAAAAAGCCATTATAAATATAGTTTCTCAGTTCTGCAAATTCCTTGCTGGTACGTTTTCTCGGTCTTTCGATATCCACGTCGATAATCTCTTTCACCTTTCCGGGTCTGCTGGATAGGATGACGATCCGGCTCCCGAGATAAATCGCCTCGTCGATATCATGCGTTACGAGAATCATTGTTGCCTGTTCCTTTTCCCAGATTCTTAAGGTTTCCTGCTGCATGTTCATTCTTGTGAGCGCATCAAGCGCTCCGAAAGGCTCGTCCAGCAGCAGGATTTTCGGATTGCCGATCAGCGATCTTGCAATGCTGACTCTCTGCTGCATTCCTCCCGACAACTGATGCGGATAGGATTTTTCAAAGCCCTTCAGTCCGACCAGCTCGATATGCTTCTCGATCAGTTCCGCCTGCTCTTCCTTAGAAACGCCTTTTTTGATGCCGAATTTGATGTTATCCCGTACCCTCATCCATGGAAAAAGACGCGACTCCTGAAAGATCATCCCGATATTCGGATTCGGTCCCTTGACCTCCTCCCCGTCTACCTTGACTTCTCCGGTATAGAGCGTATCGAGCCCTGCCAGCATCCGAAGCATTGTGCTCTTGCCGCAGCCGCTGGTACCCAAGATGCAGATGAACTCGCCCTTTCGGATATCAATATTGATATTGTCAAGAACCTTAAGTTCGCCCTCTTTCATTGCAAAGGATTTATTCAGATTGTGAATCTGTACATAGCTTACATTTTCTTTTTCCATCTTCGTCACCTCTTATCGTTCACATTCCACGGAAGAATGAATTTCATCAAAAACTCTAACAGCGTATTGATCGCCCATCCGATAATACCGATGATGAACACGCCGACCATCATGCTTCCCGGCTTTGCCAGCTCGCGCGAAGACGAAATCAGATAGCCAAGACCGGAGCTTGACGCAAGCAGCTCCGCGCTGATTACGCTGACCCACGCATTTCCGATTCCGACCTTTAACCCGGTGAAAATCGAAACCGCCGCCCCCGGGAAGATAATTTTCCCAAGGATGGTGTGCTTCGGTTTCATAAATACCTCCGCCACCTCGATATACTTTTTATCTACGTTATGGATTCCGTCGATGACATTGATAAGCACCGGCCAGAACGCTCCGATTGCAATAATCAGAATCTTCGATGTCTCGTCAATACCGAACAGCATGATCGTCACCGGGAACCATGCGATAATCGGAATCGGCCGTAAAATACCGGTAAAAAACGATAAGGAACGGTGAATAAGCGGCGACACGCCCATCAGCGCGCCAACCAAAATACCCGCGAGGGAACCGTATATGTAGCCCTGAATAACGCGCTGCAAACTGATTGCAATATGCTTCTGGAGCACGCCATCCTGAATCAGTTTTACAAACGAATCAAAGATAATTCCCGGTGTTGGCAGAACTCTCGTATTAAATGCTCCGGCGCTTCCCGCGTATTGCCAGAACAGAATAAACAGACAGGGTACCCAAAGACATACCCACCAATAATCGCTTAATCTCTTTTTTCTCTTCATTTTGCATCCTCTCCCTGCTGACAGACCATGCTTTTTTAATAATAATAGGATTTAATCTATGTTTTCCTGTAAAGGAAAGAAGTATGATTCATACTTCTTCCCGCAATTACTACTGCTTCGCTTCCTACAGTTCATTCGCTCTCTCAAGATAGGAGAAATCATAAATGGAATCTGTATCGAACGTATTCTCGATCTGACCTGTCTCATAAAACATATTCATAATGTCTTCCAGAGACTGTTTGTCAAAATCGGTGACCTCAGTGTCATATTCCGCGCTCAGACCATATACCAGACTCTCGCGCTCCGCGCCTGTATACTCCACTACGATATCAAGCGCCGCCTCCATGTCCTGATTGATATAATCCATCTCGGCTGTCCATGCCTTTAAGAAAATCGCTGCGATGGTCGGATTGTTCTCTACAAATTCTTCTGACGCGATGATATATGCCGTGTTGTTAAATACGCCCTCCGAATTTAAAATCGATGTTGCAATTCCGTCATTGATGGCGGTGAGGTTGTGAGGACCGCTCGTACAGGTCGCTTCGATGCTGTTCTGCGAGAGCGCCGTCACATGCTCGGTCTTTGCCATATTCACGATCTCGACGTCCTCCGCCGTAAGCCCTACGTTCTGCAATGCGATCAGAAGGAAGCCATACTCCGCCGTACCGATCGGACAGGCAATTGTTTTTCCCTTTAAGTCCGCCACTTCCTTAATGTCACTTCCCGCCGGAACAAGAATATCAATATAGGCAGGATCGAGATTGTACTTTGCGAGCACCTTCACCGGAAGATCCGACGCTCCAATCGTAACGACAGGCACGATTCCCGATGTTCCGAAGTCCAGATTGTTTGTCGCCATTGCCTCTTTCTCCGCTGCGCCGGAATCGAAAAGCTGCCATTCCACTTCGATTCCGTATTTTGCAAATTCATCCTCGAAGAAGTGCATTTCCTGATCGACCGCCCACATCCATGTCGTGGAATTATATCCGATCGTGACCTTCGTCGCCGTATCCAGCCCGTCTTTGTTCAATTCAATAGCTAAAGCATCCGCTGCCGCCGCTTCTGTCGTCTCTGCAGCCGCCGTTTCGCTTTCTTTTTCTGCTGCGCTGCCTGCGGGAGCCGCTGCGCCCTCCTCTTTCTCTCCGCATCCTGTGAACGATGCGGCTGCCAATGCAAGTATCAATAATGCGGCAAATGTTCTTTTTTTCATAATAGAATCCTCCTTTTGTTTTTAAACTGTTACTTGTTACAGTAAAAGGGCGAGGATGCCCCTATTGGCACCTTCGCCCTTCTGATTGCCTTATGTTAGCACATGATTTTCTGTGTGACTAATGGTTTTTAAGCCCTGATTCATTGCTTTTCTTCTATACTTTTTGAGCTAATATCGCGTCGAAATTCTTCTTCAGATAATCCATAAACTGTCGGATTGCATACGTCTCATAGCTGCCTTCCCTCACCTTGGCATACATGTATCTTGAAATCTGTTTTCCCTGCACTTCCCGAAATACCAGACCGGGAAATTTGGCAAAGTTCCATGTCTTCATCGGTACAAGCGAAATCCCTACATCCGCCTCGATCATTGCCAGAAGCCCCTCCACGCTGTCGCACTCAATCTTAATGTTGGGAACGAATCCGTTCTCCCGGCAGAAATGATCCAAAATCACATACATGGCACGCCTAAGCCCGGTCACTATAAATTCCTGCTGCTCCACATCCGCAATCGAGAGGATATCCTTTGCCGCTAAAGGATTTTGCTCCGACATGCAGATCATGCACTTTTCTTCCATCAGGCGCATTCCTTCCTCATCTGCGGAATCACTGGAAAAAATATTGATATCATATACGCGCTTTTCTCCCCGGATGATATCCACCTGAATGTCCGGACGGCTCTTGATAAAATCACATACAACATATGGAACTACCGAGATAATTCCGTTCATTGCAACGGTCAGTCTGTGCTCCTTAACATTTTTCAGTTCATTGATTTCATTTTGCATATCGTCGAGCGCATTGACCGCAATCCTCGAATACTTATAGACAATCTCCCCGTATTGGCTCAGTTCAATATTTCTCCCGACGTGACGCAGCAGCGGTACTTCCAGTTCCTGCTCCATCCGGCGGATCGTCTTGGTGAGCGTTGGCTGCGTCACCGAAAGCGCGTCTGCCGCCCTTGTAATATGCTGCAGCTCCGCAACCTTTTTAAAACTTCTTATCTGAGATAATTCCATATGCAATTCCCCAACAGCTTCTCTTAATCCGCAAGCTGAAACTTTAGTCTTACCATCTCTGCAAGCAACTGGGCGGTTCCCGCCACTCCCAGTTCGCTCGAATTGATGAGAATACTCTTGTCGTCAATGCTTTCCAGCGAAGATTTCACATAAGTGCGGTGATACAGCTCCCTCGCCTTATCGACCTCCTTAATCATCTTCTTCGCCTCATCCCGCGAAAGCCCGAGCACGTCGATACTGTTCCTTAAACGGTCTTCATACGGCGCAAAAATAAAAACATTGATACAGCGGCGGTTATCCTTTAAGACATAGTCTGCGCACCGCCCGACGAAGATACAGGACTGCTCCTTATTTGCAATGTCGCGGATCAGGCTCTGCTGCATCTGAAACAGCCTTGTGTGCATGTCGCTGTCTCCCATTCCAAGCGGATACATCATCTGCATGAACTTGTTATTCCCGACTGTCTCATCATATTTTTCTATCTCGTCGATCGGTTTCCCAAGTTCCCTGCATGCCAGCTCAAGAATATCCCTGTCGTAATATTCTATCCCAAGCAATTCGGACAATTCCTTGGCGATCGGTCTTCCGAGACTGCCGAACTGTCTGGCGATTGTAATAAAATATGGTCTCTTTTCCATGCTATCCCTCCTCATAACGTAAATTGTCAGAAGAAACGCAAAAGGGGCAAGCAGGTTTACACCTCTTAGCCCCTTCGCAACTTCTTAATAGTTGTATTATATGAAATCGATTTTCATTTTTCCAATATCAAGTTTACTTTTTCTTATAACATTTGTGTTATAAGACTTTTGTTATAAAACTTCAAAATGCTTTTTCAAAAGCTCAACATTTCCCTCTGCGCAATCCACCTGACCGAAAAATTCCATACAAAATTCCTCGAACGCCCGCACCTTCTTATTCCGGCTTCCCGAAATCTCATAAAGGCTGATGATCCGCTTGTATTTACTCAAATCATAGTCTATGGCGATCAGCTCGGGATGCCAGCAGCAAAACCATGTCTTATAAGGAATCATAGCGACGCCAAGCCCCGCTTCCACGAAGGAGAGTATCGTCTCCCTGCTGTTGCACTCCTCATAGATGTCCGGCGAAAATCCGGCGTCCAGACACGCCTTTTCTGTGATCTGGTGCAGGCTCGGGCTGTCGTTTAAGACGTAAAATTTCTCTTCGCGCAGATCGCCGAGCGAAAGCCCCTGTTTTGCCGCAAGCGGATGTTTCTGGGAAATCATGATTCTACAGTCGTCGTGCATGAGTACGATCTTATCCTTTTTCGGCATATCGGAAAAGTCCTGTTCAATAATAAAATCAATGTTCTGATTTTCCCTCTTCTCATCCGCTTCCCGCAGCACAGTGACATTGATCTCTGGGAATCTCTGGTGAAACGCCTTTAACAGCATCGGGAGCAGACCGATTGCTGTCCTCATCACGACGACAACGTCATTTTTTTCCCGGTTGTTGAGCTCGTCGATCTCCTTTTGCGCCGCCTCAAATTCCGCCAGAATTACGACCGCATGGGAATAGAAGATCTCCCCGCTCCTGCTGAGTTTGATTTTCTTTCCGTTCCGCTCAAAAAGCTTCGTCTGCAGTCGCTCTTCCATATTCTTTATCATTCTGCTAAGCGCCGGCTGCGCTACCAGAAGCTCCTCCGATGCCCTGCTCATATTCTCATATTCCACAATCTTTACAAAATACTGTAACTGCCTGATATCCATCTGCCCGCACGCTCGCTTTCCATTCGCTTTATCGTTTCATTATAACACAATCATCTGCTTTCTCAACATTCAAAAAAAGAGGCCGTCCTGCGACAGCCCCTTTCTCTTAGCTCACACTATACGCTTTTTACACACTGCGCAAACTTCTGCTTTGCGCTCTGCACCTTGTTCGCCTCTGCATCCGGTGTCGGGTAATACCCTCTCTGATGCATCATGTTGAATACATTCTCCTGAATGGCATGTTCCTGCTCAAGGCAGTGAAGAATGGCGTCTCTCACGCCGTCATGCACACACTCATTTGCAAATGTATTGTAGTTGTTCGTCGCCGTTTTTTCTGCGGTCAGCGCGTCCGCTAAAATCTCTTTGTCTGTATAAATCTGCTCTGTCATTACGTCCTCCTGTCCGGTTCCTTAACCAAGCTGCGCGTACAGCGCGTTAAAATGTCCCTGATGCTGATTGGAAATCTCCGTGAATTTCGCGCTGATTTCCTGATCCTCTGTGTGCTCTGCAAGCATCTTGAACTTCTTGATCAACAGTTCTTCCTCGGTCAGCAGGTCGTTTAAAGCTGACAATTCCTTCTCTGAAATCTGACTCATATCACACCTCCATATCTGATTGATTTACCAATCCTAGTGTTGACATCAGCCATCTATTTTATACACGTTTATTTCCCGCATACTCCCGTCAGGAAATGATACATCGCCGCATGGTAGACCGGGCGCTCCATCACATAATCCACACCCGCAAGACGCATCCGCTCCTCATCCTGCTCCTTATCGCTGGTGGAACAGGTAATGAGCATCCGCTCCGGCGGACAGATGCTTCGTATTTCCCGGATGGTGTCCTCTCCGCCCGTCATGTACCAGTTCACAAAACAAATGTCATAACTCTTGCCCCGCAGGTACGCTTTCTTAATCAGTTGTATTGCATCCGCACTGTTCGTTACAATCTCACTGGAAATCCCAAGTCTTGCCAGCATCGCAGCATGGTAATCCCTCGTCAGTTCATTATCATCGAGAATAATAGTTTTAAGGCAGTCAAAGCTCTTCCTCTCGACAGGCGCTTCCTTCCCTACGCCGAACGGAAGCGTAATTTTGCAGAGAATCTGTTCGCCGTGCTCACTTACTACATCCATAGAACCCCGCAGCAGTTCTACAAGACTCTTGATGATGGGGTATTCTTCCCGGCTGTCTATCGTTCCCCGAACCGTAATCTCAAGTTCAATTCCGCCGTCCTCTCCCATACGCTCGGTATAGGTCGTGCAGATGCTGCCTCCCGGCTCCGTGTTGACGTAAGCTTTACTCAAAAGTCTGCTCCATATCTGCTTTAAGCGCTTTCCGTCCCCGAGCAGATGATCACAGAAAATCTCTCCTCCCTTTACCTGCAGCCGGATGCCGCGCTCCTCGCAGGCAGCCTTGCATTCGCCTGTCGTCTCCGCAACGACTCCGCAAAGCTGGAAGGGGTCCTGCTTGTCCGGATTCCCGTTCACCCTTGCAAGCTGCTCCTCTAAAATGCCCGCCGTCATCATCCGCACATGCTCGGTTCGCTCCAGAATCTTTTCGAAAATCTCTGCAATCTCAGAATTTTCCTCCGCCGCCACACTGCCGCAAAGCTCCTCTATCGCGGACACATCGTCTCTTGCCTCCTGCGCAATACGCGTGATCAAATGCTCCCTGACTGTGCTAAGATGCCGTTCTTCCTCCAGCCGGCGTTCCAAAAGCTTCTTACCGCCCGCATAGCGCCTCACGATATTGTTTACACGATTGATGACAACCTCCGGTTCACAGGGCGAAAAGACAAAATCATCCGCCCCCTTCTTAAGCATCTCCACCTCCATATTCTCGTCAATCGTGGTCTTTACGACTACGGGGATATCCCGAAGGTCCGGGTCTGCCTTCATCCTGCCTAACACATCGCTCCCGCTCATTACCGGCATATGCACATCCAGTATCACGATGTCTACCTTCTGCCTTTCAAGTATCTCCAGGGCTTCCTTTCCATCCTCCGCTTCCAGCACCTCGTACTCCTGAGAGAACATCGCCTTAAAGGATGCGCGGTTTACTGCCACATCATCCGCCACCAACATGATTATTCTTTCCTTCATCCTTTTAACTCCATTTCCGATTCTGCCAGGTTCTCACTCAAACCGTATTTTTCATAAATATATCATATTTCTTTGTATTTTCCCCGCAAAAATTTACGATTCCTTTACCTGCGCGCCCTTTATCTTTGTTCTTCTACAGCATTCGACAAAAAGTCCTAAGGGATGACAGCGCTTTCTATAGAGGAACAAAGTGTGCCTCGCACACTCTCGCGAATTTGCTTCAACTTACATGCGGAGCACACTTTGCCGCGCCCGAGCGATGCCGTTTACGGCTATCTACATCTCCGCGAGGTGCGCATCCTGCCCGGCAGGGCTTTTTGCTCTATAGGAATCAATACTTTCACGCTTCACAGCAACGCGGTATTTCCTATAGAGTAAAAAAGACGGGATATGACACCATATCCCGTCCGTGCTGCGGTATCACCCGTAAATCATACTGTCCAGCACAAAATACATCTGCTTAATATCTACCGGCTTGCTCAAATGCGCATCCATGCCCGCCTCGAAGGACTTCCGCACATCCTCCTCAAACACATTCGCCGTCATGGCAATAATCGGTATTCTCCTGCTGTCCGCACGCTCTGCGCTCCTGATCTGCTTCGTCGCTGTCAGACCGTCCATGACCGGCATACGGATGTCCATCAATATGACGTCATAATACCCGGGTTCATGCGAAAGGAAAGCGTTCACACCCTCCTCGCCGTTGACTGCGACCTCGACCTCAAGATTCTTATGCGTCAGAATATTTCTCGTAATCTCTATATTGACCTCGTTATCCTCCACGAGCAGCGCCCGTTTCCCGGAAAAATCATAATCCAGCTTCTCCGACTTGCTCTGCTTGCGCAGGCTTGTCTCATAATCCGCGACCTTCTGCAGCGTCACCGTAACGACAAAAGTCGAACCTTTTCCTTTCTCACTGTACGCATCGATTTTGCCGCCCATAAACTCTATGATGTTGCGCGCAATCGAAAGCCCGAGTCCCGTACCGCCGTTTAACGTCGTGCCATGCTCTTCCTCCTGCTCGAACGGATCGTAGATATACGGAAGGAAGGACTCCTCAATGCCGATTCCGTTATCCCGAATCTCAAAACGGACCGTCGCCTCCTCATTCGCGTCATGCAGCCGCTCCACAATAAAATCCACTCTGCCCTCCTGCTGTGTGTACTTTATTGCATTCTCAAGGATATTAAACAGCGCTTTTCCAAGCTTCTCCGCATCAAAGCAATACTCTCTGTCAAAGTCCCCGCGTCTCTCCACGGCAAAGGTAATCTGCTTCTCCTTCGCCCATTTCTCTGCCCTGCGCGTGATGTCTGCCAGAAAACTGTCAAGTTCCACATCCTGCTGCACCATTGCCACATTGCCGCTCTCGATCTGAGACAGATTTAGAATATCGTCAATAAAAGAGAGCAGAAAATGTGCGGATTTGTTGATCTTATCCAGATTCTCAAGCACCTGCCGCTCATGGCCTACATACTCCTTCGTCAGATACGAAAGCCCGATAATCGAGTTCATCGGCGTGCGGATTTCATGGCTCATGCGCTCTAAAAATTCATTCTTCTCCTGATTGGCATGTCTGGCGTCCATCAGCGCATAGTAAAGCCTCTCATTCTGGCGCTGTTCCTCCTCATAGCTGTCTGTCACATCACGCCGCACCATCACAATCGTCTTCTTATCGTCTCCGTGATAGCAGATACTAAGTTCCTTCCTGCGGTAAGAAGAACCGCATAACAGCCGGTACGGAACCACGATGTGATCCTTGCTCCTAAGCTCCTCTATAATATTCGGCAGCAGAAGCGCCCTTGCGCACTCCTCCTGATCGTCCGGATGCACATACTTTGGAATCGACACCTCGTTTACTGCCGCGTAATCCCCATAAGGCGGCGGTGCAACATCCGTTCCCTCATTGGTGATGATTGTGTGACATACTCCGGTATCAGTATCCACATAAGTGATAAAATCCAGTTCGGACTTCAGCACGTCCTCGATGATTTCCTGTTCCTTGATCGCCTTTTTCTCTTCCATCCGCACGCTCCTGTCATATAAATACCCAAGTTCTTCTTATTATAGCAGGATTTGTCTCACTTTCCAATCTTTTTTTACGCCTGCACATCCCGGCCGCGCACGGTGCACGACGCCCGCATACTGCATACGGCGCACGGCTCCGTACAGCTTTCCCCGCCGCCATCCTTCGACAGTTCAATCTGATACACGACGCTCTTTTTTGGTGTCAGGCAAAAGCCGTCGTTGCAGGAAACCTTCGTCTGTCCGGCGCGTGCAAGCGCCTCCGGCATCTGCGCAAGCGGATAACGCGCATCCTCCCCGAAAAAGTGCTGTGCCGTCACATTATACCCGGTGCGCTCCTTTACCCAGCCCGAAAGTTCCCGGTAGCCCAGCATCAGCAATTCCCCGCCAATGCTCTCCACCATGTAGCTCTCAAGCATACGCCCCGTGCTCTGATAGCGCTCCTGTAAAAGATCGATTCCGATTCCAAACGTCATGATGACCGTCGCAGTCGTATGATATCCCTTCCCATCGTCTCTTTCGTCTTCCTGCACAGAGGGATTTTCCTGCGCGCCGCTCTCATTCCCGTACACAAGGTATACGCTCTCCTGCCAGCGCATACATCCCGCCATATCAGCCGCCACGCTGCGAAGCAGCGGCATATCGCTTTCACCGTAATGATACCTGCTTTTGACGTTCTCCAGAAATTCACTGGTAAGAAACTTCCACAGCCTGCTTTCTATGTATATGCGCTTTACACTGTCATCACCCATGCCGCCACGCCTTTCCCTGTCAATGCCGCCCGTCTCCGGCAATCCTTTGCATCTGTCTGTCCCATCTGCATCCGGTTGCTTTTTCTGCCTTCGACATGCCTGCCGCCGCTCAACCGATCTGCTTCCTAAGCCCCTTCGGATAGTGGTTCTTCATAATGCCTCCCGCAAGCTTGCCCCAGCCCGTGCTGTAGCCGTCCACCGTCACAAGATACCAGCCCTTCTCACCCTCCGCGGGAAATGTCTCTCCGTTTAGATAACCGCGGATTTCTCTGCCCTCCGCCGGCAAATCCGCCGTGTGCAGTACCTCATGCGGCTTCGCGGCAAGCGCAAGCGCGTGCGACGGCTCAAACCGTCCTTTCTTCACCGTGCCGAGGTGAAGCCCCGGTCTTAATACCTTAAGCCCTTTGACCGCAGGCATTCCCTGCGGAACCAGATAAAGCTGATCGCCGAACTTTATATATTTTGCGCCGTCGTATGCAAACCTTTCCATTCCCGCTTTCGTAAACGCGCTCTCTGCAAATTCCAGATATTCGGCACATCCTTTTCCCGGCGTCTTTAAATCACGTGCCGATATGCCGTTCTCCTCTCCGTATACCGCATAGCCGGGATTCGTCCCGGGTTCGCCGGTCTTGCGCAGAACCGCCAGATAATGCCCTTCGCCGTTGAGGCGGTGCGGCCACAGGCGAATCGTCCCGGAAAGTTCCGCACGCACACCCCCTGCATCCGCCATACAACACTGTCCTCCGGCATTTTTGCCTTCGTTTGTCGTTTCTTTTTCATCCTGCCACATTCCCCACGCAGGCACTCCCGGCGACATCCCCTCTGCGAGCGTGACCTTCTCAATGGAAAACTCCGGATGTCTGTCAAGAAACCGGCTGACGCTTCCTTCATTCTCCGCCGGGGCAAAGGTACAGGTCGAATACACGAGCCGTCCGCCCCCTGCCAGCATTGCAGCCGCACAGTCTAGGATTTCATCCTGCCTGTCCGCGCACAATTCTACATTTGCAGGGCTCCACTGTTCACTCGCCTCTTCATTCTTGCGGAACATGCCCTCGCCGGAACACGGCGCATCCACCAGAATCCGCGTAAAATACTCCGTGAAATGCTCCGCCAGATGCTGCGGCGTCTCGTTCGTGACCATCGCATTTGAAATTCCCATCCGCTCAATATTTTCAGAGAGTATCTTCGCACGCGCCGGGTGAATCTCATTGCTGACTAAGATTCCGTTTCCCCGCATTGCCGCGGCAATCTGTGTACTCTTTCCGCCCGGCGCTGCGCAAAGATCTAAAATGCGTTCCCAGACACCCACTGCGGCAGGCTTTCCGTCATCCGCCCCGCATCGCCCGGCGTCTGCACCTGCCGCCGCATCTGTCTGCTCCCCTGCAGGCGGCTGCATCAGATATTCCGCAGGAGCCATCGCGCTCGGCTCCTGAATATAATATACCCCCGCTTCATGATACGGATGCTTGCCCGGCGTATCAGAAGCGGCATAATAAAACCCGTCCGCCGCCCATGGAACCGGAGCAAGCGAAAATGGCGCTACCGCGCCAAATTTCCTGCTGTCCGCTTTCAGCGGATTGACGCGCAGCGCCTGATAACGCGGCTTCTCATAACTCTCATAAAACGCGGGATATTCTTCCCCCAGCATTTCCTTCATCCGGTTCAAAAACTCCTCTGGCAGCATATGTTTTCTCCTCTTTCCCAAAACCTCTGCCATTCATTTTAACACGAACTTCCCACACAGGCAACGGGAACGTCCCGCCCGGCAGGTTTTAACGTCCCGCCCGCCAGGTTTTAATGTCCCTCCCGCCAGATTTTCTCCCGCTATGCGTGATTTCCGAAATCACGCGTCAGGATATCGCTCTTTTCCAGGAAATCCTCCACCGTATAAAAACCAAGCTTTTCGATCAGTTCAATCACATACGGATTCTCGAGCGGCGTCTGATAGAGCGCCTCGTCGCCGTAACGGTTCACAAGCTCCCTGCCCTCCTCATTGGGAAGCAGCGCCTTGGGTCCGCCGACGCAGCCGCCCTGACATGCCATGCCCTCGAAGAAATTTGCCTCTGTTTTCCCGGCGCGGATGTCCTCAATCATCTGCCTGCACGCTTTCACACCATCCGCCTGCACGGGGCGCACCATGATTTCACGATCCGGGTGAAGCTGCATGACTGTTTTCTGCACTGCCTCGCTCACGCCTCCGGTCCGCGCATAGATCCTGCCCGCGCGTGAGGAGTGAACCTTCTCGTCCTCCTCCATTTTCTCAGGCGCTATGGACGCCGCGTCAAACAGCTCCTTTATCTCCTGAAACGTCAGCACATAATCGACCGCATCCGCGATATCCGGCTCCTTCGCCTCCTTTTTCTTGGCAAGGCAGGGACCTACAAATACCGTGACTGCTCCCGGGTAAATTTTCTTAACTGCACGCCCCGCGGCAATCATCGGCGAGACCGCTCCCGGCATGTGCGGTACGAGTTCCCCGTAGATACCGCGGATCATGGCGATCCACACCGGACAGCAGCAGCTCGTCAACTGAAAATCGCTCCTGCTCACAACATGCTTATCAAACTCCAGCGCCTCCTTCAGCGTCAGAATATCCGCAAAGACAGCCACCTCCACCATTCCGGCAAAGCCTGCCGCCTTTAGCGCCGACCGGATCTGTCCCGGGGTGACCGCCTCCCCGAACTGCCCCATAAACGCCGGGGCAATCAGTGCATAGACCCTCTTTCCCGCATCGGCAAGCTCCCCTGCCACGGATGCCGCGTCCTCCTTGCCCGCAAGCGCCTCCATATCGCAGACCGCCGTCATCCGCTCTTTCTCTTCCTGCTTTTCGGGGTGAAGCAGACAATCCATCTGATACAAAGCCTGTTCTTCGCTAAAATGCCTCCCGCTCTTCTGTTCCCTTTCTATAATCTCCTGATGCAATTCACGCAGTGTCTTCATGCCACAATCCAATCCTTTTTCTTTTATTGTGTGCAGACACTGCGTGTTTCATACATATTTTTCCATATTCTATTTTCTTTTTATCAGAAGCACCGCCACATCATTTACATTCGTTCCGGTCGCTCCGGTGAGAATCAGTCCGCCGCTCTGCTTTAGCGCATGATAAGCGTCGTTTTCCTGAAGCACGTCATAGATGGAGATATTCTTTTGCGACAGAACTTCGCGTGTTGTACCGTCCACATAGCCGCCCGCTGCGTCTGTCGGTCCGTCTGTTCCGTCACTTCCGATACTGAATACCGCCGTGCCGGAAAGTCCCGCGATCCCCTCTGCCGCTGCAAGTGCAATCTCCTGATTGCGCCCGCCTTTTCCTTTTCCCGTCAGATGTACGACTGTCTCGCCGCCCGCAAGAAATGCAATGCTCTCCTCACTCTTCTGGTAAGTCTTTGCAATCGCCGCAAGAAAGGCTCCCGCTTCTCTCGCCTCACAATTTAGCTGGTCCGTCAGTATCACCGGACGATACCCCAGCTTTCTGCAGCTTACCGCCGCCGCTTCGCAAAGGTTTCGCACACTTCCCGTAATGCTCGTCTCTACATTATGAAGTTCCTTGGGCGTTTCTTCCTGCAGCAGCTTAAGGACCTTCTCCGAAAGCTTTAAATCATATTTCTTTGCAATCGCAACCGCCTGTCCGCAGGTCGAGGAATCCGGGTAAGCCGGTCCCGATGCGATCATATCGAGCGGATCGCCCAGTATATCGCTGAGTACGATGCTGTAAATCTTTGCCGGTTCGCAAAGCTTTGCAAACTTTCCGCCCTTTACTGCCGAAAGCCGTTTGCGGATCGTGTTCATCTCAACGATATCCGCTCCGCAGGCAAGTAACTGTCCGGTAATATCGGAAAGCTCCTCTCCCGATATGAGCGGTTCCTCAAACAGCGCCGAGCCGCCTCCCGAAATCAGAAACAGCACCGTGTCCCTGGCGCTTAGATTCTCCACCAGCTCGATCGCCGCCCGCGTTCCGCGAAACGAATTTTCATCCGGTACCGGATGACCTGCTTCAAAGCAGGTCACCCCCGGTATTTCTCCCTTTACATGGTCATATTTGGTTACTACGACTCCGGCGTCCAGTCTGTCCTTAAGAATTTCTGCGGCTGCATGTGCCATCTGCCAGGCGGCTTTGCCCGCCGCTACCATGCGCACTTTTCCGCTGCCGAAGTCTCTGCCTTCCAATGCTTTCTTTACCGCCTCATCCGGCAATACTGCCTGAATCGAAGCCCTGATAATCTCGTCCGCGTCTCTTCGCAGTGACATAGCACATTCACCCTTCCTGCCTTGATCTTAGTGTAAGAACAGGGAAATCACAAAGATACCCGCCATAGAGCATACGCCTTCTACAAGCGTTCCAAGCGTCTGCGTCTTATATCCCTGATCCGGTGTCATTTCTCCAAAGTTTGTAACAACCCAGAAGTAGGAATCATTTGCATGCGATACAGTCATCGCGCCTGCACCGATTGCCATAACGCAAAGCGCGCTCATTGCAACCGAATCCATTCCCAGCGCTCCCATAAGGGGAGCCATGATACCCGCCGTCGTCGTGATTGCGACTGTGGAGGAGCCCTGCGCAGATTTTAAGATCGCCGCTAACAGGAACGGGAAGAATATTCCGATTACCTGAAGCGATTCTGCATTTTCCGTGATAAAGCTTACAAGACTTGTGGAGGAAATTACCTTTCCAAGCACGCCGCCTGCTGCCGTCACGAAAAGGATCGGTCCAACGGTCTTTAACGTATCATTTGTCAGATCATAAAGCTTGCCGCCCATCTTAGACTGTACAAGAAGAATAATACCGAACACCACGCCGACTGCCAGTGCAATGATCGGAGTTCCAAGGAATGTGAAGATCGTAAGTGCCGCTCCTGTCCATCCAAGAATCGACGCCACATTCGACATTGCCATCAGAATGATCGGAATGATAATCGGCGCAAGACTCATAAAGCCGCCCGGCAGCTTCCCATAGGATGCAACCAGTTCTTCGTAGCTCGCTACGACATCACCGCTGTTCGCCTCATCCTTTGCCTGCACCTTTTTTCCGATATATTTTGCATAGAAATAGGAACCAAGCAACGCCGGAATGGATACAAGAACGCCAAGCCCCATAACTAACAGAAGATGATCGCCCACATTCAGGGTATTCGCCGCCGCAATCGGTCCCGGTGTCGGCGGAATGAATACATGGGATGCATATAGTCCTGCTGACAGACAAACGGTCATTGCCACAGAGGACGCTCCCGTCTTCTTGACAAGCGCTTTGCGGATCGGATTTAATACTACGAATCCGGAATCACAGAATACCGGAATGGATACCACCCAGCCCATCAGCTCGATTGCAAGCTCCGGATGCTTTGGTCCGACTAATTTTACGACCATATCCGCCAGCTTTAGCGCTGCTCCTGTCGCCTCCAGAAACGTACCGATCATCGCTCCGAAGATGATTACGATACCGATACTGGTAAACGTCGATGAAAATCCGTTGCCGATTACCGTTGCAATGCCGCTTACCGTATTGCCGTCTGCATCCGTCGTATTCACAAGCGGAATGCCGCCCAAAAGCCCCAGTATCAGCGACACCAGCATAATAGATAAAAACGGATGAATCTTAAATTTGCTGATCATGACAATCATTGCCACGATCGCCAGAACAAATACAATTAGAAACGGAATACCAGTCATACAAACCCCTCCTATCATTTATTGTATATTTTGCACAGAATATTGTTGTTTTTTTAATATATTCTGTACTTTATGTACAGATAATAGCATATGTGGGCTTTGTTTGTAAATGTTATGGGAAACATATATTTCAAATGATTTTTGTTACCCGGAACTATTTATTCCATACGGAATGACAGGTGTTCGCCGTTTCGTTTTCTGTAACAGTACAGCGCCATCATGTAGACCGCCGCTTCGCTTGGCAGCCTGATATCCTTTCCCGTAACTTCTTTTAACTTTTTTAGCCTGTACTGAAACGTATTTTTATGGATGAACATCTGCTCTGCCGCCTGCGTCACAGAGCCTTCATACCGGAAATACCCCTCGATCAGTTCCATATCGTTTTTAAGCTCCTCCTCTGTGACTCCCACAAACAACTTCTGTAAATATTCTTCCATCGTCTCGTCCTTAATATCGTTGAGCAGGATTTCGACATTCAAATCGTTGTAAAACAGGCGTACCGCATCGGGATATTTACAGCATTCAAGCGCGCGTTTTGCCTCCCTGCAGATTTTTCCCGCGTCCTGCGAACCTTCCGTCTCTCCGTCGATTCCAAACAGCAGCGCCTCTTTGTATTTCTGCCAGATTCTGGCGGAAATACGCTCCGAGAGTTCCCGCATCTTTTCATCCGGGCATGCCGCAACCAGACAGATCTGGCGCTCCGGCTTCCTTAAGTAAAGCGCCTCCGGCAGCGCATTTATCAGATGGCGCACCGAGGATTCGATATTTTCCAGCCTGCGCTGTCCTTCCAGCGAAAGCGACAGCTCATGATATCTTTCCACCTCCACCATCAGCGCCCGGCGGGGTCTTGTAATATCAATCCCCAGATGTTTTCCTCTCTCCACAAAATTCTGGTTATACGCTCTCTGCGGCATTTCAATCCATTCCTCAAGGTAACGGTAGCGCACACGCCTGTCGTATCTGCGCTCATCTTTTGTCAGGCTGTCCTCCAGCATGATTTCTGTCATGCGCCTGACGATATTTCCATAGCGCACGACCTGTTCGCGCTCGCCTGTGATTCCTATCACACCGACGATTTCATGGTTGATACGGATCGACAGATTCATGCCTTTTTTCGTGCTGGCGTTTTCCATTTCTGCAGTAATATACAGTTCCTCAAGATTTTCCCGGATAATCCGTTTTGCCCCTTCATGCAGGTCCCCGATCCGCGCCTCGTCAGTACTCGCTATGATATAACCGCGGTTGTCAATAAAATTGATGTGCTCATGAATTTCCCGCCCGATTTCTTCTACAATCGTCTGCGCTGTTTCCTGCGAAATATACATAATCCTCTTCCTATCCTTCCATCCGGCGTTGTCAAAAGGGCTGCGCACTCATGCGACAGCCCTTTTATTCCTTAGTCAAACAAACTGATCCGGTATTTGATGCTGCGGTACACTTTCCAGCCGAAAATGACCGGCATCGCCACTAACAGGTAGAGCGTAGATACAAGACCCGCAGCTCCCCCAATAATCATTAAAATCCAAATAAGAATATTCATATCCTTTCATCCTCTCATAAAATATTGTTTTATTTTATGGAGGATGTCAGGCGGTTCTTCTTTCCGTCCGCCCTGCATATGTAATCAACAATCATTCTGCTCCGCGGGACAAGCTCCCACTGTCTCTTACGTCTGGCGATGCCGGACGAATGCTGCTGCACCGCTAAAGCAATGCAGGCAGCAAGCAGACACCATGCGAACAGTTTGAGCTGCTGCAGATTCCGGTATCTGCAGCTCATTCTGTACTCGATCGACTGAACGCCACGCGCACCGCTTATCTCCCTTCCGGTCACCTGTACGTCCGCCCTGCGGTACAGAGGCGCCGCCACGACAGACGTCTCCGCAACAGACGCCTCCTGCGGTCCAAACTCTGTCAGATACATTTCCCAGCCCGTTTCCTGGGTCTGGCTCTTTGGCACATCCCACGCGCTCTCGCACGGAAGCAGCACAGAGAAAAGAAGCATAACCGCAAGCAGAAGACAGCCGCAGCGCCTAGAACCAGCTTCGAATCGGATTGATTTCCTTCGCCTTTGCAAATATAGCGTCATTCTCCCGCTCCAGATAGGCTTCAAGACCCTTTACCTCCTCTTCCGTAAATCCCTGGTTCTTCGTCACCTTACACTCCGGAAGCCTCGCCTCCGCAATATCTTCCCCGCGCTCGAAGCGCACAGAGACATAACGCCTGCTCTCCCTGGCAAGAATCCCTGAATGTGTCAGCTTTACTTCCTCGTCTCTGTTCATACCGCAAGACTCCTTTCCCGCTCACTTCTCATCCGGCGCATCAGATGGCTGCCCCGGCAACGTCAAAACTGCCTGCGCCGCACAAAACACCGCCGCTATCTCTCATGTGCATCAGATGGCTGCCCCGGCAGCTTCTCTGCAAGGAAACTCTTCCCCTGCTCCTTCCTGCTGTCATACTCCTGCAATAGCTGTCTGCCGCGCTCTCTTACTTCCTCTTCAAATTCCCGCGCCGAAATCAGACTGCAGCCCGCACCCCGGATAATGATCTGCTCCAGACCGTCCGAAGTCGCCACCGTGACCCGGTATTTCGCTCCGTTCTCATGCGCAAACTTCTCGATATACGCATCCGCCGTCTCCGCTTCCTTTGTGTACACCACATGAATGTTGTGATAATCAAGAATCTCCGTCTGATGCCCCGCCACGCGGTATGCATCGAATACAACGATCAGCTCGCACCCGCGGATTCCCTGATAATTGCACAAAATGTCAAGCAGCCTGCCTCTCGCACCGTCGATATTGTCCTTCGCAAGTTCTGACAGTTCTTCCCATGCAAAGATAATATTATAACCGTCCACCAGCAGATACTCCGGTGCAGACGCTTTCTGCTGATAGCTGCGCCGGATGGGAGCCGATACGATGCCATCCGCAGCCCTTTTCTTCTTCCATCCGCGCGCGGCAGACGACGCTTTATCCCTCTTATTAGCATTGTATGTCTGCGCAAGGATTCTGTCAATCTCTTCCGTGCCGATCCATACGTCCTCCACCGGCTTTCGCCCCTGGAAATTAGAAGCTTCCGGCATCCGCTTGTCCGGCTGCCATTCCTCCTTTGCTTCCTCATTTACAATCCGGTACGGCAGATGCATATAATTTTCTACCTGATCCCACGGGACGAGAAAGCCCGCCCCGTGCGCACAGAACACGGAATCCGCGGGATGCTCCGTGTCGCGCAGCGGATTGTATGCGATTCTCTCTGCGACCTCCTCCGTATTATGGCACGGAAAATATCCCTTTAAGGAAACGGTAAGACATCCCGCCCCTTTGGTGTAGGTAACGACCTCCCTCTGGTAGTTCTGCATCGCGGCAACCGGAGCGCTCCCGACAATCCGCCGCAATCCTGCGCCCGCGCCATTTGCGTTCTCCCTTTCCTGCGCTCCGCCGTTTCTGTCTCGGCTATCTTCGTCGTCTCCCCTGTAAGAACCGCCCGCGTCTCCAAAGGAGCCTCCTGTAAGACCGCCCCCATAAGGGTCGGCGTGATAGTCCACATTTCCGTGCATCCGCTCGATATCCGTCATCGCACGTCCGACCGAACTTTCCGGGACCTCGAGAATGAAATCATAATACGGCTCTAAGAGTATCGTCTCTGCACACATCAGCCCCTGCCGCAGCGCACGGTAGGTCGCCTGTCTGAAATCGCCGCCCTCCGTGTGCTTTATATGCGCACGGCCGCTTACCAGCGTAATCTTCATGTCCGTAATCGCAGAGCCTGTGAGCACCCCGATATGCTCCGTCTCCTTCAGGTGGGTAAGTACCAGCCGCTGCCAGTTGCGGTCAAGCATATCCTCGCTGCAGTCCGCCGCAAAGACAAGCCCGCTGCCCCGCTCTCCCGGCTCTAACAGAAGATGCACCTCTGCATAGTGGCGCAGCGGCTCGAAATGACCGACGCCCTCAACTACATTTGCAATCGTTTCCTTGTATACAATATTTCCGGCGCCAAACTCTACTTCCACGCCGAAGCGCTCCTTTATGAGGCTCTTTAATATCTCGATCTGCACCTCGCCCATCAACTGAACCTGTATCTCCTTTAGCGCCTCGTTCCAGATGATGTGAAGCTGCGGCTCTTCCTCCTCCAGACAGCGCAGCTTGGGCAGCATGACCGCCGGATTCATTCCCTCCGGCAGCAGAATCTGATAGGTGAGCACCGGGGCAAGCAGCGGCACAGAGGATGCCTCCGCCGCGCCGAACCCCTCTCCCGGATATGTCTCGCTTAATCCCGTGACCGCACAGACGCCTCCTGCGAAGACCTCGTCCGCCGTCTCGTATTTCTCACCGGAGTAGATACGGATCTGATTTACCTTTTCCTCCCATGCTCCGCCGTCGCCGCTTCCGGTTTTCTGCCGCGTCCCCTGAAGGCTCTGCTTTACCCGCAGGCTTCCTCCTGTGACCTTAAGATAGGTCAGGCGGTTTCCCTGCCCGTCCCTTGCGATTTTAAACACCTTCGCGCCGAACTCCGCCGGATATGCAGGTCGCTTTGTATAGCCAAGGAAACTGTCCCAAAACTCCTTTACGCCCAAAAGCTTTAACGCGGAGCCGAAAAAGCACGGGAAAAGCTGTCTTTCTGAAATGAGCTGTCTGATTTTCTCACGCGCAACTTCCCCGTTCTTAAGAAACTGCTCAAGCGCGCTCTCCTCGCACACAGCGACATTCTCGAAGAACTCCTCCGTATCCGTTTCGGAGAAATCCACACAATTCTCGTGCAGCTCGCGCTTTAATCCGGCAAGCAGCGTCTCGCGCACCGCCCCCGGCTGATCCATCTTGTTCACGAAAAGAAATACGGGGACATTGTAATGCTCCAGAAGCCGCCAGAGCGTGCGCGTGTGGCTCTGCACGCCGTCCGCCCCGCTGACGACGAGAATCGCATAATCCAGCACGCCAAGCGTCCGCTCCATCTCCGCCGAGAAATCCACATGTCCCGGCGTATCAAGCAGCGTGACGGTCCCGTCTGCGGTTTTTAATACCGCCTGCTTGGAAAAAATCGTGATGCCCCTCTCCCGCTCTAAGGAATAGGTGTCCAAAAAGGCGTCGCCGTTGTCCACGCGCCCCGCCTTTCTGATATTGCCGCTCACATAGAGAAGCGCCTCCGATAAAGTTGTCTTTCCGGCATCCACATGTGCCAGTACTGCCGTGCATATATTCGTTTTGTTACCCACGCCGCAATTTCCTTTCTGTCATACGCCGTTCCTGCCGTTTTCCTATGTTTTTCCCTGCCGCGCCGTCTTTCCTGTCGTCGGAAGCTTTCTTCCATCCGGTAATACGAACTCCCCGCCTGTGGCTTTTCGTATCATCCCCTGCCCTTTCTACTACGAATGTCTACAACATAATCTTCCGGTAGCGGTTCACGCAGGCGAAAATCTCCTGTCTTCTGGGCATGGCAAGCCCGCACGGCAGATAGCTGCTCTCACAGACTGCGGCAAGCCCCTTCTCCTCAAGCACCTTCATGATCATGTCCACCGCCTCTTTTAACGTGCGCCGTCCGTCAAACACATGGCTCTCGGCATATTTTAAGATGTATGCGAGCGCGGCAAGCTGCTCGGAGTCCGCAAGCTGCTCCACATAGCGCACATCGATCGTATCATGGTTAATGGAAATGCCGTCGCGTCCCATCGTCTTAAGCTTCATGCGGGCGTCCTCGCGAAATGCACGGTCCGCACGGATGCAGCGCGCAAAGGATGGCACACATTTCTCCGGCGCCGCCTGCTCCGGCATCGGGAAGCGGCTCGCCTCCTCCTTCGCAAAAGCTGTAATCTCAACCGGCTCATACTGGTTCATCTGCACGATACAGTCCGCCTTGTGAAAATAAGAACCCGAGCTTCCCGCCACAAGCACCGTCGATACGCCAAAGTCCGTATACAGTTCGCGGATGCGGTCGATAAACGGCGTGATCGGCTCGTCCTCGCGGTTCACAACGCGCTGCATCAGTTCATCCCGAATCATGAAGTTGGTCGCGCTGGTGTCCTCATCAATCAAAAATACGCCCGTTCCGGCTTCCATCGCCTCAATCACGTTTGCCGCCTGCGAGGTACTTCCGCTCGCATCCTCGGTCGAAAAGCTGCGCGTGTCCTTTCCGTTCGGCAGATGATTGATGAACATGGAAATATCCACCTTTTTGATGCTTCTGCCATCCTCGGCGCGGATCTTCATCGCGGTATCGTCGGTAATCACATACTCCCTGCCGTCTCCCGGAATATGGTTGTACACGCCAAGCTCCAGCGCCTTAAGCAGCGTAGACTTGCCGTGATAACCCCCGCCGACGATAAGTGTAATTCCTTTCTTGATTCCCATGCCCTGTATCGTGCCGTGGTGCGGCAAGTCAAAGCTTACTGTCATCGACTCCGGGGACACGAATTTCACCGCATCCTTCATCGGTCTGCCGGACACACCGGACTCGCGCGGCAGCACGGAACCGTTTGCCACGAAGGCGACAAGCTCCTGCTCTTTTAGATGCTCTCTGATATACTGCTGATCCTCCGCAAGGTCTGTGACACGCTTCACCTGTTTCGCATCAAGCGCCGCGTACATAAGGCTTCCCGCAACGCACTCCGGCAGAAATTGAAAGAAAATCTTCTCAAGCTCCCTGGAATTTACCGTCCGCCCGTTTGCCGGAAAACCGACCTCAAGACACAGCACGATATCGCCCTTTGCCGCGTCCATCTGGCACGCCGTGCGCTCTAAGACCTCCTGTCCGCACCGGCTGACCGCCATAAGCCCGCTTTTCCCGGACCCCTTCGCCTTAAAGGACACCTTCTCAAGCTCCCTGCCGAACTGCCGGAGCAGATAGTCGCACAGTGCAATACGGCGGCACTTCATCTGGTATAACTCCGCCGGAAACTTCGCCGTACTTCCCTTTACATGGACGCTGACCTTCGACGGGGCGGCAAACGGATCGCCCTGCACATGATCGATGGAAAGCACATATTTTCCGAAATCATAGCTTCCTCTTGTATCCTTATATGCCGGATACCCCTTATGATCGATTCGCTGTAATAAACTTCTTAATTCTGCCTGTGACTGCATGTTCTTTCACTCCATTTCTGCTCTGACTATTCTATTGCAATTTCCGATAATCTTAATTTTCCATGATCTCAATTTTCCCGCCGCAGTTTCCGGCGGTACTGCTTCCTGTCTAGCCTTCACGCCGCAATTCGGACAGCAGTTCTGCCTTTCTCGTTCCGATCAAAAGCTGCTCGTTGTATTTCAGATAGCGCTCGCAGGTGTGTTCCGCAAGATACTGCGCAGCCTCGCTTCCAATCGTAAGTTCCGTGACAAATACGACCATTTCCTCGCCGTTCTCAAACGCCTGCTCCATAAAGTCAAACGCGTGCTCGAGCGCCGCGCCAGCCGCCATTTCTTCGTGCGCAAGGCGTGCACACTGCGCATCAAAGCCAGCCTTCGCCTGTGCGAAATAAGTTCTGGCTCGCTCCTTTTTCGCTGCCGCTGTCTGTTCTCCTTCTGCTGCTTTTGCCGATGCTGTCGGTTCTTCTCCTGCCGCTGTCGCCGATGCTGTCGGTACCCCTTCTGCTGCTTTTGCCGATGCTGTCGGTTCTTCTGCCGGTATGACCGCCCCGTCCGGCGCATTTGCTTTCAGCTCTGTGAGAAGCGTTTTGTACATCCGTAGTTCTTCTCTGGTATAGCTTCCGTTCTCTGCTTCCGCCGTTATCTTCCGCTCCCACTCTGTAAGAAGTCCCCGGTAGCATTCCGCCGGATCTTCGGCATCCTCCACGCTGCTGCGGTACTGCTTTAAAAATGCATACCACGCGTCCGCTTTCCGCTTTTCATCCGCCACGCGCTTAAAATGCGCGCCAAGTCCGTCCAGCAGCAGATTTACAACAGAAAGCCGCTCGTCGAATGCCGCCGCATAGATACGCGCGTAGACCTCCGGCCTTACCTTTCCTTCCAGAATCTGCGGGATTCCGTAGTCGTCCTGATATTTCCGGTACAGATCAAAATATGCCGCCGCATCCTCCGCGACCTCGTCGTGATGCAGAAATTCCCGGATGACCGTCTCATCCACCGGAATCTCCATCTTCTCATAGATCTCCATCAGGTTCGAGAGGTCCTCCCATCCGCGCGCCGTCACGAACTGCATACCGTCCACATCCGCCTCCACGCGGTAGAAATTCCTTGGACGAAGCTTAAGATAGCTTAAAATCGCCCCGTGAATGTGCTGCGCTCTGGCATATTCCTCCCACACCAAAAAATCCGCCTCGATCGTCAGATAACGCACACGGTCGAGCGTCACCATGTCAAAATCCCGCACAGACTTGTTATACTCCGGCGGATTGCCCGCCGCGACAATGATCCACCCCTTAGGTATCTTCTGGTTGCCGAACGTCTTGCACTGCAAGAACTGCAGCATCGTCGGCGCAAGCGTCTCCGATACGCAGTTGATCTCGTCGATAAAGAGGATTCCCTCCTTCTGTCCGCTGTCCCGGATTCTGCGGTACACGCTCGCAATAATCTCACTCATCGTATACTCCGTGACAGAGTAAGTCTTTCCCAAAAACTCCTCCTCGCGGATGAACGGAAGTCCGACCGCGCTCTGTCTCGTGTGATGCGTAATCGTATATGCAACGAGTCCGACCTTCAGTTCTCTTGCAATCTGCTCCATGATCTGCGTCTTACCGATTCCCGGCGGTCCCATCAGAAGCATCGGACGCTGTCTGATCTCCGGTATCACATACTCCCCCGTCTCATCCTTGGCAAGATATGCCTCTACGGTATGCCTGATTTCGTTCTTTGCCTGTTTTATATTCATTCCTTATCCATTCCTTTTCAAAAATAGTCCCTGCGTGGCGCACTTTCCCTTCACCGAAAAAATGCACCATCGCCCGCCAAAATACCAGAAGTCTTCGGCACACACGAAAAATGACTGCCACGGGAACACCCGTGCAGCCACTCGCATCCGTCTGTCGGACTTGTCACCTTCGGCAGACCCATGTGTAAATCATGGAGATAGGGGGACTCGAACCCCTGACCTACGCGTTGCGAACGCGTCGCTCTCCCAACTGAGCTATATCCCCGGACGTGGAAGCGACAAAATAGTCTCTTACTTCCAATTCCATAATAAACATTATAGTACCTTTCTGAAAAAATACAACCTCAAATTTTATTTTTTGACGTTCTTTTTCTTAGATACCGGCTCTGTTATGCTAAGAGTGCGTCAAAGATCAATTGTGAGTGCGAAACGCTTTTTGAATACCTGCCCCATGTCTGAACAAAAGGAAAATCCTCTGTTCCGGGAAAAAGCAGACATCCCGTAAAGCTCCCGAAGCCATTTTTCCTCTGTACTTCTCATCAGCACAGTAAGAACCCCCATAGACCATCATCGATTTTATCTTTGATTACTGCCGCATACCACAGATATATTCCATAGACAACCAGACCAATTCCTAAAATCAGCATAACTATGAAAAATCCCTTATATCGAATAATGGGAACCCTATTCCATATGCTTAAAACAATCCCTAAAACAGTCAACCCAATAATAGCCGACACATATATGGGACCCACCCCATACATCGGCAGATGTTTTCCCTTCGTTTTCATTCCTTTTCTCCTCAACCGCAAAAATCCAACCGCAGAATCCGCATTTTCATCATACCGTCCGCCACACGGGAAAGGAAACGGAAAAAGCCGCTGACCGCCGGGTCGCTCAGGTCATTATATCCCAGCATGTAGCCCCGGGCCAGAACCGCTGCATTCGAAACCCATGGCTTCAAATCACGCTCCGGATCATTCACATAAAAATAAGCGTCCACATCGGAAATGCCTAAGGACCTGACCCAGCTTTGGATCATTAACCTGACCGCCTTTTTTCCCGCAGCATCAAATACCAGCCTTCCGCCGGGGAAGCGCCTGGCCATTTTTGAGAACAAGGTCTTCACCTGCGTGGTCTGGAAATAATAAAACACACCTGCGGCAAAAAACACGACGCCACCGGAAGCGTCAATCTGTTCGAACCATGTGGTGTCGTTTAAATCCACAGGCAAATTGCGAACCCGGTCCATCTTCGGCAAAAGCTGCTCCCGCAGGGCGATCACATCCGGGAAATCGAGATTATAAATCTTGCAGCTTCCATTATCGCAGCTTTCACCGGTCAGGTCCAGACCGCAGCCCAGATTGACCACAGCCGCCCTGGGGTGGTTTTTCAGATAGTCACGAACCTCCCATGCCAGATCATACTGCCGCATGGCGGTTTCCAGAGCACCGAACCTGTACATGATGCCCTTCCCCTTCTGCTCCAATTCTGAAAAATCGTAGTCCATCTGCGCCATCATATCCGCCGCCCGCGTATCCTGAAATAAATTCGGGTATTGCTTTGTGCAGAGCATCCGGGCATAAAGGGGAATCACCAGCGTCTCCTGCACAGTGTTTTTTTCAATATGTATTTTTCTCATGATTGCATTCCTCCTATCTTTTTATTTTTTCTAAATAGCAGAGGCACATCAGCGTTTCACACATCGTGTATTTCATCGTTCTATCCCTTTCACGAGTTAGTCGCGTCTAACCTATATGCAAAATAAAAATAGATTCTCACACCTATCTACCTGTCAATTGTACATCTGCCTCCGGCTTTTTTCAATGCCCTCAGAATAAAAATCAAAATATGAACAAAATCCTAATTTTTTATTTTGTTCATCATCCTGCCGATGAAATTCTTTTTTCGTTTTTCAAACCGCAAATGATTCTTCTCTCCATATTCGCGGCAATACCTTTTCGCTTCCGAATCAGCGTCAGCAATGATTTTTATCTCTCTTGCGTCTCTGCGATTCGTAATGGCAGGCCAGACAATTTTCGTCTGCGCGTTCAAAAATGTGATGCTCTCAATGCTTTCACATCCCATAAACGCCCACTGTTCCACATTCTGCACGGATTCCGGAATCACGATATTCTTTAGGCTTTTACAATCCCGAAACGCGCTCTGCCCCAGGGAAACAATTCCTTCCGGCAAATGCACGCTCTCCAGTTTTGCACATCTGCAAAATGCTTCCATTCCGATGTATCTCATGGTTTCGGGAAGTACCACTGCGCTTAAATTTCTTCCGTCCGCGCCCTGCGACATACAATCATAGTCAGCGATTCCAACCGTTCCGTCCCGAACAATCAGTTCTCCCTCAAACTCCGGACGGCAGCAGATCAGCCATTTTCCAATATATAACGTCTCCGCCTCCCCATATTGAAACGCATTCATGATTTCTGTATTTTCGAAGCAGTCAAACGAAATCGATTCCAGCGTATCCGGCAATGAAATCTCACGCAGCGATACACAATTCTTAAAGACTCCCCTTTCAAGGCGGGAAATCCCCTGTGAAACAGCAGCCGTGCTCAAACTGCCGCAGCCTGAAAATGCCCCTGCCCCCAATGCGTTTAATGTTTCCGGCACCACAATTTCTTTTAATCCCGCACATCCCGCAAATGCATTTCTGCCGATACTCTGGACGCTATCGGGAAGCACGATTTTCTCAATATTTATACAATCCTTGAACGCACAGTCAGCGACAGACAGCGTCCCCTCTTCTATCTGAAAAACACCCCGAAGCTCTTTATCCGCTTTCATGAAATGATGTCCCAGATACCACGCGCCGCCATCGCGGGCTTTCCCGATTGGCGTATTCTCAAATGCATCCTCTGCAATTTGAATCTGCCTCTGCGGGAGATTGACTTTTTGCAGACTGGCGCAGCCAAAAAACGCCCCTCCTCCGATTGTTTCTACACCGTCCGGAATATCGACCTCCTCAAGACTTTTTATATTTGCAAACGCATTTTTGCAGACACAGGTAATGGGAATCTCATCCACTTCAGACGGAATCACCAATTTCTTTTCAATTCGATTTTCCTCTCTGCCTCCGGATAAAGCGTCCACCACATAAGGGCTGTCATACTCATACGTGTGTCCGACCTTCTTAAAACCCCTGTTCGGGAAGGCGATCTTAGGATCTATCCCTCCGCGATCGACATCCATACCCGCCTGATACCTGTTGTATTCCTCCTCCATACGCCTGGCACACGCGCTTGTAATCACCGAGTTATTTCCCTTCCCGCCGAGGAATAAATACCAACCGTCCTTAAAGATTATTTTGTCCTGCCACATATGAAAGCTATTCATTTCGATACATTCCTCTCTGCAATCTGCATGTCTATATTCCGACAAGCACTTGAACACATAATAGGGTTTTAAAATGTCTCCCTTGGCAGCCGAAGCCGCATCGCCCATGGCGGTACCGACAGTTCATCAAAGTCATCCAGAAACAAAAACGCCGTCTTATAATCGGGCCGTTTCTTCGGGTAGATGCCCTTGCCGTCCGTAAAATATAAAAGCCCCGCCAGATGCCGAAGCTGACCATCTCCCCGAAGCTGCTCCACATAGGAGAAGGCAGGGCGAAAATCCGTACCGCCTCCGCCAAGCAGCTTAAATTCCTCCAGAAACCGGGCAAGCTCCCGCTCGCCGGAAAACACCGTGTCGCTTCGCACCTGATTGTCGCACTGCAGCACACGTATCACAGAATCCGCAAAAAAGCTCTCACTCTGGCAGAGTATGTCCGCCGTCTCGCGCAGGAACTGCTCCACCAATTCGCCATTCGTAGAATAGCTCGTATCTATCACGATCACAAACTCCCTGATTTTCTTTGCCTCCCTGCTCTCGAGCGGCTCGATCAGCGGCAGATTTCCATACACCTTCAAGCCGTAGGTGTAATAATTCAGATCGAACTCATCCGCATCCATGTGAAGTTCCTCTCTTCGCACGGCAAATTTCTGCAGGAAATCCCGGTAGCTCCGCTGCCCCTTCGCCGCGGCAAGCTGTGCGGCGAGAAGCTCCTCGCCCTCCTCCGGCTCTGCGCCCCGCAGTTCCTGCTCCATGCGGGTCTGCCGCGCAATCTTCTCCCACTTCTTCTGGCTGGCGGACGCCGCTCCCTTTGCGGAAGTATCTTCCCTTTTCGGCCAGTACTTGTGATTGTCCGTGTAGAACTCCCGTTCCAGTGCGGCAAGCGTCTCATTCATATCCCGGTATTCGTCCGCTTTCTCCGGCGCGTAAGATGCAGGCATCCCCTCATCCCTTTCCTGCGCCGCATCCGTTCTCCTTTCCGCCGCAAAACGCTCCGACAGCATCCGGTAGATGACCGCCGCAGAAATTCCCTCCTGCCGCTCCTTCAGCTCCCCGTAAAGCTTCTGGCGCGTCCAGCTTAAGATGCGTCTGGTACAATTCTTTCCCATCCCGTCAATCGTATATTCCACCGCGATATCACAAGCCAGATTCCAAAGCCGCGCATCCCGGTTTCCTGCGATCCACAGATGCGAAAAAATGCAGTGCAGCACCGTGTGGAGATATGCCCGGTCCAAAAAGGGCGCATTCTGTTCAAACATGCGCATTACCTGTTCCGTCGAATAATAGAGCATATTTCCATCCGTCGCAAACGTCTGAAGCGACGCGTCTGCTTTGGGCGTCAGCGCAGAGAGCGCAATATCCATGAACCGCAGTTCCAGATAAAGTTCGTCCCTCACATAGGAAAGGATTTTCTCTGACATCTCCGCTTCCCATTCTTCCTGTGTCTGCACATGTGCCATCCGTCTCTCCCCTCCCTAAAATCTTCGTAACTGTTAAAATACTTCGACCTGTTCTTTCACTCTTAAAAATCCTCAAATGCATAGCGCGAAGACACATCTTCCTTTGGAAAATACTGATTCAGCAGGCGCAAAAAATATGCGCCGCCCTCCGCCCACCCGTCATCGGCAGCATACCGGATGCAGCACTCCAAATCCGCCCGCGCAAAAATCCGCTCTCCGCACAAAAATTCCGCAAGCGCCCCATCACGCGCCTTTACTAACATCCCGCACAGCGCTTTTGCATGTTCCGTCAGATATCCGGCATACAGCTTGCGCGACTCTGTGCCAAGGCCTGCCGGATAGCGCAGACGGTCTAACGCAAGGCGGCAGAGTGTTTCTTCCTTCTCCTCCGCACATGCCTTCGGAAAAATCAGATCATACTGCGCAAAATCCATTACGCCATCCCGAAAGCTCTGCCTTGCCCGAAACCCCTCGCCCTCAATATTCCTTCCGAACAGATGCGCCGGCGCAATCTCATCATAGCTCTCGTAATACTCCGGAAAAAGCACCTGCGCCCACACACCGTTTTCTTCGAAAAAAGCTACCTCCAGATCGTGGGAAATCTGTGCCAGAATCTGCCGCAGCCCGCTTTTTTCTCCGCGCTTGCAACGCAAAGACAGAGTATGCAGCTTCCGGCAGTTCATAAACGCATCGCTGCCGATTCCGGTCAGCTTCTTCCCTATCTCAAGGTGTGAAAGCGCCGACGCGTTGTAGAATGCAAAATTTCCCAGTTTCTCCACCGTATCCGGCAGCGCCACGCGCGTAAGATATTCTCCGGACAATTCTCTCAATTCCACATGCCCCGTATTCACACGATGCCCCGCATTCACTTGATGCCCTGTATTCGCACGATGTTCCATGTTCGCACAGCAGGAATCGCCGGAACCGGGATTATCCTCCCTAGCCGCCTGCGTCGTTTCCAGCCGTGTTTTATTATATTTTTCCGGCAGACGTGCCTGTGCCGCAAAGCAGTATGCCCCGATTTCCGTCACGAAAATCCCCTCAATCTGCTCCGGCAGCACGACCTCCGGTGTCGTGCCGCAGACCCGGAGGATTCTCGCTCCGCCGTCCGCTGTAAGTTCCCAGTATATTTCATATATCATCGCAAATGTTACCTCTGTGCCCTATTCTAACATCCGTGCTCCTTTTTTTCAACGACTATGCCTGTTTTACAGATTTTCCATATGTACCTTATATGCCATAAGGCGCAGTAAATACTCCGGCATCGCCCGATGCTCCAACTCCCAATCCTGCATCGTCCGATATGGAATATCAAAATATTGTGCAAATTGCCTGCGATTCATACCAGTTTTCTTTCTTAATTGCACGAGCCGTTCCCCTGTTGTCCTCTCGGATTCTTCATCTATCCACAAATTATTCTTAAGATTCACTTGACAATGCTCCGTTTCCTGTTTATCATAAAAACATGAAGTGAGTTTTTGACCGCACAGCAGTTGCTCAGGCGGGGTACTCGCTTCTTTTTTTATATTTATCAAATCATATAAATACATTTTCCCATCACTGGCATAACGAATCACCAATTCTGCCTGAAACACATTATATCTTTCTATCTCACCATTTTGTCGGAACACAGGAAGTGCAAAACGACAATCATAGCGATACCACCCGTATTTTGCATCTGTTTTATGCTTTAGAGCTTTATTTTCGCTAAAACATCAACGAAAAATCGGGCATTCTGCACGTTTCCAAAGAAAACATCGTAAAATGCCCGATATCCTGGCTCATTCTTGCTATAATGTCTACCGCCTCTGCTTCATCACCGCTCCCCTAGATCTGCGTCATCCCGCCCAGAAGTATACCGGTATTGTCCTTATAAATCGTATCGAACTGCGACATGGGCAGCGGATTTTCCCCCATTCCCGCCTCAATCGTGTAGCCCGGACGGTTATACTGCTGGATGAACCAGTCCTTGTACCCGGCATTGCCGGACTCCTGCGGCGTCACCTCCACCGCGTACCCGCTGACCTCGCCGAAGTACTGCGCAATCTCATAGGAACGCTCGGGCTCATAATCCTTATATTTCCAGTAAATCACCTCGCCCTGCGTATGGTACGCAAGGATTAGCGCAAAATCGTGTTCCAGCGTAAAGCGGTAGACTGCGCTGCTCTCCGGCGCAGAAAGCGGCGCGCTCCCCACAAAATCGCGCGGCGCAGGACCAACGTAGCCCTGTGCGAACTTGATTTTCTTTGCATCCTCCCAGCCAGCCGGGAACTGAAGATTTAAATCCACTCCCTCGATATTGGCTTTCCAGCCCGACGGAAATGGAATTGCGGGATAATCCGCCCCGATTCGTCTCGCCTGCCGGTAATATATGCCGTTCGTCAAAAGTCCGTTCACCAGATCCACGCCGTCCGGGTTTACCATCGGGACAAGATAAAGCTGATAATCGGAAAAAAGCTCTGACGTCGGCACGCCGAGGAAATCCGCTCCCTTTACATATGCCCGCGCATAATCTTCGATGAACTTGAGCAGCACGGGCGTCGTAATGCTCTCGTTCGCATGAAACGACGCGTTGTAAAACACCTCGGTCGCACCGTTTCCCATCCGAAGATATGGGATTCTTTTCCCCATAACACTTCTTCCGATGCTCCCGGTCTCAATGAACGGATAGCGCATCATAAGCCCCTCAATGGCAAAATCCACAAGCAGAGACGAATAGGGAACCGCCGTCGATACCACTGGCAAATCGTATCGCACATGCCGTTCCCCATTTTGCATCTCATATCCTTTGAGGTACGGTATCAGCTTTTCCCATACCGTATCGTCCACCGCACATTCCCGCCGTTGTCCCAGAAAACTTTGCAGCGCCACGCAGGTCGCATTTCCAAAGATGCCGTCCAATACGAGCGCGTTTCCCGCGCGGCTTAATGCAAGCTGTAAGTAATAGACCAGTGTTCCCCGATCCCCCGGATATAGATTTTTCAATATGTCCTCGTCTTTCCGGCGGACCGGACCGCCTGACCTGCCGTTCCTTCCCTGCGGCTGCTTTGGTCATGGCATCTGCCCGCCGATTTTTCCTCTTATTCTATCGTATGCAGCTCCTCTAATACTTTTACAAATTTATCTGACACTCCTCATTTCACGCCGTAGAACCGCTTAAAACACCGTAATCTCCTGACGCAGACGGATGTCTCTGGACGAACTTCCGACCTGAATCTCATAAGCCCCCTTTGGGGTCACAAAGGCGTGCTGCGCCTCATCATAGCAGGCAAATGCCTGCTCTGTCAGAAGAAACTTAACGACCTTCTCCTGCCCCGGCTCAAGCTCGATTTTTTCGAACGCGCGCAGCTCGTGATACGGTCTGTTATGTCCCGGCTCCTTCGGTGCGACATAGACCTGAACGACCTCCTTTCCGGTGCGCTCACTGTCATTTTTGACTGTGACGGAAATCTCATACATCGGGAGCGCCTCTCTTCCTGCCGCCGCACACTCCTTCTTAGTACCGGACACTGCCGCGTCGCTTTGTCCGCACATTGCCTGCGCCGTCACAGGAACTGCCGTCATGTATTTGTATTCGAATCTGCTGTAGGAAAGCCCGTGTCCGAAGCCAAATGGAATATCCTCGTTCACCGTATCATAGTAGCGGTAGCCGACCATAACGCCCTCCTTATACTCTACGCAGTCCTTCTTCCCAAAGGTTCCGATCGTATGCGCCGGGCACTGCCCGATGTTTCCGATAAAGGATTCTGCCAGCTTTCCCGATGGATTCACCTCTCCAAACAGAGTTTCTGCAATGGCTGTTCCGCCCTCCATTCCCGCATAATAGCTAAAGAGAATTGCCTTTGCCCGATCCTTCCAAGGCATCGCGACCGGAGAGCCCGCATAAATGACAACGACCATATCCGGTCTCACCGCAAGCAGCTCCTCAATCAGCGCATCCTGCCCGTACGGGAGCGTCAGATCCTTCCTGTCATACCCCTCCGAATCATAATCATGGTTCAGACCGCCGACGAAAATCACGGTATCGCACTCCTTTGCAAGGCGGAGCGCTTCTTTCCGGTATTCCTCTGCGCGGCTTGCCGCTTCCCCAGTCTGTCCGCTCTTTCCATCAAAGACTGTCTTGCCCTCATTCTTTAAATCCGCATCCTCCGGGTCGGCTCCCCAGTCCTTCTTCGTGCTGTCCGCCTGCCAGTTCACGCTGCCAGTGTCCTCTTTTCCCGGAATCTCGTAGCCCGGCGCATAGCAGACCTCTACATTTCCGCCGAGCAGTTTCTTTATCCCGAGCAGCGGAGAAATCTCATAGAGTGCCTTGATCTCGGCACTGCCGCCTCCGTTGGAGTGGATTGCCGCCGCATTCTGACCGATGACCGCGATTTTTTTCTGTTTCTTTGCGTCCAACGGGAGTACGTCATCGTCGTTTTTGAGCAAAATCAGGGATTCCCTTGCAATCTCAAGCACCGCGTCCTGATGCGCCCTGCTGTTGTAGGTTCCGCTCTTTCGCTCGCCCCTCTTCTCTCCGATCATCTTAAGACGGAACATCAGCCTTAAAATATTTCTGACCTTCTCATCAATCAGGGATTCCGAAAGCTCTCCCGCACGCACTTTTTCAAGAAGCGCATCCGCCATATGGTGCTTCCCAAAGTCATAGGTAACATCCATCTCGATGTCGAGCGCGGATTCCGCCGCAAGCTTCGTGTCGTGCACGCCGCCCCAGTCGGAGACGACCATACCGTCAAAGCCCCATTCTCCTCTTAGTGTCCCGTTTAACAGCTTCCTGCTCGTACAGCAGTGCTCCCCATTCAGCAGATTGTAAGCCCCCATCAGGGAATATGCGCCGCCCTCCTTTACTGCCGCCTTAAAGCCCGGAAAATATATTTCCTGCAGCGTGCGCTCCGACACCTTCGTGTCCACCCACAGACGCTCTGTCTCCTGCGAATTTGCCGCGAAATGCTTCACACATGCCGCCACATCCGATTTCTGGATTCCCTCCACCATCGGAACGACCATTTCCGAAATCAGATACGGATCCTCACTCATGTACTCGAAATTTCTTCCGCAAAATGGGCTCCGCTTGATGTTGATGCCGGGTCCTAAGATCACATCCTTGCCCCGTCCTCTCGCCTCCTCGCCGAGCACTTCGCCCTCCTTTGCTGCAAGGCTGCGGTTCCATGTCGAGGCAACCGCGCTGTTGCAGGGCAGATAGCTCACAAAATCATCCGTTGTTCCGGTATTCTTCCACTCATTGTCTGCAAATTCCGCACGGACTCCCATCGGTCCATCCGACATATGCAGAGGCGGAATCGAAAGACGATCTACACCCCCGGTGCGGAACAGCCCCGCACCGTGAATCATGCCTATTTTCTCCTCCAGGGTCAACTGCGCAAGCAGCTCCTCCACCTGTGTCTCATACGCTTCCAATTTCATACGCTGTTATTTTCTCTCCCTTCCATACTACTATTGACGCACATCTGTTTCCATTCCCGTCATCCTATTTCATATATCTCTCACTATTTCACGCCTCTGCGCCAAGAGCTGTCGCATTTGCCCTGACTTTTTAAAATTCGAGCACGAACTGTCCGCTCTGCGGCACGCTGACAACCACGCTGTCACCGTCCATCTCATACGCGCAGTCCGCCGTCTTCGGCTCGCCTGTGTGAACAAGCATAACCTTTATGTCTGTACCCCCTGATATTGCCGCCTCGTAACGATTTCCGGTTCTCTTCACCGATGCCGTCACTGCTTTCTCATTGTCCGCATTATAGATGACTGTCTGCGCCTCCCTGCCATCCGCAAGCGCATATACCCGAAGCGTCGCGCCGGCGGCATAATCATAGACCGCATTGTCGTCATGCGCTCCCATCGCAAGGATGCTGCCCTCTCTTGCGTACAGCGGAATGCTTAAGTAGCCGTGCTTCTCACGGTACCAGCGGCCGCCCTCCTTCTCCTCTCCACTGATTACGGACGTCCAGCGGCCTTCCGGCAGATAGTACTCCGCCATTCCGTCTTCGTTGAAGATCGGTGCAACCAGCAGGGAATCGCCGAGCATATACTGATTTGCAAGGTAAGCACAGTTCTTATCCCCGGTAAATTCAAGCACCATGCTGCGCATCATCGGCACTCCGGTCATTGACGTCTCGACCGCGTTGCGGTAGAGATAAGGCATCAGTCTCGCCTTTAAATTGGCAAAATAGCGCACCACATCGACCGCCTCCTCATCGTACGCCCAGGGCACGCGGTAAGAGGTCGAACCGTGCAGTCTTGAATGCGTCGACAAAAGTCCGAACGCGCACCATCTCTTATAGACGTCCGACGTCGAGGTGCTCTCAAATCCCCCGATGTCATGGCTCCAGAAGCCAAAACCGGAACTTGTCAGTGAAAGTCCGCCGCGCAGGCTCTCCTCCATCGACTCATAGTCAGACCAGCAGTCGCCGCCCCAGTGTACCGGGAATTTCTGTCCGCCTGCCGTCGCGGAGCGCGCGAAAAGAATCGCCTCTTTCTCGCCTTTCTTTTTCTTAATCACCCCGTACACGGTCTTATTGTACAGATACGTATAGTAATTGTGCATCTTCACCGGATCGGAACCGTCATAGTAGACACAGTCCGTCGGAATGCGTTCGCCGAAATCCGTCTTAAAGCAGTCCACACCCATATCAAGAAGCGCCTCTAACTTCTTCGCATACCATTCGCACGCCGCCGGATTTGTGAAATCCACAATCGCAAGTCCCGGCTGCCACATATCCCACTGCCACACGTCGCCGTTTGCGCGCTTTAAGAAATATCCGCCCTCTACGCCCTCGGCAAACATGGACGACTCCTGCCCTACATAGCTGTTGATCCAGACACAGATTTTGAGTCCCTTCTCCTTCAGACGGCGGATCATCCCTTCCGGGTCCGGAAATACGCGCGAATCCCATGTAAAATCGCACCAGTTAAAATCCTTCATCCAGAAACAGTCAAAATGAAAGACCGACAGCGGAATCTTCCGCTCCAGCATTCCGTCCACAAAGCTGTTGACCGTCTCCTCATCATAGTTCGTCGTAAAAGAGGTAGACAGCCACAGGCCAAACGTCCACGGCGCCGGAAGCGACGGTTTTCCCGTGATATCCGTGTAGCGCATCAGCACTTCCTTCATCGTAGGTCCGTTGATGAAAAAGTAATCCAGCTTCTCACCCGGCACGGAAAATTCCACCTTCGTCACCATCTCCGTCGCGACCTCGAAGGAGACCTTCTCCGGGTGATTTACGAACACGCCGTAGCCCTTATTGGAAATGTAGAACGGAATATTCTTATAGGACTGCTCCGTGGAGGTGCCGCCGTCCTCGTTCCAGATATCCACGCTCTGCCCGTTCTTTACAAACGCAGAAAAGCGCTCGCCAAGACCATAGATCAGCTCTCCGACAGACAGGGAAAGCTGCTCTCTCATATAGGCGTCCTCCGGTCCTCTGTCGTAGGCAAAGCCTTTCCAGTCCGTCTTCATATACGCAAGATCGCGCCAGCTGCTTGCCGTAATCTTCTCCGGCTCCTGCTTCGCATTGCTGCGCATAAAGCGGAATGCTCCGCTCTCCTTCTCAATCTCTATCCAGAGTCTGCCGCTCCTTACGATCAGAAGCGTATCCGTCTCCTCCGCAACAAGCCTGCCGCTTACCGGAGCGCTCAGTTCGAACTGCGGCGTGCGCTCCAGAAGTCCCCTATGGTGAAAGGTCTGCACGCGCAGCACCTCCGGGTAAGGAGCGCTGATTTCAATCGTCAGATTGATGCCCCCAAGCGTGTCTCCTCTGTGATTGATCCTGCTCGTAGGCGCACAGATCGTCACCTTATCGTCCTGTATTCTGGAAAAATATACCTGCGCCGGTGAAAAGCATGCACAGTCCTCCTTCTGTAACCAACATCCATTACTGAATTTCATCGTGATTCTCTCCTTATACAATAGATTTTTGGTCCGTTCTCCTCTGTAAAAAAAACGGATTTCCCTTTTTCATTTTCATCTTTCTACATACCCATCCTACCTTATTTTTCTTATAAAAACTACCGCAGAAATTGCATATAAATCACGCATGAAATTTGACAAAGGCTTCGCCTGATTATATAATTTTCATATGTCGACAGGGGGGAAAATATTATGTACAAATTAATCATCGCAGACGACGAAGCGATTATCCGGGAAGGGCTTAAATGCCTGCTTGACTGGGAAGCCGAGGGCTTTTCTATCGCAGGGGAAGCCTCAAACGGCGACGAGGCTTTATCGCTTATTTTATCAGAAAAGCCGGATATCGTTCTTCTCGATATCCGCATGCCGGGGATGAGCGGACTCGAGGTCGTCCGGCTCGCCAGAGAATCCGGCTTTCACGGAAAGGTCGTAATCTTAAGCGGATATTCGGATTTCAACTATGCCAGAGAAGCCATACGCTACGGCGTTCTATCCTATCTCACGAAGCCGATCGATGAAGACGAGCTTCTGGAAATTGTGACAGAGGTGCGCAGCCAGCTTGACTCTGACCAGGCGGCGCGCGACTCCTCGGAGCATTACCGCCGGAAAGCATACGATACGATCATACATGACATTCTTCTGGGCACTGCCGACTTTTCCCGTCTTGACAGTGAGGAGCTTCACCTGGACGCCGATATCTATCAGGTCATTGTCTGCGAGAAATACAGCCGCGGGGAAAGCGACGTCTCCTATCGCTTTTCGGATCTGCTGCGCGTGACGAATCAGGATCACAACTCCTTTGACAATATTACCGCAGACTCCCGGGAAGTCTTTCTCCTCAAGGGCAGCTTCGCCATTCAGAAGTTCAACGATTTCTTAGAGCGGTACGAAAGAGAATATCGACCGCAGAAGGACTCTCCTCTCGATTCGCTGTTCCTCGCATACGGACGCCCTGTTTCTTCCCTTGCGTCCATCCCGGATTCCTACTCCGATGCATGCCGTTTGATCGACAGGCGATTTTTCTGCGAGCAGGGACAGCACACCATTGGCTACGAAAGCCTGCCCCGGCTTGAAAGCTGCGTACCCGTTATCACACGCGGGTTTTTAGAGGAATATACCGCAAAGCTTTTCGATGCGCTCTCCGCATTCAGCCACAGCCGGACTGCGGAATTGTTGGAAGAGCTTCTGGGGAAGCTCTATCTTTCATCGGATTCCATTGATACGATCAGGCTCTTTTTCGCGGATCTGTACCTGCAGCTCAAGGAACGCATCAGCCGGCATTACTCCGGCAGCAATATTCCGTTCCCGACCAACGCCGAGATCATCCGCACGATTTCCGAGAAATTTTATCTCTATGAGATTATCCTGTTTCTGACGGAGCAGTTTGAGCGGATTCTCTTTTCCATCGGTCATTCCTCACGCGAGAGCGTCATTGACGATATTTTGTATTACATAGACCACAATTATGCCCGGAGCATCACGCTTGAGAGCATTGCTCCGCTCTTTGGCTACAACAGTTCTTACCTCGGCAAGATTTTCAGCAAAAAGGTGGGCGAGAACTTCAATTCCTACCTCGACCATGTACGCATCGAACACTCCAAGAAGCTGCTGTTGGAAGAACCCATAAAAGTGTACGAGATTGCCGAGAAGGTCGGCTACCGGAACGTTGATTATTTCCATATCAAATTCAAGAAATATGTCGGGCAGACTCCCGCGGAGTTCCGCAAGACAGCCAAAAATGAGGCATCGGAATGATGCCTCATTTTTGTATAAGGGTCTGGTTTTCTATATGAAGATTCTATCAGCCTACTGTGCGCCTCCGACCTTCTCTGCAATGATATCCGTCAGCATCTGCTCTGCATCCGCCATGCCTGCACCCTCGAGGTCAGCGATCATCTTGTCGTAGGAAGCGTCGAAGTCCTCCTCCGGTCCGATAATGCAACTGATCAGTGAAGACCATGCGATCTCGTCAAGCTGGTTTGCGATCTCGTCGAACTCGGTCGGCTTTGCATATGCCCAGATCGGAGAGAAATCCGGCGTCTCAAATTCATCTGCCTGCGGGAAGATATCTACCAGCAGCTCCACGCCCCATGCGTCGCATGCTGCGTTCTGCTCTTCATCGTAGTCAGCCTTAACGCTCTCTCTGCTCTTGGTCGTATAAGTGCTTCCGGTCGCATCCACCGTACCGTCGCCGTAATACGGGAACGGATAATTGTGGAATCCTACGCCTGTCTTCTTGGAGTAATCCTTATCCTCTGTCGCATACTTTACTTCTTCCTCAGTGCGGTAACGATGCCCCTCATCGTCGATGAAGTAGTTCACATCCTCAATACCCCACTGTACCAATACCTGACCTTCATCAGAGCAGATATAATCAAGATATTTGATTGCTGCAACCGGATCTTCGCAGGAAGTGGTAATTCCGATACCGTAGCCTGTGGTAAGTCCCTGATACATCAGAGACGGCGCCTTTGTATCTGCGTCCATCGTAAGCGGCAGCGGTGCGTAGGTCTTACCGTATTTGCCGTCCGCCTTCAATACCTTCTCACCATCCGCGTAATCCCAGTCGGTATCAAACAGCGCAAGCACGCGTCCGGAAGCAATCTTTGCGATATAGTCCTCATGTGTCTGTGTCGCAAACTCCGGATCAAGGATTCCCTCATTATACATCCGGCACATCCAGCGGAAATACTCTCTCTCTTTCTCGGAGCGGAACTTATACATTGCTGTGTTGTTCTCGTCCACAAGCCACTGCCCGTTATCAGGCGCACCGTCTGCGATAAAGCCTGCCGGGTTGCCCACGGTAATCATCCAGTGCCAGTCAGACGCGGAAAGTGTAAATCCGATGGTATCAAGACCGTCCTCTGTGGTAGGATGCGCAGCGATATAATCCTTTAACATTGTCTCTAATTCATCAAGCGTCTTTGGATATTCATAATTGTTCTCCTTTAACACATCCCACTGAAGCTGTGCAGTTCCCGAAGTTTTATACACCTCGCCGCCCACTGCGTAAGACGATAACTGATAGATTGACGGATCGTCTGCGGAATATCTGAGCTTCTCGTACTCGTCACCGTACAGCTTCTTGATGTTCGGTCCGTACTCATCGATCAGGTCAGACATATCGATCAATGCTCCCGCATCGATCAGTGCTCCCGCATCCCCCTTCGCGTAGATCATATCCGGGTAGTTCTGCTCGGCGATCATAAGCGCGACCTTCTGGTCATCCGATGATACCGGATATTCCGTCTTAAGCTTTACACCGGTAGCCTCAGTCAGCGCCAAAGCGACCGGATCTGTCCAAGGATCTTCCTGTCCGTCTGCGTTGTAGAAGGTCAGCTCCACCACATCACCGGATGCCGAAGACCCTTCCGCCGGAACTTCCGTTCCCCCTTCATTTCCTGCCGTCGTCTGCGCGTCACCATCACCGCAGCCGCCGAGAATCCCCGCCGCCATAGATGCCACAAGCATCAATGCACATAATTTTCTTCGTTTCATAATCTTTCTTCTCCTCTCTTATGAAATGAGTCATAATCTATCAGTTATCAGTCTTTGACTGCACCGATCGTCATACCACCTACAAAGTAGCGCTGCAGGAACGGATACACAATCAGAATAGGCACGGTTGCAATAATGGTAATTGCCATTCGCACGGACAGCGGAGACACCGCGTTCTTCATCTGTTCCGCGGCATGCGGGTCCACCTTGATCGTCGCCTTTTCCATGATTTCATATAGTACATACTGCAAAGTCGGCAGATCCCTCGCATACAGGTAGGTATCCATAAAGGAATTCCACTGACCGACGGCTACGAAGAGCGCGACGGTCGCGAGCACCGGCTTACAGAGCGGCAGCACGATTCTCGCCCATATGGTAAAATCGTTTGCCCCGTCAATTCTGGCTGCTTCCTGCAGGGCGATTGGCAGACCATCGATGAACGAACGCATCAGGATGATATTATATACCCAGATCAGCCCCGGTAAGATATACACCAGGAAATTATTACCCAGCTTTAAAGTTCTTGTCAACAGCAGATATTCCGGAACCAGCCCGCCGCTGACATACATTGTAATGACAAACAGCACCGTGAACAGCTTATTGAAATAGAAATCTCTTCTGCTGAGCACATATGCCACCATCGCCGTAGCGAGCACTCCGACAAGCGTTCCGACGACGGTTCTCACTAGCGACATTGTAAACGGTCTGATGAGATCATTTTCCGTAAATACATAAATGTAATTGCTCAGTGTAAATTTTCTCGGGAAAATGAAATTGATATTTCTCATCGTATCAATCGGATCATTAAATGAAATTGCAAGCACGTTTAAGAACGGATACAGCGTCAGAATAATGATTCCGATAAATATCACAAATAATATGTAATCCAGGATATTATCTTTACTTTTTATTCTTGTATGTTTTCCAGCCATGCGCCACTCCTCCTTACACCAATCTGCTCTCGCCAAGCCATCCGGCTATCTTGTTGGCGATAAATAACAGCGCGATTCCAACCAGCGACTGGAACATACCGATCGCGGTTCCAAGTCCGTAATTGTTGTTTCCGATACCACGGATATATGCAAACCAGGAAAGTACCATTGCGTGATCCTGTACAATACCGTTTGAGAGAAGCATCTGGCGCTCCATGCCGACGTTTAACGCTCCGCCGATTCCCATGATCAGGAGTACCACGACTGTCGGCTTGATTCCCGGCAACGTAATGTGCCAGATTCTCTGTAAGCGGTTCGCACCGTCTACTTTTGCCGCTTCGTAAAGCCCCTGGTCGATTCCCGCCATGGCGGACAGATATACGATCGCGTCCCAGCCGCATTCTTTCCATACATTGATGAAACAGACGACCACCCAGAACAGCGGCGAGTTCGTTGACATCAGCTTTAAATTCGTTCCTAACAGCGTATCTAACATACCACCATCATTTAAGACCATCTTGGCGATACTTGCGATAACAACCCAGGAAACAAAATGCGGCAGATAGGAAATCGTCTGCGTGACCTTCTTAAAACGATTGAAGCAGATTTCGTTGAGCATCAGCGCAAACAAAATTGCCATCACCGTTCCCAGCGCAATCCCCAAAACACTCAGCCCGATGGTATTGATCATTGTCTGTCCGAACAGACGATCCGTAAATGCCTTCCTGAAATTCTCAAATCCGACAAATTTACGTTCCCAGATAGGAAGTGCAAAGGAATTTGGCTTTACCTCCTGAAACGCCATCGTCCAGCCCCACAGCGGAATGTATTTGAATATGATAAGCCAGATCACAAACGGCACCGACATCAGAAGTAAGTATCTTTGTCTCCACATTAACTGCCAACTGAATTTTTGTCTGACGGCTTTGGTTTTCTTTTTCTTTTCTGTCTTCATATCGTTTTCCTCCTCTTTTCACTCATATTATAGATTTCAGGGGAAAAATTTGATACCCAACTAATTTCATCATTTTTACCATAAATTTTGCACTTCCCATCCAATTTTTAGATGTTTTTTCTCTGGTTTTTGAGGTAGCGCACAAAAAGACAGCCTGTTTTCTCTTCAAAAACAGACTGTCTTATGCTCCTATTCGCCCGGTTGTGCCGGAAGCCTTATTTCGACCTTCGTATATTCTCCCTGCACGCTCTCGATTGTAACGCCGTAGGCATCGCCATAGCGCAGGCGCACGCGCTGGTTCACATTGCAGATACCGATATGTTCGCCTTTGGTACGGCTGCTCTTTAACTCCCTGCGGATTCCCTCAAGCTTCTCCTCCCCGATTCCGCTGCCGTCATCCGTGACCGTGACAAGCACGTCATCGGCGCAGCGTTTCACACAGATATCAATGTGCCCGACCCTTGTGCTTCCCTCCAGACCGTGGATAATGCAGTTCTCCGCAATCGGCTGTATCAGAAGCGGAAGAATCTTCTGTTCTTCGATTCCCTCCTCCATATATATCTGATACTGGATGCGCTCGCCGAAACGGTACTGCTGGATCTTAAGATAATATTCGACCAGCTCCACCTCCTCGCGGATCGTCATGTCCTTCTCCCCCGCCTGAATGCTGCTGCGGAGAATTTTGCCCAGCATCTTTACCAGTTCCTCTATCTCATACTGCTTATTGATGCGCGCTTTCATGCGGATCGTTTCCAGCGTGTTGTAGAGGAAATGCGGATTGATCTGACTGGTAAGCATCTTGAACTCCGCATCCTTCTGGCTCGTCTTAAGCCGCTCCGCATGGATTTTCTCCTGATAGACCTCCGCTAAGAGTCTCTGAATCCGATAGATCATCGTACTTAAGTAATCGTAGAGCTGGCTGATCTCATCATTTCCGCCAAGCTTTGCCTCCAGTTCAAAGTTTCCCTCCGCCGCCTTCTGCATCTGCGCGCGGAAACGCCCGACGCGCCTGCTAAACGACCACGAAAACGCTCCGATAAGAGACATTGCGAGCACGATGCTGCCGCCCAAAAGCCATAAGCTCTTTATCTGCTGACGCCTCGCCTCCGCGAGGATATCGTCCACCGCCCGGACGCTGACTACCTGAAAGTAATCCTTCGTATCCTCCTGCTTTACCGTCTCACAGGTGAGCACATACTCGCCCTCGGAAAGCCGGATGCGCGCCTGATATGTCCCGCTTCCCGCCTCCGGCAGATACTGCCGCAATTCCTCAAAAGGAACTGTCTCATGACGGCTCGTGATCACCGTGCCGCCGTTCAGCAGAATATATGTGCTTCCCTCACGCTCCCAGATCATTGATTCGAACTTCTCAGGTCTTAGATAAATGACGAGCACGCCGACGTCCCCGCCCTTCTTGGTCTTAATCATTCTCGCGAGCGCAGGCGCATGGTCATAGCCGGGAATAACGTGCGGCAGGTAAGCCCACACGACGCCGCTTCCCTCCCCGCTGACACGCTCATACCATTCCGTTTCCCGGATTGCATCATCCACGACGACAAAATTGGCATTTCCGCGCAGGCTGTCATTCTCAAGGAAAATACTGATTCGTGAAATCATCGTATTATAATAGCTCTGATAATCCTTAAAGCCCGTATAGTTCTTGTAATCATCGACCATCTGCTGGTAGTCCGTATAATGGCTGTTCGCAATCCATTCCAGTCCTTCGTCAAAGTAAAAATAAGAAGATACCGTCGTCATCGTGTTCTGAAGCTCCAGAATCTGCCCGCAGATTGTCTGAAGCTCCGAGACTTCCGCATTCTCCGCCTGACTCACCAGAATCTGATTCGTTCCGCGGATCAGATAAAAGCTGATGGCAGTCAGCGGCAGCAGACCTCCGATGATATAGAGCAGTACCATGCGGTAGCCGAGCCTCATGCCAAGTATCCGGTTGATCAGCAGCTTTAACTTATTTCTCATACATCCATCTTCAGTATCGCCACTCCGTATGGAGGCAGCGCAAACCGGTTCCCCTTCCTTTCCGCCTGCCCCGTCAAAAGCTCCGTTCCGTCTTTTGGCAGGGTCACGCTCTGTTCTATTTTCTCATGATTTAACAGAAAAAGGAACTCATTTTTTTCATTGCGGCGTAGCGTCGCCTCCACGCCGTGCGGGGTATTTAGCACAGGAGCAATCCCCGCTTCCTCTGCAAGCATTGCGGCGAGCTTCCGGTAGAACGCTGCGTCGGAACGCGCCGCGACATAGTATGCCTGCCCTTTTCCGCAGGCATTTCTCGTGAGCACCGGCATTCCTGCGTAGAAATCTTCCTCGTAGGACGCAAGGCTTACCGCCCCTTCCAGATGCAGCAGGTCGCACAGAAGCGTCGCCTCGTGGCGCTCTCCCTCCCATGTAAAATGATTTTTCTCGCCCTCCGGGAGTGCGTCGCTCTCCTCCACCCAGATGCCGAACAGTTCTCTTAGTTTTCCCGGATAACCTCCGGTCGTGACAAGATCGTGCTCATCCACATAGCCGCTGAAAAAGGTGGCGACAAGCGTGCCTCCAGCCGCGACAAATGTCTTTAGTTTTTCCGCCACCCCCGGCTTTACCATGTAGAGAATCGGTGCAAAAATGACACGGTATTCCGAGAAATCATCCTCCATGCCGATGATATCGGTGGCAATATTCTGCTCGTAAAGCGCCGTATAGTAATTCTGCACCTCATCCCGGTACTTAAGGAGACAGCTCGGTCCCGCCGAGTACTCGATGCTCCACCAGTTATCCCAGTCAAACAGGATCGCCGCGTCCCGCCGTACTCTTGTTCCAAGCGTCGCGTCCCCAAGTGCCGCAAGCTCCGCGCCAAGCTCCGCCGCCTCGCGGAATACCCGTGTGTGTTCATTTCCCACATGGTCAATGATTGCTCCGTGGTATTTCTCGCAGGCGCCGATACTCCTGCGCATCTGGAAGAACATCACGGAATCCGCGCCGTGCGCCACCGCCTGATAGCTCCACAGGCGCATCACGCCCGGGCGCTTTAGTGCATTGTAGGGCAGCCAGTTCGTCACACTCGGCGTCTGCTCCATCAGAAGAAACGGCTTGCCGCCTCCCACGCCGCGCATCAGCTCGTGACTCAGCGCAATCTGCGCCGGAGTGTCCTGATTGGACGGGTAATTGTCCCAGGATACCACATCCATGTATTTTGCCCACTTCTGGTAATCGAGCGCCTTGTAAAAGCCCATCAGGTTCGTCGTGACCGGAATGTCCGGCGTATATTTCTTCACCGCCTCATACTCCAGACGATAACATTCTAAGATACTGTCCGAGTTAAATCTCCGGTAATCAAGCGAAATCCCCTGAAACATCGTGCGGTCATACTCGAAATGCTCACTTAAGAGGTTCGGCAGTACGATTTCCTCCCAATCGTAGAACGTATGCCCCCAGAAGGATGTATTCCAGACGCGGTTCACCTCGTCAATCGTCCCGTACTTCTTCTTCAGCCAGACACGGAACGCCTTCTCGCAATTCTCGCAATAGCACTCCCCGCCGTACTCATTGGAAATGTGCCATGCGATGATGTTATCGTAATCCCGGTAGCGTTCGGCGAGTTTCTCTGCAAGCCGCACCGAGTATTTCCGGTAGATAAGGCTGTTCGGGCAGGAGTTATGACGTCCGCCGAATTTGCGCTTCATACCGTTAAATTCCGTGCGCAGAATCTCCGGGTAGCGGTGTGCCATCCACGCCGGATGTGCGCCCGTCGAAGTGGCGAGCACGACCTTTAAACCGTTATCCTTCACCAGCTTCATGATTTTGTCCAGCTTGTCAAAGCAGTAGGTATTCTCATCCGGCTGCAGTGCCGCCCACGAGAAGACGTTGAGCGTCACGGTGTCGATATGTGCGAGCTTAAACAGACGCATATCCTCCTCCCATGTCGCCTCATCCCACTGCTCCGGGTTGTAATCGCCTCCGAATGCGATCTTATCATGCTTCCATACTTTTTCGTACATGACGTTCCTCCTTTTCTTCTTATACGGCATGGCTGCCTCCTAAATCTCTTCCGGCGCGGCTGCCTCCTAAGCTTCTTCCGGCATCGCTGCCGCCTAAGCTTCTTCCGGCACGGCTGCCGCCTAAGCTTCTTCCGGCGCGGCGTCTACGCGGGCACGATACAAAGGACGACGGGCAGATCACGCCTTATTTCATCCGCCTGTATACGCAATTCTTCTGCCCCGGCGCGAAGCCCCTCTGCGTCCACATGCAGCCCCTCCGTATCAACATGCCAGTCGATTGCTCCGTTATAGCCAAGAAGCTTTACCTCCCTTATCAGTCCGTGAAACTCCGGTATGTTCTGATCCCTGCTTTTTGCCAGAGAACGCACCAGAAACCTCCCGTCCGCCGGACACCGCAGGCACGCCGCATAAATATTTCCATGATTAGCCGTAAAGCGGTAGTCCTCTGTGGTGTAAGGCACTTCCCTTGCATCTGCGAACTGCCCTTCCGCGCTCTTGGTCGGTCCCTCCGCACTCTTGCGCCACACCTTTGCCCCGGTGACCGCTTCGCTGTTGACCTTCATCCACGCCGCCAGATCCTTTAGGATCGCAAGGTCGCCGTCCGGAATCGTGCCGTCCGCCTTCGGGCCGATATTAAGAAGCAGATTGCCGTTCTTGCTCACCACGTCGAGCAGCGTACAGATAATCTCCCTGCTGCTCTTATAGTCAAGGCTGTCCGTATAGCACCAGGAATTACGCGCGACGGCGGTGTCCGTCTGCCACGGATACGGCTTCGCCTCCGCAAAGCCGCCGCGCTCGACCTCCACGATGCCGCTCCCGAACATCATCGCATCATGCTTGTAACAGATCAGTACATCCTCGCCCCACTGCTCACCGCAGTTATAATAAAACGCCGCAAGTTTCTTTAGGTACGGTTTGAACGCCTCGTGCTGAATCCACCAGTCGAAGTACAAAAGCTTCGGCTGATATTTTACGATAAGCTCCACCGTCCGCGCCAGCCAGTCACGCAGATATTCCTCACTCGGATAGGGCTTACTGCAAAGCTCCTCCGGGTCGGGTTCGGGCATGGCAGGCCAGTAGAAATCGCCCTTCTTCATCGGCTCTCTCACATCACTGTCAAACGCTCTGCCATGTCCCATGAAAAACCAGTGTTCCGCGCGGTGGCTCGAGGTGCAGAACTGCAATCCCGCGTCCTCTGCCGCTTCCTTAAGTTCCCCTAAGATGTCACGCTTTGGTCCCATCTCCTTCGCATTCCAGTGCGAAAGCCCGCTCTCATACATCTGAAAGCCGTCATGGTGCTCCGCCACCGGAAACACATAGCCTGCCCCCGCCTCTTTAAAGAGGCGCATCCACTCCTTCGGGTCAAACCGCTCTGCCCGAAAGAGCGGGATAAAATCTTTATAGCCAAACTCCCGCTGCTTTCCATAGACTTCTATGTGATGCTTGTATGCAGGCATCCCCTCGATATACATATTTCTGGAATACCACTCGTTAGAATAAGCAGGAACACTGTATAAGCCCCAGTGCAGAAAGATGCCGAGTTTTTCCCGCATAAACCACGCGGGAGCCTTTACATTCATCAAAGACTCCCACTCTGGTTTGTAGCTTCCCTCTGCAATAACGCGCTCCATAAGCGCCAGATACGCTTCCTCTTTATTGTCTGATACCATCCCGCCCGCATCAGGCGAAATATTGCGCTTCCCCATATCTTCAATCTCCAATCCATATTCTTATACTGATACAGGGCATCCCAACGCCGCGCGGTACGCCCTGATTGCTGTATTATAAGAAATGCACCGAAAATTTCCTACCGCCAAAATTACAGAACTTTTCTCCAATAATTAGTGATACCTCCACCGTGCTGCGCCACCCGCGCGCTATTTGCTTTTTCCAAGCGCCTCTCTCGCCTCGTCGAAATAGCCCAGCTCGTCCAGCTTCTCATAGACCGCATTTCCGATGACCGCATAGCCCTTCGGGTTAAAGTGGATGCCGTCCTCCGCCACCAGCGACGGCGGTACGACGCCCGCCTCCTTTGCCAGTTCATCCTCTCTGGTCGGCTCCATGCCTGCCCACGCCATCCCGGACGTCGCCAGGAACTCCCTTAAGTTAAAGTATTTGTCCCCATACTCCGCGTACATTGCCGCATCGTATTCCGCAAGTTCGTCGCGCCCTCCGTCGGTCAGACCAATAATCAGATAGCGGTCGGTATTCTCCGTCCGCGACGCAATGATCGCGTTCTGCTGTGCGATCAGGTCGTCATAATCGTCATAGCCGCCGTTCGTTCCCACATAGACAATCGATAAATAATTCTGATAATTTGCCGCCGCCTCCGTGATAATCTCCGTCCCTGCGGGCACAATCAGCTCCTCTCCCGGCTCGCTCCTGCAAAAGGTATATCCGGTGTCCGGGTTGACGCGCTCCAGAGTCGTGAGCGTTCCTGTCACGCCTGCAATGGAACACTCGTTGATCCCGACGTCCATGCGGTGTCCCGGCACCACCCTTCTGCCATCCTCCGAGGATATCACAACAGGCACCTCCGATGTATCCGCCGGAATCACCAGCTCCTCCGCGACGATATACGGAATCCCGCCGCTTCTTCCTGCAATCGTGATAGAGTCCTCTCCGCTCGCACCCATATTAATGACCGGAATCTCCAAAAGCTCCGCCGTGATGCGCTCACGCAGCACCTGCGGGAAACTCACGCCATCCCCCTCCTCCCCGTAGGTCAGGGAGTCTCCCCAGCAGATGATTCCCGGCAGGAAAGAAAGCGCGCGCTCCTCCGGCGTCATAAGTGACCAGACCGTCTCCTGCTTTTTTTCCAATATATCTGCCGCAGCGTCTGTTCCAAAAGTCTGCAGCGCGCCAAACAGTTCTTCTTCCTTTGCCGCTTCCTCTTCGGCTTTTTCCTGCCCCTGTACCGCTGATGCCCCCAGAAGAAGCATCCCCGCAAGCAGGATTCCCGCACTGATTGTTCTGTGTCCCATGTCTCTCTCCTTAAGCCGGTCATAATTTTCTTTAAAGTAATCATATTATGAACGACATGGTATTTCAAGAACTTTCCTGTCTATTTTCTTATCTGCTATAGCTTCCCAGCATCTTAAGGCTCTGCTTCGGATATCTGGTCTGGGTCGTCCTGTCCACCGCGATCAGTCCGAAGGTCATGGAATATCCTTTCTGCCACTCAAAATTATCAAGCAGCGACCAGTACATATATCCAAGCACCGGAATGCCCTCTGCGATGCATCCCTCCACGCCCTTTAACGCCTCCTGTATAAAAGTGACACGACGTTCGTCGTCAGATGTTGCGATTCCATTCTCCGTCACCATGATCGGAATGTCCAATTCCTCATGTACCCTGCGGATGACATTGCCAAGCGCCTGCGGATAATCTTCATAGTCCATCTGCGTGAGCCGGGCGTCTTTTGGCGCAGGCAGAATGCCGTCCGCACCATACCGGGAACGGGTGTAGTTCTGCAGTCCGAAAAAATCGTCCTCGCGGATATAGGGAAGATAATGGGAAAATTCCTCCTCCCAGGCTTTTTTTGCCAATTCCTCTCCGCCTTTTTCCACCTGAATGTCGTGCAAAGACAGCGTCAGACCGATCTTAAGTTCCGGCCGTACCGCCTTCATCGCCGCCTTTGCCGCCCGGTGCGCCCGCATTACGAGCATATCCCCCGCTTCGCTCCTGGCGCTCACGAAAATCTGCGGGGTATCTGTCCCGAATACCTGCCGGTTCTCCTCCTGCTGTTTTTTCATATTCTCCATCATGGACTGCATGTTGATGCCCACCTGCACGGCGCTGTCTGCTTCCGTTTTCGCTTTGTCCGCATCCTTTTTCTCCTCGTCCGCCTCCGGCGCAGCAGCAGGAGCCGCCTGCATCTTCGCCATCATCTGGCGCTTATAGCGCTCTGCAATCGCGGCGATCTGAAGTCCCATGTTCGCCTCGTTGATGGTGCAGACATACTGCATCAGATCCCCCAGCTTTTCCGTCACGTAGGCGCAGTATTTTGCAAAGGCGTCGATGGTCGCCTCGCTTTCCCAGCCGCCCTTATCAATCAGCCATTTCGGGGACGTAAAATGATGCATGGTCACGATGGGCTCCAGCCCGTTTTCCCGACAGCATTCCAGCACTTTGCTGTAATGCGCGATCTCGTTTTCATCATATGTGCCCTGCTCCGGTTCGATCCTTGCCCATTCAATGGAAAAGCGATAGGCAGTAAGCCCCGCCTCCGCCATAAGCCGGATGTCCTCCTCGTAGCGGTTGTAATGGTCCACCGCATCCAAAGACGGCTCGTTAAAGCCGGCATACTTCATCTGCTCCATCGCCCAGTAATCGCTGTTTTTATTGTTTCCTTCCACCTGATGGGCTGCCGTCGCTGCCCCGATGAAAAATGTTTTAGGTAATCCACTCATCTGTTTTCCTCCCGTTTCTTTTGACTATCTATATTACAATTTCGTTTTGTCACAATTTAAACGTTTTTTGCCTATCCGCCGTTTGGAGATTTTCAGCGATTCAATTCCGCAAGCATGGCTTCCATCTGCCCTCTCTGCTGCGGCGCCATCGCGATCATTTCATTCAGGGTCTTTCCACGGATAAACGCCATCATCTGGCTGTGGGCAACATCCGGCATATATTTTTCCAGAACTGCTGCCGCCTCCTCCGATTCCAGTATCTCCCCAAACGTAGAGTTCAAAGAATAAGCTCCAAGCTTAAGACTGATGTCTGTGGCGTACTCATAATGCCATCTTCCCGAACCGACCTCTGTTTTTTCCCCGCGCTCCGGCAGTTCCAGTACCGCTGTGGTATTTGCCGGAATCACCACGTCCACCGTTATCCTGCCGTCTTTGCAGCTCATATGACTGGAAATCTCCCCGTACATGGATTGATAGGAAGCCTTCACCTCGGACAGCCCCTTCGTCAAATACGGTTTTATCAATATCCGCTTATATCCGCTCTCCAACGGATTGATTCCCGCCACCTTGCGGTAGAGCCAGTCCCCGATCGCGCCGTAGGAATAGTGATTCAGGGAGTTCATTCCCGATTCGTCGAAATCTCCGTTCGGATATATGGAATCCCAACGCTCCCAGACCGTGGTCGCGCCCTTTTTCACCGCATAGAGCCATCCGGGATAATCCTCCGTCAAAAGGATGTTCCCCGCAAGATCATGTTTTCCGTTCTCCGTCAGTGCATTGCATAAATATGCGGTTCCAACAAATCCTGTGGTCAGATGCCCGTGATGACGGTTCAGATTCTCCTCCAAAGTCTGTATCACTCTCTCCCGGTGTTCCTCTTTGATCAGGTCAAAGTGCAGGAGCAGCACACAGGCAGTCTGGGTCTCCGACACCAGCCGTCCCTTTGGCGTCACATATTCCTCATTCAACGCTGTTACAATACGATCGTAAAGCGCTCCGTATTTTTCCGCATCCTCTTTCTCGCCCAGTATTTTTGCGGCGTCCCGCACGATACGGCAGGAATATGCATAATACGCGTTTGCCACAAGGTTCTTATCCGTCCCGCCGGACATGGAGTGCAGGCTCTCGTCGCCGTCCAGCCCCAGCCAGTCTCCCCGCTGGAATCCGTTCATCCAGAGGACGTCCTCCCCGCAGGCATTGGAAATGTAATCCACCCACAGCCGCATATTCGGATATTGCTCCCGCAGCACCGCCTCATCGCCGTATACCTGATACAATGTCCATGGAACGATCGTTGCGCTGTCGCCCCACACGGAGGTTCCCTGAGAGGCTCCCATAAAATTGGGCACTACCTGCGGAATCCCCTGTACCTCGTCCGATTCTGCCGCCATATCCCGGAGCCATTTTTTATAGAACAATGCGGTGTTGAACTGATACATGGCGGTCCGGCAGAAAATCTGCGCATCCCCGGTCCAGCCCAGCCGTTCATCCCTCTGGGGACAATCCGTCGGGATATCGACAAAGTTGCCGCGCTGTCCCCACTCGATATTGCTCTGCAGTCTGGAAACCAGCTCGTGGTCACAGGTAAAATGTCCCGTCTGCTCCATATCCGTATGCAGCACGCACGCCGTAAAACAACTGATGTCTACATTTTCATCCACACCCTCCAGTCTTATGTAGCGGAAGCCATGATAAGTAAAATGCGGATGCACAACTCTGCCAGTCTCCTGCTCCGTGTAGATATATGTATCCGTGCTTTTTGCAGTTCTTAAGTTGTCTGTGTAGAAATTGCCTTCTTTATCCAGCGTCTCCGCATGGGAAATCACCAGAGCTTCCCCGGTCAGACGCGGCAGCCTTACCTCCACAAAGCCCGCAAGATTCTGTCCGAAATCGATGACAAGCTCACCCTTTGGCGTTATGATTTTTCCCCGGGCAGGCAGCCTTTTTGTGATGCGGATCGGCTCGCACTGCTGTGCCACGATCTTGGAAAGCCGCTCTGCCTGTGCAAACGGAACCGCCTGCTGCACCTGTCCCTCGCGGGGGCTCTCATAGGAAAAATCCTGTTTTTCCCCGTGGTACAGCTCACTGGAGCGAATGATTCCGGTGGTGACTTTCCAGTCCGTGTCTGTCCCGATCACCTGTACCGAGCCATCCTCATAGACAATCCGCAGCATGGCAAGCACTGCGGTCCGGTCCCCATAGAAGCAGTTCTCCCCCTCTCCGTTCAGATATCCCTTGTACCAGCCGTTTCCGACTGTGATCTCTGCCCGCTGCCCGCTGCTGCGCTCCTGCGTCCGGCTTCCGTCCTCATGGACAGGAGTAAGCAGCTCTGTGATATCGTAGGTCTGATACTGCAGTCTGTTGTAATAGGAAGTCCAGCCCGGAGCCAGAAACACATCTCCCGCTTTCGTTCCATTCACCTTCAGCTCATAGACGCCGCAGCAGGTCACATACGCCCTGGCGCGGACAATCTTTTTCTTTTCCGTAAAAAATTCCTGCATAAAGACCGGGCATACCTCTTCCTCCCGGGGCAGGGAATGGGTGATCCACTCCGCCTGCCAGTTCTTCTGCACAAGCAGTCCCGTCTCGAAAAATCCCTGCGTCCGGTTCATTTCTCCATGGTTATCCCAGACGCAGACCTCCACCAGATAGACCGTATATGGGGTCAGTTCTTCCCCCCGGTATTCCACGAACAGCGACCTGTCGCTTTCCACCCGTCCCGAGTCCCACACGGTTCTGTCGCCGTCTCTTACAAGAATCTGATAGCTCTGCTGCATCGTATTGTTCTGCCCGCTTTCCAGCTTCCAGGAAAAGCGGGGCACTGCGTCAAACCCGATCGGATTTTTCTGATATTCTGTGGTCAAATCTACAATCTGCATATTTATAACCGTACCTTTCCGTTTTTAGAGAGAAACACTTTCATGCTTTACAACAACACGATATTTCCTATAGAGCAAAAACAGGACAGGCTGCTTTCTCCTCCGGCAGGCAGCGAACGATTCGCTCCGCCTGCCGGCTTATGAAAAAACAGTCCTGTCTCGTTTCTTGTTAAGCCTTTTTCTTTTTTACTGCTGTGCAGCCTCTTTCTTTGCTCCAATCTCTTTCTGAATCTCTACCATCTTCTCTCTGGTCAATGAGAAATTCTTCATTGCCAGAATCGTGCACACCCATCCAAGGATCGGGAATCCACAGTACAGAACCACCGTCATGACACGCACTCCGGTCGTCAGCGGATCGCCCTGCTGCGGTGTGGTCGTCGTATATCCCACAAGACCGATTAACAATGTTGCAATGGTAGGCGCAACCGAAGAAATCAACTTATCGATAAAACTGTATGCTGCGGATACCGTAGCTGGCACATAATTTCCAGAACGATACAGTTCATAGTCGATGACGTCCATTCGCATCGCATTCGTAGCGGATGAAACCACCATCTTTGTCGCATTGTTTCCGAGCATGAAAATAAAGAAAAGTACGGTCGGAACCGCTGCAACGGTGATGGACGTCGTATCGGAAACCAGTAAAAATACAGCAAAAATTGCATTCCAGATAACGCAGACCCAGGTCCACTGAACCATGGTCTTTTTATTTCCCTGTTTTCCTGCAATTCTCGCTCCGATGATTGCGAAAACAATCGACGGAAGCATCGCAACCGTGGAAAGAATTGTGGAAATCGACATATTTCCAATCAGAATACCATATAGCATCGTCATGATAACAGAAGCGCCGCCGACGGTCTGCGCCAGCTTATCCGAGCATCCCGCCACCATATATCTCTGAAGCTCTTTGTTATCCTTGATTACACTGAGCATATCTTTCATGGTAGGCTTGTTGTCTTTATCCGGTCCGACTTTCACGCCTTCAAAATTCTCCGGCTTGTCAAACGGCGCGATACCGATACAGGATATCGCAAAAAGCACCAGAGACGCTACGATTGTAAAAATATTCAATGCTGCCAGAAATGGTGTGCCGATTTCATTGTTGAACTTCGGAAGAAGGACAACATATGCAACCATGGAAAGCACCATCGGGGTCAGATAAGAATATACCGTCTGCCATACGCTGAGCGCGGGACGCTGTACGGGATCGTTCGTGATGATCGGTCCGATCAGACCTGTGGAAACACCGGTCAGGGTATAGCCGACAATATAGACCATATAACATACGATAAAGAACACCAGCCCGGCAGCGCCGTCCAAATGACCGGCGCCCCAGTTACACATTGCCGTCGTGGCAAGCGCCATCACTGCCCAGCCTGCAAACATAAAAAGCCGGATCTTACCGCATTTCGGATTCACACGCTCAATCACATACGCACAGATCGGATCGGTGATGCCGTCGAAAACACGCGTCACTGTCATAATGACACCGGTAACAGCCACCAGAATACCAAAATTACTGTTGCCAATATAGGTCGCATAGGTCATCAGAATATAGAAACACATTGGCGCGGCGGTAGACAGCATTGCGAAGGCAATCTGCCATGTTTTTGCACGTCTGTACTGGACGCCATCCAGTTCAGAACGTGATACCTTATTTTTACCCATCTTTTCTTTTGTATGGATGTATGGCTACCGATACATCCATACGCTCCTTTCCTCTCAACTTTGTTATCTTTATTTTAAGTTCTTTTCCGCTGTTTCTTTAGAATGATTTTTTTGAAAACTAGCACAATTTTATTCCCGCGCGAGCCGGATGACATCGCCCTCCGTGATTCCGTTCTCATTAAAGCTGTCTACGCAGATATAGTACTCCTGCCCCTTGATGAGCGTTGACAGATTCACCTCTGTCTCCCCATATACCATCCAACTGCAGTAGAGCTTGTCCGGTGCGATTCCGTAGCGCACGTTGCACCCCTGCGCTCCTTCCAGCGGCTCCCAGCTTACAAGTGCGTCCAGATCTCCTTTGCGGACGGCTGTGGCTTTCGCCTTTGCGGGCTTTGGTCCGTCAGAGATTCCAAAGATACGCAGTCCGCTGATGCGCAGCGGCTGGTCATAAGGAAGCTTTGCTCCGGTGATGCGGATATAACGCGCCGTGATACCCTCTGCATACTCATAATAGCCATTAGAGCATTCCCTCGACACTTCCTCTAAGACCGTCCAGTTCTCACCATCCGCACTGGTTTCGATCCGGTATGTAGAAATCACCGGCTCCTGCTCGATGTAACGCCCCTCACCAAGACTTCCACCATAGAGTTCCTCCGGATATTCCACCGAGAGATTTTCGTCTGCCAGATTCACCTGGATCGCATGTATTTCGGACTCTTTTTCCAGATCCACACAGTACCACTCTGCCTCGTCATTGGTCGCTGCGCTCCACCATGTCCGGATATCCTCATCCACCGCCAGCTTCACATCGCTGCCCTCTGCCGTGGAGGAAGCTGTCGCAGGCTTTTTATAGGATAAAAGCATCCACTCCGGCTTTACCGACCACGGGTCGAATTTTCCCTCCGGAATCCGCACCGGATAATCCGCAAAATTCTGGTTGCAGAACAGGATTCCGTCCTCGTCAAAGCCCGCCGGAAACAGACCGATCCTGCGCTCAAAATTGTGGTTGACGCTGATTCGCATGGTAGAAGCATGCCAGTAATTTCCATAGGCATCCGCGATCGTACTGCCATGACCTGCCGCATGGATAAATCCGCCCGGCTTGCTGGAATACGGGTTGCTGGACTGCCGCGTAAATGGTCCAAGCGGCCCGTCCGACACATAGACGCCGTCCGCATAGGTGTTGTACTGGGTTCCCGGAACCGCATACTGGAGATAATATTTTCCGTTGTGCTTCGTCATGAACGCCCCTTCAATATAGGGACGGCCTGCGGCTTTTACCATCCGCAGAAGCCGCTCCCTGGTAAAGCCCGCCGTATCCGGCATGTGCTCCGGCAGCTCGAACTCCCCGGTCTTAGGATTCGTACAGCTTTCGATAAACTCGAAAAGCCCGCCTTCCCTTATCACCACGCCGTTCTCACCGCCGCGCTCATATCCCAGTTCATCCTCATGTCCTTCCATCAAAGGCACCGGATCTCCCATGGGCGTCATCGTCTCCGGGTCCATCTCCACGCCGAAGATCGGGTCCATATTGCTGCAGCCCCAGTAAAAATATACCCGTCCGTCATCGTCACAGAACATATCCGGGTCCCAGAAATCGAAGGGTGCGGACACCTCCTCGAAGTCGTCCGAAAGCGGATCGGCGGAGCGCAGAATCGGGCAGTTCCTGCCTCTTCTGGAAGCGCAGAAGTACAGATAATCCCCTACCTGTCTTACATCCGGCGCATAGTCATAGATCAGAAGGTCCTTATTTCCGTGAAATTTCCAGTCCAGCAAATCCTCGCTGTACCAGAAACCGGACGCCATGGATACGAACACATAATAAGTTCCCTTATAAAAAATCAGGGTCGGATCCGCTCCCTCCCGGAACGCACTGCGCTCTCCCTGAATCAGCATATGCTGATAGCGGTAGGACAGATCCAACGGGTTACAGAATGTCTGATGTTTCATATGATGTTTCTCCTTTATTCGTTTCTATCTATTCGTTACATTTCCTGTGTGAGCTTTCAAACTTTCTAGCGTTTCACCTTATGGCAAAACATTTTCAAAGTTCTATATTGCACGATTCTATCGATATGCAAATAACCTGATCTTTAACAGCGTCGGCTCCTGATACATGGTGTTGACCACCTCGTCCCCGTTCAATCTGCGCTCCATCATCCAGGCTCCCTGTTCAAAATGACCCTCCTCAAAGGAAAGCACATCCACATTGGGGCGGTCTGCATCCGTGGAAAAGTACCCAAACGCTCCCGCATGGATCAGAAGATAAAAGGTGTCCTCCGACTCCTTTAAAATCAGGCATACGCCGTCCTTTCTGGCAACGACCGGGGAATCGAGGGCGATCTGAAAACCGAAGGTTCCAAACAGCATCTTATCCTCCTCTTTGCGCTCACAGGACACCGCCTGCAGGTCAGAAGTCCCGTACTTTTCCGCAAGCAGCGGCATCATCTCGTGCAGCGTGCGGGTATACCAGCGGTACTCCTCCACATCCATCGGCGTTTTCAATGCCGGGTCCTCCACATCCACCCCGAACAGATAGGACTGCGTAGCGGAAAACGGCTCTCCCATATCCTCGAACCCGAAGGGCGAATAGCAGAGCGCATGATAATGCCCGATACAGTACACCTCTCTCGGTCCCGCATAGCTGTGGGTCGCACATTCCGGAATGAACAGCGGCGTATTTCTTCTGGTATATTCGTCGCAGATTTCCAGAAAATTCTGCACATAGATGTCCGGCGCAATGACGTCGATCTCCGGCGCGCAGTAGGACCATACTTCCATCATCCGCGACACCGGACCCCCGGTGGGATAGGTTCCGGGCGCTCCGCCCTTGTCAAGCCAGCAGTTCGCCGTCATTGGAAGGGAATATTCTTTTTTTCCTGCCGCCGCCACTGTATTTACATAGGCAGCCGTATAATACGCGCTGAAAATTTCCCCGGCGCAGTCTCCGAATACCTCTTCCCAGGTTCCCTCGGCAGCGCCGTTTTCCACCGCCTGTTTCACATCCGGCACCATGGTATCTGTGTGCAGCTTCATGTAAATAACGAACTCCTGAGGTACTTTCGACGAAAAAAGCGTATCCGCCTCGTCTGAATGTTCCCTCGCCGAAGCCATAAGTCCGGTCTCATTCTCCACCTGAACCGTAATCACCGTCTGACTTTCACAATCGATTTCTCTGATATGACGCATCAGCGCAGAAAAGGCTCTCGCATCCGCCTGCTTCGTCTCCTCGCACAGATAGGAGAGCGTCGTATAGGGCATTCCGTAGAAATCCTGCCTGCGGATGAAATTCTTTCCTTTTTCCACCTGCGCGCGTTTAAAACGCTCCAGATCGGTCTTCACCCATTCCGGCGCATAGTAGCACTGGGCATTTTTCCACGCGCCAAACCACAAAAGCCCGAGCTTTTTTCCACGCCTTTTCGCCTGAGCAATCAGTCCGTCCACCAGAGAGAAATCAAATTCCCCCTCCTTAGGCTCCACAAGCTCCCATGTCACCGGAATCAGCAGACTGTTAAGCCCCAGTGCATCCGCCTTGTCATAGACCTGTTCCATGTATTCCACGGAAGAGGAATTGGAGTTGTGAACTTCGCCCGCAAGCATGATAAAGGGCTTCTCCCCCACCATCAGCATCTTCTTTCCGTTTTGTTCTGTGATATATGTGCTGCTCATCCTGTCTGACTTCTCCCTTCCTTTTCGAAATAATTTTGACCGCTGTTTACTGCTGACCGTTCGGCTCAAACACAAGCGTAAGTACAGCCTCCGGTACGCCCTCTGCCCGTACCGTAAGCTTTGCCTCTCCCGGCTCATAGCCTGCACGCAGGATTGCAAGCACCCTTCCCTGATAGGTGATCGTCCTTCCGATGGTGTAGTTCTCTTCGGTCATTGGTCTTGCACTGCCAAAGGCTGCCAGTGTCGCCGCCCCCTCTGCCTCCGCGGTAAGCTCTTCCTCTGCGTAAGGGATGAGATTTCCTTCGTCATCCACAATCTCTACTCTGGCAAAGACAAGGGATTGCCCGTCTGCGAAAAGCTTCGTTCCGTCATTTCCGATTTTCTCCTGCGTGATCAAAATGCCCGCCGGCTTTCCTGCGGATTTCACGCAGTCCCGGGAGACCTCTTTTCCGGCTGTATAGCTGACTGCTTCCAGCGTTCCCCGCTCGTACTCCAGTTCAAACACAGTGCGGCTGTGATTTTCTTTTCCTGCCGCCTGTCTGCCGATACTTCTGCCGTTTAACACAAGCTCTACTTCCTCCGCCGCGGAATAGACCTCCACCTTCACGGGGCTTCCTTCCTCCACCCGCCAGGTCCAGCTATTGGCGCAGTCGCTCCATCCATAACGGCCGAGAATTTCAACCTTTCCATAGTTTTCCGGGTTGTGGCAGGCGATATATGTCTCCTTCGAGCCCCAGATAATACGGCGGTATGCAAGCTGCGGCTTTTCAAATCCGCACAGGTCAAACTCCCCTGCTCCTGCCAGCCGCCACGGATACCCGGTCTGATAGGATGCCTGTGCCGCGGACGCTGCATTCTCCGGCTCTGCATAAATTTTCTTTCCGATTCCCGCCTCCCCGATATAATCATGGCTGGTCCACTCAAAATCGCCGATCAGGTACGGATATTTCTCCACATCCGCCCAATAGCTTTCCATCTCACGGGGCTTGCTCTCCGTACAGCAGATGACACGGTTCGGGAACAGCTCTCCCGCCTCCTCGTAATGATAATTCAGGTAGTTGTAACCCACCACATCCCAGGGCGCCACAAAGCTTTCTGTGTAGTCATTCCAGATATCACGCCCGTATTTTCCATCCAGATTGTTGACAACGCCGCCGTTTTTCTGAACTTCTCCCATCAGAGACTGCCAGAATTTTCCTGTATCTTCGTCATCCAGGCCGTTCGAAAGGGAACACAATGCCCCTGCCACAAAGCGGGTGGAGTCCAGTTTCCTCACATGCTCCGCCAGCTTTGCGGAGGTGTGATAGCCGTCGGATAATCCCCCCTGCTCCGGCAGCTCATTTCCGATCGACCAGAACACCACGGAAGGATGATTTCTGTCCCGAACGACAAAGTTCGTCAGTTCCTGCTGCCACTCCTGCTCAAAATACTGGGAAAAATCAAAATAATTCTTGGACATATTCCAGGTATCAAAGACTTCGTCGATGACGACGATACCCAGTCTGTCACAGGCGTCAAGCATATCGGAGGACACCGGATTGTGGGCAAAGCGAAGGGCGTTATACCCGTTTTTCTTATGAAGCATCACCTTGCGGTATTCGCTATCCCTAAAGGACGCCGCCCCAAGGATGCCGTTGTCATGATGAATACAGCCGCCCTTTAACTTCACGCTCCTGCCGTTTAACATAAATCCGTTCTTAGAATCCACAGAAATGGTGCGGATGCCGAACCGGGTCGTCTCTGTATCTAAAATCTCTGCGTCTGTAACTCCTGCATCCGCAGCCCCGGCGTTTATAACGTCTGCGCAAGGTTTTTTACCGAAAACAGGGCGCTTTGTGACCAGCTTCGCCGTGACCTGATACAGGTCGGGATGGTCGATATCCCAAAGAGCCGCCTGCTCCACCATGATCTGTGTTCTTGCCGTTTCACTGCTGCCCGCCGGCACATGTACCTTGATGGCTCCGCATGCCGCTGCGCCATCTTCCGGAATCAGTTCCCGCTCCCCGTTCTCACGAAGCCGTTGAAATTCCAGCGCCACCCAGACGTCCTCATCCTCCGCCGTATGGTTTTCCACCGTTGTCTCCACAACGACAAAGGCGTCCTCCCCCACGATATGGTCGGTATGGGCAAAAATGCCATCCGGCGCAATGTGCAGCTTCGGCGCGGTGAGCAGGTTCACATGGCGGTAAATACCCGCCCCCGAATACCAGCGGCAGTTCTGTTCATCCGAATTGCTCACCACCACCGCAAGACGGTTCTTCTTTCCCGGTTTTATCTCTCTTGTCAGATCCACCGTAAACGGTGTATATCCATAGTGATGTCTTCCCATGACATGTCCGTTTAAGATCACCTTGACTGCCCCGAATACCCCGTCAAAGGAGACCAGGATTCTCTTATCCGCCCATTCCCCCGGCGCGTCGATATACTTTGTGTAGGTGGCAGTCCCGCCGTTATAGAAGCCTGTATTCGGTCCGTTTACGGAATCCGGCGTCACATCCGTTTCTATCATAAAATCGTGGGGCAGATCGACCGGTTTTTTCTCCGCTGACATTCCCGGCATATTGGAGGGTTCCCCCTTCATAATTTCCCACGCTCTGTCTATCTGTGTCCGTTTCATATCTCTTCATTCCTTTCTCTGGTTCATTGACTTTTAGATTTCTATTCCGGTTTTTTGATTTTATTTAATTCGCGGTTCAGTTCCACCACCATCTCCGGTGTCACCGCTTTTCCCGCCTGTTTTAAGGACATTTCAATCGGCATGGCGTCCATCTTCCGCTGCATTTCCTCCGGCATCTGCACATTTTTCGCCACATCCCCGTAGGAAGCCACCACCTTTTCCATCAATGCCGCAAAGAGCGCCGCTGCCTCCGGCACCGCCTTGATGGCTGCCGCACTGTCCTTGATGGAAAAATATCCATCCCGCACCTGCATGTCCTCTCTGTCGAACCAGTTCACGACCTCTCTGCCCGGACAGATATATGCCTTGTTCGCCTGCTCCACATGACGGATCGTCATCACATCGGAAAGCGAACCGCTTTTTGCCTCGATCCGGTGCTCTCCGTGAATCGGGATGCGGAACACAAATACCTTATCCCCATGTGATTCTCCCGCTTTCTCTCCGTCCACATAAAGCTCCACCGTGCTCTGATTGGAGTAGACCTTAATCTCCGTCTCCTCCTCCGTCCGGTCCACATAACGTCTTCCGCAGAGATGTACAAAAGGCTCATCCGACAGGTAAGCTTTATAAATATAAAAGGCATCCTTTTTGATCTTCCGGTCAAAGGTCACAAGCCCCTTCTGGTTCTGTCCCGGCTTTCCGCCCTCTTCCCTTCCATCCGCTGCAAAATCGAACATGTTCCACACATGCATTGCCCAGATGTACGGGCGCTTCTTCCACATTGCAAGCATATGCTCGTGATAGAGCGCCTGATAGGTCTCCGTGTAATCTCCTTTTTCCGGCTTTGCGGTCTGGTACTGGGGATTTGCGTCCGCGCCGTATTCTGAAAGTCCGATGACCCAATCGGGGTGCTTCGCATGGTAGCGGTCGAACCACTCGTCGTTCTCCTCCAGTTCTCCCACATACCAGCCGTAGTAGAGATTGTAGGAGCGGATATCCGGCAGGGTCACGATTTCCTCCTCCGTTCCCAGCATAAATGCATGTGCCATGGCGGTCAGTCTGGTGGAATCCAGACGATGGCACAGATCGTTTAAGATTCTGTGATTCTCCACCAGGTCTTCCGTCACACCCCCGGTCACGGTAATCTCATTGGAGAGCGCCCAGCAGATAATGGAAGGATGGTGATAATTCTGGACAACCAGTTCCGTCATCTGGGAAATCGTATTTTCCCGCGCTTTCCCAGAGCCTTCCATATGCTCGGTAATGTACGGGATTTCCGCCCATACGATCATGCCGTAACGGTCAGCCAGATTATAAAAATACTGGTCGTGCTGGTAATGCGCCATGCGGACGGTGTTTGCCCCCATCTCCAGCATGATCTTCATGTCTTCTTCGTGCATTTCCTTTGTCAGCGCATTGCCGACGCCCCATCTGTCCTGATGGCGGGCGGCGCCGCAAAGGGGATAGGATTCCCCGTTCAAATAAAATCCCTTTTCCGGATCAATGCGGAAATTCCGGCAGCCGAACCGGACTTCCGCCTCATCCGCCCTGTCTGCCTCCGCCTTGCCCGCGCCGTATAATTTCGCCCGCAGCGTATATAAATAAGGGTCTTTCTTTCCGTTCCAGAGATGTGCATTGGAAATTAAAAGAGATTCCTTCCCATGATTTTCCCGCACGGTCACGGTCTGTTCCGCCACCTTATTTCCGTCCGCATCCAGAATCTCAAGTTCCACGGTACTGCCATCCGGCGTCTGCTCTGTCCACGCCTCCACGCAGACCTTTGCATCATAGCTTCTGACTGCCGCCTGCTCCATCTCCTCCTCAGTCACGGTCTTTCCCTCAGAATCCACAAGCTCCGGCGTCACCCTGATTCCGCAGCCTCCATAGTAGTCCAGCGCAAAATGAGCCTTCGGCACGATAAGCAGCTTCACGTCCCGGTATATGCCCCCGTAGAATGTAAAATCCGCTTTCTGGGGATATACCTCGCGGTTTTCGGAATTATCCACCAAAACCGCGATCACATTTTTTTCCTGCAGATGCTCCGTGACATTTACCCGGAAGGTCGAATATCCGCCGTCATGGCTCTTTAACAGCGTTCCGTTCACATAGACCGCCGCCCGCATTGCCACGCCGGAAAATTCAATCCACACCTCTTCTTCCTGTGAAAAATCCGGTCTGTCAAATTCCTTGATATACCAACAGGTCCCCCGGTAGTAATCATTTCCACCGTCCTGTCCGTCCTTTGCGTTCCATGTGTGGGGCAGATCGACTATCTCCCCTAGCACCTGCTGCGCCTGTTCTGCACCTGTATCCTTCTTTACAAACTTCCAGTTTTCCATAAAAAAAACAATATCTCTCATACTTCCTCCGTTCCTGCGGAATTTTCCGCCGTTTTATAGGATTATTATAAGAAATATTGTCTTTTTTTCTTTAGAATAATTTTTCAGAAAACTAGCACAAATTTACTTTTTGTATCTGCTTCTACATCGTAAGCTTCATCATATTGCGGTACTGCCCTGCTGTCTGGTTCTGATATTTCTTGAACAGGCGCGCGTAATAATTCTCATCATATATGCCGACCCGCTCCGCCACCTCCTGGATTGGCAGCTCTGTGGCAGCTAACAGTACCAGAGAATCATGAATCCGCTTTTCATTGATATAATCCGTCAGTGTCTTGCCCGTCTCCTTTTTAAACTGGGTGGACAGATAGCTTGCACTCACATTGACCTGCTCCGAGATCAGCTTTAAGGACAACGGCTCCCGGATATGAAAGTCAATGTAGTTGAGTGCGTCCCGCACCATCGGCGAATGTCCCTTCAGCGAGTGATTCTGGACCAGAAGGCAGTACTTGTGCTTCATTTCCTGACTTACCGCCTCCAGTTCATTGACATGCGTGCAATTCTCAATTTTTCTGGCAAAATTCTCCGAGACACGGTCAATATGCGCCGGGTGCACATCCGCCTGCTGCACCGCCTTGCGCAGGAGCGTGTTCCAGACGATCATAAGATTCTTCACATTACGCAGCGTATCCTCGCCCCTGGGCTTTAACCGGTAATGCTTGAACTTTTTCTCGACCTCAATCACCTTTTCCATATCTCCTGCCCGCACTGCGTCCAGCATCTGCTCCTCATAGAGATAACGCTCTTCAATCGCCGCCATCGACAGCCCGTGTTCCTGCTCCAGCTTCATTTCTTCAATCGTGCGCTTGTTCATATAAGGCTCCTCAAATCTTCTGATTTCCAAGCCTTCCCTGTCCCCAAAGAGATAGCCCATCTGTGTCAGCACAATACCCTCGAGCGCATCCGAATTGACCAGCAGCGGGACACTGTAGTAGTATTCCTTCAGCTCATTTACCAGATATACCGGAAACTGGTCCCGGTCCCTTAACTTCTCTACAATATACTCCGGTTCTTTCATAATATATGGCCCTATCAGGAAAAATTCCTTTTCCGTTCCCTTCCGGTATGCTTCCGGAATCAGAAAGCTCATATAATACTCTTCAAAGGAATCCCGTGCGATATAGAGCATTTTTTCCTCATACCACTGCTCCATATTCCGGATCTCGCCCAAAATATCATGGGGATATTGCAGAAACCGGCGAAGTCCCTGGTCATACTCGGTGTCAGGATTCATCTGGCTGCTCAAATACATGACGCTGATGCCAAATGCTTTTACCAGTTCTTCTAATTGTCTCATAAGATCTATCTGCATACAAATCCCCCTGTGAGCAATCACAAAAATCGTGCTAATTTCCAAAAAAATTATTCTAAAAATTCCATGTCAATTACTCGTATGATGATTATATCAAAAATTAAGGAGTGATACAATCATGGGAAAAATTATGACCGTTACCGGGGAAATTGACGCTGGCGAGCTTGGTCTTACCTCCATGCATGAACATCTGATGTGTGATACCAGCCCCGCCCTCGGTCCTGTACTGAAAATGTATTCCGCGAAAATGCCAAAGGAGGCGCTGGTCCTCTCCATGCCGAACCTTGCAGACTTAAGGGGCGGGATCTCAGCTTTTTCAAATGATTGCTGCACCATAGATGCGCTTGATTATACCGTAGACGAATTGAACTATTTTAAAAGGATGGGCGGAAATGCCATTGTGGACGCCTCGCCCTTAGGTATGCCCCACAATCTGTCCGGTCTTAAGGAAGCCTCCGGGCGTTCCGGCGTTAAGATTGTCACCTGCACCGGACTTTATATTCAGGACGCACAGCCGGAGGAATACCGCAATATGCCGGAGGATGAACTGGTCACCGTATTCAAAAAGGGAATCTATGAGGGAATCGACGAGAGCGGCGTCAAGGCGGGCTTTCTCAAATGTGCCATCAACACACTGGATGAAAACGGGCAGATTGCCCCCTGTGAACTTAAGGCGGTCCGTGCCTGTGCAAAAGCTGCCGCTGAGACAGGGCGCTCCATCCATATCCACAATGCGTTTCCGCTGACGGCGGAACATATCCTTCCCGTCGCGAAAATGGTCCTTGACCTTGACGTAAAGCCGGAAAAGCTGCTCATGCTCCATATGGGCTCTTTTGTGAGGACACCCCGCACGAATCAGGACTATGTAAAAGATTTTTCTTCCGTCAAGACCGTTAATATCGATATGCAGTTAAGATTACTGGATCAGGGCATCAATATCGGCTTTGACAGCTATGGTTCCCTGACCCCTACCCTGCCGGACAACAATGACATGAACAAAGCGCTCGTGGAGCTGCTTCGCAGAGGCTATGGCAGCCAGATCGTCTTAGGACACGATATCACCGACAAATCAAGAGGTGTTTCCTACGGCTATACCGGATTTACGGATTTCATCCGCAACGTTCTTCCGGTTCTAAAGGAGAATGGTCTGGAAGCGGAAGCGCAGAAACTGGTCTGTGACAATCCTGCGCGGATTCTGGAATATTGAAATCATTTTCGCCGGATGTAAGACTCCATGAAGACAGAACAGATGGTTCTCAGTGTGTCTGCGACCTGCTCCGGCGAAGCCTGCATGCCATCCTTCACCCATGCAGAAAGCAAATTTCCGCAGCCGCCTGCAATGAACAGATATGCAGCGTCTTTTTCCGCTTCGGTACACCCGGACATATGCTCTCCCAGACGCGGTCTGCATCCCTCATAGAATAATTCGGAAATACGTGATGCAAATCCCGGGTCGCCATTCGGCGAGGTGAGTAACGCATACGAATTTTCCTTATTCATCATGCCTTTGATGATTGAAAGCAGCAGGCTGTGTGACGAGTCCCCACCGCTGCTTTCAATGCTTTTCTGCATTCCTTCGATCACTTCCTCCTCCAGCTTCTGCATCAGATCAAAGGGGTCCGCATAATGCTTATAAAAGGTGGCGCGGTTAATCTCCGCAAGGTCGCAGATTTCCTTGACCGTGATCTTATTCACCGGCTTTTCCTCTAAGCACGCAAAAAAAGCCTCCCGTATTCTCATTCTCGTATATCTCACTCTCGCATCCGTCTTCATTCTGGTCTCCCCCTTCCGGCACCTTTTTTTCGTTCCCTCACTTTTTCTTTTTCGGCAACACTTTTTTACAAACTGTTGCTTATCTTTCACTCTTCCATCTATTGATGGTTGTTTTCCCTTTTTTCCCAAATTATAATAGAAATATGAAAGAAAATCAACGTTTGTTGTTTATTTGGAGGGTAAATTTATGCAGAACGAAGCTATTTTTCAGAAGTCAGCATGGCGAGCGATTTTTTCCCTGAGCATCCCGTCCCTCATCTCTATCGCAGTGATGATGCTCTACAACATGGCGGACATGTATTTTGTAGGATGGATCGGCGACTACGCGCAGGTTGCCGCCGTCTCCCTCGCCATGCCGGTCTATTCCATTCTCATGGCGATCAGCACCATGATCGGAAACGGCGGCTGCACGAAAATCGCCCAGGCATTGGGACAGCACAACGAACAGCAGGTGCGCAGCTACAGCGCCCTGTGCGTCTGGTCAAGTATCTTGTTCGGTATTTTGTTTGCGGTGTTCTGCTTTCTTTTCTGCACGCCCCTGTTAAAGTTCCTGGGCGCCAATGAAGAGATGTGGGACTATACCAGATCCTACCTTCTCATTCTGGCGGCAGGCGCTCCCGCAATCTTATTGAACCACAGCATCGGCGGAGCACTGCGGGGAGAAGGCGAGATCAAGGCGGGAATGCTGGGCGGAATGCTCGCAACATTTGCCAATATTCTGCTGGACCCGCTCTTTATTATCGTGTTAAAGCTCGGCGTCAGCGGGGCTGCCATCGCCACTGTCCTTGGCAATGTGATCGCGCTCATCTATTATTTCCTCTATAAGGCAAAAAGTAAAACCCGCTGCATCATTGAAGTACGCCCCTCCTATGCGCATGACATAAAAGCCTTAGGAGGCGTCCTCGCCCTCGGTCTGCCCAATGCCATCAGCAGCATTTTAAGCGGCTTTGCGGGGACCTTCAGCAACCAGATCCTGGTGGGTTACGGCACACAGGCAGTCGCCGCGATGGCTGCCGCCGGAAAAGCGATTATGCTGGTTACAATGATACAGATGGGCATCTGTATGGGAATCCAGCCGTTGCTGGCTTACTGCTATGGGGGAAACGATTATGCAAAACTAAAAGAGATCCTGCAAAAGGTTCTGTTTCTCACAGTGGGCGTCGGAATGGTGCTGACATTCTTTATTTACTTCGGCAGGGAATGGGTCATCGGTCTGTTCATCAAGGATAGCGCTGTCATCTCCCTTGGCGCGCATCTGGTCACTTATCAGATCGTCATGGGACCGTTCATCGGGATTTATTATCTTGCCACGAACTTTTTACAGGCCAGCGGCAATGCGCCCGGCGCTTCCGTCGCTTCCGCACTCCGGCAGGGACTTCTTCTGATTCCGCTGCTGTACCTGCTGAACGGGCTGCACGGGCTGGAAGGACTTGCCGCTGCCTATCCGGCGGCAGACGGCGTCTCTGTTGTGGTTACCGGAATCCTGGCAATATATTATTATCGTAAAATAGCTGCCGGAAGCTGTGATAAAACGTAACAGGAACCTGACTCGTATCCGGTCATTCCGGAAGACTATCCGCCGTACACAGCACGCCCCAGCCGAGCTGCGGGTTCGGATATTCCCGCAGAATCGGAAGCCTGCGCGCCCCGCGGATGAAATACGCTTTCATCTTCTCGCCGTAGAGATACCTATCGTTTCCGTTTACAATGCCCCACTCCATCAGAAGCGCCGCGCTCCCCGTCACAAACGGCGTCGCCATGGAGGTCCCGGTGCGCGCGGTGTAGCCGCCGCCCGGCGCACAGGAGGTAATCTCCACGCCGGGAGCGGCGATATCCGGCTTCACCTGATTCGTCTCTCTCATATATCCCCTGCCGGAAAAAGACGCGAGCTGATTAAATCGCGCGTCATAAGCGCCGACCGTGATGACCCTTCCGGCGGTAGACGGAATCGTGAGCGTCGTCTCCTCGCTCGGATAGAGAAATCCCGTTCCCTCGTTTAGGATGCCGCCCGCCGGGAGCCACATATCATAATTCCCGGTCACAATTTTCTGCGGCACGAGCCGGATCTCCCATATTCCCGCATCTATATAGTCCCCTGCCGGAAGCAGTTCAAAATAAATCTCCTGATACGGGCTGTACGGGCTCGGCTCCCCATAGTAGAGGAGTATCTCCGTCGTTCCCACCGTAAATCGCTGTGTTCCCTGTACCTGCCGGATGGGTCCTACCACCGTCCCATTCGGATGCACGAGCGACACCGAAATTTCATCCGCATAGGATTTCCAGATCTGAAGGTTTAACGCACGCTCATAAGGGCTTACCGAAAGCTGGACATTCTCTGTCCTGCCCGCCTGCATCCGTCCCGCGGTATGCGCTGCGGAAGCGCCCTCGTTCCCGCTTCCGATCACAATGGAGCTGCGCCAGTAATTCGCCATATCGTCGAGATATGTCTCGATCAGCGACGTTCCCGAATGACTTCCGTAGTTATTTCCAAAGCTGAGATTTAACGCCAGCGGCATGCCATATTCTTCTGCCTTTCTCACACAGTAATCAACCGCCTGCATCAGTTCTGTCGTCCGCGGAAATGCGCCTTCCCCAGGCGTTCCAAGCTTTACGATCACCATGCTCCCCGCATATGCCACACCGCGGTACCTGCCCTGCGACGCCCTTCCGTTTCCCGCCGCAATCCCCGCGACATGCGTTCCGTGACCGGAACTGTCGCGGCTCGGACAGATCGCATAGCGCTGCTGCTCCGTGGGCTGTTCTAAGGCGCGGTCGATGACCTCCCGGGGAAATTCCGTTCCAAGATAGTAACCCGCCGGAGCATACAGATATCCCGCCGCGGGCGCTTCCTGCCCCGGCGCGCCCTCCGCCTCTGTTCCCGGAACTGCCGTTTCCGCCCGCTCCGGCGCGCCCTCTGCCTCTGTTCCCGGAACTGCCGCCTCCGCCTGCTCCGGCGCGCCCTCCGCCTCTGTTCCCGGAACTGCCGTTTCCGCCCGCTCCGGCGCGCTTTCTGCTTTCTCCCCAAATTCCGGCGCCGCCACGCTCCCCGACGGAATCGTCTGATCCCAAAGCGCGAGAATGCGCGTTGTTCCGTCCGCATTGCGGAAATCGGGATGCGCATAATCGATTCCCGAATCGATGACCGCCACAAGAACCCCCGCCCCGCTGAGACGATTTCTGCTGCGGTCAGGCACTCCCGGCTGACTGCCTCCCGGCACGGCAGTACTCCCGGCTCCCCCTCCTCCTGTCACGGCAGCGCTTCCGGATTGACCGCCTCCCGGCACGGCAGTGCCCGCAGTCTGCAGCGGCGTGATGCAGGACGCCCGTTTTCCGTTGTTCACTGCGAAAAACAAAAGCTTTGGCTTTTCCATATACTCAATTTCGGGCAGCAGCGCTACCGCTTCGATCAGACTCTCCGGAAGCGTTAAGATCGCATATTCATTCTGCAGATTTGTCATGCGGATGCGCGCGTACTGCTCCCCGAAATTTTCACGCAGAATCACATCCAGCTCCTCCGTCGTGCCCCCGAATTTCACAATGACCTCCCATGTGTTTTCCGTGCGGTCGTACCCGACGTCAAGCTCTATGGATTTCTCCCGTTCCTCCTCGGTGGCGTCAAGCGCCAGATTGAGCAGATTTTCGATTTTTTCATTCGGCATATATTTTCTCCGCAGAGACAATTTCCATATATTATATGCGTTTTTCCTGCGCAAAAAACATCATAAAAAAGCTCACGGTAAGACACGCCGCTGAAACCCATATCATGCGGATTCCGTAATGCATGGAGAGATTCCCTCCGATTCCCGCACCGACTGCAAAAAACAGGATAATCCCAAAATAGTAAAGCGCCTGCTCTAACTGCTCCTTCTTTTTATCGCGCAGATACATGGAAAATGCCGCCGTGCCGCTCCTTAAATTCCCGATGCACATGGTACTCGCATAGGAATACCCCTTGACCTTGCGGAACGCCTGCACCTGCATTGCACAGGCAAAGGAAACGAGCACCGTTGCCGCCATGTTATAATCCTGCGGAATAAGTCCCACCACAAGCAGAATCACGATTTCAAGCAGAAGGATTCCCTGTCTCCAGTGCAGCCTTTTCGCATACTTAAATCTCCCCTGTATGCGCTCCGCAAAGAACACGCCAAGCGCAAATGCAAAGAGCGGCAGCAGATACCGCAGTCCGTCCATCCACCTGCCCGCCATAAAATTCTGGCTCATCAGCACGACATTTCCGGTCTGGGCATTCGAAAATACCTCCTCTCTGGTGTTATATGTATAAGCGTCCTGAAAACCTCCCGATACCGCCAGAAATACGCTGTTGATAAAAGCTTCCGACATCTGGATTTCTTTCTTTTTCTCACTCATTCTGTTTCCTCTTTTCTATCAGATTTGCGCAATGCGCATTATCTCCCCGGACATTATACCGCTTCCTCTGCCGGATGTTAATATCCCATTTTTCTCATCTTCTGCGCCCCAAATGCATATACTATCTCTAGCCTATGGGCATCCGGCAGGCCCGGTATGCCCGTTTTCTGATTGGAAAGGAGTACATCTTATGTGCGGAATCTCTGGTTTCTGCGATTTTTCTCAAAATTTTCTGGATAAACATCCCCTCTGGGAAAATATACTGACCGATATGCATAAAACACTCGCCCACCGCGGGAGCGACGCCGCCGGAACTTATCTTGACGCTCACATCGGGCTGTCGCATGCAAGGCTTTCCATCCGCGACATTGCCTGCGGCAGACAGCCGATGCTTAGAACACGCGACGGCAGAACCTGTGGAATCGTCTACAACGGCGAAATCTACAATACGGATGAGCTTGTCCCCGAATTAAATGCCGCCGGATACACATTTGAAACCACTTCGGATACCGAGGTCATTCTCTACGCCTATATGCACTACGGCAGCGACTTTGTAAACAGGTTAAACGGTATTTTCGCCTTCGCCATCTGGGACAACGCAAAAGAAGAGCTGCTGCTCTACCGCGACCGCGCCGGCACGAAACCGCTCTTTTATACACAGACAGGAAACGCCCTCGTCTTCAGTTCTGAGCCAAAGGCGCTGTTTGTCCACCCGGATGTCCACCCCGCCATCGATCAGAACAGTCTTTTGGAACTGCTCTCCATCGGTCCGGCGCGAACCTCCGGAAACGGCGTCTTTTGCGGGATGCATGAGGTCGTTCCGGGACATTACCTGACGGTTTCAAGAATCGGCGTATACGATACGCTCTATTGGGACCTGACCTGCGCAGAGCACACGGATTCTTATCCCGAGACGGTAGAAAAAGTTTCCTTTCTCGTGCGCGACGCCGTAAGACGGCAGATGGTGTCCGATGTCCCGGTCTGCACCTTTCTCTCCGGCGGTATCGATTCCTCAATCGTGACGATGATTGCCGCCGACTATATGCGGGAACAGGGAAACACTTTAAATACATTCTCCTTTGATTTTACAGAAAATGATAAATATTTTCAGTCGAACGCCTTCCAGCCGGAGCGCGACCTTCCCTATGTCAATATCATGCTCAAGCGCTGCCGCACGCACCACACATATCTGGAATGCAGCCAGACCACGCTTTTTCATTCGCTCTTTGACGCGGTCGACGCAAAAGACCTCCCCGGGATGACGGACGTGGACGCGTCTCTGCTCTACTTCTGTTCCCTTGTCGCAGAACACAACAAGGTCGCGCTGACCGGAGAATGCGCCGATGAGATTTTCGGCGGTTATCCGTGGTTCTACCGGAGCGAACTGATGAACCGCGACGGCTTTCCGTGGTCCGCCGACCTTAGCGCGCGCACGGTCTTTCTCTCCGACGATATCAAGGCGTCGCTCGATCTCTCCGGTTATTCCCACGCGCGCTACGAGGAAACGCTCGCCAGAGCCCCCAAACGCTCCGGCGAATCCGAAGAGGAAGCGAGACGGCGCGCCATCGGTTATCTGAATATCAAATGGTTCATGCAGACGCTTCTCGACCGCATGGACCGCACCAGCATGTATTCCGGTCTGGAGGCAAGAGTCCCCTTTGCGGATCACCGCATCATGGAATATGTATTCAATGTTCCCTGGGAAATGAAATACCAGAACGGCGTAGAAAAGACGCTGCTGCGCGACGCCTGCGCGGACCTGCTGCCTGCGGAGCTGCTTTGCCGCAAGAAAAGCCCTTATCCCAAGACTTATCATCCGGGATATGAGAAGCTGCTCGCAGAACGTCTCACCGAAATTATAAACGACCCGGGCGCGCCGATTGCGCCTCTGATCGACAAAAAGAAGGCGCTTGACTTTCTCGCCGCGCCCGGAGATCTCGGCAAGCCATGGTTCGGACAGCTCATGGCGGGTCCGCAGCTCGCCGCATACTTTATCCAGATCAATTACTGGATGGAAAAATATCATCTGTCGGTATAGCGCGTTCGCCGCTATCGTGCGCCTTAGAGCCGGAAAAAGGCTATCGCGAAATTACACATCTGCAATTTCGCGATAGCCTCTCTTACATGCGGCATTTCCGGCGCTAATTCCTTACTCTCACGCTCACCCGGTCACCCGGTAAACGGACAAGTCCACCTTTCCCTCCCGATACAGTTCCAAAATCAATGATTCACATATGCTTCTGTCGATTCCCCAAAATTCCAGTTCATCGTCATCCTCCGTAAGGATATACAGCCCCTTCTCGCCATCGTCCTCACTGTACGCAGCATAATATACATTTACCGTTGCCAAAAAGCCTTCTTCATTGCGATATAAAATTCTCATTTTACACTCTCCTCTTCATAGCATTTTGTACCTGGTCACACTTCTTTTTATAAATCCAGCATACCAAAAGCGCTGCCGCCGTTCCGATGATCGCTCCGCCAATCACATCCGTAGGAAAGTGTACCCCCACATAAAGTCTCGACAATGCGATAAACACCGCCAGCACCATCGCCGGAATCCCGACCTTGCGCGGGCACATGATAAGCAGCACGACCGCCGCCGCAAACGAGCATCCGGTATGCCCCGAGGGAAATGAAAAATCGCTCTGTGCCTCGATGATTCTATGTAATCCCTCCACCGCCTCGTAGGGTCTGGTGCGCGCAACCAGATTTTTTAAGATCAGATTATTGGCGAGAAAATTAAGCAGCAGGGAAAACGTCAGCAGTACTCCCGTCCGCCTCGTCTTTGCAAACACCAGACACGCCAATGTGAGCGCGATCCAGATAAATCCGGCGTCTCCCAGATGTGTGATAAAGGTCACAACGGGCGTTAAAAAGTCATTTCTGACATACTCCTGTATCCACAGCAGAATCGGTCCCTCCAGATGAACCAAAAACTCTTCCATGCTGCTTTCCCCCTTCTCTGATATGCCGATGCACATTCAAACGAAGCTTCCTTCGTAAAATAAATGAACGCTTCCTTCCTCATCGATTCCTATATTTTACTACACCTGAACCAAAAATGACAGGGGATTTCGCAAGTCTTAGCTTCTCAATTCCGCAAGTCTTAGCTTCTCATCACTGCTGCCCCGTCAGCACCTTGTTCAAAATATCCGCGAGCGGCTCCATCGAATTCATCGCCTCCTGCAGCGTATTTGTCTGCGCACCGACCTCGATCAGAAGGGTCTTTGGACAGTAATGCATATTATAGCGGTAGCCCTTTAAGTAAATCCGTCTCGTAAAATCCGGGTAGTATTCCGCCGCCTTAAGCTGCATCTGAAAGGAAATTGCCAGATTATCTTCTATGTAGGGATTGTAGAGATAGTCAATGTCGCCCGTGCTGGTCGTGCGGCTTAAGCCATTGAAGAACATGACCTGCGCCATCTCTTTCCCGTTCTGGGTCGTGACAAGCCTTGTTCCCTCCGCCACGCCGTCCCTGTGCAGATCGATGACCACCTCGATGCTCGGATTCTCCGCAAGTACCTGCTCGAGCGCAGGCGCAGCTTTGGAATAGGCGTGATCACGGTCACCCACATCGTACTCTCCCGTATGATGAATGACGTTAAAGCCGTACTTTTCCGTCAGAAGCTTTGTGAGGTAATCCCCGACGCCGACGACACTCATCGAAGGATCTCCCGGTACGGAATCCGCGTAACCCTCCTGCGAATGCGTGTGGTATATAAGAATCTGCGGCGTAGAGGCGTCATGCGTCAGACGCATATCCTTTCCCAGCAGCGCGTCCGCATTGAGCTGGCTCCCATCGATTGTCGTTGTACTGTCCACCTGATAAAAATTCTGAATCAGATAATCAAAGTCATTTAACTTCTCCCTCGGATAGCTGACGACCTTGCCGTCCCCCGCTCCGGACAACAGATCCGTCTGTCCGGCAACCCCCGCTGCCGTCTGCGCCGCATCCTCTGCCTGCGCTGCACCCTCCGCCTGTGCCGCGGCAGTTTCGCCGGAAGCCTGCGCGTTCTCATCTCCGGATAAGCCTGTACCACTTTCTCCCGCAAACACCACTTCCCCGGTCTTTTCATCCACATAATTCTCATCCTGTGCCTCTCTTGCGAGAATCGCCTCGTAAGACAATTCGCTCTCCACCTGCGTCGGGTAATCCGTTTTTTCCGTTTCCTCTTCCGCAAGCAGAAAAAAGTGGGATAATACCTCCTCCGCCACCGTCCCGTCCGTCTTCTCACTGCCAAAGCAGACTCCCGGCATAAAAAACTCCAGCATATCCCTATAACATGTCTGTCCCACTTCCCGCGCAAGCTCTCCTCCAAGCCTCTCGTCTCTTCCAAAGAGCAGCAGCAAGGCAGCCGCTGCCGCTGCAAGGACAGCCGGCAGCGCCTTTTTTCTTTTTTTCTTTCTGTATTGACTCTTATATTGATTCCGATACTTTCTTCTATAAATACGCATAACTAACTTTATGCGCGACCGCTCTCCATTATGCCGCCCCCGAACGCGATATTCAGCCCCTCCGAAATCGTAAAGCTCAGACGCTTCACCGACTCGTCGATATCCTTCGGCGTGACGAACATCGTATTGAGATTGGGCGATAGAAGCTCCCGGATCAGCTCGTATTTCTCCGCATCCCCAAGTGTATCTAAAGAACTGCCGATTGCCGAAAATGCCTCGCTCTGCGTGAGTGCCGTGACAAGGTTGTACATTGTGTCGTTTACAATTGTAGCTGCGTCCACGACCGTTGGAATCCCGATCGAGATCACGGGCACGCCGAGGGTTTTCTCATTCAGCCCATGTCTGTGATTCCCGACGCCGCTCCCCGGGTTGATTCCGGTGTCCGTCACCTGGATGGTCCGGTTCAGACGCTTCGTACTGCGCGCCGCGAGCGCGTCCACCGCCACGACAAGGTCCGGCTTTGTCTCTTTTATCACCCCGCGGATAATCTCCTGCGTCTCCATTCCGGTCTGCGCCATGACCCCCGGCACGATGCTGCTGATCCGGTTCACCGTATCTTCCCCAAAGGCATATTTGCCGTATTCCTTTATGATATGCCGCGTGATAAAAAGGTTGTCCGCCACGCGCGGTCCGAGCGCGTCCGGCGTCACCTCGCGGTTGCCAAGCCCCACGACGAGCACCGATACATCCTCCTTCTCTAACGGCACAAGCTTTTTTATGACCTCTGCAAGCTGTACGGAAATCTCCCTGTGATAATCCTCATCCTCCTCATCCATCGTAAGCGCCTCGATCGTGATGTAGGTTCCCTTGGGCTTCCCCATCGCTTTTGCGCCGTTTTCTGTCTCAATCACTACCGTGCTGATCGTCAGGTTTTTGTCAATCTTCTGCTCCAGAAATCTGACTCCCTTCAACTCCACATGGTCTTCCTGCATTTTCTCCTGTGTCTCTAATGCAAGGTCGGTACGAATCTGATACATAAGCTCCTCCATTTTCTACCATTCCCGCAATAAGAATGTATTTTCTTTCCGTACCCTTATTTTCTCTTTCCCGCGAAAAAATATCCGCCGATTTCTGACAAAATTTAGCGATTTGTCTTGACAGCAGAAAAAGAATCGCCTATACTACTATAGTATGTTTACATTGAACTGTCCGTGTCCGGCTTCGATGTACATTTCACAGCGACGCAAGCGCGTTGCCGATTCGAACAATCATTATAAAATTGGAGGTGTACAGATTGGCTAACATTAAATCTGCTAAGAAGAGAATTTTAGTAACAGAGACAAAGGCTGCTAGAAACAAGTCCATTAAGAGCGCAGTGAAGACCGCTACCAAGAAGGTCGAGGCTGCTGTTGCTGCTAAGGACCAGGAGGCTGCGAAGGCTGCGCTTACCAACGCAATTTCTACGATTGAGAGCGCTGCTTCCAAGGGCGTTTACCACAAGAACAACGCTGCCAGAAAAGTTTCCCGCTTGACCAAGCTTGTGAACACAGTGGCTTAATTGAAGAATAGATAGCATCAGAACACGACCTTAACCCAGTCGTGAAAAAACACCAGTACCGTCATACTGGTGTTTTTTGTTGCCTTTCTTTTGCATTTATTTCGCGGCGGCGCTATACTTCATGATAAAAAGCTCCACCGCCATCTGATCGTTCATCCTTCCTGTCTTTACCGCTTCCTCTAACTCCGCGCCGTCAAGGAGCGCCCCCTTTACCTGCGCCGCAGTAAAGCCCTTTGCCTGTGAGAGGTTTCTCTTGACCGCAAACGGCGGAATCCCCGCTTTCTGCGCCATCGTCTGATTGTCAAAGCCCCTGCCCGCCATATCCTTTAAATTAAACAGAATCTGAAACTGCCTTGTAAGCAGATACATAATGCGCATCGGCGGTTCTTTTAACGTCAGAAGATCGTAATAGAGGTCTAGTGCCTTACGCTGGTTATGCTCCGCGATGGCATTGATCATCTCAAAAATGCGGTTCGATGTCTGCTCGGTGGCAATCGCCTCCACATCCTTCGCCTCGATGACGTCCTTATCCATCGTATAGCAGATAAGCTTCTCTAACTCCCGGTCGATATTTCCCATATCCGTACCCGTCTTACTGAGGAAGAGCTGCATCACAGACCCGGTGATGTTCTTCCCCTCCTTCTTAAGACGCGATAAAATCCAGCGCGTCAGAAGTTCTTCGTTCTGCACGGCAAATTCTACGACCCTGCCCTTGTTCTTGACGGTCTTATACATCTTCGAACGCTTGTCGACCTCCTCCTCCACAAAGAGAAAGCAGACAGACGGTGCCGGCTCGCTTAAGTACTCCGCAAGCTCCTCGCATGAGCTCTTAAAAAAGCCGCTGTTCTCAATCAGTATGACCCTGCGCTCCGCAAAGAACGGAAGCGTCTCCGCCAGATCGATCACCTCTTTGGGATTGATGTCCTTGCCCTCAAAACGGTTGAAGTTCATATCCCCGCCGCCCGAGAGCATCCCGCCCATCGGGGAGTCCTCCCCCGCCTGGGTCAGCCCGGCTTTCAGCTTGTCGCGGTACTGCCGCTTCAAATAATCCTCTGTCCCGTACAGAAGATAGATCTGTTTGTAATTTCCTGATTTGATATCTTCGTCGATTGTTTTCATGAAGTTATTCTATCACAAAGCGGCAATCCGCCGCAAGTCTGCTTATTCTACCTTCAGCGCATTCGGATAGATCCGCTCCATCCGCGCATCATCAAAATGGTCGTCGATCCAGCTTTCCAGTTCCGTCTCCGCTGCGATTCCCTCGCTCCGTGCCCCGTACCGCACCAGAGCCGCGCTCGAGACGGCTACATCAACCGTCATGAACACAAGCAGCGCCCAGGTAAGAAGCTTCCCCGCCTTGACAGGCAGCTTCTCGATTGCCGAAGAAACGCGCGGATAGAGCGCCTTGAACCACACCACTGCCGCAATCCCCCAGAAAAAACAGTAGAGCAGATTGATCCGCCCGCCGAGGTTAAACGGCATCTGGCTGTAATCCCAGAAAACTGTCCCGAATACAAGCTCCGTAAAGACGCTGCATATGTACTCGTACGCTCCGCCGAGAAACGTTCCCATCCAGAAGAGAAAGGAATCCGACCTGCTGCGGTAGCGGTACAAAAGCGCCGTCACACACGCGATTGCCAGTCCCCAGACGATACTGAACGGTCCCCACACAACACTGCTGCGGCTCATCCACACCCCTGCCGTGATCCTGCAGAAAATCGTCTCCGTGATATCCCCCAGAAACGCACCGATAAAAAACAACATTGCAATCTTATAGAAGCTGCATCCATCGGCAAAAATTGCAGCATTTCTCTCCTCTGCCTCGATCGGCTTCTCCTGCGGATACGCCTTCCGGATTCGCCTGTCGACAAAGTCATAAATCTTTCCATTCAGCTTTCTTGTCACCGAATCGATTCTTTCATCCGTTTCCTGCCATTTCCGTATATTCTTGCTGCGCCCCGCCAGAACGATCATCGAAGCCAGTGCATCTATGGCAATCACGCCGCTGATGATGAGCACGGCAAGCTGGCCCACCAGAACCGGAACTGCCTCGTAGACCCGGATGAATAACGGATTGCCCCACCGGATCGTGGCGAAGCCCGCCAGTCCCCAGACACAGGAGGTCGGCGCACTGATATAGCCGTCCAGATTCCATTTGAAATTGCGGTAGTCCCACCAGCGCTCATGATACCATTTCTCGATGAGATGTCCCGCCACCCACTCGACGACCGTCGCAACGATCAGACTTCCGACAAACAGCCACACGCCTCCAAGCTCGCTCACGGAAAACGTGATCGCCAGCGCGCCAAATCCATAAATAACGCAGAATGGTCCGTTAATCATCCCCCGGTTGGCAAAACGCTTCTGCTGGAGGGCAGCCGCTATCGTCTCAGCGACCCATCCCATAAACGAATAAATAATAAACAGCCACAGCATTCTACAAAGCATGATCTCTTCCTCCAAAGCTCCTCTTTTGCATGTCCACGCGCACCGGACAATATGAATTGATTGTAGCATACCACAGGCAGGGTTACAAGCATGCCTGGTATCCCGGAAATTTCCAGCGCGTTCTGCCAAATGCTCCCCCTACCTCACATACACCTTCCCCGGCTCGCCATATTTCCTTATCCGAAGTTCTTCATTTTCCACAGTAATCGTAATCTGCCCCGCCTCCATCGTATAGAACACCGCGCTTCCCGCTTCCTCCATATGCATGACGGCTTCCCCGGCGGGATGTCCATAGCGGTTCGTGGCACTGCACGAGACGACGGACACGCGCGGCGCAAGCATCTGCAAGAACTCCTCAGAATTTGAATAGCGCGAACCGTGATGCGCAGCCTTGTAGAAATCCACCTTATGACAGCCTGCTGCATCTGCTTTTTCAATGCCGTCTGCTTCTCCTGACTCGTCTGCCTCTCCTGTGATATTCTCCGCCTCCCGCAGCCGCTTTATCATCTCCTGCTCCTGTGCGCTTCCGATATCTCCTGTGAAAATCCCGGTGAACTTGTCATCTTGATACCATATTACAAGTGACATTGCATTTTTGTCGACCTCCCCGGATGTTCCCGCTGCTCCCGTCATGCTTTCCGCGCTCCTGCCAATCATTTCATTCCCCGCTGCCGTTTCCGCTTTGCTCCATCCGTCCGCCTTGCCTCCTCCGACCGGATATAACGCCGTAAGCGCCGCTTCTCCGAGATGCATGACATCCCCGCCGTCCATATACACCACCTCTGTTTCCGCTTCCGCCGCGAGGCTCACCAGTTCCTCCCACGCCTCATCCCGCACGATTCCGCGTGCAAGAACAAGACGCCCTACGGGATATCCCTCCGCAAGTATTTCCTTTAGACCAGAAATGTGATCCTCATCCGTGTGCGACACGATCCAGCAGTCAATCCGCCGCACGCCGTTATATTTTAAAAAGGGCAGAATCCGGTACGTTCCGACCTTTCCGACATCCGAGCTCCCGCCGTCCACGAAAACGGTATAGCCGTCCGCTGTCCGAAGAAAACAGCCGTCTCCCTGCCCAACATCAAGGACATCCAGTTCAAAGCCGCCCTTTGCCGGGATGCACAGAATACACAAGAGCAATGCTCCCACCGCCACCGCCCGGATTACCTGTTGGCACATCATTTTCTTTCCGGCAGCATCCTTTTCCGGCACGTTCCGCTCTCCCATCCTTCCGGCAGAAAGCTCCGACAATTTGCGCCGTCTGCTTCGCTCTTCTTTCTCTCCGGCAGAAAGCTCCGACAATTTACGCCGTCCGCTTTGTTCTCCCGTCTCCCCGGCAGTTTTCTGCGGCTTCCCCCAACGCTTCCTGCGATACGCGCACACCGTACACGCAGCGAGCACACCATAATACACTGCCATCCGCCACGCGTCCGGCTGCCCGGTAATCCGCATTGCCCCCGGCAGCTTTTCTGCAAACGCACAAAGATGATTGATAACGGAAAGCAGAAGCTGACAAGGAAACAGGATGACCTTCGCAGCGGGAAGCCAGCCGATTCCGACCAGACCGCCAAGCACTCCGCATTTAAGTAGCACACCAACGCACGGAAGCACCACAAGGTTGACAAGAAGCGCATAAACCGGTATTTCATAGTAATTCCATGCCACGAGCGGCAGCGTGGTAAGCTGGATTGCCGCGGCAGTAAAGAGGTTTCCCGCCCACTTTCCCGCACGCGTTTTCGTGTCAAACGGCACGCAGCCGCCCACCCATACAACGCCGATTACCGCGGCAAAAGAGAACAGAAATCCTGCATTCCACAGAAGATAGGGATTGTCCCACAGCAGGAAAAGCGCCGCCGCGCCGAGCGCGCTCAGGCTGTCATAGCTGCGCCCGAGCACCTGTGCGCCAAGAAAAAGCAGGAACATGAGCACCGACCGTCGTACCGAGACGCTCCCGCCCGCCATCACGCCATAGGCATACATCACGCTTCCGGCGAAAATCCCTGCTGTCCCAAATCCCAGTCCCATTTTTCTTAAAAGCCGATAGAGCGTCATCCCGATGATCGAGATGTGCAGACCGGAAATTGCCAGGATATGCGAAAGTCCTCCCACCTGATAGAGACGCTTTATCTCCGTGTCCAAAAGCTCCTTATCGCCTGCTGCCATCGTCGTGATGATTCCCGCTTTCTCTTCGTCCATCGTCTCCTGATAGACCATCTTCAAACGGCAGCGAAGCTGCCACAGCTTCTCGCGGATGCCGCCGCTTTTGCCGTATGACGCGCGAACCGCGACATCTTTTAAGCCAAAATCATATTTTAGCGACCGATAGAAAGCCTCCTCGTCAAAGCTTCCCTCATTTGTTGCATCTTTCCATAATTTCACTGTTCCGTCTAATATAAGGATTTGCCCGATCGAATATGAATCGGAGTCAGAATACACCAGAATCCGGTTACAGGGAACCGGCTCTTTTGACATGCTGTTATTTTGATCTGGTCCTATGATACAGGACGTTAATTCATAGATATATTGGTCGTTACGAATCTGCTTTCCCGCAAGCGTTCCCTGCACCGAAAGCCGCATCCCATCGACAAGCGCGGGCAGATAAGCCGCTTTGTTCTGTTCCTCCCGCTGATACTTTCCGCTCCCCGCGCAAAACGCCAGCGCACCGAGCAAGAGCAGTACGAAAAATCTGCCGCCGTATTTTCTTTCTCTCTCCGGGGCAATGCGCCGCAGGAATGCTCCCAGCACTGCCCCCACTACCACCACAGCAAGCAGGATAGCTATGGCAGGCAGCATGGGAAATGTTCCTCCATAAGCCGCCGCCAGAATCCCTGAGAGAAAAGACGCCGCCAGAATACACAACGGTCTTTTCAATCGCTTTATCCCTCCTTTTGTCTACTCCTCAGTCACCGTCTCCGTCACCGTTTCCGCTGTTCCGCCAACATAATCCATATTCCGGTCATACATTTCTGCAAGCTTGAAATTGTCGCGATAGACGCCGCTCGTATCACCGTTGACGGATATCTGAACCTTATTGATGGTCGACAGTTCCGAGAGTGAATCTACAATCGAATAGATTACAATCGCCTCGTTCACCTTATAATCCTGATTCTTAAACGCTTCGTCGAGGCTGACATAGCAGACACCGTCTACCACAGAGACAGACACAAGCTTCGTGCCCTCCGGAATCGCAGACTTTGCCCCGCTGGTCTTTGGTCCCTCGAGAAGCTGTTCCATAATCAGCTTCTCCATGGAAATATTACTGCTGTAGTAGACGTCCTCGCGAACCTCCTTGACAAGCCCATCCCCGTTCTCATTGGAAAAGTAGAGCGTCAGCGTCGTATTCTGTATGGAGTTGATCTGTTCCCCGGGATTCTCGACGAAGCTGTCCTGATTCATACTCCCGACCAGATTTCCCCTGCCGTCCGTCAGCGGCGCATCCGCAATATAAAAAGCGACACAGTCGATTCCCTTAATCTGCGTCATTGTGCGAACCACCGCCGCGCGGCAGAGCACCTCCGCGACCGTATCCATTTTGCTGTAGTCCTCGTCAAAATGAATCGTCAGAAGCGCCCCGTCCAGCGAATAGCTTGTCACCTCCACATCGTTCGGAATCGGTTTGCGGTATTCGACATTGTCCGAATCCGAACATAAGACTGCGAGAAATTCCCGGATCAGCCCATCCGTATCTGTCGCTGCAGGCTGATACGCTACCTCTACCAGACGATTCCTATCCTTATTCAGATATTCAATATGGTATGCGCTCTCCTCCTTCTCATTCCCGCAGCCTGTTATGGCATACGCCAGAACAGCCGCCAGAAGAAGGAAAAAAGCGATACATTTCTGCTTCATCCGCTTTACCTTCCGGCTCATAATTAATCCTCCTTGTTTTCCGAAGGAAAATGCAAATTTTGCCTGCAAAATTTGCCATTGCATGGAGCAACGCCCAGCAAGCTGTGCAGGATTTTCCTCCCCTAAGAAATATAGTTCAGAGGAATCCTCACGTTAAAAATGGTTCCCTCTCCCAACGTACTGAACACCTTAATCGCACCGCGGTGCATCAGAACGGCGCTTCGCGTGATTGCAAGGCCTAAGCCCGTTCCGCCGATCTCTCTCGAATGCGACTTGTCGACCCGGTAAAAACGCTCGTAAATATGCTCGAGCGACTCCTCCGGGATGCCGATACCGCAGTCCTCCACCTTCAGATAAAAATACTGGTGGTCTGCGTTTAAGGAGACATGTACCCAGCCGTCCTGCCGGTTATATTTGATTGCATTCTCAATCAGGTTCGTAAATGCGAGCGTGATCTTCACCTCATCCACATCCGCACTCACCGGGCGGAAGCTCTCGAGCACCAGCTCCACATTCTGCTTCTCTGCGATCGGCTTTAACCGCTTTAGAATCTGCTCTAAAAGCTCATTGATATTCACATTCGTGATATTAAGGTCTGCCGCCGACTTATCCATCTTAACCAGTGACAGCAGATCGTTGATGATCTTCGTCTCACGGTCAACCTCGTTTCCGATATCCGCCATAAATTCCTGATACAGCTCAATCGGCGCATTCTCCATGCTTCCAATAGAATCCGCCAGCACCTTCATTGACGTAAGCGGCGTTTTCAGCTCATGAGAGACGTTGGATACAAATTCCTGTCTGGATTCATCCAGAACCTTCATACGCCCCAGCATCTTATTGAACTTTTCACAGATCTGCTTCGTCTCCGTGTAGTCGTCCACCGTCAGTGCATCGTCTCCGTAACCTGTCTGAATCTCTTCGATCGACTTCGCCATCTTGTGGAACGGTCTGACAAGCCTCGCCGCAACAATATAGGAAATAAGAATAACTGCAAATACACAGAACAGCTCCATGACTAATGTGCTGCGCGCCAGATACTCGAGATTCAGATGGATGCTGTCCGTCGATACGCTGACCATGACAACGCCGATCGTCCTTTTATTCTCTGTCCCCGGCTCCGTGTGCACGAGCGGAATCGTCATTTCAATATAGCGGTTCTCGGAGTCGTACTTACTGATTTCTTCCCCGTAAAAGCTCTTGATAACCTCCTCGGAAATAATCGTCTTTCCGGTGTCAAGGTCATAGCTGTCCCTCACAATATGAAAGCTCTCATCAATCACCATCACACGCCCGTCATAAATCGTTGAAAGCTGATTCAACTGCACGTCGATAATGGACGCCGCATCCTCATTATTAAAATAATCGTTGGAAACAATCTGATTCGCCAGAATCTTCGCCTGGCTTAGAATCTCGCTTGTGCGGATCGACACTGCACGGTTCTCATAAGACCCGAGCATCCCGGCTCGAAGCAGGATGCCCGGTAACGTTCCGATCAGAATGCAGAAAAGGAACAATCTGCATTTAAGACTTTTTAGAAAATCTGTTAATCTTTTTAATTTAGACATTGTAAGCACCTGTTAATTCTGTGAATAGTAATACCCGACGCCCCACTTGGTATGAACATACTTCGGCTCGCTCGGGTTACTCTCGATCTTCTCCCGAAGACGTCTTACATGTACATCCACGGTTCTCACATCCCCCGGGTACTCATACCCCCACACGAGGTTCAAAAGATTCTCCCTGCCGTACACCTTGCCCGGATTGTTGACAAGCAGCTCCAGCAGGTCAAATTCCTTTGCGGTAAGATTGACCTCTTTGCCGAGAATGAACAGCCGCCTGCTCTCGCAGTCCAGCTTTAAATCCCCCGCCTCGATCACCTTGGAATCCTCCTTCTTCGGCTGTCCCGCAGAGGTTCTCCGCATAATCGCCTTGATGCGCGCCTTGACCTCAAGAATATTGAACGGCTTCGTGATATAGTCGTCCGCCCCGTATTCCAGTCCGAGAATCTTGTCCATATCATCGCCCTTTGCCGTGAGCATGACGATCGGCGTGTTGGAAAACTCCCTGATCTGCTGGCACACCTCAAAACCGTCCATCTTCGGCAGCATGATGTCGAGCAGTATCATGTCATACGCATTCTCTGTCGCCATCTTAAGCGCCTCTTCCCCATCGTATGCACAGTCCACTTCCATCCCGTCCTGCTCTAAGCTAAAACGGATTCCTTTTACAATTAACTTTTCATCATCTACAACAAGCACTTTTTTTGCCATCTTACTTCACCTTTATACTGTCCTTGATCCGATTATAAGACCCCTCTTTGATTCCATCGACATTCATAATTTCCTCTACGGAAGAAAATCCGCCGTGCGTCTCGCGATACAAAAGTATCGCCTCCGCCTTGCTCTGCCCGATACCGGAAAGCGTCATCAGTTCCGCTTCCGACGCCGTGTTCAAATTCACACGACCGTCCGCTTCCTGCTCCCCCGCAGCCTGCGCCGTCTGCTCAGACGCGCTGCCTGCCGCAGTCTGTGAAGCCGCCGGATATGCCGCAGCCTCCTCCTTCGTCGGAATATAGATCATCTGTCCGTCGCAGATCTCCTGCGCCTGATTTACCGCCGTAAGCCCCGCGTTCTCCGCAAGTCCTCCGGCAAGCGCAATCGCCTCATAAATACGCGCCCCGGCGTCTAAGATGTAGACTCCCGGCGAGCGGACTGCGCCGCACACATAGACACAGCACTCCTGCCGCTCTTCTCCTGCGTCGTCCGCCTCTGTCCCGTTCAAATCGTTCTTTGCTCCGGCAGCAGCCGCCTGTTCCGCCGCCGTCCGGACCGCATTCTTCCCGCCGGCAGCGTCTTCCGGCGCTTCGCCGCCTGCGGCGTCCTGCGCCTGTTCCTCTGCCTCTGCGGTATCTCCGCCGTCTTCCATCTGCTCTGTCGCAGCGGTCGTCTGCTCCAGATATACTGTATGTTCTGTTCCGCATCCCGCCATAAGGCAAAGCAGAAATGCGGCTGTCAAAAAGCCTTTTCTTGTATACATCATAAGCATTCTCCTTCTTTCCTGCGAATGAAGGAGTCCTCAATGCCCGATGCCTTTATTTTAACGGACTTTTTGAACTATGACAAGGGGCATTCCGCTTTTTTTAGAAAGCTTTTTTCAGAAGTGTATTATGAATCAAAATATTTCAAAATCGTCTCCTGCAGATTTACCCAGAAATCTCTCGCATCCTTGGAATCCGGCACAAGCACCGACGCCTCATACGCGTCAAACGCCGTCTGCTCCGCCGCCTGCGGCTGCTCTGACGGGATCACGGAAAAATGACCGCTGCACTCATAAAGTTCATCCGCCATTGTGACCGTCACAAACCGGGCGAACTCCGCCGCCGCATCCGGCTTTTCGGTAAAATCATTTACGACCAGCATGTCCGTTGTAGCACAGGTCACCGTCGGAAGCGTCTCGTTTAAATTCGGCATCTTCATCAGCTCATAGCGATAATCCTCCAGTCTGTAGAGCGAATCCGTGTCAATGATCGCCGAGAGCGTCCTGCCCGCAAGAAAATTCTCGATAATATGTTCCTCGGACACCTGCGCCGCATCCACAGAAAAAGATGCAAGAATCGTATCAAAGTATTCCAGATCCTGCTGATACAGCTCCTCATTATAAATGACGTTCATAACGTCCGTCTCGTTCTTCTCGAACGTCACGCTGTTTCCGATGAACGGGAAATCATAGAATGCATCGTTCACATCCCACTCCAGCAGATATTCTACATTCTCGCCCGGTTCATTCTCATTCGAATAATCAATGATCGACTGCAAGGACTCCGGTCTGGCGCCAAAGTAGTCCGGCTGGTAGATAAATACACAGGTGTTAAAAGCAAGCGGATAGCCGAGCAGCTTGTCTCCATAGGTCGATGCCGCAACCGCCTTTTCCACTGCCCTGGTATCTGCCGTTCCCTTTTCATTCACGGAAACAAGACCATAGAGGTATGCCTCCTCCAGATTATCCCCCGGTATGAGGTATACGTCCGGAAATGCATCATCCTGCATGGTCTTATCATAAATATCGCCGATATAATCAAGCGTGCTCTGGCATTCGACCGAGACCTTGATCCCGGTCTGCGCAAAATAGCGCACTGCAGCCTCCTCAAAAAACGCGGTGTAGGAAGCGTCCTCATACCAGAAAATGAGATCCGCCGCAGCGCTCTCATACGCCTCCTGCTGCCCCGCTATCTCCTGCCCGCTATCTGCAGCGCTGTCTGTGTCTGTGGAAGCTGATTTTTCCGCCTCCTGCGCCTCCCCGCTCTCCGCAAAGCCTTCTGCATCTGTGGATGCGTTTTCCGGCGTCTCTGTAGCGGAGGAAACTCCCTTACTTACCATCACAGCTCCGCCAATCAGCAGCGCACATACCAGTAACACGGATAACAATTTCTTGTGTAATGCTTTCATTCTTATTCCCTTAATCCATTCTTATATTCTCATCATCAGGGAATCAGAGTTCTGCCAAGACGGCGTCGAGCTTTGCTGCCATCTCATCCACATGCTCCTTCCCGATAATCAGCGGCGGCACAAAACGAAGCACATCAGAACCCGCGGTAATCACAATCAGTCCTTTCTCCAGCGCTTTCGCTGCGACCTGTCCGACCGGCTTTTCACATACCACGCCCTGCATCAGCCCCATACCTCTGCGCGCGGTCAGAAAATCATATTTCGCGACCAGTCCGTCTAACTTCTGTTCCAGATAAGGCGCAATCTCCTTCACATGTCCGGTGATGTCATCCCGCTCCATCATTTCTAAGACCTTATCGACCGCCGCGCCCACGAATGGATTACCGCCGTAGGTCGTTCCGTGGTCACCCGGCGCCAATGACTTCTCCGCCACACGCTCTGTGAGGAAAAATGCGCCGACCGGAACACCGCAGCCAAGCGCCTTCGCACTTGTCATGATGTCTGGCTTCACACCGTAGTGCTGCCATGCAAACATCTCTCCGGTACGCCCCATGCCGCACTGAATCTCATCCAGAATCAGAAGTATATCGTGCTCGTCGCAGAGTGCGCGAACGCCCTCTAAGAATTCCTTCGTCGCAGGATAGATTCCACCCTCGCCCTGTACTGTCTCCAAAATAATAGCACAGGTCTTCTCATTAATCAAAGCTTTTACACTGTCAAGCTGATTAAATTCCGCGAAACGCACGCCCGGCAGCAGCGGCTCGAACGGCTCCTGATAGTGCGCGTTTCCGGTCACGGACAACGCCCCTAAGCTTCTTCCGTGAAAAGAATGGTTCATCGCGATGATCTCATGACCCGCATGACCGTCTCTTGTGTAGGCATATTTCTTCGCCGCCTTGATTGCTCCCTCGATTGCCTCCGTACCGCTGTTCGTAAAGAAAATGCGGTCCATCCGGCTCGCCTTTAGGGCGCGCTTCGCCGCATTTATGATCGGCTCATTGTAGTACAGATTGGAGGTATGCATCAGCTTATCCACCTGCGCCTTTAGCGCCTCGCAGTACTCCCTGTTATGATACCCGAACGCCTGCACAGCGATTCCCGCCGCAAAGTCCAGATATTCCTTGCCGTCCGTGTCATAGAGGTAGACGCCCTCCCCGTGATCTAACACGACCTGAAAACGGTTGTATGTATGAAGGATGCTCTCCTCGGCATCCCTGATATAGGATTCCTTACTCATGGTAATACCTCTTTTCTTTCTCGCCTAAAATCGCTGTTCCGATTCCCTTGTTCGTAAAGATTTCAAGGAGCAGGCAGTGCGCGATTCTTCCGTCCAGAATATGTACTCTCGATACGCCGTTCTCGATCGCGTCGATGCAGTTGTTGAGCTTCGGAAGCATACCGCCCCCAATGAAGCCGTCCCCGATCAGTTCGCGCGCCTCTTCAATTGAAAGCTCTGAAATCAGCGTGCTCTTATCGGACGGATCCTTATACACGCCCTCAATATCCGTCAGAAATGCAAGCTTCTCCGCGCTGACCGCCTTCGCAATCGCACACGCCGCGTCATCCGCGTTGATATTGTAGCTGTTGTACTCGTCGTCCATTCCGACCGGACATACGATTGGGAGGAAATCCTTCTCAAGCATATCGTAGAGAATCTTCGGATTTACCTCGGTAATCTCACCGACAAAGCCGATATCCTCCCCGTTCGAATACTTCTTTTCCACCTTTAAAAGTCCGCCGTCCTTTCCGCTGATGCCGACCGCGTTGACGCCGAGCTCCTGCACAAGCTTTACAAGGGATTTGTTGACTTTATTTAAGACCATCTCCGCGATCTCCATCGTCGCCTCGTCCGTCTTTCTAAGACCGTTGACAAATACCGGCTCCATGCCGACTTTGCCGACCCACCGGCTGATTTCCTTGCCGCCGCCGTGCACGATGATCGGCTTAAAGCCTACCAGCTTCAGCAGCGTCACATCCTGAATAACGTGGCGCTTTAACTCCTCGTCCACCATCGCGCTTCCGCCGTATTTCACTACGATGATCTTGCGGTTGAACCGCTGGATGTATGGGAGCGCCTCGATCAGCACCTCCGCCTTTTGTAAAACTTCCTGCATATTTTTCTCTTCCATAATTCTAATCTCCTTGTCATTGTAAGCAGTGCTCACATTCTCACCCTATGACCGATAATCTGCGTTGATTTTCACGTAGTCATACGTCAGATCGCAGCCCCATGCCGTCGCTGTGGCGTCGCCCATCTTAACGTCGGCGATTGCCGTCACTTCCGGCTCGGATAAAATCTTCGTCGCCTCTTCCTCGCTGTAATCGAGCGCAACGCCATCCTTTATAATCTGCATTTTTCCTGCCGCGCTCGCAAAGAACAGATCGACCTTCTCCGGGTCGAAAGACGCGCCGGAATATCCCATGGCGCAAAGGATTCTTCCCCAGTTCGCGTCATGTCCGTAGATTGCCGCCTTCGTGAGGCTGGAAGTGATCACGGATTTGCTAAGAATCTTCGCCTGCTCCTTTGTCTCTGCGCCGATGACCTTTACCTCAAAAAGCGCTGTCGCACCCTCTCCGTCGCCCGCCATCTGCTTTGCAAGGCTCTCATTGATGAAATTCAGGGCTTTGCAGAACGCCGCATAGTCTTCATTCTTCTCTGTGATCTTCGCATTGCCCGCCATGCCGTTTGCCAGAAGCACGCAGGTATCGTTCGTCGAGGTATCTCCGTCCACGGAAATCATGTTGTAGGTGTCCTCCACATCCGCCTGCAGCGCCTCAAGCAAAAGCTCCTGTGAAATCGCCGCATCTGTCGTCACAAAGCTTAACATCGTGCACATATTCGGGTGGATCATGCCCGAGCCCTTGCACATGCCGCCAATCGTCACGGTCGCACCGCCAAGCTCGACCTCCACTGCGACCTCCTTCTCATGCGTGTCAGTCGTCATGATGGCTTTCGCCGCCGCATGACCGCTCTCATAGCCGCCGAGAAGTGCAGGTATCATTACCTCAATTCCCGCGCAGATGCGGTCGATGGGAAGCTGCTTGCCGATGACTCCGGTCGACGCCACAAGCACCTGTTCCTCCGGCACGCCAAGGAGTTCGCCGACCTTCTCTGCCGTCTGCTTACAGTAGCCCATGCCTTCCTCTCCGGTGCACGCGTTTGCGATTCCCGCGTTGACAACGACTGCCTGTGCCTTTTTGCTCTCATATACCACGCGCTGGTCCCATTTGACCGGGGCAGCCTTTACAAGATTCTTCGTAAAAGTCCCCGCCACGTCACAGGGAACCTCACTGTAGATCATCGCCATATCCTGCCTGTTCTGATACTTGATTCCTGCCGCCGTACTGGCTGCTTTAAAACCCTTTGCCGCGGTCACGCCGCCTTTGATCTGTTTCATAAAAGATTTGTTCCTCCATCGTTTCTATGGGTTATAAGTCGTCACGTTCTCTTCGTTCGTGATGTATTCGTAGTAATTGACATCTTCGCGGAACGTCCAGCCAAGTCCCTGCCAGAAGCGGTTCCCGACCTCGTTCTTCTTAAATGCGATCAGGTTGACCTTATTGATATGCTCGCTTTTTAACGCTTCAAGACACGCGCACACCAGCTTCTGCCCGATTCCGTGCTTGCGGTACTCCTCCTTCACGCAGACATGATAGAGACAGCCGCGTCTGCCATCGTGTCCGCAGAGAATCGCTCCCACGATCCTGCCGTCTGCGACCGCCGCCATGCTCGTCGTAGGATTGCGCTTTATGAAACGCTCCACGCCCTCTCTTGAGTCGTCGATGCTTCGTATTCCAAATCCATGAATCTCCATCCAGAGCGCATGTACCTCGTCAAAATCCTCCATTGTCATCACACGGATGATTACTTCCTGATTTTCCATCTCTAATCCCTTTTCTATGTAATTAACTATTGCTGTCGTGCACGCGAGGGAGCTATGCTCTCTTGCTCCCGGACTTCGTCCTATCAAAACAGCCAGAACCAGCCTCGTCTGCAAGCAGCCGGTCTGTTTCCCACTGCTTTGGCACGACTCATTGTCTACGGGAACATCGGTACAAGGTTCAGTCCTTCTGCCTCGTCAAAGCCGAACAGCAGATTCATGTTCTGCACCGCCTGTCCTGCGGCTCCCTTCACGAGATTGTCCAGCGCTCCCATCATAACGATTCTTCCGGTGCGCTCATCAATCTTAAAGCCGATATCCACATAGTTGCTTCCCTCGACCCACTTCGTCTCCGGGCAGACGTCCTTCTCCAATACGCGGACGAACTTCTCTTTCGCGTAATATTTGTCATAGACCGCCTTTACTTCCTCATAAGCCGGAAGGCTTCCATCCGCCTTGCGGACAAGCGCCGCATACTCTGTCGCTAAGATTCCTCGGTTCATCGGCACCAGATGCGGCGTGAAATTGATCGTGACCTCTTTCCCCGCCGCGTAGCCAAGCTGTTCCTCGATCTCCGGCGTATGTCTGTGGTTCGTCACGCCGTAAGCCTTCATATTCTCGTTGACCTCGCAGAAGAGGTTCGGCAGCTTCGCGCCGCGCCCCGCGCCTGAAGTGCCCGACTTTGCATCGATAATCAATGTATTCGGATCGATCAGCCCCTCCGCAACAAGCGGATATGCTGTCAGAATCGAACAGGTCGTATAACAGCCCGGATTTGCCACCAGACGCGCGCCCCGCACCTTCTCCCGGTTCACCTCGCAGAGCCCGTAGACCGCTTCCTCAATGAACTGCGGGCTCTTGTGCTCAAGCTTATACCACTTCTCATATGTAGCCACATCCTTGATGCGGAAATCCGCGGACAGATCGATGATCTTCGTCTTCTGTAAAATCTCCTCTGTCAGCACGCCTGCCAAAAAGCCCTGCGGCGTCGCCGTGAAAATGACATCCACCTGCTCTGCCAGAGCTTCCATATTGTCATCCAGACACACGCCGTCCACAATCTCAAACATATTCCGGTAAACATTGGCATACTTCTCATCAATGTAGCTTCTCGAACCGTACCATTTAATCTCTACCTCTTTATGTCCCATCAGAAGACGCACCAGCTCATTGCCTGCATATCCGGTCGCGCCGATAATTCCTGCTTTTATCATCGTTTCATCCGCCTTTCGTATTCTATCCTTATTATATTAGTCTACCTCTCTGCCATAGTAAAGCCCTTTTTGTAAATTTCCGGGAAATATTTTTGCATAATTATACATCCATTCATCTTTTTATGCAATACCTGTTTTTCTTTTTATACAAAGATTTTCCCGAAATATAATTTTCTATTCCCTATATTATATGCCCGCTGCAGACCGCTTCTGTCATCTTTGCACATGTTTGTGCATTTTCATTCACCAAATATGTATATTTTTTCACTTGCTTTTCCACGGCATTTGTTGTATATTGATTGCAGTCAGTGATTCGGACGCGTGCACTGCGACAGATTGTGCCGGTACGAACCGCAATTATACAAAGAAAGGACGTTTCCCATGAAAGAAAAAGTTATCTTAGCTTACTCCGGCGGACTGGACACGACCGCCATCATCCCATGGTTAAAGGAGAATTACGATTACGAAGTTATCTGCTGCTGTATCGACTGCGGTCAGGAGGAGGAACTGGACGGTCTTGAGGAGAGAGCCATCTCCTGCGGCGCTTCCAAGTTATACATCGTAGACATTATCGACGAATTCTGCGAGGATTACATTATGCCGTGCGTTCAGGCAAATGCCGTATACGAGAACAAGTATCTGCTCGGTACCTCCATGGCACGCCCGTTAATCGGCAAGAAGCTGGTCGAGATTGCAAGAAAAGAAGGCGCTACCGCAATCTGCCACGGCGCTACCGGAAAAGGAAATGACCAGATTCGCTTCGAGCTTGCCATCAAGGCTCTTGCTCCTGATCTTAAGATCATCGCAGCATGGAGAGACGACAAGTGGACGATGGATTCCCGCGAGTCCGAGATTGCATACTGCAAGGCGCACGGCATCGATCTTCCGTTCTCCGCAGACTCCAGCTACAGCCGCGACCGCAACATCTGGCACATCAGCCATGAAGGTCTTGAGCTTGAAGATCCGGCATGCGAACCGAATTACGATCATCTGTTAGTCCTTGGCGTATCCCCGGAGAAAGCTCCGGAAGAGGGCGAGTATGTGACCATGACCTTTGAGAAGGGTGTTCCTACCTCCGTCAACGGCAAGAAGATGAAGGTCTCCGATATCATCCGCGAGCTGAACCGCCTCGGCGGCAAGCACGGCATCGGCATCATCGACATCGTTGAGAACCGTGTTGTCGGAATGAAGTCCCGCGGCGTTTATGAGACTCCGGGCGGAACAATCCTCATGGAGGCGCATCAGCAGCTCGAGGAGCTGGTATTAGACCGCGCTACCATGGAGGTCAAGAAGGATATGGGCAACAAGCTCGCGCAGATCGTCTACGAAGGAAAATGGTACACGCCGCTCTGCGACGCAGTGAGAGCTTTCGTAACCTCCACACAGGAATATGTGACCGGCGAAGTAAAGTTCAAGCTCTACAAGGGCAACATCATCAAGGCAGGCACAACTTCCCCGTACTCACTCTACAGCGAGTCCTTAGCAAGCTTTACGACCGGAGATCTCTACGATCACCACGACGCAGCCGGATTTATCACCCTGTTCGGTCTGCCGCTTAAGGTCCGTGCAATGCGTATGCAGGAAATCGGCGAGAAGAATAAGTACGAATAAATCACCGCTTTTTGCACAATAACAAAGTACACAAAACTCCGGTTCGTCTCAAACGATCCGGAGTTTTTACTCTGCAGAAAATGTCATGTTGTTGTAACATATCAAAGCAATGCTTCCTACGGAATCAAAAGTCCGCATGGCGGCTGTCGCAGACAGCATCCAGCACCTCAAGTCCCTTCGCGATCTCCGGCTCTGTGAGCTTTCCGTATCCGAGCAGAAGCACCGGAAAGCCTCCGCTCCTTCCCCCCTCTTTGCTTCCCGCTCCTCTTTTGGCAGCCGCTTCCCCGCTTATCTGCGTTCTTTCTAAAACAACTTCCGTATCTGCCTTGGCACGTTCCAGTTCATATTCCTTCAAGCCCGAAACCGCGACGCCCTGCATGCGCGCCCTTTTGCAGAGTTCTTCCTCTGTAAGCGTCGTATCCACCTCCACCAGCACATGCAATCCTGCATGATCGCCGCTGACCTTCCTGACCCAGCCGCGTTTTTTTAATTCCCCGAGCAGGAAATCGTGACGGCTGCGGTAAACGCCTCTCATCTTATTCAGATGACGTTCAAAATGTCCGTCCCGGATAAATTCCTTCAGGATGTCCTGAAGCATACGCGGCACCGTCGTCGAATAGAAACCGCAATTTTCCCGGTAACGCTCCATCAACTGCGGCGGCAACACCATGTAGCTGATACGAAGCGAAGGCGCAATGCTCTTGGAAAAAGTCCCCAGATAAATCACCTTGCCCTGCCCATCCACGCTTTGAAGCGACGGGATCGGCTTTCCGCGGTAACGGTACTCACTGTCGTGGTCGTCCTCGATCAGATAACGCTCTGGTTTCTCTGCCGCCCATGCAAGCAGTTCCAGACGCGCCTTAAGCGGCATGACCGACCCCAGCGGGAACTGATGCGAAGGCATGATATAGACAAGCTCCGGCGATACGTCACGCACAGTCTGCACATTTAATCCCTGCTCCGTGGCGGCGACCGTCTTCACCTGATACCCCATATTGCAAAAGGTACGGTATGCCTGCGGATATCCCGGATTCTCCATCAGTATCGTCCGCTCTCCTCCCAGAAGCTGTGCGAGCAGAATTTCCAGATATTCATTTCCCGCCCCAAGAATCACATCGGATGGACTACAGTTGACGCCGCGCGCCTGATGAAGATAGCCTGCAATCTCACTGCGCAGCCCGTATTCTCCCTGTCCGTCCCCGGCGAGGAGCAATTCCTCCCTGTCATCCATCAGTACATTTCTGCTGATCTTGCGCCAGATGTTATACGGAAAGCTTCCTGTGTCGATGGCATACGGGGAAAAATCCACCTCACAGGCTTCCCCGCTCTCCCGCTCCTCTTCTGCCGGAGTCTGCATATCCGCTGTCCCGAGACGATATAACTGTGCAATATCGCATACAAAAAACCCCCGACAGGGTTGGGACTGAATATACCCCTCTGCCAGGAGCTGGTCATAAGCCATCTCTACGGTGCTTCTGCTCACCGCGAGATTTCCCGCCAAACGGCGTGTGGAGGGCAGTTTTTCTCCCGTTGCAATCTTGCCCCCCACAATTTCACGCTTGATATGTTCATATATTTTCTCATAGAGGGGAGCTTTCGCTCCCCCCTGCAAATCAATCATTATCTCTATCATTACTGCTGCTTGGTCTTCTTAATCTCTGCTACGATCTGTTCCTTCAATTCGTATGCGCGGTCCTTCATCTTCTTGGACGCCGCTGCCGACTGCATGATTCGTGCGATACATTTTGACGCCACATCATATTTCTTATAATGATATGCCATCGTTGCAAGCAGATAGTCCATCGTGCACTCATCCATACCGCAAATCGGATAAGTCTCAGTGGAGACTGCCTTGGTAAGCCCTTCAAACGCCTGCGCGTAGAATGCTTCCTCCTGCTCCTTACACTCCTTGATCTCCTGTTCCGCCGACGGATCCAAAGTCTCTGCCTTGCCGCGGAAAAGCCATGCAAGATTCAGACAGGTATACGCCTTCTCACTCGTCTTGCCCTTCTTTACAATCGTATTAAAAAGAGACAGCTTATAGCGCTCGATCGCCGTATCATAATCGATCAGCGTCGGTTCCACACTTCCGTCCGGCTTGAACTTCATGCAGACCTGCTCCTTGATCATCTTCACCTGCATAGAAGAAAGATGCTCAAAATAGCGGTTGATTGCCGTATAACCGCAATACGGGCAGGAAATGACGCTGTATTTCAGTGTGTCGATTCCGTCATAACGCGGGCGCAGATCCCGGTCAGATTCCAGTCTCTTAAGGCGTCCGCTCTTGATCATCTTCGCCTTGAATACTTTATCACATACGGTACAGCGGATTGCCTTGTCCAGAAGAAAGCTGTTCTCGTCCTGCACCGCCTCCTTCTTCGTTCCGTCAGCAGCCACCGTCGTCTTCTTCTCTTCCTCAAAAAGGTTCGTCGTATCCTCCGCCTTTAAACCGAATTTTTCCAATCCAGATAATAAATTCATAGATATTCCTCCTTGTCTTCTCCCGAAATGTATAAGCGGCTTACGCTGTTGGCAGTTTGAAGGAACTCTTCAGCGAGACAATCCGGTTGAACACCAGATGCTCCGGCGCAGAATCCTTCGCATCCACATTAAAGAAGCCCTGTCTCACGAACTGGAAGCTGTCATATGCCTTCGCTCCCGCAAGGTTCTCCTCCACCATACAATTCTCAAGTACCGTAAGCGAATTGGGATTCAGATTCAGGCTGCCGTCCTCATTGTATACACCCTTCTCCTCATCCACGATATTCTCATACAGCCGCACGGTCGCATTGATCGCGTGCGCCGCATCCACCCAGTGAATCGTGCCCTTTACCTTTCTGCCGTCCGGGCTGTTGCCGCCCTTCGACGCCGGATCGTAGGTACAATGGATGACCGTCACCTTACCGTTCTCATCCTTCTCAAAGCTGTTGCAGGTCACAAAATATGCATTCATCAGGCGCACTTCATTGCCCGGGAACATACGGAAATACTTCTTCGGCGGCTCCTCCATGAAATCCTCTCTCTCGATATAAAGCTCTCTGGAAAACGGGACCTCACGCGTGCCAAGCGCCTCGTTCTCGAGGTTGTTGACGACCGGAAGATATTCCGTCTGCCCCTCGGGATAATTGTCAATGATGACCTTCACCGGGTCAAGCACTGCCATCATGCGGGATTTCTTCATCTTAAGATCCTCGCGGATACAGTACTCAAGCATCGCATAATCCACGGAACTGTTCGCCTTGGAGATACCACACAGATCCACGAACAGCTTAAGCGACTCCGGCGTAAAGCCTCTTCTGCGAAGCGCAGCGATCGATACCAGACGCGGATCGTCCCAGCCGTCTACGATGCCTTCCTCCACCAGACGCTTGATATAGCGCTTTCCGGTTACTACGTTAGTAAGATAAAGCTTTGCGAACTCAATCTGCCTTGGCGCCATATCGTCCTTATCCGGACGCATATCCGCGCCGACCTCAGCAATCACCCAGTCGTAGAGCGGTCTGTGATCCTCAAACTCCAGCGTACAGATCGAATGCGTCACTCCCTCAATCGCATCCTCGATGGGATGCGCATAATCGTACATCGGGTAAATGCACCATTTGTCTCCGGTTCTGTGATGCGTCATATGCGCCACACGGTAGATGACCGGATCTCTCATATTGATATTGGAAGACGCCATGTCGATTCTGGCGCGGAGCACCTTCTCGCCGTCCGCATACTTTCCGTCCTTCATTTCCTCGAAAAGCTTTAGGTTCTCTTCGATGCTCCTCGTGCTGTAAGGGTCTTCCTTTCCCGGCTCAGTGAGCGTTCCGCGATACTCTCTGATCTCGTCCGCAGAGAGATCGGATACATACGCCTTGCCCTTTTTGATAAGCTTTACCGCTCCCTCATACATCTGGTCGAAATAATCCGATGCAAAAAAGAGCCTGTCCTCCCAGTCCGCTCCAAGCCACTTGATATCCTCGATAATCGCCTCGACAAATTCCGTCTTCTCCTTCGTCGGGTTCGTATCGTCAAATCTGAGATTGAACTTTCCGCCATACTTCTGCGCCAGCCCGTAATTCAAAAGAATGGACTTCGCATGTCCAATGTGCAGATAGCCATTCGGTTCCGGCGGAAATCTGGTGTGAACGACTTTGCAATGCCCCTCCTCTATGTCCTTATCAATCATCTGTTCAATAAAATTCTTTGAGACATTTTCATTTTCCATAATGTCTGTATCCTCCTCAATTCCAATGCCGTCAAAATGACTGCCGTAGCTTTGCCTCCTACAAATAAAGAAAGCAACTCATGAAATATCATACATGATACGCCCGCAAGGTGCAAGTATAATATAACACGAATTGCCTTTATTTGTTAAGAAATAATTTCGGATTTCTCAAATCACGCCTGCCGGTTACTGTTCCTCGAAATCATCCGCATTTTCATTCCAGATCTCATATGCCGGGTCCGACCGGTGATCTTCCAGTGCAAATTCCTCCTTCAGGTATGCTCCCAGATACCCGGTAACCTTCTCTGCCCCCGCCTCATTCATGTGATCTCCGGCATCCAGCGTATCCAGCCGCCAGTCGATTCCCATCTCCTTCGTGTGCAGATTCATGTCCAGATAGTTAAGATTCTGCTCCTTTGCATATGCCATGACTCCGTTATGGCGCGCATAATTCCAGTTGCGCGGAGACGGAATGCTCACAAGCACAAGTGTAGTTCCGTGCTTCTCGCAGAGCTTTCTGATCTCCTCAAGATAAAACTCCGCCACTTCGTCGATTTCATCGACCTTGCGTCCCTGCTTCATATAGGACCCGCCGGAATACGGCTGCGCTCCGGTCTTCTCGACATAACCGCGCGCGAAATCCCTTCCCACCTTCTCAAATTTCAGAAGGAAGTCATCCGCGTTCAGGTTCTTCCAGCGGTTGTGATATTTAAAAATCGGTATATAATAGCCGAGATGCGTCTCCAGCGCGGCGTTTGTCTCCTTCTCGAAGCTCTCATAATTATAGAGAATATTCGCCTCGAGCACGAGGAGCTCCGGCGTCTGCTGTTCATAAATCTTCTTGAGCCAGTAGTAGGCTTCCGTCACCTTCTGTCCGGACTGTGCACAGACATAAGAAGTAATCCCCTGCTCATCCCACATCTGCAGCGGGGCAATCGACGTATAGCTCACGCTGTCCCCCAGCACAACGACGTCCACAGAGTTCTCCGGCGCACCGAAAATACCGGATAGCTTCACGTCGCGCTCCGGAACGCCCGCCTCTATCGTATTGCTCTTGGGGTAGAATAGCACCGAGAGCACCGCAAGTATCACCGCAAATATTCCAAAAAACAGGAAACACCTTACCAGCTTACTTTCCCTTTTCATCTTTTTCCTTTCTTTGCAAGCAGGCTTGCAAAAATCTATATTGCATTGTTCTTCCTTCCACGGGGCAGACGACTGAGCCTTCCACGGGCAGACTCCAGAACCTTCGGTTCTGCTCGTTGCTGCGCTAAAAGTTTGCATAGATCAGATCGACTTCCAGATAGCCGTCTCCGTATGCGCCGAATATCAGATTGCCCAGGATCAGCGCGTAGTAACTGCACCACCGAAGGGGCGTCGGAAACTTTTCGATGCGCTCCCTGATATGGACACCCTTCTCATGAAGCAGTCCAACAACAAACACAATGGCGACCGCCGCAAAAATGAGCACCGCGTCATGTATGTCAAGCCCCAGCTCCGCCATCGGCGCGCTAAAAAGCGCACTGATGTGGAAGTTTGTAAGAATCTGCTTTAACATCACAAGTCCCTGTCTGGGACCGGGCGCCCGGAAGAACAATTCTCCGATAACGACAAGTATCGTCGTGCGGACAATCTGGAATACCATAAATCCTTTGTGCGCAGCCAGATTCTGATGACGCTCATGGAAGCGCGCAGTCAGCGGCTCAAATACAATTCCCGCCATGATCAGTACAAAATAGTACATTCCAAAGAAAATATAACTCCACTGCGGACCATGCCACAGACCGTTGATCAGCCAGACCGGAAACAGCGCCGCGGCGGAGACCACGATCTTCGCGCCGTGCTTTCCAAACCGCTCCTTTGTGCGGTTTCCGAGCTTTTTCACCCAGCCGGAAAGCGAGACGGGATAAAAGATATAATCCTTAAGCCATGCGCCGAGCGTCACATGCCATCTGCGCCAGAACTCCGATACGTTCTTTGACAGAAACGGCTGTCTGAAATTCTCCGGCAGCGTGACGCCGAACATCTCCGCCGTTCCGATGACAATATCCATACAGCCGGAAAATTCATTGTAAAGCTGCGTCGTATATGCCACCGCGCCAAGCGCCAGAATCGCGCCGTCGTAGTTCTGATAATAAGTAAAAATGTCAGCGACCACCACATTGAGGCGGTCTGCAATCACGATTTTCTTGAACAGGCCCCAGAGGATGCGCTGCGCTCCCATCGACACATTTCGGTAGGAAAGCGGCGCTCCCTGCCAGAGAGCCGCAGCCGTCTGCTCATATCTGGCAATCGGCCCTTCCATAATCTGCGGGAAAAACGCCATATACAAAGCGACTCTTCCGAAATTGCGGTCCGCCCGGATTTTCCCCTCGTAGACGTCCACGATGTAGCTTACCGCCTGAAGCGTGTAGAACGAGATTCCGATCGGCTGCAGAAACGTGACCGTCTTTAAGCCTCCCTCTATAGAAAACAGATGCAGAAGCTCCGTCAGATTCTGCGCAAAGAAATTATAATATTTGACAACCGCGAGCACCCCTACAAGAAGCACCACGCCCCCTGCCACGACCCAGCGCTCTCTCGCCGTCACACGCTTTTTCAGCGTCTTAACAGCGGCGCGTTCCATTCCCTTTTTCTGTTCCTTAAAGCGCTGCTGCATCCTGTCTACCAGCAGCCCCGCCGCATACATCACGATTGTTGCACCGATCAGGTATACAAAGAGGAATCTGCTGAATGAAAAAAAGAACGCATACCCTGCGGCAAGAAGTACCGCCGGGCGGAACTTCCTGGGCATAATCTGGTAAATGAGCAGCACGAGCGGCAGAAACACCAGCAGAAACAGTAATGTGTGATAAGCCATATCAGCCCTCTTCCTCCAGTCTCTTTACCATATTCCAGATTGCTTCTGCCGAGTTAAAATTCTCCGCGACCATATCGCCCGGCGACACCTGCACATCGAATGCGTCCTCCAGCTCAGATACAAGCGATAAAATCGCAAACGAATCCAGAATATGGTCGTCAATCAATGTCGTACATGTCTCGTAATCTACATCCGGGTTAATTTCCTCTAAAATCTCAAGTAATTCTTCCATAATCTTAATCTCCCTCTTTCTTAACTGATTCTATGAATTATAGCCGTCATCTTGCTTTTTCATGTTTTCCCTGCATTTGCCTTATTCTCCGGCATCCGCATATTGAGCGGATAGCTCGGCGTCTGTTTCCGGAGCGCCTCATAACCGCCGTCTTTGCTATAGCACACCACAGCAGGAAGATTCCGGCTTAAGAAAAGCGACATTCCCTCGGTCATGGAATAAGCGCCCGTCCGCTCGAACACCAGCAGATCGCCGGGTCCGATTCCCCGCAGCGGATATTTGCGGATCAGAATATCGTTCGCCGTACACAGCGCCCCGCAGATGCAGTAGTCCGCTTCCTCCTCGTCCATCCTCGCCGGGAACTGTGTGCAGTGCGGCGTCTTCATCGCCATGACCTGTCCGTCATAATTGATGTGGTGCATTCCTCCGTCCACCAGACAATACCGCACGCCGCCGTTTTCCTTCACCTCACGCACGCGCGTCACGAAGCTGCCGCACATCGCGGTGAGAAATCTTCCCATCTCAAAGGTAACCGTACCGCCGAACGTGAGGGCTTTAGCGCATTCACACGCATCAGAAAGCGCGCCAAGCGCCTCCCTGCAGCCCCATGGCTTTGTTCCCTTAAAATACTCCACGCCAAAGCCCGGTCCGTATTCCAGATGCGAAACAGCCTTTCCCGTGCGCTCCTTTACGCGTGCGCACAGCCCGTCTAACATTTCCAGTTCCTTCCTGATCTGTTCACTCTTGCGTTTCTGCGTTCCCGAGAAGAAATGAATACCCGCGAACTCCGTAAAAGGACAGTCCAAAAGCGCCTCCGCCTCGTCAAGCAGCACCGCCTCATCCATTCCGAACTGATTTCCACTGGTAAGGCGGAGCAGAACCGAAATATTCCGGCCGTGCTTTTTCGCCAGACGGCGAAGCAGCTCCGCCTGCTCCCCTGACTCCGCCGTAAAGAGCGGGAGCTCGCCGCCGCAAAGAAGTTCCTCGATGTCGCGCTCTTCCTTTAGGACACCCGAGAGCACCACCTTGGACATCGGAATATTCTGCGCCATACAGATTCTGAGCTCGCCCGGAGAACACACCTCGATTCGTTCCACATGCCCCGCCATCTCCTTTGCAAGAAACGGGTTCGCTTTCATTGCAAAGCAAAGCGAGACATGATCTTGCAGCACCTCTTTCATCGCGGCAATATCCTCACGGAGCACGTCGAGATCGAACAGATACAGCGGGGTATCAAATTCTGCCGTCATGCGTTCTATCTGTTCCTGCGTCATCGTTTCTTCTTCTCCTCCTTATATCGGCTCCAAAGCGCCGCTCTGTCAATCTTGCCGTTCTTCGTGAGCGGCATCTGCTCCATCTGCAGAAACGTATCGGGAATCATAAAGCCCGGCATCTGCTCTCTTGCCGCCCGGCGCAGTTCCTTCTTATCCGCAGCCCCGGCGTAGAATGCCACAAGCTTGCCCTCCTGTTCCCCGTAAACGCAGCAGACGCGCTCCACGCCCTCCGCCTTCTCGAGCGTAAGCTGTATCTCCTCCAGTTCGATGCGGTGTCCCATCCGCTTGATCTGAAAGTCCTTCCGTCCCATAAAGCAGAGTATCCCCGCTTCATTGTAGCAACCGATGTCCCCGGTGCGGTAAATCGTCTCGGGATAATAAGGGTTGAGGGGATTTTGTATAAAGCTCTTTGCCGTTGCCTCCGGGTTATTGTAGTACCCCGATGCCAGAGAAGTGCCTGCAGCGCAGATTTCTCCCGGCTTTCCCGCTTCTTTTACCTCGTGCCCCGTCTCATCCAGCAGGAACACCCTCCGGTTCGGAAATGCCGCTCCGATTGGAAGCGGCGCACTCTCTGCCTCCTCTCCCGTGACCCGGTAATAGGTACAGTTGCAGATGATCTCCGTCGGTCCGTACAGATTCACGAACTTCGCGTCCGGCAGCGCCTCTCTCCATGCCGCAAGATGCTTATAGGGCATCACTTCACCGCTGAAGAGCACCCGGCGCACCTCTTTCGGAATCCGGTATTCGAACCCCCGTAAGGTCGTCACGATGCACAGAGCCGAGACTGCCCATGTCAGTGAAGTCACATGCTTTTCACAAAGAAAATCCAAAAGCGACGGCGGCATCGAGAACATATGCTTCGGTATCAGCACCAGCGTTGCCCCGGTAAACAGCGCCGTATAAAGGTCCTTGACCGACACATCAAAGTCCAGCGGCGCCTGATTGCCGATAATATCCTCTTCCGTAAATCCGAACAGTTCGGCAAAATGCCCGATAAAATCACTGACCGCCCGATGGCTTGCGACCACGCACTTCGGTATTCCGGTCGAGCCGGAGGTAAAAATACCGTAGAGCAGATCCGTATCCATCGCACTGTGCCGCACCTTAGCAAGCGCCTCTTCGCGCACTTCTGACCGCTTCGCCTCTTCTATATCCATCAGAGATCCCTGATACCCGCATGCCCTGATCTTGTCCTCATATTTTGCCTCGATAAGGAGAAGGTCTGTTCCAAGCGTATCTAAAATCTTCTCGATGCGCACATTCGGGTATTCCGGATTAATCAGTACATAAAACGCTCCGGCATACATACTGCCGAGGAACGCCGCAACTGCATCCACACTCTTGTCCATCACAATGCCGACCGGCTTGTTGCGCCAGTCCTGCTGCTTTACAAACGACGATGCGATCCTCTGCGCCATCTCCCGAAGCTCCTGCCAGGAATAACAGCGCTCTCCATCGTCCACCGCGGTCCTGCCGCCGCAGCGCGCGGCTGTCTGCTCAAAATATTCTAATACACTTTTCAAACTTTTCCCTCTTTCATCGCTGACGCTTGGGCAATTCGCCCTGGTAGTTCTCACCATTCTACTCCGCAGTGCGAACGTGCGGGCATAGCCCGCACGTTCACGGGCGTTCGCCCTATCAATCCGCAAAGAAACAAATATTCCCGTGCGAGCACGGATATTTGTTTCTTCACGTCTTGGCACCGCTCATTATCCACGCGCATATTGTATCATAGAGTGTTCTATTATTTAATAGAGATTCGTGATTTTTTGTTGACAAAATTCTTAATTTTTCTTAAGAATTTCCCCGAAAAAAGGGGCGCCGGAAATGCAGCTCTGCATTCCCGAACGCCCTTTGTGCGCTGTTGTCTTAAATTGTATAGTCGAAGGACTGGCCTACCTTCTTCTCAGCGTCCGTCATCAGGGAATCCGCACGCTCCTCATAGAGGACCCTGTCGATCTTTTTGAGCAGCTCCTCCCAGGAGGACGCTGTGACTGTCACCTCGTCGCCTTTTCCAGCAGTCTTATCCGCCTTTGCCTTCTCGTCCGCTTTCTTCGCGGCTTCCTTCCTGTCCTCTCTCGCCTCTGCGCGCTTCTCCTCGATACGCTCGCGCTGCTTTGCCAGAGACTTGTCTACCACCGCAAAAAACGATGCGTTTCCGTGGTCGTCGAAGCTCATGCCAACGGAACGGACGGAATCTCCCTTCGATCCAAGCTCCTGCTTCATCTGGTTCACCTGTGCCGACGCCATGCTTAAGATGCCCTCATATTTGGAACGATACACCTCATCCTCCGCCATCTTCTCAATCTTATCAGAGTCAATCAGCACCAGAAGCTCCTTTGAGCTTGCATACATGCCCTTATTGCGCTCCGCCTCTTCCTTCTTGTCCGGCGATACCAGAATAAAATCCATATTGGAATATTTCGCTTTCAGCTTCTCATAATACTTCTTTGCCTTCTCCGAAAGCTCCGGCGTGCCGATCGTTCTTCCATACACACGGCTCTTCTTCTCGGCGCTGCCGCTTTCCTTTGTCTTCTCCGTCTCCGCCTTGTTCGCACGATACTGATAATCTGCCGCATAAGTTCCAACGGCGCTGTTACTGCTCAACTGTCCCATCGCTACATCCCTGTCCTTTCCTCTCTGGCAGACGCATTTTCCTGCATCTGCAACCGTCTGATAATTCCTTTTATCACTTTTTATATCGGCTGTATCGGCGCCAATCTAAAGACGGCATGAAAACATTTTGTTACCATACGCCGGGCATTACAGATCCCGGCGCGTACGGTTCGTTTCAAAAATTCCGGCGGCAAAAAGCAAAACCCCCGCCGCCAGTTCACCCGCTGCGGCGTTTCTCTTTCCTTGCGCCTCTGTCACAAAAACACTTGGCGCAATGCTCTTCTGCGCGATTTTCCCTTCTCTCCATGCTATAAAATTCCTATTCCACCCGTCAAAATCCGACCACTTCCCGGGGAGCAGCTCCGTCACCGCAAGCGTCCGCCTAAACCCTGTCTGCTCCGCAAGCCGCATCGACAGTCCGTGCCGCAAAAGGAACGCTTCCGCCACGCCCCTGCGGTTGCCGCCGCGATACCCCAGCGCGATATAATCGCAGGCAAACTCCCCCGTATCATCCACAATCATAAGGAGCTTTGCGGGGGAGGCAATCACCCCGCGCACGACATACTCCCGACCGCCGCATGAGACGGTCAGCCCTTCCGCTTTGCGGCTTCCAAACAATGCTTCCGCCGTCTCCTCACCGATTAAGCAGCCCTCAGAATCCCAGTCCTGCAAAGTTGCCCCATAAGGGATAAGGTACTCGGAAGAGCCGCACAGTCGGATTACAGTTGTCTCTTCCCTCCGACAGTTGTCAAGTGCAGTGACCGTTTCCTCTGTCTCGTTCCATGCCGTAAAATCAATCGGCTCTTCCTCTTTTGCCTCCTGTTCCCGCACGGACCGGATCTGCTCCGCTCCCGGTCTGTCCGATTCCTCTGTCGCCGCGAGCAAAATGCCGCCGGAACGGGCGTTTACAATCCGTATTCCGGTCAGCCCCAGGACGCCAAGCCATGCCGCGGCAAGAAAAATGCACATTTCAATCAGATACCGCCTCCTCATTGCGCCACAAGGCGCACCACATCGCCTTCCTCCACATAACGGTCCGAATCAACGATCACCTTATCCTCCATGCCAAGACCTCCCTCTTCCACCGCCGCATACTGGCTGTTCTTCTCCAACACGTCAACCTGTACCTTCCGCGCGAAAAGCTCCGTGCCAAGCACCATATCGCGCTCCTCTATCACATATACATATGTCCCGTTCTGTTCCACATGAAGCGCCGCCGTCGGAACCGCCGCAGAATACCGCGCGGATTGTTTTGTGACCGAGACAGTTACCGCATCACCGATTTCAAACGCCTCTGCCGTCTCCTCAGAGACAAAGGTCACTTCGCAGCTTCCATCCGCATTCTGCCGGATGGCGCTTATCGTAAAACCCTCCTGCTTTACGCTGCCCTTCTGCGCCGTTGCCGCGTCCCCCTCTGCGACATACTTTGCATCCTCCTTTGAAATCTGCGCCGTAAGCCGGATGTTTTCCCCTGTCTGCGCCACCGTAAACGCGGCGGTGTCCGGCGTTTTCTGTCCGACCGAAACAAAGACGCCCGTGACCGTTCCTGCCGTCTGCGCCGTAATCTGACCTCCGCATGCCTGCAGTGCCAGAAGCTTCTCCAACGCCTCTTCCTTCTGCGCGATTGCAAGTGCGTTGATTTCCTCCGTGTGGTCTGTATTCTCCGCCGCCTGCGCATCCTCTACCGCACGGCTCGCATCCTCTGCGGCGCTGCCCGCCGCAAGCACAGCCGTATCGTACGCCGCCTTCTTCGCAAAGAAATCCGTCCAGAGCGCATCATATTTCTGCTTCTTTTCTTCCTCCGTAAAATCTGCGAGCGCACCCGCCGCGTCCTGCGCTTCCATCTCATGAATGGCGTTCTCCGCCGCGTCCATATCGGACTGCGCAAGCGCCACCGCGTTCATCTGCTGCTGCATGGTGCGGTCGTAATCCTCCACGGCGCGTTTTTCCTCCTTTTCCTGTGCCGCTTTCGCCGCCGCTTCATTCGCCGCTAATGCATCGTTCGTAAGCTTTAACGCCGTAATCTCGTCGGAGAGCACGCGGATTTTATCCCGAAGCGCCTCCGAAAGTACCTCCGCCAGCACATCGCCCTCCATAACATGGCTGCCCTCCTCCACATACACCCGGTTGACGAGCAGTCCTTCTTCCGTAAAAACCGGAGTCTCCGATGTTTTCTCCACGGTCGCGTCCGCCTTTACCACATGCTCTATGATCTTCGCAGACGGCTGCTCTGTCACGACCTGCGGCACGAGAAGTGCATCCGCCGCCCTTGAAATCATGGTAAAGACCAGCATTCCCACCAGCAGCAGCGCCAGTCCTCTTGCCGCCGTCCGGCTGCCTGCGCTCTGTTCCTTTCCGCTCATAGCTTCCTCCCTTTGCTCTATTCCTTTAACGCCGCCGCAGTGATACCCGCTTCGAGGTAATCCTTCCCCATCCAGAAAAGAAGAAGCGGCGCCAGCAATGCCGCAAGCGACGCCGTAAACGCAAGCCCGACCTGCGACGCATCGATCTCCGGCAGATACAGGGCGAGCGGCCATGCCGTTTTTTCCTTTAAAAATGCAACAGGCTGTTCGATCATGCTGCAGCACTCCAGAAATTGCAGAAAAAGCGCCGAAAAAATTCCCGATGCGCCAAGCGGCAGACCGATCCACACACAAATCTGCAATTCTCCCGCTCCGTCCACACGCGCCGCGCAAATGATCTCCTCGGGTATTTCTGTAAAAAACCGGTACATCAAAAACACCGAGAATGTAGAAAATACCGCAGGCAGCACGATTGCCGCCAATGTATCGATCAACCCAAGCCTGTCCAACACCAGATACTCCGGGAGCATGACGACCTGAAACGGCAGCAGCATCAGGATAACATAAAGCTTATAGATGAGCTTCCTCCCGGGAAACTCATAGCGCGCCAGCCCCCACGCCCCCGGCACGGCAAAGACGAGCTGTCCCACAATTGTCGCTGTCGAAAGCTTCATCGTATTCCAGAACATTGTAAAAAATTCCGGGGAATCCAAAAGCAGCCCGACCACATTTCTTAAGGTCGGATAACGCGGCAGCAGACGCCATGTCGCAAACCCTTCCGCGTCAAAGAGCACAGGACCGAGATACGCCTTCGCCTCTCCATCGCCCATCAGACTACCGGTCACAAGAAACAGGACCGGGCTTACCATAAAAAGCGCCGCCGCTGCAAGGCAAAGCTCTGTCATAGCTTTTCCGAAGCATTTTCCTGCTCTCCCATTATATGTACATTTCTTTCCTGTATTTGTAATTTCATATTTCCCGTCTTTGTCCATACATATTTTCCACCCTGTCATATCTGTTTTTTCCCCCGTCATGCCTCTTTCCCCTGCCACAACCTCTGCAAGCCTCCGATGCACGCGCCGATAACCAGCGCAAGAAGCACCGCCCCTGCCGACATCTTACCGACATCCATACGAACGAACCAGTTGTTGAACACATGCTGCAACAGATAAATGTCCTCCTGCGGATAGCTCCCCGCGACAAGATAAGCTTCCCGGAACACCTTAAAAGAGTTCAGCAGGGAAATCACCAGAATCGTATATGAAGCACAGCGGATGCCCGGCAGTGTGATATATCTAAAACACGCCATCCGCCCCGCGCCGTCCATGCGCGCCGCCTCATAAATCGTCTGCGGGATCTGCGCCAGCGCCGCCAGAAACAGAAGCACCACATATCCGGTATTTTTCCAGAGATAGCTTCCCACAAGCACATAAAATGCATTTCCCGTATTCATCCAGTCCACGCCCGCCCTGCCAAAAGCTGCGAGCGCGCCGTTTATCAATCCCTTTGTGTCAAAGAGGACGCGCCAGAGCAGCGCCACACTTGCCGCCGGAACCGCAAACGGTACGAGCAGCGCGCTTTTGTACCATTTTGCACGCGCTCCCGCCTGCCCAAGAAGCAGGGCAAGCGCGAATGCGATTACAAAGAGCAGCGGGATGCAGACTGCCGTAAACCGGAGCGTATTGCGCGCGGCAAGCAGGAACGCCTCATTCGAGAGCACCGTTTTATAATTCATAAGTCCGCAGAAGCTTCCGTCGGAACGCACCACAGAACGCCTCACCACATCCCCGAACGGAATCAGGCAGAACACGAGGACACCAGAGAATCCCGGCAGCACAAAGAGCATTCCCGCAAGCTGCCTTTTTGACAGCTTATTCCGCAAGATACAGATTGACCTTTTTCTCAATTTCCGCACATGCATCCTCCACCGATTTTTCCCCGAGCAGGCAGCTCTTCGCCTGTTCTATGATAAGCTCTTTTACCACCTCGTCCGTATCTGCCGCCGTATTCAGGCTCTCAAGTATGGCGGTAAACGCCGCAAGTTCCTCCTCTGTGGGGCTTGTAAGCGTTACCTCCAGGCTGACCCCTTCATCTGTAGAAACAGCAATGCCTGCGCCATCGCCGAACATCTCTTTCACATCCTCACAGATACCGTTGTACGCCGCGCGGTTCACCGGAAAACCATTTTCCAGTGTGCGTTCGCACTCGCTGCCAAACATCGTCCGGACAAAATTCTGCGCCTCTTCCATCTGTCCCGTACCGTTTACAATCCCCACCTTCTGATAAGGAATGAAGCTCCTTGTCAGATCACGGTTTGCGACATCATACGTAACGCCCGCCTCATGGACGACTGCAAGCAGCGTAGGAAGCATGGACATGCCGGTCAGCGTTCCGATGGAAAGCTCACACTCTCCCATCAGAATGCCAAACGAATTTTCTGAGCCCTGCAGCGAAAGGTCCGACGCCCCTGCATAACTGACTACCGTATCATCCACATGATTTTCCAGATCATACAGCCGCTTTGCTGCTGCAAGCCATGCCGCAAGTTCTTCTCTGTCTGCTGTGCCGTCACTCTTTTGGAGTCTTCCGGCATCCGCCAGATAAAGCGTCTCAAGGAAGCTCTCCGCCGATGCCCCGCCCAATATCTTCGTGCTGCCGTTCTCCTTTAACGCCTCTGTGTAATCGCAAAGGCCAGGAAGTGCAGCGCCAGCCTCCACTGCCTCCGGTTTTCCTACAATAATCGGCAGATAAAACCGCGCCGGAAGCTCATAGATTTTTCCGTCCTGCTCATACGCAGAAACAATATTTTCAAACAATCCGTCCCCTGCGCGCAGCTCTTCTGCCAAAGGCGTAAGATCTGCGAGCATTTCCTTTTCCACATAACTGTCCACCGGCATACCGTCCAGAATCAGCACGTCCGGTCCGTTTCCCGCAAGAATATCCGTATTCAATACCCGAAGCGCGTCCTCCGCCGTTATGCCGTCCTCTCCCGACATCCCAATCTGCAGATTGACGTACACATCCTGGTATGTGTGCTGGTAAGCAGACACCACCTGACGCAGATACGCGGAATCCCTGAGCGCATAGACCTTTAACTCCTTTTCCGGCACTGCCAGCGCATCCTTGTCATAGGAGTATTTTAAAAGCTTATACCGACCGTTTCCGTCGCGTATGGCAGCCAGGAAATGGTCCTCATCCGGCATCAGTGCACAGACAAAGTTCACCGTCGTGTCCCCCAGCGTCGTCAGCGAGCCGTTCACAAACTGTTCACTGACGCTTCCGCCCTGCGTATAGCAATAGATGCCGTCATGGCAGACATAGATGATCTGTCCCTCCTTTGCACCTCCATGAAACACAATATGCTTGTATTCATTGGTGCTGTCAGAAATCATACTGCCGGATGCCAGCAGTTCATTTAATGCTGCGCCGTCCGTCTGCCTGCCGCCGTCCGCCGCATCGTACACCATAATTCCGCCCGGACTTGTCACAACAATCACCAGATTGTCCGCCACCCCAAAATAGAAGGAAGTCTCGCCTTCCGTATCGCAATACAGCGTGCATTCTCCCGTCGCGGAATCGACTTTGTAGACATTTCCCCCAGCGCCCTGACAGAGCAGATTACCCGAAGCATCAAATCTGCATTCCCACATATAGACCGCCTCATCGGAAAACAATTCCTGCCAGCGAAGCGTTCCGTCCGCCTGCACATAACCTACCCGGTTTTCTATCTCATCCGCCTCGTTCTGAGCGCTCACAAGTAATGCAAGCGTCCCTTCTCTATCGATTGCACAGCTCTCGATATAACCCTCCTCATTAAGTTCGCCGCCTGCAACCCTCTGCACTTCCCAATGTCCGCCCAGATCTGCCGTCTGCGCCGAAACAAACTGCATCTGATCTGCATCGCTTCCGAAGAGTTTCACGCTGCCGTCTGCAAGCTGTTCCATTGCATAGATTTTCTCTACGCCCTCCGGGAGCGCAACCTCCGACTCCATAAACCGCCCTCTTCCGGCAGTGCCTTGCGCGTTTTCCGTATCTGGCGCACCATCTGCCCCCGGCATACCGTTTCCGGACGCATCTGCATTTTTTCCACAGCCGCTTACGCTGCCGATGAGCATTGTGACCGCAAGCACGATCCCGATCCATCTTTTTCTCATATGACCTCCATCTCCCATTCATTGTTTTGTGTATGGTTTTATCTTAACAGAAGTATCTTTAAGCTTCCTTTAAGGCTGCCTTTAATTTTTTGTTTGTCTTAAAGATTTTTTAAAGGGATTTGTGATAAGATACCACTTAGAAAGGAAACAGAAAAATCATGAGAATTTTACTGATAGAAGACGACAGAAATCTTTGCGACACGCTCTCATTCCAATTAAGAAAGGAACAGCACGAAATCGATATCTGCCATGACGGCAGGGACGGACTTGACCTCTTTGTACAGGACGCGTATGATCTCGTGCTCTTAGACCGGATGCTCCCGACAATGAACGGTCTTCTTGTACTTAAGAAAGCAAGGGAAGCGGGCGTCAGAACTCCGGTCATCCTGATCACCGCACTCGGAGAACTCTACGACCGCATCGAGGGACTGGATATGGGCGCGGATGATTATATGGTAAAGCCCTTTGCCTTTGAAGAGCTTCTGGCGCGCATCCGCTCGCTCGGAAGGCGCAGCGGCAAATGGGAAGCGCACGAGGCGCTTTCCTTCGGCGATATCTCCTACGATTCCGGCATGCGCGAGCTGACCGGCCCTGCCGGAAGTCTTCTGCTCTCCGGGCGCGAAGGACGTCTGCTCGAAGTCTTCTTACGGGAACCGGATACCGTGCTGCGGCGCATGGTCTTACTCTCCCGCGTCTGGGGCGCGGACGCCGCCGTGGAAGAGAGCAACCTCGACACCTATATCCACTTTCTGCGCAAACGCCTTGACACTGTAGGCAGCGCCTTAGCCCTCTCCACGATCCGCGGTGTGGGCTACCGATTGGAGAATCCACATGTTTCATAAATTTCATCTGCAAATGACACTTTTTTGTACGGCAGTCACCGGATCAATTCTTATACTTTTGACCTTTCTCTGCCTTTTTATTTCCGAACGGAGTCTGAAAGAGAACAACTACGCTGCATTTTCAAATGAAGCAGCTTCCGTTCTCACACAACTGCAGCAGCAGGACGCCGTCTCACTGCAGTGGATAAATCAGCTCGCGGAGAAAAAGCAGTTCGAGCTTCTTTGCTATGATAACGGTTCCCCGCTCTATCTGTACCATCTTGCCGGAACACAGACGACGCCCGGTGAGGATTGCGTTCGCCTTGCCATTGACACAGCCGCAGCTTCCTACGGTCTTGACATTTTCGCTTCGTCTGACAGGCAGCTTTCAGCGCATACCGAATTTGAGCTTCGCGACGCTTCGGGCAGCTCCTATTATGTCTCTGCCGGAACCATTCCAAAGGCACACGGAACACTCTCTTTTCTGCTCTTTTATCCGCTTGCGGACAGAGGACGCCAGCTTCTTATGCAGCGGCTTGCCTTTCTTGCCGCCGACCTTGCCGCGCTCTCCCTGCTTGGTGTCTTTTCCTGGAAATTTACCGGGTTTATGCTGCGTCCGCTCGAAGAGAACATAAAGAGGCAGTCTGAATTTGTCGCCTCCGCTTCGCATGAGCTGCGCACACCGCTTGCCGTGATGCAGTCGGGGCTTGAGGCGTTAGCGAAAGCTGACAGCGATGATTGTCGTTCCCATTTTATGTCCATATTGACGCAGGAGGGGCTCAGGATGCAGCGCCTGATCTCGGATATGCTCGTGCTCACGAACTCCGACGCGCATTCGCTCGCCCTGCATATGTCCGACTGCCAGCCCGACGAGCTGCTTCTTGCCGCATATGAGAAATACGAACTGCTCGCCGCCGGAAAAGGAATTTCCCTGAAAATTGTCCTGCCGGAGAACAGCTCCTTAAGCTGCTCCTTAGACGCCGACCGCATCGGACAGGTGCTCTCCATCCTCGTCGACAATGCCCTATCCTACACGCCAGAGGGCGGAACCGTCACCCTCTCCCTGTCCGCCGCAAAGAACGTCTGCTTTACCGTATCGGACAACGGATGCGGTGTGCCCGACTGCGACAAAAAACTCATTTTCGAGCGGTTCTACCGGGCGGAGCAGTCACGCACAAGCAAGGAACACTACGGACTTGGTCTGTGCATTGCAAAGGAGATCGTGACGGCGCATCACGGCAAAATTTTTGTGACCGACGTCCCCGGCGGAGGCGCCTGCTTCTCGGTCGTACTGCCGCCCGGCAGGACTTTTACTCTATAGGAATCATGGCTTTCACACTTTACAGCAACACGGTATTTCCTATAGAGTAAAAAACTGCCACGGGAACAACACAGCAGGGCTGTACGCAGCCTATTGTTCCCATGGCAGTCTTTTCTCTTCTTATGAAATTCTCTTATAAGCTTTCTTTCGAATATTTCTCAAGCTGTTCATCGAGAAACTCCGGCGTCTCAAAGTAATCGATCTTCATCGCGTGCTTCACCTCAGCAAGCGTCTTTGCCGCCTCTTCCTTCGCGACCCTGCTTCCCTGCTTTAAGATATCATACACATCGCCGATTCTCTGCTCATACTCCTTCCTGCGCGCGCGGATTGGAGAAAGCTCCTCCTGCATGACATTGTTCAAGAACTTCTTCACCTTCACGTCGCCGAGTCCGCCTCTCTGGTAATGCGCTTTCAGTTCATCGAGATTCGCATACTCCGGGAGGTACTCCGCAAAATGTCCGTCATTGCAGAACGCATCAAGATACGTAAAGACCGTATTGCCCTCCAGCTTGCCCGGGTCCTCGATCCGGATATGATCCGGGTCTGTAAACATGGACATGATCTTCTTTCTGACGTCCTCCTCGGACTCCGACAGATAGATACAGTTCCCGAGGGATTTGCTCATCTTCGCCTTGCCGTCGGTTCCCGGGAGCCTTAAGCACGCCTTATTGTCCGGCAGAAGAATCTGTGGGTCCGTCAGCGTATCTCCGTAAACAAAATTAAACTTGTGCACAATCTCCTTCGTCTGCTCGATCATCGGCATCTGATCCTCGCCGACCGGAACAGTCGTCGCATGGAATGCGGTAATATCCGCCGCCTGACTGATCGGGTAATTGAAAAATCCCACGGGAATGCTCGCCTCGAAGTTGCGCATCTGGATTTCCGCCTTAACGGTCGGATTGCGCTGCAATCTGGACACCGTTACCAGATTCATATAGTAAAAGGTCAGCTCCGTCAGTTCCGTCACATACGACTGGATAAAAATGTTGGACTTCGCCGGGTCAATCCCCACCGAGAGGTAATCGAGCGCCACCTCCATGATATTGTCGCGCACCTTCGCCGGATTGTCCGCATTGTCGGTCAGCGCCTGCGCATCCGCAATCATAATGAATATCTTATCAAACTCCCCCGAATTCTGGAGTTCCACTCTTCTCTTCAAAGAACCTACATAATGCCCTACATGAAGCTTTCCGGTAGGACGGTCTCCTGTCAAAATAATCTTCTCTGCCATTTTTCTCTCCATTCACAGTTAAAACGTATTCTTTGACTATTATACACGTTTTGGGGGAGAGTTTCAACATTTTTCCATGTCAGCAGCGCAAACAAAAGTTTGCTTTGCTGAGATATCACCGGTTTAATCCATATTCCTCATACAGCTTTTCCCGAATATCTTTCTCTTTCGCTGCCCGAAGCAATTCCTCCGTCCGTCCCTCCTGCACCATCCGCTCCGTCAAAGCTGCAAATTGCTCTGTGCCTGTCTCAATTCCTTCTTCAATCCCCTGTTTAATTCCGGTCTCCACTCCCTGCTCAAACGCCTCATCCGCAGCAATCTTCCGCTCATTTTCAATATGTGCCTGCTCATTATACTCCGTCAACAGCATAGAACGCACCTCCTCGCGGTTCTCCCGCAATACATCCTCTAAAATTCCGTTCCGCACACACGCCTCCACTGCAAGGTCTATCGCCTGTTCAATCGAATAATCCTTGTGCTGGTATTCCCTCACTTTTTCCACAAAGAGGGAATACTCTTCCAACCGCCTGCACTTTTTCATCAGGTCATGATTACTCCCCGCATTGATATTGATCAGTGTTGCCTTGCAATCCAGATCTGCCTCATCTGCTTTGTATTTCTCCGGAAACGCGTCATGCAGATACAGGGTCATACGCTCTGGTTCTTCCTGCATTCCGTTATAAAAAATCACGAACCGCGGAAGCGGCAGTGCAATCCTCCGGCTGCTATACAAATCCTCATGATTCACTAACAGTTTCCGATACAATGCTGCGAAATAGAGCAGCCCGCGCAATGGCAGGTTTGGAGACATTGTGCTCTGATGCTCATAGAGATTTAACATTTCCTGTAAGAGGAATGAAATGTCATTCTTCATTCCCATGTATACAACATCCTCCAACGTATTCACGACGATGTCATCCGCGTTGTCATACGCTGTACCATTGAGCGCGTTGTACAACTCCAGCAAGTCCTGTTTCTCCCGGAAAATAAATTTGAACAGTCTGTCCTTGTACTCCCGGTTGGTATTCAACTGTGTGTCCTGATTCATATGGTTTCCTCCATTATAATTTTTTTCTTCTGCCTGTGCAACACAAAAAACCTGTTCACTTGGAATGTCTGGCGAATTGCCTGTGATAAAAAGACCAAGTAGAATATATAGAATAAAATAAATGTGATATGTAGAATGTAACACAATCGCCATTATATTACAAGCATAAAATTTCAACGCTAAAAAAGAAGCCTGCCTTTTGCCTCTTTATTCCCCAGAATTGAGGAATACCTTTGCTCTATAGGAATCGTAGCCACTCACTTTAATGTGACAGGATCTTTCCTATAGAGCAGAAAAATCACATTTTTCAGTCGCCGCTTTCAAAAATATGAATCACGCCGCGGTCGTTTAAATCCTTTAAAAACGCCACTGCAAGCGGCACGCCGAACAGTCCGACAATGCCGAAAAAATTCAGTCCCAAAATCATACAGGGCAGCATGACGACCGGAGACAGTCCCATCTGGCTGCCGACCAGCTTTGGCTCAACAATATTTCTCACTACAGTTATAATAAGATATAGCCCCAGCACACCGATGCCCATCTTGAAATTGCCGCCTGCAAATGCGATGACCGACCACGGAATGAGCACCGTTCCCGTTCCAAGCACCGGAAGAATATCGAGTATCGCGACGATGAATGCAATCGCAAACGCCCCGTCAATTTGCAGCACCAGAAATCCGACTGAAAGCTCCGCAAACGTCATAAAAAAGATCAGCACATACGACAGCACGCATTTTCCCATCGTTCCCATCACATAGTCCTTTATGCCAAAGACCGTGTTCTGCCATTTTCTGGGCACCTGCTTTCTTAAAAACTGCAGAATCCCCGGGAAATCAAGCTCCATGAAAACCGTTGCAATGATTGCAAGAAGCACCTTCATGCATGCGCTTGGAATCATCGCTGCAAATCCCGAAACAGCGTCGATTAACGTCCCTGAAATACCGGATACCATCTGCCCCGCCTGTGAGATTGCCTGCGCGGATTCGCGACCGGCAGTGCGCACCGCGGCGCTCTCTGTCATTCCTCCTGTGACATGTTCCAGCCACCCGCAGAAATTCTGAAGCATCGGAAAAATGGTATGCGACAGAAATTCCGTCAGTTCTCCCGCAATTCCCTGTATCAGCAGCACAACTCTGTTTCCCAGAAAATACAGAAGCGCTCCGACAAGCCCGTAGAATAAAAAAACGATAACAATCGCCGCCAGACTCCGCTTGATATGCATACGTCCGGACACAAACGCGACCGGGACAGACAACAGCCACGCCACGAGAAATGCCGCGACAAACGGCAGCAGCACCGGTCCCACAAGCTTTATCAGAAAAATGGCGATGCATCCCCATACCGCCCAGTATGCAAATTTTATCAGAAATTCCCGCTGCCGTCTTAAACGCTCTTCCTTGTCCATGCCCGCCCTCTTTTCGCTTTTTTCTATTATTAACTATATCCAGCCCCGTTTATATCATACGCGGATTTCCGTTAATTTTTCGCGGGAGATTGACTTTCGCGGTAAGAACCTGTATACTGTTCGTAAGTTAGTTGGGTCTAACCTCAGGCATTGATAGCGTATATTCCGCTCCTCGCAGCGGGAAAGGAGAATCAAGGCTTATGTCCTATAGAGAGGAATTAGCGATATTCGGGCAAAAATATCCTTATCAGCACCGAACCATCGGGAAGGCCGATTTCCGTTTTGTCCTTGCGGGAGAGAGCGGCAGGCAGGTTCTCGTCTTCTTAAACGGCGGTATGAACACCTCGGAAATGTGGATGCGCTATGTGGAAGAACTGTCAAAAGATTATCGGATACTGCTCTTTGATTATCCGCGGGAGTTCCCCACAAATCAGGAGCTTGTCACGGGAATGGCAGCTTTTTTCCATGCACTTGGAATCAGAAAGCCTGTTTTGATTGGCGCGAGCGACGGCGGCATGGTCGCGCAGATTTACACGCAAAAATATCCGGATGACGTCGGCGGACTAATCCTGATTTCCACAGGCGGCATGGATGCTGCAACGATAAAAGGCTTTAAACGCAAGTATTTCTTCGCGCCCGTCATGCTCTTTTATATGAAACACTGTAATTACGAAAAGCTGAAACCCACGCTCGTGAAAGCAGGTCTGCGCCATGCAGAACACGAAAGCGAGGCGGATAAGGCATATGCGCGCGATATGTTCACAGCGATTTTTGAGGACTATACAAAAGAAAAGGATGTGCACATCACAGGACTTTTGATCGATCTGATGAACCAGACGCCCGTCACGGAGAAAACCTTCTGCGGATTAAAAAACAAAATTCTGCTGATTCTTCCTGATAAGGACTGGTTTTCCGCAGAAATGCAGAACAATCTGACTGCCCTTATGCATGAGCCGAAGGTATATTATGTGCAGGGCGGTCATTTATCGACGATCCTGAAGTCAGAAGAATATATCTGTAAGATAAAGACCTTTTTAGAAAGCATCCGATAAAACAGCTCAGACAATGACGGACCCGCCTGCATAGCAGTCGGGTCCGTTTGCCTTCTTACGCTTCCTGCAATTTTAACATATAGATACAGTTCGGCTTGTCCACCTTAATGCTTGCGCACCGCTGCAGTGAATAACCGTTCTCAAAGTCGATTGCATAGGTAAAGATATCATTTGAATTGTTATTGAGCGTCAGGTAATGCTTCTCATCCGGATATATTGCAAGCATCTTCGGATAATCGCTGTTGACCTTTGTGATGAACTTCTGGTTTAACATACCGGTGTTGGCATCGATTTCATAGCAGACAACCGAATTTACGCCCGCATTGCTGCAGAACAGATACCTGCCGCTTGCGGAAATCTCCATGCCGGAAGCCGCGCAGAGGTCTTCCTCCTTGTGCGTCACTGTGCTGACAGTCTGAATCTTTTCAAATACAGGCTCATCGTCTACCACCTGATAATGATATACCTCCACTATATTCATCAGCTCATAGAGAATATACGCATACTGTCCGTCTCTCGAGAAGCGGATCATACGCGGCGCAGACTCCAGCGGTCCGCGCACGATGTCTATGAGCTTTAACTTGCCATACTCATAGTCCACACGGTAAATCTTGACCTGATCCAGCCCGTTATCGACCGCGCACAGGAACTTCTGATCGGGTGTCAGCTTTACACAGTCCACGTGCGGAATAAAATTACGCTGCGCAATGCTTCTTCCCATTCCCTTGTGGAATACGCCGTCTGCAATTCCTCCGATACTGCCGTCCGGCATAAGACGCATCATGCTCACGCGTCCGTCATGGTGTCCTCCGACGAAAAGGTAACGGTTTTTATCGTCCACTTCCACATAGCAGCCGCGCATACCGCCGATCCACTGCTTATTGATCGGTGTGAGGTCTCCGTCCGCCTCGACCTTAAAAGCCTCAACGCCCTCATCCGCGATAGAATACAGATATTCGCGATTCTTGGATACGACCAGATCGGACGGGTTATTGATTGGAACGACCTTGCGCTCTTTCATGCACCCTTCCTCAACATCAACGTCATAGATATGGATTCCCACGCTGTTCTCATGGGTATAAGTACCTACATATGCGACATACTTCTCCTGTTTCATCGTCTTCCACCATCCTATTCTTTTCTTCGTAAAATATCATACATTGCAAGCGGCTCTCCGAGATCGATATAAAGTACCTGCTTCGGATGCGGCGCGGCTTCCATTTCCAGCCCCTCTTCGTCCACAATCCGCCGCACTACGACCGTCTTATTCGTGCCATCCGGCTTCATGACCTCAATCTCCTCGCCCACGGAAAACTTATTGCGCTGCTCGATACGGTAAAGCCCTTCTTCGTTCTGCTCCCCTACGATTCCCAGATACGTATATTCCTTGACATAGGTATTATTGTCATAAATCTGCGCTTCCTCGGACGGTTTTCCGAAGAAAAAGCCTGTCGTAAACTGGCGGTAGGTACAGTTCGATATCTGATCCTGATACCACGGCAGATTCTGCGCATAGAGCTCTGGCGACTGCCTGTAGTCGTCGATTGCCTTCCGGTAGGTTCTCGCCACAGTTGCAACATACAGTGCTGTCTTCATTCTACCCTCTATTTTGAAACTGTCAATACCCGACTCCATTAATTCCGGAATATGTTCAATCATGCAAAGATCCTTGGAGTTGAAAATATAAGTGCCGCGCTCATTTTCATAGACCGGGAGGTACTCGCCCGGACGTTTCTCCTCAACAACGGCGTACTTCCATCTGCACGGATGCGTACACGCGCCTCCGTTTGCATCCCTTCCGGTAAAATAATTGGACAAAAGGCAACGCCCCGAATAGGAAATGCACATCGCACCGTGGATAAATGTCTCAATTTCCAGATCCTTTGGAATATTTGCGCGGATTTCTTTAATCTCCGCAAGCGAAAGCTCCCTTGCAGACACAACACGCTTCGCTCCCTGCTCATACCAGAAACGGTAGGTGCCATAGTTCGTATTGTTCGCCTGCGTACTGATATGGCGCTCAATCTCGGGACAGACCTCCTTCGCAATCATGTACACACCGGGATCGGAAATGATAAGCGCGTCCGGCTTTATCCCCCGAAGCTCGGCAAAATACTCCCGCACGCCCGCAAGATCGCCGTTGTGCGCCAGAATATTCGCTGTAATATACACCTTCACGTCATGCGCGTGCGCAAATGCGATTCCCTCCGCAATCTCTTCCATGGAGAAATTCTTCGCCTTCGCGCGCAGCCCGAATGCCTCGCCGCCGATATAAACGGCGTCCGCCCCGTATATGACTGCTATTTTCAATACTTCCAGACTGCTCGCCGGTATCAATAACTCCGGTCTTCTCATAGTTTTCTTCCTCTCCGCTTCCTGCTCACCGTAATGCCGCCCGCTTCTTTCGCGTGCTCACCGTAATGCCGCCTGCCTCCCGTGCACTCACCGGAGCGCCTGCCCCTTTCGCGTGCTTACCGTAACGCCGTCTCCCACAGGAAGTACCGCCGTTACCAGTTCCTCGCTGTGCGTCAGCTCATACAGATAATCCCGCATCCGCTTGTGGATCGTGCGGTTTCTTCTTGTCACCGCAAAACGGGACTCGATGACGTCCCCATCCTGCAGCACGTTATCCGAGACGAGCACGCCGTCCTCCGCCAGAAGCCTTAAGATTTCCGGCATAAAATGAATGTACTGCCCCTTCGCCGCATCCATAAAAATAAAATCATACGGCGCATCAAGCGTCTTTAACACGTCCGCCGCATCCCCGGCGTGCAGCGTGATCTGTGCTTCCCTTCCTGCCCTGCGGAAATTCTCCCGCGCAATGGGAATACGCTTTTCGTAGTTTTCAATCGTCGTGATATGACAGGGAACGGGATTATATTCCGCCATCAGAAGCGCAGAAAATCCCACCGCCGTTCCCACTTCCAAAATACGCGCCGGTTTCTTCATCGCAAGCAGCAGCTTTAAAAAGGTCTGCATTTCCTTGCGGATGATCGGCACATATTGTTCCGTCGCCTCTTTTTCAATCTGATCCAGAAGCGCGGTGTTTCCCGTGTCAAGGGAATTGATATAAGTAACCAGCCTCTCGTCTACGATCACGGCGCAGCCTCCATTCCGCCCCCGTCATCCGTCACTGTTCCGTCGTCATCCGTCACCGCTCCGTCATCCGTCACTGCACCGTCGCTGTCCGTCACCACTCCGTCATCCGTCACTGCACCGTCACCGTCCGTCACTGTTCCGGCATCATCAGCCGTTCCGTCACTGTCGTCCGGCATCGTTCCGGCATCCGCCCCTCTCTGTTCTGTCTCTTCTTCCGTGCCCTCTTCCGTTTCCGCCGCCATCACGACTAACATATCCCTGGTAGCCATGGAAGTATTGAGCGTATAGACGCCCGGCTTTAATTTCCCGGAATAGGCAGACAGCTTAAGCTGTGCAAAAAAGAGGTTCGCATCGCGGACGAGCCCCTCGTCCTTAAGCATCTCTCCGATGTCATGCTCCGACATATCCGATGTCACGGAGACCACGACATCCCTGCCCGGCGCCGCGTCCACCGGCGCCTCCGTAAAGACGCGGTATCCGAAATCGTAACAGTAGCTGCCAAGCTCCACCAGTCCCACGACGACGAGCAGCGCTACCAATATTGAAAAGCTGATACTGACAAATTTGAAAACTACTTTGTTCAACTTCATGTTCTTCTACACTTCCATAATGATCGGCATGATCATCGGGCGTCTCTTTGTCTCTTTCCATACAAAGTCGCTTAAGGAATCCTTGATTTCCGTCTTGATCTTGCCCCAGTCTGTGATACCTTTATCCATACAGTGCTGCATCGTGTCATCCAGAAGATGCTTTGCATCGTCCATCAGACCCTCTGCGCCCCTGACGTAAACAAATCCGCGGGAAACGATGTCCGGTCCTGCAAGCAATTGTCCGGAACCTCCCTCCAGAGTCAGCACCACAATGATGATACCGTCCTCTGCCAGATGCTGGCGATCCCTTAAGACAATGTTGCCGACGTCTCCGACGCCCAGTCCGTCTACCATGATTGCGCCGGTGTGCACCTTGCCGGTTACGGCTGCGCCCTCATCATCCAGTTCCAGAACGTCCCCGGAGGATAACAGGAAAATGTTATCCTTGTGAATGCCAAGCTCTTCCGCCACCTTTGCCTGTGCGATCAGATGACGGTACTCGCCGTGCACCGGAATCGCGTATTTCGGCTTCACCAGAGAGTAGATCAGCTTGATTTCCTCCTGGCAGGCGTGACCGGACACATGCACATCCTGGAAAATCACATTTGCGCCCTTCATCGACAGCTCGTTGATGATGCGCGATACCGCCTTTTCATTTCCCGGAATCGGGTTCGAGCTAAGGACAATCGTATCATTCGGCTTGATCGTTACCTTCTTGTGCATGCCGCTCGCCATACGGGAAAGGGCCGCCATCGCCTCGCCCTGGCTTCCGGTCGTGATCAGTACCGTCTGCTCATCCGGGTAATGCTTTAACTCCTCGATGTCAATCAGGGTGTTGTCCGGTATGCTGATATATCCAAGCTCCGAAGCGATGCCGATGATATTGACCATGCTTCGCCCCTCTACGACGACCTTGCGCCCATTCTTATATGCAGTATTTATAATCTGCTGTACGCGGTCCACATTCGAAGCGAACGTTGCGATAATGATTCTGTGATTCTTATTATCCGCAAAAATCTCATCAAATGTCTTGCCGACTGTCTTCTCCGACATCGTAAAGCCCGGACGCTCTGCATTCGTACTGTCGCACATGAGCGCGAGCACGCCCTTTCTTCCGATCTCGCCGAACCGCTGCAGATCGATGGCGTCTCCGAATACCGGCGTGTAATCCACCTTAAAGTCTCCGGTGTGTACCACGATTCCCGCCGGGGAATAAATAGCAAGCGCCGCCGCGTCCTGAATGCTGTGGTTCGTCTTGATAAACTCCACACGGAAGCATCCGAGATTGATATGCTGCCCGTATTTTACGACCTTGCGCTTTACCTTGGTGAGCATATTGTTTTCTCTTAACTTATGCTCGATAATACCGTTCGTCAGCTTCGTAGAATAAATCGGTACGTTGATCTCCTTTAACACATAAGGAATCGCACCGATATGGTCCTCATGACCGTGCGTGATAAAAAATCCCTTCACCTTGTCAATATTGTCCTTCAGATATGTGATATCCGGAATGACGAGATCGATTCCGTACATATCGTCCTCCGGAAATGACAATCCGCAGTCCACAACAATAATACTGTCTTCGTACTCAAAGGCAGTAATGTTCATTCCGATCTGCTCTAATCCTCCTAACGGAATGATCTTCAGCTTTGCAGTTTTTTCTTTCTTCAAAATATTACCTCCATAAACTTCATTCTTATATGTTTCATTCTTTTATACATTTCGTTTCTTAATATTCTTTGTTTTCTTATATTCTTCGTTTTCTTATATTCTTCGTTTTCTTACGTTCTTTGTTTTCTTACATTCTTCGTTTTCTTATATTCTTCGTTTTCCTGCGTTCTTCGCCCTCTTACATTTTTCGTTTTCTCGCAAATTTCTCTCTTAACCGGATCTCGCTTTTGTGCCGTATTCCTCCTGCGCCCGTGCTTCTCAAAACTCGATATCCGCATCCTCGATCAGCTCGGCAAATACTTTCCCGACTGCGGCAAGCTCCGTGTCGTCCTCCACCATCTCGTAGACGACGTCCTCGTCTCCTGCTTCCACCTCTCTTAAGATATAAGCGTCACAGTCGTCCTCTTCCTCCTCTGTCACAAAAAGGTATCGCGTGCCGTTTACCTTCGTTTCTTCCACCACAAAAAATTCGATTTCCTCTTGTGTGTCAGGATCGATAAATTTCACTTTCTCCATATATTCTCCATTTCTTACTTCTGAAATGCCAGGGAATCCAGATAGCCCTGCAGTATAAATACCGCCGCGATCTCATCCACGTACTGTTTCCGGTTCTCCCTGCGCACCCCGGTCTCCATCATAAGGCGGTCTGCCGCTACGGTTGTAAGTCGTTCATCCCACAAAACGACTGTAAGACCCGTACGGCGTTCCAGCATCTCCTTAAACTCCTTTGTCTTCTCGCAACGCTCTCCCTCTGTGTTATTCATGTTCTTCGGATAACCCAGCACAATGCGCTCCACATGATATTCTTCTATGATCTGTTCGATTCTCGCCAAAGACTGACGCAGTTTATTAGGGGACTGCCTTCTGATAATCTCCAGTCCCTGCGCCGTCATCATAAGCTCATCGCTGACCGCCACACCGACAGTCTTAGAGCCGAAATCCAATCCTAATACCCGCATAATTATTCCCAGTTATTGTTTTTGATGTAAGCCTTTAAAACTTCCTCTACCAGTTCGTCACGCTCTACTTTCATAATCAGGCTTCTTGCATTATTATGACTGGTGATATAAGTAGGATCTCCCGACATAATATATCCAACAATCTGATTCACCGGGTTGTAGCCCTTCTCAGTGAGCGCACGATAAACAATCGTGAGCACGTCGCTCACCTTAAGCTCCGGTTCCTTTTCCACTCTAAAATATTGTGTGTTATTGATATCCTGCATATTTGTCACGCCCTTATACCTGCCCGACAGGAAAAGTTTCTCACACGGCTCTCCTGTCAAAAAAGCATTGCTGTTTTTATTCTAATATAGTTTGTCCTAAAATTCAACCAAAAGATAAACGTCTTCTGTTAATTGCTCCTTCAAAATTCCCGTCACAAAGCGGTTCGTCAGATCCTCCGCCGTCTCCACCGCCACTTTTACATATTCTTTCGTATATCCTGTGAAATATGTCCTGCCGTTTAAGACAAATATTTCCTCCATGAGCGCTGTCACTTCTCTGTTAAGATAGTACTCCCTGAATTGCCGGGACATTTTCTTTTCCGCCGAGAGCAGAATCGCACTGCGCTCTGTCTTGACGCTCTCTTGCACCTGCGCCGGCATCACCGCCGCCTTTGTGCCCTCCCGCTTTGAATATTTAAAAATGTGCATCTCATAAAAATGAATCTTTTCAAGGTAAGCCCTTGTAGTCTCAAATTCTTCCTCTGTCTCCCCCGGAAACCCTACAATAACGTCGGTCGTAATCGCCGGATGCGCGAAATATTTGCGCAAAAGCTTACAGCCCTCCTCGTATTCCGCGGTGTCATAGCGCCGGTTCATGCGGGCAAGCACAGAATCACAGCCGCTCTGCAAAGACAAATGAAAATGCGGACAGATCTTCTCCAGCGAGGAGAGGCGTTTTACAAACTCCTCCGTGACAATCCTTGGTTCCAGACTTCCAAGCCGGATGCGTCTGATTCCCTCCACCCCATGCACCAGCTCTATCAGATGCAGAAGGTTGTCTCCCGTATCGATTCCATAAGAGCTTAGATGGATTCCGGTTAGTACGACCTCCCTGTAGCCGCACGCGGCAAGGCGCTCTACTTCCGCGACCACATCCGACGCCGCGCGGCTTCTGACGCGCCCTCTGGCAAACGGTATGATACAGTAGGTACAGAACTGGTTGCAGCCGTCCTGCACCTTGATGAAGGCTCTCGTGTGCTCCGCCGTTCTCGCAAGCGACAGTTCTTCGTATTCCTGTTTCTCATGATTGATGTCCGCAATGCTCTTCGTTTTTGTATGGCTTTTTTCGTATTCCTCCAAAAGCTTCACGAGCTCATGCTTTTTGTTATTTCCAATCACAATATCAATCGCCTCGTCGACAAGCGCCTGCGCCTCCTTCGTCTGCACATAGCACCCCGCGCCGACCACGATTGCCGCCGGATTCAGCTTTCTTGCACGGTGCAGCATCTGTCTGGATTTGCGGTCCGCCATATTGGTGACGGAACAGGTATTGATGACATAAACATCCGCCGCTTCCGTAAACGGTACGATCTGATACCCCGCCTCTTCTAATATCTGCTGCATCGCTTCCGTCTCATATGCATTTACTTTACATCCTAAATTATGCAGTGCCGCTTTCTTCATTTTTTCTCGCTTTCTTATGTTTCCCTGCTTTTTGTGTTGACTTTTCCAAAAAAAACTATTACTATAAAGCTATCTGAAACAGTTAATCTTAAGGAGGTTTTTTATCATGAAAACAGTACAGATTTCCCTTAACTCCATCGACAAGGTTAAATCCTTCGTCAATGCGATTACACAGTATGAGTATGATTTTGACTTAATCTCTGGCAGATACGTCATCGACGCAAAGTCTATCATGGGTATCTTCAGTTTAGATTTATCCAAACCAATCGACCTTGCTATTCACGCTGAGAATAACATGGACGAGGTTATGGAGACATTAAAGCCATACCTCATCTAGTCGTATTCGCACTCAGGGGCACAAGCCGCAGGAATTATCCTGCGGCTTTTTTTTGCTCTATAGGAAATACCGCGTTGCTGTGAAGTGTGAAAGTGTTGATTCCTATAGAGCAAAAAGCCCTGCCGGGCAGGATGCGCACCTCGCGGAGTTGTAGATAGCCGTAAACGGCACCGCTCGGGCGCGGAGAATCCGGCAGAGCCGGATTCTATTTTACGCTTCGATATGGATCACCTCTACCGTGTCGATTGCCTCCTGCATCAACGCGTCGATTTTCTCGGACAGTTTCTTCTCATCATTGTGGATAACGTTAAGGCTCGGCTTCGTCACCGGATGCTTTGCCACAAAGATCGTACAACAGTCCTCATAGGGCAGAATGGACGTCTCGTAAGCGTCAATCTTCTCGGACACCTCTACGATTTCCTGCTTGTCAAAGCCAATCAGCGGACGGTAGACCGGCATCGTACACACTTCATTTGTCGCCGCAAGGGACTGCATCGTCTGGCTTGCCACCTGTCCGATGCTCTCACCTGTAATCAATCCAAGACACTTATTTTCCTTCGCAAAATGCTCCGCGAGCTTCATCATATAGCGGCGCATGATAATCGTAAGCTCCTCATGCGGACACTGCTCGTAGATATAGAGCTGGATATCCGTAAAGTTCACGACATGGAGATTGATCGGTCCCGCATACTTCGCAACAATCTTCGCGAGGTCAACGACCTTCTGCTTTGCGCGCTCCGATGTGTAAGGCGGCGCATGAAAATACGTCGCGTCGATCGTCACGCCGCGCTTTGCGATCATATAGCCTGCCACCGGGCTGTCGATTCCGCCGGACAAGAGCAGCATCGCCTTGCCGTTCGTCCCCACCGGCATACCGCCCGGTCCCGGAATAATCCTCGAATAGATATTGATCTGGCTGCGAATCTCAATGTGAATCATCACTTCCGGATGATGCACATCCACGCGCGTCTCGGGGAATGCGTCAAGAATGCGCTCCCCCACCTTGGCGTTGATCTCCATGGACTCTAACGGATAATTCTTTCTGGCACGTCTCGCATCCACCTTGAACGTAAAATGCTTATCCGGGTACTCCTGCTTGATGTGCGCAATAACATCCTCGCAGAGCTTATCAAAGCCCTCGTCTTCCACAAGGATGACCGGACAGATGCCGACAATGCCAAAGACGCATTTCAACGCCTCGATCGTCTCGTCATAATCATATTCCCCGTCCGTGTCCACATAGATTCGTCCCTGTTCCTTGCGCACATGGAAACTGCCGTCCACCTTCTTTAACGCGTGATTGATCTGGCTCACCAGCGCATCCTCAAATAAATAACGGTTCTTTCCTTTGATTGCGATTTCCGCATATTTTATTAAAAATGATTTGTACATATATCATCCTTTCATAACGTGGGAAGAATGCTGCTTTTGCATTCTTCAAATCGCACAGACTTTAATATATGGTCTGTGCGATTTATTTTCTGGTAAATTTCCGGCGGAACGGTATGATTTCCTTCATCTTCTCCACCGCATAATCCACTTCTTCCTCCGTCGTATAGACGCTAAAGCTGATGCGGATCGTGGATTCAAGCTTCTTTGCAGGAAGCCCGATGCCCTGTAAGGTACGGCTTGGCGCAGGCTTATTCGACGAACAGGCGCTTCCCGCCGACACATAGATTCCTTGCTCTTCCAGAGAATGCAGCATGACTTCACTCCGCACATCGTCGATGGTGATGCTCACGATCTGCGGCGCCGAATCGCGTCCCGTCCTGCCGTTTACCGTCACACCGGGAATCTGTGTCACGCGCGCTATGAAGCGCTCTTTTAAGGTATACATATGCGCAACCTTCACATCGAAATCCTCATAAATTTCTGCGGCTGCCTCGCCGAGCGCCGCCACTCCCGGTACATTTTCCGTGCCGGAACGCATCCCCTTCTGCTGTCCGCCGCCGTAGATGATCGGCTTTACCTTTACCTTATCCCGGATATAGAGAAAGCCTGTCCCCTTGGGCGCGTGTATCTTATGACCGCTCACGGATAATAAATCGATTCCCCACCGCTTGGGATAGATATGGAATTTTCCATATGCCTGAATCGCATCTACATGGAACAGGGTATTCGGATTCTTTTCTTTGATGATGCGCGCCGCCTCTTCTATCGGTTCAACCGCACCGATTTCGTTATTTACCATCATTATAGATACGAGTATCGTGTCCTCGCGCACCGCATCCCGAAGCTCCTCAAGCGAGATAATACCGTCTGCGTCCACGCCAAGGCAGGTAATCTCAAAACCCAGCTCCTTAAGATAAGCAAGCGGCGCATGGACGGACGCGTGCTCAATCTCCGTCGTGATGATGTGCATTCCCTGCCGCTTGTTGGCAAGCGCCGCGCCGAGTAACGCCAGATTGTTCGACTCCGTACCGCCGGAGGTGAACACAATCTCTTTCTCGTCCGCCTTTAAGGTCTTTGCAATACGGCTCTTCGCCTCTTTGATATAGTCCTCCGCTTCCTTTCCCTTGTTATGCAGGGAGGACGGATTACCAAAATCCTCCGTCAGTATCTGCACCATAAGGTTTTTCGCGCGCTCACTGCAGCGCGTGGTCGCAGAATTGTCCAGATATGCTTCCATGATTTTTTTATTTCCATGCCTTTCCGTTGTTCTACGCATGTCGTGCTTGTTTCATGCCCTTATATCGCCTGGCGTCTTCCGTTTGATTCGATGTCTTCGCTCTTTTCCCGGCGTCTTCCGTTTGATTCGATGCCTTCGCTCTTTTTCCGGCGTCTTCCCGGCGTTTCGATGCCTTCGCTCTTTTCCCGGCGTCTTCCTAGCGTTTCGATGTCTCGCTTATTTCCGGCTTTTCCGGCAGTTCATTTGCCTGATTCGCTGTCTGTCTCACCGGTGCTCTCGATATGATACATCAGAATCGAGAGCGTGGCAAGCCCCGCCGTCTCCGTCCGAAGTATCCGTCCGCCAAGGGAAATCGGCTGCATGCCATGCTCTATTGCAAGGGCAATCTCCTCCTCCGCAAAGCCGCCCTCCGGTCCGATAAAAATGCCGATGCTCTCTCCCGGGCGAACCGCCTCGATTGCCTCCTTTGTCGCCGCCATGCCGCGCTCATTCTCATAGGGAACAAGCCGCACGTCAAGTGCGCCTGCCGCTTCTATCGCTTCCCGGTAACTCACCGGTTTTTGCACGGTGGGGATAATGCTGCGCTTGGACTGCTTCGCCGCGCTCTTTGCAATTTCCTGCCAGCGCGTCTGCTTTGCCGCCGCTTTTTTTTCGTCCAGCTTTACGACACAGTTCTTCATCGCGACCGGAACGATTTCATATACGCCAAGCTCGACCGCTTTCTGGATGATAAGCTCTAACTTATCGCTCTTGGGAAGTCCCTGAAACAGATAAATGCGGTTGGGAAGCTCGGTGTCCGCGGCGTATTCCTCCAGAATGCGCACCAACACCATCCGGTCGGCAAGCGTGTCGATCTCCCCGAAATAATTTTCACCGGAAGTGCTGCTGATACGCACCTTTTCACCGCACTTCATGCGGAGCACGTTTTTGATATGGTTCACGTCCTCGTTCTCGATTGTCACAACGCCGTTTGAAATCTGCGTATCTTCCACAAAAAACTGATACATCGTTTCTCCTCCATGACGCGTTTTTCAATTCGCTGCTTTCCGCGCTGTGATATTGACCCACTCGCCCTGATGGTTGTTTTCCACAATCTCTAAGCCTGCTGCCTCAATCGCGTCTCTGACCTCGTTTTCCTTAAAGTCAATGATGCCGGAGGTGATGAAATAGCCGCCCGATTTCAGGCGCGCCGGAATCACCGGAGCCATCGGAATGATCACATCCGCAAGGATATTTGCCACAACGATATCGTATTCCTCTGTGCCGACCTTCTCCTGAAGCGCCGTATCGTCAATCAGATTTCCGACATAAAAAGTTCCAAGTTCCTCGCTAAGATGGTTCACTTCCATATTTTCACGCGTGGACGTCATGCAGTCCGGGTCTAAATCTGTCCCGACGACTGCGGACGCGCCGAGCTTTAACGCTACGATCGAGAGAATACCGCTGCCGCATCCGACGTCCAACACCTTCGGCGCTTTATTTTGCGGCTGATAATCCTCATTGCCGCGGATGTATTTTAAAAGCTGCCGGATGCAGAGCTGTGTCGTCTCGTGCTTTCCCGTTCCGAAGGATACGCCCGGATCGATCTCGATGAGGAACTTGTCCGCATCTTCCGGCTTTAATTCCTCCCAGGTCGGCTTGATTAAGATATCCTCGATATAGAATGAGCTGAAAAACTTTTTCCAGTTATTGATCCAGTCCAAGTCCTCCGTCTGGTCGGAGGTAATGATGCCGCTGCCGACGTCCACTATCTTTCTTAAATCCTCGAGCGCAAGCTTGACCTGTCTGAGCAGATCGGTGTAGTCCTCCCCGTTGTCCTCAAGGTAAAAGCTGACATGGCTCACGCCGTCATCCGGCGGCAGTTCCGGCAGAAAGTCGATGAACATATCCGCCTGATCCTCCTTGGAGAGCGGGATGTTGTCCTCGATTTCCACGCCTTCAATGCCAAGGTCGGCAAGCATTGCACTCATGTAATCCTCCGCCGCTGTCGTCGTCTCTATCGTATACTTATTCCATTTCATATCTCCAAACCATACCTTTCTTGCTGCCGGCGGGCGCACATAATCATGAAACATACTAGCACAAAATGCGCGGAGTTGCAAATTATACTCAATTAAATGTGTATAAACAGACTTTTCTATTCGGCATATATTTCTAAAAATGATGTAATTTTCCCATGTGTGTATTCGCCCTCAATCAAACCAAACTCTGGATCATAATATTTATTATCATAAAAATCCCGTATTTCTATCAGTTGACCTATGCTCGTAGTCCCATCCGTTTTCATATCTTCCATTACTTCTCCAACACTTTTTCCAGTAATCATAGCAATACACGCTTGTCCACACGTTGAAAAAGTAGGTTGCATAATCAATTCCATGTATTTACCCCCATTAATTTTCTGTTTTAGCCATCTCTTCTGCAAATTTGAAGCTGTCGAGTTCTTTACATAGATAAAAAATCAATTTTTATAACATTATGCATTCATAATCAAAGTTAACCGTTACAATTCTTTCATCATACACAATGATTCTGGCATTGAAATATAAGGACCATAATTATCCATTTTATTAAATCCTACTTTTCGATATACATGACACGATTCTTGTAGCAATTCTCCAGTTTCAAGAATCAATTTCCTATACCCTAGTTCTTTCGCCCACTCGATTAATTCAAGAACCAGCTTGGTCCCTATTCCTTTTCCTTGGAATTCATCTCTGACAAATACTCTTTTCAATTCAGTTGCATTGTCGATATCACCGTACTGATATTCTCTAATTGCTCCAGCACCAGCGGCTTTTCCATCAACATACACAACTACAACCTCTTTTATCTCATCAAGCTGATTATACTGTTTATATTTATCTCTCTTAATAACTCTTCCTACTCGCCTATCTAAATCCATATCTAATAACTGACAGTTCTCGATAAAGTCTTCATTTGTCCCAGAACATCTAATAAATTCAATGTCAGCCATATACAAACACCTCCTAAGTTAAGAAAAACCACTAAAGCCACGCCATCACAGTAACAGCTCTATTTTCCCGAAAAAGCACCGCTTCACAAAAGCCGTTATTGTTTCAGAACAATTTGCAAAGCCTCATGATACTTCCCGTATCTGATAGAGATAGCTGTTTCCCTGTTTCCCGACCCGCTCGACAATCGCGAGATCATGCAGGATCAAAAGCGTTGTCTGCGCGAGCCGCACCGGAATTTTGGCGCATTTTGCAAAATCCTTTGTCGTGAACGGCTCCGGGATGTCGTAGGGAATGAACTGCATATAGTCCTCTCTGCAATCGATTGCGACCTCCTCAACGAAGGTGGTCGGAATCCGGTCGTAGCGGTCGCTGCCCTTTTTCTTATCACGGCTCCAGCCGTTCAACAGACGGTACTCTTCCATGTCGATCAGGTCCAGGCGGAGATGCAGGTTCTCATCCGGCAGAAACGAACGGATCTTGTAGAGTTCAATGAACGCCTGATAGGGGTTGCCTTTTTTGGGGGATTTCCGTTTGGGCGAGGTCTCGCCGGATTCCTCGTCGATCCACGACAGCCATTTCGTGTGCGGAATCGGATAGACGATCGTGACCGGATAAAGCGGCAGAAATGCAGCCAGCTTTCTGCGCATATTGTTAAATGACCGCGTCTGAATCTCGATGATCTCCGTTCCGGTGTAAATGTCTGCGACGAAATTTTCAATCGGGATTTCATGCATGTCGGTGTCCGGCGCATAATAATTCTTAAGAACCGCGTGAACCGTTTTCTCCGAGAGCGTACCAATGCCCTGCCTCTGCCTGTTCAACCCTATCACTCTGTTTTTCGCCTGTTCAAAGCGCTCTGTATCAATGCACATTGTAGTTCCTCACACAGCTTTTATCATGTCTACGCACCAGTCTTCATACGTCCGGGGCTCTCCAGCTTCGTCCGTATATTCATACACTCCGTCCAAATGCAGTTTTCCGACAGCACGATACCCCAATCTTTCATACAGCAATTTCGCTCTTGGATTATCCGCGGGATTGACGTCAAGCCCTAAATAAAATATCTTTTTTTGCCTGCAGGCTTCCTCACAGGCGAGGATCAGTTCTGAGCCGATTCCGCGATCCCTATACGGCTCCATAATGAGCAAATCGATCATATCCGCGCATCTGCTCCCATTGGTATATGGCGTCACATCCTCTTTATTGTCCAACGACAGCAATACATAACCGATAGCGGAATCCTTTATAAATGCGCCTATATAAACTGCGCGTCCTGCCGCCTGCTGTTTAAACCTGTCCATATGCACAGATGCTTCATTTTTTATCCGCAGCAGACTTGTGAGGTCACTTTCTTCTATCTTTCTTATCTGAAATTCAATGGACTTCATTTTATTTACCTTCCCCAAATCAGGCAACGCTGTGTAAGCCAGCGTTTATAATACTTCTTATTTCTTCCTGATCTTGTTGCCAATGACAGAGAAAAACAAGTCCAGGACTCCCATAATCAAACTTCCGCAAAGTATCCGGAACCAGGAAATTGATTCTCTATCCATGATATTCGCAACTATCAATAGTCCCAGCATAGTCCCAATCATCCAGAATACAGCTCTGGTCAAATACTCTTTCATTGCACAATTTCCTCTGACTCTCATTTGTCCTGTGTTATCATTCTTACATTTGTATTTACAATATATGACACGCAAGCATGTTCTCCTCGCTTGCGCTCATTGTATCATATCTGTATGATGATTTCCATATCTGCATCTTGCAGCGGTCTTCATTTTTCTCTTGCATTCTTCTTCCTGATGGAGTATAGTGTCAATATACATCTGTAGGGTTTCATCCCTGCATTTATCTTAGCGGCAGCTATGCCGCATCACTATTCTGCATATTGCGATCAGATTGCAGAATCCGGCTTTTCGCCACGAATTATCACAATTATTTTTCAAAAAGGAGAACTATGCCTATGACAAAACAGCCAAATTATTTTACACACAAGCTTCCGCCGCGCAGACTGGAAGATTTGAACCTGATGGACGATTTTCTCTTTCAGGAAATGCTCATGCAGGAAGAGATCGGGGAAGAGTTCTGCCGCATTCTGCTTAGCACCATTCTTGGCAGGTCATTCCGCCGCGTCAAGGTCATTCCGCAGAAAAGCATTCCCGGTCCAAACACCAATCTTCACGGCATACGAATCGACGCCTACATCGAGGATTTGTCAGAGGAAGATATCCTGCCCGGCGTCCGCATGTCCGACGCCAGAGTCGTATCAGACATTTACGACATTGAACCGAACAACACCTACGAAATTTTTTCTGTATATCAGAGGGAAAGGCTCTGGTAAAGCCCTGAGTGATATGCTAAAATATATGCAGGAAACGACAGACGACAACGTGACCAATCAGGACATCGAAGCGGTTCACCGCCTCGTCCGCAAGGTCAAGCAGAATCAGGAGGTGGGGATTCATTATATGAAATCCTGGGAACGTGAAGCATATATTCGAAACGAAGGACACAGCGATATATGCCAGCTCATCCGGCTTCTCACGGAAGCAGACCGGATAGACGACATCCAAAAGCTTGCGGCAGATCCCGCTTACTGTGACAGGCTGTTAGAAGAATTTGGCATTGGCACCGGAGAATACTGATCTTATATACAAGAAACCCCTTTTTTTATGGACTTCCTGTGCTACTATGACAGATGGCAGCCGAAGAGGACGCATCCATTCATTTCCAATCACAGGAAAGGGATGGTGCATATGTACGTTACATACAGCGATTTATTTGCGTTTGTAATGGTGATTTTTACGGTGGCAACCTTTATTTGCAACCAGAATGGTGTACATAAGAAATAGCTCCCCGCTTCAACAGAGGACGCTGTTTGATGTGTTCTTACACATAGCCGGAAAGGGATAGGGTGCACTATCCCCTTCGGCTGCCGCGCGGCTTCTTAAAATTTACAAAATCATTTCCCATATCATTCCCGACAGAAACGGTGTCACCAAAAACATCAGCGCAAAAACCATTCCAAACATAATACCAAATTCCTTTTTCCTCTTCTCATTTTGATTTTCCTCCGGCAGCAGCCTTTTGCCGTCTTTCTTACAAAAAGCGCGCAGCAGCAGAAATCCAAGCACTGCCCCCGCCGTATTCATGAGAAGATCGTCAATATCCGTCAGCCGAAATGTAAAAATCTGGCTCGCTTCTATAAAAAACGACACGCCAAATCCCAAAAGGGCAATTCGCCGCAGGTCACGAAATTTCTCCCAAAGTATCGGTGTCATCACGCCCAAAGGCACAAACAGTATCATATTCAGGATTGAATTACATGTATAAGAAAAAGGACTATTTACAACATCCACAAACGGCAGGAAATGAAACGCCGGATCAAACACAAGCGATCTGATATCCGGCATTCCGGTGACAGAAAAAACGGCTGCCAGATAAAGTCCGAAGCACAACAGAAGGCACATCCGCCGCTTACTTTCCCACCATAAGGCTCTGCCGCACACAAACCAAAATACCGGAACAAAAATCACACCCACACAGACCACATCAATAAAAATCGCTAACAATTGATACATCTTCATTTCCTCCTCACAAACTTTCCCCAATGATACCAAAAAAAGTCTTAACATGACAGATACCGCCACATTAAGACTTTCTGAAGAATCTATGAAGGTTGCTGTTTGCTCCGTTCACAGCAGCCTTCGCAGATTATACTCTATTTTCTCTTGGGGTGCTTCATATCCTTTAAGATATCAAAGCAGTCAAAGGTACGGAAATAATCCTCCGGGGTCTCCGCACGGCGTATGAGCTGTATCGAACCGTCCTCCTTTAACAATACCTCGGCAGAACGCAGCTTTCCGTTGTAGTTGTAGCCCATGGAAAAGCCATGTGCTCCGGTGTCATGAATGACGAGCAGATCGCCCATTGCAATCTCCGGCAGCATACGGTCGATGGCAAACTTATCGCAATTCTCACAGAGAGAACCCGTCACATCGTATTTGTGATCGCACGGCGCGTCCTCCTTTCCCATAACGGTAATGTGATGGTATGCGCCGTAAATTGCCGGACGCATCAGGTTGACCGCGCACGCATCCACGCCGATGTACTCCTTGTGCGTGTGCTTTTCGTGAATTGCCGTCGTCACAAGGCAGCCGTAAGGTCCTAACATAAAGCGTCCCATCTCCGTATAGATGGACACATCGCCCATTCCGGCAGGAACGAGGATCTCCTCGAATGCCTCGCGCACTCCCTCGCCGATCACACGGATATCATTCGGGGTCTGATCCGGCGTGTAAGGAATGCCGACACCGCCCGAGAGGTTGATGAACCGGATATCACAGCCCGTCTTCTCCTTAAGCTCCACGACAAGCTCAAAGAGCTGTCTCGCAAGCTTCGGATAATACTCGTTCGTGACCGTGTTGCTCGCAAGGAACGCGTGCACACCGAAATACTTTGCGCCCTTTTCCTTTAAGATTTTAAAGCCCTCTATGATCTGCTCATGCGTAAAACCGTATTTTGCATCTCCCGGGTTGTCCATGATACCGTTGCTCATCTTGAACACGCCGCCCGGATTGTAGCGGCAACTGATCGTCTCAGGAATCTTTCCGATGGTCTTTTCCAGGAAATCAATATGGGTAAAATCATCCAGATTGATGATTGCGCCAAGCTCATTTGCAAAAGCGAACTCTTCCGCAGGCGTATCGTTCGAGGAGAACATGATATGCTTTCCGTCAAATCCCTGGGAATCGGCTAACATCAGCTCTGTTAAGGATGCGCAGTCGCAGCCGCAGTCATATTCCTTTAAAATGTCAAGGATGTACGGATTCGGGGTCGCCTTCACTGCAAAATACTCACGGAAGCCCGGATTCCACGCAAACGCTTCCTTCACTGCCTTTGCATTCTCACGGATGCCCTTCTCATCGTAAAGGTGGAACGGCGTCGGATATTCCTTTACGATTTCCTCAAGCTGTTCTTTGGTTACAAATGGTTTCTTTTTCATTTTCATTTCCTCCTGAAATAATTAAAATACTGCCTGTATCAAAAACATATAAAGGACTGTGCCTGTGCCGATACTGAGCAGATTATTGCGTTTCCACACATGAAGCAGGATTACCACCGCAACAGCGATAAGCTCCGGCAGGCCAAACGGCGCCGCAAGCACATTCACCGACTTCAGGCAATAGATCACCAGCATTCCGATGACCGCAGGCGGCAGCACTTTTCCGAGATACTGTATCATAGGCGGTATCTCTTTTCCCTTTGGGAAAAATAAAAACGGAATCAGCCTTGTAAAAAATACGGTACCGCCCACCGCCGCTATAATCGCAAACGACCTTCCCACACTAACCGGCATTATGATTCACCTCCTGTTCCGTCAGGACGCGCTTTCCCGCGAGCAGAATCACCATAATGCAGATCATCGTCGGCAGGATAAAATTATCCGCCCCAAAAATAATAAGGCAAAACAGCCCGCAAAGCAATCCTATGATAACGCTCTTGCGGTTCTGGCTGTCCATCCACTGTTCCGTCATGATGACTACAAACAGCGCCGTCATTGCAAAATCAATTCCCTCCGTCGAAAACGGCAGGACATTTCCAAGCAGCGCGCCGATCCCTGACCCGATGATCCAGTAGGACTGATCGAGCAGTGCGATTGCAAAGAGAAATTGATCCTCCCTCACATCGGGCGGCACCTTTGTCACAAAAAAGAGCGAGTATGTCTCGTCCGTCAGGGAAAATATCATGTAAAGCCTCTTTTTTCCCATTTTGCTGAAACGCTCAAGCAGTGACAGTCCGTAAAAAATATGGCGGATATTCAGCATAAATTCCATAAAAATGACGTGCCAGAGGCTTACTCCGGGGGCAAAGAAGTTGACCGCAAGGTACTGTCCGCTTCCCGCGTAAATCAAAAGGCTCATAAGCATTGCCCAAAGAAAATTGTACCCCTTTTCCTGTATCATGACCCCGAATGCCATCCCGATAAAGAGATATCCGGTAAGCACGGGTATCGTATATGGAAACGCTGCGCGAAACGCCCGTATGTAGCTTCCTTTTTTTTCATCCAGCCTTGTTTTCATTTTATTCTTTCCTATTTCTACAAATTATGCTATACTTTTTCTGGTTGTATGTACAAATTTCTATCTATTTCGCTATGAAGGAGTCACAAATGAGTATCACGATTTTAAACTATCATGATCAGGCACTGATCGATCAGATAAATGCAGAGGCTGCCGAACGGGCGGCTGCCAAAAATGCTTCCAGCTCCGTCGGCGGCGATTTCTCTTCCACTCTGGATGAGGCATCCAAAGCCTACGCCGCAGAAACCGTTACACTCACGGACTGTTCCGCAGATTTAAACGAAATTTTTGAGGAAGCGGCTTCCACATTCGGCGTCTCCGTAAATCTTCTTAAGTCTATCGCACGCGCAGAATCGAATTTCAATCCAAACGCGGTAAGCAGCGCGGGCGCAGTCGGCATCATGCAGCTTATGCCTGCAACCGCCGCATCTCTGGGCGTTTCCAACTCCTATGATCCAAGAGAAAATATCATGGGCGGCGCGAAGCTGATTTCCCAGCTCTTAAGCAAATATAACGGTAATACCTCCCTCGCTCTTGCTGCCTACAATGCAGGCAGCGGCAACGTGGACAAGTACGGCGGCATCCCGCCTTTTACCGAGACGCAGAATTACGTGAAGAAGGTTCTCTCCTATATGAATGCTGAGGTAAAAGACTCCGTATCCGATGCAATCTCGAATTTCCTCGCATCCAACAATGTGAGCAGCGAGACGGTAGATCTGCTCGTCTCTCTGATAAAGCTTGTCAAGGAAAAGACGGCGTCCCCGGATACTTCTTCTGCCGGAGTTCAAAACTCCTTTACCGCTACTGTCGCAGACGGTTCCCGCATTATAAACACCGCCGGAACTTCTGCTTCCGGCAACGAGACCACAGACAATTCGGCTTCCGGCTCTGCAAATATTTCCGGCAACGCCCAGTATACGCCTTCGACGAATACTGACACAGATTCCTCGGAAACAGCTTCCCCGGGTATAGCGGCTGATAATCAGACTGACGCTGCAACCCCTTCCACCGATACACCGGATGCTTCCGGGTCAGTTCCTTCCACGGATACGAGCTCCGATACGCAGACCGTTCCTTCGACGGACGCTGATACGCAGACAACTGTTTCCGCTGACAACAGTACGAATGCTTCCGGCGAGGCAGACACTACCTCAGACAACAGTATGAATGCTTCCGACGAGGCAGATGCTTCCCCCGACAGCAGTACGAATGCTTCCGGCGAGGCAGATGCTTCCGCGAATACCGCCGAAACAACTTAGGCTTCTTTTAGGAGCGCCCGGATTTTCCGGGCGTTCCTTTTATGCCATTAGGAAATTGCGTCCTGTTGCATAAAAGCACTGTGTTCATTGCCGAAGGGCTCTTTGCTTTCTTTGTCCCGTCACTCGGCAAGCGTCTCGATCTGCTTTTCAAGGTATACATTGAACTCGCGCATGAAACGGTAAACCGTCTCCACCTCGTCTGCGGAATACCTTGACAAAAATTCCATGTCACGTTTTTCCCAGCGCTTGTGACGCTTAGCGTGCTCGTCAAAGAGAAGCTGTCCTAAGTCTGTCAGCCGGAAGTAAACTTCCTTCTTGTTCGTTTCCAATGTGTACTTCTCAATCAACCCTTTTGCCAGCAATTTCTTCGTCATCTTGCTGATCGCGCCGCGGGTCATCCCCATATGCTCCGCTACCTTTGTCACATTCGGCAGCTCCAGCCGACCGATATAATCGATACAGTGCGTCTCCGAATATCCGTATTCATCCAGGCACTGGCTTTCTGTCAGCTTCGACAACATGTCCTGCCGCTCTAACATCAGGGAAATTTCCTTTAATAACTGCTCCTGCTGTTCCATCCAGACTCTTCCTTTTCATGTCGCTCTTATCTCTTTCGACATACCTACTGTACTCTATTATTGTTTCCTTGTCAACAATAATTTAAAAGAGGGCTGCGGCAAAGGCAGACGATACATCTGCTTTTGCAACAGCCCATCCATGACTATTTTATCTTAAAACGAACCAACATCCTGCGCGCTCTTCTTATAACCCCGCCTTTTCAGACAGAAAAGCAATCCATTTATCTCTCTTCGATATGCTAAACCGGTCTTCTGTCTCACTGCCTGTTTTCGGGTCATCATAAGTAACGGCAATCCCCATAGGAATAAATCCCTGCGAGCATTTTTCAATGCGGCGTATACTTTCATAGGGAATCACAATATTTTCATCCAGAAGCCCTGTGGGATAGACGATCTTCTTCTCTGTAAAGTAAATCCAGCCTTGCTTCCACTCCCCTGTATTTCCCAACAACTTGCGTCTGTAATTTGCCTGAAGACACTCGATAATCGTATCTTCCTGCTCCATCAGTCCAAGCTCCACCAGGTTACTCTTTAGTTTTTCCTTTTTCTTGTCATTCATGGCGTTTCCTCCTGAGAATATTTTTATGTTTCCCTTAAATTATAAAACACCTTTTTGATGCGCGCAATGGCGGTTGATGCCTTTGTAACGTAAAATATTAGCCATTTTCTCTTTATCATCAATTTTTCTGTCCTTGTAATAATATTCCTTATCATGCTCATTAATTTCACGCATCACCCTGCATGGGTTTCCAACGGCAACAACATTTGAAGGAATATCTTTTGTGACCACGCTCCCCGCTCCGATTACTGTGTTATCCCCTATCGTAACTCCCGGCATAATAAGGGCGCCTGCACCAATCCAACAGTTCCTTCCAATATGAACTGGCATATTATACTGATATACCTGCTCACGAAGTTCTGGTAAGATAGGATGCCCGGCGGTAGCAATCGTAACATTTGGTCCAAACATGGTGTAATCACCAACATAAATATGGGTATCATCCACACATGTCAGGTGATAATTTGCATAGACCCTATTGCCAAAATGACAATGATGCCCGCCAAAATTTGAGTAGAACGGCGCTTCAATATATACACCCTCGCCACAATCACCCAGCATCGTTTTTAAGAGGTTCATTCTTTTTTCGGTTTCTGAAGGTTTCGTCATATTGTAGTCACACAGCATATCCTGATAAACGACCTGTTCTTTCATGATTTCTTCATCCCCCGGAAGATAAAGCTCCCCGGTATGCATTTTTTCTTTCATTTCACTCATTTTGTGTCCTCCATTCGTTATATTTCCTTTGTTATGCTATAACAATATCTGTTTTTTCTTTTCATTTCTTTCACCATCAAGTAGTTATTCAAGACTGTTTTCTAAAATGCACGTACACACATCTTCTATGCTGCATCCTTGCAAATCCGCTGTAGACAATATCAGCTTAATTACATTTGTTAATTCTTCTTTTTCTTCAAAAGCGATCTTAACCATCATTTTCATCAAAAACACCATCACAATAGCTCGTCAAATTATCAATCCACTCTTTATCTATGATACACGTTTCCTGAATCAGTTCCATCAAAGAGCATTCTTTAGCATTATCTATTCCCTCCGGAAAATTAGTCATTAAAAACCATGGCATAAAATTGCTATTTGATAGCAATTCAACGCATCCAATCATGTGCTTCATTTTTACCTCCAAAATTGTCTATATGGCGTTTTCTCACTTCATGCCCGCAGACAGTACTGTCGGCTGATAGCCGGACGCGACCATAAAAACAAGCCAGAGGCAGACGAATCCCCTCCGGCTTGCAGCACTTTCCCTTATTGTCATTTTCTCTGTTGGTTTCCTCCGGCGATTGCTCCATAGCACTCCGGTCTTCTGTCGCGGAACAATCCCCACTCGAGACGCCTTGCTGCAAGCTCTGCGAGATCGTATTCCTGCACCAGAATTTCCTCCGCATCCCTTCCGGCATCCTTTAAGATTTCTCCCGTCTCGTCGGTCATGAAGGATGAACCGTAAAAGCACAGCGAGGATTTCTGACCGCCATTCTCCTCGCACGGCTCTACCGTTTCCGTTCCGATCCGGTTCGCCGCAATCACGGGCATCAGATTCGCCGCTGCATGCCCCTGCATACAGCGCCTCCAATGCGGCATACTGTCGCACTCCAGAATCGGCTCAGAACCGATTGCCGTCGGATAAAATAAAAGTTCTGCGCCCTTTAACGCCATACAGCGCGCCGTCTCAGGAAACCACTGATCCCAGCAGATGCCGACACCAATTGTGCCGTACCGCGTCTCAAACACCTGAAATCCGGTATCTCCCGGCGTAAAATAGAATTTTTCCTGATAATAATGGTCGTCCGGGATATGCGTCTTGCGGTACACCCCAAGCAGACTTCCGTCCGCATCGATGCAGGCAACGGAATTGTACAGACTATTGACCTCTCTCTCGTAAAAGCTGACCGGCAGTACGACGCCAAGCTCCTTTGCAAGGCGCAGCCCCATCTGCACCGCCTCATTTTCAAGCGTCGGCTTCGCATAATGATAAAATCCGTACTGGCGCTGCTGACAGAAATATTCCCGTTCAAAAAGCTCCGGGAGCAAAATCACGTTCGCGCCCTCTGCCGCCGCCTGACACACCTTCGCCTCTGCATGTTTCAAATTCTCATCTAAGGATTTTGTGCAGCGCATCTGAATCGCCGCCACTTTTATTTTTCTCATTCTTTTCCTCCATACATCTCTTCCTGCAGTCCCATTTATCTGATATCACGGCATTTCCGGCGTGCCTGCCAATCTGTCCTGTGATACTGTCATATCTTCCGTCACTGCACTACAGCTTTCGGATATGCCTGCCGGAATCTGCTGCGTAATGCAGTGAATATTTCCGCCGCCGACTAAAATGTCCCGCGCAGCAACCGGAATGACCTTCCGCTCCGGGTTCCACTGCTCCATCAACATGACTGCCCGCCTGTCACTCTCCTCGTTTTCCCCGCCGAACACAGGCATCACCACTGCACCGTTGGAAAAATAGAAATTGACGTAAGACGCGGCAAGGCGCTCTCCTGCCTCGCGCTCATCCTCGCCCTCCTCGAACGCATAGCCCTTAAGTTCTTCCTCTGTGATGCAGACCGGAATATCGGGAACCGGAAGCTTATGGATGGTAAGCTTCCTCCCCTTTGCGTCCGTCGCCTGTGCAAGATATTCCATACATGCCGCAGACAGCGGGTACTGCGGATCATCCTGATTATCCGTCCACGCCAGCACGACCTCGCCCGGACGCAAAAACGCGCACACGTTGTCCACATGCTCGTTGGTTTCATCCTGATATATTCCACGCGGAAGCCACAAAATCTTCTTCGCGCCAAGATAGCGCTTTAGCTGCTCCTCAATCTGCTCCCTCGCAAGCGACGGGTTTCTTCCCGCGCTTAAAAGACAGCTCTCCGTCACCAGAACCGTACCCTCTCCGTCGCTGTGGATCGAACCGCCCTCCAGCACGAATGGTGCGGCATCATAAAACTTATAGCCGTATTTTCCGCAGAAATATTTTGCAAAAGCATTATCCTTCTCCCACGAAGCATACAGACCGTCTACCGCGCCGCCCCATGCGTTAAATTCCCAGTTCACAGCGCGCACCAACCGCGCCGGATTACCAGACTGCACCATATTTTTTTCACGCGGCAGCCTGTTTTCTGCCTGCGCATCCTCTGTCTGACGCGACGTTTTCACAACGAACGTAGGCGCAATATCCCGCGCCCACGCATCGTCTGTCTCTGCGATAAAGATTTCCACATTTCTCCGCCACGTGAGAGGCTCCCGGCGAGCTTCGCCTATCTGCGCCTTGCTATCCTTCATGTCGTCACTGCTTGTCCTGCGTCCGGCGATCGTCTCATCCCTGGCAGACTTCTCCCGTCCGACAAATATCTCACAACTGGCAGCCTCCTCATCCCCAGCAGACGTCCCGCAACCGGCAGTCTCCTCATCCCAGCAAAACGTTCCGGCACGCTTCCCCGGTCTGCTCTGTCCTTCAAACAAGACCTCTATCGCTGATGCAAGACAGCTCTCATTGGCAGCCACATAGACCTTCTCACTTTCCGCGACAGCAGCGATTACATCGGCAAACGCCCTGCGCGCCGCCTTTGCGCCATAAATCCATGAGCCCGGACGCTCCGGCCAGACCATGATACAGCCCGCATGTGGCTCGAACTCTCCCGGCATAAAAAAACCATCCGCCGCCGGAGTCCCGGCAGGCGCGGATGAATCGTCCGTCATATCATTATTATTAATTCCTGATTTAAGATAATCGTCCTTTAAAATCTTCATATCCAAATTCCTTTACCATGTGCAGCGTCTTGTCCTCTGTAAGCAGCGCAATGCCCGGAAGCGGTATCCCGTTAAAGGTGTTGTTCTTCACCATCGAATAAATCGCCATATCCTCAAATACCAGACGCTCTCCCACATGAAGCTCGTGTTCAAAGCTATAATCGCCAATGACGTCCCCTGCAAGGCAGGTCAGTGAAGAAAGCCGGTAGGTGTACGGCTTCTCACCTGCCGGGAAGCCGCCGCGAAGCGGCGGACGGTACGGCATCTCGAGCACATCCGGCATATGGCATGCCGCCGACGCATCAAGAATCAGAATGTCCATCCCATTGTGCACGATATCGCAGATTTCTGTCACCAGATACCCGGCATTCAACGCAATCGCCTCCCCCGGCTCCAGATAGACTTCAAGCTGATGCGTGTCACGAATATATTGAAGAAGCGCCTTTAACGTTTCCACCTGATAACCCGGACGGGTAATATGATGCCCGCCGCCCATATTCAGCCATTTTACTTTTCTTAAATATGGTTTAAACTTTTCTTCGAACGCATAAAATGTCGTCACAAGATCATCTGCATCCTGTTCGCAGAGCGTGTGAAAATGCAGCCCCTCTATATCCGCCGGAAGTGCATACGCGCCGTCCGCCTCCCGCTCCATTCCAAGCGCCGCCAGCCCCTTTTCAAATTCCGCAAAAATCACGCCCAGTCTGGAACCGGGCGCGCAGGGATCGTAAATAGCGTGTCCTTCCTGCGTAGAGCACTCGGGATTGATGCGGATGCCAACGCTGATGCTTCTGCCCGTACCGCCGTCGTCTCTGACAGCCGCCGCTTCCTCATCCATGCAGGCGGCACTGTCTCTGCGCCTAAGCCTGCTGTTCCATGCAAAGATTGTCTCACGGTGCTTCTCATACTGCGCAAAGGAATTAAAGATGATGTGGTCGCAGAGCTTCACCAGCTCCACCATATCTTTTTCCTTGTATGCCGGAGCAAAGACATGATTCTCCTTCCCCATCTCTTCACGCCCAAGTCTCGCCTCAAAGAGTCCGCTCGCCGTCGTGCCGCTGATATAGCTCCCGATCAGCGGATAGAGTGCATACATGGAAAACGCCTTCTGTGCCAGAAGAATGTGGCATCCGGTATCCTGCTCCAGTCGCTGCAAAATTGTTAAATTTTCTTTTAATTTCTTCTCATCCACAACATAGCATGGAGTCGGAAGTTCATTCCAATCCATCTGCCCGCATGCTCCTTCTAATATTATCTCTTTCTGCGCGTTTCCTTCTGTCTACTCCACGGTCTGCGGATTTTCATCTACCACCCACGGAAGTCCGTACTGATTTAACATATCCATGAACGGATCGGGATCGAATTCCTCAATATTGAATACGCCGTCCTTATCCCATACCTTGTCTACCACAAGCGCCGCGCCGATCATCGCCGGAACGCCGGTCGTATAGGAAATCGCCTGAGAACCGACCTCCCTGTAGCACTCCTGATGATCGCAGACATTGTAAATATAAATCGTCTTCTCCCTGCCGTCCTTCTTTCCGGTAAAGATGCATCCGATGTTCGTCTTGCCGACAGTGCGCGGTCCCAAAGATGCCGGATCCGGCAGAAGCGCCTTTAAGAACTGAATCGGAACGATTTCCCTGCCCTCATACAGAATCGGGGACGTCGAGAGCATCCCCACGTTCTCCAGACATTTCATATGCGTCAGATAACTCTGTCCGAAGGTCATAAAGAAACGGATTCTCTTTACTCCCGGCACATTCTTCGCCAGAGACTCAATCTCTTCGTGATGAAGCAGATACATATCTTTCTCGCCCACCTGTGGAAAGTTATATTCTCTTTTAATTTCCATCGGTTCTGTTTCTACCCAGTGACCGTTCTCCCAGTAAGAACCGTTTGCGGAAACCTCACGCAGATTGATTTCCGGGTTGAAGTTCGTCGCAAACGGATACCCGTGGTCGCCGCCGTTGCAGTCTAAAATATCAATATACTCAATCTCATCAAAATAATGCTTCAATGCATACGCGGTAAACACACTCGTCACGCCCGGATCAAAGCCGCTGCCGAGCAGCGCCGTGATTCCCGCCTCCTTAAAGCGCTCCTGATACGCCCACTGCCAGGAATAATCAAAGTATGCGGTAAATCCCGCTTCCCTGCAGCGCTTTTCGTAAATCTCGCGCCACTTGGGATCGTCGGTATCCTCCGGCTCATAATTTGCGGTGTCAATATAGTCTACCTTACATGCAAGGCACGCATCCATAATCGTAAGATCCTGATACGGCAGGGCGACATTGAGCACAGCGTCCGGCTTGTAATCCTGAATCAGCGCGATCAGTTCATCCACATTGTCTGCATCCACCTTCGCCGTGGTAATCACCGTGTCGGTCGTCCCGGAAAGCTTCTCCTTTAACGCATCGCATTTCTCCTTGGTGCGGCTCGCAATACAGATTTCAGAAAACGTGCCGCTGTTCTGACAGCACTTGTGAATCGCAACACCTGCAACGCCTCCGCAGCCAATAATCAATAATCTTCCCATTTTTCTTTCCTCCGTTTTATTATATCATCTTTTAATTTTCATTTTTCACTGTTTCATTTTTTCATTCTTTTCTCTTTCACCTTCCGCGGTTTCCTTTTCCGTTCCTTCCGTCACTCTTTTACTTTCCGGTCTTCTTCCTCTTCCAGCATATCCTCCACATATTTCGGCAGCATAAACGCGCCCTTGTGCAGATTCGTCGTATAATACCATGTCTTAATCCCTCTCGCCTTCCAGCGCGCGGCGTCCAGATCGGTCAGCGGGTGATATTTCTTCGACGCAAATCCAAACAGCCAGTAGCCGGAGGAACAGGTCGGAATATGCGCCTGATAGACGCGGCTGATTGGAAAACTGTGGCTTGCTTTGCGGTGCATCACGCGGCAGGACTCCTCATCCTCGTCATAGAACGGGCTTCCGTGCTGATAGACCATGATTCCTTCATCGTTCAGCGCGCGATAACAGTTCCCATAAAATTCCTTGGTAAACAGTCCCGCGGTATGCCCGAGCGGATCGATTGCATCATTGATAATCAGATCATACTCCCCATGCTTCGTTCTTAAGAATCTAAGCCCGTCCTCATAATAAATCCGCACTCTCTCATCCTCAAGACCGCATGCATTGTCGGGGAAAAATTCCCTGCATACATCCACGAATATCCGGTCCGGCTCGACCACATCGATCTGCTCAATCTCCGCATAGTAAGACAATTCTCTTGCCACTCCGCCGTCGCCGCCTCCGATGACAAGCACCTTCCTCACATGCGGGTGCACCGCCATCGGCACATGCACGATCATTTCATCATAAATAAACTCATCCTTTTCCGAGAAAACAATACTTCCGTCCGAGCTTAAAAAGCGTCCGAACTCCTTGGAATCAAACACATCGATTCTCTGAAACTCTGTCTGCTCCCCAAAAAGCTGTTTCTCCACCTTGACAGATAGCTTTACTTTATCCGTCTGATAATCCGAAAACCAAAGTTCCACTGGCTGATACCTCTTTCTTATTATTTCCACACCTGACGCTCATCTACGAGCACATTCAGATACTCTACCTTCGGATCCTCTGTTCCCTGCATGGAGCAGCCTTTTTCCTTTGCGTAGATAATATATTCGATAATCTCCGGCGTAATCATCTCCCCCGGCGCAAGAATCGGTATTCCCGGCGGATAGCACATCACGAACTCCCCGCAGATTTTCCCGGCAGTCTCACGGATCGGCATACAGTTTTTTTCCGCATAAAATGCCGTCTGCGGCGACACGAGAACCGTCGGATTGATATATTCCGTATTTAACATCTTTGCAGGATCCTTCGAATACAGACGCTTCACATCCGAAAGCGCCCCCACAAGCCGCTCGATATCCTGTATACGGTCGCCGATTGAGATATAGGCAAGAATATTTGCAATATCGCCAAGCTCGATCTGGATATCGTACTCATCCCGCAGCAGATCGTAGACCTCGATCCCCGCCAGCCCGATATCCCTTGTATACACGGACAGCTTTGTGACGTCGAAATCATAGACGCTTCCGCCGTTCACCAGATCCTTGCCGTATGCGTAATATCCGCCGATCGCATTGATTTCCTCTCTTGCATACTCCGCCATCCGCGCCACTTTTGCAAACGACTCTTTTCCGCGCAGTGCAAGATTTCTTCTCGAAATATCAAGACTTGACATCAGAAGATACGATGCGCTCGTGGTCTGCGTCAGATTGATGATCTGGCTCACATATTCCCAATTGACATTTTTCCCGGTCAGAAGCAGCGAACTCTGCGTCAGGCTCCCGCCCGACTTGTGCATGGAGACAGAAGCCATATCCGCCCCCGCGTCCATCGCGCAGACCGGGAGATTCTCTCCGAAATAAAGATGCGTTCCATGCGCTTCATCCACGAGTACGAGCATCTCATGCTCATGCGCCAGCTTTACGATGGAACGAAGGTCGGAACAGATTCCGTAGTAAGTCGGATTGTTGACGAGCACTGCCACCGCGCCCGGATTGTCAAGAATCGCCCGTTCCACCTCGGAAATCTCCATGCCGAGTGAAATTCCAAGCCTCTTATCCACCTCGGGGTTCACATAGACCGGAACTGCTCCGCAGAGCACAAGCGCATTGATGACGCTCTTGTGCACATTGCGCGGCAGAATGATCTTATCTCCCGCACGACAGACCGAGAGCACCATGCTCTGTACCGAGGATGTCGTACCTCCCACCATAAAAAAGGCATGATCCGCGCGAAATGCTTCCGCCGCCAGTTCCTCTGCCTCCTTGATGACAGACACCGGATGGCACAGATTGTCGAGCGGCTTCATGGAATTGACGTCCAGACTCACGCACTTCTCCCCGAGAAGTTCCACCAATTCAGGGTTTCCACGCCCTCTCTTGTGCCCCGGCACGTCAAAGGGAACAACTCTCCGCTTTTTTAACTTTTCCAGCGCTTCATATACCGGAGCGCGCATCTGGGATCCTGATTCCATGAGCTTATGATCCTTTCCTCTGCTTATTCGCCGAAGTGCGATTCCAACCTGTTCCCTGCGCGAATAAGCAGGTTTCAGACTTTGTCTGAAACTCGCGTTGCTCGTCAGATGGAAAAATACAGTCCGGCTTTTCTGCAAGCAGAAACCCGCCTGCTTTTTCCATCTTCCTCTGCTTATTCGCGCAAAAAAGACAGGTGTATACATCACCTGTCTTTGTCATATTTCCATAGTCATACTTTATGTACATCTTCCCTACATGCTGCAAAAACTATTTTCAGAGTCAAAATTGGCGCCTTCGCCAGCAAATATTTGCTTTTACTACTCTTATTGACCGTTTCACAAGTGATATCTCTATCGCATACGATTCGTAGGCAACTACAGCGCCATGCCGCAATTGTCATCAACTTATAAAATTTGAGCTCCTAACTCAATCAATAACGTGGATTATTCCACAATCGGCAGCTGCCCCGCCTGTCCGTATGGGCTTAACCAATCACTTGGTGGGCAAATATTTGCATGAAAAACGTTTCGCATTCATGTGATTTGAAGTATAACACACCCCATGTGAAAATGCAATCAGATTTTATCCTAAGTCCGGTCGGTGCTCCCTGACAATCCTCAATGCATCCTCACTAATGGCAGGCGGCGTCTCGCCCGGACGCGCAAGGAAATAGCCCTGCAATAAATCCACGCCGAGTTCCAGCACCATCTCAAGCTCCTTCGCCGTCTCCAGCCCCTCCGCCACAACAAGCATATCCCGCTTGTGGGCATAGGTTACGATATTATTTACAATCTGCTGTTTGTTGTAGTCGGAATCAATATCCCGCACAATACTGATATCCACCTTGATAAAATACGGGTGGAGTTCCAGAAGATTGATTTCCGTATTATAGCCGCTTCCGTAATCGTCGAGCGCGAACATACCGGAAAAGCCCTCGACCTTGCTCTTTTGGCGCACCAGCTCTATATCCATATGTTCCGCTTCCGTTATCTCGACCACGATACGCTGCTGCAGCATCTCAAATTCCTCGTGATACTGCCGTTCCTCCTCCTCGGTCATAGACTCGTTTGCAATGGAATTGATGAACAGCAGGGCGTCCTGTTCCACGATTCCCTGCTCCAGCAATGCCTTATAACATTCCGACGCGCGGAAAAACGTAAGACATTCGATATCGTGCATCCGTCCTTCCTCACGCGCGACACGAAGGACCGTCTCCGGCGAGCCAAGCGTCTGAAACGGCACGCGCATCAACGCTTCATAGGCATAAGTCTTTCCTTCCTGGCATTCAAAAATCGGCTGAAAATGATAGTTTACATTTCCCGTCTCTAACATCTGATGCAATTCCAGCCTGCGCTGATTTGCAAGCACCTGCTGCCGGAAGCCTCCGGCGTCAAATTCCTTATGTACGCCCTTGTTGGAGCGCTTTACCTGATACATTGCAAAATCAGCATATTTCATCAGTTCGGACAGATCCGTGCTGTCCTCAGGATACCACGCGACGCCACCCGATGCGCTGAGTCCCATATTCTCTCCGTTTGGAAGGACAAAAGAGACCTTGCCGATTGCTTCATAAAGCGCGTCGATTTTCTCCCGGATGCTTTCCCTGCTGTCATATCCATAGAACAATACAACGAACTCGTCTCCCGACATGCGGGCGCACAGCGTATCCTCCGGCGTATTTTCCACAAAGCATCTGCCTGCCGTCTGAATATACAGATCGCCAAAATTATGACCGAATCTGTCGTTCGTCGATTTCAGATTGTCCAGATCGATCATCAGAAGCCCTGCATGTTTTAAGGTTTCCGGCTTTAGGAAAAGTGCGTCCGCCTCTCTCCGGAAGCCTCTTCTCGCATAGAGCTTCGTCAGATTATCACAGTCTCTCTCCCTCTCAATCCGCATCTTCTCCAGTGCGGACGCCGTGATATCCTCGATCACTCCGACGCGGCGGCCGTCCTGCTCCTTGTACTCAGAGCGCAGATACCGCACCGTGCCGCCCGCCTGCGGCACACTGTATATCGTACTTCCATCCTCAGATACCGAGTAAAAGAACTTCTCCCTGATCTCCTTCTGCAGTTTCATAAATGTTTCCGGCGTCAGGCTGTCAACATCAACATCGTTCATCCCCAGCAGCGGGAAATAGTTATCTGTCACGTAAACGCTCTGCGTATTCTCCTGCAGCTCATACCCGGCAAGCTCCACGCTTACCATATCCATAATGCTTAAGAAACGCGTGGATGCCTCCACTACCTCCCTGCCCAGATAGGAAATGGAGGTCGCGAACTGATCGATCTCACGGATGCCGGTCGCAGACAGTTCCGGCAGATTATTATCCCTCTGCGCCTTCTCCACCTCATCGGACAACTGACGGATTGGCTTTGAAAGGCGATAACTCACCAGAAGAATGCCCGCCAGACCAATAACAAATGTCATGACGATTGACAACAGCAGCAGCGCCTGTATCTGTCTGGAAAAAGCAAACAGGCTTTCCCTGGAGCTGATTCCCACCAGATACCACTTGTCCCCGTCAAAGGGCGCATGACTATTGTAGATGACCAGCCGTCTTGCCTCGCCGTAATACTCACCGTTCTCATCACAGATCTCACTGCCGTCCCCGCAGAGCGCAACCCCCTCCCCGCTGATATCGGAAAGCTTTAGCATGTCGCCCGAAAGAACTACCGGTTTTAAGAGCGTCTCATCCCCGGAAACCGTTGCCAGCAGATACGCTCCCTGATTGTCGTCCGAAAGCTCTAAAGCCGGCAGCAGCGACTCCACATAATCGGTCAGCAGTTCGATTCCAAGCACACCGTAGACCGTTCCGTCATCCAGAATGAGCGGGACCGAATAGGCGATAGACGACCGCCCCGTCCCGGACAGACTGTAGGGCTCTGTCGTCCAATAGCCGTAGTTTTCCGCTTCCAGCATCCGGTCGTCGAGATATGCCGCCTGAAATGGATTATAAAAGAACGCCTGATCCACACTGTCACTCTTAGAAAACGCCGGCTGCCATCCCGCATCCGTCGCAATGCGTCCCGACGAAACCAGATCAACCGGAGCGCGCTCCAGCAGAAGATCCGCGTTCCGCTCTGACGGCGTCGCCGTTGGATCTAAGTCTCTCAGGTAAATGCCGGGCATCGTCTCCGGAACGTCCGCGCCGTCCAGGTCGCTGGTATTTAACACGACAAAAATGCCTGATACCTGCTTATTGTACATCGTACTGATCAGATCAGGATAAATGTCCTTAAGCAGATCCACGCAGTCCGCATTCCCGCTGTTCAGATCCGCAAGCGACAACTGCTGCTGCTCCAACCGGCTCTGTACCTTAGCGTCAATCTCCGACGAGAGCATATCAAGATTGGACCAGTTATCGGTCATTTCATCTACCAGATAATGCTCCCGGTTCTCTGTCTGCCTGGCAAGCATATCCTGCGCATTCTGATTCAGCCGCCCGATCACCCCGCCCAACTGGATTGCCGCCATCATGAACAGCACCTCAAATGCAAGCACACTTAGCAGCGGGAATAAAATCACACGGAAAATTGTTCTGTCCTTCTTCGTTTCAGACATATACCCCACCTCGCATTTATCTGCTCTCAAATGCCTGCAGTTGTTCTAAGACAGCCTGATACCACGCATCAAAATATGCATCAGAGCTAAAATCCGCTGTCGCCTCTTCAAGGCTCTGCCCCTCCTGCAGTCTTTCAACTACCACCTCACGGTCGGCTTCTGCCCTGTCGCTCATGGCGTATTCCAAGACGCTGCGCGCCTCTGTTCCGCCCTCAAACGCCTTTGTGGAATAAAGCTGATTCCCGTTGACCGTATCCACCGCCACCGAAAGCGTCTTTTCCATCCCTGCACTTATCTCTGCGCCGCTGTTTAAAATGGCATTCTTATCATTTGCCGTCTTCGTGACCGGCATGTAGCCCGACTGCACGGAGAACGAAATATTGCGCTCATCCGCCGTAAACCATTTTAAAAACTCCACGGATGCATAAATCTCCGCCTCGCTGCCCTTCGTCACGACCATTCCCGCACCCTGCTGCACCGCATAGTCTTCACTGCCTGCAAACTGCGGGCAGGGAAGTACTTCCATCTCAATCGGATAGCTTTCGGCGTCACTTGTGCTGACAATATCCGGGAAGAACGACGCGCCCGAAGAAGCGCCTACATATGCAATAATATTGCCTGTCTTGATATCGTCGCTGCGGAACCGCCCTGTCGCTGCAAAATACCCCTTGATAAACGGAATATAATAATCATCCCACAATTTCCGGACGGTGTCCTTGTCAAAATCAAGCGTCATCTCACCGTCCGACACGGAAAATATCTCCGTGCCAAGCTGCATGCTTCCGACCAGCATATAGTTTGCCATAGCGTCTCTTCCGAAAAACGCCTTTCCGTCATCTGGCACATCCGGCGTCTTTGCATCCGTCCATTCATAATAGCGCTCCGCTGTCGCGACAAGTCCCTCGATATCTGCAAGGTCGTCATAATCTGCTCCCGTTTCGGAAGCAAATACTTCCCAGTCCGTCTTGTTTAAGACCAGCAGCTCCGTGGACTTTGCCGTCGGGAAAATCTTGATCTCCCCGCTTCCGTCAAAATCCCCCTCCTTGATATAGCTGTCTATATAAAGCGCGATTTCTTCGTCCGTCAGATAATCCTTTAAGTCGACGACAACGCCAAGCTGATCCGCCGTATACGCCGTATCTGCATACGCCATAAAAATATCCGGCATCTCCGCAGCGCCTACCTCTTCTCTGATGGCGGCAAGTACATTCGTCTCAAGATCGTTGACAGAGCCCTGGCTTTTGCTCTCTACGATAATACCCTTCTCTTTTCCGACAGTCTCATTGAACTGCTCCACCAGACTGTCAAAGGCAGTGAGCTGATCTCCGTTATAGTAATTCCATACCTCGATCGTAACCGGATTCCCGGCGTCCAGCGGCGACGTCTCCCCGCAGCCTGCAAACACCACCATGCTCATTGCCATCACGGCACAAAGCGCCCTGTACTTTCCATGCATCATACTTCTCTCCTCGTAACGTCAGTGTTGTCAGTATATCTCTGGCGGTCAATGTAGCAAAAATGCCAGAGAATCTGGCATTTTTGTCATGTTTTTTGTACACATTTTTATAGTTTCATGTTATCTTATACCCGTTAAATTGTCAAGATAATTCCATTTCTGTCCATTCACGCACCAAAGCAATTTCCACGGGAATCCCCGTCACCCTTTGGCCCATTCACGCACCAGAGCGATTTCCCGTCTGTAGCCCTCATCGTCATTCGGCGTCTCTAAAATAAAGGGCTTTCCCGCAAGCAGCGGGTGCGTCGCCACGCGCCGCATCGCCTCCGCCCCGATACACCCCTCGCCAATCCTCGCATGGCGGTCCTTGTGCGCGCCGCACGGATTCATGCTGTCGTTAAAGTGTACCGCCATAAGACGGTTCAATCCGATGATCTCGTCAAACTCCTTTAACACCCCGTCGAGATCATTTACAATATCATATCCCGCATCCCATACATGGCAGGTGTCAAAGCAGACGCCCATCTTATCCTTTAATGTGACGCGCTCCAGAATATCGCGCAGTTCCTCAAAGCTTCGTCCGACCTCACTGCCCTTCCCCGCCATGGTCTCTAAGAGTACGGTCGTCGTCTGCTCTTCGGTGAGCACCGCATTTAACGCTTCCGCGATCAGTTCCTTGCCGCGCTCGGCGCCCTGTCCCACATGGGAACCCGGGTGAAAATTATAGTAGTTGCCCGGCGTATACTCCATCCGCGCCAGATCGTCCGCGATCATATCCTTCGAGAACTGTCTGATTTCTTCCTTCGCCGCGCACAGATTCATCGTGTAGGGCGCATGTGCGACCAGCTTTCCGAATTGCTCTTCCTCCATCAGCGAAAGCAGCTTTTTCACATCCTCGGGGTTGATTTCCTTCGCTTTTCCACCGCGCGGGTTTCTCGTAAAAAATGCAAATGTATTCGCTCCCAGCGCGACTGCCGCCCTTCCCATTGCCGCATATCCCTTCGACGCCGAGAGATGATTTCCAATCAGCATATCCATTCCTCTCCGTTAATTAATTTTTTCCACCAGCACGCCGTCCCTGTATGCATCCAGAAGCGCTTCCAGATCCTCGATAGACGACTTTAATTCCTTTCCGATGTCCGTGTCCGCGACTGTCTTGCGCCGCACCACATGCTGTACAAGAATGGTGTGGGATGCAATATCGCTTCCCTCCTGCACCGCCTTTTCCACCGATTCGAACGGTTCGTGCGCCGCGAGCACCAGCCCGTAGGAATTATAGATCAATGTATAACCCGCAATTCCCGTCTTCGACTGATACGCCTTGGAGAAGCCGCCGTCGATGATGAGCAGCTTGCCGCCGCATTTCACCGGGGATTCGCCCCGTTTTGCCTCGACCGGAATATGCCCGTTGATAATGTGCGCTTCCGCGCCTTCCAGACCAAATTCCGCCAGAATCCGGTTGACGATCTCCTCATTTTCAAGCAACCTGTAATACGGATTCTTCGGTTCCTCATGCGTCTTCTTATCCGCGACAAAATAGCGCTCGAACGTCGTCATCTTCGCCTTTCCAAACACCGGGGAATTCTGGTTCTCCCAGATGAACCACAAAATATCAAGCCCTTTCTTCTTCTCCTCGGGATCGATCGCATAGTAACCCTTTCTCGCATAATTCTCAAGCACATCATAAAGCGCCTTGCCGGAGTATTCCTTTCCGTAGACCTTCACACGGGTAAAACTGCCGTCCTCGTTCATCGGCACGCAGCCGTGATAGAGCAGATTGCCGTTGTGCACCTTATAGAGGCTTCCCTGCGTAAAGAGAAACCGCACGTGGCGCTGGAGCTTCTCGCAGTTTAAAAATGCCATCGTGATGCGCTCCATGACGTCCGCTTCCTCCGCAGACAGCTCATAAGGATTCTCCCAGTCGATCGTCGGGAAATTCACATCCTTCATCGGATATTCCTTTCCCTCCACACACACCGTTCCCTTTTCTATATTGATCTTGTCCAAAAGCAGACGCCCTTCCATCCCGAAATCCGGATTTCGCTTAATCATCTGCCCTTCGAGCTTGAACTGGATAACCGTGATTGCCTTATGCATCTTCTCGTCGAGCATCGCGTCCCTGACGTCGTACTCATCCTCGCGGTAATCCAGCTTAAAGCAGGTGCACGGGTCGTTGTCGTATTTGCTCATCGCAAGGCGCGCCAGCGGCACAAGGTTGATGCCGTAGCCGTCCTCTAAGAGATTGAGATTGCCGTATTTTGCGGAAATGCGGATCGCGTTGCAAATGCACGCCTGGCTTCCCGCCGCCGCTCCCATCCAGTAAATATCGTGGTTGCCCCACTGGATGTCTACCGAGTGGTGCTGCATGAGCGTATCCATGACAAGATTCGGATAAGGTCCCCTGTCAAAAATATCACCGACCACATGCAGATGGTCCACGACAAGGCGACGGATCAGATTGCAGAACGCAATAATCAACTCCGTTGCCCTTCCCGTGCGGATCACTGAATTGATAATTTCATTATAATATGCCTCCTGATCGGAGACATCCGGTCTTCCGGTCAGAAGCTCCTCAATGACATAGGCAAAATCCTTCGGCAGCGCCTTTCTGACCTTCGATCTGGTATATTTGGACGAAGCGCTCTTGCAGATTCGAATCAGGCGGTACAAAGACACCTTGTACCAGTCCTCTATATTCTCTTCCGTCTTCAATACCTGCTCCATCTTTTGTTCCGGGTAATAAATCAGCGTCGCGATTGCCTTCTTCTCTGCCGCACCGATCGCGTTGCCGAACTCCTCCTCAATCTTCCGCTTAATTGCGCCGGAGCCGTTGCGGATCACATGCTGAAACTGGTCGTACTCGCCGTGTATATCCGTGATAAAATGCTCCGTGCCCTTTGGAAGGCTCAAAATCGCCTGCAGATTGATAATTTCTGTCGCCGCCGCCGCAACCGTCGGATACTGATTCGACAGGCTCTTTAAGTATCTTAAATCTGTTTTCTCCATCGTTTTTCTTCCCCTTTTTCTCACATCAAGCCGCTTCTCGTAATAGGATTCCCCCATTTTTAAATTGTATCATGTGCAAAGGCAGCACATGATCGACATTCGCCGCTCTTCGAACATGCAAGCATGTTCTCTTCGCTTGCGCTCATTTTATCATATCCGCGCCATTCTGACCAGATTTTCCTGCTTCTCCCTGTTCTTTAAAAAGGTGCACATCCTGCCCGGCAGGGCTTTTTCTGCAATAGGACGCGATTTTTCATTGTAGAAAAAAAACGATTTTTCAAACATCTGCCATTCTTCTTGCGGTCTTTCAAAATGTTTTTCAGTTTGAAAGACTTACTTGTAATACGAAAATTATCAATATCTCCACAGTACTCCTGCTTGTCAAGAATATTAGAAACTGTGTTTTAAAATTGTTGATATTTATTTTGTATTGCGCTAAAATATTTTCAGAACACAGTTTCAAATAGTTGTGGTTTGAAAGTTGGTGGATAAATGGACAAAAAGAAAACTGTAGAAAAGATAATACGCAATGCAGGCGGTATTGCAAAAACCTCTGAATTCGTTTCCGCAGGTCTTTCGAATTTTGATGTAGCCAATTTGTGCAATAACGGATATATCGAACGTATACGACACGGCTATTATCAACTTGCAAAAAAAGATGATATAAAAGAGGAACAAATTCTTGCATCGCTTCTTCCCGAAGGTATTGTTTGTGTTGCGTCTGCGCTCTTTTATTACGGATACAGTGATTTTGCACCAAGACAATGGTCTATCGCTGTTCCACGAACATTTTCAAAAACAAGGCTGAAATTTGATACTTTACCCATAAAAATATATTACATTCAAAATTCTCAATTTGAAATCGGCAAAACAGAAAGCAATTTTAATGGAGTAAAACTTACTGTTTATGACCGTGAGCGTACCATTTGCGACTGCTTTAAATATCGTACCAAGCTCGATAATGAGTTGTTTAATAAAGCCCTTAATGCCTATGTTGCAGATGATAAAAAGAATTTAAGCAATCTTTCAAAATACGCAAAGGAAATGCGTGTTTACACAAAACTGATGAATGTAATGGAGGTGCTTCTTAATGGCTGATATAGCTGCATCCGTACTTGCAAGACTAAAAAATAAAGCAAAAGAAAGCGGTAGAAGTTATCAGCTCTGCTTGCAGCTTTTTTGCCAAGAGGAGTTCCTGCGCCGCTTAGAAAAATCAAAGTATGCAGAAAACCTTGTATTAAAGGGCGGGCTGTTTATTTATTCGGTTACCGACTTTGACAGCCGAGTAACGGTTGATGTAGATTTTCTTCTTCGGAAAGTTTCCAATACTCCTGAACATTTAAAAGTTGTGTTAGAGGAAATCATTGCTGCTCCAACAGAAAATGATTTTATAACATTTGAAATTAAAGACATTGCACCGATTGCTGTTCAAAAGAAGTATGCTGGCATCGGCGCTTCACTTGTAGCATATATCAAAAATACCAAAACGCCGTTCAGCATTGATTTCGGTGTCGGTGATGTTATTGTACCGAGGCAGGAAAAGCGAAAAATTCCTACACAGCTTGATGATTTTACTGCACCAACAGTAAATACATATTCTCTCGAAACGACCATTTCTGAGAAGCTTGATGCAATTCTCAGCCTAATGGAATTTTCAAGCCGAATGAAAGATTATTACGATATTTATTATCTTGCAAATAAGTTTGATTTTGATGGCAGGGTACTGACCGAAGCACTTAAAAAGACTTTTGAAAACCGTGGACACGCTTTTACGGTTGAACAATTTGAACAAGTTATGGGGTTTGCAGATGATTCTGCTATGCAAAAGAAATGGAAAGCCTTTACCCGCAAGATTGATACAAAGACCGATGATTTCAGCATAGTGCTTAAAATAATAAATACATTTCTTGCGAAGCCGTTTACGGCGGCGGTAGAAAACGAAGAATACACAGACGGTTGGTCTGCTTCCGTTTGCAAATGGCAGTAATTTAGGATATATGGACAGTCCGTTTGTATGATGCATTTTGCGGTTTCGTTTTAGATACTTCAAATGTCGTTGCCCCCATACACCAATCAACTGATTACAAAGCGGAAGGGAAAAGCTACTTTCTCACGTAGCCTCTCCCTTCCGCCGTCGCTTCGTCTGCTCTCTGTCCTGTTTCTTTCGTTTCACAGGAGGCTTGTCCATCTTTTTATTTACGCCTGCTGCATTGTCGCCTTGATGACGTCCGGCATACCGTAAAAGCCTGCCGGCTTTCCTGCGAGGAACTTCGCCGCTTCGACTGCGCCCTTGCCGAACACGCTTCTGGAATATGCGGTATGTTCAAAGGTAATCACCTCGTCCAGTCCTGCAAAAATCACCTCGTGCTCCCCGACGATGCTGCCGCCGCGCACTGCCGAGATACCGATTTCGTGCGGGTCCCTCTTCTTGCGCTCCTTACTCCTGTCAAACTTGTACTCATACGCCCCCGAAAGCGCCTCGTTCATGGAATCCGCCAGCGCAAGCGCCGTGCCGCTCGGTGCGTCGAGCTTCTGGTTGTGGTGCTTCTCCACGATCTCCATATCAAAGCCCGCCGGAGCCAAGATAGCTGCCGCCTGCTTGAGCAGTTCCATCAGCATATTGATGCCCAGAGACATGTTGGCGGATTTTAAGACGGCAACCTTCTTCGACGCCTCCTGCACACGCGCCAACTGCTCCTCGGAGAGTCCCGTCGTACACAAAACGACCGGAATATTTTTGTCCACGCTGTACACCAGAAGATCGTCCACCGCCTTGGCATTGGAGAAATCAATGATGACGTCCGCTCCCACGTCGCAGACCGAAATATTCGGAAATACCGGGTAATCGTTCTTCACTCCGTCGTACACATCGATTCCCGCCACGATCTCAATCTGGGAATCCTCCCTGCAGATTCCCGTGATAACCTGACCCATCTTACCGTTACATCCATTCATGATTGCCTTGATCATCTTTCTTTATCCTCTCTTCTCTGAAACGTACTGCATCCACCGATGCCTGACATATAAAAGAACCGGGCGGCAGCACTGTGCCCTCCCGGTTTATTCTCTCCGTTTTAAGCAAGCCTGATTCCGTAGTTTCTCATCGCCTCAGCCAGCTTTGCCGCGTTCTCCTCTGTCATCTCTGTCAGCGGGGAGCGGAGCGTTCCCACTTCCTTCCCCATCAGATTCAACGCTTTCTTTACCGGAATCGGATTGACTTCGGAAAACAGCGCGTCTACAAGCGGCTGCGCCGCAAGCTGGAGTGCTCTTGCCTTCGCGATATCGCCCGCCGCAAACGCCGCGCACATATCATGCACATCCTTCGGCGCAATATTCGACCACACGGAAATCACGCCGACTGCTCCGATTGCCATCAGCGGCACCACGATGCCGTCCTCGCCCGAATACAGATCGATTTTGCCGTCGGTGAGGTACATTAACTTTGACGCCTGTGCGACACTTCCGGTCGCCTCCTTGATTCCAACGATGTTCTCCACATCATAAAACAGCTTCGACGCCGTCTCCGGCAGAATGTTGCAGCCGGTTCTTCCCGGCACGTTGTACATAATGATCGGAAGCTTTACCGCCTCCGCAATCTCCGTGTAATAGCGGATCAGACCACCCTGCGTCGCCTTATTGTAGTATGGCGTCACGGCGAGAAGTCCATCCACGCCTGCCGCCTCTGCTTCCTGCGAGAGATGCACCGCCTCTCTCGTACAGTTCGAGCCCGTCCCCGCCACAACCGGAATACGGTGATTTACCATGCGCACTGCCTCTTTTATGACCTTGGAATGCTCCTCCGTAGTGAGCGTCGAGCTCTCTCCGGTGGTCCCGGCGATGATGATGCAGTCCGTTCCCTGCGCAATCTGCCACTCGATCAGTTCCTCTAATTTGTCATAATTTACAGCTTCATTGTCTTTCATCGGCGTGACGATCGCCACACCTGCACCTTTAAAAATTGCCATCACAAATCCTCCTGAAAATAATATATGCGTATGGTACATCTTTGTGTGCTGTTACGATTCGTAAAAAAGAATCTGGCTCTGCCGGATTCTCCGCGCCCGAGCGGTGCCGTTTACGGCTATCTTCCATTCCGCGAGGTGCGCATCCCGCCCGGCAGGGCTTTTTGCTCTATAGGAATCAGTACTTTCACGCTTTATAACAACACGGTATTTCCTATAGAGCAAAAAAACCGGCTCACTGGAGCCGGTCTGATTCTTCTGCCCTGCATATGGCATGTCATTCTATAGAACCGATAGCGCCCCATCTGTGAAGATGACAGTCGCAAGGTTATTCGCCTTACGCCCAAGCAGCGGAAATGCAGATCTTCCACCCTTTCGGCGTGCTCCCCTTTCACTCTCCTTCCCCTGCGCCTGCCGCATCCGGAAAACTACTCTTAAAGCACGCAACCTCTATCAAAATATGTATCATATTGTTGCATTAACCATAACACTCCCATACACCGTTGTCAACAGAAAAAGGTGCTTTCCCGTATCGGAATATGCTATAATGAATTTATTACGTTCGATTTGTCCGCGCCCCGCTGCGGGACGCTCAAAGGAGCATTCCATATGAAGCATTTCCATGACAACCGCCACAAATTCATCCAGGTCTCTGGCATGTTTCTTTTTTCTGTCCTGCTCTCGCTCTGTGCTGTTTTCAACCGGACTGAAAAAGCGCCCAATCCCGACGAAGCTCTCATCGAAGACCTGACCCCGGACAGGATCAGTCCCGGTCTGGCGTTTGTTGATGTGACGGTCTGCCGCACAGACGGAGACGATCCGTCCGAACTCACAGACACGCTGTATAACTATAACTCCGGCTGGTACGAGGATTTTTTTTGCAGATACGATGACGCGGAAATGGCACAATACAGCCATATGGAATTTGACGACGAGGGGCGTGCGGCATACAGCCTCCATTTCGACGAATCCCCACACGTTACCTACTGTGAGGAAAGGGTCATCGAGCGAAATGATGCTGCGCACACTGCAAGACGTTACTATTACAAATCAGAAAAGCTCCCTTATGAAGACCGTTTTTATATCACAAACCGCTATCTGTTTGATTTCTATGATCTGTATTTTACAGAGGATGGACGCGTCCTCTCCCAGTTGGAATATTGCCGCAACGATCTCGGCTGGGGAGACTGTTTTATATTAACTGGCGGATATTGGGCGGACTACAAGGAAGACCGTCTTTCCTTCGAGATCGACTACAACGTATGGGATGAAACTTCCGTCGTCTGGTACAATTTCCGCTATTATGAATACGATGAAAACGGAACGCTTACAAACATCATCTATGGCGGCGATCTGGGCGACGACCAGGATCTGACGTTCCTCAGCTTTGAAGAGCTCGACGACACCGGTCATGAATGGGCGCTTTATACCTACCGCGTAAGACAGGATTATACCTTTCACTGTCACGACGGCAGCACCATTTCCATCTACCCAAGGGTATGGGAAAGTTTGGACAGAAAGCACCCTGTGCTTCAGAAAACTGCCGCCGACGGTACGGTGGAGCTTGCATTGTACCGCGAGACGATGCCCCATCTGGATGAGGGAACAGACGCCGCGTTCCGTTCGACACTGTCTCCCTGGGTCGTCACCGAAGCCTCCCCAAACCATTTCTATACAATACAGCCCGGCGACTGCCTCTCTTCGATTTCAGAGGAATATTACGGAGACAGCCGCTATGCCGATCTGATCTATCAGGAAAACTGCGGGCGGATCTACATGCGGAGTCCGGATCTGATCCTGCCCGGCAAACGCATCTATCTGCCCTTCCTGGTTCCGGAGTAAGTGCGCGTCAATCTTCCAGAAAATCAATCTTGCTGACCGACACCTCGTAGGCGATGCGCTTTTCTGTCTCCGTCTCCGATAATTTTTTCACATATTCCCGGCTCTGGATTCTGCCCCAGACCTGCACATGCCCGCCGACCTCAAAGCCGGATGCAAAACGCGCATTCCTGCCCCAGCAGATGCAAGGTATGTAATCGGATTTCCCGTAAGAACGGTTGACCGCAATCAAAAGATCTGCGATTTCCCTGCCGAGCGGCGTCTTGCGGTAAATCGGTTCTTTACAAATGTAGCCGTCCAGAAAAATCTGGTTGCTCTTGATATCCTCCTGCAGTTCCTCCAAAAATTCCAGTTCCCTTACGAACACGGATAACACCAGTCTGTTTTTCTTTTCCTCGTGCCGGTTAAAGGAGCGGAACTGCCCTGTCACATAAATGTTCTGCCCTATGTAATTTGCGGTCACGTCGATCAGACGCTCCGAGATCATGAGTGGTATGTAGTCAAGATAGTTACTCAGGCGGTTCACTGCCACATCCACCATATAGAATCCCTCTCCGTACACTTCGTGACTGAACCGAAAATCGGATACAATCTCTCCCACAATCGACACCTGGTTGTTTTCAAAAATTTTATCTGCCATGAATCTTTCTCCCTTCTTAAGACCATACGCTTATTTGCTTTGTTCCTTTTCTTCATTTCCGTTCTGCCGGTATGATCTGCCTGACACATTATTTTTACCATGACGCGGCACAAAAATTTCATAAAATATGTCGATAAGAAAAAGAATGAAATGGCAGATTTTGTCACTAACCATTTTAGCGCCTTCTGCCCGTAGCTTTCCTATTATAACAAATACTTGCACATTTCTGCAAATATGTTAGAATAATTAAGTTGATTTTTACAGAAAGGTATTGGTTATAGATATGAAAATGAAACGTGAAGATGTCCGTAACATAGCAATCATTGCCCATGTCGACCACGGCAAGACCACGCTCGTGGACGAGCTTTTAAAGCAGAGCGGCGTGTTCCGTGAGAACCAGGAGGTTCAGGAGCGTGTCATGGACTCTAATGATATTGAGAGGGAGCGCGGTATCACGATTCTCTCCAAGAATACAGCAATCACCTATAAGGGCGTCAAGATCAACATCATCGACACCCCGGGTCACGCGGATTTCGGCGGCGAAGTCGAGCGTGTGCTTAAGATGGTAAACGGCGTTATCCTCGTCGTTGACGCATTCGAGGGCGTTATGCCGCAGACCAAATTCGTTCTGATGAAGGCGCTTGAGCTTGCCCTTCCGGTCGTTGTCTGCGTCAATAAGGTCGACCGCCCGGAAGCGCGCCCGAATGAAGTCGTAGACGAAGTGCTTGAGCTTTTTATGGATCTCGACGCTTCCGACGAGCAGCTTGACTGCCCGTTCCTCTTTGCTTCCGCAAGAGACGGCTACGCGGTCCGTGAGATCAGCGATCTTATCAACAACCGCAAGGATATGACCCCGTTATTCGAGACGATCATCGATTATATTCCGGCGCCGGAGGGCGACCCTGACGCCAATACGCAGGTACTCATCAGTACGATCGACTACAACGAGTATGTCGGCCGTATCGGTATCGGAAAAGTGGATAACGGCTGTCTGCGCGTCAATCAGGAAGCGGTTGTTGTCAACCATCATGAGCCGGACAAGTTAAAAAAGGTCCGCATCAGCAAGCTCTATGAGTTTGACGGCTTGAATAAGGTAGAGGTCACAGAGGCGGGAGTCGGCTCGATCGTAGCGATTTCCGGTATCGCGGACATCCATATCGGCGATACGATCTGTTCCCCGGAGGAACCCTCCGCCATCCCGTTCCAGAAGATTTCCGAGCCGACGCTTTCCATGAATTTTATCGTAAACGACAGCCCGCTCGCCGGACAGGAAGGAAAGTTCGTCACCTCCCGCCATATCAGGGACCGTCTTTTCCGCGAACTGAACACCGACGTGTCGCTGCGCGTCGAGGAGACCGACAGTCCGGATTCCTACAAGGTATCGGGACGCGGCGAGCTGCATCTGTCCGTTCTGATTGAAAATATGCGCCGCGAGGGTTATGAGTTCGCAGTCAGCAAGGCGGAGGTGCTCTATCACACCGATGAAAACGGCAAGAAGTTAGAGCCGATGGAGCTTGCTTATGTCGACGTTCCGGACGAGTTTACCGGAGCCGTCATCGAAAAGCTCAGCCAGCGAAAGGGCGAGATGCTCAACATGAAGCCAATTACCGGCGGCTACACCAGACTCGAGTTCAACATTCCTTCCCGTGGTCTTATCGGTTACCGCGGTGAGTTCATGACAGACACTAAGGGAAACGGTATCATCAATACGATTTTCAACGGCTACGCGCCGTACAAGGGCGAGATTGCCTACCGCAAGCTCGGCTCTCTGATTGCTTTTGAGACAGGCGAATCCGTAACCTACGGTCTGTTCTCCGCGCAGGACCGCGGTACGCTCTTTATCGGACCGGGCGAAAAGGTATACGCCGGAATGGTCATCGGTTCCTCTTCAAGAGCAGAGGATATCGAGCTTAACGTGTGCAAGAAGAAGCATCTGACCAACACGCGTTCCTCCTCTGCAGATGAAGCGCTGACGCTTGTTCCTCCGAAGATCTTAAGCCTTGAGCAGGCGCTCGATTTCATCGACGTCGATGAGCTTTTGGAGGTAACGCCGGAGAGCCTCCGTATCCGCAAGCGGATTCTCGATCCGACCTTAAGAAAACGTGCAGGCATGAAGAAATAAGCCCTGGCAATATTTTGTTTTATGCAATAGGACGCAATTTCCTATTGCATAACCAAAAAGCAGCCATCAGATATTTTATCCTGATAAATGTGGTAAATATCTGACGGCTGCCTTTTTTTATTTCGTTTCCTATTTTTCTGCCTGTTTCTCTTTTTCTGACGCTTTCTTATTCTGTTGTTTTTTCTTCCTCTGTCTTTTCTTCCGTCGTTTCCGTCTTTTTGCCTGTTTTTTCCTGTTTCGTTACCTTTTTAAGATACTCTATCGCCGCCGGGTCCTTCATGTCGCAGCTTCGTTTCCATTCCTTGCTCTCCCCCACCTTATGTACCTCGGAACGGTTCTTGTACAGAAATCGCGTCAGATCATAACAATCCACCCAGATTTCATTGTTTCCTTCCTTCTGTGATTCATCAAAGATCAACTGCAGTCCAAAATGCAGATGCACCTGATCGATGTTGTTGACATTCTCCTTCGTGCTGTAGCCGGTATGTCCCATGTAGCCGATGACCTCGCCCGCAGTGACCACGTCGCCCTCCTTCAGCTTTTCCTGATAAGGGTAGTTCTGTCTTAAATGCGCATAATAATAGTATCGTTTTCCGTCAAAGCTGCGGATGCCGATGCGCCAGCCGCCGTACTGGTTCCAGCCGAGTATCTCCACATATCCGGACTCCACAGCGATAATGGGCGTGCCCACCTGTCCCATCATATCGTGTCCCAGATGCTGCCTGCGGTAACCGTAGCTCCGCGACACGCCGAAATCATCGTAATCGCTGTACTCAAAGCCCTTTGCAACCGGGGAGAAGCCTTTGAGCCCGTATTTTTTCACATAAGCGCCGCCCTCCTTTTCCTGAATCTCGTACTCCCCGACCAGACCGCCGAGCACGGCGTCATAGGCTTCCCTGTAATAGGAAAAGTACTTCATATCCTTTGTCGCCGCCTTCATCGTCGTCTCTCCCGCCAGAATTTTTTCTGCGATCGTATGGATATCCTCCGTGGCGCCCGGTCCGAAATCACCGCCATTCTTCGCGCCCACGTAGGCGAGAAGATCGATCCAGTCCAGATGGACTTTCTGTCCGTATGTCGTCACATCATAGTCATACGCACGGCAGAGCGCCTCGTAGGACACGTTAAAATCCACCCATTTGATATATCCGTCGCTTGTCGTCTCGACCGTCGCATGACTGGAAAATCTCCCATCCCCAACGAAAATCACACCGATTGCCAGAAGCAGCGCCGCCTCCAGCACAATCGCCGCCTTTATTCTGCCGCACCAGTCTTTTTTTCTGTCATCTATTCCCATATTCCTGCCGCAATCCGCTTATTCTCTTCATTATATAAAAAAAGACTGCAGACTATTCCTGTCTGCAATCTTTACACAAACCATAGAGAATGGAATTTTTACACTGCAATACAAACGCATGATCCTTTCGGATATGCTCCGCAATCTCATCCATGAATGCACAGTCCAGATGGATGATGCAGCCGCATTTCACACATTTCAAATGCAGATGCTCTTCGCAGTGCTGCCCGAGTTCAACATACTGATACACGGCTTTTCCGCCGCACTCCGCCACATATTTCATAACGGTTCCGTCGTTCGCAAGCTTGTCCAGATAGCGGTAAATTGTTGTGATATTTACCGCGTCGCCGTTTCGCCGCAGGTACGCGTCAATGTCCGACGCCGTCACCGTCCTGTCACAGTTGCTCTTTAAAAAATCCAGTATCTTCTTCCTGCTCGTCGTTGCATAACCGTTTCCCGCCATTTTATTTCCTCCGTTTCCTGTATGCCCGCCTGCGCCGCCGCACACTCGCCTCGTCGCTGTTATTCGCCGCGTATACCTGTCTTCGCCGCGTATGTCCGCCTGCGTCGCCGCCCTCGCCGCGCATCCGGCGGGTCTAAAATGTAAACCCGCACAGTTCAATGACAACTCCCCAGAAAACGCCAAGCGCGTACAAAGTACCGACAATTGCCGCATTCTGTCTGTAATCGCGGTTTAGCCTAAACAGCACCAGCACGCCGACGCCCGCGTTCACGAGCAGTCCTGCCATCATCGCGCCTGCACTGATGATTCCGTCGAGATAGAGCTGTGTGATAACGACCGACGATGCGCAGTTCGGAATCAGTCCGACAAGCGCTGCTATCAGTTCTCCGACAAGCGGCACACCGGAAAAGACGCTCCCAAGCGCATCCTCCCCGATGATTCCGATTATGATATTAAGCGCCAGCGATATCAGAAAAATATAAAAGAAAATCCGTACCGTATGCTTAAGCGCAGAGAGAAAGATACCGTCCTCACAGTGACAGTGCTCTTCCTCGCACACCACATGAATGTCCATATCCTTTTCCTTGCGCTTCATAAGCCCTGTGTAGACAAATTCCACGAGAAGACCGGATAAGACCGCGATCACGACCTTCACGCCGAGGATTTTTACAATCGTTGCCGCAGGCACTGCCTCAGAGATCAGAATCGGAAGCATTTCATCCGATGTAGACAGATAAATTGCAAGCAGCGTTCCCACCGTGATGACCCTGCCCGCAAAAAGGCTCGAAGCCGCCGCCGAAAACCCACACTGCGGGATTACGCCGAGCAGTCCGCCCCACACCGGTCCCCATGCCCCGGCGGTGCGGATCTGCTTTTGCAGCCTGCTTCCGGTATGATGCTCCAATGTCTCCATCAATAAGTACGTAAGAAATAAAAACGGCAGCAGCTTTGCGCCATCCAGTAAAGTATCTGTCAATATATCAGCCATTGTTCCTCCATTCTGCCAAAACATCTGTAGCTATGAAAAACCGTCACTTGGTGACTCAATTTCCCGGAAAGTGAAAAAAATGCAAGTGAATCGCATTTGCATTCGTTTTGCATTTGCAACTCATTTGCATTTTGTATTATACATAAATTATAAGGTTTGTCAAGACACTTTTACAGTTCGAGCGCCAATTTTACAGTTCGAGTGCCAATTCGGACGCCAATATATTTACGGTTCGAGCACCAGCCCGTCCAGATAGCCCTTGTCCAGATACAGTTCTTTTAACTTCTCATTATACGCTTCCTGCGTGTTGTACGGTTCGCCAAAATGGATGCCGTCGCCGAACTGCTCTTCCGGGTAGTACATGATTTCATCGAAATAATCCGGAAACAGTTCGTCAAGTCCTCTCGCTGCAAAATCCTCCCGCAGTCCCTCTGCCTGGTCGCGTCTGTACTGGTTGTCCGCCAACGGGTCCGGCAGCAGATGCATTGTCACGCCATATTCCCCGCACAGTTCATAAATCTTCACCAGATACTCCGCCGCCACATCAGACATCACGATGCCGCCCCCCGGATTCGGATCAAGCACGCCCTTGTGCTCTTTGATATAATTCAGATACAGCTTGCGGTTGACCGACGAGCACGCCACCAGCTTTGATACCGGCTTCTGCATAAAAAACGTTCCAAAGGTATCATTCATTTCCTCCAGCGTCTTCTCATCCAGATTCTGCAGCATATCCTCCCGCAGAAACGGGATTGCCACATACTGATACCCATACATCACATCAATATTCGTCTGCAGCGAATCAAGCCCGACGATCAGATAGACATCTGTGATTCCCTCATGCGTCTCAAGAAATTCCCGCGTCAGCAGATATTCCCCCGCAATGGAGAGCGCACGGTTATTTCCGACCAGCGAATAGTCCGAATTATACTCGCGCAGCCCGCTCGTAAGCTGGTGGCACACGGAATCGCCCACGACAAGCTTCGTGTAATCCCCCTGCTCGCGCACCTGGCTGATATAAATTGCGATATCATCATTCTCTCCCGCCCAGTAATCGCTGCTCTCTGTCACATATGCGAACCACTCGCGAAAAGGCTCCTTTGCCGACAACACGTCCAGTCCAAGGACAATCGCGCCGAAAAGACCTAAAAACACAATCAATTTTCCGATAAATCTTTTCATTTTGTTCTCCTTCTAAAACTGGAAATAGATAAACTCTGCTGCCGGACGTCCGTAATTCTGGATGACGAGCACCAGAAACGCCAGAAGCGTTATCATATAAATGCCCCAGCGCACCGCAATCGGACGCGCCGCAATCCATCTGCGGAAGCTCACGCCGCGCTCATGGCAGATATCCACCACGAGAAGCACGATAAGCGAAAAAATCAACTGATATATGCCAAGTCTGCTGAGTCCCATCATAAAGATGGTCCCGTCAGAAAGCTGGCGCAGCCAGACTCCGTTCGTCAGCGTCAGCCGCAGCATTCCACAGGCATTTCCCAGACCGTCCGCCCGGAAAAACAGCCACGCAAAACTTGCCAGAAGAAATGTCACGATTGTCTGGAAGATGCGAAGCGGCATGCCGTCCTCGCGGATGTGCAGGGCCGCGCGCATCTTCTCCCTCGCCTGCTTCGTCATTCTGCCGATGACCTGATAAAAACCGTTGAGTCCGCCCCACACAACATAATGCCAGCTCGCGCCGTGCCACAGACCGCTGACAAGGAACGTAATCATCAGGTTACGGTATGCCTTTGGTTTTGAACAGCGGCTTCCGCCGAGCGGAAAATACACATAATCGCGGAACCATGTGGAAAGGCTGATATGCCAGCGGTTCCAGAAGTCCTTGATATTCGTCGCAAGATAAGGCTGCCTGAAGTTGTCCATCAGGCGGATGCCGAGCACCTGCGCCGCTCCGATTGCGATATGGCTGTAGCCTCCGAAATCACAGTAAATCTGTATGGAGAACAGCATCGTCGCCAAAACGATCATCCCGGCAGAATAATTTCCGTAATCATTGTACACCGCATCGACAAGGATGGCGAGCCTGTCCGCCACCCACATTTTCTCGAAATATCCCCATAACATCAGCAAAAGTCCATTCTTCGCCGTATCATAGTCGAACTTCGTCGGTTCCTTAAGCTGGCTCAAAAGATTTCTGCTTCGCTCGATCGGTCCGGCAACAAGCTGCGGAAAGAACGATACGAACAGCGCATAGCGCAGGAAATTCTTCTCCGCCGCAACATCCCTGCGGTATACGTCGATCACATATCCCAACGCCTGGAAGGTATAGAACGAGATTCCGACCGGAAGCACAATATCGACGGCGGTCACCGCAAACGAGCTGCCCGTCATCGCAAACAGCCTGTTGATATTTTCAATCGCGAAATTCAGATACTTAAACGTAAACAGTATGCCAAGACTTAATATGGCAGCTATCGCCATATAGAACTTCCGTTTTCTCTGCACCGCCGCCTGATCAGACGCCGCCCCGGCGTCCGCGCGATCCAGCAGAATGCCGCTCACATAGCCGATTACGGTGATTCCGAGAATCAGAATCGCGTAAATGGCATTCCAATTCATATAGAAGTAATAGCTTGCGATCAGAAGCCATAACTGCTTTACCTTCTTTGGAATGATAAAATAAATACCCAGAACAATCGGGAAAAACACCAGAAAACTAAATGAATTAAAAAGCACCGCTTATCTCCTCACACTTTCTCTTCGTCAAAAACGGATTTATTTTACCATATATCAATCACTATTGTAAATACACCGAACGGTCATAATTACACTTTCCAAACACAATTCTGACATTTTCAAACATTTTTTCTCTTTCGCAAAAAAGGAGACAGGCTTCCCCTCGATTGAAAATCCTGTCTCCTCTCTTATCGATGCTATAACTTCTGGATGCGCTCCAATGCCGCAAGCGTATTTTCATAGCTGCCGAATGCAGTCAGTCTGAAATAGCCCTCGCCGCTCGGTCCAAAGCCCGAACCCGGCGTTCCAACTACGTTTGCATTTTCAAGTAAATAATCAAAGAACTCCCATGAGGTCATCTGATCCGGGGTCTTTAACCAGATGTACGGTGCGTTCACACCGCCGAATACCATGTAGCCCGCCTTCATCAGTCCGTCCTTGATCGTCGCCGCATTCTTCATATAATAAGCAACCTGCTCCTTAAGCTGCTCTTTGCCTGCATCGGAGTACACTGCCTCACCGGCGCGCTGTACGATATAAGGCGCACCGTTGAACTTCGTGCCGTGACGTCTCGCCCACATAGCATTTAAGGAAACCTCACCGCATTTAAGCTCCTTCGGAACGACTGTATAGCCAAGACGTACTCCGGTAAATCCGGCGTTCTTTGAAAAGCTCTTAAGCTCGATTGCGCAGGTCTTTGCTCCCTCGCACTCATAAATGGAATGCGCCACATTCTCCTCTGAAATATATGCCTCATATGCCGCGTCATAGATGATGACCGCTCCGGCCTTATTCGCGTAGTCCACCCAGCCCTGAAGCTGATCCTTTGTAATCGTGGTTCCGGTCGGGTTGTTCGGCAGGCACAGATAGATGAGATCCGGCGTCTCCTTCGGGAACTCCGGTACGAAGTTATTCTCCATCGTACACGGCATATAGATCACGTCGCTCCACATTTCCGTCTTCGGATCGTAGGTGCCTGTTCTTCCCGCCATCACGTTGGAATCCACATAGACCGGATATACCGGATCGCACACGGCAATACGGTTATTTTCGGCGAAAATCTCCTGGATATTACCGGAATCGCTCTTCGCCCCATCTGACACGAAAATCTCATCTGCGGCGATATCACAGCCTCTCGCCTGATAATCGTTCTTCACAATCGCATTTCTGAGAAACTCATATCCAAGGTCCGGCGCATAGCCGCGGAAAGTCTCCGCCGCGCCCATCTCGTCGACCGCCTTATGCATCGCTTCTATGATTGCCGGAGCAAGCGGCTGTGTCACGTCGCCGATACCGAGACGGATAATCTTCTTATCCGGGTTCGCCGCAGAGTACGCGTTTACTTTCTTTGCAATCGTACTGAAAAGATAGCTTCCCGGCAGCTTCTGATAGTTATCATTAATCTTGTACATATGCATTCTCCTTATTCTCACTGATGATGGCTACAGTATAGCATTCCTTCTTCTGCACCGCAAGCACTTTTTGTTTACTTGGAATCAAAAAAGGAATCCGGTTCTGCCGGATTCCAGTCTCTTTCAGAAAGTCTTATGTCAGTAAACTTAAAATCATCTGTGCCGTCTCTGTCAGACCGGTTCCATTATCCATGCTCCGCTTCTGCATATAGCGATGCGCTTCCTCCTCCGAAAGATTGTTCCGTTCCATCAAAAGTGCTTTTGCCTCCTGAATCAGGGTGTATTCCTCTTCCGTTCGCTCCTTCGGCGCATTCCTTGCCTTTTTCCTGCGTCTGGTAATGGTGTATTCCATCATTTCCACGGTCTGCAACAGCTCATTTACCTTGAGCGGCATCGACAGACAGACCAGATTTTCCACGTCGCGGCTCACGCAATTTGCGGGAGCCGCCACAAGCAGCATCTCAAATTGCTCAGGCAGATATTCGTGCAGTTCCGTGTACATCATATCCACGAAACGGTAACCACACACGACAATGCCTCCCCCCAGTTCGCCCGCGCTCTGCAGCACCTGCGCGCCGGTGGCACAGACCGAAGCTACATGATAACCGTTCTGCATCAATATCTTCTTAATATTCCGGGCATTGTCCTGTTTGGGAAATGCAACAATGATATTCGTCAAATCGTTTCCTCTTTCGTCTGTGCGACTCAGATTTTATAAAGGTAATTATCGATTTCCCACTCCGTTACCTGTGCACGATAATCCGCCCATTCTGCGTGCTTTGCCTCGCAGTACTTCTCACTGATGTGTCTGCCCAAAACTTCCCTGATATATTCGTCCTTTTCGAACTCCTCTAACGCTTCGCCCAGATCTGCCGGAAGCGATTCGATTCCCAGTTCATGCTTCTGTGAACGGCGCATCTCAAAGACATTTTCCACCACGGCAGCCGGAGGTTCAATCTGATTGCGGATACCGTCAAGTCCCGCCTCAAGGCACACCGCAAGCGTCAGATATGGATTTGCCGCCGAATCCGGGCAGCGCAGCTCCACTCTCGTCCTGCTCCCTCGCGACACCGGAATGCGGATGAGCGGACTGCGGTTCGTCATCGACCATGCGATGTAGATAGGCGCCTCATAACCCGGCACCAGACGCTTATAGGAGTTCACGAGCGGGTTCGTAATAACAGCCATCGCCTTCATATGACGGATAATTCCTCCGATAAACCAGTACGCCTCCCTGCTTAACCCGTGCTCTCCATCCGGATCATCGAAAATATTTCTGCTGTCCTTGGAAAGCGACATATTCACATGCATACCGGAACCGTTGACCCCGTATTTCGGCTTTGGCATAAAGCTTGCAAAAAGTCCGTGACGCTTCGCGATCGTCTTGACCGCAAGCTTAAAGGTCATGATATTGTCCGCCGTCTTAAGCGCCTCGTCATAGCGGAAATCGATCTCGTGCTGCGCAGGCGCGACCTCATGATGCGACGCCTCGATCTCGTAGCCCATGTCCTCCAGTGTCAGCACCATGTCTCTCCTTGCGTTCTCACCAAGATCGACCGGACCCAGATCAAAATATCCTGCGCGCTCCGTGCTGATCGTTGTCGGCTGTCCGTCCTCATCCTGATTAAAAAGGAAGAACTCACATTCCGGTCCTACGTCAAAGCGATAGCCTAACGACTCCGCATCCGCGATGGCTTTCTTTAATATGTAGCGCGGATCGCCCTCAAACGGCTTCTTCTCAGAAGTATAGATATCGCAGATGATTCTTGCGACCTTTCCCTGCTGTGGACGCCAAGGAAAAATCACAAAGGTATCCAGATCAGGGTACAGATACATATCGGACTCCTCAATCCGTACGAATCCCTCTATGGAAGAGCCGTCAAACATACATTCATTGTTCAATGCCTTCTCAAGCTGGCTCGATGTGATCGCAACGTTTTTTAATGTGCCGAACATATCCGTAAACTGAAGCCGGATGAACTCTACATCCTCCTCATCCACCATCCGGATAATATCCTGTTTTGTGTATTTGCTCATGTCATAACCTCCATCTGTCCGTCCCGTCATCCGGGAATATTTATCGCGCCGCAAACGCAGGCGTCCGCTTCATTCGTCGTGTGCTCGCCTGCGTGCCTGCTGTTTCGATGTTCTACAGTATTCCAACACCTCTGCCAACGGCATTGTGCCTCCGAATAGATCCAGCGCACTGCCGACCGTCACGTTAAGCCGGTCTCTTCCAAGCTCCTTAAGCTGCCGCAAATCTTCAAAACTGCCGACGCCTCCCGCATAAGTAATGGGAAGCTTTCCCCACGCGCCAAGCATTGCCGCCAGTTCCCGCTCGATTCCGCCAGCCTTTCCCTCCACGTCAACCGCATGGATTAAAAACTCATCACTAAAGCCGGCAAGCTCCTCCAGCAGCTCCTCCGTGACCACTTCGTCTGTAAATCTCTGCCAGCGGTCTGTCACAATATAATAGGCGTCGTCACGTCTTCTGCAGCTTAAATCGAGTACGAGCCGCTCTTTTCCGACTGTATCGCGCAGTCTGTTCAGACGCTCGTAATCAATCCTGCCCTCCCGAAACACATAAGAGGTCACGATCACATGGCTCGCTCCGGCATCCAGAAATTCCGCCGCGTTCTCCGCCGTAATCCCGCCGCCGACCTGAAGACCTCCAGGATATGCCGCAAGCGCCTGCTTCGCCTGCTCCTTCGTCGCCCCGTAATATTCGCTGTCCTTTGCATTCAGCAGTATAATATGCCCGCCGGAAATTCCCGCATCCTTATACAGATATGCAAAATATGCCGCGTCCTGCTCCGACACATAATTCTCTACCGCCTGATTTCCGACATCCTTAAGGCTTGCGCCGACAATTTGTTTTACTTTTCCGTTGTGGATGTCTATGCATGGACGAAATTCCATTGCCGCCTCCCAGATATAAAAATAGACAACGTTCCCCTATACCGTGGCCCCGTCGCCTATTGCCATCATAACACACATCCCCGCGTTTGTGAATAACCTTTTCTATAAGGTTTTTTCGTTTGTTTTATTAGATATTCTAATGAGTCTTTATTTTTTATAAATCGACACTTATACGACATTGACACAGCCATTTTTTTTTGCTATTATACAGAAACTAATATCTTTTAACACATTTTAATAAGAGGAAAGCGAGGAAAACAAAATGGGAACAATTATCGGTGAAGGAATTACGTTTGATGATGTGCTCTTAGTCCCACAGTATTCAGAAGTAACTCCAAACATGGTTAATTTGACGACACACCTTACCAAAAAGGTTGTCCTTAATATCCCTATGATGAGTGCTGCAATGGATACCGTCACAGAGCACAGAATGGCGATCGCCATGGCAAGACAGGGTGGTATCGGTATCATTCACAAAAATATGTCGATTCAGGCTCAGGCTGACGAAGTTGACAAGGTCAAACGTTCTGAGAATGGCGTTATTACGGACCCATTTTTCCTTTCTCCAAGCCATACATTGCAGGATGCAGAAGATTTAATGCGCAAGTTCCGCATCTCCGGTGTGCCAATCTGTGAAAACAACAAGCTGGTCGGTATCATCACCAACCGCGACTTAAAGTTCGAGACAGATTTTTCCAAGAAAATCAGTGAGAGCATGACTTCAGAGGGGCTCATCACTGCGCAGGAAGGCATCACCCTTGATGAGGCAAAGCAGATTCTCGCCAAAGCCAGAAAAGAAAAGCTTCCGATTGTAGACAAGGACTTCCACTTAAAGGGTCTTATCACAATTAAAGACATTGAGAAGCAGATCAAATATCCGCTGTCCGCAAAGGACGAGCAGGGCCGTCTGCTCTGCGGCGCAGGTGTCGGCATCACCGCAAATATGATGGAGCGTGTCGAGGCTCTCGTAAAGGCCCACGTTGATGTCATCGTTGTCGATTCCGCACACGGTCATTCCAGAAACATTCTTGAGGCTGTGAAGAAGATCAAAGCGGCTTATCCGGATTTACAGGTCATTGCCGGAAACGTTGCGACCGGAGAAGCGACCCGCGATCTGATCGCCGCAGGCGCTGACGCAGTCAAGGTCGGCATTGGTCCGGGTTCCATCTGTACCACCCGTATCGTAGCCGGTATCGGCGTACCGCAGATCACCGCCATCATGGACTGCTACAAGGTAGCAAAGGAAGCTGGCATCCCGATTATCGCCGACGGCGGTATCAAATACTCCGGCGATATGACCAAAGCTCTCGCTGCCGGCGCTAATGTCTGCATGATGGGAAGCATCTTTGCCGGATGTGATGAAGCACCGGGTACCTTCGAGCTGTATCAGGGAAGAAAATACAAGGTATACCGCGGTATGGGTTCTCTTGCCGCTATGGAAAACGGCAGCAAGGACCGCTACTTCCAGGAAGGCGCAAAGAAGCTCGTTCCGGAAGGCGTCGAGGGACGTGTCGCATACAAGGGCAACGTAGAAGATACGGTCTTCCAGCTTGTCGGCGGTATCCGCTCCGGTATGGGCTACTGTGGCTGCCCTACCATCGAGGATCTCAAGGAAAAGAGCAAGTTCGTCAAGATTTCCGCTGCCGCACTGCGTGAGAGCCATCCGCATGACATCCATATCACGAAGGAAGCTCCGAACTACAGTATTGACGAATAAACATTTTCTTTATATAATGAACACCATATTACACATTTTTCATTCCGGCACTGCTTTTGGTGCCGGAATACTATTAATAATTAGTTGAGGTGAACTTTTTTGGACTCAGGCGCCATATTTCAAATTGTATTTTTAATTATCTTACTCTTGTTATCTGCATTCTTTTCTTCAGCAGAGACTGCTTTGACGACCTCCAACCGCATTCGTATGCGTACGCTTGCGGAGGACGGCGACAAGCGTGCCGCTACCGTACTTCGCATCACAGACGATTCCGGCAAGATGCTTTCCGCAATTCTGATCGGGAACAATATCGTCAACCTGTCTGCATCTTCTATCGCGACCTCCCTTGCCATCAAGCTTTGGGGCAGTGTAGGTGCTGGAATTGCTACGGGTATCCTGACGTTTCTGATTTTGATTTTCGGGGAAATTTCACCGAAAACGCTTGCCACGATTCATTCGGAGAAGATATCGCTTGCTTATTCCGGTGTCATTGCATTTCTGATGAAGATACTGACTCCGGTGATTTTCATCATCAATAAGCTCTCGATGGGCTTTTTGATGCTGTTGCGTGTCGATCCGAACGCCGGAGCACAGCAGATGACGGAGGAAGAGCTCCGCACCATCGTAGACGTTAGCAAGGAATCCGGCGTCATCGAATCCGAAGAACATACGATGATCAACAATCTCTTTGATTTCGGCGATGCGCAGGCGAAGGAAGTCATGGTTCCCCGTATCGATATGACGTTTGCCCAGATTGACAGTTCCTACGATGAGCTTATCCAGATTTTTCAGGAGGACAAGTTCACACGTCTTCCGGTTTACGAAGACACCACCGACAACGTAGTCGGTATTTTGAATATGAAGGATTTACTGCTCTATAAAGACAAAGAGCACTTTTCCGTCCGCTCCGTAATGCGCGAACCGTATTTTACCTATGAACACAAAAATACTGCGGAGCTTTTTATGGAAATGCGCAAATCTTCCATCTCTCTTGCTGTGGTATTGGATGAGTATGGCGCAACCGCCGGACTCATTACATTAGAAGATCTGCTCGAAGAAATCGTCGGTGAGATTCGTGACGAATATGATACCGACGAGGAAGATCCGATTGTCCAGTTAAATGACCGGGAGTACATGGTACTCGGCTCTACCAATCTGGAAGATCTGTGTGAAGAAATCGGACTTAGCTTCACTTCTGAGGATTATGATACCATCGGGGGCTATTTGATCGGTCTGCTGGATCACCTTCCCGAGAAAAATGAGATTATCATTACAGATGACGATGTTCTGCTCCGTGTCGAACAGATGGACAAGAACCGTATTGAGAAAATTTATATCAAGAAGCCGGAAGCGCCTGCCAGTGATGAGGAGAGCGCAGACGACTAATTGCTGCGTGCAGCCTGACAGGCGTCAAAGCCCGTCAGACTGCACGCTTATTTTATTTCTACACCCGGTTTGCCTCACAGAACCGATGATAGAATTGCCGCAATACCGCTTCACTCTGCATATCGCTGGTCCCGCACGCATCGATGAATTGCTTCATCTCCAGAATGGTTTCGTGCGAGAAGGTATAAGCTTCCATTGGTGTCTGATTCCTTAAATTCTCAAATGCAGTCTGCAATGCAGCCGCATATCCCGAATCTGTTTTCCACAGACTGTTCTCTTCCAGCCCGCCGTTCTCATACGGCTGACGCGCATAATGCTCATCTATAAAACGGGTCGTCCCCTTCGGTTCTGCTGCCACTGCCGCGGTATCAACAACATAGACCGTAATCTGTTTCCGGTAAGTATTTCCGACACTGTCAATAACCGTTAAATTCTCCGTAATGCTCCCCTCGTGTTCGAATTGTGTGAAATCGGTCGGAAGATAATCCGGTATCGTAAAGGACGTTCCGTCTTCATGCACCCCCGGTGCAACCGGACTGCCATCCTCACGGTCATACGCCGTCGCGTGGCTCAATATCTCATCCTGCGTGATAAAGCCGCTCTGTGCCTGCGTGAGTGTGTAATAAAGATTGTCCGCCGCAATCCAGGGGCAGTCGTCCCATACGGCATACAAAGTTATTGTTGCACCGTTCGTATCGGTCATACCGGCAAGCTCCACCAGATCAGAAACCTTCAATGACTCGCCTGCTTTCCACTGCGGAACAAAAGTGTCCTTTTCCTCTTCCAGCGACCAGCCCATGAACACGGATGCATAAGCTTTCCTATCCGGCTGCGGGTCGGCATCCGGATCGTCCGCCAAATCTGCCTGTGCCGCTGTCAAATCGGTAGCATTTGTCCCGGTATCTGTGCCATTGTCTGCTCCATCGGCTGCCGTTGTCACTCTGCTTACCGCGTTGCGCTCCACGGATGCGGTCTTTTCCGTATCCTTTACGGTTTCTGTGCCTTCTGTGCTCTTTGTTGCTTCTGTGCCCTCTGTCGTTTCTGTGCCTTCCATCGCTTCTGTGCTCTCTGTTGCCTTAGTACTTTCTGTACAATCTCCGGCTGTTCCGGTTGCGCCAGTTGTTCCCGGTGCTGCACCGTCTGGCGATTCATCTGCTCCGGTTTCCCCAGTTGTTCCCGGTGCTGCACCATCAGACGGCACGGTAGTTCCATCTGGGTTTATAGATACCACATTTCCATCCGGATAGCTGACTTTCCTACTTCCATCTGCCCTGATTTCTGTCCTGACTCCCTCCGGGCTGACCGTTACTACGTTCCCATCCGGATAAGTCACGGTCGTACTGCCATCTTCATTCGTCTTCGTCATGATACCATCCGCGCTGACAGTCGCGCCGTCCGGGGTCATCATCGCCCCTGTCTCTTCATCAAGCATCATCATGACTACTCCGTTTTCATCCAGAACAATCGTACCATCCAGGATGTTCTGTGTTACGTTCACACCATCAAGCGTATACTTAATGTATGTGTTCGCTGCATCCGGCAGGCTGATTTCTTCATCGTAGCGAACCTTCATATCCGGTATTGGCGTCACTTCTGTTCCGTCGTTCGGGTCGAAATGGATGGTATACTCATTTGCTTCACCATTGGCTGTCAGTGTAATATTCTGCGCCGACATATCGAAGGTATATTTCTGAATCATGGTATAATAACTGCCTGTCCACTCCTTCCAGTGATATCCCTGAAGCAGCTCCGCATCAATTGTCACCTTCTGACCGTAGGTATATTCTCCGCCCCCGGAAACATCCTTTATTCCGTTTCCTGCATTGAGCGCCACCTTATATTTCGCCAGGGCATAGGAAGATGATGTACATGCATTGTCAATCCAGTACCGCGTATCTGCACCATCCGCCCGGAGCAATCCGTTAAATGTATCTTTATTGTCAAACCGTGTTTTCCCCGAACCATTCACGGAGCAATCAATAGAGTATTCGATTGTATTGCCACGCATGAAATTAGCGATACTACCACCGTAGAATTTTATCTGATAATGTGGCTCTATGAGATTTCCGTTCTCATCTCTGTCGATAAGATTAAGCTGCTTTGCTGCCGCAGCAGGCACTCCATTCACGATGACGTTACATCTGCTCAAATCTGTTACAAGACCACTGTCAAGGTCTATCGTGAGGTTGCCGTCATAAATACCCGTATTCTCCTGTGGGGACGTGTTTGTGATCTTCCCGCTTACCGTAACACTCGTCGAACTGTTCACTGTCGTGGTCTGGTAGGACACAAAATCCGGAAATGCAATATCCATGGAATATCCCAGCATGAAAAATGTCGTCCATGAATCCTGCTGTACTTCCAGACGCAAACTGTCCGCATTATTCCCGATGTCGCTGATATCCGACAAATCCACACGGATGCAACCTCCGTTGAGGTAATCCCTGTCGTTTGCGACTGCACCATTACGATACAACGCCGCCTGATATGTCGTATTGGCTGATACAGTACGCAATGCATTTCCTCCGTTATAAGTCGTCATGTAAGATGTCATCGGCATGCGCCGTTCTACATCAGCATTGGATGCGCCAAAGATAATCTGACCTGTGGCTATGCCGGAGGATTTTGATTTCAGACCATTGTTAAGAGAAACCCCTGTGGTATAATTTCCCCCTCCTGTACTGGACGGAATGGTACCCATTTTAAAATTAGCTCCCATCGTCAAACTTACTACACGAACAGGGAAAGAATCTCCTTCCTCAACTACCACCAACTGCCACGATGCAGATGATTCCCCTCCTAACGATCCCTGATATGGAATGTTGCAGACCGAATATGTTCCCCATCCCGCATCCTGTACAATGTCAGTCACATCTGCCGCCATACAATACATGGTTGAATATGCCCAAGTGCCATCTGTTGCAGAACGCCAGTCATTGATTGCATAATCAGCATCAATATAGCCTCGCCCCCTCGGGGTAATAAAGACTACTGGAGCAGTAGGGTTACTTGCACCCTCAAAAACCTCCCAAACTAAAAATGCATACTTGATGTTGCTTGCACCATTTGTCCTTGTGAGTGTCGCCGAGGAACTGTTTCCCCAATTTGGAACATCTGCATGAACATGTCTAATTCCTGCCATAGCTTTTGAAAATGCATTTGTATTACCTGTATAATTCAGATTATAACGTCCAACAACGGAATCCAGCAAAGAAAATGACCGTTCCTGTCCTGTAGTCATCGCATTTACCCTTCCCGAAAATGCCACAAGAAATACACTTAGTAAAATCAGCATCATAACTGTAAGTCGATATAAAATTAATTTCTTTTTTCTAATCATTCATATCCTCTCACTTAATCCCATCCGTCACCGGTCCAACCTGTTCCACCTAACTCATCATCTCTTGGTCCAGAACCAGTATCCATTCCCCCAAACTCATCTACAAAATCATCCGGCACCGCCATTTCCCCACCTGAACCATTTCCTGCATCCGTACTTGGCGTGCTTGGTGTTGTCGTACTTCCTGTGTCCGTGCCCGGTGTACTCGTGTTACCAGAATTACCGGAGTTGCCGGAATCACTGGATACACTGCTACCGCCGGATGCCTGATTACTGCCTCCACTGTTACCGTTATTTCCGCTGTTTCCATTATCACCGGATGTCTGATTACTGTTACTACCATTATCGTTATTACTGCTTCCACCGCTGCTGTTATTACCGCTGTTAGCAGACGCATTGACCGTATTACTATTTCCAGACGTTCCGGCAGAAGCCGCATTGCTGTTTCCCGAAGAACTGCTGTTGCCCTTCCTGGAAGCGTCCGTCTTAGCATCCGTCTTGCCGGAATTGCTCTTCTTGCCGTCGGACTTCTTCCCGCTCTTCTCCTCGACCGTGACCGTTGCCTTCTTCGTTGCGGTAAAACCATTCTCATCCGTTACGGTATAAGTGATCTCATACTCGCCCGCCGCCTCAGGGTCAACTGCCGCAGAATCACATACAATATTCGCCGTGATATCATTCCCATTGCTGTCCGCCGCCGTCACGCCGTCAAGGTAATCAATCTCATCTGCCTCAGTACCGACTGTCACGGTAATGTCTTCGATACCGGAAAGCTCCGGCGCGTCCCCGACCACAATATGTACTATCACATCCGTGCTGTTGCCGGACGCATCCGTTACGGTAAGCGTATTGTCATATTCGCCTGTCTCCGGGTAGATCACATATGCATTGCTGCAGATGACATCGCCGATCACAAATTCCGCCTCCGGCTCTGCTGTCTCGGTGGATCCTGTGGAATCCCCGGCACTTTCTGCCTCTTCCTCTGTTGTGGTCTCTTCCTCTGCTTTAGGCTCTTCCCCTGATTCGGTTGCTTCTGCCGCATCCTCTGTCTCTGCCGCATCCTCTGTCTCCGCCGCTTCGCCTTCCTGCCCGAATGCACCTGCTGCCTCAGAGCTCTCTGTCAGCTCTGTTTCCCCGCTTTGCCCGCCGTCGGTCTGTGCTGCTTCTGCCGCATCTGTGCCTGTCTCCGGCTCGGAAAATGTCACTTCCACTTCTCCGCCAAGTTCTGTGATTCCTGTAATGACATCCTTCACATATAGCGGCTCGCCCGCCGCCACAACAATTTTATCCGCAAGCGTTACCTCCGGTGCAGTCGTATCTACAACAACGACATCAAGGCCTGCCGTCTGATCCTTGTACGTCACCGTTGCACTGTATGTACCAATCCTTGTGATATCCACTGCCGAAAAATCAATCGTTGCCTCAGATGCTACATCCGCATCCGCCACATAGCTTGTCACTGCCGCATCCGGTTCGCTGCCAAGTTCCACCTCAATCTGATTCGTGATAAGCTCCAGCTTCTTTGTTCCACAGGCGCTCATACCCAAAGCTGCTGTCATTGCCAATAATACCAATACGCTTTTCTTTTTCATAATCCCAATCTCCTTATATACCGTTTCTTTTATCGTCATATCTGTAATACAGAAGGTAACCTGTCATACGTCAAACAGGAAAACCGTCACAGCATTTACTACGTGACTAGTATACTTCATTTTTAGGTATAATGCTACTGTTATTCCGAATAATTAACAATAATTTGTTCTTGTTTCAACCTGACTTTATTCCCATGCAGCATAATAGACAAGATCCTGATCGACCGGCTGTGAAAAATCTGCCATATATCCATTGATATCCATCCAGCCGCCAAATACCAGCCCCGCCGCGCCCGGCTCGGCAGGCGGCGTAATATGTTCCCCGCCAAGTACTTCACATATCTTATAGCAGCTTCCCTCCCCAAGCATCATCTCCTGACTCTGATAGAAGCGCACCTCATACTTTTCCGGTTCCACAGATTTCTTTTGATTGTAAATCACAGTTCTCTCCCACTCTGCCGTGCCGCTTTTCCCGTTTGGATGCCGAAACTCTTCCAGCACCTTCATTGCCAATACCCCCTTTTGCATATCCGCCTGATATACCTCTACCGTAATATCCGAATCCGTGTCTGACGCAAGCGCCAGAGACTCCACACACCCTGCCACCGCCAGCACATTCTTATCTGCAAGCTCCGTGTCTGACGCCAGCCGCTCCACCGTCGCCTCCATTGCATAGGAAAGATTGCCTGAAACCTCATTTCTCCGGTTCATGGCGCCTCCGATCGTCAGTACCACCGCCAGTGTGAGAACACCCAGAATCCCACTGACAAAAATCATCATCGCATGCTTCATGTCATCACCTCCGCTCATTTACAGGTATCGTAAATCTGCATACGCTTTTCCTGTTTGACGCATCGGCGGCGGAAACGCAAAGCGTATAAATCCCCCGCTCTTCAAACACTACATTTCCTATATCCGTAGTATATGTCTGCACATCGCCGTGCGGACCTCTGACGGATTTTATCCGGACCGGAACCATATTTCCCGCACTGTCCGCCGCGCTTAAAATCTCTTCCACCTGATATTCTCCTGTATACAATATACCCTCCGCCACATAAGAAATGGCTGGCGCGCTGATTTCGCACTCACGCTCATAACAAGCTGCATCCACGCGCCGGGGACTTATCTCCTCTGCTGCAATTTCCGTCCCCGCAATCGCCAGGATTCCACTGTTCCCCTGTGTATCCGAAAGCCCCGCAAACAGCAGCCACATCAGCGCTCCAAGAACCGCCGCCTCCAATAGAAATCTTCCATATTGCCTGATAATTTGTTCCATATCCTTCTCCTAACCGCAGATCCCAACCATATACTGCTGCACGATGTTCAAGAGTTCACCGCCATCTGCAAATAATCCTGCAAACAGCGCCATTGCACATACACCGCCTAAAATCTGCAGCAGACCGCTTCCATACGCTTCTATGATATCTTCCATTTCTATTCCCCTGCCCTTCTTTCCGGAATAAAGCTGCACGCTTCCAATCCTGCACGCACGCATTTTCTCCGCCGTGCTGCTTTATTCAAATTTCAACCGCCTTTCTCTTCTCCGGTTATAGCAGCACCGACACATAATCCAGTACCTCACAGAGCATTCTAATTCCCGCCGCCCCTGCAACCAGAACAAGCAATGTGCTTCCCAGTTCTCCAATCACAAATTCAAGGCTCATCCCATCATCCCTTTCTATCTCGCAATTCCGCGCGTCACCTTCTGCTGTGAAATCTTAAGCAGCGGTATCTCATACGCATACGTCAGTTCTACCTCCGCAATCCGCCTGTCATTCTGCGCATCATAGCAGTAGGACGAGACTGTCAGCTCATAGCCCTGCTGCCCTGCCTGCCGCCTGCATGCCTCAATCACATTCGGATTAAAATTGCTGTTCTCGATCTCCGCAATCACATCCGCCTTGTATTCCCTTGCGGCAGCGACATCCGCACTTACTCCGATCATTCCAATGCACAAAAAGAGGTTAAATGCCAATACCACCATCACGCCAAATGCCTCTACAATATACTTCACTTACACGCCTCCTATATTTCCCAGAATCTGCATCATGACAATCATTCCCACGGAAAGATCCATCAACAGCTTGACGGTTGCCGCGGCGACCGGATAAGAAAAAATCAGCTTCATCCGAAACGCAATATTCCCATTTCGCAGTTCATCCGCACTCTCCTGCATCTCCACGACACGTTCCAGCAGATGATTGATCTGCACGCGGATATTTCCCGTACCGTTTTCTGAAAATGCATGCAGCATCTTCATACAGCTTGTCATCTCGGGCAAATCAAATTTCCCGCAAAAATCCGTGTACGACTGCAGCCGGTCCGGGCTTTCCCGGATTCTCTCCTGCAGCATGGAAAGCTCTCTTGTCAGTACCGCCGGCGCTTCTCCCGCCGACTTTGCCAACGCGACCTGGACATTATTGTTCTGCAGGAGCAGAAGCATTTCAAACAGCCACTGCGGCAGCGCCTGGTACAATTCCGCCGTCACATCTCGGTTTGCCAGATAATATGCCGCCTTGTGCTGCAGCAGAAAAAACGCCGCCGCCAGCAGACATGCCATTCCGGGAATCCGTTTTCCCATAACAAGAAATACAACTGCAGGGAGCATCCACATTCCCGCCAGAAGCATGCTCTTTTTCTTCGCTTTCCCCTCGTCATAGCCTACGACCATATCGTAGCTTCGCAGGATATAGGCAGGATCGTGCAGCGCCTCCGCCGAAAGCCAGTCGTCCGTCAGGCGTCTGGCGCTCTTCACATAAATCTGCAAAAGCAGCAGGATAAATACCGTCGAGGAGACCTGAATGACCGGCAGTTTGAAAATATCCAATGCACTCCCCGCCGCGAACATTCCTTTCATTGCATCCAGCACATACAGTGCAACCGCACACAAAAGTGTCGCTACTACAATCGAAATCACATTGTCCGTATGGCATTTCTTTTTCTCCGCCTGCAAAGAATATCCTCTTTTCCGAAAGCGCTCAATGTCCTCGAGCACAAGTACAATGGATTCGTCCGCCTCCCCGCCGTATTCCTCCGCATCAAGCAGCAGATTATGCACCAGTTCAAGCTTTCTGCACCGGTAACAGTCTTCTATGATCTGCAAACTCTCCTTTAATATCCCCCGCTCGCTCTTCGCCCTGCCAAGCTCCATGTGAAGAACCGCCTCCTCGATGCAGCGGCGCATCTGTCCCCCGCCAAAGATTTCACGCGTCTCCTTTAGCGCGCTCACCACTTTTCCCGTCTTCTGAAATGCATAGAGCATCTGCTCCATATACGCGCAGACATCCGAAAAACGCTTCTGCTCATACATCCTCCTGTACATGTCCAGCACCAGCACCGGAAGCACAAGAAGCACCGCTGCCGCCACAATCGAAAAGCAAAGTAATTTAAGCCGAAATAAAATTCCGACCGCGCTGATGCCAAGCAGCGCTCCGACCATCCACACCACATTTGATTTCCATGAAAAATGATAGCCGTACACATGCACTTCCTTTTCCAGATTCTTCGGATGCAGCAATTTCAAATTCCCCCACAGCTTCTTCTCCCTCATCTATTTCCCCTCTCTTATATACTTCGCCCAATCCGCACAGCAGAACGGGTCCGCAATCCCCGCCTGCACAAACCGCTTTGCGATTTCGGACGGCAGCTCTTTCGATACGATTTCCCCATCCTCGATGATCATGTGAATGCGGTTCGCGCGTCCCTCCCTGCTGTAAAAACAAAGCTGGTCGATATAGCGCTTCAGTCTTCCGTCCGCCAGCCGGATGCACCGGATCAGAATCCCGACGTTTACATAGCGGTAAATGCGGTTTTCCATCCGCTCTGCATCGCGCGCATCACTCATCATATTCTGGATGCGGTCCGGCAGCTTCCTCACATCGTCCAGATGAATCGTCGTAAATCCGCTTACCCCTGTACTCCACTGCTCTAAAAGCGACGTCACTTCAACGGAACGCGCCTCTGAGAGCACAAGCCACTTGGGATTCTGCCTCAGGCTCGCCTTGATGGCATCTGTGTAGGTAAAGCCTGCTCCTACCCTAAGCTCGACTGCGTCCGCTCCCGGATTGATGTCCGCATAGTGGATTTCAAGCGAATCCTCGATCGTGATGACCCGCTCCTCCTTGGGAATGAACTGCATAAAAAACTTCGCGCTCTCCGTCTTACCTGCTCCCGGTTCTCCCCCGAACACAAAATTCATTCCTGTCCTGACACAATTCATAAGCAGATGCAGCACACACTCCGGACAATACTCCTCTGCAATCATCCGGCGGATATTGTTTCGGACAATGCAGGGGGATTTGCGGATACAGATACTGATTCCCGACGCCGCCACAGAATCGTGTATAATGCTGATCCTCAGTTCTCTCGTATCCGCCTCTAACACTTTATTTGCGTTATTGAACTGCTTATTGACGCAATTTGAAATATTGTGGGTAAACGTGCTGATGAACCGTTCCGATAGCTGCTCCTTTGCACGGTAACGCCCTCTTTTCAGGTCCGTGATCCACAATTCCTTCCCGTTATAGTCCACATCTGTCACACCGGGCTCTCTGAGATACTTCCAGAACACGCCAAGCTGTGCCTCTGTCGGCTCATAGTTAAGCATTTCCCCCATCTGCCCCTCCTACGCCAGCGCGTTCATGCTGGTAAAAAAGCCCGTCAGCGCATCTTTAAACGCAGTTGCAACATACCCGTCCGCAGACAGCGCCGCGATGACGATCGCCCCCAAAGCCAGCAGTACCACAATTGCCAATATCGCGTTTCCATAGTGTTTCATTACCTGTTCCATAGTTTCTTCCTCCCTTTCCTTTGAACGGTTGTCTGTGCCTCTCTTATCAGATACGCCTTTCGCTCCTTCTCTGCGGCAATCTGCCTCTGCGTTCTTAAGATAAACTCCACTGCCTCCCCGAACGCCCCGACGAACCGCTCGTTTTTCTGATTCGCCGGAGCTAAGGATTCGCGCTCCGCAAATGTCCTGCCGCTTTTGTTCAGCATTGCATGATGAAATTCATTGTTGTAGGGAATCACGATCACCTGTTCGCGTGGAATGCGATATACCCGTTCCAGATAAGCTCTGTTCGCTTCTGCATCCCCGCAATAGCTGCCAAGAAGAACAAGCGTCCGCCTTGCCAGATGCCAGTCAGCACAGACATAACGCTCCAGACATGCCGCATCCTCTCTTAAATTCACAACGACGAGATCGGCTTGCCATAGCATCCGCCGTTTGCGCTCTGTAAGTCCCGTACCGCCGTCATAGAAATGAAATTCCGGCTTCCCCTCAGTCGTATTTGCCTCTTTTCCGATGCATGTCGTTTTCTGTGGGCAAATTGCAGACATCGTACCTACAGTTGCAATTAGATTGGCTGTCGTGCCGCACTGACGCGTTTCTCCCCAAAACACAATATTCATTCGTACCCTTTCACTTGTACCCTCTTATCTGTCCTTACCTTCTGAAAATCGGGAATATGGATTGATTCTGCCTCCATAAAGCATAATGATACTAACTATGATTACTAGAAATGTGGATTGAATCCAACGTATTTGATAAAAGATGTTCATATCATACTACCGTTTTTTACGGTTGTAAATATCTTTTTTGGTATTTTATTCTTTTTTTAGAAATTCGCCTGCTTTAACTTTCCTTTTTGGTCTCATTCCATTATAATAGGTCTCAGAATAGAATGTATTTTAACAGGAGGTCTCATGAACGATTTTATTATCACAACCGATACAACTTCAGATCTACCGGCAGACTATGTTAAAGAGCATCACATCGGTATGCTCTCTCTCTCATACACAATCAACGGCTCGACCTACACGTGGGAAAACCCTCTCCCTGTAAAGGATTTTTACGACTGTATGCGGGAAGGCTCTCTTCCCACCACCTCTCAGGCAAATCCGGCAGAGGCAGGTGCTATGTTCGAATCAATCCTCACCGGACAGAACGCGGACATCTTGCACATCGCCTTCTCTTCCGGACTTAGCGGAAGCTACAACAGCGCCAAAATCGCCGCTTTAGAGTTTCAGGAAAAGTACCCCGGGCGGCGCATCATTGTCATTGACTCCCTGTGCGCATCACTCGGCGAGGGACTTCTCGTGCACAAGGCAGTAACCATGAAGGAGCAGGGCTGCTCCATCTTAGAGGTTGCTGACTGGCTTGAAGAGAATAAACTCCATCTTGTACACAACTTTACGGTAAATGACCTGTTTCATCTCTACCGCGGCGGACGCGTCTCTAAGACCGCAGCCTTTGTCGGAACGATGATCAGTTTAAAGCCGATCCTGCACGTTGACAACGAAGGGCATCTGATCCCGCTCTCCAAGGTACGCGGACGCAAGAAATCCCTGATTGCGCTCGTCGACGCCATGGACAAACAGCTCGGAAGCTGGCGCGATAAAAATGATGTCGTTTTCATCAGCCACGGCGACTGTATCGAGGACGCGCAGTTCGTAGCCGACCGGATCAAAGAACAGTTCGGCTATGACAGTTTCTTAATCAACTATGTCGGACCGACCATCGGCGCACATACCGGTCCCGGCGTTGTCGCGCTCTTCTACATGGGCGATTACCGCTGACTTTCGTTTCATCGGATGGGGAGTTTTATATTTCCCCATCTTTTTTCACTTTTTTTGCAATTTTGCTTGACCTTCCATCTGCTGGAAGGTGTAAATTCCAATCATAGAGCATCCGGTACACAGGACAGTTCACAGAAAATGGCGCTTTCGCCGGAAAGGATGACACCATGCGAATCAATCAGGTCGAGCAGGCGGTCGGCATCAGCAAAAAGAACATCCGCTTCTACGAGGAACAGGGACTTCTCTCTCCCTCCCGCAACCGTGACAACGGATACCGGGAATATTCCGAGGAGGATGTAGCGGTTCTGTTTAAGATTAAGCTTCTGCGAAAGCTTTCCGTTCCCATCGAAGAAATCCGAAAGCTTCAGGCGAACTGTCTGTCGCTTCGCGACTGCATGGAGCGTCACAAGATTTATCTGAATCATGAGATGAAAAATTTAACCCTGATTCAAGAAATGTGCGACGAGTTATCCCAAAAGGAGGAAAGTCTCCATACACTGGATGCCCCGGATTATCTGGCAAAAATGCAACTGCTGGAGGAAGGAGGTATACGCTTTATGGATATTGGAAAAGCTGACCAGCAAAAAAAGAAGTATGGACCGCTTTTCGCTGCGATTGTCATGATTCTGCTCATGTTTATACTCATGGTCATACTGGTCTGGGCAGAGCTTACCGACCCTATCCCACTTGCCCTATGGCTGGTGATCATGTTGTTTCCGGCCGCCATCATCATAGGCGTACTCTTCGCACTGCGGGAACGCTTCCACGAAATAGAAGGAGGAGAAGAAAATGAAGCTGCTAAATATTGATTACATTCCCGGAAAAGAAATCGAGGCTCTCGGTATCGTAAAAGGCACGATCGTACAGTCCAAGAATTTCGGAAAAGACTTTATGGCGGGCATGAAGACGCTCGTCGGCGGTGAGATCAAAGATTACACCGAAATGTTAAATGAAGCAAGGCAGATTGCCATAAAACGCATGGTCGACGAAGCGGAAGCCCTTGGCGCGGATGCTGTCTTAAACATCCGCTTCGCGTCTTCCTCTCTCATGCAGAGCGCTGCGGAGGTCGTCGCATACGGAACTGCCGTCAAAATTTTAAACTAGATTTAATTTACATGTCAAGTCATTCTGCTACGCCGCGTTTATACCCGCGTTCTATCCGGGTAATCATGACAGACGCCGGAACCCCGCGCATCACTGCCAGGTTCCGGCGTCACACTTTTTCAGGTCATGGAAGCTTTATCCTCGCTTCTCTACAGCGCCTCGTCTCCCATTTCCCCGGTGCGGATCTTCACCGCATTTTCAATATCCTTGATAAAAATCTTCCCGTCGCCAAAGCTGCCTGTATTCAGCTCGGCGAGTACCTTCTTTATGATGTCATCCACCGTCTCATCCTTCACTACGGTGCGCACGCTCAGCTTCGGCAGCAGATTCACACCGATATTTTCATCCCGCGTGTACACCTGCCTGACGCCCTTTTGCCTTCCATAGCCGAAGATGCTCGTAATCATGACGCCGCCCGCGCCCACGCTGTCCAAAATGCGCTTCAGATTCTCCAATTTTTCCGGCTTGATAATAATCTCTAATTCCTTCATGCTACGCGCTCCTTTTCGTCTTAAAATTCTTTATCGCCGTCCGGCGTCTTCATCCAGACTTTTTCCTTCGGCCATTTTACAAAAATCATGTACAGCCATAACAGGATGCCGACTCCGATGTAGCCCAGAAAGCCCACCCACGTCGTCTTTCCGATTCCGATGGTACAGAAAAATGCAATGACTGCCATAATGATAAGAGACGCGACCTTCAGCCATTTTGCACATTTGTACGGTCTTTCCCAGTCCGGATGTCTCTTGTCCGATACCAGGGATGAGACAGACGTAATCACATAGCAGAGCGCGCAGGCAAACGCCATCAGGTCAAAGAATGCGGTAATCGACTGCATCGCGATAAATCCAATGCTGACAGCCAGAATCAGAAGATTCGGCAAAATCGGCTGATTGTATTTATTGGTATAGGAGAACTGCTTCGGGAGGAAATTCTGCCGTCCCATCGCATAGATCATGCGGACGCCGGAGTACCAGAAACCAAGTACGGAAGTTCCAATCGGAAACAGCACGCCCACGATTCCCATAATCAGAATAAACCATGCGATATTCTCGCCGAAACATGCCTTCAACGCGTTAAAGGTAATAAACGGAGCGCAGTCGCCGTTATTGGTAAGCTCTCCCCATGGCAGAACGCCTGCCATACAGAAATAGAAAATCGTATAGATTGCTCCGCAGGTCAGCACAGAGCCTAAAATTGCTTTCTTCTGATCCTTGATCGGGAAATCTCCCTCCTCCACCATTGCCGGAACCGTCTCAAATCCAAAGTACGGGGTAATCATAAAGGAACATCCCACAATCCATGCGATTCCGGTAGATGCGAAGCTGCCGCCATACTGCTTCATATTGCTGCTGGAAAAGAAACCTGTGAAATTTGCAAAACTCCAATGACCGCTGAACAAAAACAGCAGGGAGCAGATCAAAACGCCCGCGATTCCCGCAAATAACATAAAAGACTGTACCTTTCCAGCGACCACGTTTTTATACATGCTCAGAGCGCACCATGCGCACAGCACCAACGCGCCGACAATCACTGCCGAAGTCCCGGTCAGGTTCAAATGGAACTGATAATTCAGCCATTCGATAATTCCAAGCACGCCTGCCGCCGGAACCGCAATCCACGCGCACATGATCAGCCACGCCGACCAGAAGCCCGCGTGCTTGTTCAGTCCTACGGTATTAAATACCAGACAGGAACCCGTGCTGGGCAGCATTGTGGAATACTCCGCATAGACAAACGCCGTAGGCAGAACCGCCAGCGTCATCAGGGCAAATGCCAGAAACGTCGCAGGCCCCGTATAGGACATAAAAATTCCGTCCCAATAACACATAAATGTAAAGATCGCGCCCGTCGCCATGGCATACACATACACCAGTTTCATGGACTTAGACAATACGCCCGTCCTCTTCTCACTCGTTACAACACCATCCATAATGAATCCTCCTTGTTTTGTGCTAGCCGAACAATCTTACATAACGTTCCGCCAATTCAACAGTGCCATCCATCCAACCCTCGCTTAGTTCAGCAACCGGACCCGATTCCTTATGACTTGCCAGCCATGCGGTTAGCTGCATGCGGCGCATCATAATAAATGTATCGATCTCCTCAAAATCCGTATCTGTAAAAGGCAGTACCTTCCGGTAGCCATCCAGCCATGCATTCACCAGCTTGGGGACAATCGGCTTGTCCTCAATAAAGCTGAGCGCGGACGCCAGATCGTGCAGATGCCATCCGAACCCGCAGTCGTCAAAATCAATGACCTTGATCTGATCATCCTCCAGCAAAAGATTTGCCAGGCGCAGATCCGCGTGAATCAGCCCGTAGTTGTTCTCGGTCTTTCCATATCGCTCCAGCCTCTTTTTAATAATCCGCGCCACCTGATCCAGCAGTTTTTCCGCCTCCTCGGTCATCTCCGGGAAATCCTGCCATCTGCCCCACGCGGCATGTTCCCCGATGATCGTGTCATAATTCCACTCCGTTCGGTCCAATTTCGCCGTGCCGTTCCAGATTTCCGTCTGCCGGTGCAGATATGCGGTCGTCTCTCCCAGATAGGAGAACTGCTTGACCATCTTCGCCTCGTTGTTCTCATCCGGCGCCTCCCCCGGAAGGTACTCGCAGACGACGCAGAAATAATCCTCGCCGTCGCTGCCCTTTACCACCTGGATATTCTTGCCGTCCACACCTTTGATCGGATTGGCTACTACAAGCGGCGTATATTCATTGATCTGGCGCAGCCATTTCATTTCCGAATTTAACTCGCTCTTCGTATGATAGCCCGGTCTGCTGATGCGTAAAACCCCGTCCTTTTCTCCGGTATTTTTATTTTTCACCATATAGGTCGCATTTTCCGACAGAACGATCAGCTTCGATTCATCGGTATCCTGCCAGCCATATTTCTCCAGGGCATCCGTCGCTATCTGGTCAAATAACTCTGTATTCTCAAACGCCATCGTTTTCCTCCCTATGCCTGTGATAAAATATCCTCTTTTGCCTCTTTGATTCCCTTTGCCATCTTCTCTAACAGCTCGTCGCAATATTCCTTTGTCGCAAGAATCCCCGGCTTGAACTGAAGCACGGAAGGATCGAGCTGGGAATAAATCGCCCAGACGCCGTTTTCATACAAATGCTGCATCACCGGGATTGCTCCCTCTGCTCCGGCAAATTCGAGCCCGAAGATCGTGCCGCACTGGCGGATTCCGGTGAAGGTGTCCGGATTCTCCTCCCGGATTTTGTCGAGTCCTTCCCTTAAATAGGAAGAAATAAAATCTACATTCAATTTTGTCTCCGGTCTGTTCAGGATTTCAAAAACCTTCAGTGCACAGGCACAGCCAAGTTCCGAACCGCCGAAGGTCGCCATATGCGCGCTGCCGTCCTGCGTCATCCAGTAGGACGCCTTTTCATTTAAGATGGCTGCGGAGATCGGATAGATTCCGCCGGAAAATCCCTTGGACGTCACGATGATGTCCGGGGTCACGCCGTATTTCGTGATCGCCCACATCTCGCCGCTGCGCAGCAGCCCGGTCTGTACCTCGTCCGCGATGTAGAGCGTTCCGTATTTCTCACACAATTTCTTTACCGCCGGAAGGTATCCCTCCTGCGGCATCAGAAATCCGTAGGTCGCCGGAATCGTCTCTAAGATCGCCGCAGCCACGTCTTCGCCTTTCAGCGCCTCCTCCATGGCTGCAATGTCGTTAAAGGGAACTTTTATGTATTCCTCCGGTCCTTTGTCCGCAAGGAAAATCTTGGAATACCTGTCGTTTCCGGCGGCAACCGCAAGTCCGGTATGACCGTGGTAGGCGTTCTGGATGCAGACGATTTTCTTCCGCTTTGTGGCTGCTCTCGCGCATTTTAAGGCAAAATCCACAATCTCGCCGCCGCTGGAACCATAGATGACATGCTTCATACCTTCCGGGGACGCCGCAATGACCGTTTCCGCAAGCGTTGCCTTTAACGGAGACGGAAAATGATGGTTTCCGATGTCCACATATTTTGTTGCCTCAATCAGCGCCTCGATGACCTCCGGATTCCGGTGTCCTAAGCTGTAAGTTCCGCCGTTGATATGGACATCCATCAATTTCTTCCCATCCATATCCCAGAAATAATAGCCCTCCCGCTTTCCGATCAGCAGATCGATTTTCAGATCGAGCCACTCCTTCGTCTTTCCGCTGTTCCAGTACTTCATGGATTTCTCAAAGACTTCGTCCTTTGTCATTTGAAATGCTTCTTCGCAAACTGATTTTCCCATAATTTCCTCTCATTCCGCCGCCTGCGCGGCACTTTATTTTCTTTGCTGATACTGTTCCTCAAGCATCCTCTGATACGCCGCCGGGGAATATCCCGTTTTTTTCTTAAAAATCTTCGCAAAATATTCCGCGTTGGAATATCCGATGGTCGCAGCCACATCATAGATTTTCGCTCTGCTATCCCTTAACAGAACCTTCGCCCGGTCTACCTTTACCTCGATCATAAAATCGGTAAAATTCATTCCCGTCACCTTCTTAAAGATGTGGCTGATATAGCTGGGATTTAAGTAAACGCCCTCCGCCACATTTTCTAAGGAAAGCTTCTCGTCCACATGGACGACCACATATTTCCCGATTCGGTAGACCAGCCTGTCGTCAATCATCTGATATTTAACGACCATCCTGCTCGCCTCCCGAAAACACCTCGCCCAGTCTTTTACGATCTCTTCCTTACGCATCAGCGAAAATCCAAATTTGTAAGTAAAATCATTCCGGTAGAGGAATTTCTCAAGCCAGGGCTTCCGGTCGATCAGGATTTCATAGATATGATTCTTCGCCTTATCTGCAATAAGCTGGCAGTTGATGGGATCCTGTTCCCAGTCCTCATAAATCTTCTCTATGATATTCCAGATAATGAGTTCCTCCTGTCCGCCTCCGAGAAAGATATTGTCAATCAGCGCATCCACCTTCATCTGCAGCTCATTTACCACATAGCCAAGCCCGATCGTGTCATACACCCGGATCAGGGAAGCCTCCAGCAGCTTTTCATCTAAAGGCTGTATCAGGTAATCAAACGCGCCGTTGATAAAATACTTCCGAACCGCCTCGTAGGATTTCTCATAGCCGATCAGCAGAATCTTGATGCCAAGGAACTGATTCGTGATTTCTTTCAGCCGCTCCGCCTGAAAGCTTACTCCCTGCTCTATGACGAACAGAAAGATATTCGGGCGCTCCCGGCTCAGATATGCAAACAGTTCCTCTTCCTTATCTATCACTTCCGTCAGTTCAAAATCCTTGCGGAGAGACCAAAATTCCATCTCCCTGACCTGTTTTGCCACATGTCCGTTCTTATCATAGATCCCTACATACTGCATATCCTCACCGCCTTATCTGACTGCTCCATCGCTATTGCGGGTCATGCCGTTTTCGCACCGCTTCCTGCCGCAGAACCGCTGTCTACTGCCCCATGGACGTTGTTTCCGGCAAAGTGCTTCCGCCGTCGATGACAATCTGGGTACCCGTAATATAACTGGATTCTGCACTGCCGAGGAACGCCGCCAGTTCGCCGATCTCCCTCGGGTCGGCGAGCCTTCCAAGCGGCACCGCGTCTGCGATCGCCTTGATCGCCCGGGACGGGTCCTCGGGGTCGGACTGCTTTGCCATCCCCTCGACCAGAGGCGTCATGACATAGCCCGGACAGATCGCGTTCACACGGATATTCTTATCCGCCACCTCCCTTGCCATCGCCTTCGTAAATCCGACCAGCGCCGCCTTTGAGGTCGCATATGCCACCTCCCCGGGATCGGCTACCATATCTCCGGTCACGGAGCTCATGATGACGATTGAACCGCCCTTTGTCTTTGTCATACTCTCTAAGGCTGCTTTTGTGGTATTCCACACACCCTTAATATTGATATCAAAATGGAGATCCCTGTTCTCAAAGTCCTCCGCCTCCATAAAATCCTCCAACACACAGATTCCCGCATTATTTACAAGGATATCCACCGGACCGTAGGTCTCCTCCGCCGTTTTGACAAGCTCCTTTACACTGTCATAATCCGACACGTCCGTCTGGACGCCGATCGCCTCATACCCTTCTCCTCTTAGCTCCTCCGCCAGTTCGAGAACCTTTGCGCCTCTTGCCGCCAGCACACATTTCGCGCTATACGCGGCATATACCTTTGCGATTCCCTCTCCGATTCCCTTGGAAGCCCCGGTGATCACTGCTACCTTACCTTCTAATTTCTTCATATGCACCGCTCCTCTCTTGCAGGTTCTATAAAAAGAAAAAGAGACATGCACACCTTTTACGTGTTCATGCCTCTTTGCATCTTTTCCAATATGATATACAATTCCATTGAAAAAGAAAAGGTAAAATTTTTATGTTTTTCTGAAACATATTTGGTTTATACCGTGTTTTCTTTATGTCAGCCGTTCATTTCTTTATGTCCGCACACGGCTTTTCCGCTTACTCTATACATTGATCTCCGCTTTTACGCCAAGCTCCGCTTTGTTCTTCTCCAGCACCGGATTTACCACATCTGCAAGGAATTTCTCGACCTGAATCGGCGCGCGTCCCACATACTTCGACGGCTCCATCGTCGCCTCGAGTTCCTCTAAGGTCAGGTTAAATTCCGGGTCCTGTGCGATCAGTTCAAGCAGGTTGTTGTCCTTGCCCTCTTCCTTCACGGTCTTTCCTGCCTGCATGGACAGGGTGCGGATCTTCTCGTGCAGCTCCTGACGGTTTCCGCCGTTCTTTACCGCATCCATCATGATGTTCTCCGTCGCCATGAACGGAAGCTCTGCCATCAGATGCTTTGTGATGACCTTATCATATACCACAAGTCCGTCCACGACATTCAAGCACAGATCGAGGATTCCGTCGATTGCAAGGAAGCCCTCGGCAATCGAGATGCGCTTATTTGCGGAATCGTCAAGCGTGCGCTCGAACCACTGCGTTGCAGATGTGATTGCCGGATTTAAGGCGTCGATCATCACATAACGGGAAAGAGACGCAATGCGCTCGGAACGCATCGGATTGCGTTTGTACGCCATTGCAGAAGACCCGATCTGATTCTTCTCGAACGGCTCTTCCACTTCCTTTAAGTGCTGCAGCAGACGGATATCATTGGACATCTTGTGCGCGCTTGCCGCGATGCCTGCAAGGATATTTGCCACTCTGGTGTCGACCTTTCTGGAATAGGTCTGTCCGGAAACCGCATAGCACTCCTTAAAGCCCATCTTTGCGGCAATCATCGGATCGATCTTGTCGATTGTCTCCTGATCTCCGTTGAATAACTCTAAAAAGCTTGCCTGTGTTCCGGTCGTTCCCTTAGAGCCAAGCAGTTTTAACGTGCTCATCACGTACTCGAGATCCTCTAAATCCATCAGAAATTCCTGTGTCCAGAGTGTCGCACGTTTTCCTACAGTCGTCGGCTGTGCCGGCTGGAAATGCGTAAACGCCAGCGTCGGCAGATTCTTGTAGGTGTCTGCAAACTTCGCCAGCTCTGCAATCACGTTGACCAGCTTCTTGTGCACCAGTTTCAGCGCCTCATTCATGATGATGATATCCGTGTTGTCTCCGACATAGCAGGAGGTCGCGCCGAGGTGAATGATGCCTGCCGCCTTCGGACACTGCTGTCCGTATGCATAGACATGGCTCATGACGTCATGGCGTACCAGCTTCTCGCGCTCCTTTGCCACATCGTAGTTAATATCCGTGACATGCGCCTTCATCTCGTCGATCTGTTCCTGCGTGATCACCGGCTTGCCGTTCTCGGAAAGTCCCAGTTCCATCTCCGTCTCCGCAAGTGCGATCCACAGCTTTCTCCAGGTCGAAAACTTCATATCCTGTGAAAAAATGTACTGCATCTCTTTGCTCGCGTAACGTTCTGACAACGGACTTGTATATCTGTCTGTACTCATTTTTTCCTCCTTTATATACCGCTCGCCATTCGCGGTCTGCTTAGCGTTCATAATCTCCTCTGATATCTTCTGTCGGCGGCTCCATCGGATAAGTTCCGTTAAAGCACCCCTTACAGATCGGAAGTCCCTCGACCATCTCGCTCAAGCGGTCGATCCCGAGATACCCCAGCGAATCCGCTCCGATGATGTCCCGGATTTCCTCAACCGTGCGGTTGTAAGCGATCAACTGCTCCCGCTCCGGAATATCCGTTCCAAAATAGCAGGGCCATAAGAAAGGCGGGGAACTGATGCGCACATGAACCTCTGTCGCGCCCGCATCGCGCAGCATCTTTACAATACGGTCCGAGGTCGTTCCACGGACAATCGAATCATCGATCATGATGATGCGCTTTCCGTCAACCGCTTCCTTAAGAACGTTCAGCTTCACCCTGACACTGGACTCGCGGCTGCTCTGCTTGGGCTTGATAAAGGTACGTCCCACATAGCTGTTCTTGACAAAAGCCGTTCCGTACGGAATCCCAGACTGCAGAGAATAGCCGAGCGCTGCCGCATTGCCCGACTCCGGCACGCCCACGACAAGGTCTGCATCCACCGGCGAATCCATCGCAAGGAAACGTCCCGCTTTGATTCTGGAAGCGTAGACGCTCACCCCGTCAATATGGCTGTCCGGCCTTGCGAAATAAATATATTCGAAAATGCACCGCGCTTCCTGCTCCTTTGGCAGGGCACGCGACATGTCGGATACGATACCGTTCTCCGGTGTAATGGTAACCGTCTCGCCCGGCTGCACATCCCGCACATACTCTGCGCCGATCGTATCTAAGGCGCAGGTCTCCGACGCGAGAATATACGCGTTGTCACGCTTTCCGATGCAGAGCGGCTTAAAGCCGTACGGGTCGCGCGCCCCGATCAGCTTGCGCGGGCTCATAACTACAAGTGAATATGCACCCTTGATCTTGCGGCAGGCACGTCCCACCGCTTCCTCAACGGTCTTTGACTTTAAACGCTCCCGCGCAATATGGTAAGCGATGACCTCCGAATCAATCGTGGTCTGGAAAATTGCTCCCGTGTACTCTAAATCCTTGCGAAGCTCGGTCGCATTGATCAGATTTCCGTTGTGCGCCAGTGCCAGCGTACCCTTTACATAATTTAACACCAACGGCTGCGCATTCTCTCTGGTCGAAGCGCCTGCCGTCGAATAGCGGACATGACCCACGCCGATGTCTCCGTGCAGCGTTTCCAGATTCTCCTGGGCAAATACCTCATTGACCAGCCCCATCCCCTTATAGGATGTGACCTTACCCTTCGGTCCGTTCGTCTCGCTGACTGCGATACCGCAGCTCTCCTGCCCTCTGTGCTGCAGCGCAAACAATCCATAATAAATCGTGGAAGCTACATCTCCGCCGTCAAAATCATACATGCCAAAGACGCCGCACTCCTCGTGAAGCTCGTCCGACGCTTCCATTCTTGTGATATTTTCCTCGTTCATTGATTTCCTCATCTATGCAAACCTGCTTGTTCTGTCAGTTTAAGCCTCAAATGCTTTTCCGGTGAGTAACTCAAATGCTTCCTTATACTTGTCAACGGTCTTCTCTACTACCTCGTCCGGAAGCAAAAGCTCGTTGTCCGGATTTGCCTTCAGCCAGTCTCTTACGAACTGCTTGTCAAAGGACGGCTGTGATTTGCCTGCCTCGTAACCCTCTAACGGCCAGAATCTGGAGCTGTCCGGCGTGAGCATCTCGTCTCCGAGCACGACATCGCCGTTCTCGTCAAGACCGAACTCAAACTTCGTGTCTGCAATGATGATGCCCTTGCCGAGTGCATACTCCGCACATTTCTTATAAAGAGCGATCGTGTTGTCACGAATCTGCGCTGCGTAATCCTCGCCCTTGCCCGGGTAAATCTTCTCAAGCACCTTAACGCTCTCCTCAAAGGAAATATTCTCATCATGCAGACCGATCTCCGCCTTGGTGCTCGGCGTATAAATCGGTTCCGGCAGCTTATCGGACTCTACCAGTCCCTCCGGCAGCTTAATGCCGCAGACGGTGCCGTTCTCCTTGTAGCTTGCCCAGCCGCTTCCTGTGATGTAACCGCGCACGATGCACTCGATCGGAAGCATCTCCAATTTCTTGCACATCATGCTGTTTCCGTCAAAATTCTCATTTCTGAAAAATTCCGGCATATCATGAACGTCCACGGAAATCATATGGTTTGGTACGATATCTTTGGTAAAATCAAACCAGAACTTTGACATCTGGGTAAGAATCGCACCCTTTTTCGTAATCTTGTTCTTTAAGATGTGATCAAAAGCTGAAATTCTGTCTGTTGCGACGATGATAAGGCTGTCCCCGTTATCATATACCTCACGCACTTTTCCTTCTTTGACTGGCTTATATTCCTGCATTTTATCCTCTTTTCCGGTGCCGCACGGCGCACCTTTCTTGATTTTTACAGTTCCACTGACTTCCGCAGACAATAACTGCACTGTACCTCAAAATTATAATACAGCGCCTTTTGGAAAGTCAATGATTTTACCGCTTCCCGCGGCTTTCCGCCCTATAGAAAAAAGCCGTCTTTTTATTAGTATTTTTGTACATTTTCATCTACTCATTAGTTTTTCTTATAAATTTGTTCATGTTCTCTAATTCATACAAAATTTCTGCTCCGGAAAAACAATTTTCGTCTTGACGTACTTTAGTACCAGTTGTATAATAATTTCGGAGATAGGACAAAAGCACTACTTTTGCAATTATCTTATTTCATATAACTCCTCTTTATCTGCCGACAGGGCAGATTTCCCAGAAAACGGTTTCCCCCGTTTTCTGAGTCCTAACATGAGAAAAGCAGTTCCTCCCCCGGAACTGCTTTTCGCTTTATTATTTATCAAGTTCTGACAACAAACGGGCTGCCGCACAAACGCTTATTCCATAAGCATTACAGCGACAGCCCTTTTCTTATCTGGCACCTCTTATTTTACAAGCAGCGATTTTCCTGTCATCTCCGCCGGCTGCTCCATACCCATCAGCTCGATCAGCGTCGGAATGATGTCTGCAAGACAGCCGTTCTCTCTTAAAGAGTAAGCCGGGTCTGCATTGATCAGGATAAACGGTACCGGATTCGTGGTGTGTGCCGTAAACGGTGCGCCCGTCTCATAGTCCACAAGCTGCTCTGCGTTGCCGTGGTCTGCGCACAGGAACATCTGTCCGTCCACTTCCTTTAACGCTGCAACCGCTTTTCCTACACAGGTGTCCACAGTCTCGACCGCCTTCACCGCCGCCTCAAGGATTCCTGTATGTCCGACCATATCCGGGTTTGCGAAATTGATGATGATGACGTCGTACTTCTGGGAACGGATCGCATCACAAAGCTTATCGCATACCTCCGGCGCGCTCATCTCCGGCTGCAGATCATAGGTAGCGACCTTCGGGGACTTCACAAGAATGCGGTCCTCGCCTACGTTCGGCTCCTCGACACCGCCGTTGAAGAAGAATGTAACATGTGCATACTTCTCGGTCTCTGCGATTCTCGCCTGCGTCTTTCCATGTGCTGCAAGGTACTCGCCAAATGTATTCTTAAGCTCAACCTTCTTAAATGCGACCTGCTTATTCGGAATCGTCACATCGTACTCGGTGAAGCAGATATAGGTCACGTTCTTTCTTGCGCCTCTGTCAAAGCCGTCAAACTCATCCGCGCAGAATGCTCTGGTGATCTCACGCGCACGATCCGGGCGGAAGTTAAAGAAAATCACGGTATCGTTGTCACCGATGGTAGCAACCGGCTGTCCGTTCTCTGTGATTGCAGTCGGTACAAAGAACTCGTCCGTGACATCCTTTGCATAGGAAGCTTCCATGGCTGCCACTGCGCCCTCTACATGTTCTCCCTCAGCCTTTGTCAGCACATCGTATGCCTTCTGTACACGATCCCAGCGGTTATCGCGATCCATCACATAGTAACGTCCGGAAATTGATGCGATCTTGCCGACGCCGATCTCCGCCATCTTCGCCTCAAGCGCCTCGACAAACCCCTTGCCGGAGGTCGGAGCCGTGTCACGTCCGTCTAAAAAGCAATGTACATATACCTTCTCGATTCCCTGTCTCTTCGCAAGTTCCAGCAGACCGTAAAGATGTGTAATGTGGCTGTGCACGCCGCCGTCTGAAAGCAGTCCGTAAAGGTGCAGGCTGGAATTGTTCTTCTTGACATTTTCAATTCCTGCCAGAAGCGCCTCGTTTGCAAAGAAATCACCGTCCTCGATCTCCTTGGTGATTCTCGTCAGCTCCTGATATACGATTCTTCCTGCGCCCATGTTCAGATGTCCGACCTCAGAGTTGCCCATCTGTCCGTCCGGAAGTCCTACGGCAAGTCCGCTCGCGTAGCCCTTCACATACGGATAATCCTTCATCAGCGCGTCAATGTTCGGCGTATTTGCCTGTGCGACCGCATTTCCCTCGGTCTTATCGTTCAGTCCGAATCCATCTAAAATCATTAATACTGTAGGTTTTTTGCTCATTTTTCTTTCCTCTCTTCTTATTTTCGGTTGCCAACGATATCGATGGCATTTCCTTCGTTGTCGACTGTGCCGCGAATCTTTGTCTTACTTGTAGAAGAATCGTACACAATCCGATCTGCGGGGTAATCCGCCGCCATTTTATCATAAACATTCCCCTGCGCATCAATCCCGACATCTGTGGATATCGCTGCAAGGTAATGATAAAATCCATCTGTTTCCTCCTGCCCGGTAAGAATACGGGTCACAAGCCGCCTCTGCTCGCAGGGCACATAGCGAAGCGTTACGCTCCCGTCCTCCCCTATGATGACCTTCGCCAGCGTCGTATACAAGGTTCCGTCCGAGAACCAGAAATTGCCCAGACTGTATGCGACCGGCACGCCGTCCACATACGCCGCGCCCTGAAGACGGTGCGGATGTCCGCCAATGATCGCGTCTGCGCCAGCGTCTGCATACTTCTGCGCCAGAAGACGCTGCGAGTGTTCCGGCGTGAGGCTTCCCTCCGTTCCCCAGTGCACCACAGCGATCACATAATCGCTGCTTGCATCCGCCTGACGGATCATCTGCAAAAAACGCTCCGGGTCCAGCGTCTTTAGAACGCCAGGCTCCGTCTCCGTCGCCTCCTTCGTATACTTCGTGACGCGCTCAATCTGCGTCGCGGAGACGATTGCGATCTTCCTGCCGCCCACTACATAGTAGAGAATCTTCGACGCCTCGTCGATATTCTCCCCCGCTCCCAGATAGGGAACTCCGGCTTCATTCAGATAACGCATGGTATCGAGCAGTCCCTCTTCCCCATAATCATAGACATGGTTGTTTGCAAGCGTCACCGCATCTGTTCCAAACGCCTCCAGAAGCGGAACCATCATCGGATCGGCGCGGAACGTGTACGCTTTCCCGGGCAGCGGCTCTACCGTGCCCTCCTCGGCATAGGTGAACTCATTGTTCATGACCATGACGTCCGCCTCCTGCATCTCTTTTAGAAGCTCCTCCGAAAAACAATCGTAAATTCCGCCTGCCTGCCTCTTTAGATACTCCGTGGTGCACCAGCCGTCCGCGAAATTGAAATCCCCGGCAAACCCAAGCACAATCTGTGAGGAATCCGCCTGCTCCTTCCAATATACATTATCAAGCCGGTACTTCTGGAAACCGCTGTCCCTGCAGTACATCAGCCAGAGCACATGAATTGAATTGCCTGTCTTCTCATACCAGACCTCCGGTTCCATCCTGCCCTCTCGCACGCAGTCCGCAAGCTCCGTCACCGTCTCGTCTCCAAACCGGGCGTCCAGCCACATCAGAAACGACTCGTCCACCGCATAGCCCGCGATCAATTCCTTTGTCGCACCTTGTAATATCACAGAAAATGAGTCTGTCAGGTCTGTCTCTCTGGTCGGCTGCTCTGCCGTCTGCGTACTGCCCGTCACCTTCTGCGCGGCTGTCTGCTCCTTCTTTCCTTGCCCGGCGCCCGTGCGGGGCGCCGAGAAACATTCATCACAGCCCACAGCGCACAAGAGAACAGTAAATGTCATTACTACAAGCGCATATTTTATCCTCTTGCACCTTTTGGACATAAATCTTCTCCGCCGTAAACATTAAGAAATTGGGTTTCTTACCGATAGCATTATATCCCATTTTTTGTACGCGGTCAACCGACTTGCACACGCCCGCCGGGCTTTCCTGTTCATTTGATATCAGTCGTTTTTCTTTCTTCCGGCGGCAAGCCGCTCCATCGCGCGCGCGAGCGACGCCCTGGAGCGGTAATATTCCTGAATGCTCTGCTTCTGGCGGAGCTGCTCGCTGGCGCGCAGCTTTGCCTCCTCCGCCCGTCTTAGATCGATTTCCTCCGGGGCTTCACAGGTATCGACAATAACGGTCGCACGGTTGTTTATGATCTGCGCGACCCCGGTGCCGCAGACTCCGATCTTTTTGCCTCCGTCTTCGGCATCAATCTCAATCTCTCCGATTTCCACCGCGACGATCATGTTCTCGTGATGCGCCTGTATCGCCATTTTTCCATCGAAAAGCGGCAGTATGACCTGTCTGCACCTTCCGTCAAAGAAAATCCTGTCGCAGGCGATCACCTTAAGTGAGAATGTGTTCAATCCTCCTGCCGCCTCCCTCCCGTCTGTGCTACAGTCATCTGCGCCGCCTCTGTTTTTCCTGTCATCTGCGCCGCCTCTGTTTTTCCCGTCATCTGCACCGCCTCTGCTTTTCCTGTCATCTGCGCCGCCTTCGCCCTCACGTCCTCGATCGTTCCGACGTTAAAAAATGCCGCCTCCGGGTAATCGTCCATCTCGCCGTCGATGATCGCCTGAAATCCCCGCACCGTATCGGCAAGCGGCACATATCGCCCCGGTACGCCGGTAAAATTCTCCGCCACAAAAAACGGCTGCGACAGAAATTTCTGAATCTTTCTGGCGCGGTAGATCGTCTGCTTATCCTCCTCGGACAACTCCTCCATGCCCAGAATCGCAATGATATCCTGCAATTCCATATATTTCTGTAAAATCTCCTGCACATGTCTCGCCGTCCGGTAATGCTCCTTTCCGACGACGTCCTCCTCAAGTATACGGGAGTTTGACGCAAGCGGGTCTACCGCCGGGTAAATTCCCTGCTCCACAATTTTGCGCGATAAGACCGTCGTTGCGTCCAGATGGGCGAACGTTGTCGCCGGAGCAGGGTCGGTCAGGTCATCCGCAGGTACATAGACCGCCTGCACGGAGGTAACGGAACCGCTTTTCGTGGAGGCAATGCGCTCCTGAAGCTCTCCCATCTCGTTTGCGAGCGTCGGCTGATAGCCCACCGCCGACGGCATCCGCCCAAGCAGCGCAGACACCTCGGAGCCCGCCTGCGTAAAACGAAAAATATTATCAATAAAGAGCAGCACATTCTGATGCTCCTCATCCCTGAAATATTCCGCCATCGTAAGCCCCGTCTGCGCGACGCGCATACGCGCGCCCGGCGGCTCGTTCATCTGCCCGAAGACCAGCGCCGTCTTTTCGAGCACGCCGGATTCCTTCATTTCCGTCCAGAGATCATTTCCCTCTCTGGAGCGCTCGCCCACCCCGGTGAAAATCGAGTAGCCCCCGTGCTGCGTCGCAATATTGTGAATCAGCTCCTGTATCAGCACGGTCTTGCCGACGCCCGCGCCCCCGAAAAGCCCGATCTTGCCGCCCTTCGCATAAGGCGCGAGCAGATCGATGACCTTGATGCCCGTCTCCAAAATCTCCACCACCGGGCTCTGCTCCGTAAAGGGCGGCGGATCGCGGTGAATGCACCAGTGCGGCTCGTCAGAAAGCGGCTTGCCGCCATCTAAGGTATTTCCCAGGACGTCGAACAGCCTGCCGAGCGTCGCCGGACCGACCGGAACCGAAATTCCGCTTCCGGTCGCCGTGACCTCCATATCCCTGCCGAGACCTTCGCTTGCCGCCAGCATGATACAGCGCACGGTGTGATTTCCGATATGCTGCGCGACCTCCATCACCTGACGTTTCCCTTCATTTTCCACCACAAGCGCCTCTTTTATCCGCGGAAGCTCGTCGTCTGCGAACTCCACATCCACGACCGGTCCCATGATTTCTGCAATCTTTCCCTTTTTCATATCATCACTCATTTCTTTTTATTTTTTTGTGCGCCGCACCGCCCGCGCACCGCCCGCGATTTCCGTAATCTGTCCGGTGATTGCCGCCTGCCGTACCCGGTTATACTCAATTTCAAGCGACCCGAGCACCTCCTTTGCGCTGTCAGTCGCAGACTGCATCGCCAGCATCCTCGCATTCTGCTCGCTCGCAAAGGATTCCACAAGCGCGCCATAGATGATGCCCGTCACACAGTTTGGAACCACGTGCTCTAAAATCTGCTCCATGGACGGCTCCACGCGGATTTCCTCCTGATAAATGTCGATCGGGAGCTTCCCAAAGTCTTCTCTTTTTAATGGAAGAAGACGGATTTTCTCCGCGCTCATCGAAAAGGAATTTTCCATCTTAGTGTATACAATATACACCTCATCCAGTTCCCCGCCATCATACAGCTCCATGATGCGGTCTGTGATGACGCGGGCACGGTGCAGTGTGGGGTTCTGCGCCGTATACTTAAATTCCGTATCTACAGAAAGCCCCTCCTTCGCGAAATACTGTCTCCCCAGTTCCCCGACAACGAACAGACGGTTCTTCCCGCCCTGTGCAAACAGCGTGTGCGCCATTGCAATGACATTGTGATTATATGCGCCTGCAAGTCCCTTATCGGCAGTGACTACGATGTAGCCCGGCCGCTTTTCTTCCTCCGGGATCTGCTCTTTCTGTTCGAAATAGGGACTCTTCGTGTCGGGAAGATGTCTTAAGAAACGCGCGACTGCAAGCTGCAGCGTGTAGAAATACGGTTCCGTGTCCGCAAGCTTTTTCTTTGCGCCGCTTAACTTGGAGGACGATATCATATACATGGCATTCGTGATCTTCATGGTATCGCGGATGCTCTTCATACGCTTTTGAATGTCTCTCGTATTCGCCATGTGAAAAATCACATCCTTTCCCATATCTGCGAATTTGTTCCAAAACATTGACAGTCATAAGACAAATGCCGTTATTTTTCATACATCTGTTTTTCATGCAGATATCCGTCCTTCCACGTTTTCACGGCACCCATGATTTCATCCCAGAGTCCATCGTCCAGTGTTTTTTTCTCATTGATACGGTCTAAAAGCGCGGCGTGATGTGCCGCAAAGTACTCCAGAAACTGTTCTTTTGCCTCACCGATCCTCTCTGCCGACATATCGGAAAACGCCCGGTCATCCGCCGCAGCCAGCAAAATGACCTGTTCCGCAAGCGTGAGCGGATGGCACAGAGGCTGCTTTAACAGTTCCATCAGACTTCTCCCATGTCGAAGCTGTTCCCTCGTCGTCTCATCGAGATCCGATCCGAACTGCGCAAACACCTCCATTTCCCGGTACTGCGCCAGATCAATACGAATCGTACCGGACGCCCGCTTCATCGCTTTTGTCTGTGCGGCGCCGCCGACACGCGAAACGGAAAGACCGACATTGACCGCCGGACGCATACCGGAAAAGAACAGGTCGCTTTCCAGATAGATCTGCCCGTCCGTGATGGAAATCACATTTGTCGGAATGTAGGCGGCAACATCCCCCGCCTGCGTCTCAACGATCGGCAGCGCTGTGATCGAGCCGCCGCCGAGTGCATCGCTTAACCTGCTCGCGCGCTCCAACAGCCTTGAATGAAGATAAAAGACGTCGCCCGGATACGCCTCGCGTCCGGGAGAACGCTCGAGCAGCAAGGACAGTGCGCGGTATGCGACCGCATGCTTTGACAGATCATCGTAGACGATCAATACATCCCTGCCCTGATACATGAAATACTCCGCGAGCGCCGTCGCCGCATACGGAACAATGTACTGCAGCGACGCGGAATCACTCGCCGTCGCCGCAAACACCACGCTGTAATCCATGGCGTCATATTTCGTCAGCGTATGCACCAGACGCGCAATCGTAGACGATTTCTGCCCGATTGCAACATAGATGCAGACGACGTCCTTTCCCCGCTGGTTTAAGATCGCATCCAGTGCAATGGACGTCTTTCCCGTCTGCCTGTCGCCGATAATCAGTTCACGCTGCCCGCGCCCGATCGGAAACATGGCGTCAATTGCAAGGATTCCCGTCTCAAGCGGCTCATGCACCGACTGCCGGTCTGCAATCCCCGGCGCCTCCTGCTCAATGGCGCGGTACTCCGCCGCCTCTATCGCTCCTTTGCCGTCGACCGCCTCGCCGAGCGCATTCACAACGCGCCCAAGATAAGCGTCGCCGACCGGTATTCCTGCGCGCTTTCCGGTTCTTGTGACCTTCGTCCCCTCACAGATTTCGTCTTCCTTTCCGAGAATTACGCAGCCGATCTGCTCTCTTTTGATGTCCTGCACCATTCCGCGGACGCCGTTTTCAAAAATGACGATCTCCCCGTACATTGCATGACCGATGCCATAGATTGTCGCAATGCCGTCGCCAACCCATACAACGGAGCCGACCTCCTTCTCCTCGCTTATCATCTCAAAATTCTCTATCTCATTTCGCAAAATTGAGATAATTTCCTCTGAACTTATGGAACTCACGCGCTCACCTCCCTGTCATTTTCTGCTGCAGTGCACTAAGCCTGCCCCGGATGCTGTAGTCCTCCTCGATGTCTCCGATGCGAAGAACAAAGCCGCCGATCAGCTCCGGTTTTCTTGTCATCTCAAGCACTACCTCACGCCGCCCGTATTTCCTGCCAAGATATTTTTCCAGTCCTTCCCGCTGCACATCGTCCGGTGCTGTGACGTAATACAACGCGGCGCGCAGTGTATCGCTCTGCTCATCAAAATACGCATCATACGCCTTTAAAATATCGGGAATCTGATCCACACTTTGATAACCACACAGTACCTTCATGAAATTGCAAAGCCTGCCGTGAAAAATCTGCCCGATTACCGCGTGCTTTTCTTTTTCTCCAACAACAGGGCTGTTAAGGACAAGCATGAGTTCCGGCGTTTCAAAATACATCCGGCGGAGCTCTTCAATTTCCTCGCGGGGAACTGCCAGTTCAAAGAGGACCCTCCCGTAATTACGCGCCGTCTGCGTCATGCCGCTCACCTGCCTTCGTCAAAAATCGTTCATACAGCATCCGGTCTGTCTCCTTGCTGTGGTTCTCCGCGAGAATTTTCGCCGCTGCACAAAGCGCAAGCTCTGCAATCTGCGCCTCCAGTTCCTGCACCATCTTAGCCCGCTCCAGTTCCACGGTCTTTTGTCCGTCTGCGACAAGTCTCTTTGCCTGCTCTCTTCCCTCCGCAATCTGCATCTCGTAAGCTTTGCCCGCATCACATTTCGCCCTCTCTATGATCTGCGCCGCCTCCTCGTCTGCACCTTTTTGTACTTCTTCATATTGCGCCAGAAGCTTTTTTGCTTCCTCCTTCTGATCCCTTGCGTCTTTTAACTGCCCGTCGATGAGCGCTCTGCGCTTTTCAATGATTCCCATCACCGGCCCGATCAGAAAATGGCGCATCGCCAGATAAAGGATGATGAGATTTAAGATGGTAAAGAGGATATTCCAGTCCAGTCTCAATAACTGCATTTCCAATCAAGTCCTTTCTCATCCGAGGAATAGAATTACCAGAATCGCGACCACCATACCGAAGATTGCCGTTCCCTCCGCCAGCGCGCAGCCAAGCAAAAGCGCTTTCGTGATCTTGCTCTCCGCCTCCGGCTGTCTTGCGATTGCGTCCACCGCCTTCGATGTCGCCATGCCGATGCCAAGTCCTGCTCCGATTCCTGTCAATGCTGCCAGTCCTGCTCCGATTGCAATCAATGATGTCATATTCCAACACTCCTTTTTTATGTTTCGCTCTCTTTTTATGCTCTCATTCGTGCTGTTTTTTTGTACATCCTCTCTTGTTCTTCCGTCTTTCTTTTCTCTCTTCATGCAGTTCTCTTCCTTGGGCTTCTTCCGGGCTTGCGCCGCGCGGTCTGTCTGTCATGCATTTTTCTTCCGCGCGCCTGTTTCCTTCTCCGTCAGTCTCGTTTCCATCACTCGATCGATTCCCGGATGAACAGCGACGTTAAAAAGACGAATACATACGCCTGAATAAAGCCGTCAAACAGGTCAAAATACAGACTGAATGGAACCGGAACGAGAAGCGGCGCCACGATCTTAAGCAGCTCCATGATGACGAATGCACCCAGAATATTGCCGAAAAGACGCATACACAACGACAGCGGCCGTATGAATAACTCCAGGATATTCATGGGAAGCATGATCGGAATTGGCTCGGCAAAACTTTTGAGAAAGTTCTTCGGTCCCTTCTTATGGATTCCCGCATACTCGATCAGCACAATGCTCATCAGCGCGAGCGCCCCGGTCACACCCACGTCCTTCGTCGGCGACTTCATACCGAACAGTCCGATCATGTTGGAAACGGCAATGTAAATCCCTACCGTAATCAGATAAGGTATGTAGCGCTTCCCGTCCCTGCCCAGAAGCTCCCGGAAAAAATCATACAGCCCGCCGATCACAAGCTCCAGGGCAAGCTGCTTTTTCCCTGCGCCCTCCACCGTAAGCCCACGGACAAGAACTGCCGCGGCAATCGTAAGCGCCGCCATAATGATCCATGTGACTACAACGGATTCCGCGACCGGAATCCCGCCAAAAAGCGGAATCGTAAACGCCGTCTTACAGTCCAGCTCCTCCATCAGCCTTTTTGAAAGTTCCTCCGTATTATCCCTTCCTTTCTGTCCTTTCGCGGCAGTTCCACCTTTTGCTTCGCTTCACCGCCGCATTGCTTCTAATTAATATATGATACGGGATGCATTTTACTGAATCAAATTTTTGAAGTCAATTCATCCACCGGAACCTTTACATCTCATTAGCACGGGGTACGATTTCAACGCGGAATTTTGGTAAATGAAAAATTTGCGCACAAAAAAACATTCTGCACCAAAAGTCTCCCTCTGATACAGAATGTCTCTCTTAATCCTCCTCGTCTGCGATCCACTCCGCAATATGTGAAAACGAAATCATAAGTTCTCCGTGATAAATTCCGACCGGAACCGGCTTATCCAGTCCGTAAATCACAGGACAGACCTCGCTCTCAAAAAAATATACGATCAGCTTCTGCTGATACGGGTCTAAAATCCAGTACTCCCTGACGCCCGCATTCATGTACTTCATCAGCTTCTTCGTACAATCCTTGCGCCTTGTGGACGGTGAAATCACTTCGAGCACAAAATCCGGCGCACCGTAGACGCCCCAGCGCTTCACCTTATCCCTCCCGCACAAAACCGCCACATCCGGCTGAACCATCGTCCTCTCATCACAATCAAGCTGAATATCAATCGGCGCAATGAGCGGCTGGCAGTCGCCGCCTCTGTCCATGATAAAATTCGCAATCTGCCGGTGAATCTCACCGCTGATTCTCTGGTGCAGAAACGTCGGCGACACCATGTCATAGAAGAACCCGTCAATCAGCTCCACCCTCTGCTCCTTGGGCAGCGCCCGGTAGTCCTCGACCGTATAGCTCCCCTGATAATGTCTGGTATCTACGCGATATGCGCTTCCCTCATGCACCATAGATACATCTGTAAACAGCCGCTCTAACGCCTGCAGCGTGTCATAGCGCGGATTTACCGTCTCCCCGGAAAAAATCTTCTGAACCGTGCCAAGCGGTACACCTGATAACTCAGCTATCTGCGCATAGGTATAGCCGCGCTCCTGCTTCCTGCGCTTCATCTCCTCAATCGTCATAAAACCCCTCCCATCCACTACGCTATGTGCTCTGTTTCTGATTATAGTATAGTCTGGAAAAGGGAAATCGTCAATCAAAAACACCCGAAATTTAACCGTTTTTTATCCGTTTTTGGAAATAATTCTATCAATCAGGCCAAAATCGAGTGCTTCCTGAGCAGACAGATAATGATCTATCTTAATAAAAATTGCCCTTTATTTTGATAAAAAGCCGCAGACCCGGTCGTTAAAATCCCCTGCCTCTTCATATGCCGCATGTCCAAGACCTTCATATATAAACAATTCGCTGTTTTTGATTTTATCCGCCAATTCATGAGCGGAGTTCTGACCGACGATTTTATCAGCGTCACCGCCAATTATCAGTGTAGGACATGTGATACGCTCCAATTTGGCATATGCATCATGTTCCATACAGGAAACCGCCTGTATGTGAAAACGGCTGAAATCCTTCGGCTTACCTATTTTCCCAAGTAGAGGATAAAGCCTGCGATATTTTTTCAGGTAATTCTCTGAATAAGACTTTTCCGCCGTATCAATCATCAATCCCTTATAATTCCCCTGCTCTGCCAGCTTCACCCAGTTTCCGGCGACCGCGCGTATCGTCCCATTCTGCCGCGGCGACGTAACTGCCAATACCAGTTTCTCCACTAACTCAGGATAATCTATCGCAAGGTACTGCGCAATCATTCCTCCCTGCGAAATTCCTAATACCTTAGCCTTGGAAATACCGAGCATTCTCATAGCTCTGGCTTGATCTGCCGCCATATCCCTTGTGGAATAGCCCGCCTCTAAATGATTTTTTCTGCTGAAAATATATACCTTATAATTCCTGGCATACATTCGATAAGTCATAGCCATCGGCACTGCCATCCCCTTCACCGTGGTCAATCCGTCTCCCAGCCCGGGAAGCATGATGAGGATATCCTCCCCTTTTCCAAAAGAGATATAATCCATATCGGAATCTCCGATGCTGACACGTCCGTTTTTCGCATTCCAGAACATCATTTCTCCCCCTTACTTCAAAAGTCCGCTTTTTAAAATCTCGAGATAGCCTGTCAAACGCCTCACATACGCATCCCGGAGTTGTTCGAACGAACGGTTATCAATCTGAACACTTTCCAGAAAATCCTCGTTGAACCCCTTTAAAAACCACTTTAATATATCAATCGTTTTCTGCTTCTCCCAGCGAAAGCTGCTAAAATCAATATCCTCCAGCAGCTTATAATATACATCCGACGCTTTCACCCCATACCGCCCGGTTGTCTTTCGGTAAATCTCGGTATCGCTTTTTGTAAACGCACCTATGATTAATTTTGATTTTTCGGGATTCTCGATATACCATGAAAATTCTAATGCAGAATATTCAAGCACTCTTTGGAATAACTCCCGTGAAAGACCGATTGCTTTTTCTCCTAAGCTTGCGACAAACTCTGCCGTGACCGTATCGAGTATAAAAAAGTACAAGTCTTCTTTATTGACGAAATATTTGAACAGACTCCCCTTACTGATACCGGAATTTTTCACGATTCTGTTCGTAGAGCTATTCACATAACCGTATGCGGCAAATTCAGAAACCGCTACGCCGATAATTTTCTTTTGTTTCTCTTCCTTAAGTTCATAAAACAGTTTTGTAGGCATTACATCCTCCCTACGCAGTGACCATGCGGTCATTATATTTATATTATAACAGTGACCATGCGGTCACTGTTATTAGTATATTCCTGAAATTCTTCTATGTCAATATGAAGCGCTGCAAGAAAATAGAATCCGGCTTTGCCGGATTCTCCGCGCCCGAGCGGTGCCATTTACGGCTATCTTCCATTCCGCGAGGTGCGCATCCTGCCCGGCAGGGCTTTTTACTCTATAGGAATCAATACTTTCACGCTTCACAGCAACATGGTATTTCCTATAGAGTAAAAAAAGACTATTCATCCGGTAATTTTTACCGGTCGAATAGTCTTTTATAATGTTTCAGATTGTTTTATTTGTTAATAACAAACAATTCTAAATTCTTACTTATAGTTCACGATCTTGCCGAAATCCGCCTTTAAAGAAGCTCCTCCGACAAGTCCGCCGTCGATATCCGGCTGTGCGAATAACTCTGCCGCATTGCCTGCGTTTACAGAGCCGCCGTACTGGATGCGAACCTTCTCGGCGGTATCTGTGCCGTATACCTCAGCGATGCAGTCACGGATTGCCTTGCAGACTTCCTGTGCCTGCTCTGTGGTAGCGGTCTTGCCTGTTCCGATTGCCCAGATCGGCTCGTAAGCGATTACCATGGAAGCAACCTGCTCTGCTGTGATATCCTTTAAGTCGGACTTGATCTGGAAACGAATCCAGTCAAGTGTTACGCCCATCTCTCTCTGCTCTAAGGACTCGCCGCAGCAAAGAATCGGGATAAGATTGTGCTCGAATGCCTTCTTTACCTTCTTGTTGAGCATGCAGTCGCACTCTTTGAAGTAATCACGTCTCTCGGAATGTCCGATGATAACGTATTTTACGCCTGCATCTACGAGCATCTCAGGAGAAATCTCTCCGGTATATGCGCCCTTCTCCTCGTAGTACATGTTCTCTGCACCAACTACTACATTTGTGCCCTTTACCGCCTCTACAACCGGAACGATGTCGATTGCGGGAACACAGTAAACAACCTCTACCTCATCGCTTGCTACAAGCGGCTTTAACTCTTCTACTAACTTTACTGCCTGGCTCGGAGTCATGTTCATCTTCCAGTTGCCGGCTACGATTTTCTTTCTTGACATGATTATAATTCCTTCCCTATGTATACTTTCCCTGTAAAACAAGCCACGCTTCATGGAATGGCGCTAGAACAAGGAAGGCGAGCGACGGCGTACGCAGTTAGGTACGCCGAGCGCAGCCTGACGCTGTTATCGCGTCATTCCGTGGAGCTGTAACTTTCTTTCATTATTTGTTATCTGCGGCAACAACGCCCGGCAGTTCCTTACCCTCTAAGAACTCTAAGGAAGCTCCGCCGCCTGTGGAAATGTGGCTCATCTTGTCGCCGAATCCAAGCTGGTTTACGGCTGCTGCAGAGTCACCGCCACCGATGATTGTGGTAGCATCTGTCTCAGCCAATGCCTTTGCAACTGCGATTGTACCTGCTGCAAGCGTCGGGTTCTCGAATACACCCATCGGTCCGTTCCATACAACGGTCTTTGCAGACTTCACAGCGTCTGCATACATCTCTGCTGTCTTCGGTCCGATATCACAGCCCTCTCTGTCAGCCGGCATATTGCTTACATCGTATACCTCAACCTCTACCGGAGCATCGATCGGGTTCGGGAAATCAGCGATGGTAACAGAGTCTACCGGAAGTAAAAGCTTCTTGCCGAGCTTCTCTGCCTTTTCCATCATCTCCTTGCAGTAGTCGAGCTTGGTGTCGTCTACTAAGGACTTACCAATCTCATAGCCCTGTGCCTTTAAGAAGGTGTAAGCCATACCGCCGCCGATGATCAAGGTATCACATTTCTCAAGTAAGTTAGAGATAACGTTCAGCTTGTCAGCAACCTTCGCACCGCCAAGGATTGCAACGAACGGTCTTACCGGATTCTCAACGGCATTGCCGAGGAAATCAATTTCCTTCTGCATCAGGTAACCTACTACGTTCTCGCCGCCCTTTGCGGTGATGAACTTGGTAACGCCTGCTACGGAAGCATGTGCTCTGTGGGAAGAACCGAATGCATCGCATACATAGATGTCTGCAAGATCAGCAAGCTCTTTGCTGAACTCCTCGCCGTTCTTTGTCTCCTCTACGCCGCGGAAACGTGTATTCTGGAGAAGTACAACGTCGCCCTCGTTCATTGCCTCTACAGCCTTTGTCGCAGCCTCGCCTGTTACGTTGTAATCGGATACGAATACAACCTCTTTGCCAAGCTTCTCGGAAAGTCTCTTTGCAACCGGAGCAAGGGACTCACCCTCGTTCGGGCCGTTCTTTACTTTGCCGAGGTGAGAGCAGAGGATTACCTTACCGCCATCCTTGATCAACTTCTGGATGGTCGGAAGCGCTGCTACGATACGTGTCTCGTCTGTGATCACGCCGTCCTTTAACGGTACGTTAAAATCGCATCTTACGAGTACTCTTTTTCCTTTTGCGTTGATATCATCAACGGATTTCTTGTTTAATGACATTCGTTATGTCCCCCTTTTTATTTTTAAACGAAAGAAGGTCCGGTCCTCAAAAGACCGGACCCCTTTCTGAGTCTTATCTGCACTCTGGATGCCTGTCGCTTAAAAAAGTAGTCATCCGTGCAGTCATTATGCAAAGCTCAAGCGAGCTTGCATCTACTTCACGTCAACTCGTAAACTACTTATGCAAAGCTCAAGCGAATTATGCTAATTCGCTGAAGTACTTGATTGTACGTACCATCTGAGATGTATAGGAGTTCTCATTGTCATACCATGAAACAACCTGAACCTCGTACTGATTGTCAGAGATCTTGCTTACCATAGTCTGTGTAGCGTCGAACAGAGAACCAAATCTCATACCAACGATATCGGAAGATACAATCTCATCCTCATTGTAACCGAAGGACTCGTTCGCTGCTGCCTTCATAGCTGCGTTGATACCCTCAACAGTAACGTCTGCCTTATTAACAACTGCTGTTAAGATTGTGGTAGAACCTGTCGGGGTCGGTACACGCTGTGCAGAACCGATCAGCTTGCCGTTTAACTCCGGAATAACCAGACCGATTGCCTTTGCAGCACCTGTGCTGTTCGGAACGATGTTGACTGCAGCCGCACGGGATCTTCTTAAGTCACCCTTTCTCTGCGGGCCGTCAAGAGTCATCTGATCACCTGTGTAAGCATGGATGGTTACCATGATACCGGACTGGATCGGAGCGTACTTGTTCAGAGCGTCTGCCATCGGTGCTAAGCAGTTTGTTGTACAGGAAGCTGCAGAAATGATGGTATCAGAAGCCTTTAATGTATTGTGGTTGGTGTTGTATACGATAGTAGGAAGGTCATTACCAGCCGGAGCAGAGATAACAACTTTTCTAGCGCCTGCGTTGATATGAGCCTGAGCCTTCTCTTTGGATGTATAGAAGCCGGAGCACTCTAATACAACGTCTACCTTCAGGTCGCCCCATGGGCAGTTGTTTGCATCCGGGAATGCGTAGATTTTGATCTCCTTGCCGCATACGATGATGGAATCCTCTGTTGCAGATACCTCGTCAGCATGCTCGTATCTACCCTGAGATGAGTCATACTTTAACAGATGTGCTAACATCTTCGGGCTTGTCAAATCGTTGATTGCTACAACTTCATATCCTTCTGCTCCAAACATCTGTCTGAAAGCAAGACGACCGATACGTCCAAAACCATTGATTGCTACTCTTACTGCCATTTTTAATTCCTCCTAGAATTTGTAAATGTAATTCGCTGGGCACAATGCCCGGGAACCGGTGTCTCCACACCTAAGTTCCATGCTTTCTCTATTTTAACTAATTTGTATTGAAAGTTCAAGCCTTTTTCACCACTTTATTCCCACTTTGTTAAAATTTTCACTATAGGAATCTTTTTTCTTCCTATTTCCGGAAAATTGTACAAAATGACCAATTACCACAGACGCGGATGGCTTTTTCCGCTCAAAGAGCCGCATTTCATTGTCAGAAACACTTTCATATGGTAAAATCATACTGTTATGTTTCAGGCTGCCGCAGCCGTCCGGCGCGATCCGGGCAGTGCGGTTTCGCCTTACAAAAAGAAAAATCGAGGAGAATACGAAAATGAAAAAAAAGGTACTGCAAAACTATGCGCAGCTTGCATCACGTGCCGGTCTGCGTTTCGAGGCACAAAGCGGAGCTATTTTCGGTCTGTACAACGGCTATAAGGTGCTCGTCTATCCCGAAAATGAAAATTATCCCTATATTCTGACGGTGTCAGTCTCAGCGACCCGTCCGGGCAATCCTATTTCCAAAGCGGAGGGCAAAGCCTTTTCCAAAGAACATAAGCCGGTAAATTCCCTGCGGCAGGACGGATATCAGGTGAAAATGACTCTGGGACAGATGACAAATCAGGAAAAGCTTGCGGCAAACCTCACGGAAGGCTTAAACGCGCTTACCTCTTTTCTGCGCGCCAACAATTTTCAGAACTGCTGTCAGACCTGCGGCAGCACGAATCCGACCGAAGCCTGCGTAGCGGGCGGTACCTGTATGCAGCTCTGCTACAACTGTTTTGTAAATCTTCAGCAGAATCAGGCAGTCGCCAGCACGGAAAAGCAAAAGAAGAAAGAAAACATCATCGGCGGGATCGTCGGCGCACTGATCGGCTCTCTTCTTGGCGTCGCCTGTATCATTGTTCTCGGACAGCTCGGCTATGTAGCAGCCATTTCCGGCGTAGTCATGGCAGTCTGCACCATGAAAGGCTACGACCTGTTGGGAGGAAAGCTTTCCATCACAGGCGTTATCATCTGCACCGTCATCATGCTCGTCATGACATACATGGGGAACCGTCTCGACTGGGCAGTGTCCATTGCAATGGAACTTGATGTTGATATCGCTACCGCGTTCCGTTCTGTACCCCTGCTGTTAGAGGAAGAGATCATCGATAGCGCTTCCTACTGGGTGAATCTTTTCATGGTATACGCCTTCGCGCTCCTCGGCGCTGTTCCGACAGTAAGAAACACGATGCAAAACCAGAAAAAGGAATCTGTCTTCTACCGTCTGGGCGTGTAAATACATAGAACTACGTAAGACGTCTACTTAATTAAGCAACAATACATGCCGGCTTTTACGAGCGGAAAGGAGTTTCTACCATGTTATGGGACACACATATGCACAGCCAGTACTCCGGTGACAGCGACGCGCCGCAGGAGGATATGATACAGACCGCGATTGCAAAGGGGCTTGACGGCATCTGCTTTACCGACCATCTCGACATCGACTACCCCGATGAGCCCGAGGCGTTTCTGCTCGATCTGCCCAACTACACTTCCTCCGTGCTGGCGCTGCAGGAAAAATATAAGGACCGGCTTCCGGTGCGGTTTGGCATTGAGCTTGGCTTACAGCCGCATCTTGCGGCGCTGCACGAAGACATTCTCGCACAATATCCGTTTGATTTTGTGATTGGTTCGTCGCACGTAGTTCACGGCATCGACCCTTATTATCCAAAGTTTTACGAGGGACGCACCGAGGAGGAATGCTATCTGGAATATTTCGAATCGATTCTGGAAAATATCCGGGCGTTTGACGGCTTTGACGTCTACGGGCACATCGACTATGTCGTGCGCTACGGTCCGACAAAAAATGAACATTATACCTATGAGAAATACAAAGACGTGATTGACGCCATCCTGACGCTGCTCATCGAAAAGGGCAAGGGAATTGAGATCAACACCGGAGGCTTTAGACACGGGCTTGGACATCCGAATCCGGCCGAGGAGATCATCGCCCGCTACCGCGAGCTCGGCGGCGAGATCATCACGATCGGCGCGGATGCCCACAAACCGGAGCATATCGCCTTTGACTTTAGGAAGGTTCCAGATATCCTAAAGGCGGCAGGCTTTTCCTATTTTACCGTATTTAAGGAGCGAAAGCCTGAGTTCTATCCGCTCTGACGCTTCAAAGCAGGCAGACGTTTTCACACGCCTGCCTGCTTTGTCCCCGCTTGGGCGCTATGCCACGCATTTCTCACACCTTGTAACGCTTCGAGGCAATGAGCACGACGGCGGCGACCTCGTCTAACACGAACAGAAGCTGCATCACGATAAGTCCTGCCGCCGCGCCTCCTGACATCCGTCCGAAATGCTTTAGCCCTGCCGTAAAACCGATGCTGTAGATAGAGGTGACCAGCATAGAGAAAAAGCAGTCAATCACCGGAAGAATCAAAAGCAGCGGAATGGGCGTAAAAATGAACAACCCGCGTGACCCCATAATCAAGACAAACGTAATAAGTATCCACAGCAGGAAATTCAGCACAAAATAGGGGATTGCCCCGAATTTAATGTTTCTTGTGTTGCTCCTCAGCAGCCCAAGCTGTCCCGCTTGATAGAGCCGCACGCAGTCGATGACCGCGAAAATCGCCACGATAATAAACGCAAGGTTTGCGCCTCCCCATAAAATGACCGTCAGAAGCGATATCGCGTTACTGATTTCAGGGATGACGGAATATGCCACCAGAAAAAACAGTACCAGAACGAACGTTATTATTTTTAAATACAATGTGATAAGAATTGCTTTATTTCCTTTTTGCATCTCTTTTTTCTGCATAGCGTTTTCTCCGTTCTATTTTATTCGGAAACAATTATATCACATCTTTTCTCTTCTTCCACAATTCTTACTTTTTTTATTCTTACTTTTTTATTCTTACTTTTTTATTCTTTCTTTTTTATTCTTTCTTCTTCACTCCTTCCTTTCATGATACTCAGACTGCTTCTCTCAATTTTCCTGCTCATTCAGCGGCACATCCACATGGTAAAGCGCGCGTGCTGCCATGTTCTGCTCGTCTGTCTCTTTTGCACAGGCAATCGCATCTTCCCCCACATAAATATGAAGTTCCGTAATTTCTCTTCCGGCGACCGGAAGGCTGGTAGAGAGTCCCTGCGCCGTTTCCACCGACTGTTTTAGTTCGATTCTCTCTCCATTCTGGTCGAATACCGCAATGCCATAATCACCGAACATTGCAAGCGACACATACTCATCGACCCACGCATCTGTCAGTTCTGCATCATCCTCTCCAACTTCCTCCAGAAATGCACGCTTTGCGGCAAGAAGCTCCTCCCTGTCTGCATATAGCGGCGGCAAAATGCTCTCCACGCGAATTTCCGTAGCTGTGACCGCCACAGACGCAATGCCGAAGCCGTTGGCTGAATCATTGATTTCATAAGTGTGATGCTCCCCCGCGTTCACGCTGACCGGAAGGAAAAGCTCCCATTTTCCCTCTGCGCTCCGTTTATCGGAAATATACTCGTAGGAATCATCCATCTGCACGCTTCCGTCTTCATTATAAAGTTCATTTCCGTTTGCATCCCGCAGTACATGCGCCTCGTAATTCTCCCTTGCCCTCTCAAGCAGCTCCTCATCCGCATAGGACAGACTTGTAATCGTTATCCGCACATCAAAGTAATCTGATGCATTACTGCCGTCTGCATCACTCACACCATCCGCCGCACCGATTCCGGCATCTGCAAGACTGATGCGCACGACTCCTTCAAATGTGTCCTCCGCTGTCTGTGTTCCTTCCACTGTCGCATCCGGCGCCATAACTGTCGTATCTCCGATCTGTGCGGTAAGCCCCCACACCGCAACCTCCTGCATCACGTTGCCTTCCCCGCGCTCTGCAGCTTCATACGCTTCTTTGACCTCCGCTTCACTGCCATCCACATGAACCGGATATGCCTGCATCCGTCCCAGACCGTTTTCATTTTTCAGCATAAGTCCAAGATAAAGCGCCTCGCCGTCGCAGTATACTTCCTCTGCCGTAAAGGTATAATCCTGATCGGATGCAGTATATACATAACCATTCTCTACCACCTCCGTCGGGTCGAGCACCTGCGCCTTTTCGCTGTAGTCACCGGAATAGGTCATCTTATCCTCATTCTGTTTAAAAATATTCCCGATAATCGGTATCTGTGATGCGAGCACCGGATTGTGACATCCCCATACAACAAAGCCGCCGCAAAACAGCATGACCCCCGCCGCCATTCCGATTGATTTTCGCACCACGCGTCTCTCATGTATCTTCTTCACCTGCCGCATCCCATCCGCGACCGCTCGATCCAGTTCGTCCGAAATTGGTATCTGCTTTTTCAAATTATCCATAAATATAATCCTCCTTTAACAAACCCCTTAACGTTTCCTTCGCCTTATGCAGATATGCCTTGACCGTTCCCTCCGGCAATTCAAGCACCGAGGCAATTTCACTGATTTTCAAGTCGTCATAATATTTTAAGACAATCACCGATTTCTGCTTTTCAGGAAGCTTTTCCAGTGCGGCAAGAAGGTCAAGCTTCTCCTCCACAGCGCTTTCCGGATTTGCATGTGAGCCATCCTTCTGTGTAATGGCTTCCGCCGCCCACTCCATATCCGCAGTCTCCATGCTCACAACACGCTTATTTTTCCGGTAATCATCTGCTATCGTATTCAGCAGGATCCGGATAAGCCATGTCTTAAAATATTTCGGTTCTCTGAGCTTTCCCACATGTTCATATCCCCGCACAACTGTCTCCGATACCAGATCAAGCGCAAGTGCCTCCTGCTTCACATGTGCGAATGCGGTTCGGTACAAAAGCTCTTTATACCGCTCCATCAGCTCACCGTAGGCATGTACATTTCCATGGATTGCCCGTTTCGCAAGTTTTATTTCATCCACTGTCACTCCTCCTATCCGTTTTCTTTGGGATGCAACGGTATTTCCGCGGTAATTCCGTTTACATAGATTAGACGCATCTGCACACAAAAAGGTTATCTTTTTTCTCAACAAAAGAAAAAAGACTGCCGCAGATCATGCAGCAATCTCTTTTTCTCTTTCCTTCTAATATCCTGCCCTCTCAATATAGATATCCAGCAGCTCATAAATCCAGTCCTTAAGATTCGAAAACGAAAATCCGATCCGCTCTGCCCGCTCCGTGTTGATGCTGTAGTTGGGCGCTCCGTTGTAAGGCGCGCACGCACCGTCTGCGGCAATGACCGCGGCACATCCTGTCTTTTTCTCCACATAGGAGAGCACCTCGCGCATACTGATGGTTCCCCGGCTCGCACCGTTTACAGCCCCGCGCACCTCGTCCTCTCCCAGATACGCCAAAAGCTTCCCGGCGTCATCCGCAGAAATAAAGCTCATCTGTGCATCCGGATTATCGATCCACATCGGCTTTTGCCGCACGGCGTGTTCCACATAGAAATACAGACGCTCTGTGTAATCGTCCGCCCCGATTACGAACGGGAAGCGCGCAAAGACCGCATTATGCCCGGCATATCGCTGCGCGAGCGCGCACTCTGCGCTCCGCTTTAAGGCATCATAGCCCGCTCCCTCCCTTTTTTCATACCAGATTAATTGCTCCTTCTCCGGCTTAAAATCGGATTCCACCATCTGAAAATGCAATTCATCATACACAGACATGGTAGACACCATGACATACCGCCGACATCCCACTGCCTCCATGACAATCTGCACATCCCCGGCGCAGTAAGCGATATCGTCGTACACCACGTCATAATATTTATACGCGAACACCCGCTTCATATCCGCTGCGTCCGTCCGGTCGACGATCAGCCGCTTTACCCTGTCCCCAAACGGATCGGGCGTTTTCCCGCGCGTCGCAATCGTCACCTCATGCCCTCTGCCAAGCAGCTCCCAAACCAGACGTTTCCCAAAAAAACGCGTTCCTCCAAGTACCAAAACATTCATCCTGCTTTTCCTCCTCCGTTTCGCTGCCGGAAGCGAAAAATTTTTCACGCTTCCTATCCTAAATTCTCTCTTGTCACATTTTTCAACCACTTGTAGCGCGTGTACCGCCATGTCGTAATCGGGAGCTTGATGATCTCGTCACTCATCAGGCACACGTAGACGACGGGCACACTGCAATGAAATACGAACGCCGCAAGAAATCCGATCAGAATCGAACAGCACCACATCGTCGATACGTCGAGAAGCAGCCCGAATCTGGTATCGCCGCCGGAGCGGAACACTCCGACGACCATCGTTGAATTGTACGACTGTCCGATTACAAAATAGGACATCACGCCGAACATCACTGCAAGATATTCCTTCGCCTCCGGCGTTAAGGTCAGGGTCGCAGATGCAATCGGTATCGCCGCAAGAATCAATGCGCCGCCGATGGCTCCCATCACGACCGAAAGAAACAGAAAACGCTTCGCATACGCCTTCGCCTCCTCCAGACGCCGCTCACCGATGGTCTTGCCAAGATAAATCGCCGTCGCGCTGGAAAGCCCGAACGCAACGACCGTCGCGATCTGTCTTGCGACCTGCGCGACCGAGTTCGCCGCCACCGCGGCGCTTCCCATATGTCCGAGTATCGCCGTATTCGCCGCCGTTCCAAGTCCCCACATCACCTCATTTACAATGACCGGAACCGCATAGCGAAAGAAATCCTGCGCCAGCAGCTTTTCCGTGCCAAACAGATACCGCAGGCGGAACCTGATGTCCCGGTTGAACAGACGCGCATAGCCAAATACCAGCGCCACTTCGAGGAAACGGGCGATCAGTGTTGCAAATGCCGCTCCCCTGATTCCCATTGCAGGACAGCCAAGCAGTCCAAAAATAAAAACTGCATTTAATATTACATTGCAGATCAGGGATAAAAGGTAAACGACGGTCGCGACAACGACCCGCTCCACACTCCGCATAATATAAAGATACGTCTGTGTGATTCCCATTGCCACATAGGAAAACGCCACGATGCGCAGATATTTGATTCCCTCTGCAATGACCTCGGGATCACTCGTAAAAATCCGCATCAATTGTCCCGGTATCGCAAGCGCCGCCACCGTAAAAATTGCAGTCACAAGAATCGCTGCGCGAAGTCCGAGCCCGAGAATCTTCTCGATCGTATTCTTATCGCCCTTTCCCCAGTACTGTGCCGTCAGTACGGTCGCACCGGACGTCAGCCCAAAAAGGAACAGGGTCATGATATACTGTACCTGTCCCGCAAGCGATGCACCCGAGAGCACCTTCTCCCCGACCCGCCCCAGCATGATGACATCCGCCGCCGTCACTCCGACATTGATCAGATTCTGCAGCGCCATGGGGATGACAAGCGCAAATACCCCTTTATAAAATGCTCCCCAGTCGATGTCAAGGGTGTTTTCTCTTTTCTGTAAAAACATCTCTTCTGCTCCTTCATTCTCTCTTTTCTCCCGCGTCTCACCATTTTCGTCTGCCTGCTCCTCATCGCGTATTCTTCCCGCCTGCACTTACCTTCGTCTTCTGCGAGCCGCCCCGCCGACAACAGGAATCAGTACCGCGAAGGCGATGCACGGAAGCATGCCAACCATCAGCATATGCATCATTGTCCCTTCCCACATGCTATGCGTCTCCTTCGACCGTATCTCCAGCGAATGCGACGGATCCGCCTTATCCACAAGAATCGTGACGCTGCCTCCGGCTGTTTCAGTCGAATGTCTCTTACTTACATATGTATGAACCGAACCATCCTCTGCGATATAGGTATAGTACCAGTCATAGTAATCCACATACTCATAATAGGAGTTGCCCGTTTTGTTATACGTTTCTTCGCGAACCGTATATAGATCGCTATGATCGTATTCTGCCGTCACCTCATACCATTCCGCGCTGTTAAGCTCTTCCTCATATGCATTCCACCGCATCTGCCGGAACATCCAGAACACTGCAGCTATCACCGCAAATACAATCAACAGGGTTATCATTTGTCGTTTTCCAGCTCTGCTCATTCTTCTCTCCTCTATACATAGTACAGACCGGAAACGATACAAAGCGATCTTTTCCGGTCTGTCTGATACGATTTGTGCAATTTTATTTGAAATACGCCACGCCGGACTCAAACAGCTTTAAGTCCTGCTCTCCGTAAATGTTCATCGCAACGCTTCTGTCGCGTCTCTCGGAATGCGCCATCTTGCCGAGCACTCTTCCGTCCGGGCTTGTAATGCCCTCGATCGCCATGTAAGAACCGTTGACATTCCACTCCTCGTCCATCGTCGGCACGCCAGCCTCATTGACATACTGGGTCGCCACCTGACCGTTTACAAAGAGCTTGTCTAACCACTCTTTCGGTGCAACAAAACGTCCCTCGCCGTGGGAAGCCGGATTGCAGTATACCTCGCCCGTCTTCGCCTGTGCAAGCCACGGAGACTTATTTGTTACGACCTTCGTGTATACCATCTTGCTGATATGACGTCCGATCGTGTTGTAAGTAAGCGTCGGTGAGTCTGCGGTCTGCGGACGAATCTCACCGTACGGAACAAGCCCGAGCTTGATCAGCGCCTGGAAACCGTTGCAGATACCGAGTGCCAGTCCGTCACGCTCATTTAAAAGCTTCATGACCGCCTCCGTCATCTTCGCGTTGCGGAACGCAGTCGCGAAGAACTTCGCAGAGCCTTCCGGCTCATCGCCTGCGGAGAATCCGCCCGGGAACATGATAATCTGCGCCTCATCGATCGCCTTTACAAATTCGTCGACAGAATCGCGGATGTCCTCTGCATTCAGATTCTTAAATACCTTTACAATGGTATCTGCGCCTGCGCGCTCAAATGCGCGCGCACTGTCGTACTCACAGTTCGTGCCCGGGAATACCGGAATGAATACGGTCGGCTTTGCCACCTTATTCCTGCACACATAAACGCTGTCCGCCTTGTAGATGCCTGTGGAAAGTTCCTCGCGCTCCTCGGTCGAACGCGTCGGGAATACCTTCTCAAGCGTACCGCACCACGCCGCGATCGCCTCCTCAACCGGAAGCTTCATATCTCCGTAGCAGAAGCTCTTCTCCTCGTTGACCCAGCCGACCAGCTTCTCACAGCCCGTAAGACCTGCTGCGCTGATGGCTTCTTTTACCATTCCGGTCTTCTCCGCCGGAACCTCCGCCACAATGTTGCCAAAGCCCGGTCCAAACAACGTGTCTGCCGTCACTTCGCTCTCAACCGTCACGCCAAGCTTATTTCCGAATGCCATCTTGCTTAACGCCGCCGCAAGTCCCTTGCCGTCCAGCGCGTAAGCAGATACGATCACACCTTTCTGAATCAGCTCATGCAGCGCTGCATACAGCTTCATGATCTGCGCATACACCGGAAGATCGTATGCATCCTTCTCGACAGAGAAGAGTACCAGTTGATTTCCGACTGCCTTAAGCTCCGGTGTGATGATATCCTTTTCCTTCGCGACGTCGACTGCAAAAGAAACCAGTGTCGGCGGAACATCGATCTCGTTGAAGCTTCCCGACATGGAGTCCTTACCGCCGATAGACGGCAGTCCGAAGCCGATCTGCGCGCTGTATGCGCCGAGCAACGCCGCAAACGGCTGGCTCCAGCGCTTCGGCTCCTCGCTCATTCTGCGGAAATACTCCTGGAAGGTGAAACGCACCTTGCTGTAATCGCCGCCTGCCGCAACGATTCTCGATAACGACTCGAGGACAGCGTAAACCGCACCGTGGTACGGGCTCCATGAAGACAGATACGGATCGAAACCGTATGCCATCATCGTCACTGCATCCGACTTGCCGTTTGCAACCGGAATCTTAGCGACCATGGACTGTGTCTCGGTCAACTGATATTTTCCGCCGAACGGCATATATACGCTTCCTGCGCCGATGGAACCGTCGAACATCTCGACCAGTCCCTTCTGGGAGCACACATTTAAGTCGGCAAGCTCTGTAAGCCATGCCTCCTTCATATCGCCTGCTTCTACCGCCGCAGCGACTTTCGGCAGACCGATTTTCTTCAGATAATTCTCTTCCGGGTCCGGCATGTCAACCGCAACATTTGTCTCCTGATGCGCACCGTTCGTATCAAGGAATGCACGGGAAAGATTGACGACCTCCTTGCCTCTCCACGTCAGCACAAGTCTTGGCTCCTCGGTCACAACTGCGACCTCGACCGCCTCAAGATTCTCCTCCTTTGCAAAGCCAAGGAACTTCTCTACGTCCTCCGGTGCTACTACAACTGCCATACGCTCCTGAGACTCGGAAATTGCAAGCTCCGTTCCGTCCAGTCCCGCATACTTCTTCGGAACCTTATCGAGGTTCACGCGCAGTCCATCGGCAAGCTCACCGATAGCTACCGATACGCCGCCCGCACCGAAATCATTGCACTTCTTGATGATATGCGCGACCTCCTCGCGGCGGAATAATCTCTGAATCTTGCGCTCTGTCGGCGGATTACCCTTCTGTACCTCTGCGCCGCAGACAGCCGTGGACTCTGTGTTGTGCGCCTTGGAAGATCCTGTCGCACCGCCGATACCGTCACGCCCCGTGCGTCCGCCAAGTAAAATAATGATATCGCCCGGATCGGAGGTCAGTCTCTGTACCGCACGTCTGGGCGCCGCACCTAAGACCGCGCCGATTTCCATACGCTTCGCCACGTAATTCGGATGGTACACTTCCTTGACATAGCCCGTTGCGAGTCCGATCTGGTTGCCGTAGGAGCTGTAGCCGTGCGCCGCCTCGCGTACCAGCTTCTTCTGCGGGAGCTTGCCCGGAATCGTGTCCTTCACGGAAACAGTCGGGTCTGCCGCACCTGTCACGCGCATTGCCTGATAGACATAGGTACGTCCCGAAAGCGGATCGCGGATCGCGCCGCCAAGACAGGTCGCCGCACCGCCGAACGGTTCAATCTCGGTCGGGTGATTGTGCGTCTCGTTCTTGAAGTTCACAAGCCACTCCTCGGTCACGCCGTCCACCTCGATCGGCACGACGATCGAGCACGCGTTGATCTCGTCGGACTCCTCCTGATCTGCGAGCTTCCCTTCCTTTTTCAGGCGCTTCATCGCCATCAGCGCAATATCCATCAGGCAGACGAACTTGTCGGAGCGTCCCGCATACAGATTCTTGTGTGTATTCAGATAATCCTGATAGGTCTCCTCCATCGGCGCACGGTAATATCCGTCGTCAAACGCCACATCCTTAAGCTCTGTGGAGAAGGTCGTGTGACGGCAATGGTCCGACCAGTAAGTGTCGAGCACGCGGATTTCCGTCATGGACGGGTCGCGCTTCTCCTCGCCCTTAAAATAATTCTGGATATGCAAAAAGTCCTTAAAGGTCATTGCCAGTCCAAGAGAGTCATAGAGCGCCTTAAGCTCTTCCTCCGGCATGTCCTTAAAACCGTCAAAAATCTTAACATCCTCCGGCTCCGGGAAGGTCTGCACAAGCGTGTCCGGCTTTTCTAACCCGATTTCTCTGGAATCCACCGGATTGATGCAGTGCTTCTTAATTGCCTCAAACTCAGCGTCGCTTACCGTACCCTCGATCACATAGGTCACAGCGGTGCGGATAAGCGGATCCTCATTCTCGTTCAACAGCTTCACGCACTGCTCTGCGGAATCCGCCCTCTGGTCGAACTGTCCCGGAAGGAACTCCACGGAAAATGCCCTTGCTCCGTTTAACTCAAATGATTCCTCATAGATATCGTCTACCGGCGGCTCGGAAAAGACCGTCACCAACGCTTTCTGATAGGTATCTTCTGAAATATTCTCAATATCATAACGAATCAGCACGCGAACCTTCGCCACGCCGCTGATTCCCAGATAACTCTTAATCTCCGCCTGCAGTTCCTTTGCACGCACTGCAAATGCCGGTTTCTTCTCCACATAGACACGTCTTACGTTGCTCATGTTCTCTCCTCCATTTTACTTCTGCCCCGCCACAAGCTTCTCGCGCGAAGCGATCTCTGCCCCGCAGAAACCAACGCTTCGCTGCCTTCGCAAATGCTTTCCGCCAGAACAGGACATTAATTGCTCTTTTCTAAGTGCAGTATAACATAGGATATTAGATAAGCATAATTAATATATTTAATCTGTTTTATTAGCATAGCTAATTCAAAATTTGTTTGACACAATTATAAGCTCACCTTATAATTGGGATATGATTATTTCATCCGGCAAATGCACACACCGCGGTTTTTCCGCAGAAATGAGGAATTATGGATATCAATTACGAGTTATACAAGGTTTTCTATTATGTCGCAACCTCGCTGAGCTTCTCGGAGGCAAGCAAGCAGCTCTACATCTCGCAGTCTGCGGTCAGCCAGTCCATCAAGACGCTGGAGAAAAAATTAGAGCAGCCGCTTTTCATCCGCAGCACAAAGAAGGTACAGCTCACGCCCGCAGGCAAGATTCTCCTAAAGCACATCGAGCCTGCCATGAACTTAATCCAGCGCGGGGAAAACCAGCTTTTGGACTCCGGCAGCCTGGGCCTGGGGCAGCTCCACATCGGCGCGAGCGACACGATCTGCCGTTATTTTCTTGTCCCGTATTTGAAGCAGTTCCATAAGAAATTTCCAAATGTACCGATTAAGGTGACAAACGCGACTTCCCTGAGCTGTGTCGATCTGTTAGAGCAGGGCAAGGTCGATCTGGTCGTGACCAATTTCCCGAACTCGAATCTGAACCACTCCTACATCCAGAAGACCGTGTGCAGCTTCACGGACGTATTTATCGCGAATCCCGCCTATTTTAATCTGAAACAACAGGAAATTCCGCTTGAAGAATTGAAGCAGTATCCGATTCTCATGCTCGACCGCAAGAGCACGACCAGCGAATTTCTGCACAATCTCTTTTTGCAGCATCAGTTGGAGCTGATCCCGGAAATCGAGCTGAGCAGCAACGACCTCTTAATCGACCTCGCCCGCATCGGACTTGGCATCGCAGTTATCCCAGACTACTGCTTAAGCAGGGAATCGAAGGAGCTCTTTATCGTACGCACAAAGGAAAAACTCCCGTCCCGCCAGATGGTCGCCGCGATCAATCCGACGCTGCCTGTAGCGCAGTCTACAGAGGAATTTTTGAAATTGCTGCCGACGGTGTAGACGCTATCCTTTCGTCTCCCAAAACTCCCGCAAACATTCCTCCACCGTTCCTATGCTGCACACCGTCCTCTGCTCCCACTCCCGCGGAAACAACCCGCGGTAATCGCTCTGCAAGAACCGCTCGTCCAAAAGCTCTATGACCCCCACATCAGATGCGGTGCGGATCACGCGTCCTGCCGCCTGGAGCACCTTATTCATGCCGGGATAGCGGTATGCGTAGTCAAAGCCGTTGCCCGAGCGCGCATCGTAATAATTCATCAGAATCTCCCGTTCATTTCCGATCTGCGGCAATCCGGTTCCAACAATGATCGCACCGATCAACTGCTCATTCTTAAGGTCGATTCCCTCGCCGAAAATTCCGCCGAGCACACAGAATGCCACAAGAGACGTCTCTCTCTGCGCCAACGCCTCAGCAGAAAATGCCGCGAGGAACTCCTCACGCTCTGCCTCACGCATCCCGGAACGCTGGATGATACACGCCACTTTGCCGCCTTCCTGTCCCTGTGCCCTGTCTTCTGGCGGCGTGTCTCCTTCGCACGCCCCGCTCTCATTTTCTGTGATATCCCCTTTTTGCAACGCGTCCCCTTCGGAACATGCAAGTTCCTCCCCGCCGCACGCCAAGAATATCTCATACACCTGCTGCATCATCTTATAGGAAGGAAAAAATACCATGTAATTGCCCTTTCTGGCGCGCGCCGTCGCGCGTATGTACGCTGCAATCTTCTCAAATTCCGCGGCATTGCGCCTTGTATATTTGCTGCTCACGTCGCTGCCGAGCAATAATAACCTCTGTTTCTCTGAAAACGCCGTCTCGGCATAGACCGCATAGTTATCCGGCTTTGTGGAGAGCAGATTCTTGTAATACTGAATCGGAAGCAGCGTTGCCGAAAAGAAAATCGTAGCGTTCCCCTTGTCGATGCACTCCTGCAGGTTTGCAGACGGATCGACGCAGAACAGCTTCAGCTTAAAACGTCCGTCCTCCTCGTGCTCGGAATAGATCACATACCGCTCGTCCACCAATTCATAGATATTCATGAAATTCCGCAGATGAAAATAGAACTCGTTCACTTCCTTCCGCTCTGCAAATTCGCCCGCCTTCCTGAGAAATTCATCATAATCGGACGCAAGGCGCATCAGCGCAAATATCAGATTGCCGATATCGTCATAAATCACGTATTTCTCACACTCGCGCTTATAGGCAAGCAGAAGCTTATTGCACTTTTCCAGATTTAAAACCGCTTTTCCCGCGAGCTTCTCGACGTCCCGCTGCCCCTTGTACTGCTTTAGAAGCTTTTTCTGCGCAAGAAAATCTTCCTTATAAATACATGCGCTGTACATCTCCCTGCTCCGCTCGACCAGATTGTGCGCCTCGTCCACCAGAAAAATGTAATCGCCCCGCGTGCCCTCCGCAAAAAAACGCTTCAGATATACATTGGGATCGAACACATAATTGTAATCACAGATAATGTCATCCACCCAGGTCGCCGTATCCAGGCACAGTTCGAACGGGCACACCCTGTATTCCTCCGCCTGCTCCAAAAGGACCTCTCTCGTGAATACGTCCTCTTTCTGCAGCAGATTATATACCGCATCGTTCACCCGGTCATAATGCCCCTTCGCATACGGGCAGTGCACCGGATTGCAGTCCATCTCCTCACATTTACAGAGCTTTTCCTTTGCCGTAATCTGTATCAGCTTCGCCTGATAGCCCTGCGCGCGCAAAAGCTCAAATGCCTCCCTTGCGACCGTTCCCGTAATTGTCTTTGCGGTCAGATAGAAAATCTTCTCGCCCAGTTCCTCCCCGACCGCTTTTACCGCCGGAAATACCGTAGAAATCGTCTTGCCGACTCCGGTAGGCGCCTGAATGAACAGATTCTTCCTGCGCGCGATCGTGCGGTACACGCCTGCCGCCAGCTCCTTCTGCCCCTTCCGGTATTCATATGGAAAGGTGAGCTTCTGGATAGACTCCTGCCTTAGCCCTCTCCACGCGAACTGAAAATCCGCCCACTTTTTGTATTCGCCGATCAGGTGCAAAAACCATGTTTCCAGCTCCTCAAGGCAAAACTTCTCCCGGAAGCGCTTGAGGTTTGAGAGAAACGCCGACTTCGCCATCCCTTCGGTATCAAGATTGCAGTACGTCATCTGCACGGAAATTTCCGCAAGCGAATGCCTGCTGGCGTAAATGTAAGCATAGCACATTGCCTGCGCGCGGTGCACGCCGACCGGCGCATCCAGATGCTCCAGATTCATATAGACGCCCTTGATCTCATCGATCGTTACCTGTGCATGTTCGTCAAGCTCCACATGATTGTAATTGTCCGCAAGCGTCAGTTCCCGCCCGTCGTCATATTCGATCTGAATGCCGTCCGCCCGTCCTTCGACTACAAGTGTGTAATCTTCTTCCTCAATGTCGATGCGAAGCGGAACCTCGGGATGATAATTGGCTCCCATGCTCTTTTGAATCCGCTTGTGGATGCGGCTGCCCTCCCACATCGCTTCCGGGGAAGCCGCTCTGCCGTGCCGGTTGTCAATATCGCCTTCGCGCAGGATAAATTCCACCAGATTACGAACCGATATTTTTATGATTTCCTTTTCATTCTTCACAATCCTGCCCATAGCGTCATTCCCCGATCAGATCTTTTCCTCTATTATAACAGCATCTTCCCCCTCAGAGAAGAGACACCGCATAAAATCGGCGTAAAAAATGTTCCGCAGACATCAAAAACCCCCGTGGGTGCGAACGCTCCCACGGGGGTTTTCTTTTCCACTCTTTAGCAAACGGCGTATTTCTGGACGGTTCTCTCAAAACCGGTATCCTCTCCGCCGTATTTTACAGTCAGGTCCTTCTTCAAGCCAAGATACAGCATGCCAAGCAATGACTTCGCATCAATCACAGCTCTGTTATAACAGACATCGATATCAAAATCACATTTTCCGGCAGCCTTTACAAATTCCTTTACCTCTTCTGTGTCAGACAATCTGATTTTTCTCTCCATCATACAACTCATTCCTTTCTAAAATACAAAGATAAAATGTTGTCCTCTCTTTTCTGCGCAATTATTGCACACTTTTTTTTGCCTGTCAAATTTTGGGCAACCGGTAAACCTGCGCATTTCACGGGCAATCTGCCAATTCTATCCAATATTTTTTGTCAAATTTCCCAATCGAATCTGCCGTTTTTTATATTTTCTGAAAATTGCATAAATATACTTGTGCATTTTCCATTCTTTTCCTCTGGTTTTCTTTTCCATTTTGGTATTATTTCATAATTTTTCGCCGGAAATCAGACATATATCCGCGCTAAAATAGCGTAAATACAAGGCTCTTTCTAGTCTCTTAACCGCTCTAAATTGCTCTTTAACGACGCTACCGCCCGGTCCACATCCTCCCTTGTCGTATCGCCCGAAAGCGTCATGCGCACTGTGCCGGGCGCATAGTCCGCCGGAACGCCGATTGCATCGATCACATAGGAAATACGGCTTTCTCCGGTATTGCAGGCGGAACCGCCCGACGCACAGATCCCGTCCTCCTCGAGCAGGATCAGAAGCGACGCGCCGTCCACACCGCGAAAGCTCATGCTCACGTTGCCCGGCAGCCGGTTCACACGATGCCCGTTGATGCGGACACCGGAGAGCTCATGCAGCGCCTTTTCCATCAGATAATTGCGGAGCATACTCTCCCTTCGCATCCGCATACGCATATCGGAAAATGCGAGTTCCACGGCTTTTCCCATCCCGACGATCCCCGGTACATTTTCCGTTCCCGCACGTTTTCCCTGCTCCTGACCGCCCCCGTGGATAAACGACGGCACTGCAACGCCCTCTCTTACATAGAGAAATCCGACGCCTTTGGGTCCGTGAAACTTATGAGCGCTCGCGCTGAGCAGATCGACCGGGTATCTGCGGACGGAAATCGGCACCTGCGCATATGCCTGCACCGCATCCGTGTGAAACAGGATCTGCCGTTCTCTTGCAATGCGTCCGATCTGCATGACCGGCTCAATGGTTCCGATTTCGTTATTGCCGAACATAATGGTAATAAGCGTGGTGTCCGGACGAATCGCATGGACAAGCTCCTCCATCTGCACGACCCCGTTCTCGTCTACGTCCAGATAGGTCACCTCATAACCCAGACGCTCTAAGTATTCGCAGGAATTTAGGATTGCGTGATGCTCGATTCTGCTCGTGATGATATGGTTTCCCTTTTCCCTGCACGCTTCCGCGACTCCCTTGACCGCCCAGTTATCCGCCTCCGAGCCGCACGATGTAAAATAAATTTCCGATGGCTTTGCATCCAGCGATTCCGCAATCACGCGTCTGGCGTGCTCGATTGCCTCCCTCGCCTCCTCCCCGTACCCATATGCGGTAGAAGCATTTCCAAATTTTTCTCCGAGATAAGGCTTCATCGCCTCCTCAACCTCTTTTGCCACCCTTGTCGTCGCTGCATTATCCAGATAAACAACATCTTTTTTATAGATCTGATTACTCATTTTTCCCTCACACTCCACATATATTGAAAAGATTCGAACCTTTGGAGGTTTCCTTGCAGAAACTACAGCATTCCTCTGTCAAAAATACATTGATTACCGGTACGCTGCTTCTTACCGCCGCCGGCGTCCTCACACGAATCATTGGTTTCTTCTATAGAATATTCCTGTCGCGTCTGATTGGTGCAGAAGGTTTGGGAATTTACCAGCTCATCTCTCCCGTCATGTCGCTGGGCTTTGCCATCACTGCCGCCGGCATCCAGACCTCCATCTCACGCTTCGTCTCGATGGAGGTCGCCAAGAAGAACCCCGCCGGAGTCAGGCTTTATGTCATAATCGGACTTATGCTCTCGCTGTTTCTCTCTGCCGTCACCAGCCTGTTCATCTGGAAAAACGCCGGTTTTATCGCTTCGGCATGGCTTGGAGACGCGCGGTGCGCGCCTTTGCTTACCGTGCTCTCGCTCTCCTTTCTTCCAAGCTGCATCCATGCCTGTATCAACGGCTATTATTATGGCTTGAAAAAAACAGGCGTTCCCGCGCTTACCCAGCTCATCGAGCAGCTCGCACGGGTCGGCAGCGTCTATGTGCTCTACCGGATTTATCTGCACGAGGGCAGAACCGTGCCTCTCTCCATTACGATGTGGGGAATCGTCCTCGGAGAAGTTGCAAGCACGTTCGTTTCCATCAGCATTGCAAAGCTTCCGCCTGCTTCTTCCTCCCACTCGCTTACCATCGGCACATGCACAAGAAATCTGATTCATATGGCGACGCCGCTCACTGCGAACCGCATTGTCCTGAATCTCTTTTCGAGTTTTGAGAATATCATGATTCCGAACCGCCTGAAGCTGTTCGGCTACACGAACTCGGAGGCGCTGGGCGTATACGGCATTCTGACCGGGATGGCAATGTCCATCATCATGTTTCCGTCCGTCATCACCAATTCCGTCTCCGTCCTGCTTTTGCCCGCCATCTCCGAGGCAAAGGCCGCCGGAGACGAACGGCTGATCCGCCGCACGATTGCAAAGACAATCAAAACGTGCCTGCTCTGGGGCTTTTTCTGCACGGGCGGTTTTCTTGTGACCGGGGATTTTCTGGGAAATGCGCTCTTTGGCAACGCGCTCGCCGGGACCTTCATCACGACGCTGGGCTGGATCTGCCCTTTCCTCTATCTCGGCTCCACTTTAACCAGCATCCTGCACGGGCTTGGCTACCCGGGAACAACCTTCGTTCTCAACCTGATCGCCTGCGGCATCCGCATTCTCTTTGTCCTCCTCGCCGTCCCGGTGTACGGAATCCGCAGCTATCTTGTCGGTCTTCTGCTCAGCCAGGCGGTGCTTGCGCTGCTCGCCGTCGCGATTCTATTTGCAAAGACAGATGTACATCCGCTGCGAAGATGATTGGATATACATACAAATCCTTCCTGTAAAATTGCCGTGAACAAAGTGTGCTTCGCACACTCTCGCGAATTTACTTCAACTTACATGCGGAGCACACTTTGCCGCGCCCGAGCGGTGCCGTTTACGGCTATCTTCCATTCCGCGAGGTGCGCATCCTGCCCGGCAGGGCTTTTTGCTCT
>JAGBEG010000006.1 GCA_017937095.1 Roseburia sp. | reverse complement strand
GTGTGCTTCGCACACTCTCGCGAATTTGCTTCAACTTACATGCAAAGCACACTTTGCCGCGCCCGAGCGGTGCCGTTTACGGCTATCTTCCATTCCGCGAGGTGCGCATCCTGCCCGGCAGGGCTTTTTGCTCTATAGGAAGCAGCACTTTTGCACTTTACAACAACACTGTATTTCCTATAGAGCAAAAAAAAACAGCGGAGGATATCCCCCGCTGCCTTCTATATCATATGCTTATCTGCCGTTTGTGGTGTTCGTGCCGTTTGTTCCTTCGCCTGCGTTTCCACCATTCGTCAGATCATCCACACCGTTCTCTACGCCGTTGATGACGTCCTTGCCAGCCTCGCCGACGCCGTCTACCACATCTTCTACCACATTGCCCGCTCCGTTATTTGTCACGGCGCCATTTGTGTCAGTTCCGTTTGTGCCTGTTCCGTTTACGTCCGTTCCCGTCGTCCCGTTTGTGCCTGTTCCGTTTACGTCCGTTCCCGTCGTCCCGTTTGTGCCCGTCCCGTTCACATCCGTTCCCGTCGTGCCTGTTCCGTTCACATCCGTTCCGGTCGTTCCGTTCATGCCGTTTGCATTTCCAACGCCGTTTTCCGTATTATCATTCACGATATTCTCTTTGTTCGTTGTATTGGTATCATTGGTATTATTTGCGTTTCTTCCGCACGCAGTAACCGCACCTAAGGATAATGTAAGTACAAGTCCTGCAATCAGTGTTCTCCACTTTTTCATAGTCATATTCTCCTTTTCTTTCCAGAATCGCTTCTGTTTTTCAAGGATAGTATTGACTGTCTTTTTCCCTTTTATTCCCTCACCCGCAATTTTTCTAAAAAAAGCTTTTCGTCTGTTTGTAATATCCAAGCTCCCCTGATAATTCCTCCTGCACCTTAAGCACATCCACGGCGAGCTCTTTTACACGTTCCCTCGTCATGCGGCTGGTCGGTCCGGAAATACTGAACGCATATTTCACTTCCTTCTGATAATCGCGCAGGCACGCTGCGATACAGCGCACGCCCTCTTCATTCTCCTCATCGTCCAGCGCATAGCCGTTATTTCTGATCTCCTCCAGAACCTCCTGCATGTGCGCCAGATCTGTGATGGTCTTTTCCGTCTTCTTCTCGATGACGCTCTCATTCCAGATTTTCTTCACCTCTGCCTCCGGCAGCGCTGCCATAATCGCTTTGCCGACCCCGGAGCAGTACATCGGATGTACCATGCCCACATGCGACACCATGCGGATCGTTCCAACCTTCGCCTCTATTTTATAAATATAAAGAATATTATTGCCTTCCCGCTGCACCAGATGCACCGTCTCGCCGCTCAAATCGGAAAGACGCTCCATATAAGGTCTTGCGACCTGCAAAATATCCATGCGCTCCAGAATCCTGCCCGCCATATTGACAACCTTATAAGAGAGCATATATTTCTGCGTCGTCTCGTCCTGCCTGGCATAACCCATATAGATCAAAGACATCAGCAGGCGGTGTACCGTACTCTTATGTAAACCAAGTGCCGTACTAAGCTCCATCAATCCCATCTCTCCGTTGTCGGCAAGCATCTCCATCACCTGAAAAATACGTTCCGCAGATTGTACCGGATTCTTTCCCTCTTTTTCTTCTGCCATTCCATTTCTCCATGCTGTATCGTCAGTAGTTTCATCATTCAATCTTGTGTTCCGCATTGCGAAACCACTAACTATCATACCATGGAACACACAGGAAAGTCAACCTTTGCAGCGCGCATAATTCTTATGATGCATACCTCAGGATGCGCGCCGCCCCCTGTGCACCGCGAGCAGCACGTTCTTTAGCGGCACGAACAATACCGCACAGAGCAGCGCATTGGACGCGCAGTGAATCAGATCATACGGGATGCCCGCCACCCACCAGGTAAACGCCGCTTTCACCCCGCCGATAAAAAGATAGGGAATCGAACAGAGCAATCCAAAGCAAAGTCCATACGCCCCGGAAAAGATGCTCCAGAACCAGACGGATTCGATTCTGCGGAAGAGCCATGTAAGCCCCGCCAGAAGCGGCCAGATATAAAGATACATGACCCACCACAGACCAAACCCGTAAAGGCAGCCCTCGAGCAGGATAAACGCCGGCAGGACAAAGCAGATCCGCTTTTCAAACACAATGGTATAGAGGATGATAAGAAGCGTCACAAGCTCGACATTCGGCACAAAGGAGAGCGCCAGCTTCGCCGCTTCCATCGTCGCGATCATCACGCCGACGACTGCAATATCCCGCGCCTTAATGCCATGCTCCTTTCGCATCCTCTCACCCCCGTTCTTCTCTGTTCCGGCGCTATGCAGCCTCACTGCCCCGCCGTCGTATAGACGATACTGTATGTCTCTCCATCCGCCACCGGCTGCTCGTCCACACCGTAATTACAATATTCTCCATTGACATAAAACGCCCAGTATGCGCCGTCTGTACTATAATCCGCCGTCACGCCGTTCACCGTCTCGACCATCAGACCATAGCCGGATTCCGTCCCCTCCACAGTAAGCCCCTCTGTCGCCTCAAGCGCCTCTCTTAAATACTCTGCATCTGTGTGTACGGTAAAAACCTCCGAAGCCCCGGCGTCATCCACCACCTCGATGGTAAGCGTCTTACTTCCTTCCGCCGCCTTTGGCGCAAAACACAGATAAATCACTCCAAAAATCACCGCCGCTGCCACAACGACTGCCGCCGCTATCACAAGCTTTTTTCTGTTTCCTGACTCTGACATAGATCTCTCCCTCCTGCAATTTCATACCGGTTCATTCTATCACATGTTTTCCCGAAAATACATGATTTTCTTGGCGGAATCGGTTGACAAGGTTTTTTCAGATGTTATAATAAAATTGTACCATTTCGTGAAACATCGTTCCGTATTATGGAACGAATTGTAATATATGAGCGCAAGCATCATGAAAATTATATGCAAAAGGAGAAGAATTATGAACAAAGTGTTAGAAGAGATTTCCAAAATCGGTATCGTGCCAGTCATCGCGCTGGACAATGTAGAGGACGCAGCGCCTTTGGCAAAAGCACTGTGCGACGGCGGTCTTCCGTGCGCAGAGGTTACGTTCCGTACCGCAGCCGCTGAAGAGTCCATCCGCATCATGTCCGAGCAGTTCCCGGAGATGTTAGTCGGCGCAGGTACCGTGCTCACCACAGAGCAGGTTGACCGCGCAGTCGGCGCCGGTGCAAAGTTCATCGTAAGCCCGGGCTTAAATCCGAAGGTCGTTAAGTACTGTGTGGACAAGGGTATTCCGGTGACTCCCGGCTGCTCTAACCCAAGCGATGTCGAGGTTGCAATCGAGCTTGGTCTTGACGTTGTAAAGTTCTTCCCGGCAGAGGCAGCAGGCGGTCTTAACATGATCAAGTCCATGGCAGCTCCTTACAATAAGATGAAATTCATGCCGACCGGCGGTATCAATGCAAAGAACCTGACAAGCTATCTTGATTTCAGTAAGATCATCGCCTGCGGCGGTTCCTGGATGGTAAACAAGGACATGGTAAATGCAAAGGACTGGGCAGGCATCACAGCCCTCACCAAAGAGGCAGTTGCAACGATGCTTGGCTTCAAGTTATTGCATGTCGGCGTCAACAATGCATCCGAGGAGGTTGCATCCGCAGAATCCGCAAAATTTGCTTCCCTGCTCGGTGAGAATGTCAAGGTCGGCAACAGCTCCATGTTCGTAGGCTCCTTAATCGAAATGATGAAGAATCCGGGACGCGGAACGAACGGTCACATCTGCATCCAGACCAATTATCTGGCGCGTGCAATGTACCACTTAGAGAAGCGCGGCTTCGTGTTTGACGAGTCTTCCTTCAAGTACAACGACAAGGGCGACATCACCGTTGCTTACTTAAAGGATGAGATCGCAGGCTTTGCCGTACATTTCAACCAGAAATAAATTTAAACCCCATACAGGTCTGCACTTTGACTTTTTGTGCAGACCTGTTTTACATTGAACCAGCTTTCACAAAGAAAAGGAGAAGAATTATGGATAACAACTGTGCATATTGTATGGAGGGCGAACTGGTCGCTGCATTCGGTATCAAGATCTGTGAGCTTCCTTCCTCCAAGGTATATCTTTTCAAAGAGCAGAGCCACAAGGGACGCGTCATCGTCGCCCACAAGAAGCATGTCAGCGAGATCACGGAGCTTTCTGCCAAGGAGCGCGCCGCTTACATCGAAGACATCAACCACGTAGCGGAAGCGCTGCATAAAGCGTTCCATCCGCAGAAGGTCAATTACGGCGCTTACGGCGATACCGGACATCACCTTCATTTCCATCTGGTGCCGAAATACACCGATGAATATGAGTGGGGCGGCGTTTTCGCCATGAACCCGCAGCAGAAGTTCTTAACGGATGAGGAATATGCGGCGTTAATTGAAGAAATTAAGAAATATTTGTAGTTTGTTACTGCAGTCCGCAGACAAAAACAGCGGTTCAAAAAAGCATTTTCCGCGATAAAGAAACTGGGATAGAGCAAATGCCCTATCCCAGTTTTTTTGACGCAGACACGTCACTTATTTCTTATTTCTCTCCATGCTTTATCTTGAGCGCTTCAATGTTCGCATCAACTTCCTTCTTGTGAAGCGGATACCAGAACCACAGTACGGCTGCGAGAAGCCCGAAACCAATGGCAGGTACAATGGTGCTGATATTAAAGATTCCATTTTTAACGCTTTCGTCAAAAGCCGTCTCCTGCGAATATCCGATAATGGAAAGCATGATTCCGGACAGTCCTGCGGAAGCTGCCTGTCCAAGCTTTCTTGCAAAGGAATACAAAGCGTATGTCGTACCGTCCTCACGGACGCCGTTCTTTAACTCCGAATAGTCGATAACGTCTGTAATCAACGCCCAGCATACCATCGAGAACATTCCAAGTCCCAGCCAGCAGAGCGCGATCATTCCCACATAGACCCATACATTTTCCGGGCGCATGAAGAAGAGAATGATACAGATCACTGCCGCCGCAAGATTCGCAATCGCTGAAAGCTCCGCTTTACCGATCTTATTTGCAATCGGCTTTGCCAGTATTGCCGCAATAACCATTGCCACCATCATGACCATCGTGGATGCGGACTGTGCTGTTGTGTTGCCATAGAAGTTCGGGTATACATAGTTTGCCATAGACTGCATGGTAAGCTGTGCCAGCAGCATTACGATAGACGCTGCGATAATGGAAATCAGCGCGCGGTTCTTCACTGCATTCTTAAGCATCGCGCCAACGCCAAACTGCTCCTGCTCTACGGTTCTTTCTGGTCTTACACGCTCTGTCGTAAGAGAGTAGCAAAGCAGATAGCAGACTACCGCCAATACGGAAAATACGCCTGCAATTATGGTAAAACGTCCGCCGTTCATTACGGAATTTCCATCCACCTGATCGTATGCCACCATCGGTACGCCTGCGCCTACAATCACGCCTGCCAGTGTACCACCCATGGTACGGAAGGTCGATAAGGACTGACGGTCGTTCGCCTCCGGGGAAATCGCGGATGCCATCGAACCATAAGGAATGTTGATGGACGTATAGAAAATCGATCCCCATAAAATATATGTAACGAACAGATAGCCAATCTTAAATGCCATCGGCATATCGGCAAGTGCACTCTGATACATCAAAAAGGATGCAATCGCCACCGGACCGCACATACGCCGGATCCACGGTTTAAATTTTCCGACCGGGGTCATCTTGCTTCTGTCACAGATACGTCCCATTGTGACGTCCGTAAACGCATCCACAAAACGCGCAATCATCATGATAATACCAACGACCGCGCCCGGTACGCCCATAACATCGGTATAGAACTTCATCAAAAAGCTTGATGAAAGGATAAATGTAAAGTCGTTACCGAAATCCCCGAACAAATATCCCAGCTTATCCTTGATACCAAACGGTTTCATATTTTCTGCTGCCATAATATACTTCCTCCTAATTGTGTGGAAAGCGGGAGCGGTACGCGCCCGCTTTCTGAATCTTCATATTGCATTCTATCTGTGTGTATCCCACAAGCCGCAGTAGGAATCCACCGGATCTTCACCCTTGAATGCCGCTTTTCCCTCCATCAGCTTTGCGACCAGTGCATCAAAGGTCTGATCGTCGCTGTCATAGGTGTTGATATAGGTTCTTGCCTGCGGTATATCTGCAAGCACGAACGGCTGTCCGCATCCGATCACTACCACCGGAAGCTCGTGTACATACCACGGAATCTCTCCGCCGCCCTTGCTCATTCCAAAGCCCGGTCTTGCCACTGGCTGGAAGCCGCCTGCGATATCTACTAACGTGATGATCAGATCCTGATTTCCGACAAACTCCTTAATCTCGGTCTTGCCGGCAAAATACATATTCACGTCAACCTTCTCCCCCGCTGCCGCTTTCTTTGCAAGCGCATCGAGCGGGCTCTCATAGATGAACGCGTCAAATCCCTTCTCGATCAGCTTATCGCGGAGGCGCTCCGCAGGGCTCTTCTTGCCGCCGCCCATGAACTTCGCCATCATCGTTCCCATCACGCCTGCGGAAAGTCCGCCGACCGATACGATCATGATTCTCTTATAGCGGTCAGGAATCATCGGGAGCACATCCTCGTCCTTATACTTCACGAGTGTGATCGCCTTATCGGAAATCTCCTTCGCCATCGCCTTGTGCTCTTCACATCCTACCGTCTGCTCCATCACGGAGACCGGAGGAACGATCTCATTTTTCGCTTTCCTGTGAAGTCCCATGTGCGCCTTCAATGCAAGGATGCGGTGCAGCGCATCCGAGAGGCGCTCCTCTGTGATGATGCCGTTCTCATAGCCTGCCATCATGCTCGCGAAATCCTCGTCCATCTCATTGAAGAATAAGAACATATCCACGCCGGCTGCAATTGTGCGCGGAAGCATCTCGCTTCGCTTCATGCAGCAGGTCAGACCTACCATGTGGGAAGCGTCGGTGAGCACCATTCCGTTGAAGCCGAGCTTCTTACGGAGCAGTCCCTCGATCAGCTCCGGCGATAAGGTCGCCGGCATGATGTCCTCGTCCTTGATCTCCGGATTGAAATGTCTCGTGTATGCAGGTTGCATGATGTGTCCTGCCATGATTGCTTCCAGTCCGTTGTCGATCAGGTTCTGATATACCCTGCCGAAGCTTGCGTCCCACTCCTCACAGCTCATGGTGTTAATGCTGTTCGCCACGTGCTGGTCGCGGAAATCCAGACCGTCGCCCGGGAAGTGCTTCGCCGCACAGCAAAAGCCCTCGTTCGTGTGCGCACCGTCCATATACGCCTTCGTCATCTCACAGACACGATCTACATCATTTCCGTAAGTACGCAGACCGATGACCGGATTCTCCCAATTGTAGAGGATATCGCTGACCGGAGCGAAGGATAAATTGCATCCGATTGCCGCCGCCTCCTTATTGGACATCCTGCCCAGCTCATACGCGTACTTTGCATCTCTCGTAGCGCCGATCTTCGTCTGCGGCGCGATCATCGTACCGTCGGTACATGCCCCGTTACCGCCGTTTTCAGTGTTGCACGCGATAATAAGCGGAATCTTGCTGTTCTCCTGAAGAATGCGGTTCTGCTCACGCACCTCGGCTCCCGGCGCCGGATTATAACGGATACCGCCGATGTGATACTTGTCGACCGTCATCTTCAGATAGTCTTCCTCTCTCGACGATCCCATGTTAAAGAAAAGCTGTCCGATCTTTTCCTCCTTCGTCATACCCGCGATGGTGTCCTCCACCCATTTGCAGTCCTCATCAGACAGGTAAAACGGTTTTGCTTTCATGTCTACCACGCTATCACCCTCTCTTTCTATAAAGTTTCTCCTACACCCTGTACGCCCTATACTCCTAAATTCTGTTCAAACTCCTGTATCAGCCGCTTCTGGTACGCCTCGTCAAAGGTCTGGTCAAGAAGTCTTGGAAATGCCTCGTCCAAAAGCCTTGCCCAGCTCTCTCCCTCTTTTCCGACCAGAATCGGGTAGAACCACACGCCGTTCTTTGCCGCTGCGTCACGGTCACCCGGCGCATCGCCTACCATCAGAAGCCTGCCGGGTTCATACCCCTTCTTAAGCAGCTCCCCGATGCAAAATGCCTTTGAACCTGCCTCCTGCGTCAGAAGGACCACACAGTCCTCCTTTAAGCTGTGCTTCTCCCACTCCGCCTCGACCGCTTCTTTGTTTGCGGAAGATACTGCGGCAAGATCCGCGCGCTCCGCCATCTCGTCCATCGCCCATTTCACATTCGGAAACGGCATATCGTCTCCGGGAAGCCCATGGATTGCCCGGTTCGTGCGGATGCTCCACAAAAGCGCTTTCTCAAAGCACAGATTCTCACTCTTCTGCGCAAGCCCCAGCAGTACCGGATTCGAAAGCTCCTTTGCCTCCCTCGTCCACGCCGCGAACTCCTCCAGTCCCTCATCGTGCCAGAGCCCCCGCTTCTGCACCTCTTCCAGTGCAAGGGCAAGCCCCTTGAAACGGTTGATTCCCCTTGTAATGGAATAAAGATTAATGTTAAGCCACAGCTCCAAGCATTCATCGTAGTGCTCTCCCAGACCGAAGGTCTTAATCCACTGCGGTCCGAAGCACCGTCTGTGCTTTACCTCCATCGTGTCCATTGCACAGCCGTCACTGTCAATGCACACTGCGAAATCACTTGTCTTATCGAAATCAAAGTAACCCATCGCTACCTCACCTCACAAATTCGGAAGTTTGCCGTACTTCTCTTCACACTAGACGCCTGAATATGCTGCAAATGCTCCGTCTACCGGGATGCATACGCCGCTGACAAATCCGCTTGCTTCCTCAGACGCCAGAAACAGCAGCGCTCCGAGAAGCTCTTCCGGCTCGCCGAAACGATCCATCGGCGTCCCTGCAAGGATCTTTCCGGTTCTTGCAGTCGGGGTTCCGTCGTCATTGAACAGAAGCTTCTGGTTCTGTGCTGTCACCAAAAATCCCGGAGCGATCGCGTTGCAGCGGATGCCGACTTTGGAGAAATGCACTGCCAGCCACTCGGTAAAGTTCACGATGGCAGCCTTAGCCCCGGAGTATGCCGGAATCTTGGTGAGCGGTGTGTATGCGTTCATGGAAGCGATGTTGATAATATTCGCGCCCTTTTTCTGCACCATATCCTTCGCAAATACCTGCGTTGGAAGCAATGTTCCCATGAAATTGAGGCTGAACACGAACTGTACACCGGATGGGTCCAAATCAAAGAATGTCTTCATTTCCCCTAAATCTTCCGGCATGAAGTACTCATCGTCCGTGGTCGCCTTCGGGTTGTTGCCGCCGGCTCCGTTTACTAGAATATCGCAGGTTCCGAAATCTGCTGCGATAGCGTCTCTTGCCGCCTCAATGCTCTCTTTTTCGAGCACATTGCACTTATAGCCCTTTGCAGTAAAGCCCTGCGCCACAATCGCGTCTGCGCTCTTCTGCGCCGCTTCCTCATTTAAATCAAGCAGCGCGACTTTCGCTCCCGACGCCGCAAGCGCTTCTGCCATCTTAGAACAGATCACTCCGCCTGCTCCCGTCACAACTGCAACCTTGTCCTTCAAATCAACCTGAAATGGTAATTTCATTTTACATTCCTCCCATGAATGAAATATTGAATTTATACTCCTGCACCGCCATTATTTTCCGGCGGAAGCTTTCTCAACTGCCTCGAACAGTCCGTTGATATAGGTTGCGCCAAGCGCACGGTCGTAAAGTCCGTAGCCCGGTCTTCCCGTCTCTCCCCAGATCATTCTTCCGTGATCCGGTCTGACATAGCCGTCAAATCCATTCTCATGCAGCGCCTTTACAATCGCATACATATCGAGAGAGCCGCAGCAGGAAAGATGCGCGCGCTCCTCAAAGCCGTTCTCCAATACCGCAACGTTTCTAAGATGTGCGAAATGGATTCTTCCCATCGCCGCATACTTTGCAGCCATCGCCACCACATCGTTCTTGTTGGAGCAGCCAAGGGAACCTGTACATAAGGTAATGCCGTTGTGCGGGTCGTCCACAAGCTTTAAGAAACGGTCGATGTTCTCCTCGCAGGTGATGATTCTCGGCAGCCCGAAAATGCTCCAGCACGGATCGTCCTCGTGAATCGCCATGTTCACATCGCACTCCGCGGCAACCGGAATGACCTTCTCAAGGAAATATTTTAAATTATTCCAGAGGTCGTCCTCAGACATTGCGTTGTATTCTGCCACCACATTCTTAAGCTCTTCCCTTGTGTAGCTGGAATCCCATCCCGGAAGCGTCAGGTCGCTGTCGCTCTCAAGCGGATTTACCGCATCGACCTGCTCCTGATAGTACACCAGAGAGGTAGAACCGTCCGGCAGCACATGATCGAGCTGTGTTCTTGTCCAGTCAAATACCGGCATGAAATTGTAGCAGATACATTTCACACCAGCCTTTGCCACACGGCGGATATTCTCGCAATAGTTCTCAATATATTTGTCACGGCTTGGCTTGCCGAGCTTGATATCCTCATGCACCGGGATACTCTCGATCACTTCAAAATGAAGTCCGGCATCCTCCACGCGCTTCTTTAATCCGGCGATGCTCTCCTCGCTCCACACCTCTCCGACAGGTACATCGTACACTGCGGTCACGATGGAATGCATTCCTGGAATCTGACGGATATTCTCCAAAGTTACCTTGTCATCCTCTCCATACCAGCGAAACGATAATTTCATGTTCTCCTCCATTCCGGTTCTTCTGAACCCTGCTGTACTCATCTGCTTGCATACATGAATGTTTTTTTGATTTTTCAACCGTCTCATTCATTTTGTAATTTGACTATAACATGCTTGTATACAAGTGTCAATCACCCTTCTTCTTTTTTATGTTTTGCATAGTTTTCGGCACTGTTTTTGTCTATTTTGCACAACATATTTCCGTGTGTTCCTCTTTTCTTTTTCCTCGCGACTTGTATACAAGTTCCATATACTATCTGCATTTCCTATTATTACCTATAGTCTCTTCTGAAAGTTTTCCCACCTTGTATGCCAATTATGTACACACCTTCGTTTTTTTCAAAAAATAGATTGTATTTTCCCTGTTATGGCTTTATATTTAATATGTAATGTAGTATACATTCCAACTGTTTTTTTTCATTTTAGGGCAAAATTACGTGATAATTACGAGGTATTCCTATGTATACAAAGAAGCGAACCGGCACGTCAGAGGCCGTTTATCAGAAATTAAAAGAACAGATTCTGCATCTTGAACTGCCGCCAGGCTCTGCGATCAGCGAAATTGACACAGCGGCGGAATTTGAGATTTCGCGTACTCCTGTCCGTGATGCGTTCCGTATGCTCGAGAGCGAGGGACTTCTTGAAATCCGCCCGCACATCGGCACATTCGTATCGCTGATCGACTTACATATGATTTCAGACATTCTCTATATGCGCGAAGTATTAGAGCAGGCGGTCCTAAAGGATCTGACTGCAAGCTATGACAAGTCGCAGGAATTTCGTATCCGCTTAATCCTGCAGAAGCAGCGTGAGCTTCTCGACAGGGAGTCCTCTCCCGACGAGCTTGGACGCGCCTTTATCATCAGCGATAACGAGTTTCATTGCGCACTTTACGAGCTTGCCGGGAAACAGACGGTGATGAGCTTCTTAGGAAGCGTCAACTCCCAATACGAGCGTTTCCGAACCTTCCTGAATTTCGGCGATCACGACTATCTGATGCGGCTTTACGGCGACCACAACAGGATCTGGGAATGCATCACCAAAAAGGACTACGACGAGCTTGCCAATCTGATCTCACACCATATCTATGACGGCTTTAACTCCAATACAGAGGTCGTCTATAAGCATCCGGAATATTTTAAGGCGCTGAATTAGTATGGAAAAAGGAGCTGACATCCGGCAGTATTTCCATTGCCTGATGTCAGCTCCTTTTATGCATTTCGAATCACTTCGCAGATACGCTCCCATTCTTCCTTCATCTGTGCAAGCTTCTCATGAAGCGTCTCATACTTCCCGTCGCGCAGGTCTTTTACGATATCTGCACTGCTCTCATAGAGCCCCTTAAGCCCAAGCGTTCCCGCAAGCCCTTTGAGTGCATGGGTCTGTTCCAGCACCTCCTCATAATCCCCGGCAGCAAACGCCTTTTCGGCTTCTGCCGTATGCGTGTCCGCAAGAAGCTTGCTTAAGTATCTCTCATAAATGTCCCGACTCCCCACAAAGCGTGCCAACGCTGCATCGTAATCGACGCCCGCTTCCCGCAATCTGTTCTCATCCATCGCAGTATCCCCCTTATCACGCGCTTACTGCTTATGATTCTACTACAATACATGAGATTTATCAAATCCTATTTACTTTTTCATCTTGGGCTGAAAAATAATGCTTGCAAGATAGCCGAATACAAGCGCCGCAGAGATTCCGACCGCACTCGCCCGAAAGCCTCCCATAAAAATCCCAAGAAAGCCGTTCTCGTCCACCGCTTCCTTGACGCCTTTCCAGAGCGTATTTCCAAATCCTAACAGCGGTACGCTCGCCCCTGCGCCTGCGAACTCCAGAAACGGCTCATATATCTGAAGCGCGCCCAGCAGTACGCCAGAGCAGACTAACAATACCATGATCCGCCCCGGGAGCAGCTTTGTCTTTTCCATCAGAATCTGGACAAGCGCACAGATAAGACCGCCGATCCAGAATGCATTTACATAATCCATATTTTCTCCTTTCTTTCCGCCGTGCCCGCTCGAGAGCTTTTACTCCGCCGTGCCCGCTCGAGAGCATAGTTCTCTCGCTCGCGGGCGTTCGCCCTATCAGCCAGCGAAGGAACAAATATTTCCGTGCAAGCACGGATATTTGTTTCTTTGCTGGCTGGCACGGCTCATTGCCATCACGAATGTTCTATCACAACGGCGTGGGCGATGCCCGGCACGGTCATACCTTCGTTAAAGGAAACCGTTGAAAGCAGCGCGCCTGTCGGCACAAAGAGAATGCGCTTATATTTTGCCTCCTCCACCATTTTCAGGTAGTGCGCCGAGAGCGTGACCGCCGAGCAGCCGCAGCCTGAGCCGCCGGCTCCGGTCCCCTGCTTTTTGGCGTCGTATATCTTGATTCCGCAGTCCTCATGCACGCCGCTGATGTCGTAGCCGCTCTGTCTCGTGAGATCCCACAGGATTTCCTGTCCTACCGTTCCGAGATCCCCGGTGATGATCTTATCGTATTCCTCCACCGCCCTGCCGAAGTCCGAGAGATGTCTGCAGATGACGTCCGCCGCCGCAGGCGCCATCGCCGCACCCATATTCATAGAGTCCTTGATTCCGTAATCTACAATCTTTCCTGTCGTAATTCCGGTGATGCGCGCCTTGCTGCGTTGTTTTCCAAGTACATAGGCCCCGCTTCCCGTGACCGTCCAGGTAGCTGATAAGGGTCTTTGATTGGCATATTCCAGGGGAAATCGAAACTGCTTTTCCGCGCTCGCAAAATGACTTGAAGTCATGGATACCACATAATCTGCGTAGCCCCCCGCCACGCACATTGCGCCAAGAGAGAGCGCCTCCCCGCAGGTACTGCACGCACCGTAAAGACCGAATATCGGGACCTGACAATCCATCAGCCCGAAGGAGGTCGCAATATTCTGTCCGAGAAGATCCCCGGAAAACAGATACCTTATATCCTCCGGTTTTAAACCTGCCTTGCCCACTGCCATCGTAAACGCTTCTTTTTGGAGTGTGCTCTCCGCCTCCTCCCATGTATTCTGTCCGAATTTATCATCATCTCCCACTACGTCGAAGCAGTTTCCCAGCGGACCTTCGCCCTCCTTTTTTCCGACGATGCTCGCACTGCTGATAATATATGGCGCCTCTGCAAATTGCAGGCTCTGCTTTCCTATCTGCACATTCATATAAAACCTCCATCCTCCGTAATGCTTTTCTTTTAGTATGGATGCTGTAGGTTTTTCTTATTCACTTTTTACCTCTGCTTTTTTAGAATATTCCATCAGAATTTCACATATCATTATTTTTAAGTCGCTTTTTCTGATACGTAAAAAATAACTTCTGCACGGTGTCCCAGCGCATTTTTCTCAATAACGCAATAAATATTTTCGTAGTTTTCTCGTCTGGGCAGAATTAATTGACGCTAAAAAACGTGCGGGCTATGATAGCTTTGCGAGGTAAACGACATGAAGAACGAATACATTCCACGGGTCTTAAAAGAATATCGAAAGCGGAATCAACTTTCTGTAAATGACGTTTCCATTCTGCTTCGCGAGCGTTCCATGGAGGTCGCTCCAAAGACGATTTACGGATGGGAAAGCGGACAGGCAAATCCAAGCGCCGATATGCTTCTTACGCTCTGTGAAATGTACAACATAACCGATGTGTTATCGGTATTCGGTTATAAGGACGATGACTTCTTTCATGTGACTGCCTCCGAACGCGCGCTCATCGAATCCTACCGGAATCATCCCGAGCTTCAGAAGGCGGTCAACAAGCTGCTCGATTTGAATGTCGTGCGCAAGGTTCCAAAGGAAAAGCAATCCTGAATTTAACATATATTGATTTTTAAAAAGAGAATCCAATATTTTCCTATTGCATAACAAAGCGGGCAAGCCCGCATCAACTCCCTACCTCCCCTCAATTTTGAGGGGCTTGAACGCTTTGCCGCGCCGGATGCATATTGCGCAGCAATAAAATACCCCTTGCATCCGTGCGCATCATTGCGCGAAGCGCTTTTTATGCAATAGGATATAATTTTCCATTGCATAAAAAGCGAGCTGTGAAAATGGAGTAAGTTCCTACTCCATTTTTCACAGCCCTCTTTGATTCATCTGTTATTCTTCTTAGAAATGCGCTTTAGAAGAAATGTGCTTTAGAAATCTACCTCCGTATCATAGTAGCAGCACTTGAGCAGTTTCTCCATCTCCTCCTGGCTCGGCTGACGCGGATTGGAGCCTGTACAGGCGTCTAAAAGCGCATTTGCCGCAATCTCAGGAAGTCTCTCTAAAAATACTTCCTCCGGTACGAAGCCCTGCTCTGTCGGATAGCTGTCTGCGCCGTAGTTCCTGATGCAGTGCGGAATGTTAAGATCATCGTTCATTCCGCGCAGATATGTAATCAGAAGCTGTACCTTCTCATCCAGAGAGTTCCCGCCAAGTCCCATGAAATCCGCGATCTCGCCGTAGCGCGCCTTTGCCGTCTCATCCTTCGCGTTAAACGCGATTACCTTCGGCAGATACATTGCGTTGGCGGCACCGTGGATGATATGTGCGCCGTAATCTGCAAACGCTGCGCCTGTCTTGTGCGCCATCGAATGTACGATACCGAGCAGCGCATTGGAAAACGCCATGCCTGCAAGACACTGTGCATTGTGCATGGAATCTCTCTTTGCCATATCGCCGTTATAGGAACCGACCAGATCGCACTGAATCATCTTAATCGCGTGAAGCGCAAGCGGATCTGTAAAGTCACAATTCGCCGTGGAAACATACGCCTCGACCGCGTGTGTCATCGCATCCATACCGGTGTGCGCCACCAGTTTCTGCGGCATCGTCTCGGCAAGCTCCGGATCTACGATTGCAACATCCGGCGTAATCTCAAAGTCGGCAATCGGGTACTTGATGCCCTTGTCATAATCCGTAATGATTGAAAATGCAGTTACCTCCGTCGCCGTGCCGGATGTAGAGGAAATTGCACAGAAATGCGCTTTCTTACGGAGCTTCGGAATGCCGAACACCTTGCACATATCTTCGAAGGTAATGTCCGGATACTCGTATTTGATCCACATTGCCTTTGCGGCATCGATCGGAGATCCTCCTCCGATCGCTACGATCCAGTCCGGCTGGAACTCTTCCATCGCCTTCGCGCCCTTCATGACAGTCTCCACCGACGGATCCGGCTCAATACCCTCGAAAAGCGCTACCTCCATACCGGCTTCCTCCAGATACTGCTTCGCACGGTCTAAAAATCCGAAGCGCTTCATGGAGCCTCCGCCGACACAGATCATCGCTTTCCTGCCCTCGAAGTCCTTAAGCGCCTCTAAGGCTCCCTTTCCATGATACAAATCACGCGGTAATGTAAATCTTGCCATTTCTCCTCCATTCTGCCACCCCCATTGTGGCATCCTTATTTACAGGCTTTCTAACCCCCCTGTATTCTCATAGTATAACATATCCCAGCCCTTAACTGCAATCTTTGGCGGCATTCCCGCCATTGTCAATTTTGCTTTTCTGTCAATCTTACATCTTCGCCGGGCTATCCGTTTTTGCGCTTCATGCCGCGCAGGATTTCCTTATCCGCATCGCTCACGCGGTAGGATTCCAGCATCTTCTGGATGGACTTATTGTAGGTAAAATCATCCAGATGATTGTCGCAAAGAAACGCGTGTGTTTTCTCCGGAAACTTGGCATACGCTGTCGCAATTCCCCACGCAACGCCCATTTTGCAATAATAGCCCTCGTGCTTTAAACTGTCCCAGACCGCGAGCACCCGGTCGATATAGTCCTCGACCAGAAAATGATCCATCAGCATGACTGCGACAACGCGCTGCTCAAATTCGTTTTCTGATTCCCGGTACTGCATCAGAAACTCCCAGACCGTCTCCCTGTACTTTCTCGCAATCTTAAACGTCGAGCAGAAGCCGTCGTTGACCGACCAGTCGTGAATCTTTGGAATAAACGCTTTGGCATACGAGAGAAGCTCCTCAATCGGGGCACGGGCATAGCCGATTACCAAGCCCTGCAACATGATTTCTTCATATGTCTCATCGCTTGCCCCGGCAAGATAACTCCGCCAGTCCTCCTTTGCAAGCTGCTTCGCAAGCTCCCGAAGCACCGGAAGGCGCACTCCTATGATCGGATCTGTGCCCGGTATCAGCCCTGCCGTAAATTCCTTGAATTTGCCTTCTGCGTGCTCCGTCAGAAAGGAACGGATTTCCTCGTTCGTCATAACTGTCCTCCCCCCACCGGGATTTGCTCCGGCGTTCTATCTGCATTTTGAAAATGGTATTTCCTTTATTTTACAATAGAAAAGCGGCGCATACAATCCGGCATTTCCCTTTGTCAGTTTTGCACAAAAAAATCAGGGAACGATTGAACTGACATCCGACATTTGCTATAATCTACGCAAAGCATATATTTCTGGATTCATTTTGTGATGCTCTGCATCAATCTAATCGGGCTTTCGCCTGTCTGACTCTGACAGATCTGTGCTTTTATCTCATTTCATATCACTGCACAGGTTGCCGGAACCCGATAAATGACAGAGTAATTACTGCATTTTTCTTTCGTCTCCTGTGCCAAAGGAGGTTTCATGAAAGAAACATACGCAAAAGAAAATACGTTATCAGCAACACGCAATTATAAGGACACCGTTTTTCGCAAGCTATTCCACGAGAAATCCGAATTGCTGAATCTGTATAATGCTATCAATGGTACATGCTATGATGATCCGGATGACCTTTGGATTGTAACGCTGGATAATGCAATTTACATGAGCATGAAAAATGACCTTGCATTTGTTATTGACGCCCAGCTTCATTTGTATGAGCACCAGTCTACCATTAATCCTAATATGCCGCTGCGCTTTTTGCAGTATGTCGCAAAGGAATATGAGACGCTCATTGAGGGACATCTTCTCTATCGAAGCCAGACGCAAAAAATTCCTGCTCCGCACTTTGTTGTCTTTTACAATGGCAGTTCCTCTCAGCCGGAGACGCAGCTTTTAAAGCTGTCCAATGCCTTTGAGTCGCCGGAGCAGGACCCCCAGTTGGAGCTTAAGGTACTCGTTCTGAACATCAATCCGGGCTATAATACAAAACTATTGGAGCAATGTCCTACTTTAAAGGAATATATGCAATATACTGAGCGGGTGCGCAGATACGCCGCAGAATCCGATATCCATACGGCTGTCACACATGCCGTCAACGAATGCATTCAGGATGGGATTCTGCGTGAATTTCTAAAGCGGAACAAAGCGGAGGTGGTCGCAATGAGTATATTTGAATATGACGAGGAAGCCGTATTTGCCACGATACGGGACGAAGAACGTCAACTCGGAAAAGAAGAAGGAAAATTAGAAGGAAAATCAGAAGGAAAATCAGAGTCTATCCTTCTGCTTCTCGAAGAATTTGGCTGTCTTCCGGACCACATCAAAGCAAAAATTTGTTCCGAAAGGAATCCTGATACCCTAAATATCTGGTTAAGGCTTGCCGCAAAATCAGAATCCCTCGAACAGTTCATTCAGGCTATGTGACGGATTTATGCCGAAATCTCCCCGTCCACAATCTGTACAACGCGCCCGGCATGCTTTGCCACATTCAGATCATGTGTAATCATGACAATCGTATTTCCCATATCGTTTAAGTTCTGAAACAGCTTCAATACCTCTTTGCCGCTGTTTCCGTCGAGCGCCCCGGTCGGCTCATCCGCGAGCAGAATCGTCGGCTGGCCCACGAGCGCCCGCGCGATTGCAACGCGCTGCTGCTGTCCGCCCGAAAGCTCATTTGGCTTATGCCGGATACGCTCCTTAAGCCCAAGAAGTTCAATCGTGTCCATGCTGGCTCTCTCTGCCTCTCTAAGTCCCATTCCCCGCATTAAGAGCGGCATAACAATATTCTGAAGCACATTGTAGGTCGGAATCAGATGATATTTCTGAAAAACAAACCCGATTTTCTGATTGCGTATTCTGACAAGTTCCTTTTCCTTCGCGTGTCCGATTTCCACACCATCCAACTGATAGCTTCCCTCGTCCATTACATCCATACAGCCGATAATGTTCATCAATGTACTTTTTCCCGAGCCTGACGGTCCTAAGATTGCAAGGTACTCGCCCCTTTTTACCGTCAGAGATATATCCTTTAGCACATGTAAAGACTGCGCTCCCATCTGATAGGACTTGTTGATATTCTGCATCCGGATGACCTCGGCCTGCTCTGCCCCATCCGGTGTTTCCTGCGCTTTTAATGCCGTCTTTTTTTCCCATGTCTCCATTTCCATCAAAGCATCCATATCTCTACAATGACCTCCTCTTCGTCTTCATCCGGTTCTATCAGAAGCTTTAACATATCCCCCGCCGCCAGGCGCTGAAATGTCGTCTCGGTATCTGTACTTGTATGTACGGTCGTACTGACCGGAATTAAAGTCGTTACAAGCTCCATGCCCGGAGCTTCTCCCTCCGTTACTCCTTCTGCCGACGAATGCTCCGGTATTTCCTCTTCGGATGAATTTCCTTCCGGATTTTCCTCTCTCTCCGGCATTCCTGCGTCTGGTCTCTCTCCATCCGGCATTCCCCCTTTTTGATTCTCTCCCTGCGCTTCCCCGTCTCCGGCTGTCCCGCCTTCTGCTTTTGCCTCATCCGTCTCCTGTGTCCGCGCAATATATGCTTCCACGACAGCCTCATCAAGTTTCATATACGTAAGCTCATTTCCTTCTATTTCGCTGACGTACGCATACACGTAAAACTGATTCTCCTTTAATGCCTCTTCCGTGCCCGAATTTTTCTTCCACAGCATCACGCCCGCGGCTGCCGCTATCGAAACGCCCAATAGCCCGATAACCGCCGCTGCGATTTTCTTTTTCCCCGTCACTTCTTTTCTTCCTCCATTCTTCCGCCGGATTTTTTTCACGGAAAGTTCCATGAAAATTACGCCGCAAAATATGCCGCCGCATTCGCTCATCACTGCACGCTAAGCGTATCTGCCGGCATCGCCTGACGCCAAGTGCATCTTCCAGCATCACGCCGCGCCAAGCGCATCTTCCAGCATCACGCCGCGCCAGGTGTATCTGCCATCATCACTCTGCGCTAAGCGCGTCGACCGGGATCAGTCTGGACGCCTTATAAGCCGGATAAAACCCGAAGATTGTTCCGGTCCCAACGGCAAATAACAGCGCAAGGAAAAACGCCGGAACGGAAAGCTCCACACGCACGCCAAGATACTGCACCCCTGGCGTAATAATAAGCGATAACAAGCTGCCAAGCACACCGCCGATCAGGCTGATCGCCGCTGCTTCAGCGAGAAATTCAAGCAGAATATCCCTTCTGGAACAGCCGATTGCCTTTAGGATGCCGATTTCATTCGTCCGCTCCTTGACAGAGACAAACAGCACGTTCATAATTCCGATTCCGCCTACCACAAAGACGATAGCCGCCATCGCAATCAGAAGCATCGTAAGAATCTCGTTCGACGCCTCGGCTGCCTCCATCTTGCTCCCGGCATCCGTAAATGTAAATTCTGCGTTCGGATAACTGTCTGCAAGTACATCCGTCACCGCAAGAATTACATCGTCCACGCTGCGGGTATCTGCCGCAATTACTGTAATCGTCGGATTTACCGCAGTTCCGACCAGATATTTTACCCCTGTCTCATATGGAATAAAAATCGCATTATCCGGGCTGATTCCCGACGCCACCGTTCCCATCGCCTCGAGCACGCCGCTCACGACATAACGCCTGTCATCGATGTAGAGCACGCTGCCGTATGCCTCGATTGCGCTGCCGAAAATCTCCTCTGCAATTCCCGCGCCAAGAACACATACCTTTTCCTTATTCTCATCGTCCTCGTCAGTCAGAAAACTCCCTGCCGCAAGCGTAAGATTGCTGATGGATGCATACTCGCTTTTGACTCCGGCAATCGTGTAGCTTTGCGCCTCCTCCAGTTCGCCGCCATCCACCGCCGCGCGCGTGGTATAGGAAATCGTTACCGCCGAAATTCCCGCAACGAAAGTCTCGATATCCCAGACATCCTCCTCATTCAGCGTAATGTTTTCCTGATTCATCCGGTCCTCCATATCGCTTCCGCCGCCAAAGAAACCGTTCATGCCTCCGAAATCCGGCAGATCACCGGAAGGCATATCGCCCGTGCCGCCGTCCGCGCCGCCAGAGAAATCGCCTCCTGACCCGCCGTCAGGGAAACCTCCTCCTGCTCCACCGCCCGAGGAACCGCCTCCTCCTGCTCCACCGCCGAAGTCTCCCGTTTCCCCCGCGCTGCCCGAGGAACCGCCTCCTGTGGCTCCGCCGCCAAAGCCTCCCGGCATCATCGCCATGCCCGAATCTCCGCTTCCCGTTTCATCTGTGTCCATCTGGAAATCAGAGTTTCCGCCGTCATAAGAAATGTCGATTGCACCTGCATTGAGATTTTTGAACTGATCCGCCACATCCGCCTGCCCGCCTTTTCCGATGGCGATTACCATTACAATTGTCGCAGCTCCCACGATGATACCGATGGACGTCATGATGACCTTGAATTTATTTTGTGTAATATTGAGCCAGACAAGCCTCAGCAGCTCATTCGGTTTCATGTTCTATTCCGCCTCCCTCTCTTAACTCTGTTTTGCCTGACCCTCTACCAGAACCGTCTCACCCTCGGAAAGTCCTGATACGATCTCAACATTCACGCCATCTGAAAAACCTGTGACTACATCCACTCTGCGGACAGTTCCATCGTCGTCCTTTACCTTCACATAAGATGTCGTTCCCTCCGTCTGCACTGCCTTATTCGACACATACAGCACATCCGCCGCCCGCTTCTGGACAAAGGTCACATTTCCGGTCATATCGGCATAGATACCGGAGACATCATCGGTAACTACAACCGTAACGCTGTAAGACACTGTAGACGATCCGCTTGATGCTGAGGTGTCTATGCTATCCACCGTTCCCGTAAAGCTTCTGTCCTCATAAGCGGTCAGTTCAATCTCCGCCTCATCGCCCAGCGCGATCTCCGTAATATCCTCCTCGGATACAGATACCGTAATCGTTACCGCAGTATCGTCCGCAAATGTTGCGACAGCATCCCCGGTCGTCAATGTATCTCCTTCCTCACACCCAAGCGACGTGATTGTTCCCCCGTATGCCGCGTAAATAATGCCGTCCTCGCCGATTGCCGCGTCAAATTCCTCCAACGCCGCTTCCGCTTCCGCAAGCGCATCCCTCGCGTCGTCCACATCGTTATCCGCCCCCGAGACATCCACACTGTACTGGCTGGACGCATTTTGCGCGGAGAGCACCGCTTCCTGATAGGCTTTCTCCGCCTCAATGGATTTTGTCGTGTAGGAATTTTTTGCTGACTGAAGCTTTGTGCAGAGCTTGTCGTAGTTCACCTGCTCCTCGGCAAGCGATGCGCTAAGATCCACGCCCGCATCGATCTGCTCCTGATAATAGTTGAGCAGAGATGCCGAGGCGTCTACTGCTTCCTGCGCCTCATCCACGGCATCCTGCAGTTCCTTTAGCGTCGCCTGATATGTCTCCCCCGCGACAGAGCCTTCTGCGGTGCTGAGTTGATAAGAATAGCTTGCCGAAAGCTTCTGCTTCTCGGCGCTTAGCCCCGCCTCATTCACAGCGGCTTCTGCCTCCGTCACCGCGTCGGAAAGCGCTTCCCTGTACTCCGCCGCACTCTCCGCAGAAATTTTTAACAGCGGCTCTCCCTCTTTGACTGTCTGACCGACAGCGACATAAAGCTCCTCCACCACAAGCGATTCCGAAGAGCTGCTTGCCGAACTGCCTGCGGTACTGCCGGAAACCGACGCGCCGCCCGACTGGCCGCCTGACGTTGTCTGCACGCTGCCCGCCGTACTGCTGTCCGTATCGCTCTCCAGTTCAAATTCCTGCGTGAGCGTGCCGATTGCAACGCTTCCGCTCTCCGATATGCCAACAGTCAGATTTCCCTTCTCTACGATGACTTCCTTATAAACCGCCTCCGTCTCGTCATCGCTCTTCGACTGCTTCGCCCACACAATGCTGCCTGCTGCAAGAATACCTGCTGCCATAATTCCGGCAAGCAGACAGATTCTTTTCTTTTTCATCTAATTGGTTCCTCCTGTTTCTTCCTCATTCCCATTGCCAAACCACACCGTTGCGGAAGCGCCTGCGTTAAGACTCCCATCTGCATTGTCCAACGCAACCTGTACTGTATAGGTCACATTCGAAAGGCTCTGTCCCGAGGTCTTCTCCGTTGCAATCGAAGAAATTTCTCCCTCCTTCGTTCCGCTTCCCGCAATCGCAACCCACACGGCATCACCAACGGCAAGCCCGGCAATTTTCTCCTGCGATACTTCCACGGAAATCAGGATCGTGTCCGTATCATAATAGCTTACCAGCGCTGCCTCTTCGTACAGCACATCCTCCGCCTCATAAAAAACTGCCGCGACCGTACCCGAACGGTCTGCGCAGATGACACCGTCCTCCAGACCAAGCAGCTCACTCTGCTCCGCCTCTAACGCTTCCAGCGCATCCTCCGCCTCGTCCACCGCACTCTTAAGCTTCGCAAGCGATGTCTCATATGTCGTATTGGCATATTTCCCTTCCAGAACCGCTTGCTCGTACTGCTGCTCGAGTTCGGGCTGCCGCAGTGCTGCCTCCCGTTTTGCCTCACTGCATTTCTCTTCCAGTTCTTCCAGGCGCTCCGTCAGCTCCGCGATTTTCTGATTTGCCTCCTCCACCCTCGAATTGTATTCCTTAACTGCATTCTCCTGGCTCTGCGTGGCTTTCTGGGCTTCTCCCTCCGCCGCAGACGCCGCGCTCTGGCTCTGTGTGAGCGCATCCGATGCCGTCTGCACTGCCGCGTAATCCGCCGCCGTCTGTTCCGTGAGCGCTGCGAGTTCCTCATAGGATGCGCCTGCTGCTATCTGCGCTTTTAAATTTTCCAGATCAGCCGTCATGGCAGCCTTTGCCGTCTCACACGTGCCCTGCGCCGCAGTCAGCGCCTCCTGTGCCGTCACAAGCGCCGCCTGCGCACTGTCCACCGCGCTCTGCTTTTCGTCAATGCCCGCCTGCACATAATAGGTTCCGTTGTCGATTGCTTCCTGATACTCCCAGATTTCGGCAACTGCATTGTTATATTCCTGCTCTGCCTCCGTGACACTTAACGCAAGATCACTTAAGGACGCTTCATAGCTCTCCTCTGCACCATCCGCCGCAAGAAGCGCCCCAGTAAGTTCACTTTCCGCTGTAAGTACGCCGCTTTCAAATGCAAGCTGCGCCGAGTAAAGAGTGTCCTTAGCGTCTGCAACAGCCTCCTCATAATACGAGACGGCATCCTCCACACTCTCGTCCGTCAGCTTAAGCAGTGCATCGCCCTCCTCTACGCTGCTTCCTGCCTGTACATAGACCTCCTCCACGCTCATAGTGACGCCATCCGCCGAAAACGCCGCATACTGGCTCTTCGTTAGCATCTGCGTCGTTCCCTCCTCCGAAAATCCATTTTCCGTCTCCCCGGATGCATCCTGCGGTATCGCATCCGTTTTCCCGCCGTCTGCCGCTTCTGTTTTTACTTCCCCGGTATCTGCGGCAATCGCATGATAACCGATTCCGCCACAGGCAAGCACTGCCGCCATGACTCCTGCCGTCACGCGGATGTGCCTGCCTGCGCCAATCCCCGGTTCTTTATCTGTCTCTTTCTTTAAATGCTTCCATAACTGCATGCGCTTTTCCGCTCTCCTCTTTTTTTCTTTCTGCTCTGTTTCCACGTGTGCCTCTCCTTATCTTTCGCGCCAAGGATAACACTGCAATCTAAAAAGTACTTGAATGGAATGTGACGGTTATGTGATGAAATCGTTAAATAAGTGTGTGCCAGAACTGTATCGCGTGCGCAAGACGCCGCGCGGCTTTGACAAATCGGATGAAACGTATTACAATACTCCCGTTTCTATAGAATATTTATTTGAAAATATGGGGTTTGAAATGAAGAAAATTGCATTTTTTGATATTGACGGTACACTCACTTCCGAAATCGACGGTACGATTCCTGACAGCGCCGTATATGCCATCCGGGCGGCAAGAGCCAACGGAAATCTGATGTTCATCAACACCGGACGTTGTTTCCAGAATGTAGAGAAACGCTTCCGCGCGATTGGATTTGACGGCTATGTATGCGGCTGCGGTACCAACATCTACTGCGGCGGCACAGAGGTACTGCACGTGGCGCAGACCCACGAAACCGTAATGCAGCTGCTCGATGCCGCGCGAAAGCTTGATATCGACATCCTGTTCGAATCGAGAAAAGAGGTGGCGTTCGATTTATCCAGACCGCTCCATCATCCGGACGCAAGGAGACAGTATCAGCAGTTTGCAGACCGCGGTTACCAGATGCCGGAGGATCTGGAAAATCCGAATTTCTTCTGTGATAAATTTGTCATCTGGTATGAAAACGAAACGCAGCTTACGGCATTTCGCGAGGTCAGCGACCGCTCCTTCGATTGCATCGACCGCGGCGGCACCTTCCGCGAATTTGTTCCGCATGGCTACTCCAAAGCGACCGGGCTTCACTATGTGCTCGACTATTATGGAATCGGAAAAGAAAACGCCTACGCCTTCGGTGACAGCAACAACGATCTTCCGATGCTTTCCTGCCTGCCGAACAGCGTGGCAATGGGTAATTCCTCGCCCGCATCCCTTTTTGACAGGGTGTCTTATGTGACCGCGAATGCAAGCAAGGACGGCATCCGGCTTGCGCTCACGCACTTTGGATTTATTTAATCTGAATTTTATTTTTCCTTCCGCATTCCCCGATAGAGCACTGCCGCCATCAGAATTGCGGTGATAAACTCCGATGCAGGGAAGGACAGCCATACGCCGTTTAAGCCGATTATCGCGGCAAGCACCAGAGAGCAGGCAATGATTGCCACAAAGCCCCTCATGACCGATGTGACAAATGCCGCCCGCGCGCGTCCGGTTGCACTTAAGAACCCCGCGCCGACAATGTTGAATCCGGCAAATAAAAAGCCGATAAAGTACAGCCGCATTCCTGTATATGCGTATTCTGCCATTTTCACCGACTGCTCGCTGTTAAAAACTGCGACAAGGCTGTCCGTACATGCATAGACGCACACCACAAGCAGCACGCCGATTACTGCCGCAGTCGATGCGCCAAGCTTTAATATCTTCTTTACGGATGGCATATCTCCTTTTCCGTAATAGGCGCTCGCAAGCGGTTGTGCCCCCTGTGACACGCCGTTAAAGATCGCCGTCGCCACAAGCGCAAAATTCGCGACCACGCCATAGGCGGCAACACCGATATTTCCCACCAGTCCGAGAATGAGAAAATTAAATACAGTTGTAGTTACTCCGGAAGAAATCTCACCGACAAACGCCGCCACCCCAAGCTGGCAGGACTGCCACAGACGGCGGACGGAAGGAACGCGCATCCGAAACCGGATCGTATTCTTTTTCCCGAGAAAGTGCGTACTGCAGATTAATATACTGATGACCGGAGACGCTGCCGTTGCAAGCGCCGCTCCCTCCAGTCCCAGATCAAGCGGAAACATAAAAATATAGTCGAACACAATATTAAACAGGCTTCCTGCAAGCGTCCCCGCCATCGCAAGCGACGGCGCATCGTCATTGCGCACGAACGCGCCGATGACATAGTTCATCATGAAAAACGGCGTAAACAGAAGAAATATTCTGGTATAACCCTGCCCTAATGCCGCAATCGTCTGATCCGCGCCCATCAGCGTCAGAATCTTGTCCGGCACGAATATTCCCGCAAGCGTAAACAGAATACCGATCATCCAGACGAAGCAGATTGCATTGGAAAAATAATATTCCGCCGTCTCCTCCTTCTGCGCCCGCAGAATGGCAAATCTGGTCGCGGAACCGACGCCGATCATCGAGCCGATTGCAAAGATGAGATTATAAATCGGAAGCGCAAGGTTTAAGACTGTAATTCCATCCGTGCCCGCCGCCTTCGCAATAAAAAAGGTATCTGCAATGATATAACAGGAGATACCGAGCATTCCGAATATATTTTGTGTGACGTATCTGATAAATTGCTTTGTAACTGACATGGTAGTATTCTCTTTCCTTTTATCTTTTCCCAGTATAGCACACGCCGTGGGAAATGCACAATAAAAACAAAAGTGCGCTTCTCACACTCCCGCGCTTCCAATTTTCTTGCAGCGCAGCTTTTGTTTTGCGCCCGAGCGGTGCCGTTTTACGGCTATCTACAATTCCGCGAGGTGCGCATCCTGCCCGGCAGGGCTTTTTGCTCTATAGGAATCAGTACTTTCATACTTTGTAACGACATGGCATTTCCTGTAGAGCAAAAAAGACCTTAACGGTCCGGGTCACCCCAGCCGTGTAAGGTCCTCCACAATCCCACGCATCTGTTCTTTGGATGTGACGCTTCTCGCCGCAGCGAGCACCTGCCTTTTCTCATCCTCCGTCATCCGTGCAAAATTCTCCATTGCCTGCTCGTTCATCGATAGCTGAAATGCTAGCCCCATCGGCATGTCCTTACGATTTTCCATCAGAACCACCCCCAGAGCTTTCCGATCCAGTAGATCAATCCGGCAACCCAGCTTGAAAAGATTCCGTAGAGAATGACAGGTCCGGCTATGGTAAATATCTTACAGCCGATGCCAAAGACCTGCCCTTCCTTCTGAAATTCGATCGCCGGGGCAGCCACGCCGTTTGCGAACCCGGTAATCGGCACCAGCGCACCCGCGCCTCCCCAGTTCGCAATCGAAGGATACAGATTCAGTCCCGTCAGGACAACGGACAGCAGTATCAGAAGAAGGGAACACCAGCTACCCGCTGTCTGCTTGTCCAATCCGTAACCCTCACAGGTATTTAAAATAAACTGCCCGATGACACAGATGATTCCGCCTGTCACAAAAGCCTTCGCCATATTCCACCACAGATTGTGGGTGGGCGTGACTTCCTTGACATATTGGTTATACTTTTGGTTGATACGCTCCTGTTTTTCGTCCACTGCGCTTACCTCCACTCTTTTCTGTCAGTATGCGCAGTTTTTTTCAGGTTATTCCAACAGCCACTTCAATACATTTTTCTTCTGAATACCGTCATAATTCATTTCACCGAACACTTCGTCCAGAGTCAGCAGATATTTGGGATAATTATCATGGATTTTCTTTAACGGGTCTAATTCTCTTTGCAGCAGTTTTTCATCCAGCGTTGTCTGCGCGACTTGATAATATTCCGGGGCTCCGTTTCTGATCGCCGCGAAATCAACCTCTCCATCCGTTCCCATCTGCCCGACATATACTTCATATCCTCGTCTTTTCAATTCAAGATATACAATATTTTCCAATACATGCCCTGCGTCAGATTCCTTACCGCCGACCAGCATGTTTCTAAGGCTCACATCACAGACATAATATTTGTTGATCGTATTTAGAAATTCTTTCCCTTTAATATTGTATCTCCTCGCTTCATAGAATAACAGACTGTCCGTGAGTCCTCTGATATAACGGTCTACCGTCTTTGGATCGATCTTTTTCTGATTCGAGGTCATCGTATTCGCAATCGTGGTGGGTGATGTGCGGTTTCCGATATTGTGCATCATAAATTTCGTCACAGCCTCCAGCATATTGACATCGGCGACTTTCTGGCGTTTTACAACATCGTTCAAAAGAATCGTACTGTAGATTCCTCTCATATACTCCTGCGCTTCAGACACTCCGTATTGGTATTTCAGCACATACGGAAAAGAGCCTGTCGCCACATACAGGTTAAATTTCTCATTTAAGGACATCCCCCTCCGCTCTCCGTCAAGTCCTTCGCAAAATTCCCTGAAAGATAACGGCATCATGGAAAGCTCTGCATATCTGCCCGTCAATAGTGTTGCCAGTTCACCCGACATAAAATATGCATTGGAGCCTGTGATATACACATCGCAGTTCTCCTTGAGGAACAGGCTGTCAACCGCCTTCTGATACTGCTCTACATGCTGGATTTCATCAAGAAAAATATAATTCATCTTATCCGGCAGCAGCCGCTCTTTAATATATTGATACAACGAGCGGTAATCCAACAGATTCTCATACTCAATATTCTCAAAATTAATCGCTATGATCTGTTCCGGAAGCACCCCGTTTCCCAGAAGATAATCCTGATATATTTCAAAAATCGTGGACTTCCCGCAACGACGCACACCCGTTACCACTTTTATAATCTGCTTGTCTTTCTGACGTATCAGCCAGTCCAGATAGTCTTCCCTCTCTAATCTTCTCATAAAGCGAACCTCCCTCGTATATCCAGTATACGTCATTTTCCAAAAATGTTCAACAAAAATGGAATATATTCCGCTTTTGCTACATTTTAGTATAAAATCGGATTATATTCCGTTTTTGATACATTTTTATAGTTAATCCGAGTTCACTCCATTTTCCATTTCTCTAAAAAAGGCAGAATATATTCCGTTTCCGAAATTATACTCCGCCTTTTTCCCTCACGAGGGAATCGTGACCGTCCAAAGATACTGTTCGCCCTTCCCCCATAGGAAAAGCTCCTTCATCTGCTCGTCATACTCCTCTCCCGGCCTGTAATCCGCAAGCATCGTAAAGAGATATTTCTCCTGCTCATCCGCAGGCGTGAGCTTCGGAAGCTCCTCCGTAAGCAGGGTAAGCAGCTCCTCCGGTCTGATATCCTCGGGAATCTCAACGCCGGACAGCTTTGCGACGAGCCCCGCCGCATAATAAAATTCATAATTGCCCGTCAAAACGGACTTCTGCATATTGCATTTGATAATGACGCTCTGACGCGCGATCGATGTTACCATATCCATCCTCCCGGAAAATGCAAGACCTGCGCTCTATATTTCATGAGCACGCAAGCCAGTTTCCTTCATTTTACTACGAAGGAGTAAATTTTCCAAGGAAATAGTACAAAGATCCGAAAAGCTTTCCCGCCGCCATCGCAATGATTGCCCAGAACAGCCCGACCTTCAGCCCCATCCGGCGGAACACGATGGGAAATGTATTTAAGATTTCCGCAAGCGCGACCGCCATACAGCCGACAAAAATTCCCGCCGACAGTCCATATACGCAGAGCAGCAGCGGTCCGAACGGAAACCGCAGATCAAGGAAAACGGACGCAAGATTCCCGAAAATTCCGCCGAGAATCACCGCGTTTTCAAAGTGCAGCGTCTCCGCCGCGCGGTTGCACTTCCCGATCATGCGCGGGATGACCCCGATAATGATAAGAAAGGCGAACGTTCCCGCCGACACACCGAAGCCCGCGGCAAGTCCGACAAATCCCATAAAAATGTGCCTAATTAACATCGATGCTGTGTCCCTTTCTCTCTGCGTTTTCTATAAACGTCGTATCAATATCCTTCTCATACTTGCGCATCTCCACCTGCATCGGCGTCGGGTCCGGTGTAATTTTTTTCTTGCCGACATGGTTAAAAAACAGTGTGATTCCGATGGCAAGTCCGATACTGTAGCAGATTTCAATTTCCGTCACGCCGTCCGAGGGCGTTCCCATCACCTGATAGTAGAATTTCGAAAAAATATCGCCGACGGCAACATCATTGTTGAACGCCATAATGGAGAACGCCGCGCCAAAGAAAATAATGATAAACAGCGCGACTGTCTTGACTGTATTTATCAGCTTGGGCTTCCTGGGATTGGGAATATACTCAATGATAAAATCCTTCTCTCCCTCGTTGCTCACGTCCACGTTCGGATAATCCTCATGGATCAGCTCGATGACCTTTAGAATCGAGAATACCTTCATCTGATTTTTCTGTTTTCTGGGGCTAATCGCCTCCGCAAACGTGTAGAGTTTCTTTTGCTTTAGCTGCCGCACGATGGATGTATCAGTACACTCCATCTTTGCAATATCGCCAAGCGTCACATGACGATCCATCACAATCGTATTCTGGTCAATTTTTAAATACAACGTCTCACTCTTTACGCCCATGCTTTCGTCTCATCTCCGCAATCCACATCCCGCTCCACCAAAACGCCGTCCGCGGGAATTTCATTCTCTTTACCGTGTTTCATATAAATAAGCACACCGCAGATCAGCATCACTGCAATCACACCGACTAAGCATGCTCTGTACTTTTTACAATCCATAAATCCTCCTTGTTTTCCACCTTGTTTTCCTTTCCGCGAAAATAAAGCTGCTTACGCATTATTATGCCTGTCTTCGCAAATATTATGTACAAGCGCAAGTATCTGATTGCATTTTGTAACAAAACATGTTACTTTTTCATATGGATATTTTTGAATCATCGTGAAAGGCGGATAACCAGAATGGCTGTAACAAAAGAAATACTGGCTCTTGCCGTAGAAATGGGCGACGCTCTGCTTCGGAATGGCGCGGAGGTCTACCGTGTAGAAGATACGGTCATGCACATTTTGAAAGCATATGAAATTGAAAATTATGACGTGTATGTCCTCTCAAACGGAATCTTTGCCAGCGCAAACGAGGACCGGGATGACGCCTGCAGCATGATCCGCCACGTTCCGCTCGGAACAACGCACCTCGGACGTATCGCAGCGTTAAATCAGCTTTCGAGGGAAATCTGTTCGCATGACTGCTCTCTGATTGACGCGTGGACGCGTCTGGATGAATGTAAGTCGATTCCCTTCGGGAAGCAGTCCATCCATGTATTTTTCTGCGGGCTGGGCTGCGGGTGCTTTTCTTACCTGTTTGGCGGAATGCCGCTTGATGCAGTGATTTCCTTCTTTGTAGGAATGCTGCTCCAACTGTTCCTCTTCGGGTTAAAGCGCCATAAAAATTCCAAGTTTATCACAAATATTTTAGGGAGCGCTCTGGTCACGCTGCTGTCGCTTGTCGTGCTTTCCTTGGGCGCGCCGATTCTGTATGACAAGGTCATCATCGGAAGCATCATGCCGCTTGTTCCCGGAATTGCGCTTACGACCTCGATCCGTGATTTCTTCAACGGCGATTATCTCTCCGGTGCGATCCACATGATCGACGCCATCTTAACGGCATTCTGTATCGCCGTAGGTGTGGGCGCAGTGATTACGATTTACCGCTTTGTGATGGGAGGTGCATTATTAGCATGATTCTGCAATTTATTATCTCCATGTTCGCGACGCTTTCCTTCGCCGTGCTGTTCGCCGCGCCAAAATCAGAGCTTGTATTCTGTGGTCTGACCGGCGCCATCGGCTGGCTCGTGTATTTAATCGGTATGAACTTCGACTTTGGCACCGCACTCGCAAATCTGACCGCAACCTTTGCGCTCACCGTGATTTCGCGCATCATTGCTGCAGTGCGCAAGAACCCTGTGACAATCTATTTGATCACGGGCATCTTCCCTCTGGTTCCCGGCGCAGGCATTTACTATACGTCCTATTACTTCATCATGAATGATATGAATGAGTTTTCACACTACGGGATGCAGACGATCAAGGTCGCAGGCGCGATCGTTCTTGGAATCATCTTCGGTTTCGCATTGCCGCAGAGCTGGTTCAACGCGCTGCACAGACGCGGCAGGTAGGGCAATATTTCAGCCCTGCCCTGCTTCACCCCTGCTCTGCGATCCGCGCGGCAAGCTCCTCTAAATACTCCCATCGTTCCAGCTTCTCTGTAAGCTGCTGCTCCGTTTCTTCCTTTTCCTGCATCAGCTCTCCGAGCTTTACCGAGTTGGTGGCATTCGCCGCCATATCCGCATCCAGCGCCGTAAGCCGTTCCTCAAGCGCGGCGATATCGTCCTCGATCGTCTCGTATTCCCGCTGTTCTTTATAACTGAATTTCAGCTTCTTCTCATGCTTCCATGTCGCTCTGGAATCCGTTTCCTCCGCCTTGTCCGCCCCGTCCGGCGCGCCGCCGCAGGCATCTTCGGACATACTGCCGCTCCTCTCATCTGTCTTGCCTGTCACATCCTCTGCCGCTTGTCTTAGCGCCGCTCCTGCATTTCCTTCTCCCGGCTTTCTTCCCTCCGCCGCGAGACGGTTTACATAATCCGTATATCCGCCCTCGTACTGACGGATAACGCCGTCGCCCTCAAAGGCGAAAATGCGTCTTACGACACGATCCAGAAAATAGCGGTCATGCGATACGACGATAACGATTCCCTCGTAATTGTCAAGATAGTCCTCTAAAATAGCAAGCGTCTGTGTGTCAAGGTCATTGGTCGGCTCATCTAAGATCAGGACATTCGGCGCTTCCATCAGAACGCGCAGAAGATTTAAACGCCTCTTCTCCCCGCCGGAGAGCTTCCCGATCGGACTGTACTGCTGGGAGGACGGGAAAAGGAACCGCTCGAGCATATTGGAAGCCGACACCAGCCCGTCCGTCGTCCTGACGTACTCCGCCGTATTCTTAATGTAATCGATCACCTTCTCCTCCGGATTCATATACGCAATTCCTGCATCGTCCGCCGTCTCAATCTCCTGCGTATAATAGCCGATCTTAATCGTCGTACCGACCGTCACGGTTCCTTCATCCGGCGCAAGACGCCCCGCAATCATCTTCATGAGCGTTGTCTTGCCGCTTCCGTTCGCCCCGATAAAGCCGACACGGTCTCCCTTTAGAAAAATATAGGAAAAATCGTCAAGCAGCACACGGTCACCGTACCGCTTTGCAATATGGGAAAGCTCGATCGTCGTCTTTCCCATTCTGGAATAGACGGAACTCATCTCCACCCTGCCGTCCGTTTCCGGCGCGCTCTGGTTCTTAAGCTCCTCATAGCGCTGCAGGCGCCCCTTCTGCTTTGTGGTGCGCGCCCTCGCGCCGCGCTTCACCCACTCCAACTCTTTGCGCAGGATCGACTGGCGCTTGCGCTCGCTGGCCCTTGCACTGTCCTCACGCTCCGCCTTTCGCTCCAGATAACCGGAGTAGTTCGTATCATAGCTGTAAATGCTTCCCTTATCCACCTCCACAATGCGGTTGCACACACTGTCAAGGAAATAGCGGTCATGTGTGATCATGATAAGCGCACCGCGCCATTTCTTGAGAGAATCCTCCAGCCAGTCTGCCATGGCAGCATCCAGATGGTTCGTCGGCTCATCTAAAATCAAAACGTCGCACGGCACAAGAAGCGCCGCAACAAGCGCCAGACGCTTGCGCTGCCCACCGGACAGTTCGCCCGTTTTCTGTGTAAAATCATAGATTCCGAGGCGCGTCATCATACTTTTTGCGTCGCTCTCCAGACTCCATTTCTGCTCCTCCAGATGAGCATTTGCATGACCTCCTGCATTTTTATGAACCGCTGCATCGCTTCCGACAAAATTCAAAATACTCTGGGTAAGTACGCTCTCAATGACTGTCATTTCGGGATCAAAAACCGGATTTTGCGGCAAATAGCGGACAACCGTCTGATTCGCGCGCGTCACCACACCCTCGTCCGGCTCTTCAAGCCCTGCGACCAGCTTAAGCAGCGTGGATTTTCCTGTTCCGTTAATGCCGATGACCCCGACCTTTTCACCCTCCTGCAGATAAAAGGAAGCTTTGTCAAAAAGCTTCCTCTCTGTATAGGACTTCGTTATATTTTCTGCATTGATAATATTCATGTCTCTGATTTCCTTTACTGTCTCGCATAATTTTCGGGAACCGAATTAAAGCTGCGGATATAGCGCAGGCATTCCTGCTCGGGAAGCGGTCTGCCATAATAATATCCCTGAATATAGTCCACGCCGAGCTTCTCTGCCATCTCGCTCTGTTCCCTTCGCTCGACGCCCTCGATCACCAGCGGAATGCCAAGGCGCTGTATGGTCTTGATCTCATTTTCCAATACGATCCTCGCCTTCTCATCCTCAAATGCCGCCCATACGATAGCCTTGTCGATCTTGATCTCCTGAAACGGAAAACGGATCAGATACGAACAATTCGCATTGCCGCTTCCGTAGTCATCCATTGCGAAGGAAACTCCCATCTTGCCCAGTTCCTTCATATGCCGGAGCATCCGCTCCGGCGTCGTGATCGCTGTGCGCTCCGTAATCTCGAGCGTGAGCATGGACGGCGGAATATGGTACTTTTCTAATACCGGCGCAATCGTCTCCGTCAGATTCTGCTGCAGGCACTGCGCCATGGAAATATTCACATGCACCGTGCGGATGCCGAGCGACAGATTGGACAGCACGTGACGGGAGAGAAATCTGCAGCACTCCTCCAATACCTGCGCGCCGATATGTATGATATTCCCGTCCCGCTCCGCAAGCGGAATGAACTCCTCCGGCGAAATATACCCCAGTTCCTCATCATGCAGCCGCACCAGCGCCTCCAGCGATACGATACGCTTTTCCCGAAGCGAATATACCGGCTGGTAATAGACCTCGAAGCTCTTATCGCGAATCGCCGCCGCGACTGCAAGCTCGATCTTCCTTCTGCGGTGATACTGCTCCACGAGATCCTCATCCGTCTCGATGCTTTCCGCCAGCCCGGACTTCGCGGCTTCCTCCAGCAAAAACTGCCGCATTCCGAAAAACTCCGCCGCCGTATCAAAATCTGCCGGATAATGCTGGATCACCATTTCGATATTTAGCAGGATGCGGTTCTCCTGAACCACCCACTCCTCATCGAAACGCTTCCAGACCGCCGCCTCAATCCGCTCCCTGTCCTCTGCAGTATCGGCAAACACCGCAAACAGATCCCCCGCCATGTAAAATACATGAAACTTACCGCACAGCCGGTACAGATACGCTCCTACCTGACGAAGAAGCTCATTGCTGTTATCAAGCCCGACCACTGTATGAATATAGTGGAATTTGCGAAGATGGATCGTCATGACAGTGCCTTCCGCTTTCCCTGCAAGACGCTTCTTTAGCTGCATCTCGAACGCACTCTCATTGCCGATTCCGGTAACCGAATCCAGATGCTCGCTTGGATTCTGCAGCTCCAGATAGAGCATCAGCAGCACGACCGTATTCCCGACGCTTGTAAGCAGCACGCCGCGGACATGATACTGTATCACGATCATAGCAATCGCGACCGCCGTATAGATGCTGACGATCCACTTCGTGCGCAGATTGACAACGCTCCTGCGCCTTACGATCAGAATGATATTCAGCAGGAAAAAGTAAGCGATATACGCATAGCCGAATCCTGCCCCAAAGCCCTGATGATACGCCCCGTCTTTAAAATAATAAAAGAAACCAAGAAACGGCGTCAGCGCCAGCATAATGCAAAAGAACGCAAACGGCACAGCGCCAAAGACGCGCACCAGCTTCCGCTTTCTTCCCTCATAACGGCAGACTACCATAAAATAGCAGAAGAGCAGATAAGAGGCAAGACCCTCAAGCGCAAAAAAGGCAAACGCCAGCAGCTCGTTTGCAAACTGCGGAACGAGCGCGGCATTTGCCAGACCAATGCTTGATATAATATTGGCAGCACACTCCGCCGTACACGTAACGAGGAACATGCCAAAAGCCTTCGTCTTCTCCCCGGGAAACTGACGAATACATACAAAATGCAACAATATAATTGTCATAATTAAGAGCGAAGCTATCTCAAAATCATAATTATACTGCACCCGCGTCTTCCTCCTGCGCTGCCTTTGCCTCCAGAATCGCCTCGTTGAGCTGAAGCATCTTGGCGTCTAACATCGATACGATTCCCGAACATTCCCTCAGATCCCTGCTGATATAATCCGGTGCATTTCCCTCGAACTTGTAATAGATCTTGTGCTCTAAGCTCGCCCAGAAATCCATCGCCATCGTCCGGATCTGTATCTCGACCTTCGTATCAATAATGCGGTCCGACAGGAAAATCGGCACTGTCACAAGCATATGGTAACTCTTGTAGCCGCTCTCCTTCGGATGCTTAATATAATCTTTCACGGAAATTACCGTCAGATCATTCTGCTTGCCGATCATCTCAGCCAGACGGTAAATATCAGATGTGAACGAACAGACAATACGGATTCCCGCAATATCATTCACATAGTTCACCATATTGTCAATCGACGACTCATAGCCATAGCGCTTAAGCTTCTTGACGATGCTCTCCGGCGCCTTGATCCGCGACTTGATATACTCAATCGGATTATACTGATGTACCTGCTGAAACTCATCGTTTAATATCTCAACCTTCGTCCCGACTTCCTTTAACGCTGAATTGTACAAAAAAATAATTGTATTCCAGCTATCCACACCCTCACTTAAGGTAAAATCCCCTAAAGCAACCTGTTTATCCATATTCCCCCTCCAAACAACGGAAAATACGCCTCAAAAATGACGTCTCCATTCCCTTTTATTATATCATAATTTCCGTTCCATGGGGAAATATTTCCAAAGTTTATACTTTTTTTCGAAAGCGCCTCATATGCCCCGGAATCAGACGCCAGAGCCCATTGCCAGAGCTTCTCTGCCTTAAAGCTCAAGCTTTAGATCATTTTCCCTGATCCAGCCGATTTTCCGGAAAAACGCACCAAACAACGCGCAGAGCACTGCCGGAAGCACGAAGCTTATCAGAATAAGCCCGATCCAGTCCATCGCACCGATTCCCGTGCGGCTTCCCGCCGCGATATCGGAAAGCCATCCGGTGTAGACGCCGATCTGACCGACAAATCCACAGGTTCCCATGCCTGAGGAAATCGCCGCCCCGTTCATCTCCAGTCCAAAGAGACAGGTCGCCGCCGGACCTGTGATTGCCGAAGTAAGGATTGCCGGAAGCCAGATACGCGGGTTCTTCACGATATTGCCCATCTGCAGCATCGACGTGCCGATTCCCTGTGCGAACACGCCTCCCCAGCCGTTCTCACGAAAACTAAGGACTGCAAAACCGATCATCTGCGCCGAGCAGCCTGCAAGCGCCGCGCCGCCTGCAAGTCCGGTCAGTCCCAGTGCCGCACAAATTGCGGCGCTGCTGATGGGAAGCGTCAGCGCGATTCCCACAAGCACCGACACGATAATTCCCATGAAAAACGGCTGCAGCTCCGTCGCCCACATGATCGCTCCGCCGAGCGTGCTCGCCGCCGCTCCGATTCCCGGCGCCCACCACATAGACAGCGCCGTACCCACACAGACCGTGACAAACGGCGTCACCAGAATATCAATCTTCGTCTCCTTCGATACCGCTTTGCCAAGCTCCGCGGCAAAGATCGTGACAATCAGCACCGCAAGCGGTCCGCCCGCCCCGCCAAGCTCATTTGCCGCCGCTCCGCAGGCAGCGAGCGAAAAGAGGACTAACGGCGGCGCCTGCAGCGCATAGCCGATTGCGACCGCCATCGCGGGACCTACCGCCGCTTTGGCGTAGCCGCCGATTGTGACAAGCAGCTCTATCCCGAACTGCGTGCCAAGCGTCCCGATAATCGTCCCGATCAGAAGCGACGCAAACAAGCCCTGCGCCATCGCTCCCATCGCGTCAATCAGATAACGCTTTGCCGAAATGATAATATTTTTCCGTTCCAGAAATTTTCTGAACTTCTCCATCCGCTAGTCCTCCTCAATCACCTGCATTTCCAGAAAATCAAAGTCCACATGCTCAATAAAGCTGTCCTGCGTAAAACGCGTCTTCGCGTGGCGTTTGAACTCATTTACGTTTGACTCCAGCCAGATTGGCTTTCCGAGATCGAACACATAGCACACCTCGTCTAAGGCATGAAAAATCTTATGCGTGCGCGTCTCGCCGGATTCGTCGGTAATGGTCGTATCTTCTAACAGATGGTTGTCCTTTATCAGCTTAAACCAGATTCTCATGTCTGCTCTTTCTCCTCTGCCTGTTCGTCTCATACATTAAAAGTGCCGCCGATACAGCCGCATTTAAGGATTCTACCTCTCCCTCCATCGGGATGCGGATATAGGCGTCCGCCAGCTCTGCAGTCTCATCGGTAAGACCGTTTCCCTCGTTGCCGATCAGAAAAGCGCTGCCGCCCACATACGACGGTTCGTCATACTGCATTGTTCCACGCAGGTGCGCCGCATATACACGAATCTGCTGACGCTTTAATTCCTGTATCGTTCCGGCAAGGTCATCCGTCACATAATACGGCACACGGTAAATGCTCCCCATCGTGGAACGGATCGTCTTCGGGTGGAACAGGTCTACCGTTGTCTTATTCATAATAATCCCGGTGATTCCCGCGCCCTCTCCCGTCCGCATCATAGTACCCAGGTTCCCGGGATCCTGAACGCTCTCCACAATGAGCAGATGCGTGCGTTCCCCCTGTATGAGCGAAGAAAGCTCATACTGCGGCATCTGCACAAGGCTTAAGATTCCCTGCGGCGTCTGCGTATCCGAGATACTCTTAAATACCGAGTCCGACACCACCTCATATGCCGTGCCCAAAAGAAGCCGCTTCGCTTCCGGCTCTGCGAGGAAGCCCTCCGAGACATAGACGCTGTGCAGCCATCCTTCCGGAATCTCCGTAAACATCTTCTTACCTTCCACCAGGAACAAGCCCTGCGCCCTGCGCTCCTTCGCCTTCTTTCTAAGCGCCGTGATATTCTTCATCTGCTGATTGCTGCTGCTTGTAATCATAACTGCTCCTTCGTTCCTGTGATAAAACCCCCGCCCCCTGCGGCTTTTCTGTTTACAATCTAATAAACTCCACGAATCCGTACATCCGTGGAGTTCTATTCTTATTATGTAATCTTTACAGGGAAAGATTTTTGCTGATCTGATACTGATATTCCGGTACATCCTTCTGCATTGCAAGTGCCTCATCAATATCGTAATCCACATAATCGCCGTGACTGTATGCAACAACACGGTTGCTCTTGCCCGCGCAGAGCAGATCGACCGCCATAGCGCCCATGGTGGATGCATAGACACGATCCTTACAGGTCGGGCTTCCGCCTCGCTGCATATGACCTAAGATTGTCGCACGGGTCTCAACGCCTGTCGCCGCCTCGATACGCTTCGCCATGCTTGCAGAATGACCGATGCCCTCTGCATTGACGATAATATGATGCTGCTTGCCGCGCTTACGGTTCTCAATAATATGGTTGACAATCTTCTGCTCGTCGTAATCATACTTCTCAGGAAGGAGGATATCCTCCGCACCGTTTGCGATACCGCACCACAATGCGATATATCCGGCGCCGCGTCCCATTACCTCGATGATGCTGCACCGCTCATGAGAAGTGGAGGTATCACGTACCTTATCGATCGCTTCCATTGCAGTATTCACTGCTGTATCGAATCCGATCGTGTACTCGGTACAGGCAATATCAAGATCAATCGTTCCCGGCAGTCCGATCGTATTTACGCCGAGCGCCGCTAACTTCTGCGCACCTCTGAAAGAACCGTCGCCGCCGATGACAATGATGCCGTCGATGCCGTGCTTCTTGCAGATCTCTGCGCCCTTCTGCTGTCCCTCCGGCGTCGTAAACTCCATACAGCGCGCTGTCTGTAAAATCGTACCGCCCCGCTGAATGATATCGGAAACGTCTTTTGCTTCCATGGGAACGATTTCCTCCTGGAGAAGACCCGCATATCCTCTCTTGATTCCCATTACCTTTTTGCCCTTCGCAATGGCTTCCCTAACCACTGCACGGATCGCGGCGTTCATACCCGGCGCATCGCCGCCGCTGGTGAGTACACCAATCGTGTTAATCTCTTTTGCCATTTATAAGTTCCCTCCTAAAAAAATATACCCATTTCAATCTATCTTATTTTAATCTCTTTGCGCCTTCTTTTCAATGTTCTTTTCTACAACTTTTACATTATTTTTCCCCAAAAAGTTAGTTAAATTGTTCACAATCTCCTCGTCAATGCGGATGCTCTGGCTGGGAGGCAGCTTTTTCACCGCTTTTATGGCAGAAATGTAGATGATAACCGCATCATTTCCGTCAGAATCACGGAGCATCGAAAGGAGTTCTTTTTCCTTCTCCATATACGCTTCCTTTGTCGCGAACTGAAGCCACAATTCCTTCACCGGTCCCGCAGGTACACCCTCTTTTCTCCAGCCCGGATTCCAGCCTGCTCCCGTCGCGCCGTTTTCTCCATTCTCCCGTCCGTTTCCTGCCGCTCCGTTATTCCAGCCGTTTCTGTTTCCTCCGTTCTTCTGTCTGCTTTCTCCGCGCGGCTGCCAGTTCCCGCGCTGCGGCGCAGGTTTGGGCAGATCGGGGTTCGCCTCGTCGAAGGCGTAAATCTGCTCGCAGACCAGCTTTCCGTCCTTGTCCTCCTCCACATTCGCATGTCCGCGGATAAATATCTTCTCGTCCATATTCAGCAGCGCGGATGAACGCGCGTAATCCCTCGGGAATACAACCACCTCCACCGTTCCGAAAAGATCCTCGACCGACAGGAACGCCATCGTCTCATTTTTCTTGGTATATTTGATGGTCTTCTCCGTAATCATGCCGCCGATAACGACGCTCTGGTTATCCTTGAGCTTCACCTCACCGCTCTCCTCATCCAGCAGGAAATCGGTTGTGACCGCAGAAATATTTCTGCGCCACTTTTCCTCATACTCCTCGAGCGGATGACCGCTGATATAGATGCCAAGCACTTCTTTTTCGAAACCGAGGCGGATTTCCTTCGTGTACTCCTCCACATCGGGGTACTTAATCTCGTACGCCTGCCGCTCCTCCTCAGACACCAGATCAAAGAGGCTCATCTGCCCCGCCATCATCTTCTTTTTCTCCTGATTCTGGTTGTCAATGAGCATACCGTAAATCATCATCATCTGCTGTCTGTTGCCGTCAAGCCCGTCGCACGCGCCCGCCTTGATGAGATTCTCCACAGTACGCTTGTTGACCTCGCGCCCCGACACGCGCTCAATAAAGCTCTGTAAGGTCTTATAGGCGCCGTTTGCCTGCCGCTCCTCCACAATGGAATCCACGACCGGACGGCCAATGCTCTTAATCGCATACAGACCGTAACGGATGCCGTCCTTCGTCGCCGTAAAGCGCCCGTCTCCCTCATTGATATCGGGCGGAAGCACCTTGATTCCCATCTGGCGGCAGCTATAAATATACTCCGCCACCTTTCTCGGATTATCAATGACCGAGGTCATAAGCGCCGCCATGAACTCGACCGGATAGTAGTACTTGAAATATGCCGTCTGGTAGGCAACCACTGCATACGCCGCCGCGTGGGACTTGTTAAATGCGTACTTCGCGAAATCGACCATGGAATCGTAAATCTGATTTGCCGCCTGCTCGCTGATGCCGTTTGCAATACAGCCTTTAATGCCCTGTTCCTCATTGCCGTAAACAAAGTTCTGACGCTCCGCGTCGATGACATACTGCTTCTTTTTACTCATCGCACGGCGGATATTATCTGCCTGTCCCATCGAGTAGCCTGCAAGATTCTGCACGATCTGCATGACCTGCTCCTGATAGACGATACAGCCGTAGGTCGGCTCTAAGATCGGTATCAGTTCTTTGCAGACATATGTAATGCTTTCCGGTTCATTTTTCCCCTTGATGTATTTCGGGATAAAGTCCATAGGTCCCGGACGGTACAGGGAAATTCCGGCGATTATATCCTCTAAGCTCTGCGGCTTTAACTCCTTCATGAAGTTCTTCATGCCCGCGCTTTCAAGCTGGAAAATACCGTCGCACTTTCCGGTTCCGATGGAATCCAGCACCTTCTTATCGTTGTAGTCAATCATGACCGCATCCGGGTCGCTGTTATCGTTATAATCAATATGATCGACGTCGATCTTTACCCCGTGATTCTTCCACACGAGATCGGCGGCATCCTTAATGACTGTCAGCGTGCGCAGTCCAAGGAAATCCATCTTAAGAAGACCAAGCTCCTCAATCGTCGTCATAACGAACTGCGTTGTAATCGTGCCGTCCGATGCACGTGAAAGCGGTACATACTCGTCCATCGCCTTCTGTGAAATCACGACGCCCGCCGCGTGCATTGAGGTATGGCGTGGAAGACCTTCCAGGCGCTTTGACATATCGATCAATGTGTGCACCGTCTCATCCGTCTCATACATCGCCCGCAACTCCGGGTTCATCACAAGTGCTTTCTCAATCGTGATGTTCAGCTCGTTCGGTATATTCTTCGCAATATTATCGCAGAAATTGTAGGGCAGATCCATGACGCGCCCCACATCGCGGATCACACCGCGCGCCGCAAGCGTACCGAACGTCACGATCTGTGTCACACAGTCCTTGCCGTACTTCTCCACGACATAGTCGATGACCTCGCCGCGTCTCTCGTAGCAGAAATCAATATCAATATCCGGCATCGTCACGCGCTCCGGATTTAAGAAACGCTCGAACAGCAGATTATATTTTACCGGATCAATATTCGTAATACCCGTCGTATAGGAGACAAGGCTTCCCGCCGCACTTCCACGCCCCGGTCCGACCGGAATGCCATGTACTCTCGCATAGTTGATGAAATCCCATACAATCAGGAAATAATCAACGTAGCCCATCTTCTGAATGACGGACAACTCATAATCAAGCTGCGGCAAAAGCTTCTCATGTGTATCGGGATAACGCTGCACAAGCCCCTCGTGGCACAGCTTATTCAGATATGTCCACGAATCATAGCCCTCCGGCACGGTAAAATGCGGCAGCTTCGTCACGCCGAACTCGATTTCCACGTGACAGCGGTCTGCAATCTTCTGCGTATTCGAAAGCGCCTGCAAGGCGTATGGAAACAACTGCTGCATTTCCTCCTCGGACTTGACATAGTACTGTCCGCCCTCATAGCGCATGCGGTTCTCATCCGAAAGCTTCTTTCCCGTCTGGATGCACAGCAAAATATCGTGCGCCTCCCAGTCCTCCGCATAGGTGTAGTGGACGTCGTTCGTCGCCACAAGCTCAATGTCCGTCTCCTGGCTTAAGCGCATCAGCCCTGCATTCACCGTCTTCTGATCCGGAATGCCGTGATCCTGCAATTCCAGAAAATAATTGCCCTTGCCAAAGCACGCCTCATAGCGGAGCGCGACCTTCTTCGCCTCCTCATACATTCCCCTGACAAGATAGCGCTGCACCTCTCCCGCAAGGCAGGCGCTTAGCGCGATAATGCCCTCATGGTAAGTCTCTAACACTTCCATGTCCACACGCGGCTTATAGTAATAGCCCTCGACAAAGCCCTTTGACACAATCTTCATCAGATTCTGGTACCCCTGATTATTCTCCGCAAGCAGCACCAGATGATAATATCTGTCCTCCCCGTGGGACGTCTCGCGGTCAAAGCGCGAATTGGGCGCGACGTAGACCTCGCAGCCGAGCACCGGATTGATGCCTGCCGCCTTCGCCTCTTTATAAAAGTCAATCACACCGAACATGACGCCGTGATCCGTGATCGCCGCCGCCGTCATGCCAAGCTCTTTGACTCTCTTTACATATTCTTTTATCTTATTGGAACCGTCCAGAAGACTGTACTCCGTATGGACGTGTAAATGTGCAAATGACATAGAAAATCCTCCATCCAATTATTATATTATGGATGGAGGATTTATTCAAATCTTTTCGTGCAAAAGATCACCACAAAAGGACATACATTTCTTGTGTAATTCTTTTATTTCAGACTCTTGCCTCTGGCTTCGGCAAGCTCCGCCTCAAGCTCTGCCAGCCGCTCCTGCGCCGCGTGCAATTCCGCTTCCTTCTGATCCAGTCTCCGGTTCCACTCTTCGTCCTTCTGCTCCAGCCTCTGATTACACTCTTCGTCTTTCTGATTCAGCTCTTCATCCTTCTGCTGCAACTGCTCCTTATACGAATCAATCTCCTTCTGCTGCTCTTCGATCATATACTTCACCGTATTACGGTCTAAGATCCGCAGTTCTTCTGAAAACATCCTCATCACCCTCTCCGTGTTCCGGCACATCTCATACAGCGTCGCGTACATTTCTTTAAATTCCGGGCAAGCCGTAATCAGTTCGATTACCTTCTCCGGCTTATCCTCGCCTAGAAATGTCAGCCACGCCTCCAACGGTGTTTCTATAGGTTTATTGTGCATTTGGGTGCGGAAAATGTCAAGGGGTATCATAACAAATTCCTGCAGCAGATCGATCTGTAATCCGCTGTCAAATACCTGTCTCGCATGATGATGGTAGACCTCCGGAAAGTCCTTAAACTCTTTGGGGCTGTTCTCATAAATCACGATCAGATAGACATTCTTAACATCCCGGTAGGAAAAATCCTCCCCCTGTCTGGAGCGCACTCTCCTATACTGGCGCAGGAGCATATCCGCCGAATAGCAGGCGCTCCGCTCCCCGGGGAATCCATAACCGATCTTCTGAATCTCGACATTGGCGAGCGCGCCGTCCTCAAGTTCCACGACGATATCCGTAATAAGAAGCGAGCCTTCATCCGAAATTCGCGTGGAATCATTGGGCAGCACCCGCAGAATCTTTACTTTCCGCTTCAGTACCGCACATAAGAAGCCTTCCAGGCGCTCCGGTGCATACTCGGGATTCATG
>JAGBEG010000005.1 GCA_017937095.1 Roseburia sp. | reverse complement strand
GGAAACCACCGCCTGCTCTTGACATGCACCGGCATGTGCTGTTATATGTAAAGCAAGGGCTGAAAGCTTATCTGAAAGCCTTCAACCCAGTTGTTATCATAGAAGATTAGTATTTACAGACTTTTGTTCACATACTCAATTGATCCAGATGTTTGTTTCCGACCTCTTTTCCCACAGTTGGAACTACATTATGCATTAGTTTGGAAACACTATCCGGTATTTAATAAAGCGTCTGAAACCTTTTTGAATGAATTTAAGAACAGCACTCAAGCGAAATCCATTCAGGATTACTCTTGAGCTTCTCCAGCCAGAATCGAAAATATCCACCTTAATGTAAACCCAGTTTTCTATAACTGAAAGATCTGTATCTGATTTTCCAGAGTCTCCGCTATCTTTTTTAGCGCCACCGCCTCATCGGTCATCTGCCCGACTCTGTCCTTTAACTCGAGCGTGGATGCCGTTGTTTCCTCTGATGCAGCCGCGTTTTCCTCAGAAATTTCAGAAAGTACAGACACTGTCTTTAAAATTTCCTGTCTGGATTCATCCAGCACCTCCGACTTACTCCGAATCGCATCAATCCGCTCTAAGGAATCCTGTATTCCGTTATTCACCTCCTGGAAACGGGTTCGCGTCTCCTCCAACTTCGCCTTCTGCATCGGCACAATGGAAACGACCTCCTCCATCGTAGTCACTGTCAACTCCGCTTCCTTTAATAACACACCTATGACCTGCCCTATCTGCTGTGCCGAATGACTGGACTGGTCTGCAAGCTTCTGGATCTGGTCTGCTACAACAGCAAAGCCACGCCCCTGTTCCCCGGCGCGCGCCGCCTCAATTGAGGCATTTAGTGACAGCAAATTGGTTTCATCTGCAATCGAAGTAATCATATCTACCGCCTTGCGGATTTCCTGCGCAGAAGCGTTTGTGGTCTGTATCTGCCTGGCAATCACGTCGATAACTTCTGTTGTCTTATTTGTGTAATCCTTTAATTCGGAAATGATATTACTTACCTCATTTCCGGTCCTTCCCATCTCGTTAGCACAGTCTGTCATTGCCCGGACATCCTCCACAATCTGTCCGATCATACCGCCCATCTGCTCCACATGTCCAATCGCATTCTCCGTATCCTCTGCCTGCGTGACAGCTCCCTTGGAAATCTCTTCAATGGCGATTCCGACCTCGTTTGAATTTCGGTTCGTCATCACCGCCGTATTCTCAAGGTTCTCTGCTGACTTCATCAAATACTCGGAGGACTGTTTAATGTTTCCGATAATCTCGCGCAGTGAACTCTTAAGCTGCTCGATTCCATGTATCATATCCCCGATTTCGTCCCTGCGCTTACGGTATTTATCCGACTGCTGCTCCGCGAGATTTCCCTCTGCCACATTTCCAAACGCGCTCATGGCATATTTAAGCGATTTCGTGATAGAAGCCGCCATCACTACCGTAAAAAATACCGCAGCAACAATCACTACGACACAGATAGAAAGCATCCGGATTGTCGCCTGTGACAGCATTTCGTTTACTGCATCACTCTTCTTTCCTGTGAAAATCATTCCAAGTACATCACCGTCCTCTCCTATCACAGGCATATAATAACCGTAATAGGTATCTGCACCGATTTTCACATTCTCCGAGAAATACTCCTTCCCGTTCTGCAGGACACTCACGGAAATCTCTTCATCCACAGCAAGATCCAACATACGGTTCTGCTCCTTGTCCACCAGCGAGGTGACAATCGGCTTCTCCCCATAGTAAATGGCAGCGTCGATATCTGAATCCTTTTTCAGTTTATCGACAAGATTGTAATTGCCGCTCACAACAAAAGTTCCCTTGATGACATTTCCTGATTCCAGCACAATGAAATCTCCCGTACCAACGGCGTCATAGGCACCCTGCACCGCAACTGCCGCACTTTTTAAACCTTCCTTGATTTCCTCTTTCAGATTATTCTTCAATGTCAGCAAACCGTAGGCAGATAAAATCATTCCAAGCACCATTACAGGCAAAGCCGCCATTCCGATCAGTTTATATACTATTCCAAGACCTTTCTTTTTCATATGTATACCTCTCATTCTTCCGATGCTCTTCTCGCCGCTGCCTCTGTCTCACACCACGCTACACAGTCAGCATAACCGCTTTCCTCTGCTGTCTGCTGCATCTGCTCTACAATCTGCCAGAATTCTTCCTCAGACTCCGCGTAAATGGCATCCCATGAACCATCGCGTATACACTGTGAGACAGCAGCCCATTTACTTCCCAGTTCCTCGGATTTGCTGCTCGCCGTATAGGTATTCGGCTTTGAAATCGTATAATCAAAGCCGGACAAATATTCCCGCGTAGAAGTCACACCATAGGTCTCCCGCCATTCGTTCTCGATATCGGTGACCGGAAGCGCCATTGTATTCTCCCAATACTCATAATTGTATGTCTGTCCGCTCGATTCCGGATTAACCGTGTTTATCGTCCATGTAGTATTGTTAAACTGCGGGATGCCGTCTCCCCACAGTCCCTCATATCCGGAATCCTCCGGCATTTCAAGCTCCTCTCCATTCTTCGCCTTATAACCAAAATCAAGGATACAGGTGTTTTTGTCCAGATCATAATCCCAACATACTCCTTTGGGACCATACTCCGACACAAGTCTTCCTTCCGGCGTACAAAGCCAGTTGATGATTTCCATGACAAGCTCGGGATACTCTGTTTTACTTCCTATACACCAGAGACGGTTTCCGCCATTCTCGTTCAAGCCATAGACTAACGTATTCTGATGTTCTGCCGCGAGCGGAAGCATCATCTTCCCATCTGCAGTGTGTTCCACAGTATTGTACACAGGTGCCGCAAGCCAGCCAAAAATACAGAAGAATGCACGTCCGTCCTTATAATCCTCAATACATCCTTCATACCCCTGCTCCCTTGAATCCGGATCAAGCAGATCATTGCGGTACAATTCATTATAGAAATGCAGCACGCGGATGTAATAACCATCCTCCTGCAACGCTCCCTGAAACTGTCCGGTCGCTGCATCATACAAACCAACTCCAAGCTCATCTACGCCAAAAAAATTGGTGCAGGTAGCTTTTGCAAACATCATCATATCACCGTCCCAATCTGAAAACAGGGACACACCATACGTTTCTTCCCCCGAATCCGAGACTGGACAGATTTCCTTCATCTTCTTTAACGCTTCCACGTAATCTTCCAGCTCTACGATTTCGGGCGCACCCGCTTTCTGATATAAATCCCAACGCACATCTGGGTGATAATCAAAATCTCCATACTCCCCACTCTCAGCCGCAACGTCGTATCCGAAGCCATAGATATGACCGCCGGAGTTATTCCGGTTCTTTTCCAATGCCTTTGACATATGCTCGTTCATATAGGAACCATACTTCTCCAGCAGATTATCTCTCTCCCAGTCTAACAGCAATCCATTGTCTATCGCAGAATGGTACTGATCCGTATCCGTTCCGAAAATAACAATATCGCCCAGATCGCCTCTGCCCGCCATTCTCTCATAAAAGTCTTCGGAACCGTCGCAGATAAAGTTCAACTTCACATTGAACCGGTCGAGCATTTCCTTTGCAAACCATCCCTGCTGTTCCCCATTGTATCCGCTGAGCTGGGAATACACATCCAAAGTCACCGTTTCCTCTGGTATCACTCTGGCATCGTTCCCATCTGCCTGCTTCTCTGTATCATCCGCAAATGTCTCCTGCTCTGCGTCATCTGCAACCCCCGCTTCCTGCTCTGTGGCATTCGCATTTTCCGTACCCTCTGTCGCTCTCATAATACGCTCCGATTCCTTGCCACAGCCGCCAGAAAACAGCAGCGCGCCTGCCGTCATAAGACAGATCCATCTTTTTCTCATAAGCTTCTTTCGCATGATATACTCATCTATCGGACATCATACGTTCCTTTCTTTTTTTACACTATGACTATAAAACATTCATCCCAAAATACACACCGTAAATTTTCGTCATATTTTACCCTTATTTTTCTAGCTAGACAGCTTTAACCGGACGCAAAAAAAGGAGTCGGTTTCCGAAAAACCGCGCTCCTTTTCACATAGCTTTATTCATTTTACCTTCTATCTTGCCGCCTGATAAATCGCAATCATATCCTCTTTCGCAAGATGACGCACTTTCCCGAGATTGTCGCGCGTGGATGCAACGCACTGGTCCGCCAGCTTCTCGATCTGTGCATCGGTCGGCGCGATTCCAAGCTCTGTGAGGGAAACCGGCATACCGATTTCACGATAGAAGTCCTCCATCGCCTCAATTCCCGCCCGCGCCGTCTCCGCCGCATCCGCCCGCGGAGCGATTCCAAGCACATTTTCCGCAAATTTCACAAAGCGGTCAAGTCTCGCATCACACACATAGCGCGCCCAGCTTCCCCAGATTGCGGTAAGCCCCGCTCCGTGCGCGACATCGAACATTGCCCCAATTTCATGCTCAAACTTGTGCGTCGCCCAGTCGCCGCCGTCCGTACCGCATCCGGTCAGTCCGTTGTGCGAAAGGCTTCCCGCCCACATGACCTCTGCTCTGGCATTGTAGTTCTCCGGCTCCTTTACGAGAATCTTCGCATTCTTGATGACCGTGCGCATCAGCGCCTCCGCAATGCCGTCCGTCAGCTCCATATTGTCGCCGTGGTTGAAATAACGTTCCATCGTATGCATCAGAATATCCGCGCATCCGCATGCTGTCTGGTACGCAGGAAGCGTCAACGTAAGCTCCGGGTTCATCACCGCAAATTTCACCCGGCAGTAATTGCTGTTCACCCCGCGCTTCTCCCACGTCTCATCGTTTGTGATAACCGAAGAATCACTCATCTCACTTCCCGCTGCCGCGATCGTGAGCACCGCACCAATCGGAAGGCATCCCTCCGGCGTCCGTTTGAAATTATAGAAATCCCACACGTCGCCGCCATGGTAGACGCCGTAACCGATCGCCTTCGCGGAGTCAATAACGCTTCCGCCGCCGACTGCAAGGATAAAATCCACATTTTCTTTTTTACAAAGTTCTATTCCCTCGCGCACCAGAGACAGTCTCGGGTTCGGCACAACGCCGCCAAGCTCTGTGTAAGCAATCCCGGCTTCTGAGAGAGAGTCCTCTATGCGTGCAAGAAGCCCGGAACGTCTCGCACTGCCGCCGCCGTAATGGAGCAGCACCTTCGTGCCCTTCTGCTCCTTAATCAAAGCACCGACCTTCGTCTCGCTCCCTTTTCCAAATATGACCTTAGTAGGCGTATAATAAATAAAATCGTTCATTCTTCTCCTCCTAACTTCATTCCGGCTTCATGTTCCATCTCATCGATCTCATTCTGTTTTCTCGTACACTGTGCGTCCTGTGCAATCGCAGTCATGATCCGCCTTACGTCCTCCCCGGAGAACATCGTAATCGCCCTTGACAAATCCCCGAGATTGTCCCGGTTGACAACGAGACTGCCACCCGCCTCAAGCGGAATCGTGATTGTTTTGTCGGGATTGCTCACATCGCCAAGTGTAAGCTGATTATTTTCCTTATCACAGCGAAATATTACGCCATGGTAAGTGATAAATCCCGTCTCATCCGCCATATCGTCATAAGGCGCATGTTTTTCCGACGTGATTTTCGCCGCGTAGCCTTCGCCGTCAATATATTGCCTGCCGCCTGCGCCGCCCCTGTTCTTAAAAATCTCTGCCTCGTTCGACAGATAGCCCGCACCATAATTGCGCTCCATTCCCATGATCGCCATGATCCCTGCTCCTCTCTGCCTGCCGATGTCCGTTGTTTTCTTCCTGCGCCAATCCTTCGGCTGCTCCCGGCATCAACCTTACCATACATTTCTTATTATTTCGGCAAATTGCAGACGAGGCTTTATGGGAAATACTGTCTTTTGATGACATACATTGCACCATTGGTGACATTACTCCTATTTCTATTCCGGCAGCGTAATCTTATCCAGGATTCCGGTCAGATGCGCAATCGTCACGCCGTAGTTCGTCATCGGAACCTGCTGCTCCTTCGCGCGTTCAATCCGCGACATCACATATTTCCGGTTGAACATGCACGCGCCGCACTGGATAATCAGGTCATATCCCGAAAGTTCCTTCGGGAAATCCGTTCCGCTCACGACCTCCACCGAAAGGCTCTCGCCAAAACGTTTTCTCAGCATCCGCGGGATTTTCTCCCTGCCAATGTCCTCCGCAAGCGGCGCATGTGTGCAGCACTCGGCAATCAGCACCTTAGATTCCGGTTTCAATGCGTCGATCTGCTTTGCGCCCTCCACATAGTAGGGAAGATCGCCCTTGTATGCCGCAAACAGCACGGAAAAAGAGGTCAGCATACTCTCCGCGGGCTTGTGCTCATAGACATAGCCGAACACCTGCGAATCTGTGATGATAAGCTTCGGCGGTTCTTTTAGCGACGCAAGCGCCGGGATAAGCTTATCGGTCGTCACACTCATGACAAGGCATTTCTTATCTAAAAGCTCCCGAATGGTCTGCACCTGTGGCAGGATCAGCCTGCCCTTGGGCGCCTGAATATCCTGCGGCATTACAAGCAGCACAAGATCGTCCTCTGATACCAGTTCCCCGGTAATCAGCCTGCTGCCGTAATCCTCCGGGAGCTTGCGGATCAGCGCTTCCTTAAACGCGTCCATGCCTTCCCCGGTCTTTGCGCTCACGAGAAGCGCGTCCTCCCCGGTCTCCTTCTTGATCTGCGCGAGAAGCGCATCCGCGTCGTCTCTGATATCCGCTTTGTTTACGACAAGGAGCACCGGCGTATTCTTCTTTTTGAAGAACTGATACCAGCGCAGTTCCTCCTCGAATATGCTTTCTGATGCCCGCTCTCCGGCAGTCTCTTTTTCTTCCCCTGCGCTTTCTGATGCCTGCTCTGCGGCAGCCTTTTTTTCTTCTCCTACGCTTTCTGATGCCTGCCCTCCGGCAGCCTCTTTTTCTTCTCCTGCGACCAGAATCACTGCAATCTCCGTCTTCTCCGCCGCAAGGCGCGTCTTTTCCACGCGCCGCGCTCCAAGCTCGCTTGCATCGTCAAAGCCCGCCGTATCTATGATGATACACGGTCCGAGCGGGTGAACCTCCATTGCCTTGTAGACGGGATCTGTCGTCGTTCCTGCCACATTTGCGACAATGGATACCTCCTGCTTTGTGAATGCGTTGATGAACGCGGATTTCCCGCTGTTCGTCCTTCCGAAAATTCCGATGTGCAGGCGGCTGCTGCCCGGAGTCTCATTTAATGTCACTGCCATATTTAATCTTCCTTCCCAAAATACGATTTCCCCTGTTCGTATCTACATTCCAAAATGCCCGTGTTACGTTACACGTCCTGCGGTAACACAATATTTCCGGCAGCGTTAAAAACGGAAATCCCGCTTTCCTTCCGCGATATCGTGGATATGCTCGTAAGCGGTCTGCTTTACCTTCGGATTCGGAATATTCTCCAGCTCTCTGTCGATTAATTCCATACCGATTTTTCTCGTCTCCTCGCTCGCATAGTCCTCAAGGTACTCCTTTAAGGTCATCAGCGCATTCGGATGGCAGCAGTTTAAGATCTGCATATTCTTGCACAGCGCCATAAAGCGGTCGCCTGTCCTGCCCTCGCGATAGCACGCCGTACAAAAGCTTGGAATATAACCCATCTTCATCAGCCAGTTCACGACCTCGTCTAAGGTTCTCTGGTCGCTGACGTCAAACTGCTCGGAATTCTCCTCCTCCGGTTCCGGCTCGGCATAACCGCCGACGCTTGTTCTCGATGCGCCGCTGATCTGGGAAACACCGAGCGGCAATACCTTTTCGCGAACTGCCTGGCTCTCTCTCGTGGAAATGATCATTCCGGTATACGGCACGGAAATGCGGATGAGCGCGCAGATTTTTGCAAAAATATCGTCGCTGATTCCGTTGTCAAAGGCGGACGGGTCGATGTCGTCGGCGTGCTTCACACGCGGCACGCTGATCGTGTGCGGTCCAACGCCGTGTACTGCCTCCAAGTGTTCCGCATGCATGAGAAGTCCCGCAAATTCATAGCGGTACATTTCCAGTCCGAAGAGCACGCCGAGTCCTACGTCGTCAATGCCGCCCTCCATCGCGCGGTCCATCGCCTCGGTATGGTACGCATAGTCGTGCTTCGGTCCGGTCGGGTGCAGCTCCTCATAACTCTTCTTGTGATAGGTCTCCTGAAACAGAATATAGGTTCCGATACCCGCTTCCTTTAACTTGCGGTAATTCTCTACAGTTGTCGCAGCTATGTTGACATTGACGCGGCGGATCGCGCCGTTCTTGTGCTTGATGCTGTAAATGGTGTTGATGCACTCTAAGATATACTCAATCGGATTGTTGACCGGATCCTCGCCTGCCTCGATAGCAAGACGCTTATGTCCCATATCCTGTAATGCGGTGACTTCCTTTACGATTTCCTCCTGTGTCAGCTTCTTGCGCGCGATATGCTTGTTTTTCAAATGGTATGGACAGTAGACACAGCCGTTGACGCAGTAGTTCGACAGATATAACGGCGCAAACAAAACGATGCGGTTTCCGTAGAAATCCTTCTTAATCTGCTGTGCCAGTTCGTAGACCTCCTCGATCTTCTCGGGAATCTGACAGGCTAAAAGCACCGACGCCTCCCTGTGATCTAAGCCCTTGCGCTCTCTCGCCTTTGCGATGATCGCGTCGATCAGCTCCACATTGTCTTTGTTCTCGTCTGCGTAGGCTAACGTTGCCTGAATTTCCTCGTCGGAGATGAACTCCTCCGCTTTTAATGATTTTGCGTTGTACATGATTTTTTCCTCCATATTCTTTCCGGTCAGTCTTCTTTCCGGTCAGTATCACATAACCTCATCCTGTTTTTCTGCCGGATTTTTCTTCCCGGCACAAACAATCCTCTCATCCGATTACTTATCCCTTATAGTCGCCGCGGGCGGTCACCACCTGATAACCGATGCTCTCCATGCGCCGCTGCATGCAAAAACGGCATTCTGCCGCTTCATCGCCTGTGCATATCTTATTGTCGTAAAGCTTGTATTTCTCCCGGACGTTCACCGGGGAGAGGTTGGGCATCACGACATTTGCCCCGGCAAGAATGCCCCGCTCCCTGCCCTTTGGATGAATTGTGCCGAGCGCCGTCGTGGCGGGGAGCAGCACATGCGGGTGCATCAGCCGGATGATACTTAGAAGTCGAAGCGTCATCTCGAGCGTTCCTGCCGCCTTCTCCCCAAACGGCGTATCCTTCTGCGGGATAAAAGGACCGATTCCCACCATTTCAGGCTTAAGCTCTTTTATGAACATCAGGTCCGCGTGTAGCGTCTCTGTCGTCTGATACGGCGAACCGACCATGAACCCGCACCCGGTCTGATAGCCGATGTCCTTCAAATCCCTAAGACAGCGCATCCGGTTTGAAAATGACATTTCCGGCGGATGAAGCCTCCCATAATGCAGTTCATCCGCCGTTTCATGGCGGAGCAGATAGCGGTCCGCGCCCGCATCAAAATATGCCTGATAGCTCTCGCGCGGCTTCTCCCCGATGGAGAGCGTCAAGGCGCAGTCCGGATACTTCGCCTTGATTGCCGCGACAAGCCCGCAGATACGCGCATCCGTAAAATACGGGTCTTCGCCGCCCTGCAGCACGAAGGTACGAAAACCAAGTCCATAGCCCTCCTTGCAGCACTCCAAAATCTGTTCCTCTGTCAGACGGTAGCGCTGCGCCTCTCCGTTACTCCTTCGAATACCGCAGTAATAGCAGTCGTTCTTACAGTAATTTGTAAATTCAATCAGTCCACGGATATAGACCTCATTGCCGTATATGCGCTGCGCCGTCTCTGCCGCAAGACTCCTCAGTTTCTCCAGCGCATCCGCATTCTCCGTCTTTAACAGTACGGAAAGCTCCTCTGCGGACAGTGTCCGCTCTGCGGCAAGGTGCTCTATGATTTCAAATTCCCCTGTCATCTTTCCTCCCTGTCACATTTCTTCTGGTCTGCCTTGTTTCTTCCTGTCTGCCGCGCCCTTTGAGGGCGACGTATTTCTTCCTGTCCCATGTTCCTCTTTCCTTATGCCTGCTTCTTCTCCCCGACATTCGAGTACACGGTCTTCGCCGAAATCCCGGAAAGCCGCCCGATCTTGCCGGAAAGCGCGTTGATGACATCCTGCGGCGCGTCGATGGCAACGCTGATGATGTTGACCCCCTTCTCACGGTAGGGAATCCCCATCCTGCCGATGATATGGCTTCCGTACTCATGCAGCAGATGATTGAGTTGTTCAATGGAATCCGTATTCTCAACGATAATTCCAATCAGTGCGATTCTTGTCTCCATAATTCATTCCTCCATGGCATCCTGCCCGGCAGGGCTTTTATGCAATAAGACGCAGTTTCGTTTCCTATTGCACGAAAAAGCGCTGTATACAGATAAACTCTCCCTGCATACAGCGCACAAAATCCTGTGGGTGGGCGCAGTGCCCCTCCACAGGGAATATTCGTATGACCGCCATAGCTTCCACCGCAAGCACTGCTTTTGGTGTCAGGGACTTTTGTTGTGTCTTGGACTTCGGATAAGAGCTCATCTTGATCTTTAGTCCTTTTTATCCTACCATGGATTTTTAGGGTATGCAACCCGGTTTTACGACTTATCTACGCCTGATTGCAGAAAATGTGATTGAAATTCCTTATTCCCTGTGTTATATTAGGCATAAGAAAAGCACCCACTCCAAAGGTGGATGCCTCTCGAGAAAGGTTAAATGTCCTTACAGACACCGCCTATCCTGTTGGCAGACAGGATAGGCATTTTTATTTCTTCTTACACTTATCCCGATAAGATTTTCTCTTATCGACAAAGGTCAGAAACGCAACAATCAAGCTACCAAGGGACACCAACAAAGTCAGTATTCCAATCAAAATTGAGATAACCTCAAATGCTGTCATATCACGCACCTCCCTTCCTATGTATTCCCGGAAAATCGGGTCAACGGCTCGGGAGGCTACCACCCTGTCATGGGTACTTTCCCAGTGGTTTTTACCACATTCATAATTGTATCATCTATCTCTTATATTAACAATCAATTCACTCCATTTTTGGTAGTTATTACCAATTTTTTAGTGCATTTACGCCTGCTCACGCTCCACCTTATAAAGCCCGTTGGCAGTCAGTTCATACACCGTCTCAGCCACCTCGCCGATGTACTTCCTGTCATGCGAAACGCTGATAATCGCGCCGCGAAATCCCTTTAGCATCGACCGGATCACCGGATTTGAGAGTGGCGAAAAATTGCGTGTCGGCTCATCCAAAAGCAATACGTCGCACCCCTCCATACTCATCTTAAGCAGCAGAAGCTTCGCTTTCTGCCCGCCGGAAAGCTCCCCGATTGCGTGTCCCATCTCGTCCGCCGTATATTTCATGCTGCCGAGATAAGTGCGTATCCGGCTGATTTCTTCCTTATCGCCGCTTTTGCTAAGATACTCTACGGGCGTCCGTTCCATGGGAAGCGCGTCCTCATAATTCTGCGGCATGTAGAACACATGGATATCACTCCGCTTCTGTAAATTTCCGGCAATTTCCCGAAGCAGCGTCGTCTTGCCCATTCCGTTTTTCCCGACGATACAGATATGCTCCGGTCCGATGACCGAAAGCCGGATGTTTTTTGCAAGCAGACGCTCGCCCGCCCGAAGCTCGGGAAGTGCGAAATCCAACACCCGCTTTCCGTTCGGCCGGACATTCTTCTCACCAAACCGGATGTAGATCGCGTCCTCCGTCTCGGGAAGCTCCGTCATGTTCTCATATTCCTTTTCAAAACGGCGCTCTAACGATTTTACCGCATGCATCTTTTTCTTTAGCAGCCGTCCTCCGTGCGGGTCCTGTCTGGAAATCGCATTCTGCTGATGCTCCACTTTCTGCTGAATCTGCCGGAAACGCTCCTGCTGTTTTTGGTATTCGTCCCGCTCTTTCCTCGCCGCCTGCTCCTGACGGATAAGACCGCTCTCCCTGCGGCTTACATACTCTGCATAGCCGACTGCTGCGACCGTATAGCGGCTCTTCGTCTTTCGCCGGATCTGTTCGATATGAATGATTTTATTTGCCGTGCGCTCTAAGAGCGTCTCATCGTGCGATATATAAAGAACAGGCGTCTTCGTCTCCTGTATAAAATTCTCCAGCCACGCTAAAGTATCCAGGTCAATATCATTTGACGGTTCATCTAAGAACAGCATATCCGGCTGTTCCATCAGAATCCGTGCGAGCTGCAATTTTACCTTCTCCCCGCCGGAAAGCTGCTCCACCAGCCTCTCCCCGTAAAAAAAGTCCGCCGGAAGCATCAGCCTCGCCGCAATACCGGAAAGCTCCTTTGGCGTGAGGTCGTAAAACGCCGTACTCTCCGCGCAAAATTCATAGATGCTAAGCCCCCGGTTCTCCGGTGCAAGCTCCTGCGCCAGATATCCGATGCGCGCCCCGTTCCTTATAATTTCCCCGGAATATTCCACATAGTTATCTACAAGTGTCTCGTCATATAAAAGCTTTAACAGCGTGGATTTTCCGTTTCCCTCCTCACCGATCAACGCCGCCTTGTCACCGTCTCCCAGTACCATTGAAAAATTGTTTAACAGCTCTCTGTCATCCGCTCTGTGAGTAATCGTAAGATTCTTTACCTGTAACATTTATAATCACGTCCTTTCCGTCATCACCGCCGTCTGTTCCCAGATATAGCGGTGCAAGAAAAGCGCGTATGCTCCCACAGAAAATGCACTCCATCGCTGCACAAGTAAGCAAATTTCAGACTCTGCTTCTTTGCGTAAAAAGGAGATGCGAGCATCCTCGCATCTCCTCTGACACGGTATGCGGCACTCTGCCCATACCATAGATTTCTTCCGGTGAAAAGATATGGATTCCCTGTGTAAAGAGCATACCAAGAAGTCCGGCTCTGCCGGAGTACTTCACGCACTTTTCCCTGATATGCATATTTGATTCTCTACTTACAGGAAATTCCGCACATCCTTTCACCTTCCCTTCCAACGCGGCGTTCTCGTGTCACGCCCCTGCCCAAAGCAAGTCTGCGTGATCTATCCGCTTTAAACTGTGTTTTAGATTACACGACTTTCACATAAATGTCAAGGCGCTGGCGGCACAAACCACCCGCACTATTGGCGGCACAAACCGCCCGCGCTATAACGTCGCAAACGTATATCCCTCTTCCCGCGCCGCATCGATAAAATCTCCGAGCACCGCTGCATTCGTCGTTGACTCCGCGTGCAGCAGATAGACGGCTCCCGGATGCAGCCTGTCCGTCATTTTCTGAAGGCTCTCCTTCTCATCCGGCTGGTTGTTCACATCATAGTCCATATAGGCAAAGCTCCAGAGCACGCTCTGATAGCCGCAGTTATTCACGATTGCAAGCGTCTGTTCGCTGAACTTTCCGGCCGGATAACGGAACAGATACATGTCATATCCGAAATTCTCCTCTATGTACTGATGATTTCCCATGACCTCTTCCTGCTGCCGCTCGATGCTTAAGGACGGAATTCCTGCCGACGGGTGCGTCACACTGTGATTTCCGACGACATGCCCCTCGTCGATCATACGCTGTACCAGCCCCGGCTCCGCCTTTGCATACGGCTCTGTCACGAAAAATACCGCAGAGACCCCCTTTTCCTTTAACGTATCAAGAATGGATTCCGTACAGCCGTACTCATAGCCCTCATCAAAGGTCAGATAAATGCTCTTTTCGTCTTCGCCCAGAAATACAGCGTTGTATGCACCGTATTTCTCCTGTGCGCTGACCGCATCGACCGGACGGTTCTGCTCGTCGACATTCCTGCCAAGCCCCCAATTTACAATGGTCGTATCCAATCCGTCAAGCGCGATCGCCTGCGTCACCTGCCCGGGTGAAGTACCTGCGTCCGCTCCGTCATCCTGCCCTGTCACGCTTCCGTCTGCACCCTCTGTATTCTGCCCTGCCGTACCGTCTCCGGCGCCGTCCGGGTTCTGCCCCGACGCATCGCCCGACGCGCCGTTATAAATTTCATAGGTGGAAAGAATCGCATCCCCGATTGCCGCCGCATAGTCGCTAAGCTTCTCCTCCAACAACTGATTATCCGCCGCATTCCCGACAAATCCCATCTCCACGATGCAGGATGGCATGTCCGAATGAATATTCACGTAATAGTTGCCCGACTCGCTCTTCTGCGTTCCCTTCTTAACGCCGCGGTTGCGCTGAATCCCGGCTTCATCCAATTCCGCCATGATCTGCTCCGCCAGCATCACCGTCTCATCCGTCGCTCCGCTGTACACCCATGTCTCCACGCCGTAGCCCTCGCCGTCATTGCGGTGCAGCGAGACAAAATAATCCGCATTGCTCTGGTTTGCAATATTGCAGCGCTCTTCCAGACTTAAGAAAGTATCGTCCTCTCTCGTCATGACGACACTGACATTCTTTCCTTTAAGGTACGCAGCCACCGCCTGTGCCAGCTTTAAATTATCATCTTTCTCCACATGTGCCCCGGACTCCGAGCCGTTATCCTTGCCCCCGTGTCCCGCATCAATACAAATGACCGGTCCCGTCGGCTCTTCCTTATCCTCTTCCGGCACAATGACCTCTCCTTGTATCGTCAAAACGGTCTCCGTCACATCCAGCTTCTTTAATACACCGCCAAGCACCCAAAAGCCGGCGATCGCAATTGAAAGCTGAATGATGCTGTACAGAACGCAAACCATGTTTCGGATTCTTCTTTTCCTTCTCTTCTCTGCATTCACATCACTTCACTCCCCAAACACTCTCCTTTTATTCTAGTCCAAATCCGTCCAAAACGCGAATGAATATTCATGAAGATTTTCTTAAGATTGCAGACTACAATAAAAACTGCGCCAGCGCATAGTTGCTGACGTCCTGTCCCCGCTCCGTCAGAAAAATGCGCCCGGCACGTTTTTGAAGCAATCCCTCCGCCTGCAAATGCGAAAGAACCTCCTGATAGACTGCCTCGATCTGCGTGCCGAAGCATTTCTCAAAGCGTTCTCTTGAAATGCCGTCTGTCATGCGCAGTCCGAGAAACATAAATTCCTCAATCTGCCCCTTCCTGCTGATTCGTTCCGCAGACGCATGAAGGTTTGTCGCCGGAAGTTCTTCCTTATATGAATACGCGCCGTCCGCCCGCTCTTCGGACACTTCATTCTCCCACACGCCTTCGTGGATATTCTCACACTGTTCCAGATATTCATACAGTTCACGCGTGTTGCTGTAGCGGATATTTTCCATCAGGGAAGACGCGCCAAGCCCCAGTCCCAGATAGTTTTCCCGTTCCCAGTAACCAATATTGTGTCTGCACGCATACCCCGGCTTTGCAAAATTGGAAACCTCATAATGCTCATAGCCCGCTTTCTTAAGCACCTGCTCCGTCAGCTTGGTCATCCGGTAGACCTCGTCCTCCGTGGGAAGCACGAACGTCTGCATTCCCGCCTGCTGCTTCACTGCATCGAATTTATACAGGTCGTAAAACGGCGTACCCTTCTCGATGATCAGGGAATATGCCGAAATATGCTCCGGCTTTAAACGCAGCACCTGCTGTAAAGTCTGTCCGAGTCCTTCCGCCGTCTGTCCCGGCAGGGAGTTCATAATATCGACATTGATATTTAAAAATCCGTTCTTACGCGCCAGCTCGTAAGTCTTTAGAAACTGATCGTAGGTATGGATACGCCCCAGAAGCTTTAATTCCTCATCCGACGCCGACTGAAGCCCGATGCTGATGCGGTTGATTCCGGCTCTCCTGTACACAGCGAACTTGCGATCCGTCACCGTTCCCGGATTGCACTCGATCGAAACCTCCGCATCCGACGCCAGCGCAAAAGAACGCTTCACCGCCGTCATGATTTCCTCCATCGACTCCTCTCGAAGCCATGAAGGCGTTCCCCCGCCGATGTATACCGTCGTCACAAGATAATCACTGCAGCGCGACCCATAGTAGGCAATCTCACGAAGGAGCGCCTGCACATAGGCGTTCTGTGTGCTCTCGTCCGCCGCAAAGGACAGGAAATCGCAGTACTGGCATTTCTTTACGCAAAACGGAATGTGTATATATAATTCCATTGTTTTCTTACTCATTGTCGTCTCCGTTTCTTCTCCTACTCCATACTCTTGTGATATTTCCAGAAATCAATCGTTTCCTGCAAATCCGCCTCGTCCTCAAATAAGTCTAACGCTTTTGCGACCTCGATTGCAAAGTCAACATATCCGTTCGCCCTTGCCGTGACGATATTCCCATCTTTCACTGCGATTTCCCCCGTGGAATGCGTAGAACGTATACCGCAGAGTATTCCCGCATCGTCCAGCAGATCAACACCCGCACAAATTCCTGCAATCAGTCTTCCGTTTTTGCTCAATTCCTGCAATATGCGTCTCACCTCAGGCAGATCGACATTTTTTACATTTCCTCCGGGAACGACAAAGCTCCTCACCTCTGACAAATCCATCTGGTTTAACGTGACGTCAGCGTTCACGGAATAGCCTTCCATCGTGCGTATGGGCTTTCCGTCCAATGAGCAAAGCACAACATCACATTTCGTAAAACTCATAAAATAGTTTAAAATGACAATCTCATAAAAGCAGCATGTGTCATATACCAAAAATACGTCTTTCAAGCTGTGTCCCCTTCCTAAGCACATTGTCCTCTCGATTTCCCTTACTCTGATCCGCTCCTTCTCCCTGATGAATGAGACGGTCTAACGGATAAGACAGCCTAACGGGTGAGACAGTAAACCATAATCGCCTGCTGCACCGTCAGTAAATATTTCTTAAATTCATATCCCACGAAGTATTCTGATTCTATTGCATCCCCGGAAACCTCTTCGCCCCGGAAGAACGGCGGACACGGATTTAATACCGCGCCTTGGTTCGCCCTTTTCATAACATCCTTTGTAACCTGACAATTTCTGAAATCTTCCAGTACATCCTGCGGCAGCGAATCCGTGCATATAATATCCTTTCCCACGACCGCCTCGTTAATGTCATGGTACGCCGTCACATGCTCCATCTCATAGCCCCTAGGACAGCACTGCGCAAAATCAAGCCCCATAACGTCAGCAGCCTCTTTCCATGCCAATCCGATATTTCCTTTTTGCCCACAGAACAAGTACTTGTCCTTTCGAAAATCCTGTCTGATTTTTGATAATGCGTACATATCCGTCATAATTTCACATGGATGATTTATATCCGTCATAGCATTGATAACCGGCACATTGGAATATTTTGCAATTCTTTCCAATACGCCTATATCTTTGTGCCTTGCGATTATCATGTCCGCCCAATTATTCAGATAGCCGCAGACATCCCGCAAATCTTCCTTTTTATCCAGAGTCTCCGTCGGAAACAGGATCGACTGTCCGCCCAGCAAAAAAATTCCCTTTTCAAAGGTAACTCTCGTCCTGATGCTGGAATTTGGGAAAAATAAGATAACGCTTTTGCCTTTTAAAATTTCATGATACCTTCCCTGCCCGATTTCATCGGCAATCTCAAAAATATCATAGATATCATTTTGCGTGTAATCGGTCAGCCTGATTAAATGTTTCATCGGACAATCCCCCTGTTCTGCTTGCAATGAAATCATTATATTCGATTCGCATTCGCCCGTCAATGCGTCCACGGTATGCAACGTCCCTCTCCTGCTAATTGAGAAGTAAAATCAATCTGAAATATTGATTTTAAGATGCAGGGATGATAACATAAATTCAGCCGTTTGCATTGACACAGGAAAGATAGGGAAACGATGAATGGAACAGAACTTTAGTTCACCAAAAAACGTAATAGAGGGAACGATAAACGCCGGAATCGCCAAGGCGGCAATGCCCCTTGGCAGGATGATTCTGCTTGGCATACTCGCAGGCATCTTTATTGCCTTAGGCGGCGCAGGGAGCAATGTTGCAGTACATGATATCGCAAATGTCGGTTTACAGCGCACCCTTGCCGGAGTCATTTTCCCGGCGGGGCTTATGATGATCGTATTGGTCGGCGGCGAGCTGTTTACCGGCAACTGCATGATGACAATGGCTGCATGGGATAAGAAAATCAAATGGTCCCAGATGCTCCGCAATCTGGTGATTGTATTTTTCAGCAATCTTATCGGCGCGCTTTTTATTGCCCTGCTCGTATATTTAAGCGGTCAGTTCGACTATACGTCCGGGAAGCTCGGCGCCTATACCATCAGCGTCGCTGTCAAGAAAATCGCACTCTCCCCGTACCGCATGGTACTTTCCGGCATCCTCTGCAACGTGCTCGTCTGCGTTGCGATCCTGATGGCGGGCACAGCAAAAGAGATTGCAGGCAAGATTCTTGCCATCTTTTTTCCGATCTGGCTGTTTGTGGTATCTGGCTTCGAACATGTTGTCGCCAATATGTACTATATCCCCGCCGGGATTCTGGCAGCAAAGAATCCCGCCTACGTCGAGCAGGCAAAGACATTGTATTCCCTGACCGATGCGCAGCTTGCTTCGCTAAATGTTTTCAATTCACTTCCAAGCTTCTTCTTCGTAATGCTCGGAAACTTTATCGGCGGTGGTCTCATCATCGGGGGACTGTGCTATCTGACACAGAAAAAGGAGTGGAAATAGAAGGATAAGGCAGCACATACCGTGCTGCCTTTGTTGTTCAACGTTAGTTATTCCATTATTTTGACGCCCTTCCCCTGACCGCGTCAAGCTCTGCCGCAAGTTCTGCTAACTGTTGCTGCACTGCGTGCAGTTCTGCTTCCTTCTGATTCAGCTCTTCAGTCTTCTGCTCCAACTTCCGATTCCATTCTTCATCCTTCTGCTGCAACTGCTCCTTATACGAATCAATCTCCTTCTGCTGCTCTTCGATCATATACTTCACCGTATTACGGTCTAAGATCCGCAGTTCTTCTGAAAACATCCTCATCACCCTCTCTGTGTTCCGGCACATCTCATACAGCGTCGCGTACATTTCTTTGAACTTAGGGTATGCCGCAATCAGTTCGATTACCCTCTCCGGCTTATCCTCGCCAAGAAATGTCAGCCACGCCTCCAACGGTGTTTCTATAGGTTTATTGTGCATTTGGGCGCGGAAAATGTCAAGGGGTATCATAACAAATTCCTGCAGCAGATTGATCTGTAATCCGCTGTCAAACACCTGTCTCGCATGATGATGGTAGACCTCCGGAAAGTCCTTAAATTCTTTGGGACTGTTCTCATAAATCACGATCAGATAGACATTTTTAACATCGCGGTAGGAAAAATCATCCCCCTGTCTGGAGCGCACTCTCCTATACTGGCGCAGGAGCATATCCGCCGAATAGCAGGCGCTCCGCTCCCCGGGGAATCCATAACCGATTTTTTGAATCTCGACATTGGCAAGCGCACCGTCCTCAAGTTCCACAACGATATCCGTAATAAGAAGCGAGCCTTCATCCGAAATTCGCGTGGAATCATTGGGCAGCACCCGCAGAATCTTTACTTTCCGCTTCAGTACCGCACATAAGAAGCCTTCCAGGCGCTCCGGTGCATACTCGGGATTCATG